>NZ_JAATJG010000010.1 GCF_011927765.1 Wenyingzhuangia aestuarii
ATAAGTTTTAAAAGGTCTAAAGTAAGTTCCAATACGAATAAATTTAAACCTCAAAACTAAAACTATCCTAATTCACACACAACTTTTGTGATTGAGCCATTTAAGTATTGTAAACTAAAAAGCCTCATTAAGTATATACTTAATGAGGCTTTTTTATAGATTATAACGTTTTTCTTATTTTAAGAAAGCAGCTAATTTTTCTCTTTCTTCTTCTGCTAAAGCAGCATCTACTAAAATACGACCAGAATATTCATCAATAGTAATTTTCTTACGACTAGCAATTTCAATTTGAACCTGTGGTGGAATGGTAAAGTAAGAACCTCCAGAAGCACCTCTTTCAATAGCAACAACAGCTAAACCGTTTTTAACGCTATTTCTAATTCTTCTGTATGCTACTAATAAGTGATTGTCGATTTTCTCAGCCATCTTATCAGATAATTCCTTTAACTCATTTTGCTCATTTTCAGTTTCCTTTAAAATAGCATCTAATTCAGATTTTTTATGATCTAAATGGCTTTGTTGAGAGTTTAATTTTTCAGTAGTTTTAGCAACTATTTCCTTTTTTTGCTCAATTCTAGCGTACGCTTCTTTAATTCTTTTTTCAGAAAGTTCAATTTCTAATTCTTGAAATTCAGCTTCTTTAGTTAAAGAATCAAATTCACGGTTGTTACGAACAGATTTTTGTTGTTCTGTATATTTTTTAACTAACTCTTTAGATTCGTCAATACTAATTTTTCTATTAGCAACTTCAGTTTGAAAGTTAGTAACATCTTGGTTTAACTTTTCAATACGAGCTGTTAACCCACTAATTTCACTTTCTAAATCTTCTATTTCTAAAGGTAACTCTCCTTGAACGCTTTTGATTTCGTCAATTCTAGAGTCAATTAATTGTAAATTATATAAAGCTCTTAACTTGTCTTCTACAGATACTTCTTGTTTAACTGCCATAATAACTATGAGTAATATATTGGGTTTGTACTTTTATTCGATAAAATGATTGCAAAATTACGAAATTTTTCCTTAAGATAATCAACTAATAAGTTTTTTGTAAATTGTTCACTTTCATAATGTCCAATATCCGTAATTAATAGTTTACCCTCTGCTTTGTAAAACTCATGATACTTAAAATCTGCCGTAATATAAGCATCTGCTCCCTTAGCTATGGCTGCATTAATACCAAAACTACCAGAACCTCCTAACACAGCTACCTTTTGTATATTTTTCTGTAACGGTTTTGAATGTCTAATACATTCTGTATTCATATTTAGTTTTACGTAACTTAAAAAATCGAAGGTATTCAGGGGAGTTTCTAATTCTCCAATCATTCCAATTCCTATATGTTGATTCACATTTTCTAAAGTTGTTATTTCGTATGCAACTTCTTCGTACGGATGTGTTTTGATCAATGCGGAAAGAATTTCACTTTCTAAGTGTTTAGAAAATGTAATCCCTATCTGCGTTTCTTGTTCTTCTTGTAAAACTCCTTTTGTTCCAACAACAGGATTAGAATCATCATTTCCTTTAAAAGTTCCAATACCTTCTGTATTAAAACTACAGTTGCTATAGTTTCCTATACTTCCTGCTCCAGCATTATAAAGTGCTTCTCTAATTTTAGAAGCCTTATCAGTAGGAACAAAAGTAATCAGTTTTTTAATAGTTCCTTTTTGCGGAATTAAGACCTCTTTATTTTTTAGATGTAATACTTCACACATTTTAGCACTAACTCCGTTAAAAGAGTTGTCAAGAGCTGTGTGGGTTGCATAAATAGCAATATCGTTCTTAATGGCTTTCATTACCACTCGTTCTACATAATTAGAACCGTTAAATTTTTTTAATCCAGCAAAAACAATAGGATGAAAACTAACAATTAAATTGCAATTTTCTTTAATAGCTTGGTCTACGGTTTCTTCTAATGTATCTAGGGTTACTAAAACTCCAGTAACCTCTGTAGCATAGTTTCCTACCAAAAGCCCAACGTTGTCAAAATCCTCTGCATAAGCCAAAGGAGCTAATTTTTCTATATAGCTAGTAATATCTTTAATTTTCATACTCAAAAATACAGATTTTGTTCTATTTGTTGTTTGTAGAACGGAATTGTTTTAGTTTTGAATGCACTATTCATTCCTAAATAAGACCATGCGTTTCATTACAATACTAAGAGTTCTTTTATTTCCTTTTTCGGTGCTCTATGGAGTTATTGTATCTGTTAGGAATTTACTGTATGATTTTGGATGGTTGACTGCTACCAAATTTGATCTTCCTTTAATTACAGTAGGTAACCTAAGTGTGGGGGGGACAGGTAAAACTCCTCAAATAGAATATTTAATTCGTTTATTACAAAATAATTATTCGGTAGCCGTTTTAAGTAGAGGTTATAAAAGAAAAAGTAAAGGTTTTGTATTAGGAAATTCTGAATCTACAGTGTTAGATTTAGGTGATGAACCTTTTCAATACCATCAAAAATTTCATAAAATACATGTAGCAGTTGATGGAAATAGGGTGGAAGGAGTTAAACAACTAAAAGTGTTACAACCCAATACCGATGTGGTTTTGTTGGATGATGCTTACCAACACAGAAAAATTAAAGCAGGCTATCAAATTTTATTAAGTTCTTACGATAGCTTATTTTACAATGATTTTATGATGCCTACAGGGAATTTACGTGAATTATGGTGGGGTAAAAATAGAGCAAACAGCATTGTAATAACTAAGTGTCCTGAGCATTTATCAGAAAAAGAGCAAACCAAAATTATAAAAAGGGTTCGTCCGGCTAAGCATCAGCAAGTTTATTTTACCAAAATTGGTTATGGAGCTAATGTTTTAGGTTTTAAAGAAATAGCTTTGAATCAATTTATTGAAAATAAGCTAGTTTTAATTACAGGAATAGCAAAGCCCAAACCTTTAGTAGCTTATTTAGAAAGTTTGGGAGCTACATTTGAGCATTTAGATTTTCCAGATCATCATCATTTTACAGAAGAAGAGTTAACTACTATTAAAGAAAAAGCAAAGCACAGTAAAATAATAACAACAGAAAAGGACTATGTCCGTTTAGAAAACGAAATTTCTGAATTGTATTACTTGCCTATTGAAACTTGTTTTCTAAATCATAAATCAAGTTTTGATCAGCAGATTTTAAATTTTGTGAAAGGGTTATGATCTTTCTTTTGCTGTTAAATTGATAAAACAAGGAGTGATTGTTTTTTTGTCTTCATCTACTTGTAAAAAAGCGGTTCCTAAATCTCCACTTTCCCATTTAACATATTCACTAGAAGTACCAGTTATGTAACATTTTAAATAATGATTTTCTAATTCATCTTGAATGTTCTTAATACTAAGATTTTTAGTCTTTTTTATGAATTTAGAAACTTTAAAAGAGCTTTCTTCTGTAATTGCATTTAGTATCGCTAGTGCATAATTATCTCCATTTTGATGGGTAAAAATAGAACCGTTTTCGTAATGTGTTCTGTATTCTAAAATTTCAACTTGCTCAAAAGCAACATTAGGTTCATCTAATATGGCAATTTTACTAAGGGTATTGTTGATGTAGTTTTCTATTTCTGGTTTCATAATAAAGTAATTTCATAAAAAAAGCTATCTATAAATTTATAGATAGCTTTTTAAGATTGTATAAGTTTTTTAGTAGTTAAAAACTCCAAATTCACTAGAAATCTCTAAAGATTTAGTTCCTTCTGTTTTAGGAGCTTCTACACGACCAATAATTTTAGCATCTACATTAAAAGATTTTGAAATGGCAATAATGTCTTCTGCAATTTCAGCAGGAACGTATACTTCCATTCTGTGCCCCATGTTAAATACTTGATACATTTCTTTCCAGTCTGTACCAGAATTTTCTTGAATCAATTTAAACAATGGTGGTACATCAAACATATTGTCTTTTACAATGTGTAGGTTTTCTACAAAATGTAAAATTTTTGTTTGAGCCCCTCCAGAACAGTGTACCATACCGTGTACTTCTTGTGGTGTATATTTAGCTAAAATAGCTTTAATAATAGGAGCGTAAGTTCTTGTTGGCGATAATACTAATTGACCTGCATCAATAGGAGAACCTTCTACAGGATCTGTTAATTTAGTATTTCCAGAATAGACCAATTCTTCTGGTACAGCTGCATCATAACTTTCAGGATATTTTTCAGCTAAATATTTATGAAACACATCATGTCTAGCAGAAGTTAATCCGTTAGATCCCATTCCTCCATTATAACCTTTTTCGTAAGTAGCTTGACCAAAAGATTCTAGTCCAACAATTACATCACCAGGTTTAATATTGGCATTGTTTACTACATCACTACGTTTCATTCTAGCTGTAACGGTAGAATCTACAATAATAGTTCTTACCAAGTCTCCAACATCGGCAGTTTCACCACCTGTAGAATGAATAGTAACACCAAACTCTTTTAATTCGGTTAGTAACTCTTCTGTTCCATTAATAATTTGAGAAAGAACTTCTCCTGGAATTAAATTCTTATTACGTCCAATAGTTGATGATAACATAATATTATCTGTAGCACCTACACATAATAAATCATCAATATTCATAATTAACGCATCTTGAGCAATTCCTTTCCAAACAGAAATATCTCCTGTTTCTTTCCAATACATATAAGCTAAAGCAGATTTAGTTCCAGCTCCATCGGCATGCATAATCAAACAATAATCATCATCATTTGTTAAGTAATCAGGAACAATTTTACAGAATGCCTTAGGAAATAAACCTTTATCAACATTTTTAATTGCGTTGTGTACATCTTCTTTAGAAGCGGATACTCCACGTTGGCTATATCTTTTACTTACTTCAGAACTCATATATATAGATTAAATATTTTTAATAGATTTTGCAAATTTAGGTATTTGATTTTAGTTAGAAGTGTAAAAACTAAATAACATTAAAACTGCGAAAAATCATAAAGAAAACTGTGTTAAATCTTTGGTGTTGAAAAATTGTTGTTACTACGTAAAAATACGTAGAATTATAATTGTTCAATAGAATAAATATTATATATTTGTGTCCTTTAAGAGATAAAATAAAATTTATTAACATCATATTTAAATTATGGCTAAAATTAAATTAGAGTATATCTGGTTAGACGGATATTTTCCAACTCAAAACTTAAGAAGTAAGACAAAAGTTGAAGAACACGATAACTTTCAAGGAACATTAGAAGAATTAGGAAACTGGTCTTTCGATGGTTCATCTACAAAACAAGCTTCTGGTGGAGCTTCTGATTGTATTTTAAAACCAGTTGCAATTTATCCAGATCCAGCACGTATCAACGGTTATTTAGTTATGACTGAAGTATTAAATGCTGATGGTACTCCACATGAATCTAACGGACGTGCTACAATTGAAGATGATGATAATGATTTCTGGTTCGGATTTGAGCAAGAATACTTTATTATGGATAGCGATACTGATTTACCATTAGGATTCCCAAGAGGTGGTTACCCAGCTCCACAAGGAATGTATTACTGTTCAGTAGGTGGTAGATATACTCACGGTCGTGATTTAGTTGAAGAGCATGCTGATTTATGTATTGAAGCTGGATTAAACTTTGAAGGAATCAACCAAGAGGTTGCATCTGGACAATGGGAATTCCAATTGTTTGCAAAAGGAGCTAAGAAAGCAGGAGATGAAATCTGGATTGCTAGATATTTATTAGATCGTTTAACTGAAGGTCGTGGAATGTACATTGAGTACCACCCAAAACCATTAGGAGATACTGATTGGAATGGATCTGGAATGCACGCTAACTTCTCTAACTCTATTTTAAGAACTTGTGGTTCTAAAGAAAAGTATGCTGAAATTTGTGAAGCTTTCCGTCCAGTAGTAAAAGAGCACATCGATGTTTATGGTGAGCACAACGAACAACGTTTAACTGGTAAGCACGAAACTGCTGCAATCACTGACTTCTCTTGGGGAGTTTCTGATAGAGGAGCATCTATCCGTATTCCAATTATCGCTGTAGAAAAAGGATACAAAGGATGGTTAGAAGACCGTCGTCCATCTTCAAACGGAGATCCATACAAAATTGCTGCACGTATTATTAAAACGGTAAAACCGATTAAATAATTAGAAGCATTCTAATATTTTAAAAGCCCTGCAATTTTTTGCAGGGCTTTTTTTATCGAAATTAATGATTAGTTTTAGCGCATGATTTTATTTTTAGTAGTTGCATTTATTTTGGTATTGGGTATGTATAGCTATAGAAGTTCTACTTCTAAGAAAAGCAAAAGAATTCCTAAAGACTTGCATAATTTGTTGTTAGCAAATGTCTTATTTTATGAAAAGTTAAAAACAGAATCGCAAAGAAAGTTGTTTAGAGAAAGAGTTTACACCTTTTTAAAAGAGACTTATATAGAAGCTGTAGGTTTTAACTTAGAGGATATAGACATTGTTTTAGTAGCTGCAAGTGCTGTAATTCCTGTGTTTTATTTTAAAGATTGGACATATTCAAACTTAGCTACGGTTCTTTTGTATCCAGATTATTTTAACAAAGAGTTAAATTATACAGAAGGAGCTAGAAATATTGGAGGTTTAGTGGGTACAGGAAGATTTAATGATCAAGTGATATTATCTAGAAAAGCCTTACACCACGGTTTTAGTAATAAAACAGATAAGAGTAACACGGGTATTCACGAATTTGTTCATTTGATAGATATGCTTGATGGTGATACAGATGGAATCCCAAGTGTATTATTGTCAAATACCTATCTAATTCCTTGGTTAGATTTAATTCACAAAGGGATGGAAGCTATTAATAATGATCAATCGGATATTAGAGCCTATGGAGGAACAAATCAACAGGAGTTTTTTGCAGTAGCTGCTGAATATTTTTTTGAACGACCAGAACTTTTAAAAGTAAAACATCCTGATTTGTATAAAATGATGGAATTGTGTTTTTTAGGAAAGAAATAAAACGGAATTTTTTTTTTAGTTGTTAACTATAAGGTAATATAATGTTGAATATATCTTTAATCAATTAGTATTTAATTTGTTGGTATGCATAATACCTTAAAAAATATTGATAAAATTGATTTGATAAAAAGAGTCAAAACTTCTGATCAACGGGCTTTTCAAATCTTATACAATTACTATTTTTCAAAAATTTATGCTTTTTTAAATTCGTTAAACTTATCCACATATGCTGATGATGTGGTTCAAGAAACTTTTGTCATTCTTTGGAACAAAAGAGAAGATTTAGATGTAGAAAAATCGTTTGAATCTTATTTGTTTACCATTGCTAAAAACCTAGCATTAAAGTCTTTAAGAAAACAAATTGTTTATCAGTTAGAAGAAAGTACAGAGGCTTTAGAATACAAAAGTTCTTTGGTTGAAAATGATGCTTTTTCAGAGGATTTAGAAAAAACGTACACAACAATATTATCTAAATTACCAGAAAGAGTTAAGAATGTTTTTGAATTAAAACGCATGTATGGTTGGTCTACAGATCAAATAGCAGAACATTTACATATAGCTCCTAAAACTGTAGAAAACCACATGAATCGTGCTTTAACCATTCTAAAGAAAGAAATGAACAGCATGTCTTTGCTAACAATATTGCTTTTTTTTAAACAATTCTAATAACATAGATTTTCTCTTTACTTAACTATTTGTTAACCATTCTCTATTGGGTGTTTTTGTCCATTTCAAGCTATTACTAGTGTAACATAACAGCAGATAGTTTAGATGAAATTGATAGAAGATTATAAAAAGAAAATTGAAAATGGAACTGCTTCTGAAAAAGAATTACAAGCTTTTTGGGAGTTGTTAAATGATTCAAAAAATGAGGAATTAAAAGAATGGTTTCAACAAAAGTGGAGCACCGCAATGGAATCAAATATTATGGAATTGCCTAAACAACAATTGGTTTGGGATAAAATTACCAAAGAATTAGGCTTTGCTTCTGAAAAGAAAAAATTGAAATCCAAAACAAGAAAATTAATTCCGTACAAATATATTGCTGTTGCTTCTATTTTATTGGTTTTGGGAATTACTTACTTATTTCAAAACAATGCTTCAGCATTTGTAACCTTAACAGTTGCTAAAGGAGAGGTTGCTAAAATGTTTGTATTACCAGATAGTACTAAAATTTGGTTGAATAGTGCTTCTACGTTGTCTTATCAAAAAAACTTTACCAATCATAGAAATCTAATATTACAAGGAGAGGCTTATTTTGAAGTTTATAAAAATAAAACAGCTCCTTTTAAGGTGAATTTCTGTGACAATTTATTAAAAGTTACAGGAACTAAATTCAACATCTCTTCTTATAATAATAATGATTTTACGAGTGTACATGTAAAAGAAGGAAGTGTAGAGGTCTACAACAAAAGAGTAGATACTACTTTTTTGACACAAAATAACTTGTTGTTGATTGATAAGTTAAAGAATACTCAAATAAAAAATTCAGTTGATTTTAATGATAGTTTATTATGGAATCAAGAAAAGCTGGTGTTTAAAAAATCAAAATTAGCACAAGTTTTAAAAGTTTTAGAACGTAGATACAATGTAGTTTTTGAGTACAATTCTAAAAAGATTAACACAAGTAGTTTGCTAACCGTTCAGTATAATAATACGATGACCTTAGAAGAAATATTAAAAGGATTACAAATTTTAACCCCAATACGATATGACAAAATAGACGAAAAAACAATCAAGATTTATCAAAACTAAAAAAGAGGAGAGTAATCAGCTTGCCGGCATAGATTTAAACACTCCTCTAAACTTTAATTCAAACACAAATTTATGAAAAATTTTATTTGCCGTAACCAACTATGTTTCTTTATCTCATTTTTATTGAGTTGGACATTTTCGGCACAACAAACGAATCAAAATGATTCAAATACTATTAATGTTAACACAGGAACTTTAGTCTCTATTTTTAAAGACATAGAAAAACAAACTTCTTTTTCTTTTGCCTATAACAATCAAGAAATAGATGAGAATCAGAAAATTCAAATAACTACATCTAAGCAAAAAATAAGTTCATTTTTTAATTTTTTGCAAACTAGTTATCAAATTTCTACCAATATTATTGGAAATGTGGTTTATGTTACAAAACATAAAATCAATCAAAAATCAGTTCCAAATAAAATTACAGGAGTTGTTAAAAACACGGCTGGAGAGCTTTTGTTTGGGGTTACTGTTTTAAACAAAAACACAAATAATGGAGTGATAACAGATTTAGATGGGACTTTTTCTATGATAGGTGTTGATGAAAAATCAGTCTTAGGTTTTTCTCTTATAGGCTATAAATCAGAAGAAATAAATACAGTTTTAGGTAATTTTTATACGGTTGTTTTAGAAGAGGAAAGCAACATATTAAACGAAGTGGTTATTACTGCTTTGGGAATAAAAAGAGAAGAAAAAGCTTTAGGATATGCTGTTCAAAAAGTAGAAGGAACTACTCTAGAAACGGTAAAAGGAGTAGATGTAGCGACTTCGCTTACAGGAAAAGTTTCGGGATTATTGGTGAAAAACAGCACCGAATTTTCAGCAGAACCAGAAATTTCACTTAGGGGAGAAACTCCGTTGTTGGTGATTGATGGAATCCCTTTTGGTAATATGAGTTTAAGAGATGTATCGTCTGATGATATTGAAGAAATTAGCGTGTTAAAAGGGTCTACAGCCGCTGCTTTGTATGGATACAGAGGAGAAAATGGTGCCATTATGGTTACCACCAAAAAAGGAAGTAAAAATCAAGGGATTTCAGTATCGTTAAATTCAGGAGCTATGTTGAGCAGTGGTTTTTTAGCCATTCCAAAAATGCAATCTACCTTTGGACGATTGGTGAACAGTGGTACTAATATATATAATCCTAAGGGACAAGGTTCTTGGGGACCAGAAATGGCTGGACAAAATGTGATTCAGTGGGATCCATTGACAAAATCTTATCAAGAAAAACCTTATTTACCTACAGGAAAAAATAATTTCCAGAATTTTTTAGAACAAGGCTATGTTACTAACAATAGTTTAAGTGTTATCAATCAAGGAGAATTAGGAAGTTTAAGATCATCTGTTACCTGGGTTCAAAACAAAGGACAATATCCAAATTCTATGTTTGATAAAATTACATATAGTTTAGGAGGAGAAATGGAGTTGAATAAATTTAAATTATCAACAAATATGTCTTACAATCATCAAAACTCACCAAACGTTGGTTTTAGTGGGTATACAGGGTACGATCCTATGTACAATTTATTGGTGTGGTCTTCTCCAGATTATGATATTAGGGACTACAAAGATTATTGGTTGGTAGAAAATGAATCTCAAAATAATAGTTATACTTCTACCAACAACAACCCTTATTTTGATAGATATGAAAGAACACATAGCATTAATAGAAATATTTTTAATGCTTCGTTGTTTTTAGAATATGAATTAGCACCTTGGTTAAAAGCATCGCTTAGAACAGGTTTAGATACATACAACAATCAAGAAGAAATTCAGATATCTGTAGGTTCATTACAAGGAGCTGGAGTTTCTACCGTTGTAAAAGGAGGAAGCCAAGTTTGGGGAGAATCTAAAAAAGGTTCTTACAATGTTGGATTGAGCAAAGGAAGCAGTGTTACTAGTGACTTTATTTTATCAGCAAACAAAAAAATAAAAGAGGTGGTTCTTGATGGATTTGTAGGAGGATCTATTTTTTACATGCAAGATGAAGGTATTGAGGCTATGACCAAAGGAGGTTTAAGCATTCCAGGATATTATTCTTTAAACGCATCCGTAAATCCTGCAAGTGTTAAATCTATTTTAAACAAAAGGCAAGTAAATAGTGTGTATGGACGTTTGGCTGCTTCTTGGAGAAATACGTTGTTTGTAGAAGGAACTATAAGAAACGATTGGAGTTCTACTTTACCCTCTTCAAGTCGTTCTTACATGTACCCGTCGGTTTCTACAAGTTTGGTCTTGTCGGAATTGTTACCAAAAACAGATTGGTTGTCTTTTTGGAAAGTTCGTGGTTCTTGGTCAACATCAAAAACACCTCCTGGAATTTATAGTATCAACTCAGTATATAGTGTAACCAATAGTGCATGGGGTGGTTTAAACTCAGCATCATACCCAGCTATTATTCGTGGAACGGATGTGAAACCACAAGGCTCTACAACACATGAAATAGGAACTGTTATAAATTTTTACAAGAGTAGATTTGAGATTGATGCAACTTATTATGAAAAAAGAAGCTACGACTTTTTAAAACAAGCAAATATTAGTTCAGCTTCTGGATTTACGTCTAACTATGTAAATACAGATGAAGAAATTACAAGAAAAGGAGTAGAATTAACTGCTAGTGTAATTCCTGTAAGAACTAAAAATTGGAGATGGGAAATGGCTTTAAACTGGTCTAAATATGCTAGATATTACACCAAGTTAGATGCCGTTTATTCAGTAGATCAACCTTGGGTAAAAAAGGGAGAAAGAGTGGATCATTTTGTGTTGAATGATTTTGAAAAGGATGCTCAAGGAAATGTAGTTTATAGTAACGGATTGCCGGTGTATTCTAAATACAAGTCACTGTATGGATATTCAGACCCGGATGCTATTTGGGGAATGAATACTTCTTTAAAATACAAAAACTTTAGATTAAGTGTTTCTGTTGATGGTCGTATGGGTGGAATTATAGCTTCTACTACCGAGGCTTATATGTGGAGATCTGGGAATCATCCAGAATCTGTGGTGTCAGAGAGGTTTTTAGATGCTAACAATCCAGGAACAAGTAATTACGTTGGAGATGGAGTGATGGTTACTTCAGGAAATGCGACTTATGATAACTACGGAAATATTGTCACAGATGATAGAGTTTTTGCTCCTAATGATGTGGCAGTAACCTACAAAGAATATATCAACAGAGTACATAAAAATTCAGCTTGGGGTGGAAGTCCTTCTACTTTAGATGCCAAAGATGCTACGTTTTTTAAAATTCGAGAATTGTCTCTTACCTATGATTTACCTACAAAAACATCGTCCGTTATTGGAGCTAAAAAAGCATCGGTGTCTTTTATAGGACAGAATTTATTATTGTGGTCAAAAGAATTTAAGTTCTCGGATCCTGATGGAGGAGTTGAAAACTTTTCAGATCCTTCAGTTCGTTATGTAGGACTAAACGTAAAAGCAACATTTTAATTTATTAATGACTAAAAATGTTAAAAATGAACATTCAAAATAAAATATATAGTAGTGTAGTAGCAGTTTTTGTATTGTTACTTACAAGTTGTACAAAGTTTGAAGATATTAACACAAATCCTAATACAACCACAGTGGTAAGTGCTTCTATGTTATGTACAGATGTGGTTTTGCAAGTAGCAGAATTTAACGGAAAAGATGCAAAATCTTACATTTCGGACAATGCCTTGGCAAAATATGTAGGATATGCCAATGAAGGGCAAATGGGAACTCAATACAATAATTTAAGCAATGGGAGTTTTGGTTTAATGACGGTGTTACCAACTGTAGAAAAACTATTAGAATATGCAGAAGGTAGTCCTATGGAAAGTTCTTACAAAGGTGTAGCAAAGTTTGCTAGAGCTTACTTATTTTTCAAATTAACTATGGAAATGGGAGATATTCCTTATAGTGAAACGGGAAATGGAGAGTCTGGAGTTTATAAACCTGCTTATGATGAACAAGAGTTTGTGTTTGAACAAATTTTAGAAGAATTAAAAGAAGCCGATCAGTATTTTGAAAATGGTGTAACTTTTAATGGAGATCCAACTCCATACAACGGAAATCCTGAAAAATGGAGAAAAGCAACCAACGCTTTTGCTTTAAAAGTATTGATGACTTTAAGTAAAAAAGTAGGGAATAGTGTTGTTGATGTAAAAGATAGATTTGCCTCAATTGTATCCGAAGGAAATTTATTAACTGTTACAACAGGTTATTTTGGGTTGGAATATTCAACCTTAAACCCTCATCCTTTATCGGGAACAAAAGATTTATTTACAAGCAAAACCATTTTAAGTGCTTTGTTAGTTGATGAATTAAAGAAATTAAAAGACAGACGTTTGTTTTATTTTGGAGAACCTGCAGGTGCAGAAATAACAGCAGAAATAACAGCAGGAAAAACAGCAGATGATTTTGATGCTTACGTAGGAGTAGATACTTCTGTAGAATATGCGGTAATGAATGCCAATCACAATGCCAATGTGTATTCTTTATTAAATGAAAGATATTTAAAAGAAAATGCTTCGGAACCAAGAATGTTAATCACCTATGCAGAGCAACAATTTATTTTAGCAGAAGGAATTATTAAAGGATGGATTGCTACAGGAGCTGCCCAAGCGTATTATCAACAAGGGGTAAAAAGTATTTTAGAATCATTTATAGGACGTAGTGTGGGAGCAAGCCATGGTGTGGTGATAGATCAAACCTATGTTGATGGGTATTTTACAGGTGATGCTGCTTTTAAAAGTGATGTAGATTCGCAATTAAAACAAATTTGGATGCAACGCTATTTGTTAAATTTTATGCAAGATTCAGAGTCTAGTTATTTTGAATATAGAAGAAATCAATATCCAATATTTCCAATCAATGTCAATACAAGTTTAAATGATAATAATAAGTCTGCTGTTCCTGTAAGATGGTTGTATCCTACTACAGAAACAAGTTACAATCAAGAAAACTTAATAAAAGCCTTAGATCGTCAGTTTGGTGGTTTTGATGAAATTAACCAAGTAATGTGGTTGTTAAAATAAAATTAAATTCAAGTCTGTTTGCCTTACCGCAAACAGACTTGCTCTAAAATTATAATCATGGAGAATAGAAGAAAATTCATTAAAAAATTAGGAATTATCACAGGTTCTTTGCCTTTTGTTGGAGGAATTTCTACGGCTTATGGAGCTGAACTACTTCCTGAAAAAGAAGTATATGTTTCTTTAAGTATTAAAGGAAAGGTAGTAAGCAAAGGGAAAGGGATTAAAAACGTTGTGGTAACCGATGGTCGTACTTTGGTGAAGACAGACAAGCAAGGAAGCTTTACTATTGAAAGTGGGAATGATGTTGAATTTGTTTACATCAGCTTACCTGCGGGCTATGAAATTACTCAATTAGATAATGGATCTGCAAATTATTTTAAAAGAATTGACAAAGTTAAAAAAGAGCAATTTTTTACGTTTGATTTACAGCCTCTTAAAGAATCAGATAAAGAACACCATTTTTTACTGTTGGCAGACCCTCAAATTCAGGATGAATATGAAGCTGAGCAATTGGTTAATACAGCCACTCCAGATTTTATAGCAACTATACAAGAATTGAAACAAAAAAACAGCAATGTATTTGGTATTGGTTGTGGAGATTTGGTTTTTGATCATTTAGAACTGTTTGAGAGTTACAATACATCTGTAAAAAAAATGGAAATTCCATTTTTTCAAGTGATAGGAAATCACGATATGGATTTAGGCAACAGAAGTGATGCTACGACTGCTTTTACGTTTAAAAATCAGTATGGGCCAACATATTATTCTTTTAATAGAGGAGAAGTGCATTATGTGGTTTTAGACGATGTGTTTTTTATTGGAGTAGATAAGCAATATATAGGATATGTAAATGAACAACAATTGGCTTGGTTAGAAAAAGATTTAAGTTTTGTGACACCAGGAACTACTGTAATTGTTTCGTTGCATATTCCAACTTATACAGGAGATGTAGCTCGTTATCCTAAAAACAATCACATGGGTGGAACGGTAAATAACAGGGTACATTTGTATCAATTATTAGCTCCTTATAAAGCTCATATAATGTCGGGTCATACTCATTTTAATGACAATATGATGTTAAACGAAAACTTATACGAACATTGTCATGGTACTGTTTGTGGTGCGTGGTGGAGTGGTCCTATTTGTTTTGATGGTACACCTAGCGGGTATGGAGTGTATTCGGTAAAAGGATCAGAAGTGTCTTGGTATTACAAATCATTAGGGCAAGACAAAACACATCAATTTAGAGTGTATACTGAAGGAGAAAATAAAGAATATTCAGATGCTTGGTCTGTAAATGTTTGGAACTGGGATGTAAATTGGCAAGTAAGATGGTATGAAGATGGAGAGTTAAAAGGAGATATGATTCGTGTTACTACTTTAGATCCTTTAAGTATTCAATTGCATAAAGGTGCAAAATTACCGGAAAGGAGAACTTGGGTAGAACCACATTTAACCGATCACATGTTTGTTTTTAGACCAAACAAACAAACTCAAAATATTTTGGTAGAAGTAGTGGATAGATTTGGTAATAAATACACACAAAAGTTTAAAAAATAAGAAAGAAATATTTAAAACTTAGCTTAAGAACCTCCCTGTAAATTTTTTTTCAATTTTTATCTAGGGAGGTTTGTTTTTATAAAATACCATTTAGTCTTTTTATGTTACTTTTGTTACTGTATACTTTTCTTTAGGTGATTAGATTTGCTATAAGAAAATTATAGAAAATGAAATTAGATATTATTGTAATAGGAGGATTGTCTGCAGGACCATCTGCAGCAGCAAAAGCAAGAAGACAAAACGAGAATGCCAACATAAAAATGTTTGAAAAGTGTAGAAACATTAGCTATGCTACTTGTGGGATTCCTTATGCATTGTCTGGAGTTATTAAAACCAGAGAAAAATTATTAGTGGTAGAGGCTGACTTGCTTAGAGATAGATTTAATATTGATGTACATTTAGAAGAGGAAGTGATTGATATTTTACCTGATGAGCATAAAATAGTGACTACAAAAGCTACTTATAGCTACGATAAGTTAATTTTTACTACCGGAGCTAAAACCATAGTTCCTAAAATTACCAATTTAGAAAGAACTCTCAATTGGTCTCCTTGTAGAACTTTAGAAGATTTTGATAAAATCATGAAAAAAGGAGCAATTGATGAAGCTGAACATATAACCATTATGGGGGCAGGATTGATAGGTGTTGAAGTAGTAGAAAATTTGATTGAGCTAGGTAAAAAAGTAACTTTGATAGAAGGTGGTGATGGTGTGTTGCCTATGTGGAGTTCTAAATATAGAAAGTTTGCTCAAAAAACTTTAGAAGCACATGGAGTAGAGGTAATTACCAATACGTTTGTTAAGGAAGTAGTGGTGGAAGAGGGAAAAATAATAGAAGTGGTAATTCCATCAAAAAATGTTGTAACAGACTTCTTAATTATGAGTGTGGGGATCAAGCCCAATACAGATTTATTGATTGATAAAGGAGCAGATCATATTAGAAATGGGGCTTTAAAGGTAAATGAGAAAATGGAAACTTCTTTACCAGATATTTATGCAGCTGGAGATTGTGCAAGTATTAAAAATACATTAACCAATGAGCATGACTATTTGCCTTTGGGAACACATTCTAACAAAGGAGGAAGAGCTGCAGGAGCCAATGCTGCTGGAGGAAATCAAACTTTTAAAGGAGGATACAAGACAGCTATTATTCAGGTTTTTGAAAACGTATTAGGAAGAACAGGTTTGTCGTCAGAATATTTAGTACAACAGAATATAGATTTTAAGACGAATTTAATTATTACAGGAGCTACACCAGGATATTTTCCAAATCAAAAAGATTTAATAATAGAAACTTATTACGATTCAAATACAGGAAAAATATTTGGATGTGAAGCCTATGGTGAACATGGGGTAGATAAAAGAATAGATGTGATGAGTACGGCTATTTACGGAGGATTAACCATAGATGATTTGACCAATTTAGATTTGGCTTACGCACCACCATTCTCTCCTGCAAAAGATCCAATAGTTGTTGCAGGTTTTGTAAGTTCTAACGCTTTAAATGATGATTATGAAGAAATTTCAGTAGAAGAATTACAGCAAAAAATAAAACAAGAACCTAAAGAAAATTATCAATTAATAGATGTAAGAGCATTGTTAGAAGTTTCTAAAAATGGCAAAATAGACAATAGTACAAATATTCCTTTGGATGAAATTAGAGCTCTTTATTCTACCAACTTAGATAAGTACAAAGAAACAATAGTGTATTGTGCAAAAGGAATGAGAGGTTACTTAGCTTTTTTACAATTAAAATCTAAAGGCTTTAAAAATATTAAAAACCTATCTGGAGGGTATATGGTTTGGGATTTGTTAAATAACAAATCAGTAGTATAAAAAATGAATGATTTATAAAACAAAAAAACCACAACAATTAAGTTGTGGTTTTTGTTGTGGTGCCTCCAGGAATCGAACCAGGGACACAAGGATTTTCAGTCCTTTGCTCTACCAACTGAGCTAAGGCACCATGCTTAACTTAGCGGTTGCAAATCTAAGCTTTTTTATAGATAAACAATGCTTTTTTATATGGAAAATTTCACCTTTTTTTAACTGTTTGTTTATCTTTTTCATAATGAGGTTCTTAGCTGTAAATTATTTTTAATAAGAATAATATTTTTGTCTAAGCCGTAAGTTAACGGTACTTTTGCGTACATATATAGAAACTATTTAATATGCGTATAGGAGTTGTTTGTTATCCTACTTTTGGAGGAAGCGGAGTGGTAGCTACAGAAATAGGTATGGCTTTGGCTAATAAAGGGTATGAAGTTCATTTTATTACCTATAATCTTCCTGTAAGGCTAGATTTAATTTCTAGTGGAATTCATTTTCATCAGGTACAAATAGAGGAATATTCTTTATTTCATTACCAACCTTATGAATTGGCTTTGTCTAGTAAAATGGTACAAGTTGCAGAAAAATACAACTTAGAGTTGTTGCATGTACATTATGCAATTCCTCATGCCTATGCAGCCTATATGGCAAAGCAAATGTTACGAGAAAAAGGAATTGATATTAGAGTTGTGACTACTTTGCATGGTACAGATATTACTTTGGTAGGAAGTCATCCTAATTATAAAACAGCTGTAGAATTTAGTATCAATCATTCTGATGTGGTAACAACCGTTTCTAAAAGTTTAAGAGATGATACTTATCGTTTGTTTGATATTAATAGAGAAATAGAAGTGGTGTATAATTTTATCGAAATAGATAAATATGCAAAACACCCTATGGGAGGTGAAGAATGCCAAAGAGGAAGTATTGCAACGGAGGATGAATTTATTTTAACTCATATAAGTAATTACAGACCTGTTAAGCGTGCTAAAGATGTAGTAAAGATATTTGCTAAGGTTTTAGAAAAAAAGCCTGCTAAATTAATGCTAGTAGGACAAGGACCAGAAATGGTAGAAGTAAAGCGTTTGGCTAGAGAGTTAGGAGTTTTTGATAAAATATTATTTTTAGGAAATAGTTTAGAAGTTAATAAAATTCTTTGTTATTCTGATGTATTTATTTTGCCATCAAAATCCGAAAGTTTTGGATTGGCTGCTTTAGAAGCAATGGCGGCTAAAACACCGGTTATATCTACCAATACAGGAGGTTTACCAGAAGTTAACATCCACGGAATTACTGGTTTTTTAAGTGATGTAAAAGATGTTGATGATATGGCTAAGAATACCTTAAAATTAATAGAAAGCAAAGAAATTCTAGAAGGTTATAAGCAAAATGCCTTTGAAAGAGCAAAAACGTTTAGTATAGATCAAGTATTGCCACAATATGAGGCTATTTATAAAAGCTTGGTAGTTACAACGGCTTAAGCGTTTTGTAAGTAAAAAAAATAAGCATAAAAAAAGGTCTTCATAAAAATTATGAAGACCTTTTTAAGTTGTAATAAGAATACTTAAATCTTTTTTAATTGATCTTTCATCAATTTAATTTGATCTGCTAGCATTCCGTGTTTGTCTAATTTTTTAGCTTCGTTTAAAAGAGTTGTAGCTTCTCTTTTTCTACGTCTGCTCATTGCAATTCCAGCCAAGTTTAATTTAGCCATTGCAACATCGTGTCCCATGCGCAAACCTAAACTTAAAGCTTTCTTTAATAATTTTTCACCTTGGCTCATGTTCTTTTGAACTACCATTAAACCTTGTAGGTAATAATAATAGGCTTGCTGAGAACCAATTAAAGCCATTTCTGGTTTTTTAATTTTATTTAACCATTTTTCAGTTCCTTCTAAGTTTTGTTTTCTCATTTGTAAAAATGCCAATAATAAAATTTCATTTTTAAAATAAAAGAATACAAAGATTCCTGCTAATAATAGTAATAGAATACCGTTACCGATATTTTCATCAATAAATTGTAATACAGCTAATATTGTTACTCCAGCTGCTAAAACTAATTTTAAATACTTGTGAAACATGTTGATTGTTTGTAGTTATAAGAATTGCAAATTTACATTTTTAATAACGGATTTAACAATCCTTATTATTTTTTGTAGTATTTTTTAAATTTTAAGTAAGCAAATATTGCAATAACAGCTACAATAGCTATAGAATAGTATACAAAACTAGGAGTTACTACTTGGTCTCCACTAGCATAAGAGTGCAACCCAGATAAGTAAAAGTTTACTCCAAAATAAGTCATCATAATACTGGCAAAAGCGTAAACAGATACAATGTTAAAGGCAAATTTACTTCTTAAACCTGGAACCAAGCGCATGTGTAATACAAAAGCATATACCATAATACTAATTAAAGCCCAGGTTTCCTTAGGATCCCATCCCCAGTAACGACCCCAACTTTCGTTAGCCCACATACCTCCTAAAAAGTTACCAATCGTTAACATAATAACTCCAACAGTCATACTCATTTCGTTAATGATGGTTAACTCATCAATTTTATGTTTTAAAGATTTTTTATTTTTCTCAGTTGTTAAGATCATTAAGATTAAAGCGACT
The DNA here is from genome assembly GCF_011927765.1 of Wenyingzhuangia aestuarii. GTDB lineage: Bacteria > Bacteroidota > Bacteroidia > Flavobacteriales > Flavobacteriaceae > Wenyingzhuangia > Wenyingzhuangia aestuarii. Next base: position 19,714 of record NZ_JAATJG010000010.1, read on the forward strand.
AAGCCTAAAATCATACTTAAAGTAAAAGGTCCATAACTAGCTACAATAATAGCTACGTGAATCATTAACCAATAAGAGTTTAATACAGGCTGTAGGTTTGCAATTTGAGGATCCATCCAGTTCCAATGTGCAATCATTAAAATCATGGCTGTAACAAAAGTTGTTGCGGCAATAGTTAATGATGATTTTCGTCCAAAAATTAACCCAAATAACATGGTTGCCCAAGCTACATATATAATAGATTCATAAGCATCAGACCATGGAGCATGTCCACTAATAAACCATCTAACTCCTAAACCGGCTGTTTGTAGTACAAATAAGAAAATAACAATAGCAGTAGAACCTTTAATAAGACCTCTAATTACTTTTCCGTCTTTAAAAATTTGAACAATAATGAATAAGAATAAGAACGTACTCATGTACATATAATATGAGAAAAGCTTCTTAAAAATATCGTATTTGTTGTAAGTAATTTCAAAGTCAATTTTCTTTTGACTAGGGTACACTTCTGCTCCGTATTTTTTCTGGAAGTTTTTAATTCCGTCTAAAATCTCGTTAGCTTCACTATAATTTCCAGAAGTTTTTGCTTGCCATAAAGTTTGTCTGTAAGCAGGTAAAATTTGTTTTACAAAAACAGAATCAATACCCGTAAAACCAGCGGTACTTAGTTCTAATTGAGAAACCCATTTGTTATTGGTATCGTTCATCATTGGAAAAATACGCATAATGCTTCCGCTTATAGCTGTGTATAGCAATCCTACTCTCTTATCAATGTTGATGACATCTTTTTCAAAAGCACTTTTCTTTTGATTTTTTTCAGCATCAGCAACATAAGTAGTTAATTTATAATTTCCAGAAGGATCAATAAAGTTAGATAAAGAAGCATATTTGGTGTCTTTGTCTATTCCTAAAATAGTTCTAATTTTAGTATCCTTTTTTTCTAAATAAATAACAGGTGCCTCGTACCACATTCTAGGGTTTTCTACCATAGATAAAAATACTTGGTTGGCATCTAAATCGTTATAAGTATCTTTTTTACTAACTTTTCTTAGTAATTCACTAGCAAAAGTATTGATAGGTTTCATTCTACCACCAGCATCTTGAATAACAAGTTTACTAAACTCTAAAGCGTGTTCTGGTTTTGCTGCATATTTTAGAATGGCAGCCTTTACCTCTTCAGGAGACATCACTTTTTGCTTACTTTCTACATGAGGATCATTGCTATCTGCATCATGGTTGTGTTCTTCGTGATTGTGACCTTCGTGGTTATGCTCATCATGATTGTGTTCTTGCGCAAAACTAAAAGCACTAGTTAAACCAATTAATAAAGCTACAACTGTTGTTTTATTTTTTAATTTATTCAAACGCTTACTTAATTGTCCAAAACGAGTTTCTTTCATAAATAAGGTTAATAACAATCCTGCATACAAAGCAAAGTAACCTATATAAGTAATTGTAGTACCAACAGCATCGTGGTTAACAGAAAGTCTAGTTTCTTCTTTAGGTCCAGATAAATCGTAACTAGATTGGAAAAATTTATAGCCTTTGTAATTTAAAATATGATTCATAAAAATTCTAAAATCAAATGTATTATTATCCACTTCATCAATTAAGGTAATTTCACTAGCGTAAGATGCTGCAGATTCTGAACCGGGATATTTTTCCAATTGAAAATCGTTTAGTTTAATGTAAAAAGGAAGCTTTAACATTCTAGATCCGTAAGAAATATTAAAATTTAAGCCTGCTAATGTAAAAGGAACAGGTTTGTTAGAAGTGTATTGTCCTCCTTTTACTTGTACCAAAGTCATTTTATCATTAGAAGTTACCTTTAAAGTTATCATAGCTTCTGGAAAAGCTTTTTTGTCTTTGGCAGAAATTACTTTCATTTCACCAGTAATTGGTTTTTCTGGAACCACAAAACTTAATCCTGCAATTTGGTGTAAGCTTAAGTAGTTAAATTTTTCAGCTTTCCCTTTTGTAATTTCTCCATTAAATCTATCGGCCATTCTCATATATGTACCGTTGTGTTTAGATTCTAAATAAAGTTCACCATCAATTTCTGTAAAGTTTACAGAAGCATCTTCACCATTTTCGTATCCTACTAAAATTCCGTGAATGTTTTCTATATCTCCTTTTTTAACATAATGATCGTGTCTACTACCAGAACTAGATTCTACAAAATGAATGTATTGATCTCCTGATTCTGATTTGGTAAACTCCGTTTTTGCATTAGGAATATAATCAGTTAGCTCTATATCTATTTTTTGACCTCTAAAATCTGTAGAAACATGGTACGATGCTTTTCCTTTTGCTGATAACAAAATAGGAGCATGTACATTTTTTTCTTCTTTAAAGTTGTGAAAGTTTAAATTTAAGTATGTTTTTTCTGAAAAGAATACATTTGATTTTTCTCCTTCAATAATTGGCATTACTCCCTCGTAACTAACATATCTAGTAACTGCAGCTCCAATAATAATTAATAAAAACGAAAGGTGAAATAACAGTACAGACCACTTTGCTTTTTTATAGAGTCTATATTTAAAAATGTTTCCTATAAAATTAATAACAAATAGAGCCATAATAGCTTCAAACCACCAAGTGTTGTATACTAGTGCTTTAGAGGTTTCGGTACCATAATCGTTTTCTATAAAAGTAGCTATTCCCATTGCGGCTCCAAACACAACAAATAGCACAGCCATTAAACGAGTACTGTATAGAATATTCCAGATTTTTTTCATCGGATGCTTAAGTTTTTTAAAGTTGCTAAATTACGTAATATTGAACGAAATACTCAGCAATAATAGAGCCAATACGCTTATATATTTTACATTTTTTTTATTTAGAATGGTATTAAGTTTTTACCGGTTTCTTTTTTGAAATAATAATTTATATTAGCTGAAAAAAAACACTATATGCGCAAATTTGACGTAGCTGTTGTAGGAAGTGGACCCTCTGGTGCTTCTGCAGCATTTCATTTAGCTAAAGCTGGACTTAAAACGGTAATTTTAGAAAAAGAAACTTTACCTAGATATAAAGTCTGTGGAGGTGGTTTTGTATACAGAGGTAGAAAAAATATGCCTTTTGATATTTCTGAAGTAGTAGATATTGAGTTTAATAAGATTGATATCTACATGGGAAAAAAGTTACATTTTGTTACAGAACGTAAAGAGCCAATTGTTTCTTTAGTTATGCGTGATATTTTTGATAATTTAATTGTTAAAAAAGGACAAGAGTTAGGGGTAGAGCTTATAGAAGGGTGTAAGGTTACTAAAATTGAAAAGAAAGATGATGTTGTAGAGTTAGAAACTACTCAAGGTCTTGTTTCTGCAAAATACGTAATTGCTGCCGATGGTGTTTACAGTCAAGTAGCTAAAATGGCTGGATGGGAAAAAGATACTCGAAATTTAATTCCCGCTTTAGAGTATGAAATAGAAGTAAATGATGCTGATTTTGAACGTTTGTCTAAAGAAATTCGTTTTGATATTGATGCAATTCCTGCAGGGTATGGATGGTGTTTTCCTAAAGAGAAACATTTGTCTATTGGGGTAGGAGCTATTTTAAAAGAGGATAGAAAAATAAAAGAATACTGTGCTGACTATATTAAGTTTTTAGGAATAGAAGAAATTATTAGTATAGAGAAACATGGTTATCAAATTCCTGTAACACCTAGGTTAGATGGTTTTGTTAAAAACAATGTATTTTTAATTGGAGATGCTGCTGGTTTTGCAGATCCGTTAACCGCAGAAGGAATATCTAATGCTATATATAGTGGTAAGTTAGTTGCAGAGGCTATTGCAGAGGCTGGAGATGATAGTGAAAAAGCTGCTAAAACTTATACAGATATTATTGAAAGTACTATTATGCCAGAGTTGTTAACTTCTATGAAATTGGCAAAATTGTTTTACAGCAGTAAATTGATAAGAAAAACCCTGATGAAAAATTATGGTCAGCGTTTTAGTGAAGCGATGACTGATATTTTTATGGGAGAAAAATTATATCCTAAAGATGTAATGGGAAAAATAAAAGAGAAGTTAAAAGAAAAGATGGTTTTTTAAGAAATATAAGAATATAAAAAAACGCTTAGCAAATTGCTAAGCGTTTTTTTTGTTTTATGCTTTTGATTTTTTTCCTTGGAATAAGTAAATCACACATATTAAAATAACAACTAATAAAATAGAAACTCCATACTTGTGTAGCCAAGCTACAATAGTTTCAAAATGCTTACTAGTTAGCCAGAAATATAAAATACCTGCAATAACTCCAATAACTCCACTAATTCCATATTTTTTACTGCTAGCTAGGGTTTTAATATTTTGTAATAAAGCCGAAAAAGAAAAGGCTACAACTACAACTACAACCAAAGTACTTACAAAACTAATGCTGTTTGAGTTTATGTTTAAAGAAGTTAACATTAAAATTAACAACTCACTAACAATAATGGTGGCTAAGGCTCCTACTTTCATATAATTAATTTTATTTTTTGCTAAAGATATTATTTTAAAAGTAAAAAGCCTCGCTAATTTAGCGAGGCTTTTTTATTATCGTTTGTTAGAATTAAGCAATTCCGTCAATAATTGTGTTTAAAGTAGCACTTGCTCTCATTACATCAAAAGCTAATGTTTGATCTAATAAGTAGTAACCACCAATATTAGCAGGTTTTCCTTGTACAGAAATTAATTCTTCAACAATTTTAGCTTCATTAGCTGTTAAAGCTTCTGCTACAGGAGTAAAGATAGCCTTTAATTCAGCATCTTTATCTTGAGCAGCTAACTCTTGAGCCCAATATAATCCTAAATAGAAGTGAGAACCTCTGTTGTCTATACCACCAATTTTACGTGTTGGAGATTTGTCAGTATCTAAGAATTTACCAGTTGCAGCATCTAAAGTATCTGCTAATACTTGTGCTTGTGGGTTATTGTATCTACCACTTAAGTGTTCTAAAGAAACCGCTAATGCTAAAAATTCTCCTAAAGAATCCCAACGTAAGTAGTTTTCTTCAACCAATTGCTGAACGTGTTTTGGAGCAGATCCTCCAGCACCAGTTTCAAACAATCCTCCACCGTTCATTAAAGGAACAATAGATAACATTTTAGCAGAAGTACCTAATTCTAAAATTGGGAATAAATCTGTTAAGTAATCACGTAATACGTTTCCTGTTACAGAAATAGTTTCTAATCCTGCTTTTACTCTTTCTAAAGTATATAAAGTAGCTTCAATAGGAGACTTGATTAAAATTTCTAATCCAGTAGTATCGTGATCTTTTAAATAAGTGTTTACTTTTTTGATGATTTCAGCATCGTGAGCTCTGTTATCGTCTAACCAAAATACAGCAGGAGAACCTGTTGCTTTTGCTCTGTTAACGGCTAACTTAACCCAGTCTTGAATAGGAGCATCTTTTACTTGACACATTCTAAAAATGTCTCCAGCTTCTACAGTTTGTTCTAATAATACGTTTCCTTCTTTATCAACAACTTGTACAGTTCCTGCTTCGTCTAATTGGAAAGTTTTATCGTGAGATCCATATTCTTCTGCTTTTTGAGCCATTAACCCTACGTTAGGAGTTGTTCCCATAGTAGTTGGATCAAAAGCACCATTTTCTTTACAGAAATCAATAGTTGCTTGGAAAACTCCAGCATAACATCTATCTGGAATTAACGCTTTAGTGTCTTGTTGTTTTCCTTCTGCATTCCACATTTGACCAGAAGTACGAATCATTGCTGGCATAGAAGCATCAACAATTACGTCAGACGGTACGTGTAAGTTGGTAATTCCTTTGTCAGAATTTACCATAGCTACAGCAGGAGCATCTGCATACACTGCATCAATAGCGGCTTTTACTTCAGCTTCTTTAGGGTGTCCAGCTATTTTAGCATACACATCACCTAAACCGTTTGTAGCAGTTACACCTAATTCAGTAAATAAATCAGCGTATTTTTCAAAAACGTCTTTATAGAAAACTTCTACAATCGCTCCAAAAATAATAGGATCAGAAACTTTCATCATGGTTGCTTTCATATGTAATGATAACAACACTCCATTTTCTTTTGCATCTGTAATTTCTTTAGCAGCATATTCTTTTAAAGAATTAATGCTCATTACAGAAGAGTCAATAATTTCTCCAGCTTTTAAAGGAGCAAATCCTTTTAAGTCGGTACCGTTAAATGTAATTTTAAATTCAGTAGCGTTTGCTATTGTTGTAGATTTTTCAGAACCGTAAAAATCATTAGCTTCCATAGAGGCTACGTGAGTTTTAGAGTCTTTTTCCCATTTACCCATACGGTGTGGGTTTTTTTTAGCGTAGTTTTTAACTGCTTTTGGAGCTCTACGGTCAGAATTTCCTTCTCTTAATACAGGGTTTACTGCAGATCCTAAAACCTTAGCGTAATTTGCTTTGATTTGCTTTTCTTCTTCTGTTGCAGGGTTAGCAGGGTAATTAGGAATGTTAAAACCTTTAGATTGTAACTCTTTAATAGCTGCTTGTAACTGAGGAATAGATGCAGAAACGTTAGGTAATTTTATAATATTAGCCTCTGGAGTTTTAGCTAATTCTCCTAATTCAGCCAAAGCATCAGAAATTTTTTGATCATCTGTTAAAAAATCAGGAAAGTTAGCTAATATTCTTCCTGCTAAAGAGATGTCTCTTGTTTCAACTTCAATACCTGCCTTGCTTGTGAAAGCTTTGATAATTGGTAATAATGAATACGTGGCTAAAGCGGGTGCTTCGTCCGTAAGCGTATAGATGATTTTTGAATTTTCTGTTGCCATTTTAATTCTTTAAATATTTATTTTTGATAGTTCTACTTTACAAACGCAAGGTTCATAAGTTTTGCAAATGTACTAATATATTTAGCTTATTTGGTATCCTGTTAAAATCATAACGATTTTGTGAAAAACTGTGCTATTTTAAATTTATAAAAAAAGCTCAATACAATGTATTGAGCTTTTAAAACTGTGGAATAAAAAGAAATTATTTTCTTCTAACTTCTTTAATTCTTGCTTTTTTACCAGTAAGTTCTTTAAAGTAGTAAATTCTAGCTCTACGAACTTTACCTTGTTTGTTCAATTCGATTTTTTGAATAGCTGGTAAGTTGATTGGGAAGATACGCTCTACACCAATTGTTCCAGACATTTTACGAATTGTAAATGTTTCTGAAGATCCAGTTCCTCTTCTTTGGATTACTACACCCTTAAAAAACTGAGTTCTTGTTTTAGCCCCTTCTTTAATTTCGTAGTATACAGTAATTGTATCTCCTGATTTAAAAGATGGTACTTCTTTTTTTGCTACAAATTCTTCTTGTACGAATTTTACTAAATCTGCCATTGTATTTTATTTAATGGTTTTTATCTGAAACAACATTCACGAGTATCGTCAGAGGTTAATTCAGGACTGCAAAAATAATAACAATAATTTAAATAACTATAAAAATGTTGTTATTTTTTATAGGAATATTTTTGTTGTTAATGTGTTGATATACTGTTGCTAATCTTCTAAAAGATCGGGTCTTACTCTTTCTGTAATTTCTAAGGCTTTGTCAGATCTCCATTCTTCTATTTTAGGAAAATTTCCACTGGTTAAAACTTCGGGAACTTTGGTTCCTTTGTAATCGGCAGGTCTTGTGTATACTGGAGGTGATAACAAATCGTCTTGAAAAGAATCTGTTAAAGCAGAAGTTTCATCACCTAAAACCCCTGGAATCAATCTAAGAATGGTGTCGCACAAAACAGCAGCACCCAATTCACCACCACTTAATACATAATCACCAATAGAAATTTCTTTGGTAATAAATAAATCTCTTACTCGCTGATCTACTCCTTTGTAATGACCGCATAAAATAATCATATTTTCTTTCATAGAAAGATGATTGGCGGTGCGTTGGTTTAGGGTAGGAGCATCGGGAGTCATGTAAATAACTTCGTCGTAGTCTCTTTCTGCTTTTAGTTTGCTAATACAAGCATCTATAGGTTCTATCATTAAAACCATTCCAGCACCTCCACCAAATTGCATATCATCAATTTTACCGTAATCATTAATGGCATAATCTCTTAAATTATGAAAGTGAACTTCTGCCAAGCCTTTGTCTTGAGCTCTTTTCATAATAGAGTGCTCAAACGGACTTTTGATTAATTCTGGTGAAACGGTAATAATATCTATACGCATGAGAAAGTTTTTTGCAAAAGTAAGTGTTTAGTATCAAGTATCAAGTATCAAGTACAAAGTATTCAGTACAAAGCTATCCGATTACTACTAGATACCATATACCCGATACTTTGTACTATACAGAAGCTTTAATCATTCTGTGGTTTCCAAATACATCTTTTTTTAGTTCAATATTTTTAAATCCAATGTTTTGTAACAATTCAACAGTTTCTTTTCCTAAATATTGATTGATTTCGTAATACAATGCTCCGTTGGGTTTTAAAGATATAAGAGCTAATTCTGCTATTTTCTTATAAAAAATTAAAGGATCATCATCTGCAACAAATAAGGCCAAATGAGGTTCATAGTCCAATACATTTTTTTCAATTTCTACTTTTTCTAGATTTCTAACATAGGGTGGATTGCTTACAATTACATCGTAAGTTGCTGTAAGTTTTTCAGTAGCTAAAATATCTTGATGTAAAAATTGAACATCTGCTTTGTTGTAAGTTGCGTTTCTTTTGGCAGTTTCAATAGCTTTGTTAGAAACATCAATAGTACTAACCTTGGCATTTTCTAATTTTTTGGAAAGCGCAATAGGAATACATCCAGATCCGGTTCCGATGTCTAAAATATTGGGGGATATGGTTTTGGAAAAATCGTTTAAAATCCAAAGAATTAGCTCTTCTGTTTCGGGTCTTGGAATTAATACATGTTGATTTACTTCCAGTTTTAAATCCATAAACTCTGTAAAACCAATTAAATGCTGAATGGGTTGATGTTGGCTTAATCCGTTTAAAATTTTATTAATCTTTGAAATAGAGTCTCCTGAAACTTCCATATTTGGATTTAAAGCAAAGTCAATTTTAGATAATTCTAATATATCTTCTAAAATCAATTTAAAAAAAGAATCCAATTCAGTTTTAGGGTAATGACTCTCTAAAGTGGTATAAAGTTTTTGTTTAAATGCTAGTAAAGTCATTAATTGGCTTATTTATTGATATTTTTGTTGCGAGTACAAATATACACATATGAAGTTCGTAAAAATAAGTTTCCTTTTTATAGCTACAATTTTTGTAGTGTCTTGTTCAAATTTAAAAGCTCCGGAGTATAGAGGAGTGGGAGATGTAAAAGTTTCCAAAATAATAAATGATTCTATTACCATTAAAGCGGGTTTAAAGTTTAACAACCCCAATAGAGTGGGCGGAAAAATGACTTTAAAAGATTTACATGCGGTGGTCAATAATATTGATTTAGGGAATCTAAAAAATCAGGAAGTAAAAGTACCTTCTAGAAAAGATTTCTCGGTTCCTTTAGAGATTAAATTATCTTACGGTCAATTGTTCGATTCTAAAAAAGGATTGTTAGGTTCTATTTTGAGTAGTATTTTAACCAATCAGATAGATGTAAAGTTAGATGGAAAGGCAACTTTTATAAAGTTTTTGGTAACCAAAGAATACCCTATTCATTTTTCTGAAAAAGTTAAAATATTAAAATAATGGATGCGATGCATTTAACATATATGCAACGTGCTGTTGATTTGGCACAAAAAGGAACTAGATTAGCCTATCCTAATCCGTCTGTAGGGGCTGTAGTTGTATGTGATGGTAACATTATAGGAGAAGGATATACAAATGCTTACGGAGGTGCGCATGCAGAAGTAAATGCGATTAATGCTGTAAAAGATGAAAGTTTACTAAGTAGATCTACTTTATATGTAACCTTAGAACCTTGTGCACACTATGGAAAAACTCCTCCCTGTGCTAATTTAATAGAAGCAAAAAAAATTCCTAAAATCTATATAGGTTGTATGGATACTTTTTCTAAAGTATCGGGTAAGGGAATAGAAATTTTGTTAAAAGCAGGACGAGAAGTACACGTAGGAGTTTTAGAAGAAAAATGTTTGGAGTTACACAAACGATTCTTAACGTTTCATAACAAGAAAAGACCTTATGTAGTTTTAAAATGGGCAGAGACCCAAGATGGTTTTATAGATAAAGATAGAACTGTTGATGTTTTAGAAGAGGCAAAACCCACATGGATTTCTAACGAATTGTCTAGGCAAAAAGTACATCAAATAAGAGCCGTAGAACACGCAATTATGGTGGGGACTAAAACGGCATTAAAAGACAATCCAACCTTAACGACTCGTACTTTTTCAGGAGTGTCTCCTGTAAGAATATTGGTAGATAGAACCTTAAAAGTTCCTGACAATTATAACTTATACGATGGAAAAGTTAAAACCATTGTTTTTACAGAAAGAGAAGTTGCAAGTAACAATGTTTTAGGAAAAAAAATAGATTTTTCAGTAAATATTCTTCCTCAAATTCTAGAGGGATTGTATCAAGAAAACATACAATCAGTATTGGTAGAAGGAGGAAAGCAATTGTTAACATCTTTTATAGAAAACAATCTGTGGGATGAGGCTACTGTTTTTGTAGGAACATCTGTGTTTGGTAATGGAGTAAAAGCTCCTGACTTAAAAATACAACCACAAAAACAATCTGTTGTTAAGGGAGATTTGTGGCAACATTATAGCAATATTTAATGGTTTATCTTTTACTAAGTATTTTTTTTACAACTGCTGTTTTTTTAACAATTAAAGAATTTAATCGTTTTAAAATAGACAATCTGATAGGGATTGTAGTAAGTTATTTTACAGCCTTATTGATTGGTAACTTTTATAGTGGCACTCAGATTTCTTATAGTTATTTACTAGACAAAACTTGGGTTTGGGGTGCTATTTGTATTTCTATATTCTTTATTATCGTATTTAATTTAATGGCGGTTACGGCACAAAAAGGAGGTTTGTCTGTAATGTCTGTGGCAAATAAAATGAGTGTAGTCATTCCCATTAGTATGGGAGTTGTTTTGTATAACGAAGCGTTAGGTGTTACAAAAGCACTAGGAATTGTAATGGCTTTGTTAGGAGTCTGGTTTACCTCCAAGAAAACGGGAGTAGATCAATTTGATAAACGATATTGGTATTTGCCTTTTTTTATTTTTATAGGAAGTGGTATTGCAGATTCTATACTAAATCATATGCAAACTTTATATGTGCCTCAAAAAGAATTAGCAGTGTTTTCAACATCGTTGTTTTTGTTTTGCGGATTAATAGGAGTTGTGGTTTGCTTAATAAAGTACTTGTTAGGAAGTTTACAATTTTCTTTAAAAAGTGTAATAGGTGGTTTGGTGTTGGGTGTTCCTAATTATTTTTCTATTTATTTCTTTTTAAAAGCCTTATCACAAGGTACCTATGCAACTTCTTTAGTGTTTTCTTTAAATAATTTATTAGTGGTTTTGCTATCCGTTTTTTTAGGAGTTGTTTTGTATAAAGAAAAACTAAGTCAACAAAACTATTTAGGAATAGGAATGTCTGTTGTGGCCATTGTGCTTTTATATTTTGCCTTATGAGTAAAGAGTTAACTACATACAAAACTATTGATAATCCTGTAGAGCAAGTGTTGTACAAGGATAAAGGGAGTAAGTTTATAGGTTATTTATTTCCTGTAACTTCAGAAGAAGAAGTAAAACAATATTTAGAAGAAATTAAAAAAAAATATCACGATGCTAGACACTGGTGTTATGCTTATCGTTTGGGGTTTGATGGGTTAACCTATAGGGTAAATGATGATGGAGAACCTAGTAATACAGCAGGGCAGCCTATTTACGGACAATTATTAGCCAATGATGTAACAAACGTGTTTCTAATTGTAGTTCGTTATTTTGGAGGTGTTAAACTTGGAGTAGGAGGTTTAATTAAGGCTTATAGAACTTGTGCAGAAGAAACATTAGCAGAAGCTGTAATAGAGGAGAAAACCATAAAAAGCACATTCCAGATTCATAGTACTTACGAACATGTTGATAAAGTAATGCGAATTATAAAAACGTATGATTTAGAAATTGAACAACAAGAAATGTATTTAGATTGTAATTTTACACTACTTAGTCCGGTTGCAATATTTAACAACGTAATTCTTGCTTTTGAAGAATTACGTTGCGTAAAAATTCGTATTCCAAAAGAGAAATAATTTAGGGATTCAAAATTGCTTTTAAAATATTTTCAGGACATCTAATAGGTCTGTTTTTTTTCATGTCTACAAACACCAATGTTGATTCTCCGGTTGTTAACAATTCATCGTCTTGATTGTACACTTCATAGGTGAAAATTATCTTAACATCGGGAACCTGTTTAATCGCAGTTTTTATAGTTAATAAATCGTCATATTTAGCAGGTTTTTTAAAATTTGTATTTAAGTTTACAACAGGCAACATTACACCTTGGTCTTCCATATCTTTGTAAGATATGTTTGCGTGTCTAAGCCACTCAATTCTAGCGGTTTCAAAGTATTTGGCATAGTTACTGTGATGCACATATTGCATCTTATCTGTTTCGTAATATTTAACTCTAAAACTATAGTTTTTACTTATCATAGGTTTATCTTAATTTTATTCTTAGTGTATGTAAAAAAAACATGAAATACAATAGGCAATAGGTTTTTTTATAATGTATTTTATTCACACTTTTGTAGTCCCCAAGAGGTACCTTCTTTTATTAATTTAGGTTAACTAAACTAGGTGCGAAAATAAACGAATAAAACGAAATTAATAAGTGCTAACTAATACTATGATAAAAACAGCCGAAGATGTGTGGGCTTCCTGCTTAAGATTTATTAAGGACAATATTACCCCTGTTGGATACAAAACATGGTTTGAACCCATTGTACCTGTTAAATTAGAAGGCGGAGCTTTGACTATTCAGGTTCCAAGTAAATTCTTTTTCGAATTTTTGGAAGAGAACTATGTTAAAATCATGAGAAGTGCTTTAGTAAGAGAGTTGGGGAAAGATGCTAGGTTATTGTATGATGTAAGATTAGAAAACTCTTACAGTAGTAAAGTACCACAAACGGTAAAAATACCTAGTTCTAACAGAGCTCCTATGAAGGCTCAGAATGTAACATATCCTGCTAAAAATATTAGTAGAGAAGTAAAGAATCCATTTATTATACCAGGTTTACAAAAGGTAAAGGTGGAGTCTAACCTAAATCCAAATTATTGTTTTGAAAACTTTATGGAAGGAGAGTCTAATAGGTTGGGTAGATCGGCAGGTATGGCTGTTGCTAACAAACCAGGAGGAACTTCTTTTAATCCGTTAATGATTTACGGAGGAGTAGGGTTAGGTAAAACACATTTAGCACATGCTATTGGAGTTCAGGTAAAAGATAAATATCCAGATAAAACAGTATTGTACGTATCTACAGAAAAGTTTATTCAACAATATGGAGATGCGGTTTTAAAAAACAATAACAGAAATGATTTTTTACATTTTTATCAAATGATAGATGTGTTAATTGTAGATGATATTCAGTTTTTATCAGGAAAAACAAAAACTCAAGATGCATTTTTCCAAATATTTAACGAATTGCATCAAAATGGAAAGCAAGTCATTTTAACATCAGACAAAGCTCCTGTAGATATGCAGGATATAGAACAACGTTTGTTATCTCGTTTTAAATGGGGATTGTCTGCAGAATTACAAGCACCAGATTACGAAACTAGAATTCATATTTTAAAAAACCGCTTGTATAGAGACGGTGTTGAAGTACCGGAGGAAGTTATTGAGTTTATTGCTAAGCACATAAAAACAAATGTTAGAGAGTTAGAGGGAGTTGTTACTTCTTTAATAGCACAATCTGCATTTAATAAAAAAGAATTTAGCTTAACATTGGCTAAAGGAATTGTAGATAAATTTGTTAAGAATACTAAAAAAGAGGTTTCTGTAGATTACATTCAGAAAGTGGTTTCTAAATATTTTGAAATAGATTTAGCAACTTTACAATCTAAAACAAGAAAACGTCACATTGTACAAGCTAGACAATTGGCTATGTATTTCTCTAAGAAATTAACAAAATCTTCTTTAGCAAGTATTGGTGCACAAATAGGAAAAAGAGATCATGCTACGGTATTACATGCTTGTAAAACGGTAGATAATTTAGCGGCTACAGACAAGAATTTTAAAACGTATGTAGAAGAGATTTCTAAAAAATTATCTTTCTAAACATGAAGCCCACTAAGGTTTTAATGGTTTGTTTGGGGAATATTTGTAGATCTCCATTAGCAGAAGGGATTTTAAAATCCAAAGTAGATTCAAATACTATTATAGTTGATTCTGCGGGTACTGGTGCTTACCATGTAGGTAATTTACCCGATTTAAGATCTATTCAAGTTGCTGAAAAACATGGGTTAGATATTACAGATCAACGAGCAAGAAAAATTCAAACATCAGATTTAGATACTTTTGATTATATCTATGCAATGGATGCTTCTAATTATAGAAACATACTAAGCTTAGCAAAAATAGAGGCTCAAAAAGCTAAAGTTTTTATGATTATGAATGAACTACAGCCTGGTGAAGATATTTCTGTACCAGATCCTTATTACGGAGGAGGTGATGGTTTTGAAAACGTGTATCAAATGTTAGATAAGGCATGTGATGTTGTTGTTAAAAAAATAAGTGAGTAAACATGAGAGGAAATTTATATTTAATACCCACTACTTTAGGAGATAATGAACCCTTAGAGGTAATGCCAATATCGGTAAAGTCTGTGGTAGAAAGTTTGAATCATTTTATTGTTGAAAACGAAAAATCTGCTAGAAGGTTTATTAAAAAAATAACTCCTTCAAAATCCCAACCTAGTTTAGAATTAAAATTGATTGATAAGTATGTAGATGCTGTAGAAGTAAATTCATATTTAGATGTTTGCATGGAAGGGCAATCTATTGGTTTACTTTCCGAAGCGGGAGTTCCTGCAGTAGCAGATCCAGGTTCTGATGTAGTAGCTTTAGCTCATAAAAAAGGAATTAGAGTAATACCATTGGTAGGACCTTCTTCTATTTTAATGGCTATGATGGCTAGTGGAATGAACGGGCAAAGTTTTGCTTTTAATGGGTATTTACCTATTGATAAAGCAGATAGAAAAAGAGAAATTAAACGTTTGGAGCGTTTGTCTAAAGAACATAAGCAATCTCAAATTTTTATTGAGACACCTTATCGTAATCACAAAATGCTAGATGACTTAAAGGCTACTTTATCATCAAGTACTAATTTGTGTATTGCAGCAGATATTACCATGCCTAATGAGTATATTAAAACCTATACCGTGGCAGAGTGGAAAAATCAAAAGCCGGAACTACATAAAATTCCAGCTATTTTTATAATACATGCTCAAAGCTAATTTTTTAATCAAATATTAAAAAGCTAAATCTGAATAAGATTTGGCTTTTTGGATGTTAAGAAACAGATTTTCTTAATCTATTCTTATTTTGTTAATGGTAAAATCTAGATTTTTAATACCATCTTTTACTTCGTTAATTCTAGAATTGGTATAATACAGTTCGTTATTATAAATACTAAAAGTATCAGCCCATCTAACTTTTTCTCCTTCGACAAAAACTTCTATTTGATTTGTTGAAGTTTTTAATCTCATTATTTTGTTATTTTCTAAGTCTGCCAAATACAAATTTCCAGATTTGTCTAAAATCATGCCATCTGGTGCGGGAGTTTTTTTAATAAATTGCACACTGTTCTGAATTTCTTGTTCTGTACCGTTGATTAAGATATCTGTAGGGATTGCATAGAGACTATATCCCGTTAAAGAATGATAGTACAGTAAATCTTTGTTGCTATCTAAAGCAATACCATCAGAATGGACTGTATTTGTCCATGTACCGTTGTTAAATGTTAAGGATTTTTTTTCTGCAAGTGTAGAATTATGATTATCTAAAACTCTTTTAAAGTCTCCTGATTCCAAGTCTAAAATTAAAAGCCCAGCGTGACCAGAATCTGTAAAATAAGCCTTGTTGTTTTTAGAATCTATACGTAAATCATTGATGTAGGAATCTTTGTGAAAGCTGTTTTCTGAAAGTATATATGTTCTAGTTAATTGATGCGTATTTAAATTAAACACAAATACTCTAGGATTGCTTTCTACTCCTTTAAATAATGGGTTTCTAGTGTCTAAAACATATAGTTTGTTGTTGTGTGCTACTACGGATTGTACGGCAACAAAAATAGAATCGTTTGTTGGGGTGTTTAGGTTCCAAGAATTCCATTTTTGGTTAGGATAAGGAGTGGCCATTCCTTTGTTATCAATTTGTACTACGGAATTTTTAACACCTTGTCTCCATCTAGGAAAATTTGCAAATACTTGTCCTTTATTACTAACTGTTACACCGGTAACTTGTTGTCCTTTAAAAGAAGCAACCTGGATAATCGTTTTAGGTTTAGAACTGCAGCTAATTAAGAATAATGTACAAATAGATAATAAAAAGTGATTCATGTAAAGGTTGTTTTTTTATAAAATGAATTTATCTATGTACTCTTTGGTTGTTTAACCAACGCTGATAGGCAAAAGCATTTCTGTTGTGTTGACTTAATGTTTTTGCAAAGTTATGCGTACCAAAATTTTCTGGACTAGCACAAAAGTAATAGTAAGAATGTCTTTCTGCATTAAGAACCGCATCAATGGCATCAATATCTGGCATAGCAATAGCCGATGGGGGAATACCTCTGTTTAAATAAGTATTGTATGGTGAATTGTGTTTTAAGTCTTTTTTTAAAACTCGTTTAATCACTGTGTCACGTCCGTATTTTTCTTTTAAAGCATAAATAATCGTTGGATCGGCTTGTAAAGGCATGCCAATTCTAACTCTGTTTAAATACACTCCTGCAACTCTTTTTCTTTCGGGTTTGTGTTGTGTTTCTTTGTGTACAATAGCAGCAATGGTAATTACTTCGTTTTTAGATAAATTTAAACTCTTGGCTTTGTTAATTCTATCCTCATTCCAAAAACGATGGTATGCATTTAGTAATTTGTTTCTTAATGCATTTGGGGAAATATTCCAATAACAATCATAGGTGTAGGGCATACAAATATTTAAAACTGTTTTGTGTGTAAAACCTTCTTGTTTTAAAAAAGCAGTATCTGTTAAACTGTTTAAAATACTGATAGAATCTGCTTCTATTTGTTGGGCTAATCGTCCTGCTAAATCTTCTATATAATTCTGATTGTTAAAGGTAACTTTTACTGGAGTTTGTTTTCCACTGCGTAATAAATTAATCAATTCATTAGCGTTTAATCCTTCTTTTAACACATACATTCCTGGTTTTACATGATTGTATTTTTTTAAAGAAATCACTTTTTTTACATCATCAATATCTGTACATACAGAGCTAAGAGTATGAATAACATCTTCAACAGTATCTGTAGATTTTAGATATACTTTTGTAGGTTGATTGATTTGGCTACTGTAAATAATAGAGTAATAATACAATCCGATAGAGAGAATTAGCAAAGTAAAAATTCCTAGGCTATAATATATTTTTTTCATGAATGATTAAGGGTGAATCAATTGATAAAAGGCAACATCTTTAAATTTTCCATCGCTAAAAATCCAATCTTTACGAACACCCACGTTTTGATATCCTAATTTTTCAAAAAGCTGGATGCTGTTTTTATTGTCGGTTGCTATGTTAGCGTATAGTTGTCTTAGATTTAAAGAAGAAAAAGCATAGTTATTTAGTAGTTTAATGGCTTCTGTTGCATATCCTTTTTGTTGGTGTGTTTGGTCTATTAAAACACCAATACCTGCACGTAAATGTTGTGGGCTAAAATCAAATAAATCAATCATGCCCACAATGTTATGTTGTTTGTTTTCTATAGCAAATCTAAGTTGTTTTGCTTCGTAAATGTCTAAATGACTATTTTCTAAATATTGTTTTAAAAGATAACGAGAGTAAGGAGTTTGCGTACTACTAACTTCCCAATAAGCTTCGTTATTCTCTATATGGTATAGAAATTCCAAATCTTCGGGTTCTAGGGCACGTAATTTTATTAAATTTCCCGTTAGTTTACTCATTGTAACTTAAGTTTCCTTTAAATACAAAAGTAGCAGGTCCTTTTAAAAATACATCTTTATATCCGTTTTCTGTAGGAGTAAAAGATACTTCTAATTCACCACCTTCTACTTGTAAAGGTACTTTAGTGTTGGTGGTTTGTTTTTGTTCATACATGGCAATGGCAACAGCAGTTACACCTGTTCCACAAGCAAGAGTTTCATCTTCTACACCTCTTTCGTACGTTCTTACTCTAAATTTTCCATTGCTAAGCGATTCTACAAAATTCACATTGGTTCCTTCTTGAAAATACGGAGCACCATAACGAATTTCAGATCCGTCGTTTTTTACATCGTAGTTTTCAATATTTTCTACCAATTGAACGTGGTGAGGAGATCCTGTGTTTAAAAAACAGTGATTGTTGTAAACTTCAATAGTATCAACATCAATCATTTGCAAATTGGTAATTCCATCTTGGTAAGAAGCATAATGCAATCCATCCACCGCATCAAAAGTTGTTTCTGTTTCAAAAATCCCTAATTTATGAGCAAAAGCAACTAGACATCTACCTCCGTTTCCACACATAGTACTTTCAGTACCGTCAGAATTGTAATAGACCATTGTAAAGTCATAAGTGTCAGATGGATTTAACAACATCAACCCATCAGCTCCTACACCAAATCTTCTGTCGCATAAGAAGTTGACTAGTTTTGTGTTTTCTCTAGGAAAGCTTAAATCACGATTGTCTATCACTACAAAATCGTTTCCTGTACCTTGATATTTATAAAAAGTAATTTCCATTTTAATTTGTATTGAGCCTACAAAAATACAAAGAAAAATGTGCTTGCAACGTACGTGCTATATTTTGAACAGATTTTTGTGTGTAGTTAAATAGAATTGTAACTTTAAAAAAAAACATGAATTATATTGTTCAATTATTAGTGAATGCCTTAGCGGTAATTATTATTGCTAATTTTTTACCTGGGGTAGAGGTAGATAGTATGTCTACTGCTGTTTGGGTAGCTTTGGTATTGAGTATTTTAAACTTATTTGTAAAACCTGTGTTAGTGTTACTAACTTTGCCAATAACGGTATTTACTTTAGGAATTTTTCTGTTAGTTATTAATGCTATTATTATAAACATGGCAGCTTATTTAACATCAGGGTTTTCTGTAAGTAGTTTGTGGGTTGCTTTGTTGTTTAGTTTGTTACTATCCATCTTAGAATCTATTTTGTCTTCTGTTTTTGGCTTAGAAAAAAAATAAGCTTAAAAGTAATGTACCTTTAAGCTTATTTAAAATAATGTAATTGGTTGGGTTACAGTTTTGGTTCCCAACCTTTTTCGTAATCTCTTTTCCAATGTTTTAGAGCTTCTCTATCTTTTATAACTCTACCTGTTTTGGTGTTGATATTTAATGTTCTTCCCAATTGTTGAGAAATATTCCCTAAATGACAAGTCATAGTTGTAATACTAGCATCAGTAATTGGAGAGTTTTGTTGTTCTCCTAAACGGATAGCGTTAAAAAAGTTAGCAATATGTCTAACATCTAATCCACCAGCACCTGCTGTGTTTAATGTTGCACTCTTTTCTTTTTCATCTACTTTTTTAATTAAATTACCTCCTAAATCAAATAATTGATAATTATTTCTGCTTAATAAAATAGAACCTTTGCTTCCGTAAATGGTAGCTCCACGTCCTGGTTGGCTAGGCATTATTTTTCCACGACTGTGTCCTGTCCAAGTAATAAATTTATTATCATCATATGTAAAAGTAGCCTGTTGATTGTCTGCAAATTCCCAATCATCTTTGTAGGTGTATTTACCTCCAAAAGAGGTTACTGTTTTAGGAATGTCTACTCCTAAAGCCCATCTACAAATATCAATTTCGTGGGTACCGTTGTTGTGAATTTCTCCTGTACCCCATGTTTTAAACCAGTGCCAATTGTAGGGGTGAATATTATCTCTATAAGCTTCTCTAGGGGCTGGTCCTTGCCATAAGTCCCAATCCAAATTACTAGGAACAGCAATCTTTTTACCTGTACCAATAGAACCTCTATTGTTAGAGTAGTAGGCTTCTCCTTTATAGACATCTCCAATAATTCCTTCTTTAATTTCTTTTACTGCAAGTTTACTAGTTTCAGCGGAACGTTGCTGATTTCCCATTTGTACAACTTTTCCGTATTTCTTTTGAGCAGCAACTAATAACTCATTTTCGTGTAAGTTATGACTACAAGGTTTTTCTACATATACGTGTTTTCCTGCTTGTAAAGCCATAATTGCCATAGGAGCATGCCAGTGCTCTGGAGTAGCAATAAATACGGCATCTACACTTTTATCTTCTAATACTTTTCTAAAATCTTTTTCTACTTGTGGAACGTATCCTAGAGTTTCTTGACAGAAAACATTGTTTTTTTCAATAATTTTATCATCAACATCACAGGTGTAGATAACTTTTGCTTCAGAATATCTAGCTATTGCAGATGTTAAAGATCTAGCTCTACTACGTACACCAATTACGGCTACATTTACTCTTTCATTAGCTCCTAGAATATTAGAGTATCCAAAGTTGGGTAACAAAGATGCTCCTAAAATTAATCCGGCACTACCTGTTGCTGTTTTTTTTATAAATTCTCTTCTTGTATCCATTTCTGTTAGTGTTTTTTGATTTTTATATTTCTAAATGAAACTAAATCTCCGTGATCTTGTAATAAAATTCTTCCATCGTTAAGCATACCAAAACCTTTCCATTTTTTGTATTTACTTTCCGAAACTAATTTTTTAAAATCATCACTTTTTCTTTCGTATTCTAAAACTTTTACACCGTTTAACCAGTGCTCTACATGGTTGTTTACAGATTTAATATACGCTGTATTCCATTCTCCAATAGCTTTAATAGGTTTGTTTGTATCTGCCTGAATTAAATCGTATAAAGAAGCTACTGTTCTACTTCCTTCGTGATTTCCTTTTTTAGCATCAGGGTGTAAAGCATCATCTAAAATTTGATATTCTAATCCAATAGAAGATCCAGGACCTTTGTTAATGTTTGTGTCTACATAATATTTAATACCGCTATTTGCACCTGGAGTTAATTTAAAATCTACTTTTAACTCAAAGTCGCTAAAAGATTCTTTAGTAACAATATCTCCACCAGCTGCAGATTCTGCTCCGCCAGAAGATAAAACAGATAAAATTCCGTTTCTAATTTTCCAACCTTGTTTTGGAAATTCATCAGATCTAGCACCTTTCCAACCATTTTTGGTTTTACCATCCCATAGTAATTCCCAACCTTGTGCTTTTTCTTCTGCACTAATGGTATTACGTTTAGCTACTGGAGGTACGGGGGTTTTGGTACTATACTTTTTGGCATCTTTAGAAATAATTCTTATATTTTTCCATTTAATTTGTGTACCTGTTTTTCCTCTGTGTACTTGTAGACCAATAAAACCAGATGCAGTTTCGCTATCTATTAGGTGTGCAGCAGGAACTCCGTTAATCCATGTTTTGATGGTATCACCAATAGCTTCAATTCTGTATTTATTCCAATCATTTTGTTTAAATACTTTTTTAGCGGCTGTATTGTCTTCTAAATCATTTAACCAACCTCTTTTACCTTCTTCAAAAATTCCACCACTCCACGCTCTTTCAGATGGGTCAATTTCTACTTGATAACCATGTACTCTTCCGTTATTATATTCGGGAAAACTATTACTTCTAATTTGTATTCCTGAGTTTGCATTAGGATCTACTAAATATTCAAGTTCTAAAATAAAATCTCCATAATACTCATTAGTCGTTAAAAACGTGTTAGGAGTGTTTTTACCGGTAGTTCCTGTAATAACTCCATCTTTTACTTCATAAGTAGATGCTCCTCCCTTAATATTCCATCCTTCTAGGGTGTTGTCAATTATTAAGTTTTTCCAAGGAGATTTGTTTTCTTTTTGACCACATGATGTGAAAAGTGTTAGCAATGACACTGCTGTGATAAGTAATTGTTTCATTTTATATTTTTTAAATATGAATATTAGTGTGTTCGTACACGGTTGTGAAATTATTAATTTTTTCTACATAAAACTAATTATTTTTAGGAACTAGTAGGATTTATTACGAATAAGCACTCTATATAGGGTTTGGTTGAATTATATGTATTGGCATAGTTTTTGAAAATTGGGTAATAGTGATTAAAAAAATATAAAAACATGAAACAGAATATTAAATTATTTGCAGTAGCGTTATTGGGAGGTTTTGTGTCACTTACCCTGTATCATCAATTTATAACACCTGAGGTTAATTCTCAAGCAATAAATACAACTGAAAAGGTAGCACATTTTCCAGTCTATACATCTAATACAAAATTAGTGGCAGCTGAAAATTTGACAGATTTTACAACTGCAGCAGAAGCAACTGTTAATTCCGTAGTTCACGTAAAAAACACATCTGTAGGAATACAACAAGATCCGTTTGCAGAATTGTTTTTTGGACAAGGACACGGAGGTAGAAAGTACGAAAGAGTTGGAACAGGTAGTGGAGTTATTATTTCGCCTGATGGATACATTATTACCAATAACCACGTAATAGAAAATGCATCAGATATAGAAATTGTGTTAAATAACAAAAAGAAGTACACTGCTAAATTAATTGGAACAGATAAGTCTACAGATATTGCTTTGGTAAAAATAGAAGCAACAGATTTACCTTTTGTGACTTTTGGAGATTCTGATATTTCTAAAATTGGAGAATGGGTGTTAGCTGTAGGAAATCCATATAATTTAACATCTACTGTAACAGCAGGAATTATTAGTGCAAAAGGAAGAGATTTAGAAGGAAATAATAATATAGAATCTTTTATTCAGACAGATGCAGCTGTAAACCCAGGAAATAGTGGGGGAGCTTTGGTAAACACTAGAGGGGAGTTAATCGGAATTAATACTGCCATTTCATCACAAACAGGATCTTTTGTTGGGTATTCATTTGCAGTACCTTCAAACATAGCAAAAAGGGTAGTAGAAGATTTAATGGAAAGTGGTTCTGTAAAAAGAGCTGTTTTAGGAGTAACAACACAACCTAAATCTGATGTAGATGGAGTTTATATTTCAGATGTGTCTAAAGGAACTGGGGCCGATAAAGGAGGAATTGAATCTGGAGATGTAATTAAAAAAATTAATGCGGTTAAAATTCACAAATTTTCTGATTTAGTAGGACAGTTGGTTGCTAAAAGACCCGGTGATGAAGTTTTAGTGACTATTGATAGAGATGGTGTAGAAAAAGTTTTAAAAGTAAAATTATCAGAAATTAGTGAGTTGGTTACTGAGGCTTTTGGAATTCAGTTTCACGAATTAAAAGAAAACGAAAGAAAAGATTTAGGAACTTCTAAAGGAGTTAGAGTTGCTAAAATTAACAACAAAGATTTACAAAAATTAGGAATTAGACCTGGGTATGTAATTGTGTCTATCAATAATTATGGGTTAAATAGTTTAGATGATGTGGAGAAAGTAAAAGGCATGGTAAAAAATGCAGAAGATATTAATAAACTAGTAATTATAAATCTGAAAGGAGAACGAGAAACTTTTTCTAGAGGTTGGTAGTCTACGTATAAATACTGCTAAAAAATCAACTCCTTTTAAGTTTATGTTAAAATATCACAGCTTATTTGGTATGGAGCGTATATTTAGTAGATATTCTATAAATAAAATACTAAATTTGCAGGCTAGCACAATTATTAAAGAGCATAAGTAAAAGATGAGTAGTTTTTTGGGAACAGGAGTTGCATTGATAACCCCTTTTGATAATGATGGAAATGTAGATGTTCAGACTTTAGAGAAGTTAGTTGAATTTCAGATAGATAATGCTGTTGAGTATTTGGTAGTACTTGGTACTACTGCAGAGGCAGTTACTTTAACTAATGCTGAAAGAGAACTAGTGAAAGCTACAATCATTAATACAAATGCAGGTAGATTACCTATAGTATTAGGTATTGGTGGAAACAACACAAATGCGGTTATAGAAGAAATAAAGAGAACTGATTTTACGGCTATTGATGCCATTTTATCAGTTTCTCCTTTTTATAATAAACCTTCACAAGAAGGAATTTATCAACATTACAAAGCAATAGCAGAGGTTTGTCCGGTAGATATTATATTATATAATGTACCAGGTAGAACAGGTTCTAATGTGTTGCCTAAGACCATTGCAAGATTGGCAGAAATTCCAAATATTATTGGGGTAAAAGAAGCTAAAGGAGATATGGATCAGGCTTTAAAGTTAATTAAAGCTGTTCCTAGTGACTTTTTAGTGATTTCTGGTGATGATATGTTGGCATTGCCAATTACCTTAGCAGGAGGAGCAGGAGTTATTTCTGTAGTAGGTCAAGCGTTTCCTGGAGAATTTTCTCACATGATTCGTTTAGGATTGTTAGATAAAGGAAGAAAAGCATTTGCTACTCAATATAAAATACAAAAAAGTATAGGGCTAATTTTTAACGAGGGGAACCCTGTTGGAGTGAAAGCTTTATTAGAAATATTAGGAATGTCTACAGGTAAAGTAAGATTACCTTTGCTAGAGGCTACTCCAAAATTAAAAGCAGACTTAAGACAATTTGTAGAATCGTTTTACGTTGCTTCATAAAAAAAAATATATGCGTAAAGTTTTTAAATATAGTTTAGTTGTTCTTTTAGCAGCTGTTACATTATCATCTTGTGGAAAATATAACAAGGTGTTAAACAAAGGTACCGGTTCTGAACGTTACAACATGGCAAATACCTTGTACAAAGAAGGTTCTTTTGAAAAAGCAATTCGTTTGTATGAGTTAATTATGCCAGAATATGCTACCAAACCTCAAGCAGAAGTTATTACTTTTCGTTTGGCAGATGCAAACTATAATGTGGAAGATTATACAACAGCTGTTTATTATTACGAAAAGTTTATAAGAAGTTACCCTAAGAGTACGGAAATAGAAAATGCACAATATAGAATTGCAGAAAGTTATTTTCAATTATCTCCAAAATACAGTGTAACGCAAACAGATACAAAACGAGCTCTGGAAGCTTTTCAAAATTTTATTGATAAAAATCCAGATTCAGATAAAATTGCAGAAGCAAACAAAAGAGTTGATGAGTTAAATTTAAAACTTGAAAAAAAAGCGTTTGAAATAGCAAAACAATACTTTAAAATAGGAAATTACAAATCGGCAATAGTTGCTTTTGATAATGTAATTTTAGATTATTTAGGTACTTCTTACAAAGAAGAAGCAATGTTTTATAAATTTAAATCGGCTTTTGAATTAGGAATTAATAGTGTATCTCATAAAAAAGAAGACAGAATAAAAGAAGCTTTAAAAGCTTACACTAGATATAAAAAAGCATTCCCATCATCGGAATACTTAAAAGAAGCAAACGGGTTGTACGAAAAGCTTATAAAAGAAAATCAACCAAAACAAGAACAAAACAGTTAAGATAATTATATAAATATATCATGGATTACAAGAAAACAGAAGCTCCGTTATCTACTATTACTTATGACAAGTCTAAAGTAGAAGCAGAAACGCAAAATATTTACGAAGCGATTTCTATTATTTCTCAAAGAGCTACTCAAATTGGTAGTGATTTAAAGAAAGAATTGGTAGATAAATTAGAAGAGTTTGCTACTTACAATGATAGTTTAGAAGAAGTATTTGAAAACAAAGAACAAATAGAAGTTTCTAAATTTTACGAAAAATTACCTAAAGCTCATGCTATTGCAGTAGAAGAGTGGTTAGAAGGAAAAATATACCACAGAAAACCAGAACAAGACTAGTTTTCTATGAGCATATTAAATGGGAAAAAAGTTTTATTAGGAGTTAGTGCAGGTATTGCAGCATATAAAACGGCTCATTTAGTAAGACAATTTATAAAAGCAGGTGCTCAAGTACAAGTTGTACAGACACCTGCTTCTAAGGAATTTGTGACACCGTTAACTCTTTCTACGTTGTCAAAAAATCCCGTTCATTCTACTTTTTACAATGAAGAGGATGAGAACGCTGTATGGAACAATCATGTAGATTTAGGTCTTTGGGCCGATTTAATGTTAATTGCACCGGCTACGGCAAACACGTTGGCTAAAATGACCAATGGAGTTTGTGATAATCTTTTATTAGCAACTTATCTATCAGCCAAATGTCCAGTGTATTTTGCACCAGCTATGGATTTAGATATGTATCAACATCCATCTACCAAGGATAGCATTGCTAAATTAACTTCTTTTGGAAATATTTGCATTCCCGCAACTAGTGGAGAATTAGCAAGTGGATTGATAGGAGAAGGAAGATTAGCAGAACCTGAAGATATTGTGGCTTTTATAGAAAAAAACGTACAATCAAAACTACCTTTAAAAGGAAAAAAAGTATTGATTACTGCTGGTCCTACCTATGAAGCTATTGATCCTGTTCGTTTTATTGGAAATCATTCATCTGGAAAAATGGGCTTTGAAATTGCTAAAACAGCAGCTAATTTAGGTGCCGAAGTTATTTTAGTATCAGGACCATCCAGTCAACAAATAAACCATTCTTTTGTAAAACGTATTAATGTGGTTTGTGCAGAAGATATGTACAATGCCTGTCACGAATATTATAAAAATGTTGATGTTGCCATTTGTTCTGCAGCTGTTGCGGATTACAAACCGGCAGTAGTAGTAGCTCAAAAAATTAAAAAGAAAGATGCTAGTTTACAAATTGAATTAGCACCTACTAAAGATATTTTGGCTTCTTTAGGTCAAACTAAAGAACATCAATTATTGGTTGGTTTTGCTTTAGAAACCGATAATGAAGAAGAGAATGCCAAAGGCAAAATACAGCGTAAAAATTTAGACTTTATAGTGTTAAATTCTTTAAGAGATAAAGGAGCTGGCTTTGCAAAAGATACCAATAAAATCACTATTATTGATAAAGATTTCCAAGCCCAAAAGTTTGAAACAAAATCTAAAACCGAAGTAGCTGGAGATATTTTAACCTTTATTATTAAAAAACTAAATGTATAGACAGTTTGTTTTATGGATTTTTCTACTTGTTTTTACAGGAGTAAAAGCACAGGAGTTAAACTGTAGTGTAACTGTAAATGCAGATCAGATTTCTGTTTCTAACAATCAGGTATTTAAAACATTAGAAACTTCTATTACAGAATTAATTAACCAAACCAAATGGACTAATGTTGATTTTAAAGAACACGAACGAATTAAATGTGCTTTTACCATTTTGTTAACTGAGCAAACAGGAACAAATTCTTACAAAGGAACTATACAAGTACAAGCTTCTAGACCTGTTTTTAATTCGGTGTATTATAGCCCACTTATCAATCATCAAGACAATAGTTTTACTTTTAGATATACAGAATTTCAACCGTTAAACTTTAATGCCAATGTGTATGAGTCTAATTTAATTTCTGTAATTTCTTATTATTCCTATTTAATTTTAGGTGTGTATGCAGATACGTTTAGCAATCAAGGAGGAGAAGGTTATTTAAATACAGCTTTAACTATTGCCAACCAAGCTCAGCAATCAGGGTCTATAGGTTGGGATAATAAAAGAAGTACGGTTACCCGTTTTACTTTGGTAGATCAATTATTAGCGCAGAGTAATGAGACGTTTAGAAAAATATACTATTCGTATCACTATGATTGTTTAGATTCTTTTGAAAAAAATCAAAAAACAGCAGCTAAAAAGTTACTAGATGTAACGTTAACCTTAAAAGAATTATACGATTCTAACCCGAATAACATCTTAGTCAGAATGATGATGGATGCTAAGTCTGATGAAATTGTAAACATCTTTAGAAAAAATAGAGGAGTAGATACCACTCCACTAATTTCAGTCTTAAAAAAAGTAGCTCCCAACAATTCTAAAAAGTGGAAGCAAATTTATTCTAATTAAAACCTAATTATATATGTTAGTTTCTTTAACTGTTCAAAACTATGCTTTGATCAAGAGATTACGAGTGGATTTTACCAAAGGATATTCTGTAATTACAGGAGAAACCGGTGCAGGTAAATCTATCTTATTGGGTGCCTTAGGTTTGGTTTTGGGAAACAGAGCAGATTTATCGAACTTAAAAGACAAGGATAAAAAATGTGTGATAGAAGCCGAATTTGAAATTGGTGCTTATGATTTATCTAAGATTTTTGAAAACTTGGAATTAGATTACGAATCGTCTACCATTGTTAGAAGAGAACTATTGCCTAACGGTAAAACAAGAGCTTTTGTAAACGATACTCCTGTAAATTTAAAAGCTTTACAAGGGTTAAAAGAGTATTTGTTAGACATCCATTCACAGCACAATACCATGGCTTTGTCAGACAAAACCTATCAATATTATGTGGTAGATGCTTTGGCAGGAAATACCACTTTATTAAGTGATTATAAAGTAGCTTTAAAAGACTACAAAAAAGCAGTTAAAGAATTAGCTGTTTTAAAAGCCAATCAACAAGAAGCACAACAACAATACGAATACAATTTGCATTTGTACAAAGAATTACAAACAGCAAAATTAAAAGAAGTTGATGAAATTGAGACGCTAGAAGCTGATATTGAAAAACTATCGCATGCAGAGGATATTAAAATTGGTTTGTTTGATAGCCTACAAGTATCTACAGAAGAACAAATTGGATTACAAACACTGTTAAATCAATTGCAAACCTCTTTGTCTAAAATTGCTCCTTTTGATGCAGAATACAAACTAATACACGAAAGAGCTAAAAGTTTAAAAATTGAATTGGATGATTTGGTTTTTGAATTGGAAAAACATGCAGAAGGTGTAGAAGCAAACCCAGAAGAGTTAGAGCTGTTAAACAACAGATTGTCTTTATTGTTTGATTTACAAAAGAAACACTTTGTAACTTCTTTAGAAGAGTTAATAGCTGTTAGAGATCAGCTAGCTATTAAAGTGGGACAAGTAGAAGATGCTGCAGATTTGTTAAAAGATGCAGAACAAAATGTTAAAAATAAAGAAAAAGCAACCTTTGCCATTGCGACTAAAATATCAACCAATAGAAAAAAGATAGTAGCTAATTTTAAAAAAGAATTAGAATCTATTTTAAGCAAATTGGGAATGGAAAATGCTCAGTTTAACGTAGCAATTCAAACAACAAAAGAATTATCAGAATACGGTATTGATGATGTTGCGTTTATGTTGGCATCTAACAAAGGATCAGATTTTGGTTTGTTAAAAAAAGTAGCTTCTGGTGGAGAGCTGTCTAGAGTTATGTTGGGGATTAAAATGATTTTATCAAAATTTGTGAGTTTACCTACGATCTTATTTGATGAAATTGATACTGGAGTATCTGGAGAAGTGGCCACAAAAATTGCAGATTTAATGAAGGCAATGGGTGAGAATATGCAGGTAATTACCATTACGCACTTGCCACAAGTTGCTTCTAAAGGACAACAACATTACAAAGTTTACAAGCAGGTAGAAGGACAAGAAACCATAACTTATTTAACGCAATTAGATGCAAAAGAACGAGTTAATGAGATTGCCGAAATGCTAGGTGGTAAAGAAAAATCTCAATCTGCTATAGAACATGCAGAACAATTACTAAGTATTTAGTAGGAAAAACTTATATTTGCCAAAATCTATTTAAATTATAGAATACACTATTTTAAAATATACATATGTACAATTTATTAAAAGGTAAAAGAGGAATCATTTTTGGAGCTTTAGACTCTAATTCAATTGCTTGGAAAGTAGCAGAATCTGCACATGCAGAAGGAGCAACTTTTGTGTTAACAAATGCACCTATCGCAATGCGTATGGGAGAAATTAAAGAATTAGCAGAAAAAACTGGTTCTGAAATTATTCCTGCAGATGTTACTAAGTTAGAGGATATTGAAAACTTAATTGAAAAATCAGTTGAGATTTTAGGTGGAAAAATTGATTTCGTTTTACACTCAATCGGTATGTCTGTTAACGTACGTAAGAAAATTCACTATACAGATAATAACTACGACTTTACTCACAAAGGTTTTGATATTTCTGCATTGTCTTTCCATAAAGTAATGCAAGTTTTATATAAGAAAGATGCTATGGCAGAGTGGGGATCTATTGTTGCCTTAACTTATATGGCAGCGCAAAGAGTATTTCCTGATTATAATGATATGGCTGATAACAAAGCTTATTTAGAGTCTATTGCTCGTTCATTTGGATATTTCTTTGGTAGAGATCATAAAGTACGTGTAAACACTATTTCTCAATCGCCAACAGCTACTACAGCAGGTAATGGAGTTAAAGGATTCTCTGGATTTATTAACTATGCAGAAAAAATGTCTCCATTAGGAAACGCTACAGCTCAAGAATGTGCTGATTATACAATTACATTGTTCTCTGACTTAACTAAAAAAGTTACTTTACAAAACTTATTCCATGACGGTGGATTCTCTAATATGGGAGTTTCTAACGAAATTATGGAAGCTTTTGAAGACTAAGAATAGTTCTTGTAAAACACTATAAATAAAAAGCCTTCACAATTTGTGAAGGCTTTTTTGTGTTGCAAAAGTATTGCTATTTAATGTTGTATTTTTTCATAATCTTCTCCTTTATATAATGATCTAGTTTTTTAGGAGGATCAAATCTATAGCCCACATAAACATTTAAACGTATGGTTTGTTCTATAAGAGTAGCTGTACTTCTTTTTTGAAAGTGTTTGTTAATAGTTCTAGAAATATTACAACCACTGTAAAAACGATTGTTGTCATAACCCAATGTAAAGTCAGTTTCTAATTGTATAGAATTACTGTGATTTTTACTTCGGACTTCATCTTTATCTAATCGAGTTAATAATTTAGTGTATTTGTAACCAGCACCTCCAGAAAGACCACCAGATATAAAAAAGTTTTTAGTAAGTATATGATTATACATATAACCAACCTGTAGTATAAATTCTAAATTGTTAGATTTTTGAGTACTATTATCACTAGTAATATTTTCTTGATTGTCTATAATATAGTACTTGTAGGATATAGAAGGAATAAAACTCCCCACGCTTATCATTTGTTTTTCACTTTGATTGGTTAGCGATTTTAAAGAGAAATTTGGATTTAAAGCAAAAGTAGAAATTCCTGAATATTCTTTGTAAACCAAATCTGAAAATTGAATATAATCATCTTTTTGATCATTCCAATTTGTTATAAAATCTTCTGTGTTTTTTAAATAATATCCTTTTGTTTTTTGATATAAAAAATAATGATGCCAATGAGGCATAAATATATTTAAACCAATATCTGTTGTTTTTGTAGTTCCTTTTCTGCTATCAAAATCATTAATATAATTTATAATAGGTAGTGTTACTTGCACTGATATAAATTGATAGTTTAATCCAATTTTAGGAATTTGCTTGGATTGTGGAGACAAAGTATAAGAGGTCTGTGGAGATGTAATAGTAAAACTCTTGGCACTATTACTAGTACTTAATTTTAAAGCAAAATATTCTTTAAAGGTTTTAATGTAAGCATTGTTTTTAGTTTCCTCTTGTGCAAATACAAAGGAACTAATACTTAAAAAAAGGATGAATAATTTTTTTTGCTGTTTCAATTAAAAAAAGTTTGCACACAAAAATACAAATTGTGTTTTATTCAGCGTAGGTTGTGTAACCATGTTTCAATAGTATTTCTTTAGCTTGTTGGGATAGCATAAATTCTAAAAATTGCCATGATTTTTGAAGTTCTTTATCAGATTGCTTTAAAATTACAATACCTTGTTCAATAGGAGTGTAGTCATTTTTAGAAACGGCGGTCCATGCATTAATTTGAGTAGCATTTAATTGATAGATTACAGATTTGTTGGTAAAACCTATTTGAGAGGTTTTAGAACTCACAAACTGATTGACTTGTGAAATACTCTCGCCAAAGACCAGTTTGTCCTTTAATACCGTGTATAGCTTGTGTTTTTTTAATACTTCTACAGCTGCTTTTCCATAGGGAGCTGTTTTAGGATTTGCAATGGCTATATGTTTAATTTGATCATTTAATAAGGTATGTAAACTGGGGTTTATACTATCTGTAGTGCTCCAAAGTATTAAACTACCCAAGGCATAAATATTAGGAGTGTTAACTGTTAAACCATCGGTATATAGAGTTTTAGGATATTTCATGTCTGCAGACATAAAAACATGATAAGGAGCTCCTTGTGTTATTTGTGCAGTTAGTTTTCCTGAAGAGCCCAAAATAATATTTATTGCTATTCCTGTTTGTTCTGTAAATGTTAGCGCAAGTTCTTCTATAGCAAATTGCATATTGGCTGCTACAGCTATATTTAACTTGTTAGCATTGTTTTTTTGACAAGCAGTAAGCGTAATGAACAAGACGAAAACAAAGAATAGAGTTCTCATTCTATTTACGAATGTTTAAAAGGTTGGGAGTCCAATTAATAACCAAATAGGTAAATTGAGCAATTTTATTGGTATCACCATCTTTACCTATGTCAATGGCAGAAATACTATCTGCTGGTAATAAGAATAAGTGAGCTAGTTCAATTTTTGTATAGTTGTTAGGTTTGTAAAAGAATCTAAAATCGTTTTCCCAAGCATAAAATTTGTTAAGCTTTTTAGTAGTACTATTAACTGTTTCTGTTAATTGCGTTTGAGAACCTAATAAGTGACTCTGCCAGTTTAAACTAAATTTAGAATTAAAAGTGAAATCTTGGGTAATGTACGGATTTACAATTCCCTCATGTTCATTAGTTCTTACTGTTTTTTGGGTGTAATCCATTCCACCATTATGTCTGTGAAAAGCTCCATATTGCGCTAAAAAAGATGTAGAAACATTGTCGTTTTTATTGGTATCTCCACTAAAAATTTGAGCACCTAGTTTAATACTGTAGGTAGGGCTGCTAACCCATTTAATTTCGGGCTCTAGGTAATAAGCATTGTGTTTTTTTCCACTTTCTATTTTCCCCCATTGATAATAACTAGCCATCGTAAAGCTTAGGTCGTTTGTTTGATAAGTTAATCTACCTCCGTTGGTAAATTTCCAATATCCTTTAACGTTATTGGTACTAGGGTCTGTATATTCATCAGCAATATTAATAGCTGTTAATGTAAAATGGTTGTTTAGTTTGTACTTTATAAAATTGGCAGCCATAGCTCTGTAAATATCCCAATCTATGTTAAAAGAATTTCCAAATTCTGCTGCTTCGTTTTGATTGTAGGCACCAATTACATCAATATCTAAATTTTCTTTTTTATACATAAATCGAACAGCATCGTGTTGACCACCTGCTTGTCTCCAGTTGTTTTCGGCAAACAATCTTTGATTATCATACAAAATACGTTGTCTACCTATACGTACAGATAAATTTTTATTGATTTTTGGTTGAACATAAAATTCGTAAAACTGAGCTTTTCCGCTACTTGCTCTAGGATCTGTATCTCCCCAAATTCTAATATCTTGTAACGTGGTGTGAAATAAGAATTTTTCTGTGTGATAGTCTACATTAATTCTAGCTCTGTGTGATATAAAAAAAGAAGCATCAGAATCTTGTTCTGGTAAACTTCTATATCCTTGTCTATATTCTGCTCTAGGTCTATATTCTAAACTCATGTTAAATTCTGAGTTTTGAGTGTTAAATATTGAATTTTCTGTTTGTGAAAATACACAATAAGTAACTATAAAAAATAGTTTGCAAAGAATGTGTTTGTTAGCTAGCATTACTAATAAATGATATAATTAATAAGTTGCAAACCTAAGTAAAATCTTAGGGAATAAAAAAGCCTATAACAAGTATAGGCTTTAAGTGATTAAATAGAAATTACATCCATTTTTTAATTTTTTCTAGCAATTCTGCTCTAATAATAGGTTTGGTAACATAATCTACAGCTCCTAATTTTAAGGCTCTGTCTTTTTCTTCTGCTCTAACAAAAGCAGATTGTACTATAATTTTAGCATCAGGATGGTCGCTTAAAATTTCTTGCATAGCATCAAAACCATTCATAATAGGCATTCTAATATCCATTAAGACTACATTAATAATATCTTTTTGTTTATTGTAGGTTTCAACAGCTTCAGCACCATTTTCTGCAAAAATGATATTAATATCTATGTTTTTAAATACTTGTTGAAAAAATATTCGAATCAGCTTTTCATCTTCAGCAATTAAAATTGTTTTTCCTTTTAATAACTCATCAGTGCTAAGATTAGTATTTTCATTTTGAACAGGTTTGTGCTCCCCTTTAGAAACTCTGGTAGATCTTTTTAAAGGTATGGTTACTAAAAAGTCTGTTCCTACACCTAAACTAGATTCAAAAGAAATATCTCCTCCTAATAAATCTATAATACCTCTACAAATAGTAAGTCCTAAGCCGGTACCTCCGTACTTTGCACTTTCGTGATAGTTTACTTGTTTAAAACGTTCAAAAATTTCTTTTGTTTTGTGCTTTGGAATTCCAATACCTTGGTCTTTTACAAAAATTGAAATAATATCACCTACAACATCAAAACCAAATGTAATGGTTCCTTCTTCTGAAAATTTAAGAGAGTTGTTTAATAAATTGGTTACAACTTGTCTAACTCTTAACTTATCTGTAATTATTTCTAAATCTTTATATTCTTCTGGAATAATTAATTTAAAGTTGATGTTGCTTTTGTCTTTGCTTTGTTTTATTTGGTTAAACGTTTGATAAAGTTCTGTTAAGATGGTTGGTAAATGACAAACACCTTCAATTATTTTTAATTCACCAGATTCAATTTTAGCAATATCAATAATATCATCAACTAAATTTAAAAGTTGTTTAGAGTTGTTGTCTATTATTTTTAAAAAGTTTGTTTTGTCTTTTTCGCTTAAATCTTTTTCTTTTAATAATTCTGAAAAACCAATAACAGCATTCATAGGAGTTCTTATTTCGTGACTCATATTTGCTACAAAATGATTTTTTTGTGAATTGGCATTTTCTGCTACTTTTTTAGCACTTGTTAATTCCTCTTCAATATTTTTTCTGTCTGTAACATCTTGTGCAGCTCCTCTAAGTCTTACAATTTTACCGTTCTCATCTTTTATAGCTTCACCCAATACCCACATCCAACCATTAGTACCATCTCCTTTAATAGTACGCAACTCTAGTTCATAAGGAATTCCTGTTTCTATGGTTTTGTTTAAAGAGGTAGAAAGTATTTCCCAACTTTCTTTGGTAAATAGTTTTTGGTGTTCTGGGTAAGGTGGTACAGGTTTGTCTGGGTCAAAACCATACATTTTGTATAGTTCTGTACTCCATAACACCTCATTTGTTTTTAAATCTAAAGACCAACTACCTACACGAGTAATTTCTTGAACTTTTTGTAGTTCTTCTTTACTTCGTTTTAAGGCATCTTCTTTGTGTTTAATTTCGGTGATATCAGCAAAAGTTGCTGCAAATTCTCCTTTTTTAGGAGAGAATACGTGTACATAATAATATCTGTTTAAGTCCATAGAGTAGTTCTCTATAAATTGTTCTTCTCCAGTTATGGCAGTATGTCCGTATACTTCAATCCAATTTGCAGGGTCTTCTTTAATACCAGGTAGTATTTCAGTAATTTTTTTCCCTACTACATCTTCTGTTTTTAGTCTTGTTTGTTTTTCAAAAGCAGGGTTTACTTCTAAGTAAATCCAATCTATAGGTTTTCCGTTGTTGTCTAAAACAATTTTAGCGTGTGCAAATCCTTCGTTTAAGTTTTGAAACAAGCTTTTGTATCTACCTTCTATAGCGTTTAACTGTTCTTCTGTTTTTCTTAGCTGATTGATATCTACAAAAGTAATTACAACACCTTCTATTTTTTTATCGATGGTAATAAATGGCAGAATACGTTTTAAAAATACGTTTCCATCATTGTCTGTTATTTCTTTTTCAAAAACAATTAATTTTTCTAAAACTTCTCTAGAGTTTTTTATGATAGACTCTTTTGTTTCGTAATCAAAATTAGAAGCAAAACTTGCTATAGGTCTTCCTATATCTGAATCTTGTAAGTTAAAGTGATTTTTAAGTGCCGGTGTAAACTTTCTTATAAGCAGATTGGTATCTAAAAACAACGTACCTATATTGGTGCTGTTCATAAAATTGTTTACATCATTATTAAGAAGCTTTAATTCTTTGTTTTTTTCTTGAAATTCAGAATTTACGGTGTATAATTCTTCGTTAACAGATTGTAGCTCTTCATTAGTACTTTGCAGTTCTTCGTTAGAAGACATTAGCTCTTCATTAGAAGATTGTAACTCTTCGTTACTAGTTTCTAATTCTTCAACTACATTTTGAAGCTCTGTTTGTGTTGCTTTTAATTCGTTTTCTAACTCTTCGTAATGTTGTTTAGGAAGGTCTTCATAAGAAAAGTTATTTATAACAGTAGTATCTTCTTCAGGTATAGTTTCTTTACTAAACTCTAAAACGTAAACATCATTAAGTGTTGGTTGGTTTTTAGGTTTGTGTATAGTTAAATCAAAAGTATAAATGTGATCATCTTTTTTATTAACTATGTTTGTAATGGTAATGTCTTTACCTTCTTTTTCAACTTTTAAAACATTAGTTCTAATAATGGCAGCAAGGTCTATTTTTACAATTTTCAATAAATTGTTATGAAAGACTCCTTCGTTGTGAATAAGTCTTTGTCCTGCATTTCCTGTAATAAATAATATATTAAAGCCTTTGTCTATAAAAATAGCATCAGGACTATATCTTTTGCTTAAAAACCTAAGGTATACTAACTCTGGGGTTTCTCTTGTTGAATAGGTATTTGTTAAATTCACTCTTCTAAGTGGGTTACTTGTGTAGGATACTGAATTGGAATCATCAATAGGTCTAGACATAGAAGGTTTAAATTTACCTTCTATAATATTTTGAAATATTTTCCATTTTACATCTATAACTTTATAACAATCAGATATTTTCCCTAAGGATTCGCTGCTTCCTAAAAATAAATAACCGTTTTTATTTAAAGCGAACTGAAAATCGTTCATGATTTTTTCTTGCGCTTTGTTATCTATGTAAATTAATAAGTTTCTACAAGTTATTAGGTCTGTTTTAATAAATGGAGGATCGCTAAGAATGTTATGATTAGAAAAAACAATTCTATCTCTAATATTTTTTACAATAGCTATTCTGTCTCCTGTTTTAACAAAATATTTATCAAAATAAACTTTGTCAATTTCGTGAACAGTATTAATACTGTATTCTCCTGCACTTGCAATAGAAATGGATTTATTGTCTATGTCTGTTGCAAAAATTTTAAAACTTAATTCAAGTTTATGTTTTGTAATATATTCATCAAATAAAATAGCAATAGAATAAACTTCTTCACCTGTAGAGCAACCAGCGGTCCATATTTTTATAGTTTCGGATGTTTTTTTAGCATTACAAATAGCAGGTATTATGTTAGATTTCATAATATCAAAAGCTTCTGTATCTCTAAAAAAACGAGTGACTCCAATTAAGAAACTTTGTTTCAAAGCTGTTTTTTCATCGTCATTTTTTCTTAAGAATTTTAAATACTCAAAAATTTCATTAATGTTATTAATGTGCATTCTTTTTTCAATCCTTCTAACAATGGTTGAGTTTTTATATTTTTTAAAATCCACGTTAGAGTGTTTGTAAACTTCATCTAAAATGGCTAATAGGAGGCTTTTGTTAGTTTTTGAAAACAATTTTTCTTCTATAGAATTTAAAGGATCGTTAGTAGGAATGGTGCTTATAAGTTCTGCTATTCCTGCAGGATCTAATATAAAATCAACCAACTTAGTGTCTATGGCAGATTTAGGCATTCCGTTAAATTGACAAGAGTTTGGTTCTTGCGCAATAACCAAACCGCTCTGTTCACTAATAACTTTAATACCTCTAGAGCCATCGGAACCTGTTCCTGATAAAACGATTCCAATAGATTTAGATTTGTATGCTTGTCCTAGGCTTTCGAAAAAAAGATCTACAGGTAAGTTAAGAATTGGAGTTTTATCTACTAAATGTAGTTCCCCATCTTTAACTTGCAAATTACAGCTTCGTTGATTTAAGTAAATACAATTGGGTTGTATTTTTTGATTTTCATCGGAAGTGTAAATGGGCATTTTAGTGTGTTTGGCTAAAAGCTCCGGCATTAAACTTACAAAGTTGGGAGAAAGGTGTTGAATAATTATAAAGGCCATCCCTGTATCATCGGGAATTTTATCAAATAATTGTTGAATAGCATCAAGCCCACCAGCAGATGCACCTATACCAACCACATAAAAATCTTTAGTATTCTTTTCCATATTAGCGCAAATATTTTTTTGTAAACAACTAAGTCTATAGCTTTACTAATATAGGATTTTTATATTTTTTTTTAAAGAAATAAAAAGCCTTTTACAATAGTAAAAGGTTTTTTATTATTTCTAGAGTAAAGCAATTCCCATTCCTAATAAAATGGCTATAAATTTGGGATAGCTAAACTTATGATTCTCTGAGCTTTCAAACAAAATAACAGTAGAAATATGTAAGAAGATACCAATAATAATGGCGGTAATATAGTTTTGATAATGTTGGAAAAAATGAATTTGTGAAGCCAAAAGGCTTCCTAAAGGACTCATTAAGGCAAAAGCGGTCATAAAAAAAGCGACTTTGCGTAAGTCATATTCATGTTTAATAAAAAAAGAGGTTAGTACAATTCCTACAGGTATCTTATGTATAACAATAGCCCATAAAAAAGACTGGTTATTATCGTAACCTAAAGGGATTCCTTCGGAAAATGCGTGTAAACATAAACTAGCAAATAATAACCAAGGAAATTGTTTTTTACTATCGTGTATATGTACGTGTCCGTGTTCTGCACCTTTGGAAAAAGATTCTAAGACTAATTGAATTAAAATTCCTAACAGAATAAAAGCTCCAATTAGTTTTGAATTTACGGTTTCGGAAGCACCATGTTGATGTTCTGAATCTAACATTCCAAACGTTTCGGGTAACAAATGACTAATAGTCATAGATAGTAAATAGGCTCCACTAAAAGAAAGTAGTAGTTGAATAAACTTTTTTTTAGGTTGACTAATGCTTACAAAAAGTACACTTATTAAAACGGAACTTATTAAGTATATATAGATCATTTGCTTAAAATCAGGATAAGTCTGTCAGAAGTTTCACTATCAAACTCCGATAAATTATAGTCGCCAAATATATGGTTAATTTTTAAATTTGCGTGGGTACAATAGCTTTTGAATTTTTCTAAATCGATGGCTTTTACTCTTTCCTGAAAATGATATTCTTTACCCTGATCTGATAAGTCAATATCTTTTGTAATAAAGCCATTGGTTACATGTCTTTTAATTTTAAAATCTAAATTGTCTCTAGTTACAGTTTCGCTTTTAACAAGGTTTTTAATCACTTTGTTTACATTCATATAATCAATAACAGCTACTCCGTTTGTAGCAATCATATTTTCAATGTTTTTTAAAACTTTAATATCATCATTGTCATCATCAAAATAACCAAAACTGGTAAACATATTAAAAATAGCATCTACCTTAATGTTAAAAGGTTTACGCATGTCTTGAACCATAAATTTTAAGTTGCTGTTTCCAAACTGATTTGCATATTCTATACTGTTTTCAGATAAATCGGCACCAATAACTGTGTATCCTAAAGAATTTAAAAAAATAGAATGTCTTCCTTTTCCACAAGCCAAATCTAGAATTGTGTTTTCTATAGGAAGTTTTAAAAAGGTAACTAAGTTTTTAATAAATTTTTGAGCCTCCGCATTGTCTCTGTTTTTGTATAAAGTGTGGTAATACGTAGTGTTAAACCATTCACTAAACCAAGTTTTTGTGTCTTCCATGTGCTTTTGTTTCTAGGTTGCCAAATTTAGTTAATTTATTCTTTAGTAGTTTTATTCAAAAGACATTACAAAGAATTACTTTTGTAGAAAATTAAAAAGTTTATGAGTAGTAATTTTAAAATGGTAGCCACCACCTTACAAGGTTTAGAAGAAGTGTTGTCTAACGAATTAAAAGAGTTAGGAGCACAAGATGTTAAAGTAGGTGTTAGAATGGTGGAGTTTGTTGGAGACGAGGGGTTTATGTATAAAGCAAATTTATATCTTAGAACTGCTATTAGAATTTTAAAGCCTATTATTAAATTTAAAATTAGAAACGAAGACGAACTTTATAAGAATTTATTAAAGATTCGTTGGGAAAAATATTTGTCAGTTTCTGGGACTTTTGCTACTAAAGGAACTAATCAATTTAGCGGATTAACAAACAATACACATTATTTAGCGCTAAAAACCAAAGATGCAATTGCAGATTATTTTATGGCTAGATACGAATCTAGACCTAATGTAGATATAAAACATCCAGATTTAAAAGTAAATGTACACGTAGACAGAAATGGTGTTGCTACTGTTTCTTTAGATAGTTCTGGAGATTCTTTACACAAAAGAGGATATAGATTAAATACAAATTTAGCACCTATAAACGAAGTTTTAGCAGCTGGGTTGGTGTTGTTGTCTGGATACAAAGGAGATCAAAATTTTATAGATCCTATGTGTGGTTCTGCAACTATTTTAATAGAAGCAGCTATGATTGCTTGTAACATTCCTGCAAACATTAACAGAAAAGAATTTGCTTTTGAAAAATGGAAAGATTTTAACGAAGAACTTTTCTTTGTGATTCAGGATTCATTAGTGAAAAAAATTAGAGATCCTCAGTTTAAAATTATGGGCTTTGATAAAGCTCCATCTGCGGTTAGAAAAGCAAATGAAAATATTGCCAATGCAAATTTAGAGGAATTTATAGGAGTACATCACGTAAACTTTTTTAACTCAAGCAAAGAAGTACACGGACCTACCACTATTTTGTTTAACCCACCTTATGGTGAAAGGTTACAGTTAGATGATATTGAAGGGTTTTACAAGAGTATTGGAGATACCTTAAAGCATCATTATCACAACTCATCTGCTTGG
The DNA here is from genome assembly GCF_011927765.1 of Wenyingzhuangia aestuarii. Classification (GTDB taxonomy): domain Bacteria; phylum Bacteroidota; class Bacteroidia; order Flavobacteriales; family Flavobacteriaceae; genus Wenyingzhuangia; species Wenyingzhuangia aestuarii. The sequence goes on from NZ_JAATJG010000010.1 coordinate 60,640, forward strand.
TTTATTACTTCTGATTTTGAAGCTTTAAAACACGTGGGATTAAAGACGAGCAGAAGAATAGCTATTAAGAACAGTGATTTAGATTGTAAATTTGTAAAATATGAAATTTACGAAGGGAGTAAAAAAGCCAAAAAGAATGATTATTAAATAAAATTATTTCCTCATAAAAAAAAGAGCTTTCAATTTTATTGAAAGCTCTTTTTTTTAATCTATAGTATCGTATTCTATAAGATAAAGGTGTTCGTCTTTTTTCTTATAATGATATTTTTCTCTAGCGTAATTATTTAAATTTTCTTGAACAGAAAGTTCATCCATAATACTTCTGTTTTTCTGAATTTCTTGCTGATAAAATTCAATAGTATTTTCTAGTTTTTTAATTTCTGTATTATATTCTAATTGATATAAGTAGGAGTTGGCATCAAAAAAGAGCATCCATATAACAAACACTAGAATAACAATAGGTGTTAGTATCTTTTTGTTTTTAAGAAGGTTTAACTTCATTGTTAAATAGGTTTTTTCTTGGTAAAAATATTTTTAATATGTTGTCTTAAGGTTATTTTATCATCGGAATGATAACCGTAAGAACCGTATCCATAACCATATCCGTAACCATAACCATATCTGTAACCGTATTTAGAAGATTGTGCAAAATCATTTAATACAAAAGCTATGTTTACTACTTCGTAATTAGTGTATTTCTGATCAATCATTTTCATCATTCCTTTTTTTGTGTATCCTTGTCGGGTTACATAAATATTGGCATCAGAAAATTGCATTAAATCTAAAGCATCAGAAACCAATCCAATAGGAGGAGTATCAATAATAACATAATCATATAACATTTTAAGATCTGCAAACAATTCTTTAGTAGCATCACTTAAAATTAATTCTGATGGATTTGGAGGAATAGTACCTGTTAAAATAATATCCAAACCAGGAACTCCTGTAGGTTGAATTACTTTTTCTAAACTAAGATTTCCAATAATGTAATCTACCAATCCAATATCGTTATTCTCTAAATTAAAGTCTTTGTGAATTTTAGGTTTTCTTAAATCAAAACCTAATAAAATAGTTTTTTTACCACTTAAGGCATAAGAACTAGCAATGTTCATAGAGGTAACCGTTTTACCTTCTCCACCAATAGAAGAGGTACATAAAATGGTTTTATTGTCTTTACGTACGTTTTCTTTGTGAAATAAATAAGGAATGTTAGATCTAATAGCTCTATAAGATTCTGCAACAGATGAGTTTGGAGCATCTAATAAAACTAAGTTTGATTTACTTTTGTTTTTACCAATAACACCCAAAACAGGAATTCTATATAGTTTTTCTAACTGTTCTACAGTATAAACGCTATCATCTAAAGCTTCTATAATTGTTATAAAAATAAGAGGTAAAATAACCGCTAATAACACCGCTACAACATAGTTAAAAGAAGATTTGTTAGCCAAAGGACCTTGTCCAATATCTTTGGCATTGTCTATTACTTTTATGCTTGATGAATTGGCAGCAATTGCTGCACCAGCATCGTAACTTTTTTGTTTTAATATGTTATAATTTCCTTCGGATAAAGCATAATCTTTTTCCAATTGAAGTAATTGATGTTCTTTAAGAGGTAAATCTTTAATAGAGTATTTAATTTCTGTAATATGTCTTTCTATTTTTTTAGACTTTTCTGTATTAAAAACAATTAAAGAGTTAATTCTACTTTTTATATTTCCTTTAGATAGTTGAATTTTATTATTTAATTCTATAAAATCAGGGTGTGAAGGGTAAATGTGGTTGCTTAACAACTTCTCTTTTAACATTAATTGATTGATCAATTCTGTTAATTCTGTTTGTAAACCTACATTTTGAATTTCCGCAAGAGGAATGTTTTTAATATCTAAATCATTACTAAGCGTATTGTTTTTAAAACGCAATAACAATTCTGTATTGTCTTTAATTTCTTTTAGTTGATTTTCGTAATCTAAAATTTCATCGTAGGCTCTTGTTCCTTCGCTTGAAAGTTTTACGGAGTTGTCTGTTTTAAATTTAATTAATTGCTCTTCAATATCGTTTAGTTTATTTGTTTCTATCACAAATAAAGAGTCAATAAAGTTTTTAGTATTAACAGCGTAGGTAATTTTTTCTTTCTTTTCTTCTTCCCCTAAAACTTCAACAGTTTTGTTAATATAATCAATCAATCGTTTTTTGTTTCCACCTTGCATACTTAGGTTTAAAAGCGATGTACCTGTTACAGCTGTACTAATATTTATAGATCTGTAACGGCCAACAGTACCATTAAAAGAACTAAAACTAACGTAGTAAGTTTTGTTTAGAACGGGATTGTTTACTAAGTGTAAGTCAAACTCACAAAAAGGAGTTTTAATACTTTTTGTAATGTCAAACGTTTTTTGATAGCGATTGCTTTTAAGATTTACTCCTGCAGCCGTATGTGTAAAATAATTATAAGTAGAAATAGCAGTTCTTTCTTCTCCTAAGTCTAAGGTTAATTGAATGGTGTTAGGTGTGGTAAAAACAATTTCAATTTTATCATTTTGAATTTGATAACTCTCTTTGTTGTTTAGGTTAATAACAAAAGGGGTGTATCCGTAAACATCTTTAAATCTTTTTTTAAACAGTATTTCTTCTTTTTCTAAATAGTTAATGTAGAACTGAAGTTTTTCCACAACCTTTTCATTGTGAGTTCTAGATTTAAATTCAGCCTTTACAGATTCAACCATATCACTTGCACCTCCCCAGTTAAAAGAAATGTTTGTGTTAGAAGAAAACATAGGATTAGACTTCTCGTTAATGGTAATTTGAGTACCAATACTGTAGTTATTGGTATTCATCATATTTTTGTACTTGGCAAATGCTAAAGAAATAACAATTGATAAAACAAAAAGTTTCCAATAACTAACTACTTTAAGTAGGTATCCTTTTAAGTCTATAGAACCAAATTCTGAAGTAATGCTTTTTAGGTTTTTAGAATCCATGTATTACTATAAAGAGTTAATAAATAAAATGGTGGTAATAGCAACGGTAAAGGTTGATAATACGGTGTTAAACACACTTAAACCGGTAGTTCCAATTCCCACAGGTTTTTGACGAATGGGCTTTATATTAATAATATCGTTGTTTTTTAATAAGAATACATCAGAGTTTAAGCTTTCAATATTAGTCAAATCAATAATATGTTTTTTAACTCCATTTTCTTCTTGTCTAATCACCTCTATGTTTGTTCTATTTCCATATTCTGTAATGTCACCAGAACTAGCAATGGCATCAATAATAGTCGCTTCGTAAGACTGTAGAGTATTGGTTCCTGGTGCTCCAATTTCTCCAACAATGGTATATTTAATTCCGGCATTTTTTACTGTTACAAAATATGTATCTGTATTCTGAAGGTATTTTGCTAATTCATTCTCAATTTTAGTTCTAATTTCGTTTAACGTAAACCCAAGAACATTCATTTCTCCAATATAAGGTAATCTAATGTTTCCGTGTATGTCTATTCTATAACCACTAAAATAAGGATTTATGTTGGATGCGTTTCCTTGGCTAGAATTACTACTTCCTAATGAATTAAAAAAATCGGTTAACTCCTTATCTTTAGAACTAACGGTAATTAAAAGAATGTCGTTAATTTGAGTTTTAAAAGTTTTATGAGGAAAATCGTATTTTTTTTCTAACAAACTACCCTGTAGGTAAGTTGTTCGTTTATTACTAACGCAAGAAGTGAATAAAATCAATGTAATAAAGGCGATAACAATATTTTTCATAGAGTAAGAAATGTCTTTAATAACAAATATAAAATTATAAATTAGAGATTCTAACTTTAATTTGCTTTACTTTTACAGTCGTTTTTAGGAAATACTATGGTAAACGATTACATTAAATTTATAATAAATTCTTCAAATGAGCACGGTGTTCACTCACCCTTTGTGTATAAGTTAGTTACAGAATGTTTTTATAAAAAATCTCCTAGTACTATACAAGCAAAAATACGTAGCTATAAAGAAAAATTAAAGGCAAATAAAAATTTTATAAATGTTACAGATTTAGGTTCGGGCTCCAGAGTCTTTAAAAGTAATCGTAGAAAAATAAGTGCTATTGCTAAAAACGCAAGTATTTCTACAAAACACGCTTTGTTATTAAATAGGATAGTTGCTTATTTAAAATGTGAAGAAATTTTAGAGTTAGGTACTTCTTTAGGAACGGGAACTTTTTCTTTAGTAATAAACAATCCAAAGGCAAAAATAACTTCTATAGAAGGTTGTCCAGAAACCTTAAAAATTGCCCAAAATGCACTAAAAGAATATCAATCGCAATTAAATTTAATTCAAGGAGATTTTAAAAAGGTGTTACCCGATGTTTTAAAAACAAAATACGATTTAATTTATTTTGATGGAAATCATCAGAAAGAAGCAACACTAACCTATTTTAAAAAGTGTTTACAAGCCAAACACAACGATACTGTTTTTATTTTTGATGATATTTATTGGTCACAAGGAATGAAAGAAGCTTGGCAAGAAATTAAAGAACATCCAGAAGTAAAAGTTACGGTAGATATTTTTCAGTGGGGATTGGTATTTTTTAGAAGAGAGCAAGTAAAAGAACATTTTAAAATTAGATACTAAATATGAAGATTTATACAAAAACAGGAGACAAAGGAGAAACTTCTTTGTTTGGAGGAAAAAGAGTTTCTAAATCTCATATTAGAATTGATGCTTATGGAACTGTAGATGAGCTAAATTCTTACTTAGGTTTAATTAGAGATCAAGACATCAATCAACAACACAAAGATTTTATTATTAAAATTCAGAACGAATTATTTGTAATAGGAGCTTTTTTAGCAACACCCCAAGAAAGTGAAACGCTAAAAAACGGAAAAAGTAGGTTGGGATTCGCAGCTTTTGGCGATCAAGAAATACAAGAATTGGAAAAACAGATAGATTTATTAGATAATACGTTGCCACAAATGACACATTTTGTGTTACCAGGCGGACATATCTCGGTGTCACATTGTCACGTGGCAAGAACTATTTGTAGAAGAGCAGAAAGAATTAGTGTCTTGTTAAATGAGCATGAGCCTGTCAATACAGCGGTTATTTCTTATTTAAATAGACTTTCTGATTACTTATTTGTGTTGGCACGAATGTTGTCAAATCAATTACAAGCGGATGAAATTAAGTGGATTCCGAACAAATAAAAATAAGTTCTTTAAAAGACTAAAAAAAACTTGACTTTTTTAATAAAAAAATTATTTTTGCAATAATTATAATTTGAAAAAAAATGTATTGGACTTTAGAATTAGCTAATTATTTAGCAGATGCACCTTGGCCAGCTTCAAAAGATGAATTAATTGATTTTGCAATTAGAACTGGAGCACCACTAGAAGTTGTAGAGAATTTGCAAAGTTTAGAAGATGAAGGAGAAATCTACGATGATATCGTAGAAATTTGGCCTGATTATCCGACTGAAGAGGATTATCTTTGGAACGAAGAAGAATATTAAATTACAGCAGAATTAAATAAAGAAAAGTCTCATTAGAGGCTTTTTTTTTATTTAAATTTGAGACATAAACAATAAAATAAAATGGGGATATTAGACTCAGTAATGAAAGTTTTTGTTGGAGATAAACAACAAAAAGATTTAAAATTACTACAACCTATAGTAGCCGAAGTAAGAGCTTACGAAGCGGCTTTACAAAAATTATCAATAGACGAATTAAGAGCAAAAACTGTAGAGTTTAAAAGCTTAATTAATACAGCAACAAAATCTATTGAAGATGAAATTACAGCTTTAGAAACCAAAGCAAAAGAAGCTAATGTTGATGATAAAGAGGCTATTTACAATCAAATAGATGCTTTACAAGATCAAGCTTATGAAGCTTCGGAAAAAGTATTAAAAGACATTCAAGCAGAAGCTTTTGCTGTAATTAAAGAAACCGCTAAAAGGTTTACCGAAAATACACAAATAGAAGTAACTGCAACTACTTATGATAGAGAACTATCTGCTAATAAAGAATACGTTCAGTTAGTTGGAGAAGACAAAGCTGTTTGGCAAAACTCTTGGGATGCATCGGGTACACAAGTAACTTGGAACATGATTCATTATGATGTTCAGTTAATTGGTGGTTCTGTATTACATCAAGGTAAAATTGCAGAAATGATGACTGGGGAAGGAAAAACCTTAGTAGCAACCTTACCAATTTACTTAAATGCATTAGCAGGAAAAGGAGTACACGTAGTTACCGTAAACGATTACTTAGCAAAACGTGATAGTGCTTGGATGGCACCAATTTTTCAATTCCACGGATTAACAATTGATTGTATAGATAATTACCAAGCAAACTCACCAGAAAGAAGAGCGGCTTACAATGCAGATATTACGTATGGAACTAACAATGAGTTTGGTTTTGATTATTTACGTGATAACATGGCTAGTACACAAGAAGACTTGGTACAACGCAAACCAAACTACGCTATTGTAGATGAGGTGGATTCTGTGTTAATTGATGATGCTCGTACCCCTTTAATTATTTCAGGACAAGTTCAGGATGGAGATAGACATGAATTTAACGAACTAAAACCTAAGGTTTCTGATATTGTTAAATTACAAAGTCAATATTTGGTAAGTGTTTTGGCCAATGCTAAAAAATTAATCAAAGAAGGAGACACCAAAGAAGGAGCATTCCAATTGTTAAGAGTATACAGAGGTTTGCCTAAAAACAAAGCTTTAATTAAGTTTTTATCGCAAGAAGGGATTAAGCAGTTATTACAAAAAACTGAAAATCACTACATGCAAGATAATAACAAAGAAATGTACAAGGTTGACGAAGAATTGTACTTTGTTATTGAAGAGAAAAATAACTCTATTGAGTTAACAGAAAAAGGAATTGCAGCCTTATCTGGAGAACAACAAGAAGACTTTTTTGTGTTGCCAGATATTGGGGTTAAAATTGGTCAAATAGAAGCTTCTGAAATTTCTGACGAAGAAAAAATTGAACAAAAAGAAGAATTATACAGAGACTTTAGTATTAAGAGTGAAAGAATTCACACATTAAACCAATTGCTAAAAGCCTACACTTTGTTTGAAAAAGATGTAGAGTATGTAGTAATGGATAACAAAGTAAAAATTGTTGATGAACAAACGGGACGTATCATGGATGGTCGTCGTTATTCTGATGGTTTACATCAAGCAATTGAAGCTAAAGAAGATGTGAAAATTGAAGCAGCTTCTCAAACTTATGCAACGGTAACTTTACAAAACTATTTTAGAATGTATCGTAAACTATCTGGTATGACAGGTACAGCGATTACAGAAGCAGGAGAGTTTTGGCAAATTTACGAATTGGATGTAGTAGTAGTTCCTACAAACAAACCAATTGCTAGAGAAGATAAAGAAGACTTAATCTATAAAACAGCTAGAGAAAAGTACAATGCTGTTATTGATGATGTGGTAAAATTAGTAGAAGCAGGAAGACCTGTTTTGGTAGGTACCACATCGGTAGAAATTTCTGAATTATTAGGTAGAATGTTATCTATCAGAAAAATTAAGCACAACGTATTAAACGCAAAATTGCATAAAAAAGAAGCAGATGTTGTTGCAGAAGCTGGTAAACCAGGAATTGTAACTATTGCAACAAACATGGCAGGTCGTGGTACCGATATTAAATTGTCTGATGAAGTAAAAGCAGCAGGTGGTTTAGCAATTATTGGTACAGAACGTCACGATTCTCGTCGTGTAGACCGTCAGTTACGTGGTCGTGCTGGTCGTCAGGGAGATGTGGGGTCTTCTCAATTCTACGTGTCTTTAGAAGATAACTTAATGCGTTTGTTTGGTTCTGATAGAATTGCCAAAATGATGGATAGAATGGGATTAGAAGAAGGTGAAGTGATTCAGCATTCTATGATTACAAAATCTATTGAAAGAGCTCAGAAAAAAGTAGAAGAAAACAACTTTGGTATTCGTAAGCGTTTGTTAGAGTATGATGATATTATGAATTCTCAACGTGAGGTAGTTTACAAACGTAGACGTCATGCTTTAGATGGAAAGCGTTTACAGGTAGATATTTCTAACATGATTTATGATGCATGTGCATCTATTGTTGATAATAACAAAGCCATTAACGATTATAAAAACTTTGAGTTTGAATTAATTGTTAGTACATCTATGAGTTCTCCTTTTACCGAAGAAGAATTTAATAGCACATTGCCTCAAGAATTATCTGATAAATTATACGAGGTAGTGATGAAGCACTATCAAGATAAAATGGCTAGAAATGCAGGATCTGCTTTCCCAATTATCAAAAATGTATATGAAACAGAAGGAGATAAATACGAACGTATTGTAGTTCCTTTTAGTGATGGAGTAAAATCATTAAGAGTAGTTACCGATTTAAAAAAATCATACGAAACGCAAGGAGCAGAGTTAATTTCTGATTTTGAAAAAAACATCACCTTAGCAATTATTGATGAAGAGTGGAAAGATCATTTACGTAAAATGGATGATTTAAAGCAATCGGTACAAAATGCCTCTTACGAGCAAAAAGATCCTTTATTAATTTATAAGTTTGAAGCTTATGAGTTGTTTAAAAAGATGTTGGAGAAAGTAAATAAAGAAGTATTGTCTTTCTTGTTTAAAGGAGAGTTACCAGAAAGTAATCAAGAAATTTCTGAAGCAAAAGAGCAAAAAGCACAACAAAATGTTCAGACATCTAAACAAGAGGTGTTAAATTCATCAGAAGCAGCAAACAGACAAGCTGTTCAGAATTCACAAACACAACAGCCTGTACAAGAAACTATTGTTAGAGAGCAACCAAAAATTGGTAGAAACGACAAAGTGGTTATTCAGAATATACAAACAGGAGAAAAAAAAGAAACCAAGTTTAAGCAAGCTATTCCGTTGTTAGAAACAGGAAAGTGGGTGTTAACTGGATTGGCTTAAGAGATAGCTAACATATTTTACATAAAAAAAACCGTCAATATTGACGGTTTTTTTTATGTATTAAGGTAATATAAGGAATTACCAAATAGTAATTTTATTTACGTTTTTTCCTTGGTAATTCTCTATATCATCTGAATTAAAACGAAAAGTAACGTCTGCTTTGTTAAAAGCATGGTGATCTCTATATTGATAATATCTAATAGAGCTGGTTTCATTATTGTAGGAGCTTTTTGTTGTGGGAGTTCCAAAAATTTCAATCACTTTATCCATTGTAATGCTATTGTTGCTACTTAGCTGCCCTAAGTTGTCTAAATAAGAATATGGATCCATTGGGTATATAGTACCATTAAGATTAAAATTAGTAGGTTCTATATAAATATATACTTCATGTATCCAACCATTTAAGGTTGTGTTTCCCCCTTTAGTTCCTGCAAGTAAAGAAAAGACAAATCCTTTGTCAAAATAAAACCAATCTTCATATAAATAAGTTGTTGTGATACCATTTACAGTCTCTTTAGTTTCATAACTATAAACAAGTCCTGGTTCTCCATGTAGTTGTTTTATTCTGCCCGAAGTGTCATCATCTAACGTAATTCCTTCAAACGTAAGAAAGTCTTCTGTACCGTGTTTGTTGAATTTAATAGATAAAACTTCGTTAATTGTTTCTGCTTTGTTTTTAAGTGTAATAGTAATGGGAGCAGACAGAACTTCATTAGAAGAAATTTGATAAGATGTGGATGAAATTTTTACAATAGATAATGCAGAAGCAGTACTTTTTACTTCGATAACATCTACATTGTTAGTATTAATGTCTAAAGTAGCTACATCTTTAACAAATAGTTCGTTTTTGTTTAGAAGTATAGTGTTAACTTTAATTTCTTCAGTTGTTACCAATAGAGTTTCCTCAGGGTTTTCTTCAATTTGAGTATCCTCAGAGCATGAGAATACAACACACAGCAATGCTGTTGCGAATAAATAAGCAATTTTTTTCATAGATTTTTTTTTAGTAGCTCAAATGTAAATTTTTTCACATAATGCTTGTTGTCTCTATGATTCATTAGATAGGTCAAATTCAATAACTTTGGTTAAGGTTGTTGTTGTAAGGGTAACTAATGGCTAGTTTTAGACTTGTTTTAACGATTAAATTAATCATTTGTTCTAATCATGTATCTTATAAAAACAGAATAGTGTTTTAATAATGTGAACTCTAAAGGTTTTTAAAGCAGCTAGATTGCATTGTTGTTTGTGTTGATTTTTTATAGGAACAACGAGTTGCTTTTTATAGTTAGATGTTGATTTTCTACTTAACCATTTTTTTTGCTTAAGAAGAAATATATACGAATTAAATAATTGTCTATAGAAATGTTTAGTTTTGTTCTTCTAAAAAAAAACTTTTGATAAAAAACACTTTTTTAAATGTAGTATTGGTGTATCCTCAAATACCAAACAATACTGGGAATATTGGTCGTTTGTGTGTAGGATGTAATGCTAAATTACATTTGGTAAAACCTTTAGGTTTTGAAATTACGGATACCAAAGTAAAAAGAGCAGGTTTAGATTATTGGAAAGATTTAGATCTAACCATTCATGAATCTTTTGAAGATTTGTTAAAAATAATTCCTAATAAAGACCGTATGTTTTTATTATCAGCTAGAGCATCAATATCCATTTATCAAACTAGTTTTAAACAAGGTGATTGGTTAATTTTTGGAAAAGAGGCAGAAGGGCTGTCTTCTGAAATTCAAGAGCAATTTAAAACAGGATTAAGAACCATTCCTTTTCCTGGACCTATCCGAAGTTTTAATTTAGGAAATGCCGTAGCAATGGTTTTAGGAGAATCTATTAGACAATTAGAATCTTAGTTTATTGAAGTAAAACAAATACTAAAGCTAGAATAGCAGGTACTGCCTGAGTTATAAATATTTTTTTACTGACGGTAAGTCCTCCATAAATTCCGGCAATAACTACACAACTCAAAAAGAAAACACTAATATTAATAGACCATTCTTGACTAGGTATTAGCAAAGACCAAATTAAACCAGCAGCTAAAAAGCCATTGTACAAACCTTGGTTTGCTGCCATTGCTTTGGTAGGAGTAAATAAGTTTTTGGGTAATGTTGTAAAAGTTTTTTTTCCGATAGTTTCCCATGCAAACATTTCAAAATATAAAATATATAAATGCTCTATAGCAATAAAGGCTATTAAGATGTTTGAAATGATGCTCATAATTCTTTTTTAGGAATTATTAAAAGTACATAAAATTTAGACTTAAGAATAATTCTTTAAAATTTTATCTATAATCATTTCAGTTTCATCAGAGTAATCAACAGGAATATATTGTTCTTCTACAATCCATTCATGCACTATTTGTATGTATTTGGTTTTTAATTTTTTAATAATAGGAACTCCAAAGGTTTTTAAAGCAGCTGCATTGCATTGTTGTTCGTATTGATTTTTCATAGGAACAACCAGTAATTTTTTTCGTAAGTACAAAGCTTCTGCAGGAGTTTCAAAACCAGCACCACAAATAATACCTTTACAAGTCTCAAAACTATTAATAAAAGCTTGGTTGTTAACAGGTTCTATAAACATGTTTTTGTGATAATATGATTTTTGAGTGTGTTTAGAAAAAATATGCCAAACAGTATCTTTAAAATTACTAAAAAACTCAATCAATTTCTCATCTCCATAAGCAGGTAAATAAACCGTATAATGATTTCCATTAATTGGTTTTAAGTCTCTTATTTCTTTGCGGATTACAGGAGTAAAAATTTGTGAATTGTATTTTTCAAAATGAAATCCAAAATAAGTATCGGTAGGAGCATAGCGTTTTAGTATACGCTCTCCAATTACATCTCTTTTTTTAGATTTAGGGCTTTCTTTTGCGTTTACAGCAGCCTGATGACTCATAGAAACACAAGGAATCTTGTTTAGTTTGGCTGCCCAAGCAGAAAGAGGTTCAAAATCATTAATTACCAAATCATATTGAGTAATATTAATTTTGTTCATTTCTTTTCTAAAGAGTTTAAGGTCGGAGTTTTTTATAGTTTTCCATAAGTCTACACCACCTCTTTTTCCAAAAATAAAACTAAGTCCTTGGAGTTGATATTTGATAGGAAAAGGAAGTTTAACATCTGCCTGAACTCCACTAACTAAAATATCAAGATTTACTTTTTGTTGTAGCAAAGGTACAATGTCTCTTGCCCTACTTAAATGTCCGTTACCCGTTCCTTGAATTGCATATAAAACTTTCATTAATTCTTAAGAGTTTTAGCACTAATAACATTCATTTCTTTAATCAGTTCTTGAAATAAATCTTTGTTTTTTAAATCGGCTTTTCCTAAATCATTTTCTAAATCATGATCAGTCGGCTTTAGTTTTTGAGCAATTTGATCTTCTTGATAATGATAAATAGACCACTCTTTGTTGTTGTATTCTAAAGCGGTTAAGTTTTCAATCCAATCTCCAGAATTTAAATACTCAATAGATTGGTTGTTTTTAGTAATAACTCTGTGTTGAGGTTGATGAATATGTCCACAAATCACATAGTCATATTCATTTAAAAAAGCAATATCAGCAGCCGTGTCTTCAAAATTATTGATGTGTTTTACGGCAGATTTTACGCTGTTTTTAATTTTTTTAGAAAAAGAAATACGACCTCTGCCTAGTATTTTTTCGCTTACCCAATTGGTAAGGGTGTTAATCATAATAAGCAAGTCGTAACCCACTCCACCAAGTTTAGCTAACCACTTAGAGTGTTGCATGGTTACATCAAAAACATCTCCATGAAAAAACCAAGCTTTTTTACCATCTAATTCAAGTACTAATTTGTTAACTAACTGAAAATTTCCTATTTCAAAACCTACAAATTTACGAAGCATTTCATCGTGATTTCCTGTAATGTAATACACCTCCGTTCCTTTTGTAACCAAAGAGGTAATGTATTTTATTACTTTCATATGTGGTTTTGGAAAATACCTTTTTTTAAACTGCCAGATATCTATAATATCTCCGTTAAGAATTAACTTTTTTGGCTCAATAGTTTTTAAATAGTTTAACAACTCTTTAGCTCTAGATCCATAGGTACCTAGGTGTATGTCAGAAACAACTACGACATCTACTTTTCTTTTTTGTTTCTTTTTTGATGTAGGCATAAAATATAATGATTTTAATCCTACAAACGTATGCTAAGATTGTTAAAGCCAATTTAACTAAAGGTTATTATATACTACATTTTGTATAGGTTATGTGTTAAGAGCATGTAAAGTAGAACGTTGGTTTAACTGTTAAAAAACGTATTGTAATTATGAAGTGAAATAAAATGAATCCCTATTATATTTCATATATTTGGAATACTAAGAAAGCAAAATTTGGGAAAACATAGACTTATAAGTTCAGAGGAGATTAAATTGTTGCAATCTCAAGGTTGTAATTCAGAAAATTGGAATCAACTATATATAAAAGATACTACTGATTTATCAAGAATTAGTAATGTAGAGTTTTCGGGAAATATATATATATCTGATATTAATGGTGATAGAGAGTTTTATGGAGGTATTGTAAAGAAAAACGCTATAAAAGATGTACACCTGCATAACTGTAAAATTGGAGATAATCCTTTTATAAATAATGTAAAAAGTTACATAGCTAACTATGAAATAGGGAACAATGTATTAATAGATAATGTTGATATTATTGCTGTTAATGGAGAGTCTAGCTTTGGAAACGGAGTTAGTGTAGATGTAATTAATGAAGGTGGTGGTAGAGATATTCCTATTTTTAATCAGTTATCTGCTCAAGTAGCTTATTTGTTAGCACTGTACAGACACAAAACAGTTTTAATTGATGAGTTAAAAAGAATGATAGAGAAGTATACAAGCTCTATTACAGCAACCGTAGGTAAAATAGGTGATGATGTTAAAATATTAAATACAAATACAATTAAAGATGTTTGTATTGGAGATGGAGCTTCTATTAAATCTGTATCAAAATTAATCAACGGATCTATTAATTCTACCAATACATCTAAAGTATATATTGGTACTGGGGTAATGGCTACCAATTTTATTATATCTAGCGATTCTAGTGTAGATAATTCTTCAATATTATCTAATTGTTTTATTGGTCAAGGTTGTCAAATAGATAAGCATTACTCTATAGAACATTCAATATTTTTTGCCAATTGTCAAGGTTTTAACGGAGAGGCTTGTTCTGTATTTGCAGGACCTTATACGGTTACACATCATAAATCTACATTGTTAATTGCTAGTTTATTTTCGTTTATGAATGCAGGTAGTGGTTCTAACCAAAGTAATCATATGTATAAATTAGGACCAATTCATCAAGGAATTATGGAGCGTGGTGCTAAAACAACAAGTGATTCTTATGTGCTATGGCCGTCTAAAATAGGACCTTTTACCTTGGTTATGGGGAGGCATTATCAACATGTAGATTCTTCAGAATTTCCGTTTTCTTACCTAATAGAAGATAAAAACAAATCATATTTAGTTCCGGGAGCTAATTTAAAAAGCGTAGGTACAGTCCGTGATGCTCAGAAATGGCCAAAACGAGATAATAGAGCAACGGATAATAGAATGGATATTATCAACTTTAACTTATTAAGTCCTTATACCATTCATAAAGCAACAAAAGGGTTAAAGCATTTGTATGATATTTTAGAAATTTCTGGAGATAAACTAGAGGAGTATAATTACCGTGATATGGTGATTAAAAAATCAAGTTTACACAGCGGAATTAGAATGTACAATACGGTAATAAACAAGTTTTTAGGAAATTCAATTATTAGTAGGGTAGAAAATGAAAAGATTGACACTATTGATGATTTACGAAATATATTAAAACCCAAATCTACAATTGGGCAAGGTAAATGGATAGATGTTAGCGGTTTGTTATGCCCTATTTCAGCTTTAAATCTTTTTGTGGATAAAGTAGAAAGATTAGAGGTAAATACAATTAATGATGTTATAGAAGAACTAAATGTAATTAATGATAATTATTATGATTACGAATGGAACTGGGCTGTTGATTTGTTAGAAACGTATTATAGAATTAAAATAAGTACAATAACTAAAGATGAATTTGTTTGTATTGTAGAAAAATGGAAAAAATCGGTTGTAGAGCTAGACAAAATGCTTTATAAAGATGCTAGTAAAGAATTTGCATTACATACACATGTAAGTTTTGGAGCAGATGGAAATGAAGAAGAAAGATTAGCAGATTTTAAGAGTGTAAGAGGTGTTTTTGAAAATAATTCTACTGTTGTAGAAATTTTAAATCACATAGAGAGAAAAGAAAAGTTAGGTGATAAAATAATAGCACAAATTAAAGAGATTAAATAAAAGCTTATGTGTGGAATTGTAGGGTATATAGGAGCTAAAAAGGCAGCTACTGTTTTAGTTGAGGGATTAAAAAAATTGGAATACCGTGGGTATGACAGTGCAGGAATTGCTGTTTTAGATAAAGATATTTTAGTTTATAAACAACCAGGTAAAGTTGTAAACCTAGAAGAAAGTATTGATGAAAAGGTAGAAGGACTTACTATGGGAATTGCGCATACTCGTTGGGCAACTCATGGAGAACCTACCCAAGAAAACGCACATCCTCATAAATCTAATAACGATGAAATTGTTATTGTGCACAATGGGATTATTGAAAACTACAAGTTTTTAAAAGATGAGTTGTTAGATCATGGATTTTCTTTTTTAGGACAAACAGATACAGAAGTTTTAGTTAACTACATTCAGTTTGTACAAGACAAAGAAAAATTAAATATAGAAGATGCAGTTAAAAAAGCATTGCAAAATGTAAACGGAGCTTATGCTTTGGCTGTGATAGATAAAAAAGAGCCAAGTAAAATGGTGGTTACCAGAAAAGGTAGTCCATTAGCTATAGGTTTAACAGAAACAAATGATGAGTTTTATGTAGCTTCTGATGCAATTCCTATTATTGAGTACACACAATCTTTAGTGTACTTAAATGATGATGAAATTGTTGTTTTAGAAAGAGGTAAAAAAATGAAAGTTACCGATATCTATGGTGTAGAAAAATCATATAAAGTAAAAAACTTAGATTTAAACCTAGATAAGGTCAGTAAGGGGGATTATGAGCATTACATGTTAAAAGAAATTTTTGAACAACCCTCAACAATAAAAAACACTTTATTTAGTCACTTAAACACAGAGAACGCTAATATTCATTTTGAAAATTTAGATGAATTAAAAGATAAATTGGTAAAAGCAAGCAGAATTATTATTGTGTCTTGTGGTACTTCTTGGCATGCTGGAATTGTAGGGGAATATATTATTGAAGAATTGGCAAGAATACCTGTAGAGGTAGAGTATGCATCAGAATTTAGATATAGAAATCCAATTATTACTAAAGATGATATTGTTATGGCTATTTCTCAATCCGGAGAAACAGCAGATACTTTAGCAGCTTTACGTTACTCTAAAGCACAAGGAGCAACTACGTTCTGTATTTGTAACGTATTTAATTCTTCTATGGCTAGAGAGTGTGATTTTACAGCTTATACATATGCGGGTGCAGAAATAGGAGTTGCATCAACAAAAGCGTTTACAGCACAAGTGGCGGTAGTTTCTTTATTGGCAATCCAGTTAGGTTTAGAAAGAAATGAAATTTCTCAAGAAAAAGCGAATGCTTTGGTAAAAGAAATTAAAACAATACCTTCTGTTGTCAATCAAATATTTGCTACAGATGATCATATTAAAACAGTAGCTAAAAATTATACAGAGACTACAAGTTTCTTGTTTTTAGGTAGAGGGATTAATTTTCCAATAGCTTTAGAAGGAGCTTTAAAATTAAAAGAAATTTCTTACATACATGCAGAAGGGTATCCAGCAGCAGAAATGAAGCACGGTCCTATTGCTATGATTGAGGAGTCTTTACCAACAGTAATTATTGCTACAAATAATGAGTACTACGATAAATTAGTTTCGAATGCTCAAGAAGTAAAAGCTAGAAAAGGACCAATTATTGCCGTTGTAAACGATGATGATAATGAAATGATTGATACTGCGGATTATGTATTTAAAGTACCAAGAGTTTCTGATATGTTACAACCAATAGTGGCTGTAATTCCGTTACAATTGTTTTCTTACCACGTAGCTGTTTTAAAAGGATGTAATGTAGATCAACCAAGAAATTTAGCAAAATCTGTTACGGTAGAATAGTAACAAAAATAAAATCAATACAAAAGGCTGTCTATATAGATAGCCTTTTGTATTATAGAGAGTTTTACTGATCTACAAGGTATAGGTGTTTATCATCTTTATCTTTCAAATACTCACCAGGACTAACATCTGGATAAATTTGACTATAGGTTAAAACTTCATTCATTTCAACTCTTCTGCTAATGTGTTCACGTTTTAATTCACTAGGTTCTGTAAGCCCAGAAGCGGCCAACAATTCTAAGAAACTTTTAATGGTTTCTTTGTGATAATTAGCCACTCTTTGTGATTTATCTTTTACGACTAATCCTTTCATTAAATCTTTATTCTGTGTAGCAACACCAACCGGACAAGTGTTTCTGTTACATTGTAAGGCCTGAATACAACCTGTAGCCATCATCATGGCACGTGCACTGTTAATCATATCTGCACCTACAGCAATTAATCTAGCCATATGGAAACTAGTAAACACTTTACCAGATGCAATAACTTTAATATCTTTTTTTAAATCGTAACCAATTAGTGTATCAATGGCAAAAGTTAATCCATCTCTTAAGGGCATTCCTACAGAATTAGAGAATTCTACCGGAGCAGCACCTGTACCACCTTCACCACCATCTATGGTAATAAAATCGGGTTTAATTCCTGTTTGAATCATGGCTTTACAGATGTCTATAAATTCTGATTTTTTTCCGATACATATTTTAAAACCAATAGGCTTTCCTCCAGAAAGATCTCTAAGTTTTTTAATAAAAGACATCAATTCAACAGGGTTGCTAAAAGCAGTATGTCCGGGAGGAGACATCACATCTGTATGAGGTTTTATATGTCGTATAGCGGCAATTTCTACAGTGTTTTTTGATGCGGGTAAAATTCCTCCATGTCCGGGTTTGGCACCTTGAGAAATTTTAATTTCAATCATTTTTACATTTTCAAGAGTAGCATTTTCTTTGAACCTTTCAGGATTAAAATTTCCATCTTGGGTTCTACAACCAAAATATCCTGTTCCTATTTGCCATATCAAATCTCCTCCAGGTCCTTTGTGATAAGGGCTAATTCCTCCTTCACCTGTATTATGAGCAAATCCACCCATTTTAGCTCCTGTATTCATGGCTAAAACAGCATTTTTACTTAAAGAACCAAAGCTCATGGCAGAAATATTTAAGATACTAGCAGAGTAGGGTTGCAAACAATCTTTTCCCCCCACTAAAACTCTAGGTTCACAATCTAAACAATGATGATTTTTTGCATAAATAGAATGTTCTATCCACTCATAACCTGCACTATAAACATCTAACTGTGTACCAAAAGGAGTGGTGTCGTTTGTTTTTTTAGAGCGTTCGTAGATTAAATTACGATGTAGTCTGTCAATAGGTCTTCCTTCTGTATCTGTTTCTACAAAATACTGCATAATTTCAGGACGAATCTTTTCTAATAGATATCTAATATTCCCAATAACAGGAAAGTTTCTTCGTATGGTGTGTTTGGTTTGAAATAGATCAAACAAGCCTAAAGAAACAATAGGTAGAATAAAAATAAATGTCCACAAGACAGCAGGTGTTTTTATGGAAATTAAAGTAACTCCAAGAACTGTAGCTGTAGAAAGTACAGTAAATATTTTTCTAGCTTTCATACGATAAAATTATAAAACAGAATGTCCTGTTTAATGTTAACATGATAAAGCTAAATCTATACCAAAATAGAGTTTATAGAGTCCTATTTTTCTAATTTAGAGTCAATATTCTTGATAATTTCAGAAACATCTGTTAAGTAATCAAACCAAAGAGTTTTTTCATCTCTTTTAAACCAAGTCATTTGTCTTTTTGCAAAACGTCTAGAGTTTTTCTTGATTTCTTGTACAGCAAAATCAAAGTCAGTTTTTTCATCAAAAAAATCAAAAAGTTCTCTGTATCCAACGGTTTGTAACGCATTTAATTCTTTTAAAGGATACAATTCTTTAGCTTCTTTTAACAAGCCTCTATCTAGCATAATATCAACCCTACGATTAATTCTATCGTATATAATTTCCCTATCGGCAGTCAATCCAATTTTAATAGGATTAAAGTTTCTAGGAGTTTTAGGTTTGTTTTTAAAAGAACTATACGTTTGTCCACTACCGATACAAACTTCTAAAGCTCTAATAATTCTATGAGGATTGTCTAAGGCAATTTGTTTATAGGTTTCTAAATCTAACTCCTTTAATTGATTTTGTAAACTCTCTAGACCTTTGGTTTCTAGTTTTTTATTTAAAGTTTCTCTAATAGTAGGATCAATAGTAGGAAAGTAGTCCAAGCCGTTAAGAACAGCATCTACATACAAACCACTACCACCTACCATAATGACTATTTTGTGTTTGGCAAATAAGTCATCTAACTTTTCTAAGGCTTCACGTTCAAAGTGTCCAACGCTATATTCTTGATGAATACTTTTATTTTGTATAAAATGATGAAGTGCTGCTGCTTGTTCTTCGGGTTCTGGAACGGCAGTACCAATGGTCATTTCTTTAAAGAACTGTCTAGAGTCACAAGAAATAATTTCTGTATTAAAATGCTGAGCTAATTTTATGCTCAATGCAGTTTTTCCAATAGCTGTTGGTCCTACAATGGTAATTAAGTACTTCATTAAATTTATAAGTGTTCTCCACAATTGTGGCAAAAGTTAGCTTTGTATTGATGACGTGTTTCGTTACAATTATTGCAAACTTGTGTGTTTATAGGTTCTTTTTTAACACTGGTGTATTCCGATGAAACAATACCGGTAGGAACAGCAATAATTCCATAACCCATAATCATTACTAAAGAAGCAAAAAATTGTCCTAATGCGGTTACCGGTGCAATATCTCCATATCCTACGGTAGTCATGGTTACAATAATCCAATAAATACTTCTAGGAATGCTTGTAAAACCACTATCGGCATTTCCTTCTATAATGTACATAATGGTACCTAGTACCATCGATAAAATAAGAACAGCAAAAATAAAAACTCCTATTTTGGCTTTGCTGGCTTTTATGGCTTTAATTAAGTCGTTAGAAGCTCCAACATATCTGGCTAGTTTTAAAATGGTAAATACACGTAACAATCTAAGCGATCTTAACACTAATAAAGCTTCGGTTCTGGTTACAAACAAGCCAATGTATTTAGGAAGTGTAGCTATTAAATCTATAATACCGTACCAACTAAAAATGTATTTTAAGGGTGATTTTACGGTAACAACTCTAAGGATGTATTCTATGGTAAATAAAATGGTAATTCCCCATTCTATAATGCTAAAATAAGAACCATAAACGCTTTGCAGTGTCTCTACGCTCTCTAGCATAACCACCAAAACACTTATTAAAATTAAAATAAGCAAAACAACATCAAACAATTTACCAGCAGGAGTATCTGCCTCGTAAATAATTTCATGGAGTCTTTTTTTCCAATTTTGGTTACTCTGCTTCAATTCTGATTATTTTTTTGAATTTACCACTGTCCATAAATTTTTTAATTTCATGACGATTGTAGAGATTGTTATCAATAGGTGATAAGATGTTTTCTACAATACTAACGTGGTTTATTTGATGTGCCAACTCTATGTAAGCAAAACCTTTTACTTGTCCGTTTTGTAATAAAAAAACCGATTTTTCGGCAGTATTTCTACCCAAATCTATTAACAAGGCATTTTCTGTGTTAAAAACAGTTGTAGGAATATGAATTCTTTTAGGAGCGTTAAAGTAGGGTTTGTTTACAGCAACTTCTTCATTACTTTTAATATTGGCAATTAAAAGACTTCCTGTTTCTTCAAAACTAATATCATCAATTTGTTTGTGTAGTGTTTTGGCTCTTTTAGAAGTTCTTAATAATAATTGATTAACACCATTTCTAATGTTTCTGTTTTTACCAATATAAATAATATCTCCTTTTTGATTGTGTAAATAAAATACTCCCGTTTTTCTAGGAGATTTTTCTAATATTTTAACAAACTTATCGCTAATACCATTAGTTGGAGTATTGATAGCTTTAACTTTTCCTTCGGACTTAATATTTGCTTTGATGATAAATTTCTCAACATCTTTATTCAAAAGCATTTTAAAAAGTTTTACGGTAGCAACCGCATCACCATTTGCTCTATGACGATCGCTCATAGGAATTCCTAAGCTTCTACACAATTTTCCTAAACTATAAGATTCTTGTTCCGGAATTAACTTTCTACTTAGTTCCACGGTACAAAGCGTATCTCTAGTGTATTTGTAACCCAATCGTCTAAACTCGTTTCTTAAAATTCTATAATCAAAATTGGCATTGTGTGCTACAATAATACAACCTTCAGTAATCTGAATAATTTGCTTGGCTATTTCGTGAAACTTAGGTGCTTTTACCAACATTTTATCGTTAATACCTGTGAGTTGTACAACAAAAGGCTGAATAGGAATTTCGGGGTTTACTAGAGTGATGAATTTATCAACTACCTTTTTACCATCAAATTTATGAATGGCAATTTCCGTCATACCTTCTTCGTTAAATTTCCCTCCTGTGGTTTCAATATCTACAATAGCGTACATCCAAATAATTAATGTTAGCAATAAAGTTTTAAGCTAAGCGTTTCCTACAAATATAACATATCCAAATTGATTGGTGTATATGTAGGCTGGTAAGTTTATATAGATGGTAAATTGTGAATTTTGTTTATAAAAAGGAATTTGTTTTGATTTTTATTTCTTTAAATAATCAGGAATTAACTTCTTTGTTTTGTTTTAGAGCGTTTACATTTGTACTTCATATTTTCAAGATAATCAATGAGAAGTTTAAAAGTTAATAAATCCCATTACAAATCTATAGCACTACTAATGGCAATGCTAATAGCTTTGTCTCCATTTGCCATTGATTCTTTTTTATCTGCCATGCCATTAATGGCAACGTTTTATGGAGTAACCATTAATGTAATAGAGTTAACAATTACAGTTTATTTTTTAGGTTTTGCCATTGGTAATTTTTTTGGAGGACCTTTATCTGATACTTTTGGTAGAAAAACAATTGCTTTAATAGGGATAGGACTGTACGGTGTTTCGGCTTTAACCATTCCGTTTTGTACGCAAATAGAATTAGTATTGTTGTTGAGGTTTGTACAGGCTTTTGGTGGTGGTTTTGCCACAGTAACCTCTAACTTATTTATTCGCGATTTGTACAGTGGTAAGCAGGTAGCAAAATTAATTACGGTTACTGCCATGATTATGATGTTAGCTCCTTTATTTGCTCCTATTATAGGTTCTTACATTACTTTTTATCAAGGATGGCAAGGAGTGTTTTGTTTTTTGTTTCTCTTTGCAGTCCTATTATTTGTGGTGTTTGTAGTTTTTATTCCAGAGTCTAGAGAAAAAAAACACTTAACCAAAACCATTACAGCCAAACAACTTGTTCAGAAATACAAAGTGTTTTTTGATGATAAAAAATCAGTAGTCTTTTTGTTTTCTATCTGTTTTCCAATAGCAGGTTTGTATGTGTTTATAACCAGCTCATCATTTATATATTTGGATTATTTTGGAGTAGAAGTGGAAAGATTTCCTTTTATTTTTGGAGCCAATATTTTACTAAATATTGTACTTTCTTTGTTGAATGCAATTTTATTAAAATACTACAAACCTATTAAATTATTACAAGTAGGTTTGTTATTGCAATTAACAACAGCATTGCTGTTGTTAGCAACCATTCTTTTAAATTACGATACGTTTTGGAATGTATTTGTATTGATTGTATTCTTTATAGGTAGTTTGGGATTGATTTTTGGAAACGGATCGGCAATTATTTTAGACATCAATCCAGAAGCAAGCGGATCTGCCAATGCTACCTTAGGAATTTTTAGATTTGTATTAGGTTTTTTAGCAGGAACACTAATAGCTGTTTTTCATTCAGATAATTTAGTACCTATTGGTGTAGCCATGTTTACTTGCTCTTTAATAGGAAACACATTTTTCTATTTTTATAAAAAACTAGCCAATTAATTAGCGTAGTTTCTATTCCCAAAAATAGCACTTCCTACACGTATCATGGTGCTTCCTTGTTCAATAGCCAATGGATAATCTCCACTCATTCCCATAGAAATGGTGTTAAACTGAGTTTGACTTGGCTTTAATTCATCGTAAAATGCTTTAAGCGATGAAAATTCTTGTTTAATTTGATTTTTATCGTCAACAAAACTAGCCATTCCCATTAAGCCAACTACTTGTATGTTTTCCATGTTTTTGTAGTCGTAACTATTTAAAATGTTGTTAATTTCTTCCTTAGACAATCCAAACTTAGAATCTTCTTGAGCTATTTTAAGTTGTAACAAACAATGGATTACTCGGTTGTGTTTTTTGGCTTGTTTGTTAATTTCAATTAACGTTGTAAAACTATCTACTCCGTGAATTAAATCTACAAAATGAGCCATGTACTTTACCTTGTTTTTTTGTAAATGACCAATCATGTGCCAAGAAATATCCTTAGGTAGCTCATCATATTTAGCAACCATTTCTTGAATTTTATTCTCACCAAAAATTCTTTGTCCAGCATTATATGCTTCTTGAATGTCAGAAACAGGCTTGGTTTTAGAAACTGCAACCAAAGTAACTTTCGGGTTAATTTGTGCTTTGATACGATTTAGATTTTCAGAAATAGCCATAATTTTTTAATCTTTTTTGCAAATATACAGTTATCTGTTTTAGTTTATAAGTATACAACCTTGTAATTTAAGGGTAAATTAGTGTAATTTATAGATAAAGTAATCTAAATTTTAGAAACATATTTTGTTGAGTTTTACAAGAAGTGTAAGGTAAAGGTTGTTAGAAAATCTAAACTTATAAGTATTTAACAAACTAGTATAAATAATGAACAAATTAAAAGCATCAGTGCTACTGTGTGGACTTGTGGTAACAACAAGTTTTTCGCAAACAAAACCCAAAGAACAATTTACAAACGTTATAGATTTTTCAAATGCTCCAAAAAGAGAGACTGCTCACTTTCCATTGTCTGATCAAGGAAATAAGAATAAATGGGTATTGTCTGAATTGTTAAGTGATGAGTTTGAAGGAAAACGTTTAGATACTAAAAGATGGTATCCAAACAATCCCGGGTGGAAAGGAAGACAGCCTACATATTTTCATGGATCTAATGTAAGCTTAAGTGATGGAGAATTGGTGTTTAAAATCAATCAACACAATAAAAAAGAAAGTTTGCCAGAAGGTTATACGCATACAGCAGGGTTTATTAAAAGCAAGCAGAAAGTTTTATATGGTTATTTTGAAGCTGAAATGAAATTAATGAACGATACTTGGGTATCTGGATTTTGGGCCAGCTTAGGAACTAGAGATTGGTGGACGGAAATTGATTTTTGTGAAAATTCTCCGGCTACTAAAAATCAACAAAACGATTTAAATTCTAACATTCACGTATTTAGATCTCCAGAAATGTATGGAGGTATTCAAAAGCATTTTAGTAGAAACAAAAAATACAAAGTTCCTTTTAATTTACAAGATGATTATCATGTATGGGGAATAGAGTGGGATGAGGACTTTATTCGTTTTTATATAGATGGAGTGTTGTTTAGAGAAGCAGAAAACACACATTGGTACCAACCTTTGCAAATTAACTTTAACAATGAATCTAATAAATGGTTTGGAGCTTTACCCTCAGATGAAAGTAAGTTAGATCAAGAGTTTAAGGTAAAATACTTCCGTTATTGGAGTAAAGGAACACCATTAAAAAGACAAAGTAAAAAATATGCAGAAGCGTATTATGGAGTAAGTAAATAAAATTTTATAAAATAAAAAGCCCTTATTAAAATTAATAAGGGCTTTTTTGATTTATAAGAATCTTGATTATTTCAAAATAGAAATAATTTGATCTGCTAATTCAGTACCAATACGGTCTTGTGCTTCTAAAGTAGCAGCACCAATATGTGGAGTTAATGAAATGTTAGGATTCATTAATACTTTCATAGATGGTTTAGGTTCGCTTTCAAAAACATCTAATGCTGCTTTTGAAATTTCTCCTGCCTCTAAAGCTTCAATCAAAGCAACTTCGTCAATAACACCACCACGAGCAGCGTTGATAATAATTGAAGTATTTTTCATGATTTTAAATTCAGGTGCTCCAATTACATAACCATCTTGTGCTGGTACGTGTAAAGTAACAAAGTCTGCATTCTTTAATACATCTTCTTTAGAAGTTGTATTAATTGTAAAGCTTACTTTTTGACCATCAAAAAAATCTAAGTCTAAATCCACTTTTTCAAAGAAAGGGTCAAAAGCAATTACTTTCATACCTAATCCTAAAGCAATTTTAGCAGTAGCTTGACCAATACGACCAAAACCAATAACCCCTAAAGTTTGTCCTTTTAATTCAACTCCCTTAGCGTAAGATTTCTTTAAAGCACCAAACTTAGAATCACCCTCTAAAGGCATGTTTCTGTTTGAGTCTTGTAAGAAACGTACCAAACCAAATAAGTGAGCAAATACTAATTCTCCAACAGAGTGAGAAGAAGCAGCAGGAGTATTGATTACGTGTAATCCTTTGTCCTTAGCATATTGTACATCAATGTTATCCATTCCAACACCACCACGACCGATGATCTTTAAAGATGGACATGCATCAATTAATTCTTGTCTTACAGTAGTTGCAGATCTTACTAAGATTACATCAACGTTGTTTTCGTTAATGTAGTTTTCTAATTGATCTTGAGCAACTGTGTTTAAAATTACTTCAAATCCTGCTTTTTCTAAGGCATCAACACCAGATTGTGCTAAACCGTCGTTTGCTAAAACTTTCATTTAATTATTGTTTTTTGCTTAAAAATAAGCGTTAAAATTTCTTCATTACATCTACTAAAGCTTGTACGCTTTCAATAGGCATTGCATTGTAAATAGAAGCTCTAAAACCTCCTACAGAACGGTGTCCTTTTACGTTGCTAATTCCTGCTTCAGTACATGCTGCTAAAAATTCAGCATCTTTAGAATCATCATTTAATAAGAAAACAACGTTCATTAAAGAACGATCTTCTTTAGCTACATTATTTACAAAAGAAGGATTGTTATCAATCTCGTTGTAAAGTAAAGCTGCTTTTTCTTCGTTTTTCTTAGCAATAGCTTCTAATCCACCTTGAGCTTTCATGTATTCTAAGTTTAACATAGAAACGTAAATAGCAAATACAGGAGGAGTATTAAACATACTTTCTCCTTTAATATGGATTTGGTAATCTAACATAGAAGGAATAGTTCTTCCTGTATTACCTAAAATATCTTTTTTAATAATTACTAAAGTTGCTCCAGCTGGACCTAAGTTCTTTTGAGCACCTGCGTAAATAATTCCAAATTTAGAAACATCTACGGGTTTAGAGAAAATATCAGAAGACATATCAGCAACTAATACTGCATCTGTTTCTGGAGTTTCTTTAAACTGAGTTCCAAAAATTGTGTTGTTAGATGTGTAGTGTACATAATCTACATCGCTAGGAATGTTAAATCCTTTAGGAATGTAATTATGGTTAGTATCTGCAGAAGAAGCAACTTCTACAACCTCTCCAAAGTTTTTAGCTTCTTTTAATGCCTTATTACTCCATGCACCAGTATTGATGTATGCAGATTTTCCTCCATCAACTTTCATTAAGTTAATAGCAGTCATTAAGAATTGTGTAGATGCTCCACCTTGTAAAAATAATACTTCGTGAGTAGCGGGTACATTTAAAATTTCTTTTACCAATGCAACTGCTTTGTCATATACAGCAACAAACTCTTTACTACGGTGTGATATTTCAATTAATGATAAACCTGTATTGTCAAAATCTAAGATAGCTTGACTAGCTTTCTGAAATACTTCTTGAGGAAGAATTGAAGGACCTGCGCTAAAATTATGTTTTTTCATTATATATTTAATTTTTGGAAAGCACAAATTTATAAAATCTAGTCGCTTTACCTTTACGTTTAACTATTTATTTTTAACGTTTTTTTACAATGTTATTAAAAATTTAACAGTATCAACGTTATCCGCATAATTCCATAATTTTGGAGCCTGTGTTTGGCCTAATTTTACAGAGTTTTCAATATTTAAGTTGGTTGCTACACATTGAATCTTATCAGAATCGGTTAAAATCTTGTCTTTTAAGCTTTCTAAATCATCATAGGTTTCATAAAATAGAGTGGCAATAGGAGAAGCATAACTAGGATCTTCTTTCATCATTAAAAATCCATTTTCTTTCATATCAAACAAACTCATTAAATAAACAGCTTTGTTATAGTCGTAGTTATTTGCGTATTTGGTATAGTTAATAATGTCTCTATGCTTGTAAACAGCCTTAAAAAGATTGTCTAACTCATAATCTTTAGGAACAAACAATTTAGAAATACTTCTGCACCCTAATCCGTAGTATCTAAAAATATCATCACTTAAAGCTTCTAACTCTTCGTGAGTTTCTGTTCCGTCTAAAACAGCTACAGAATTTCTGCTTTTTCTGATGATATGTGGATGTTTTCCAAAGTAATAATCAAAATAACGAGCGGTATTATTGCTTCCTGTAGCAATTACAGCATCGTAATTTTGTAGTTTTTCTTCGGTAAATTCAAACTGTCCCTTAAAACTAGGCTCTACATGTTCTAAATATTTTGCCACTAAGGGAATAAAATATTTATCGTTAGAAGATAATTTGGCTAAGACTTTGTTTCCTGTAATAGCAACCGATAAAAAGTCGTGAAATCCTACCAAAGGAATGTTACCTGCCATAATTACGGCTATTGTTTTATCGCTATTATTAGGAATGTCATAAGCTTCTAACCACTGATTGATACTTTCTTTAGACAAAGCATTGGTCCAACTTTCAAAAGAAAATAGTACGTTATCTTGTGTAAACCAACTGTTGTATTCTTCGGCCCTTTTTATTTGGGTAGTAAATACATCAAAAAATAAATCATTAAAAGGCACATCTTCTTTTTTTACAATTTCTGTTGTTGTAAATTGCGACAGGAAATGTCCTAAGGTAATAAATGCTTGTTTTCTCTTATCTAAACTCATTATAAGTTAGTTTGTGGGTTTTGAATGAATACAAAATGTATTATTTTTGTGGCACAAATTTAAAGAAAAAAGAACGATGGCAATTATAATAACAGACGAATGTATTAACTGTGGGGCATGTGAACCAGAATGTCCTAACAATGCTATATATGAAGGTGCTGAAGAATGGAAGTATTCTGAAGGAACTTCTTTAGAAGGTGATTTTGTATTACCTAATGGAAATGCAGGTAATGCAGATGAAGAGCAAGAGCCTATTAGTGATGAAGTTTACTACATTGTACCAGATAAGTGTACAGAGTGTAAAGGTTTTCACGATGAGCCTCAATGTGCTGCTGTTTGTCCTGTAGACTGTTGTGTTCCTGATGAAGATATAGAAGAAACAGAAGATGAATTATTAGCAAAACAAGCTTTTTTACATAAAGAATAGTTTTAAAAAGTTTTTAAAACACAAAACTCCAAACATTTAGTTGTTTGGAGTTTTTTATGGAATAGTATTACGTTTATAACTGGTTAAATGAGAGTAATTTTCGATTAAGTTTTTTTTTAAAATTGCTTGTAAATTTTAGAATAAACCAAAGTTAGCTAAAAGTTATGGTAACCATAAGGGTGTTTTTTTAGTTAAAAACACTCTAAAATGAAACAATTAAGCCCTATAGAAATACAAAATTCCCCTTTTGTATAGTCTTCAAGATTTAGTTTTATGAAAAAAACTAAATAGAATGAAAACAAATTTTTTAAAATTAAAACTATTAATGTTCGTACTTTTTTGTGCAAATACTATTGAAGCTCAAAGAGCAAATGTAGATTTTCCACGCAATAGAAGGTACGATGAAGTAAGTTGGTTAATTTCTCACAATGCCAATAACAACAGAAAAGATGGACCTGGTGGTTTTTGTTTAGGAGGTGCCAATCAAGAATTAAGTATGGAGGAGCAGTTTAATTACGGAGTCCGTAAATTTATGGTAGATATTCACTTGGTAAACGGACAAATTAAATTAAAGCACGGAAGTCCAAATAGCTGTATGATGGATGGAAAGACTTTTAATAATTTGTTGGAAAAACTTTTAAAAAATAATAGCAACGATATAATTACACTACATATACAGAATGGACCAAATTTAGGGATTCAATATTTCGATATTTTGTTCCAGAGTAGTAGCAATGGATTTAAAAATTTGAGTTCTTATATCTATAATGAAAACAATACCATAGACAATACGTATGCTTATGGAGTTATGGGAAATGTACATACAAAAAAACGTTATCCGTTTATTGGAGAAATGCAAGAAAAAAATAAAAGGCTAATGATTTTTGTAGAACAGAGCATTCCTGGTTATAGTGGAGAGCATCCTAAATATAGAAAAGAATTTAATTATACGGTACAAAATAATTATAGTGCTACACAAGTATCACATCTTTGGGAGGGTAATAAATTTACCAAACACAGAGGACAAGATGATATGGGAATTTTAACGGTAAATCATTTTGCTATTGACAATCCTTTTGGAGTAGGAGATAAAAACAAATCTAAAGAAGCAAATACTAGAGTTTACGAAAAAGCCATGCAGTCTTGGCTAAAATTTGGAAAACGACCTTCTGTAGCGGTTGATTTTTCTAATTTGGTAGATTCAGGACAATCTAATGCAATGACTCAAATACGTAGTGTAAATACCCACAATGAAATTAGAGGAAACTTTACATACAACGGACAGTCTATAGGTAATGTTAAAGGATCTTTGTGCGATCAAGTTTCTACAGGTTGTACTCACAAAATTGGAGCAAGAGGTTCGGGGGCTTATAGTAGTTTGTTTGTAGAAAGTAATTGGAATGGAATGTGGTCTTTTCCAGTTCCTCAAAGCAGTAGTGTTTATTATTCTGGAAAAAGATTTTTAAGAATTTCTCATAGTACTTATCACATAGCACCTAAGTATATAGATTTACATAGCTATAGAGGAAATAGCAAAACAACGTATCCTATTGCATTTACATTACAACCCCATAGTTCTTTAAACAAAATACAAGGCTTAAACACCTTAGATAAAGACTCTAAAGACGAATCTTTAAAAGAGGCTATAAAAGTGCTATCTAATCCTATTACAAATCAAAAATTGGAAATTGCTGTTTCTTCAGAGTTTGATAAGGTTTCTGTAATGATAAAAGATACTACAGGAAAAGTAGTGTTAGTTGTTAACAAATTAAAAGGAGGAGCAACTCATACCATAGATGTTTCATTATTAAATAAAGGAATATATATACTATCTATAGAAGGTTTTGATTGGTTTGATACAAACAAGAAAATTATTATTCAGTAGTAAGTTCATTTCACAAACTAGAATTTTAACAAAACAAAACTCCAAACATTTAGTTGTTTGGAGTTTTATTTTGAGTAGACTTAAATGTTTATATAGAATCTAAATAAGGTTTTTAGTACTGTTAACATAGCTAAAGACTTGCTAAACATTGGCTTTGTTGCTTTATAGTAAAAGAGCTTTAAGGTTTAGTTAACAAACTTTACATACAGCTAACAAAAAGAGTAGGATTTGTTAAGGGTTCCCTTACATGGTTTGTTTTGGTTACAAGCTAAGTTTGGGGCATCAAAACAAAACAAACTTTTTTAAAATGAAAAAATTATTAAAATTATCATCATTAGCTTTAGTTGCTGGTTTAGCAATTTCTTGTGGAGAAGATGGTTTAGATGGAATTAACGGTACCAATGGAACAAATGGTACTAACGGTGCAGATGGTTCTAATGGAACTAACGGTTCAGATGCATCTGTATTTTTAGCAACTTCAAAAACACCAACTCTTTTAAAGGTAACAAGTGATTTTGTAGATTTAAAAATTACTCCAATCTTAACATCAGAAGATGTAATTCCAAACAGTCCTGATTTTGTTTACGGGTCTATGGCAGACGGTGCAGGATTAATTAATAATGGAGATGAAACTTTTACATTAATTAACAATATAGAAGCAGATTATTCTATTGCTCGTATTCAATTAAACAAAAACTTAAGACCTATTAGCGGAGAGTACATTTTAAATGCTTCTGCAACTGCAGAAACAGCTCAATGTTCGGGTTCTTTAATTACACAAGCAGAACATGGTTTTGGTCCTTTATACCTTTCAGGAGGTGAATGGGGAGGAGCTTCTAAGGGAGTTTTTGTTACAGATCCTAGTAAAAACGTTACTGAGGCTGGTACAGGAGAAATGTTAAGTGCATTTGGACAATGGTCTACAGAAAATGCTGTTGTAATTGGTAAAGATGCTTATGCTGATAAAACAGTAGCTTTTATTGGAGATGATCATTCTGATAACAGTGTTCCTTCAGGTCAATTAGGAATGTATGTTGGAGATAGAGGAGATTTATACAATGGAAAATTATACGGTTTAAAAGTAACTTCTGATGGAATTACTTACGAAGCAGATATGGTTGAAGGTACAGAGTATACAGCTGAATTTGTTGAGTTAACTGAAACTGAAATTTCTGCTTTAGATACAGAATGTAAAACTAAAGGAGTAATGGGATTCTCTAGATTAGAGGATATTGACTGGAGAAGAGGTTCTGCTGCTAACCAAAGAGAAATTTATTTTTGTGTTACTGGTAGAAGTAAACCAGACTTAGTTGGTAAAGGTTCTTTGTTAGGGAGAGTATATAAAGTAAACTTAAATGAAACTGATCCAACAGGAGTTTGTAAAATTACTTGTGTATTAGATGCAGATGTTGATGGAGGTAAAGCAGATGGTTTCCACTCTCCAGATAATATTTTAGTGACAGAAAACTACGCTTACATTCAAGAAGATCCAAACGGTTATGCTTCTTTAAATGCTGATATTTCTGGATATGCTAAATTATACCAGTACAATTTAAATACAAAAGAAGTTAAAACTGTATTAGAGTGTGATCAAGAAAGAGCAGCAAGTTTAGGATACGGTGTTACTTCTAGAAACTGGGAAATTACAGGTATGATTGATGTTACTGATGTTGTAGACAATGGTACAAATACATTCTTATTAATTACTCAAAATCACGGATGGGAACCAGCTGACGGAACTTCTTTTACAGATCCTAATGCAAACACAAACTTATCAAACGCAAAAGAGGGGTCTGCTTTGTATGTAGTTAAAGGTTTAGATAGATAAATTTATGAGAAAATATTTGAATTTTATATTCAAAGCTAAGACATACACGTTAAGTGTATGTCTTTTGCTTTTAAGTGTTTCTTGCCAACAAAAACCAGAAACAACCAAGTTACCAGCAATTAATAGGTTAGAAAAATTATATAGTAATCACCTAGAATTGGCATATCAGTATTTAGACAGTATTGATTTAGCAGCTGAAAACATCAACAACAAAAAATATTATATACAATCAAGAGCGCATTTTAAAAAAAGTGAACCTATATTGTCTTATACAGAAAAAGAAAATTTTAAGTCTTTAAATGCTCCTAACTTATTA
Organism: Wenyingzhuangia aestuarii; assembly: GCF_011927765.1. Taxonomy (GTDB): domain Bacteria; phylum Bacteroidota; class Bacteroidia; order Flavobacteriales; family Flavobacteriaceae; genus Wenyingzhuangia; species Wenyingzhuangia aestuarii. The sequence goes on from NZ_JAATJG010000010.1 coordinate 93,257, forward strand.
AAAATTCAAGAAGAAGACCCAACAGATATTAAAATTCATCAACCTATAGGATATCAAGTAATCGAAGAAACTTTATTTACAGAACCTATAGATTCTTTAGTCTTAACCAGAGCTATAAAAGTAACAAGTGGTCGATTAAAATTGATAAAAAATAACAACCACTTAAAGCTTAAAAACTACCATGTTTTATGGTTGATTAGAGATGAATTGGTAAGAATTGCAACCACTGGACTTTCTAATTTTGATTCCCCAGTATTAGGACAATCTTTAAAAGAATCGGCATACGCTTTTCAGACTTTAAAAGAGATTTTAAGTATTTATAAAGAAAATTTTAAAGATTTAAAACTGTATGAAAATTGGCAGAAAGAATTGGAGTTAACAATTACTACTTTGGATGCTGATTTTGATAGTTTTGACAGATTTGGTTTTATAAAAAATCGCACAAAAAATCAAATAGCATTGTGGAATCATACAGTAACTGACTGGCAGGTAGAATTTCCTTTTGAAATAGCTTTATCTAATCATTTTGACTTGTTGTTTAGTGAAGATATGTTTAATCTATCTTATTTTGCAGATTATAAAAGTGATACAACGCATTTAAAACAAAAAGTTAAACTAGGAAAGGAGCTTTTTAATGACAAAACATTATCACTTAGCAATCAAATGTCTTGTGCTACTTGTCATGATAAAAAACTAGCTTTTACCGATAAAAAAAAAGTATTTAATAAACATCAAAAAAGAAATACACCAACACTTACTTATGCAGGTTTGCAGCAAGCTTTTTTTCACGATAGTAGAGCAGGTAGTTTAGAAGGGCAGATTGTTGGAGTGGTTACCAATCATAATGAATTTGATTCTGATTTGGATATTTTGGTAGAAAAAGTCAAACAAAACAAAGCATACGTAAAAGCATTTGATTCTTTGTATTTAAAAAAAGTTACAGATGCCAATATTAGACACGCTATTGCTTCTTATGTTAGAACGTTAAATAAATTCAATTCTAAATTTGATAACAATGTGAATGATTTAGAAAACACATTATCACCTTCAGAAAAAAAAGGATTTAATTTGTTTATGGGGAAAGCTGCTTGTGCTACTTGTCATTTTCCTCCACTTTTTAATGGAACTGTACCTCCTAATTTTTCAGAATCTGAAATGGAAATTATAGGTGTTCCTAAAACTAATAAAAATCTAGATTTAGATGATGATTTAGGCAGGTATGAGTTGTTTAAAACAGAACAGAGAAAAGGAATGTTTAAAACTCCCACCGTTAGAAACATTGCTTTAACGGCTCCATACATGCACAATGGTGTGTACAATAATTTAGAACAAGTACTAGATTTTTACAACCAAGGAGGGGGAGCAGGTTTAGGGTTTGATGTCCCTCACCAAACCTTACCTTTTGATGAGTTGAATTTATCGGAACAAGAAATAAAGGACATTATAGCCTTTATGAAAACCTTAACTGATGTGCCAGAAGAAAATAAAAATTATTAGAAATAAATTAATATTCTAAAAAAAGAACCGTTGGAAACAACGGTTCTTTTTTTTTTAGATAAATATCGAATCAAATTATATAATTTTTCTGTGTAAAGAAAAAAACTTCTTAATGTTAAGTAAATATTAATGTATATATAGTGTTTGTTTTAATCAAAATAGAGTTGTTGAAAGGAACAAAACTCCACTTTTAAATACAATTTCACCCTTTTTAAAATGAATTGAAAACTAGTTTTGCCGTCAAACTTTAAAACAAACAAAAATGAAAATGTTAAAATTACCACTATTGCTAGCGTGTATGTCACTAGCAATAGCAACCACTAGTTGTTCAGAAGATGGATTAGATGGTTTAAACGGAAAAGACGGAGTAAATGGTCAAGACGGAAAAGATGGAGAAGATTTAACTCCTACTTTAGAAGACAATGATATGTTCTTTGACAAATCTATTATTGAACCATTGGTAAATATCAATCCAAGTTTTAGTGGTGTAAAAGCATATTCTTTGCTTACGTCTGTAGACGTTGTTGGAGATAACTTTCAAATTGCAAGTACTGTAGATGGTGCGGGTTTAATTAAAGACGGAGAAAACGGTTTTATTTATGTTGTAAATTGCGAAGATGCAAAAGCTATTGCTCGTTTAAGATTAGACAAAAACTTAAATCCTATTTCTGGAGATTATTTGTTAAACTCTGGAGTTGCAGATTATTCTAGACAATGTTCTGGAACCATGTGGGAAAAAGAAATTCATGGTGGAGATAAAGATGTATTCTTATCAGCATCAGAAGAATCTGTAAGTAATGTTGTAAAAGAAATAGACCCTAGAATAGAAGTTCCAAACCCTACAGGAGATTATGGAAACAAAGCATTAGGACAGTTTTTATGGGAAAATGCAGTACCATTGCCTAAAAATACGTATCCAGGTAAAACAGTTATTTTAGGAGGAAATGATCTTGATGGAGGTCAGCCAATATTATATATGTCAGAAAATGGAGATGTAGACAGAATCAACGGAAAGGTGTATGTATTGCGTACCAAACAAATTTCTGATGGTGTAGGTGGAATTATTGATGCTCCTGCAGGAGAAAGACATGACGAAAGTGATTTTGACTTAAAAACTACGTATGATGTAGAGTTTTTGGAAATTCCCAATGCTAAAAACTTAAGTACAAACGAAACTTCTAATTATTACAAAAACACATTGTTTGCAACTCATTTTGTAAGAATGGAAGATTTAGACTATCAAAAAGGAAGTGCTGAAAATGCACGTAATATTTACTTTGCAGTAACTGGAAAAGGAGCTGGAAAAGGAACCGTAAACGATCAAGGAAATGTATACAAATTAATTTTAGATGCAGATTCTCCATTAAAAGGTAAATTAACTAAAATTATTAGTGGTAACGATAGCGATAAAGGTAAAGATGGTTATTTAAGACCTTTGCAAAGCCCAGACAATGTTTGTGTAACAGAAAATTATGTGTATTTTCAAGAAGATCCAAATGGTGGTACTTGGAATAGAGGACACGCGGCTTCTATTTATCAAGCAGATTTACAAGGGAATAATGTGAAAAATGTATTAGATCTTAAAGTAAAATCTTTAGGAAACAATAGTTTAAGTATTGTAGAAAGTGGAGAGTTTGGAGCTTTAACAGATGTGTCTGATAAAGTAGGAGTACCAGGTACTTTTTTATTAAACATACAAGTTAAATATTGGCAAGACAATGCTTTTAAAGCTTTAGACGGACATGATGGTCCTGGTGAGGCAGACAGAGCTTCTCAAATTGTAATTTTAAGAGGCTTAGATCAATAAACTAATCAAAATTAATATTTTAAGTCTGTTCCCAAAAGGCATATTTGCCTTTTGGGAACAACTTTTAAACGCCCCTAAGAATGGTAACTATGAATTTAAGAAACCTATTCATTTTAACTTTATTTTTTCTTACACTATTCTCTTGTGATACAAAAAAAGAGGAAACAACAATTGTAGATTGGTCTGTTGTACATGACTTTTATGTAGATAATTTAGACACAACTATTACTTTGTTAAATGATTTGGATACATTACATATTCAATCTGCTAATAACCAAAAAGTATTTAAAAAAATAAGAACAACATTTAAACAATGCGAACCTTATGTTTCTTATTTAAACCCCAAATCAGGTCATAAAGTAAATGGTCCAGCACTACCTATATTTAGAGAAAATAGTGGAAAATTGTTAGACCCTATAGGATTGCAAAAGTTAGAAGAATCTATATTTCTAGGAGACACGGAAATAAAAGATTTTGCTGCCAATATAAACGTTACAAAGGGAATTTTAAGTACGGTAAAAAAAGAAGTGGTGTATTATAAAGTAAATGCCAAACGTTTTTTTATTGCTACACATCAACAATTATTAAGAATTATTAGTTTTTCTATGGCTGGGTTTGATACACCTGTAAGTGAATGGGGAATTAGCGAGGCTAAAATATCGTTGGAAAGTTTATTGTTTGTGTATCAAAATAGTATTCAAAAAATTATTATTGACAAAAATCCGATATTGGATAAGGAATTAATACAGAATCTAAAAAGCGCTATTAATTTTATAAAACCCAATGTAAACTTTAAACAATTTGATCGGTTTTCATATATAAGAGATTATATAAATCCGATAACAAGAGCTTGGGTTAAAGTTAAAAAAGAAAGCAATTTGTGGGAAGCTAGCGGAGTATATCCTTTTAATTTAGAGGCTCCTACTTTTTTTGAAAATGATAGCTGGAATGTCAATCATTTTGCTTCTCCTAAAAATCAAAACTCAACAAAGGCACAAATTCAGTTAGGGCAAAAGTTGTTTAACGATGTCAACATCTCAAAAGGAGGAAAATTGTCTTGTGTAAGTTGTCACAATCCTAAAAAAGCATATGCAGATGGTTTGCAATTTTCAAAAGACAATACAGGAAAACTATTGTCAAGAAACTCTCCAACATTGGTAAATTCTATTTTTCAAAAAGCATTTTTTTGGGATGGAAAATCAGGAAATTTAAACGAGCAAATAAGCAATGTATTTGCAAATGATAAAGAGTTTAACGTAACCGTACATCAATTTTCTGATGAAATTTTAGTAGACACCACTTACGTTAATCTTTTTAAAAAAGCTTACGGAAAAGTTCCCAAAAGCAATCATGATATTGTTAGAGCTATTGCATCTTATGTAGGCACGTTAAATGGTTTTAATTCTAAATTTGATAAAAATATTAGAGGAGAAGAAAACACATATACAGCATCCGAAAAAAATGGATTTAATTTATTTATGGGAAAAGCCTTGTGTGCTACTTGCCATTTTATGCCTTTAACCAATGGTACGGTTCCTCCATTTTTTACGGATACCGAAAAGGAAGCTATTGGAGTGGCAAAGACTTTTAAAAACAAAGAAATAGATAACGATTTAGGATACTATAATGCTTACAATCAAGAATATCATAAAAGAATGTTTAAAACCCCTACCATTAGAAACATTGCTTTAACGGCCCCGTACATGCACAATGGAGCTTATAATACGCTAGAACAAGTACTTGATTTTTACAATAAAGGAGGGGGAGCTGGTTTAGGTTTTGATGCACCGAATCAGACCTTACCTTTTGATGCGTTGAATTTATCGGAACAAGAAATAAAGGACATTATAGCCTTTATGAAAACGTTAACCGATGTACCCGAAGATAAGGTATATTAATAAGGAGTCTGTTTTAAAAATATATTCATATTGAAGCATTAATTTGATGAATTCGTTTTGGAAAACAATAAAATAAAGAATATTAAAAAGGAATAGAGTTTTGGCTTTATTCCTTTTTTTGATGATGAAATTATTAAAGTATTGAAAAAAATGTCCTATTGGGCTATTAATTTGTCTTATTGGGCTAATTAAATTATGTGGGGGTCTCTATTTTTGTAGAGTCAACTAATAATTAAAAAAAATGAAATTAAAATTACTTTTAACATGTTTATTGACCTTTGCATTTGCTAAGGCTGAATACTTTGAGTCCAACGGAATCCGTTACAATACTACTGATACGAACACTGTAGAAGTGGTTGCACTATCTTCTGGTAAATACACTGGAGCTATTACAATTCCTGATACAGTAACTCATAATTCTGTAAGCTACACAGTTACAGGAATTGGGAATGCTGCTTTTTATCAAAATGAAGAGTTAACAAGTATCATTTTTCCTACAGGACTTTTATATATAGGTCAAAATGGTTTTTTAAGTTGTAAAAAACTAACTAATTTCACATTGCCTGCAGGTTTTACAGGACTTGGTTCTACTGCTTTTTATGGATGTTCAGCACTAACAAACGTAGTGATTCCAGATGGAGTTACTGAAATCAAAGATCAAACTTTTGAAGGTTGTAGTAACTTAGTAAGTGTTACTATACCTAGTGGGGTGACAAGTATTGAAAGAGAAGCTTTTAATGGTTGTAGTTCTTTAGCAAGTATTACTTTACCTGCTGGACTTACAGAAATTATTAAAAAGACATTTAGTGGATGTAGTAGCTTAACAACAATTACATTACCAAATAGTATTACAACTATTGGACAAAATGCTTTTAGTGATTGTGAGAGTTTAACAACAATTACTTTACCAAACAGTATTACCTCTATTGAAGATAGTGCTTTTGAGGGATGTTCAGATTTAGAAAAAGTGCAAGTTGAAAATGCAACACCATATACTATTGGAGACGATGTTTTTTATGATATTTCAAGCTCAGCCTATTTATTAGTTCCAAGCGGGAGTGTAAGTGCTTACGAAGGTGCTGATGGATGGAGTGATTTTTCTATTATAACTTCTACAGAACCTAAGTATTTTGTAGCAAATGGAATTCGTTATGTAAGTTTTGATGGTACTACAGTAAGCATTGTTCCTTTAGAATCGGGAAATAAATATGAAGGAGACATTACTATTCCAAGCTCTGTGGTTAATGAATCTGTAACATATAGTGTTACAAAAATTGCTAAAAATACTTTTTATGAAAATGAAGTGATAACAAGTCTTACACTACCAAATGGTATTGCAACTATTGAAGATAGTGCTTTTGAAGATTGTACAAACTTATCAAGTATTACTTTACCAGGAGGACTTACTGGAATTGGTGAGAATTTGTTTAGTGGGTGTGAAAGTTTAACATCAATTACATTACCAAGTAGTATAACAACTATTGGTCCACAAGCGTTTTTTGAAACAGGTTTAACGGCTATCTCTTTACCAAGTGGGGTAACAAGTTTAGGTTTTGCAGCTTTTGCTAATTGTACTGAAATTGAGAGCATAACATTACCAAGTGGATTGACAAGTATTTTAGATTATTGTTTTTATGGTTGTTCTAGTTTGTCTGAAGTTATAGTAGAAAATCCTACACCTGTAGTTTTTGGTTCAGGTGCTGGTGTTTTTACTGATATTGATTCGAATGCTATTTTAACAGTACCTCATGGTGCCAAAACCGATTATCAGGGAGCTATTCTTTGGCAAGATTTTACGACTATTAATGAAATGACAACTTTAGGTGTAGAAGAAAGAGTTTTTGATGAGAACCTTACTATTGAAATGAATCAAAACACTTTGGTTGTAAATGCCAAGGATAGTATTGTTCTTAATAGAATAAATTTATTTAGGATCAATGGGACTGTTGTAGAAACAACCAATCAATCAACAATTGATATTTCAGTACTTTCAAAAGGAATTTATATTTTAAATATAAGTTCTAATAAAGGGGTGTTTACCAAAAAAGTAATCAAGCAATAAGCTTCTAAATATAAATCAAGAAATGCTTCATTATAAATTAATGAAGCGTTTTTGGTTTTATTGAATTAGAAATTCTTTTTTTATAAAAAAAGGTTTTAGTATTTATTCAGAACATGAAAATCATTATTTGGGATAGATTAAAAATGGAATAACATTCCAAGAAATAGATAATAATTATACCCTAATCAAACCTAGGTAAAACCAACATTCTTTTAATAGAATTCCTTAACTTTAGAGTAGGAGTACCGTACCTATTATTTAGGTTGTATTTCATTTCTAAAAACGTTATCAATTCTTAAAAGAAGACACGTTATGGGGCTAAGAATCGGAATTATATATGCTACTACAGACGGACAAACCTTAAAAATTTGCCACCAATTACAGACGATTTTTACGAGTAAAGGCATTCCTACGGAAATGTGTACAATAGAAAGTTTTAAAGGAAATTTGTCTGATTTTACTTTGTTAATTATTGGAGCGAGTATTCGCTACGGAAAACATCATAAAAAGGTATATGAGTTTATAGAAACAAACAGAGCTCAATTAGATACTATAAAAACAGCATTCTTTTCTGTTAATTTGGTAGCTAGAAAAGAAGATAAAAATTCAGCAAACACCAATCCTTATTTAATTAAGTTTTTAAAAGAAATTAACTGGAAAGCTACATATTTAGAAGTCTTTGCAGGTAAGCTAGATTATAAATCTTATTCTTTTTGGGACAGAGTCATGATCAAGTTGATTATGAAACTAACAGATGGCCCTACCAAAACCGTAGAACCTATAGAATTTACAAAATGGGATAGCGTAGACAGTTTTGGTTTAAGAATAAGCAATGATTTAAAAAAATCAATAGCCTAGACTTCTTAAATCTTATTGTTTTTTCTGTACTTTGCCTATCATACCAATCAGTATTTTTATGGCAAAAGCATCCAATACCCGACAAACTATTCTTAAAAAATCTTTTGAATTAATTTACCAAAAAGGCTATCAAGCTACCAGTATTGATGAAATTATAGCAACTACCCAGGTAACCAAAGGAGCTTTTTATTATCATTTTAAAACTAAGGATGCTATGGGAATTGCAATTATTAACGAAATTGTAAAACCTATAATGGAGCGTACGTACATTACTCCTTTACAAACCACTCTAGATCCTCTTGCAGAAATTTATACCATGACTCAATCTTTATTGTTAGAAAATAGCTTTTTAAAATTAGAATATGGTTGCCCTGCAGGTAATTTAGCTCAAGAAATGACTCCTTGGAATGTTGAGTTTTCCAAAGCGTTACATCAACTCATTACTAGTTGGCAAACAGCCATAGAAGAGAGTCTTTTAAAAGCTTTAGAAAACGGACAGATACGCAAGTCGGTAAATGCAAAACAGGTGGCTTATTTTGTAATTTCTAGCTATTGGGGGATTCGTAATTTTGGAAAGGTGTACAACAGTACCCATTGTTATGACGATTATTTGTTAGAATTAAAGAGCTATTTAGACACTTTAAAATAAGTAAAACAATCAACATACTAGTTAGTATGTTTTGGTTATCTTTGTAGGATAATTGAATCATACAACAATGTATCAAACCCTTATTTCTTTTCATTCCTTAGTACGTTGGTTAGTGCTAATAAGTCTTATATGGGCAATTTACACAGCTTATAAAGGTGTTTTTCTAAAGTTAAAGTTTTCTAAACAACACAATCTTATTAGGCATTGGACAGCCACCATTGCTCATATTCAGTTAATGCTGGGGATTCTATTGTATAGTAAAAGTCCCATTATTAATTATTTTTGGAAAAATACATCTGTAGCCACTAAAAGTTTAGATACAACATTTTTTGGAATCATACATTTAATACTAATGCTAGTGGCCATTGTAGTGATTACTATAGGTTCTGCGTTGTCTAAAAGAAAAGCAACAGATCTAGAAAAGTTTAAAACCATGCTGCTTTGGTTTTCTATAGCCTTATTCATTATTTTAATAGCCATTCCTTGGCCGTTTTCACCCTTAGCAAACAGACCTTATTTTAGAAGCTTATGATACATTTATGCTACACCAACATTGGCCGATTACGCATCCTTGCCTTTTTAGAAGGTATTTCTCTTTTGGTACTGGTTTTTATAGCCGTACCTTTAAAATACTATTTTGGAAATCCTAGTTTAAGTAGTTCTTTAGGGCCTATACACGGAGCTTTGTTTTTATTATTTCTATTTAACACCCTAAGTGTAGGAGTAGAGCAAAACTGGAAATTTAAAACCACAACCTGGAAAATTATTCTGGCTTGTTTTATTCCTTTCGGTACTTTTTATATAGATAAAACAATACTAAAAAAACTCTCTTAATCTGTTTTTGATAGTGTCATATGATAGCATCAAGAATGGGTGTATAAAAAAACTCCATCAGTAATTGATGGAGTTTTTTTATTAGGAATCAGGTAATTTTTGTTTGATTTTAAAAGCGAGTAACAATCCTAGCATACCCGCAAAAAGGGAACTACTTAAATTGACAAGTAAAAGAATGTAATTTACTTGTTGATTGGTGATGATATAATTGGGAGAAAAACCAAGTCTCCCAAAAGATTTGATCATAAAAATACTAGCAAAAACTCCCACAATAATATTACCCGTAAGTCCAAAGGACCATTTAGGTTTTAGCAGGCCAATAAGAACAGCTCCTATAATACCTGTAAGAATACTTACCAAAGAAATAATAGTTTCTGTCATATTATTAGTGTCCGTATTCTCTATCGTCAATCTTTCCTTTATTCAGTTTTTTCTGAATAATAAAATAGGTGATGATTAAAATAATTCCCAAAATCATCCAAGGCACAGCTACAGACATTCCGTATTCGCTAGTAGCAGTGTTGTATATGGTTAAAGGTGGATTTAAATCGTTTGTAGATGGTAACAATACCGGAAACATAGTAGCTAAAGTAGAGGTAACTCCACCCGTAATAATTAAGCTAGAAAGTATAAATCCGTAAATTTCTTTTTTTAGTTTTTTGATAAAGAACATTCCTATCAATCCCACAAAATAAACCATCGGAAAAATTAAAAATACAGGATATTTTAAATAGTTAGCTAAAGGATGAGGTTCTACCAAATGCCAAATACTTAAAGAAAAAACAGTTAAAACAGCTAGGGCAATGTTGAATCTAAAAATAACGGTTTTTAAGTGTTCGTTAATACTGGCATTGGTTTTTACAAGAATCCAATTGGCACCGTGAATGGCTAAGGTTACAATGGCTATAATTCCAATCACAATCGTAAACCAATCAATAACTCCAGGGTGTGTGGTAGAGGGACTAAAACTGCTATCCCATAAGGGTAAAAAGAAATAATGAGCTTCGTAAGCAGAAACTCCGTTTTCTACACCTCCTAAATTTACACCTCTGGCAATGTTTCCTAGTGCAATCCCAAAAAATAAAGCCAATAACAAGCTAGAAACTCCAAAGGCTTTGTCCCAAATAGTTTTCCAAATAGGATGATTAATTTGAGACCTTAATTCCAATCCTAAAGCTCTAAAAATAATCAACCACAATACAATAATTAAGGGCAAATAAAACCCACTAAATACCGATGCGTAAAAGGTAGGGAAAGCCATAAATAACAATCCACCCGCAGCAACTAACCAAACTTCGTTAGAATCCCAAAAAAGTCCAGCGGCTTTAGAAATTACTTCTTTGTCTTTATCTTTTTTAGCAAAAAATAAATGAATAATTCCTGTACCAAAATCATAACCATCTAAAATAAAAAAGACCGTTGTTATAACTGCAATAATAATGTACCAAAATATTTCCATGAGTTAGTGTTTTTGAGGTTTTGGTCCTTGGTAAATAGTTTTACCAACAAGAAGTAAGAATAATAAGCCTAGCAACATATATAAGGCTACAAAACCTAATAAAGTAAATAAAGTGTTTCCAGAAGATACGGTAGGAGAAATTCCTTCGCTAGTTCTAAGCAAACCATAAACCAAATAAGGTTGTCTACCTAGTTCTGCCACATACCAACCTGTAATGTTGGCTATAAATGGAAAAGGAACTAAAAATAACAAAGTCCATAACAAAGGTTTAAAGGTGTATAGTTTTTTAAGGTATAAAAACAAGGTAGCTAAAAACATAATTCCAATAAAAATGGTTCCCAAACCAACCATAATATGATAAGAATAATACAAAGCAGGAATGTTGTCTGGCAATTCACTTTCATCAAAATGATCCATTCCAACAATTTGTTTGTTCCAATCCTGATAGGTTAAAAAACTTAAAATATTAGGAACGGCAATTTTATTGTCTAGCTTTTTTTCAACCATATTGGGCTGTCCAATTAAGACTATTTCGGCCCCTGCTTCTTCGGTTTCAAAAATTCCCTCCATAGCGGCAAAAGCAGCAGGCTGATATTTAGCTACGTTTTTAGCATTTAAATCTCCCGTAGGAACGGCAACTAATAAACTAGCAACTACACCAAATAAAACTCCTGTTTTTACAAATAGTTTTCCGTGTTCTTGGTGTTTTTTAATCAATAAATAGAAAGCACCAATACTAGCAACAACAAAGGCTGAAGTTACTAAAGAAGCCATTTGATTGTGCAAAAATGCCGGCAACAACCAAGGATTGGTAAACAATTCTGAAAAATGCGTTAATACAAATTTTCCGTTTTCTAAAACTTCATAACCTACTGGGTGTTGCATCCAAGCATTGGTTGCTAAAATAAAATACCCACTAGCCCAAGATCCTAAAAAGACCAAAAACCCTGTTAATAAATGGAGTTTTTGCCCCATAATTTTTTCACCAAATATAAAGAGTGCTAAAAAAGACGATTCTAAAAAGAAAGAAAAAGTTCCTTCCATCGCTAAGGTTTGTCCAATAATACCTCCTGTGAGTTCAGAAAATTTAGCCCAATTGGTTCCAAACTGAAATTCCATTGGAATTCCGGTAATGACCCCCATGGTAAAATTGATAGCAAAAATTTTCATAAAAAATTTAGCAGCATCGTTGTAAATTTCTTTGTCAGACTTTAAATAATAAGCTTTAAAGAATACAATAATTAAAGAAAGTCCCATGGTTAACTGTGGGAAAATGTAGTGGAACGTAATCGTAAAAGCAAACTGCAATCGATCGTAAAAAATCATGTCTTCCATAGGGGAATAGATTGAATCTTTTAGTTAAAAATTTAGATGTATATTTTTATTAGAAATCCTTTAAAAATAAGGAAAAGTACAGAAAAAAATATGACATTAAATTTACATCTTTTACTTTGTTTAACAGCTACTTTTGATACATAAAATGGATTGTTTTTAGGGAATTAAAACAGTAGAATTACGAACAATTAAATTGGTTTTTATTGCTACAGTTTTATAATCCATAAAATTTACGTTAGGATGGTCTATTTCATCAATTAAATAATTAATAGCAGTTTGTCCCACTTTAATTCCAGGCTGATTGATGGTGGTAATTTGAGGTTCTACTACTTGAGAAATTAAAGAGTTACTAAAACCTACAATAGCAATATCTTGTGGTACTTTAAGGTGGTGTTTCTTAAAAGTTTGCATAGCACCTACAGCACAACTATCTGTAATGCAAAAAACAGCATCGGGTCTATTGGGGTTTTGTAAGAGTGTTTCGGCTAATATTCTTCCTTGTTCCATAGGAATATTTTTAGAACTTAGAATAATAGATTCATCAACGGGAAGGTTATAGGTTTTTAAGGCTCTTAAATAACCTTCATATCGTCTCATAGAATTAAAAGAATCCTCGGTTTCTTTAAAAATGGCTATTCTTTTTTTTCCAATCTCTATCAAATGCTTTACGGCATTAAACCCGGCTTGTTCTTCATCAATAATAACTTGGGTACATGGTACTTTTCTAGAAACCTTATCAAACAAAATTAAAGGAACTTGCTCTATGTATTTTATAATTTGATTTATGTTTTGTGTATCTCTAGTTAACGATAATAAAATTCCATCCACTCCTAAATGGATCATGGTATCTAACAATTCTATTTGCTTTTTATAACTGTCTTTAGATCCCATAATAATAACATGATAACCCTTCTTTTCGGCTTCATCTAAAATTCCTTCTAAAAGAGTAGAGGTATAGTAATGGGTAATGTTAGGAACCACAACCCCAATCATATGAGTTCTTTTATTTCTAAAACCCTGTGCAAATATATTGGGAAAATAATTTAGCTCTTTAGCTTTAGCTTTTACCAAGTTAATAGTTTCTTGACTAATGTCTTTGTGGTTTTTTAAAGACCTAGATACGGTAGATACAGATAGGTTTAAAGCTTCTGCTATATGTTTTAAAGTAACAGTTTGTCTTTTCTTCATACTTGTAAAATTAGTGTAATTAAATCTTTTTCCGCAAACGTTTGCGGGTTGAATTTTGTAAATTATGTAATAATAACTTGCGTTTGTTGATAATTTTGTGGTAGAACAATTTAATAACTATAAATACTGAAATCATGAAGAAAATTATTTTTACAGTTTTGTGTACACTGTTTTATTTAAATAGCAATGCACAAACTAAGATTACGGGTACAGTTAAAGATGCAACAGGATTTCCTATTCCTTTAGCAAACGTAAAAATTAAAGGAACTACATCTGGAACTACTTCGGATTTAGACGGTAACTTTTTAATTATTTCAAAAGCTACTGGAGAACAAACTATTGAAATTTCTAATATTGGAAATGAAACTTTTACCAAACTAATTACCTTAAATGGAAAGGCATTGGTTATAAATGCTACGTTAAAAGGAGGAGTTAGTAATTTAGAAGAAGTGGTACTAACAGCTTCTACTACGTTTAGGTCTCAAAAAGAAGCTCCCATGTCTATTAGTTCTGTAAAAGCAGCAGAAATTACTAAACTTTCGGCAAATAGTCAGGCAGATATTTTGCGTAGTGTACCTGGTATTACCGCAGAAGGTGGTGGTGGAGAGGTAGCTGCCAATGTATTTGTTAGAGGTTTGCCATCCGGAGGTCAATATGTATTTAATCCTTTACAATACGATGGAATGCCATTAATTAGTGCTTTTGGTTTAAACTCATCTGCGCATGATGTTTATGCGAGAACAGATATTGGTTTTAAAGGAGTAGAATTTGTACGTGGTGGATCTGCTATTTTATATGGTGCGGGTTCTGTAGCAGGTATTATTAATTACACAAGTAAAACGGGTGACACAGATCCAGGGAACATTGTTAATGTTGAATGGGCAAATGGAGGTAGAGTAAAAACCGATTTTTATAGCGGTGGTAAATTAGGAGGAAAAGATTCTGATACCTACTATGCTTTAACAGGATTTGTAAGATATGATGAAGGTCCTATTAATGTTGGATTGCCAACAAAAGGAGTACAATTAAGAGGAAATATTAAAAAGAAGTTTGACAAAGGTTCTTTTACCATGCACGGTCAGTTTATAGATGATAATGTTCAGTTTTATACAGGAATTCCTTTAGATGGAGATTCTAGAGAAAGATTAATTGGTAACGATGGAAAAGAAGTAGAGCAATTAATGTCTAGTCAATTAGCTAACACATCATTCTTAACCCCTAATGGAAATTACACAAGTCCAATAGGAAACGGAGTTGCTACTAAAGGTGGTTATTTCTTAGGAGATTTTGATTACAGATTTGATAATGATTTAAAATTTAAAGCCAAAGCTAGATATGCAAAATACCAACACAGTTTTGCTTTATTAGGGGGAGCAGGTGATCCAATGACATTAAGTGATTTAGTAAATGATATTGATGCAAATAATACAGGATTTACTGCACAATATCAAGGAGGTGGAAATACATTAATAGATGGAAATACTAGAGTAGTTAGTAACAATTACACAGATAGAATTAGACCGATGACAGATTATTCTGGAGAAGCTTCTTTAACCAAAAAAATAGAGTTATCTACTACAGAACATAACATTACAGTAGGTACGTTTTTATCTAGAACAGAAGCAGAAGATGTAAACTATCAATATTCTTATTTGTCAGAATTTAACAACGACCCAAGATTGGTAAATTTAAGTTATACAGATGCTGTAGGGAACAATGTTATTTATTCTCAAGGAGGAATTTACAACAGAGCTGGGCAAACAGCTAACAAATATTTAGCACAAAACAGATCTGCATTTTATATAAGTGATGAAATTGTAATGGACAAATGGAGATTTGATGTTGGATTTAGAATAGAAAGTACCAATGGTGAATTTATGAATGGAAATATTGTAGAGTCTACGGTATATTCAGATCCAGAATTAACGAGCGAATTGGCAAATGTAAAAGGAGCAGATGGAACTTTTACCAAAGGAGTAATTAGCGCAACAGACTGGGCAGCTTCTTTTGCAGCGTTGTATAAATTAAACGATACATTTAATTTATATGCAAACCTTTCTAAGGGATATTTCTTTCCACAATTAAGAAATTTTGCTCCTGTAGCAGGTATTCCAGAAACTAAATACGATTCTGAAAAAATATATCAGTTTGAGGTAGGTACAAAAATTAGTACAAGTAAATTTAGTGGAGCCATAGCTGCATATGCTGTTTTATTAGATGATAGAGTAAAATTAATTCAGGAAATTGATGGAACAGGATTGTTAATAGACAAGTCTAGAGAAACACAAAGTACTCAAACTTTTGGAGTAGAATTAAATGGAGATTTAGAGCTTATAGAAAATTTACATTTAAGAGGAACTGCTACTTTTCAAGAACATGAGTTAACAGAAAATTTAAGTGAAGATTTAGTAAATAACACAACAACTAGAACAAACGAAGGAAACGAATTGGCAAGACAACCTAACTTTATAGGTAGTTTAGGATTGCACTATGACAATAGTAAATTTGATTCTAGTTTTACGGTAAACTACACAGGAAGTAAGTTTAACCAAGATGCTAATGAAGTGGAATTAGATGCGATTACCATTGCCCGTATCAATGCAGGATATACATTTGATATGGAAAATGCTAAAACGTTAAGATTAGGAGCTTCAATATTCAACTTATTTGATAGTGATGGAGTGACAGAAGGAAACCCAAGAGGAAATTCTGTTTCAGGAAATTTCTTTAAAGGAAGACCAATTTTACCAAGAAGATTCTTCTTAACAGCATCATTCAATTTTTAAAAAGACCTATAGTTAAGTTTATTTAAGTTATGCTCATCACCTTATCTTATGTAAGGTTGGTGGTGAGCTTTTAACAATACAATTATGAAAAAATTAGAAAACGAAGCCAAAAGAGTATTACTAAAAAACTGGAAAGACGGTTTTAGTGTGCCTTGTGCAAATTTATATCCTTTTCAATGGAAATGGGATTCAGGATTTATCGCTATCGGTTTTGCTCATTTTGATATGGACAAAGCAGAAAAAGAAATAGCTACTTTATTAGCCGCTCAATGGGATAACGGATTTATTCCTCACATTGTATTCCATACAGAAAGTGATACCTATTTTCCTGGACCAGATTTTCATCAATCGGAATTGCATCCACAATCTTCTAAAACTTATAAATCTACAGGAATGACACAGCCTCCTGTTACAGGTTTTGTCTTAGAAGAAATGTACAACATAAGCACCAACAAAACAGCTACGCTAGCGTATATCAATTCTATGATAGATAAGGTATACCACAATCACACTTATTTTTATGAGAACAGAGATCCTAATAACGAGGGGTTAGTGTACATCTATCATAACTGGGAATCGGGAACAGATAATTCTCCTATTTGGGATGATATTTTTGCGACAATGAATCCGCCACATTATGAGTTTAAAAGAAGAGATACCACGCATGTAGATGCATCGGAACGTCCTACCAATAGAGAATACGATCATTATTTACACATTATCAATATTGCCAAAGAGCATAATTATAGTGATGAAAAAATAGCAGAGCTTTCTCCATTTTTAGTACAAGATCCTTTGTTTAACACTATGCTAATCAAATCTAACGAAGCATTAATCAACCTATATAAATTAATAGGAGGAAATGTCGATAAAATAGCACAGCTTACCCAATGGAACACCAAAGCTGTACATAGCATGAATACAAAGTTGTACGATAAAGATTTAAAAGTATATGTCCATTATGATTTAAGAAATGAGAAGCCAATTCCTTTTATTACTTCTTCTTCTTTTTCTCCAATATTTGCCAATATTGCTACTACCCCAGAACAAGTAAAAGGTCTTGTTGATGTAATGTTAGACAAATTTGGAGGAGAAGATATGTACTTATGTGCTTCTTTTGATCCTACCAACGAACTTTTTAATCCTAAGAAATATTGGAGAGGTCCTGTTTGGGTAAACCTAAACTGGATGTTGTATAGAGGTTTAAGAAAATATGGCTATAACGAGGTAGCCGATAGAGTTAAAAACGATACGCTAGAAATAGTTGAAAAAAGTGGATTTTATGAGTATTTTGATGCTAGAAAATCGGTACACCTAACGGACAAAGCCGGATACGGTGGTGGAGATTTTTCTTGGACTGCAGCATTGCTAATAGACTTGTTACAGAATAAAATTTAAGTTTTTAAAAACAAACTAATAATCACATAAACACAATATTATGAACTGGTTAGACTACATAATAGTAATTACATACATTCTTTTCTTTTTAGGAATGGGCTTCTTTTTTAAGGAAAACAAAAACTCTAAAGACTATTTTTTAGGAGGTAAAAGTTTAGGGTGGTTTCCTTTGAGTTTGTCTACAATGGCTACGCAATTATCGGCCATAAGTTTTATTTCTGCACCTGCTTTTGTAGGGTTAAAATTAGGGGGAGGTATGAAATGGTTAACGTTTGAATTTGCCGTGCCATTGGCCATGATTTTTATAATGATTGTGATTGTACCACCGCTGTTTAGATCGGGAGTTGTAAGTATTTACGAGGTGGTAGAAAAACGTTTTAGTGCATCTACCCGATTAATTTTAAGCATTGTTTTTCAAATTAGCAGGGCTTTAGGTACGGGAGTAATGGTGTATACCATTGCTATTATTTTACAAGCTGTTTTAGATATAGATTTTGTGTATACTATTTTAATAGTAAGTGTAATTACCATTATTTACTCTTGGCAAGGGGGGATGAAAGCTGTGGTTTGGGGAGATGCTATTCAAATGATTATTTTGGTTTTAGGATTGATTATTTGTTTAACCATAGGATGGAATTTATTACAAGACAATGGTGGTTTGCCAAATGGTTTTGATGCGCAAAGATTAGAAGTGATAGATTGGAATATGGGAATTGGAGAAGGAAACGATTATGGTTTTTTACCCATGCTTATAGGAGGTTTCTTTTTATATGTTTCATACTACGGATGTGATCAAACACAAGCACAAAGATTGTTGTCTAGTAAAGATGAAGGAACCATTAGAAAATTATTGTTAGCCAACGGATTGTTAAGATTTCCAGTTGTATTAGTGTATTGTATTATGGGATTGGTAATTGGTGGTTTGGTAAGTGTAGCTCCAGGATTCTTAGAAGATATTGCAGCAACTACCCAAAAACATTTCCCCATAGCTTTTGAAAAAACAGGAATCAAACCAGATTTAATGTTACCTGTATTTATTATGAGGTATTTACCCAATGGATTGATAGGAATTTTAATGGTAGGGATTCTTTCAGCAGCCATGTCTTCTTTAAGTTCCACCATTAATTCTTTATCGGCTGTAACGGTAGAAGATTTTTTTAACAGAGGAAAATCTAAAGATACGCTAAGTAGTAAAAAGTACATGATGATTTCTAAATTGGCCGTTGTTTTTTGGGGAGTGGTATGTATTAGTTGTGCCTTTTTGTTTGGAGGCAGTAAAAGTGCGGTTATAGAAATTATCAATGCTATTGGTTCTGTTTTTTACGGACCTGTATTAGTAACTTTTGTATTGGCTTTCTTTTCTAAAAAAGTAAATCACATTGGTATGAATGTAGGTATTATATCAGCAGTATTAATCAACCTTGTGTTTTCTAAAACCATGCAAGAATTGTTTCATATAGATTTAGGAATTCACATTTTTTGGATTTGGTTAAACTTTACCGGAGTAATTATTGCCTTAATAGTTGCTTACGGAGTAAGTGCACTTACCAAAAATGTAAAAATAAATCAGTTAATGGAAGTGAACTTTACGCTTAAAAAGAAAGACTTTTTAATTAAAGAAGTGTATATATTATTAGCCTTTTTTGTAATTATTATTGCGTTCAGTTTTTTTATTCCCACTTTATTAAGCTAGTCCTATGAAATTTGTAATAGCCCCCGATAAATATAAAGGTTCCTTAACAGGAAGTGAGTTTTGCAAAGCTGTGGAAACAGGAATTAACAAAGCATTACCTAATGCAGAATTTGTGCACATTCCTTTAGCAGATGGAGGAGACGGAACCATGGATGCCTTATTGCACAGTTTACAAGGAGAAAAAGTAAAGGTTACTGTACAGAACCCTTTGTTTAAAAAAGTAACTGCCAATTATGTATGGGTAAAAGAAAAGCAATTGGCAGTTATAGAAATGGCAGAAGCTTCGGGTTTAAGCTTACTCAGTTCAGCTGATAGAAATTGTATGTATACTTCTAGTATAGGTACAGGAGAACTAATTGTAGATGCTTTGGAAAAAGGAGCAAAAACCATTGTGTTAGGAATAGGAGGAAGCGCTACTAACGATGGTGGAATGGGAATGGCTACAGCCTTAGGTTATCAGTTTTTAGATCAAAATAATCAAGTTTTACAACCAATAGGAGCAAACTTAAACAAGGTAGCTAGTGTAGATGATACGATTGTACATCCATTGTTAAAAGCAGCAAATATTAAGGTAGCTTGTGATGTTAAAAATCCTTTGTATGGTAAAAATGGAGCTGCATTTATTTATGCTGCTCAAAAAGGAGCATCTCCATCAGAAATAGAAACTTTAGATCAAGGATTGCAGTGTTTTTCAAAAGTATTGTTAAATCAATACAAGATAGATTGTCAACAAATAGAAGGTGCGGGAGCTGCTGGTGGAATGGGAGCAGGAGCTGTGGTGTTTTTAAATGGAACGCTAACTTCTGGAATTGCATTGGTGAAAGAAATTACCAATTTTGAGGTACTTATAAAAGATGCTGACTGGAT
Source organism: Wenyingzhuangia aestuarii (assembly GCF_011927765.1). Taxonomy (GTDB): domain Bacteria; phylum Bacteroidota; class Bacteroidia; order Flavobacteriales; family Flavobacteriaceae; genus Wenyingzhuangia; species Wenyingzhuangia aestuarii. The sequence continues at coordinate 113,588 of NZ_JAATJG010000010.1, forward strand.
TATTACAGGTGAAGGAATGTTAGACAATCAGACCTTTTCTGGAAAAACAATAGCGGGAGTTTTAAGCACAGCAAATCAACAAAAAATTCCGGTTGCTGCCTTTTGTGGAAGTGTAGCTATTACGGAAGCTGAACAAGAACAATTAGGAATAACCTATGTAACAGCTGTATTAAAAAATGTTGTGGATATGAATACAGCTATGCTTACAGCTTATGAGAATTTAGTGTTTAGCACATATAATTTTGCAAAGCTGATTAAAAGAAATTAAGACTTTAGTTTTCTTAAGAAACTTACAAGTCTGTTTCGTAAAAAGAGCCAATCGTATATACGATTGGCTCTTTTGTTGGCTGTGGTTTATAAATGTTTAAAACAATCCTAGTTTTACACTTGGAGTATTTACACGTATACTTGTATGAGTGCTTCTAGTTCTAGGGTATCTTTCGTAGTAATAATCATTGTATCTGTAGTAGTAAAAAGAAGCATGACTATAATAATGATCACTATGATGACAATGGTGGTTACACTCGTTATAATGTTCTGCATAAGCATCTTTTTTTCCTTGCACATAGGCTTGGTATGCTTCTTTATCTTTCTTTTTTAGATTTTTTTCATACGCTTTTTGATCTTTCCAAAATTGTTTTTCCTCCTTTTTGGTTTTGGCACTAAATTGCTGTTCGTATTTAGCATCTTCTTTAGCTCTTTTTTGATAATAGGATTCTTTATCTAGCGTAGAGCTATGTTCGTTTTCAGTAGTTTGAGCTTGCGTAATTGATGACAAACTTAAAGCGAGTATAAAAAGGGGTGTTTTTAAAAGTTTCATAATAATGTGTTTTTAAGTGAATACTATGTTTCTACACTTAAGACACCTCAATTATTTTTTACCCTATGATTTTTTTTAATATTATTTTCCTCCGTTGGCTTGCAAGTCAGCAATGCACTGTGCATCTAAAGTAGGAGCTGAATTGCTTCCAAATAAATTAGCCAATCCCTCTCCTGTTTCTGCAGACCAATACATCAAACAACTTTCTACATTACAGTGTTTAGCATGCTCAGTATCTTCATGTTCACTTTGTAAAGTAGCTCCTAAATTGGTGAGCCCTAAAATGTGACCAAATTCATGAGTAATAACAGTAGTTTCTAATACATCTCTACTTGGTTCAAAAGCACTATTGCTTAAATTTTGAATACTTTTTTCAAAAATCACAAAAGAAGTATTTCTATAAGCCGTTCCCAATACTGTTCCTGTATCGGTGTTTTTGTCTGATGCTCCATCTACAAAAAATGCCCAGACGGCAATTGTATCTTCTGTATTATATTGGGTTCTTTGATCTTCTTCAATAGCAATAAGATCGTTAATTGTATAACGTGTTTTACCTGGACTTGTAATCATTCTTTCATTAACTACAATTCCATGAGGTTTGTATGTACGTGCTTCTAGAAAAGATACAAAATTGTTGATAGCGTTTTGTGTGGGTTTAAATCCATCTACATAAACCACTTCTATCATCATATTCTTGTATTTTTGATCAGAAAGTAAATCATGAGAAGAACTTCCTGTTGATTTTTGGTTAGGAGTATGATTGATGCCATTACTAGCTTGGGATATGCTGTCTTTGGTACAAGAACACAGCAGTGAAATCAAGAATAAAGAAATTAAATAGAACGTTTTCATAAGAGTTAATTTTATGGATTATAAAAACAGCCGCTTAAATAAGCAGCTGTTTTATATATACGTAACCTTTTTAATTAGGTTTTAGATTTGACTTAACACTAATGTAATAGCAGTATCTGTTGAACTTTGTAAAGTTATAGTGCTACTAGAATAGTTGGTTACTGTCCAGGCATCATTTAACAATTCAAAATTAGCATTCCCTGAAAATTCCATAGTTAAAAATACATCTGTTTTAGAAGCTACAGAAAAAGTACCTTCTACTTTTTCTACCAAAGCATTAGATGTGTTTGTAGCAGTACAAGTTAAATCGTTTGCAAAATCTATGGTATAATTTGCATAATTAGTAGTGCTATCTACTCCTGTATTTACATATGATTGTACCTTAAAAGTACCATCAACTAGAATTCCTTCTAATGCTTCTGCATCTTCTTCAGCTTCTTCCATGGTATCATCATTTTCTAAACAATCAGTAATGTATGACTTAAACTCAGCATCACTTGTAATATTTACTTCGGTTTGGTTACTTAATGTAGCTGTAATAGGGTATTTAACAGAGAATTTTTCATCATCTCCAAAATTACTCATATAAGTATACAATTCTTGATCAGATTTTAACACCGTACTACTTGTTTGTTCTAGGCTTAAATTATAAGTTAAAATGGTAATAGGATACTTAATATTTAAACAATTGATCGCATTTTCTTTTTCTGCTTCTGCTCTGGCACAAGTATCCATGATAGCATTGTACTCTGTTTGATTCGCTACCTGTACTTCTGTATAGTTGCTTAGTTTTACATTGATGGGAAACTGAAAAGTAATGTTGTCATTATCGTTTGTAATTTCTCCTAAAATATTTAAAACCAATTCATAATCAAGTTCACTAATTAATGTAACTTTTTGATTGTTCACAAAGGCTGTTACTGGTAATAAAATAGAAGAACAAGAATTCCCGTCTAAAAAATCATCAAAGCTACCATCGTACATAGCAGAACGCTCTAAATTAGTAGCCGTTTCTGAATTGGCAGAATTGGTGTTTGGATTTTGTCCGTTTTCTTCATTAATTTCTTTTTGACACGAAACTAATCCTAAAAAAGAAAAAAACATGATGGCTGTAATTAATTTAAAAGTTTTCATAATACTTAAAATATTTTGGGTTAAATTTTATAAGCGATTTTTTCGCCTTTCTGTATTTAAGACTCTTAAGCTTAAATCTACCCTATAGTTTTTTTGTTTTTTTTGATGAAAAAAATATAATTACCTGAAAATGTGTGAATCATAGATGAATTTTTTATTCCTACTTTTGTGCAAATCTACATTATATAGAGAATTTATGAAGAAACCAAAGCATAAACTTTGCGAAGAATCTTATTTTAATAGCTTTTATCTAAAGCATATTCAGGCAGTAAGTAATTTTGCTTTTTATAAATGTGGAAACAATGCTGCTTCTTTAGATTTGGTACAAGATGCCTTTGCTAAAATATGGGAAAATTGTGCTAAGATTGATTTTGAAAAAGCAAAGACCTACTTATTTACAACAGTAAATAATTTATTTTTAAATACCATAAGGCATCAAAAGGTAGTAATGTCTTATGCAAAAGAATCTCCCTATATAGATAAAACGAATCTTAATCCTGAGTATATAATGGAAGAGGAGGAGTTTAAACAAAAACTATTAACAACTATTGCAGATTTAAGCGAAGAACAAAGAGAAGTTTTTTTATTAAACAGAATAGAAGGAAAAAAATATAGAGAAATAGCAGAATTGCTAGGGATATCACAAAAAACAGTAGAAAAAAGAATGTCTTTAGCCTTAAAATTTCTGCGTAATAAAATAGATAAAGTAAATATTTAAACCCTAGTATAGGGTATTCTACAGTATAGGTGTCTTAATTATAGAAAGCATTGATAATGAATAAAGAAAATGACATATTAAAATGGTTTGAGGGAGAAATTTCTACAGAAAAGATGGAACAAAAGTATCCTGATGAAGATTTTTCAACCCTTAAAAAAGCAGGTTTTTATGCAAAGCAAATAGAAACTCCAAAAATTGATGCCGAAAAAGCATTGGAACAGTTTAAAACCAGATCTTTTCATAAAAAAGAAACCAAAGTAGTTTCTTTGAATACTCAGTTATTCTTAAAAATAGCAGCTATTTTAGTTTTGATATTTGGAGTTTCATACTTTTTCTTTTTTAGCAATACAGAAGTTTATAGAACAGAAATTGCTCAAACAGAAACCTTATTTTTACCTGATAATTCTGAGGTTGTGTTAAATGCACAATCTAAATTAAATTACAATAAAAAAGAATGGCAAAATAACAGAACGTTAAAGCTAAATGGAGAAGCTTTTTTTAAAGTAACCAAAGGAAACAAATTTACAGTTCTTACCAATTCAGGAAGTATTCAGGTACTAGGAACGCAATTTAATGTAAAAGAGCGTGAACGTTATTTTGAAGTTCAATGTTATGAGGGTTCAGTAAGTGTAACATACCAGCAGAATAAAACAATTTTATTACCAGGGAAATCTTTTAGAGTGTTGAATGGAAAAGTTGTTAGTGCAAAAGATTTTAATAACGAAAACCCATCGTGGTTAGCACAAGAAACTACTTTTGAGAATGTTCCTTTATGGCAAGTAATTAACGAACTAGAAATACAATACAATATAAAAATAGAGGCTAAAACGGTAGATGTAACTAAAATGTTTACAGGAAGTTTTACACATACCAATCAAAATATAGCCTTGCAATCGGTAACCATTCCACTTAAATTAAGTTATAAAATACAAGGAGATAAAGTTGAGTTTTATGACTATGAAACAAAGTAAACTGTTATTTATTTTATGTGTTGCCTATAGTTGTTTTTCTTTTGCCATTCCAAGGCAAGAAAAAATACAACTCATTCATCTACTTCCTAAATTAGAAGCTAAGTTTGATGTAAAGTTTTCTTATGCTGTAGAAGATGTAACCGAAGTTTGGGTAACAACCCCAAATGAAAATTTTACCTTAAAGCAAGTTGTAGCTTTTTTAAATAGCTCTACCATTTTAAATTTTAAGTTTTTAACAGAGCGTTATATTACAGTGTCTACTTTGCAAAAAACAATAACTATTTGTGGAGTTTTAAGAACTAAAAATAAAGCCCCCATTGTTGGAGCTTCTGTAATGGTTGTTAATACAGGCAAAGGAATAGTAACCAATGTAAATGGGAACTTTAAATTAGAAAATATTGATGTAAATGCAGATATACGTATTTCTTATTTTGGGTATCAAACTTTAAATTTAAAAGCAAAAGAAATAAGAACTTGTAAAGAAATTGAGTTATTAGAACAGGCAGAAATGCTAAATCCAATAGTAATATCTAAGTTTTTAACTACGGGTTTACAAAAACGCATGGATGGTAGTACTGTTTTAAATACAGAAAAGTTTGGAGTTTTACCAGGGCTTACAGATCCAGATGTCTTACAATCTATTCAGGCATTACCAGGGGTAGAAAGTGTAAACGAAAGCATAGCTAACATCAATGTACGAGGTGGGAGTAATGATCAGAATTTAATTCTTTGGGATGGAATTAAAATGTATCATGCAGGACATTTTTTTGGATTGATTTCTGCCTACAATCCTAATTTAACTAATAAAGTAGTGGTTACTAAAAACGGAACTTCTAGTGAGTTTAGTGATGGAGTTTCTAGTACCATTAACATGTTTACAAAGGATGAAATAGGAAAAGAAATTAAAGGAGGTTTTGGATTAAACCTATTAAATACAGATGCTTTTTTAGAAATTCCCATTAGTAAAAAAATGGCTGTTCATGTTTCCGGAAGACGATCTTTTACCGATGTGTACACCTCTCCAACTTACAATACGTATTTTAAAAGAAGTTTTCAGGATAGTCAATTAACCAATACTGAAAATATTAATGAAAGCAATAAATCTTCAGACTTTTACTTTTATGATTATACGGCCAAATTGTTGTATTACATCAATTCAAAACACAAAATAAGAGCCAATATCATCGGGATTTATAACAATCTAGATTATTTAGAAAGTTATACGGATGCTCAAAACCAAACAACTTCTAAAACCAATAATTTACAACAGCAAAATTTTGGAGCAGGTTTTCAATGGAATGCCATTTGGACGAGTAAATTCACCACAGATGTTGTGGCTTTTTACTCAAAATACAATATTGATGCAGTGGATTATAGAATAGAATCCGATCAAAAATTAACCCAAGCCAATGAGGTGATAGAAACGGGTCTAAAGTTGAATACGAGGTATAAAATCCATCAGAATGTATCTTTTTTAAATGGATATCAATTTAGCGAAACTGGAATTTTAAATCAGACTACGGTAAATCTTCCTTCTTATTCAAAAACCAAAAAAGATGTTTTGTTAAATCATGCCTTGTTTAGCGAAATTGAATTTAACAACAGAAATACTTATATAAGACTAGGGCTTAGAGTCAATTATTTTCAAAAGTTTAACAAGTTTATTATAGAGCCTAGGTTAAATTTTAGACAAAAATTAAATAAACAATGGGCTGTAAAACTTCAGGGTGAGTTTAAAAATCAATCTGCTACTCAGGTGATTGATTTTCAAGATAATTTTTTAGGAGTTGAAAAAAGACGTTGGATTTTAGCCAACAATCAAGACATTCCAATTTCTAAAAGTAAACAAGGTTCTTTAGGGTTGGAATATCATCATCATAATTGGGTCTTAAGTACTGATGGGTTTTACAAACTTGTTGATGGGATTACGGCTTCTAATCAAGGATTTTACAATAGTTTTCAAAACCTAAGTGCCACGGGAAGTTACCAAGTAAAAGGAATAGAGTTTTTAGTCAATAAAACAGCACATAAATACAGTACTTGGTTTAGTTATACATATAGTGTAAATCAATATGAGTTTAAGAGCTTTATCCCTTCAGTTTTTCCAAATAATGTAGATATCAAACACTCTGTTTCTATGGCTTTTAATTATTACTTGTTAGAAAACTTAGAACTTTCTTTGGGAGGAATTTTAAGGTCTGGACAACCCTATACTAAGCCCATTGAGGGAGAAGAAACCATTCAGAACGGAAACAATACGGTTGTGAATTACGATGTGCCAAACAATGAAAACTTAGCAAGTTTTATGAGGTTAGATGCTTCGTTAAAATATCATTTTAAATGGTCTAACTCCATTAAGAGTTCTTTAATTGTAGGAGTGATGAATGTTACCAATAGAGAAAACATCATCAATAGATATTACCAAGTAGATCCTAATAATTCAGGTGTTGCTATTCAAGTAAATCATAAATCCTTAGGATTTATGCCTAATGTGAGTTTAAGAATTAAGTTTTAAGAATACTTGTCAATCCATAGAATCGATTGTATTTTTATAAAAAGATTAACATCTTGTTTGCTTTGTATTCAAGTAGAATAGATTGATTATAAATGCGTTTAAATAAAAAGATAAAATACTATGTCTATTACCATTCAGCCCTCAATTTTTAAGTTTTTAAATACATTAAAAGAAAACAATACCAGAGAATGGTTTGCAGAAAATAAAGCTTGGTTTGTAGAAGAGGAAAATCATTTAAAATCTTTTTTTACCAAAGTAATGGACGGTTTAAAAGAAGAGGATGATATTGAGAGTATGAAAGCATATCGTATTTATAGAGATGTTCGTTTTTCTAAAGACAAATCTCCTTATAAAATTTACAGAAGTTGTAGTTTTAAAAGAGCTACAGAAGCTTTAAGAGGAGGTTATCATGTAGAAATTACTCCTGGAGGTTCTTTTCTAGCCTGTGGTTTTTGGCAACCTAATAAAGAAGATTTGTTAAGAATTAGAAAGGAGTTTGAATTGGATGCGAGTGAAATTAATGAGATTATAAACGCTGTAGCAGTACAAAAAATATTTGGTGGGTTTCACCAAGGGGAAGCTCTTAAAACAGCACCTAAAGGTTTTGATAAAGAACACGAAGCCATAGAATTAATTCGTAAAAAAGACTTTATGTTGTTGCGTAAATTTACAGATGCTGAGGTTCTATCAGATGATTTTTACAATCAAATAATGTTGTCTTTTAAAGCTGCTAGACCTTATTTAGACTATATGAGCGATGTGCTAACAACCAATTTAAATGGGGAGTCTATTATTTAGACTCCTGATGCTTAAATGTATTTCCTTTTTTAATAGCTCTGTGATTTTCGTAACATTCTAAAACCGCTTCAATTAATTGTAAATCTGTGGCTTTGCTAATAAAGTAAGGAGAGTAATTACATTCAGATAACACTTCTGTTAACTGATTCATATCCATTTGTAAATAGTCTAGAATAATTTCTCTATCAAATCTATTGGTTAAGATTTCACGAGTAGCATCTTTTTCCTTTAATTCCTTTAAATCCTTTAGTTTTTTAGGCTTTTTACCAAACAAATTGTAAATACCATCTACCGGATTCTGTAAGGCTTTAATTGCATTTCCAAAACCAGATACCGAAGATTTGGTTTTTCTAACTTCATAAGTCTGTGGCAATCCGTTAATATGAATTCTATTATACTTGTCTTTAGGAACGTTTTTAATGTCAATATCTAAAACACCTATTAGTTTATGACCTATAACCACCTCTTTTAAATTTTCTATTTTAGGATGTAGTTCAATATTTAATTCCGTTCCTTTAGATAAATCTCTTGTAATTTTAAGTTTGATAGATTCATATCCAATATGAGATACTAATAAAGTATCACTTTCTTTAATATCAATTTCAAACAATCCTTCTTTATCAGATACGGTTCCATCAATATTACTTAAATTTAATAGCGTAGTTCCTTCTACAGAAGTACTATCTACAGCACTAGAAATTTTTCCTTTTAAGGTAAATTTCATTAGTTCTTGTGAGTAACTAAAGCTAACGGTACATAAAGTTAAAATTAGTACAATATATAAGTTTTTGTTTTTCATGTTGATGGGGTTATTTAAGAAGATTAGCTCTTCTTTTTCTATAAATAGGTGCTACATATTCAGGATCATTTCTTTGGCACTTGTCTATTTCTTCGGTTACATTAATAAATTCTGAATTTATAGTTTCTTTGGTTCCTTTGTCTAAATACCAAAGTGTTAATCTTACTCTTTTACCATCTTTACATCTAAAAGTATATCTACCTGTATCGGTTTTCCAACCATCATATAACAAGTCAGATTCGTTGATGTTTTCTCTAACAGGAACTCTAAAATCGTTAAAAACAGAATACTCTTTTTCCATTTTAATTTCTAGAGCCGATTTTTTTTGCGAAAAAGCACTTTGAAAAGAAATTAAAATAAATAAGAAACTGGTTAGGTATAAGTAATTGTGTTTCATTCAATAAATATAAACTAATTATTCAAGTTGATTCGTGCCATAATAGGGAAATGATCAGACATTTTATCCTTAAATGATGTAAACGAATTTACAGTCATCTTATTGCTAGGCAAAATAAAATCAATTCTAAAAGGAATAAAATAATTATACGATTTTCCAAAACCAATTCCTGCTTCTACAAATGCATCTTTATGATTCTCCATTAATTGTTTGTAATTCCAAGAAAATGCTGTGTTGTTAAAATCTCCAGCAATAATAGTTGGATAAGGACATTTTTTTATATGTTCTTTTAACAGTGTTACTTGTTTTGCTTGTTCTTTAAAAACATCTTTAAATCTTTTAAATAAGGCCTCGTTATTCTGATTCCCATAATGCTCTTTTTGAGTATCCAATCTAAAAGACTGTAGGTGTACATTATAAACTCTTATAATTTTTTTATTGATTTTTAAATCAACAAAAATAATATTGTTTCCATCTTTTTTAAATAGAAAATTTCCTTTGTTTACAATGGGAAATTTAGAATAAATAACCAAATCAGATTTTTTATGATGGTATATTTTAGGGAGCTTAAAGCTTACATTCTTATCATGTTTGTGCTCTTGAATACAAAGAATATCAGGAGATTGATTATTTACAAAATCACAAATATCTTGTTTAATAGTTGGCGATTTGATCCAGTTAAATCTATTAAACTGTCTAACATTATAGCTAAATAAGGTAAAATCATCTTTATGTGTCACTTCTTTTTTACCAAAAGAAAATAAAGCTTTGGTGTGTTGAAAACCAATAGCAATAACAATAACAGATAGTAAAAATTGTTTTTTAAGTTTAACAATCCATAAGACCACAAATATTAAATTAGCAATTAATAAACTTGGATAAGCCAAACTTAAAATGGCAACACTTGGGTAGTGAATAGGGTTTATGTATGGAATTACATAGGTGATGATTAATAAGGAAGCAACAAAACTATTGATTATAAATAGCATTTTGTCTAGAAAGTGTAAACGCTTCATACCTTATTTTTTCCCTTGTTGAAACAAAAAATCTTTTTCCGCTTTAGAAAGAGAATCATATCCTGATTTACTTATTTTATCTAGAATACTATTAATTTTTTGTTGTGTGTCTTGGCTGTTTGCTTGTTTGTTGGTTTTTCTAGTTGTTGATTTATAACTAGTTTTTAAAGGAGATTTCTTTTTAAATAGATTTCCCAAAGGGTTTTTAATTTTAAAACTGTTTTGATAGTAAATAGCTAAAAATCCATAAGCAGCACCTCCTAAATGAGCCAAATGTCCACCGGTATTATTGTCTGCCAAATTGATCAAATCTAATCCTACAAAAATCAAGGCAATTACCCACAATTTTACATAACCAATAAATCTAAATTTTAATTGATAGTTAGGCATGTAGGTTGTTAAACCAATTAAAATAGCCATAATTCCGGAAGATGCTCCAACCAACGTAGCATTTTGTTGTTGCAAAGCAGGAAAGTAGCTGTAGCTTACCATAAATAATATACCTCCAAAAATGGTTCCCATTAAGTAAAAATTAAGCAACTTTTTAGGAATAAAATAATCGGTAAATAAATTACCTATATAGAATAAGTAAATTAAGTTGAATAGAATGTGAATAAATCCACTATGCATAAAACCATAAGTTACAAGGGTCCATGGTCTAGTTATAAAAGAGTTTAAATCTGCAGGCAAAGCCAACCACTCAAAAAATACATTTCCTTGAGAACCCATTAACCAACCTAAATTTCCAATAAAATAGGTAAGGATAAAAAGTCCAATGTTTACAAAAATCAGCTTTTCTACCAAACTACCCGTTTGATATTTGTGCTTTAGTTGCGCTATAATATCTTTCATGTTAATACGTTCTGTATTGATTTTTTTTCCAAATAATGGCAATAACTAGACCAATAATAGCTCCTCCTACATGGGCAAAATAAGCAGTGTTTACAGGGCTTAATAAAGGCTGACCTGTAATCCCCGAAAATAAATCTGCCAACACAATAACAGGAATAAAATATTTAGCTGGAATAGGAACTGGTAAAAAGATTAAAAACATTTTAGAGTTTGGAAAATTCCAACCAAAAGCTGCTAATAAACCAAAAATGGCTCCAGAAGCTCCTAACAATCTCATATTGTAAATTCCGTTTGCCGTTTGCAAATGTTCATCGGCATAAACTTTGGTCATGCTAAACAAATCGTAAATTTCTTGTTTGCTTGCTCCCATAGTTTGCAACGTACTTATGGCATTGTTAAATTCCAATTGTCTTTCAAACAAATAAATTAAACTGGCTCCAATACCTGCAGAAAAATAGAAAAACAAAAATTTGTTTCTTCCGTAGAGTTGCACCAACGGAGTACCAAAAAAGTAAAGCCCTAACATGTTAAAAAAGATATGACCTATATCTGCATGCATAAAAATTCCGGTCACCAATTGCCAATATCTAAAGTTTGGATTTTCAAAATAATGCAGATTAAACAATTCGTTTAAATCTACATTTTGAATTCCCATTTTAGCCACAAAAAACAATACGTTTATAATGATGATGTGCTTTATAATGTCTGGAATTTTATTCATAGTTCTTAATCTAAATTAAAAATAACATCTAGTTTTTTGTTGGTAATACTAGTGTATACTTTTTTTCTAAAAGGGGAGATGTTTGCTTCTTTACAAGCAAACAAATCGTTAATTAATACTTCTTGTTCGGGTTCAGAAAGTTTAGTTCCTGTTTTTATAGCCAAGGTTTTTGCCAATGATTTTGCAATCATGTCTAATTGGCTAAAACTGTTTTCCTGAATGTCTTCTTGAAAATCTTCTATCAATTGTTCAAAAACCATGCTAATCTGACTTTCACTAATAGTTGTTGGAATTCCTGTCACAATTACATTGTCTTTGGTAATTTCATCAAACATAAAACCTGTGCTTTCCAATTCCATTTTAATGTTTTTTAAAACGTGAATTTCTTGCTGACTATAGTTAATGCTTATAGGAAACAGGAGTTGCTGACTAGAAGCTTCTTTAACTGTTATGTTTTCTAAAAAGTTTTCGTACAACACTCTTTGATGTGCCAAATGTTGGTGGACTAAAAACGTACCGGTGTTTAAATTGCATAAAATATACTTGTTCTGAATTTGAAACGTATCTTTAATGAGTTTAGTCTCTTTGGTCTCGAATAATTGTGGGGTTAATTTTTCCTTATCCACCTCTGTATTGGCAATAGATTCTATACCATTGTACAACACTTCCCAATCACTTTTCTTTTTGGTTTGAGAAAATCCGCTAGTAAAACTATTAGAAGGTGATGATGTGCTTCTAGTGGTTTTAGGTTGATCGGTTTCAAAAGGATTAAAATTGGTTTCTGTTTTAAAAGGATTAAAATTAGGGTCTACTTCTATTTTAGGCTCGCTAATAGGTTTGTCCTTGTAATTATAAGGAGTTTCTAAGTTTTTATCTCTTGTAAAATCTAAAGAAGGCACTACATTAAATTGTCCTAAACTGTGTTTTACAGCGGCTCTAATAATTTCGTACAATACTTTTTCATTATCAAATTTAACCTCTGTTTTGGTAGGGTGTATGTTGATGTCTATCGTATTGGTAGGCACTCTTAAATATAAAAAATATCCAGGATGACAACCTCTTTCTATCAACCCATCAAAAGCTGCATTAATGGCATGATGTAAATAAGGGCTTTTGATAAAACGATCATTCACAAAAAAGAATTGCTCTCCACGTTTCTTCTTAGAAAATTCAGGTTTTATAATAAATCCATCTAAGCTTAAAACATCTGTTTCTTCGTTTATAGGAATTAAGCGTTCGTTGGTTTTATGACCAAATATATTAACAATACGTTGTTTTAAATTTCCTGAGGGTAAATTAAAAACTTCTGAATGGTTGTGGTTTAAGATAAAATGAACATTTTCGTGAACCAAAGCTACACGTTGAAATTCATCAATAATATGTCTGGTTTCTACAGCATCAGATTTTAGAAAGTTTCTTCTGGCCGGAATGTTAAAAAATAAGTTTTTAACAGCTGTATTGGTTCCAACAGGAGTAGGACTCACTTCCTGATGGGTAATTTTACTTCCTTCAATTTGTATGCAAGTACCTAACTCTTCTGAGGCCAATTTGGTTTTCATTTCTATTTGAGAAATGGCCGCAATAGAAGCCATAGCTTCTCCACGGAATCCTTTGGTGCTTAGATTAAATAAATCTTCGGCTTGTCTAATTTTAGAAGTAGCATGACGTTCAAAACACAAGCGAGCATCGGTTTCAGACATTCCAGAACCATCATCAATAACTTGAATTAAGGTTTTTCCAGCATCTTTAAGTATTAAGTGTATATTTTGGGCACCAGCATCAATCGCATTTTCTAAAAGTTCTTTAACTACAGATGCAGGTCTTTGAACCACCTCTCCAGCTGCTATTTGATTAGCGACATGATCAGGTAATAATTGTATAATGTCAGACATTAAAAATTGGGGGTTATTTTAGTATGTACATTGCAATACCGGTTAAGATTGCAATAATTAAGGCAAGTCTATAAGTAGATTTACTATCGGCTTTTGCGTTGGATCTTGTTCTGTTCCATTCGCCTCTTAAATTGTTCTTAGACAAAGTGACTTCAAACTCAGTGTCATCAGAAGCGTTTTCTTGTTTGTAACGCTGTTCTATAGCCTCCAAACGTTCTTTACGCTCATCATAATAACGAGGTTTGTAGTTAAATACGTAATGCCCTGTGGGCTTAAATGGAGTTTTAAACATAGTATAAAAGAAAAAACATTATCATCAAATTTACGAAAAATTCGACAATAATGTTTTGATATTTAAAGAAGGATTAGCGTTTGTTTAACTCAGCCATTTTAATAGCAGCAACAGCACACTCAATCCCTTTGTTTCCTAATTTACCTCCAGATCTATCTAAAGATTGTTGTTTGTTGTTATCGGTTAACACACAAAAGATAGTAGGAGTATCGTATTGTATGTTTAAATCCTTAATTCCTTGGGTTACACCTTCACAAACAAAATCAAAATGTTTGGTTTCTCCTTGAATTACGTTTCCAATCGCAATGATAGCATCTACATTTCTGCTTTCTAACATTTTTTTACAACCGTAAATCAATTCAAAACTACCAGGAACTTTCCAAGTAATAATATCTTCTTGAGCCACACCATTGTCTAACAAAGTGTCTATAGCTCCTAAAGTTAAGTTTTCTGTAATTTCAGGATTCCATTCAGAAGTAACAATTCCAAATCTATATCCTTTTACATTAGGTAAACTTTCTTTATCGTAAACAGATAAGTCCGTTGTAGCCATTAGTTAGCGTATTTAGCTTGGTTAATGTATAAATCTATATTTCCTGCTTGAGAAGAAGTAGCATAGTCTTCTTTAATACTTGTAAACAATTCTTCTGCTTTGCTATAATCTTTTAAAGACAAGGCTAATTTACCCGCTTTTAATAAAAATACAGGAGCAATGGCTTTGTTGTCTGATGTAGATGCTGCTTTAGAATAATAGTTTAAAGCTTCTTCGCTATTGTTGTTTGCTAAATAAGCATCTCCAATACTACCTTTAATTACTGAGTTTAATACCACATCATCCGTAGTAACGTCTTTTAAATACTCAATAGCATTGTCGTACTCTTTAATGTTTAAATAAGAAATACCTGCATAGTATTTTGCTAAGTTTCCAGCTTCTGTACTTCCGTATTGTTTTGCAATGTCAATCAATCCAAAGTTACCTTCTGCACCGTTTAAAGCTGTTTTAAAAGCTTCAGAATCGTTACTACTTGTCGCTTTTGTAAACTCTTGTTTAGCAAAAACCAAAGCATTAGCCGCTTTCTTTTGTGTAGGAATCTCTATAAACTGCGTATATCCCATGTATCCAAAAATAATAACAACAGCTGCTATTAAAGCAATAAACAAAGGTTTGCTATTTTTCTCAATCCATTTTTCAGATTTGTTAGCAGTTTCATCTAAGGTGTTAAAAACCTCTGCTGTAGTGCTGTGCTCTGCAGTTCCGTTATTGTCTACGATTACTTCTTCTTCATTTTCAATCGTCTTTTTGTATCCTCGTTTTTGGTATGTAGCCATGGAATTTTATAATATTTTATTGATTAACTTCTTTTGTGAGTTGGACAAAAATAGTTTTTTTAATTGAATATCAAAACAGCCAATTCACCAAAAAAGTGATAAATTGCGAAACCTTTTTTAATACGACCCAATAAAAATGCATCTTCAAAAATTATCCTTAGTAAATTATAAGAATCTATCATCAGAAAACTTTGATTTTGATGCCAAGATTAATTGCTTTGTAGGGAACAATGGAGTGGGGAAAACCAACGTGTTAGATGCTATTTATTACCTTTCTTATACCAAGAGTTACTTTAATGCTGTGGCTACACAAAACATTAAACACGGTCAGGAGTTTTTTATGGTAGAGGGAGACTACTTAATGGAAGAAGATAGGGTAGAAAAAATTGTTTGTAGCTTAAAAAAAGGAACTAAAAAGGTCGTAAAACGAAATGGAAAGGCTTATGATAAGTTTTCGGACCATATAGGAAACTATCCTTTGGTCATTATTTCTCCATCTGATAGAGATTTAATTGTAGAGGGAAGTGAAACCAGACGTAAGTTTATGGATGGTGTTATTTCTCAACAAGACAGTCATTATCTTCAAAATTTAATCAACTACAACAAGGTACTTACTCAAAGAAATGCCTTGTTAAAATATTTTGCAGCCAATCGTATTTTTGATGCGTTAAACTTAAGTGTTTATAACGAGCAACTATCCAATTTAAGTGCCTACATTTACGAGAAACGTACTTGGTTCTTAAAAGAATTTGCTCCTATTTTTAATAGTTGTTATCAAGAGATAAGTAATTCTAAAGAAGAGGTAAAATTGTTGTACAAAACACAATTACACGAGAAACCTTTGTTGGAGTTATTTGAGGAAAACTTGCCAAAAGATAGAATGTTGCAATACACATCGGTAGGGATTCATAAAGATGATTTACAGTTTGAGTTGAATGACTATCCCATTAAAAAGTTTGGTTCTCAAGGACAACAAAAGTCGTATTTAATTGCGTTAAAATTGGCTCAGTTTGAGTTTATGAAACAGGTAACAGGTAAAAAACCTATTTTATTGTTTGATGATATTTTTGACAAATTAGATGAAAACCGAGTAACTCAGGTAATTAATTTGGTGAATAAAGATCATTTTGGACAAATTTTTATTACCGATACGCATAGCGACAGAACAGAAGCTGTTGTAAAAAAAACAAATCAACCCTATAAAATATTTCACTTGTAATGGCAAAACGTAAAGTAGATCAGCGAACAGTAAGACAAAGTGAAGCCAACCCTATGAGTGCTTTAATGAAACAATTTATCAAGGTAAATAATCTAGAAAAAGGATTTCAAAAAATTAATGTAGAAGAGGAGTGGGTAAAGTTAATGGGACCTGGTGTAAAATCTTACACGGAAAGAATTAGCTTAAAAGGGGGAACCCTAATTGTTAAAATATCTTCTGCAGCCTTACGTACGGAATTGAGTTATGGTAAAGAAAAAATTCAAAGCATGATGAACGAAGCTTTGGGAGAAAATACCATTACCAAAGTAATTCTGAATTAAAACAAAGTAGTACTAATAAATATACTACTAACAAAAGTACGGTTAGGTGCTTGAATATCTGTTTCTAATAAGAAACTTCCTCTATATCCTATTCCAATTTCTGCCTGACTAATATTAAAAAAAGTATTGTCAAAAACAGTTTCAAAACCAATAGAATTTTGTTTTGTAATTCTATTATTAGGAAGTGTAAGCGTACTAAAGTCTGCAAATAAATTAGCCCTAATTCTTTTAAAATAAGTAATTCCTGCTATCCCAAAATCAGGATAAAACAAGGGGAGTTGGTAGTTGTAAGACAAACGATTTGCTTCTATAGAAGGGATGTCATGATATCCTCTAGCATAGGTAAAAGTATCTGCTTGTAATTGATCGTCATTTCTTTGATAATTAAAAGAAACATAACTGTTATGATTTGCTAAAATCCCAGGCAAATACAATCTGTTTACAGAAGATAGATAGGTAGCATTGTTTCCAGAAATTCCTTTATGATAATTAGTAAGACTAATAAAACCAGCTCTTGTATTAATGTTCTGAGTGGCTTTTCTCCTTTGTACAGATAGTAATAATTGTGTGCTATATGCTGAAAATTCCAAATCACCTAAACTTTCTTCTTGGCTATTTTCATTAAGAGTAAATTTAGAGTTAAAACTTTTATTGTACTCGTATCCAACATCAAATTGAAAGTTCTGTGTATAGTTTCCTTTTATTTGAGTTAATGGAATGCTTATACTTGGTGTTAGCTTTACACTGTTAAAACTAATGGCTCCATTGTAAAAGTTATTATCATTTGTATTAAGAATGCTAGTATTAAAATCTCTATAAACATATTCTAATCCTAAGTTTAAAACAGGAAACCATTTTTTATATGAGGCAATAGCTCCAATACCATAAGAGTTGTTTTCGTTTAAATAAATATCGGTATTTACATTCATGCTAAAATCGTTTAGAAGATTGGTAGCAGTGGTGTTTACAGAAATTACTTGATCGCTAAAACTGTATCCCCAGTCGTGAAAACTTAAATCCTCAAAAACAGAAGTATACTCTTTTTGGTAATATTTTTTAGTGGATATTTTATCTAGAATATTTCCTTTTTCAAAAGCAACGGTTTTACTGTTATTCCAATCCATCAATACAGGTTCTTGGAATTCAAAATCTTTTTGCTCAAGTTTAGTTACGGAAATTTTAGAGCCCCTACTTGTTAGTTCTGTAAAGTAAACTTGTTGGTCTTTTACAAAAGGATAATAAGCACCAATGTTAGCATTGGTTAGTTGATGAATAGTAGAACTTCCATCTAATGGAGTTTCATAAATATTGTCAATTCCATTAAAAGAAGCACTGTAGTACACACTGTTTTTATCCACTCTTATGTTGTCAATAACATGATGAGTCCATGCGGTTAATTGTGTTTCTTTTGCATTTTCATCTATTTTAAAAATGGCTAGTTGATGACTTTGTTTTTTAATAAATACAAAATGATGTTCATCGATAAATTGAGGTCTACTTACAAAACCATCTACAGGAATTTGTTTGATGATTTTTCCGTTGTTAGCATGTAACACAACAATTTTGCTTTTGTTTTGATTGACTTCTGCAACAATAATTTGTTGATTGTTTGTGTTAAAACTAGGAGAAAAGTATCTTTTTTTATACGTGATTCTTTTTCTTGTTTTTAAAAGGATATCATACACATAAACATCATTATAACTAGAATTGTTATATCTAGGGTTTAGTGTAATTCCCGTATAAACCAATTGATGTTGATGGTAATTAAAATAAGGATCTATATTTTGTATAGCTGTTGCAATTTTGGTTTCGTTTCCAGAATTGTCTATTTGGTAAAAGGTTGGGATTTTATCAAAAGAGTTTTTTAAAGCAATGATAGTTCCATCTTCCATGACTTGTGGATACTGATAGCTAGCCACTGTGCTGTTCTCTTTGCTAAGTTGTGTGTAGTTTTGTACGTTTAAAGAGTCTCTTTGTGCAGCCCACAAACGCTGATTTTCTTCGGTTGATTTTTGATACAGTTTTAGCGTTCCCAAACCGGTTTCTCTTTTTAACTGAACACTAAATCCATAAAAAGGAAATCGAAATCCGGCAGCTTTACTGGCAATATTATCTAAGCGACTCGCATCAAAATGATTGCGATAATAGTTTAGCATTTGATACCCTGTTTGGTAATGATTGGGAATTAAATCTTTGTAAGAACTGTTTCTAAGCTTAGCGTAGCTGTAAATTTGCTGATCTTTATACAAAGCTCTTTGTAGGGCTGTAAAATTAGGCAAACGTCCTCTACCACTTTGGCTTAAAGCCGTTTCCATAACAACAGCATCTCCTTCAAAATACCAGTTAGGAACACTTAAAATACTTCCTACAGCCCAACCAGATTCTCCAAACAAATAATATAAAAATTTGGTCAATCCCGTTTTGTGATTTAAAAATTGCTGAACGTGTCTGTATTCGTGAATAGCCAAAGTACTAATCCAATTGGTAGATCCCAAAGCCTTAAATTCCTGTGGTGGTGTGTTAAAAAACTCACTTCTAAAAGGACTATAAGTTACAAAACCATTAGATTCTACCGAATTTGCTCTTAATACAATGTTTACAGGTTGGTAGTGATAACCAATAGATTTGCTATTGTTTTTTTGAACATAAGAAATAGTGTTTGCTACTTGTTGTGCTTCTTTTTCTTGTCCAATTTTGTAAATAATATTTACATAGGTACTTCTTAATTTAGCCCATTTTTGTGGCTCGTGCTGATCTTGAGCCCAAAGAATAAACGGAAGTAGGTAAATACAGTTTTTAATAATTTTTTTGAATAACATAGCAGTTTTTAAAAACAGAAACCTATCGTTTTCTGTAATGGATTTATTTTTTTCTTTTTGCAGCGACCACCAATTCAATTTTATCCACAGTAGTACTAGTGGTAAACATTCCGTAATTAATCAGTACTTTTTTCTTGTCAATTTTTTCAATGGTTCCACAAGCTCTACTGTCAATTAATCGTACTTTATCATCTACTTTAAACACATAGCTTGCTTTTTTTTCTGCAGCAATTTTTTCTTCTTTAACCTTTTCTTTTCTTACCTCTACTACTTTGTTTAAAACTTCTTTTTCTACCTGTTTTAAAACTTGGGCAGCTTGCTTTTTAGCTTTTTGCTCTTTTGCTTTTTGTGGCTTTGTTTTTTTAACTTTAGGATGTGCCTCGTTGTATTTTATTTTTTCAATTAATACCCATTTTTCAAATTCAGACTTAAATTCCTTTTTGTTATTGGTTTGAAAGTATTTGTTTAGCAACTCATTAGTTTTCCTACCAATGCTTAATATTTTCTGATTGGTATCGTACAAGGTCTGAAAACTTTCTAATTTTTCTTGAATTTTAGATTCTTTTTCAGCCAACAAATCAGCATGTACTTTTGCTTTAGAGCTTTGATGCTCCATGTCTAAGGTATTTCTTTGTAAATTACTACGTTCTTGTTGTAGCTTAGAAATAGTCTTGTCAAAACGGACTTTAGATTTGTCTATTTTCTTTTTAGCTCTGTTAATTAAGCTGAATGGAATTCCGTTTTTCTGAGCAACTTCAAAGGTAAAAGAACTACCAGGTTGCCCAATTAACAACATAAACATAGGTTCTAACGTTTTGCTATTAAAAGCCATGTTGGCATTTACTACGTTTTCCAATTCATCGGCCAATACTTTTAAATTGGTGTAGTGAGTGGTAATAATTCCAAAAGCTCCTTGCTGATAAAATTCTTCTAAGAAAATTTCGGCCAAAGCTCCCCCTAGTTCTGGATCGGAACCTGTTCCAAATTCATCAATTAAAAACAATGTGTTGTTGGTACATGTTTTTAAAAAACCTCGCATGTTTTTCAATCGGTAACTATAAGTACTTAATTGATTTTCTATGGATTGATTATCTCCAATATCGGTTAAAATATGATCAAAAAAGTGAGTACTACTGTTTTCGTGTACGGGAATTAAAATTCCACTCTGAATCATTACCTGTAGCAGTCCAATAGTTTTTAAAGTGATACTTTTTCCTCCTGCATTGGGTCCCGAAATCACAATAATTTGTTGTTGCTTGTCTAAATTTAAAGATTGTGGAACAACAGGTAATTTTAAACTTTTATTTTTTTGTAACAATATAGGATGATAAGCATCTATATAATTAATAGCTTGTTCTTTAGAAAAATCGGGTTTTACACCGTTAATGTCTTGTGCATATAATGCTTTTGCTTTTAAAACATCTAAGGCTATTAAAAGCGTTAAGTATTCTTTAATTAAGGGAGCAAAAGGACGAATCTCATTGGTTAAAATTCTTAGAATTCTGTCAATTTCTTGTTTTTCTTCTAAAACCAATTCTTGTAACTGTCTGTGGTAATTTAAAGTACTTTGTGGAGCTATAAAAACAATACTTCCTGTTTTAGAAGTTCCTAAAATGCTTCCTTTTACTTTTTTACGGTGAATGGCTAAAACGGCCAATACGGGCTGATTTTCTATAATAGATTCACGAATATCATCTAAATAACCTGCTTTGTTGTACTTGGCTAATTCGCTGTTAAAAGAACTACTAATCTGACTGCGAACTTCATTTAAAGCTTTGCGAATTCTATGTAAAAGTTCAGAAGCTTTGTTGTGTACCTCTCCATAATTGGTGATGACTTTAAAAATAGCATCTGTAATGCTTTTGGTAAATTCAATATCCTGTGTTAATAAAGAGAGTGTAGGGTAGTAGTCTTTAAATTTTTGAAAGTGTACAATTAATTCGTTAGAAGTGTTAGAAATGTTCGCTATTTTTAAGAAAGCATCGGGTAATAATTTACTGTTTTCAATTTTTAACAACTTTACTTCCTTTTCAATATCATCAAAATAATGATTGGGAATTCTATTTTCGCTAACCAAAGAACCTAAATATTCGTTTACTTGAGCCAAAGCAATCTCTAAATCTGGTTTGTTGGCATAAGGAACAATGTTTAAAACTTGTTCTTTTCCTTGTTCAGAGGTACAGTGTTGAGCGATGTTTTCTAAAATAATGGAAAACTCTAAATCTTGTAACGTTTTACTATGTATTTGACTCATGCTTTTAATTGTATACTTACCGTAGATATTGTTATTTTGTAAGCAGAACAAAAATACACATTCAAACAGAAATATGCAGAATCTACTTCCAAATGATTGGCAACAAATTCTAAAACAAGAATTTACTAAAGAATATTGGCCAGAATTGCTTGCTAAAGTAGAAAATGCTTACGAAGAAAAGGTATGTTATCCTCCTAAAGCGGCTATTTTTAATGCGTTTAATTACTGTACTTACAAAGCGGTTAAAGTGGTCATTATTGGTCAAGATCCTTATCACGGAAAAGGACAAGCTAATGGTTTGTGTTTTTCTTATGTAGATGATAAAAAGTTTCCACCTTCTTTAAAAAACATATACAAAGAAATTGTAACCGATTTAGAGATAGCAATGCCAACTAGCAATGGCGATTTAAGTACTTGGGCAAAACAAGGAGTTTTGTTGTTAAATGCAACATTAACGGTAGAAGAAGGTAAGCCTAATAGCCATCAAAAATTTGGATGGTCTCAATTTACAGATACGGTAATTCAAACCTTAGCAAAACAAAAGGAAGACCTTGTGTTTTTGTTATGGGGAGGTTTTGCGCAAAAAAAAGCAAGTTTAATAGATGCTAACAAACATCTAATTTTAAAAGCAACACATCCATCGCCACTAGGGGCTAACAAAGGAGGTTGGTTTAATTGCAAGCACTTTTCAAAAACAAATGCGTATTTAAACCAAAAAGGGAAAAAAGAAATTAATTGGAAAATAGAAGAGCTAAATCAACCACCCACTCTTTTTACTTTGTAACCATCCTTTTTAAGGATCTCCATAATCTTGTCTCTATGTTTTCCTTGGATGATAATTTCACCATCTTTAATACTTCCACCAACTCCACACTTGTTTTTTAACAATTTACCAAGTGCTTTTAAATCATCATCAGTACCTACAAAACCTCTAATAACAGTAACGGTTTTTCCACCACGACCCTTACTAGAAAATACAGCCTCTAACTGTTGTTTGTTGTTAGGTAATGTTTCTTGTTCGGTTTCTCCGTTATCAAAATAAACATCATCATTGGTAGAGTAAGCAAAGGCTCCTAATGCTGATAAATCGTTTAATTTTTTAGCCATTATTTGTTTTGATTGATTTTTCTTTGACAAAGATAAGAATAGTTATGAGTTGTATAACCAATCCTATACCGATAGATAGGTAATAGGGGATTTTTATAAAATCGGTACTAAAGTCTCCTATAACCAATCCGAAAAGAATAAAAATACATCCTGTAAAAATTAAAAATAACTTTAAATTATTTAAAACGTTGTGTTTTTTATTGCTGCTCTTTTTCCGTCTATATTTCCTTTTTCTTGCAGAAGGCACACTCATCTCTTTCTCTTTTTTATCAAAAATATAAAAAAGAGATCAAAAATCAGGAATTACTTAATTAATCCTAACTCTTTTAGTCTTTCTGTTAAAAATTCACCAGCAGTAATATCTTCAAATTGTTTTGGATTTTCTTCTGAAACACAGTTAGTTAAGCATTTTAAATCCATAGTTGGAACAGGATGCATAAAAAAGGGCATTGAGTAACGAGAAGTTCCCCACAACTCTTTTGGAGGGTTTACTACTTGATGAATGGTAGATTTTAGCTTGTTGTTGGTTAATCTAGCCAACATGTCTCCTACATTAATCATTAATTCGTCAGGTTGTGCAATGGCATCTATCCAATTTCCTTGTAAATTTTGTACTTGTAGCCCTTTACCCTGAGCCCCCATTAATAAAGTAATTAAATTAATGTCTCCATGAGCAGCGGCTCTTACAGCTCCTTTTGGTTCTGTTTGAATAGGAGGGTAGTGTATAGGTCTTAAAATACTATTTCCGTTGTGAATAAATTCATCAAAATAGAATTCGTTAAGGTCTAAGTAAATAGCCAAAGCTCTTAATACATACTTGGCTGTTTTTTCTAGTTGTTGATAAACTTCTTTTCCTACTGTATTAAATTCAGGAAGTTCTTCTACAATAACATTAGGAATCAATACTTTTTGTAAGATCTCAGAAATTTGTTCCTGCTCATCTACATATTGACCAAAATGCCAGAATTCCTTTAAATCTCCTTCTTTTTTTTCTTTGGCACTTTCTTTTCCAAAAGAGGTATAACCTCGTTGTCCCCCTAATCCATCAATCTCGTATTTAGCTTTGACTTCTTGTGGTAAATTAAAAAAGTTTTTTACTTCTTTGTAAAGTTTCTCAACCAAGGCATCAGATAAGAAATGTCCTTTTAAGGCTACAAAACCAATGGTGCTAAAAGCAGCTCCTATTTGGTTTACAAATTGTTCTTTATGGCTTGCGTTTTCTGATAAGAATAACTGTAAGTCTACAGATGGAATTTTTTGCATGGCTTATTTTTTATAAAGAGGAATTCTATAAGATATGGTGTAGTTGATATTGGCTCCAGATCCATTTTTAGTAATATTACCAAAGCCAGGACTGTAGGTGTTTTCTAAATTACTAGGTTCTTTGGTGGCAATCATTTTATTTACGTTTACCATAAAGCCAAAGTATAAATTTTTAAAAACTTCTACTTTAATTCCGGCAACCAATTCTAACCAATGTGCATTTAAATCGTTGTATTTGGTGGTAGTTGTAACTTCTTTGGCTTCAAAATATTCACCTTCTTGAAAAACAGTATAGCTGTTTAATTGATTAGAAAAAGTAGCAAAACCATAGCGAGCACCTACATACAATTCATTGTCCATATCTAGCCAGTTGGTATACAAGTTGTAATTAATACCTGCCTTTAAATAACTTCCTTTAACAGTGTGATTAAAGGTGTCTTCTTGAATGGTTCTGTCTGAATAGCCGGCTTCTGCAGCTATAAATAATTGAGTGCTTACTCTATAATCGGCAACAATTTCTCCTCCTTTAAAATCTCCCCATGTATAAGCTAAAATGGGTTTTATAATGTCAACACCTATTCTAAGTCCATAGGTTTTAGGATTGTAGAAAGGATTGATACTGTCTTGCACAACAGCTACAGTATCTGCTTCTGTAACTATTTTGTTTGCAATTGCTTGTCCTTTGTTTTCTTGAGCGACAACACTTTGTTGCATCAAAAATAAACCTAAAAAACTAATGATATATTTTAACATGAGCTTCTGTTTCATTGGTGATACTTTCTGTTGTTGTTTCGCTATCTAAAAGCCAATCAGCATTGGTGGTACTGATAGTTACATTGTTAAAAATACTTTTAAATCCACAAGACTTAGATACGTATTGGTCTTCTGTAGTATAGTTAATAGTAATGTCTTCTACACTTCCGTTTCCAAGATCATCTTGCCTAGATAAATGATAAACTACAGAATTATTTTGAGTGTCTAAGGGAAGTTCTAAAGAACCTGTATCGCTAATGGTTCCATTAAAAATAGTATCCTTGGTGGTATTAGCCCATACAATTAAATCTATTTCTTTTAAATTGTCTCTTTCCGTATTGTTGTAAAATTCAATCACTAAATTAGGAGTAGTACTGTCTAAACAAAATTCATCTTGGCAGCTGTTAAAGGCTATAAAAGATGTTATAATGAATAAGGAGAATATAAGTTTCTTCATGCGGTCAAAGATAATAGATTTCATGTAACTGTAAACGTAGATGCCAATTTCTTAGTACAAAAAAAGAGGATTACTTTTTAAAGTAATCCTCTTCTATTTATTATGTAAAAAGCTTAGTCTCTTTTACGTCCCCAACTCTTGTTTTGAACACGAGAAGAAGATCCACTGCTTCTGCTTTCTCTATCACGGTTTCCACCAGTACTTTCTCTACGTTTTCCTTTAAAGTCACCACCATCTCTACGAGGTCCTCTATCTCCTCCACGGAAATTTCCACCATCTCTACGAGGTCTTCTGTCACCACCGCGACCACCACCTCCGCCAGAACGACGTTTCTTAGTGATTTCTACGTTTACAGATCTTCCTTCAAACTCTGGAGAGTTTGATAAGAAAGCTTCAATAGTTTCTTTTTCAAAGTTTTTGTCTAATTCAAAGAAAGAAAAAGTATCTAAAATTTCAATCTGACCGATTTCAACATTGTTGGTAATGTTCTGATCGTTAATTAATCCCATCAATCTTGGTGGAGTTAAACTATCTTTTCTACCAATGTTAATAAAGAAACGAGACATGTTTTCATCATCTCTTCTTCTTCCTCTATCGTCAGCCTCTCTAGGAGCTCTGTTGTCATTAATGTCATCTGCTTTAGAATAGTATTCTAAGAAAGCATTAAATTCTACAGAAATAAATTTTTGAATTAATTCTTCACGAGACAATCCTTCAAATTCAGAGTAAATGTTTTCTAAGTAACCAGAAATAGCTTCTGTGTTAATCTCAGTATTTTTTACTTTTTCTACTAATTTGAATAATTGAATTTTACAAATTTCTGTTCCACTAGGAACTTCTCTTTTGATAAATTTCTTTTGAATTTTACGTTCAATAGGTCTTAATTTTCCAACTTCTCTGTTGGTAACTAATACTATAGAAACACCTTTTTTACCAGCTCTACCTGTACGTCCACTACGGTGTGTATAAGCTTCGTTTTGATCTGGTAATTTATGGTTAATTACGTGTGTTAAGTCCGTAACGTCCAATCCACGAGCAGCAACATCTGTAGCTACTAACATTTGAACTGTTTTTTTACGGAATTTTTGCATCACACTATCACGTTGTGCTTGAGACAAGTCTCCGTGTAATGAATCTGCACTGTATCCATCTGCAATTAATTTTTCTGAAACTTCTTGACACTCACGTCTAGTTCTACAGAAAATAATTCCATAAATATCTGGGTTCACATCCGCAATACGCTTAATAGCAGCATAACGGTTTCTTTCTGTTACAACGTAATATTCGTTACTAACATCATCAGAACCTGTGTTTTTTGTTCCTGCAGAAATTTCAACAGGGTTGTGCATGTAATTACGTGCAATCGCTTCAACCTCTCTTGGAAAAGTTGCAGAGAATAATAAAGTTTGCTTGGTTTCTGGAGTAGATTGTAAAACAGCATCCAAATCATCTTTGAATCCCATGTTTAACATTTCATCTGCTTCATCTAACACCAACCATTGTAAGTTTCCTAATTTAAGTCTTCTTCTGTTGATTAAATCTACAGTTCTACCAGGAGTACCTACTACTATTTGTGCACCTTTATTTAATTTTCTAGTTTGGTCTTCAATACTTGCTCCTCCGTATACAGTAACAACTTTTAAACCTCTTATGTTTTTAGAAAATTTTTCAATTTGATCTCCAATTTGTACAGCCAACTCACGTGTTGGTGATAAAATGATAGCTTGAACATTGCTGTTATCTACATCTATTTGCTGAATAATTGGTAAACTAAAAGCAGCTGTTTTTCCTGTTCCTGTTTGTGCAAAAGCTTTTAAATCATCAGTAGATGATATTACCTGTGGTACGGCTTTTTCTTGTATTTCTGACGGAGTTTCATACCCCATATCAATAAGTGCCGAAAGAATTTCTTCTTTCAAGCCTAATTCGCTGAATGTCGACATATAGTTTGTTTAATGATCCACAAACCTATACGACAAGTTTGCAAATCTGATTATAAAAATGCAAATATACGGTATTTAATTAGACTGACCTAGTGAATCACACTCTGGTGTCTAAAAAAGAAAATAAAGGTTTTAAATGATGGATTTAAATACGAATTAAAACTCTAATTTATTTGTTGTCAATTAGTTTAAGAATAACTTTGTGTTTTGATAAAAAAAAATAATGAGATCTTTTGCAAACTTTTTACAACAGTAGAGGTCTAAGAAGTAGAGAACAGCAGTTTATTTTAGATTGGCTAAAACAATTTTTTTGAAAAACGAAGCAGATTTTATTGAACAATTATTAAATTCTAAAAAGCGAGAGAAAGCTTTTGTGAGGCTGTTAGATCTTTATCAGGAAAGATTGTATTGGCATATACGTAAATTAGTGGTGAGTCATGAAAACGCAAATGATGTATTACAAAACACCTTTTTAAGGGTCTATAAAAGCTTGCCTAACTTTAAACAACAAAGTTCTTTACATACTTGGATGTATAAAATTGCCTACAATGAATCTATAAGGTTGTTAGAAAAGGAAAATAAAAAAAATCAGGTTTCCTTAGATGATGTAGAACAGAAACATTTAGATAATTTAATGGGAAGTAGTTATTTTGATGGAAATGAAGTTCAGATAAAACTTCAGAAAAGTCTTTTAAGTTTAAACGACAAACAGAGAAAGGTATTTCAAATGAAATACTATGATGATTTAAAATTTAGAGAAATTGCAGATATTTTAAGTATCAAAGAAAATACGGTAAAAACTACCTATTACGGAGCCGCCAAACAGATTGAAAAATCGATGTTAGCCGTAACACAAATAGGAATTAATATATAAGAAACTATGGATTTAAAAAACAATCACACAGATTCTAACCACAAATTAAATAGTCATATTTCGTTTGATAAAGTAAGAAAACAGAAGCATGAAGAAGAATTAGGCTACACCCTTCCTGAAGGATATTTTTCGGCCTCTAAAAATGAAATTCTAAGGCAAACTGTTTCTAAAAATAAAAAAACTAGAATTATAAAGTTGATCAGTTTATCTGCTGTAGCAGCCGTTTGTGCCTTTTTCTTTTCTACAGTTAAATTCACAAACGATGTAAGTACAGAAGTTGTGATTAATGATGAAGAGAGCCAGATTTTAATTTCTGCACTTTTTGTAAATGATAAAAAATTAGAAATATTATCGGATGCTTATATGCTAGAAGAATTGTACGAAGAACAGGATGTAGTTAACTAGGATAGAGAGTGTTTATTAAAAAATAAATAAAATGAAAACAATTAAAAACATATTCTTAGCTTTTTTTGTGGCAATGCTGAGTATTGTTTCTGCGCATGCTCAAGATGAAAAATGTGTGAATAGTGGGTCTTTAACAGCTGCTCAAAAAGAAATGATTCATGCTCAGAGAGAAAAAATTAAAGAGAATAAAGAGGCTTTTAAAGCCATGTTAACCAAGGAACAATTGGCTATTCTTGAAAATAAAGAAATGACTAGGAGTGAAAAAAGAGAGGCTTTAAAAAATTCTTTCACAGAGGCTCAGAGAAAAATCTTAATAAAGAGTAAGGAAAGACTTAGAAAAGACAAAGAAGCTTTTATGTCAACATTAACAGAAGAGCAAAAGGAGCTAATGCATGCTAGAAGAAAGGCATATGAAGAAAAATGTAAAAATGGTGATGATTGTAAGGAAGAAGAAATGAGAGGTAGAAGGGGACATGGATACAATCATGAGTAATTATATTGTAAGATCTATATAAATTAAAAAGCGGCTTGTTACCTAACAAGCCGCTTTTTTTATGCCGTAATTTTAGGCTATTATAGTTTGTGGATTTTTTTATACTCCAACCAATCTAAATATAAGTTTTCGGTTTTCGTTCTAGCCCAAGGGGTGGTTCTTAAAAACTTTAGGCTACTTTTAAAAGTAGGGTTGTTTCCAAAACACTTAATTCCTGTTTCTTTTTCCATTTCTTCCCAACCTAGGTTTTCAATCAATTCGGTAAGAATATCGGCTAATTTAATACCGTGTAGCGGATTATTTGCTTGTGTCATAAATCGTAAATATAAATACAAAAATAAGCTCAAAAAATGAATAAAGGAACTAAATGTAATAAGGAATATGGTTTAGAATTCTGTTTTTAGGATAAAAAGACCAAATATTTTGATGAACTAGCGTTATTGCCCAAAATTTTCTTTCATAGTGTATAATTTGTGTGCATGCGTAAACCAGTGATTTTTTGAATTAAACATATTGTTTTTTTAAAGTCTAACACTAGAACATTTAAATCAAAAATTAAAAGAGAGTATGAACTATTTATTAAAATTATTGTTTTTGTTAGTGTTATTCTTAAAGGTAGGTTTGTTTAGTAGCAGTGCCCAAAAGAAACCTAATTTACTTTATATTATTACAGATGAACATAACTTTAGAACTATTGGAGCTTATAGAGAGTTACTGTCTAAAGAAGAAGCTTTTATGTGGGGTAGTACAGTTGTAGAAACCCCTAACTTAGATTATTTAGCTCATAATGGAGCTATTTTAACAAGCATGTATGCTGCCTCTCCTTCGTGTACACCGTCAAGAGCGGCTATGTTTACAGGTAGCTATCCTCACACGGTTAAAATGCCTAAAAACGGATATGTATTGGATCACAATATTGCTACTCTAGCAGATGTTTTAGTAGAAAATGGCTATGAAACAGGGTATACAGGTAAATTGCACTTAATTGGGCATCCTAAACCTAATTGGTCTCCAGAATATAGTTACGGATTTCAACATAAGAAGTACATGTTTAACGGGGGGCATTGGAAAAAGTTTGAGCTAGATAATTTGGGAAATCCCAAAGTAGGAAGCGTAAATGCTAAAGGAGAGCCTAACACAAAATTAAATGGTGCCGATGAAAAATCTTTTGCTACGGATTGGTTAACAGATAGAGCGCTTGAATTTATAGATTCAAAAAAAGATTCAAAAGCTCCGTTTTTTCAGGTGATTAGTTTTCCAGATCCTCATACCAATAATACAGTAAGAGCTCCGTACGATACTATGTATAATAGTAAAGATATTGAATTACCTAAAACGTTTAGCTTAACGTTTGATACTGATAAGCCAGGTTGGTGGAATCCAGAATTAGATTTTGCTGCCAATAAAAAATCAAACAAAAAGAAAAAAAAGGATGAGAATGAACATACTGATTCAGGAAAGTTTAAAAAAGGATATACCCCCGAAAAAATAAAAACAAAATTAAAAAGTGATATTACTCAGTACTTTGGAATGGTAAAATGTATTGACGATAATATAGGTAAGATAATTCATAGATTAAAAAAGAACGGACAATTAGAAAATACAATCATCATCTTTTCGTCTGATCATGGAGATTTATTAGGAGAATATGGTAGAGATAACAAAGGAGTTCCTCAAGAAGGATCTGCTAAAATTCCATTTATTGTTTATTATCCTAATTTAATAAAACCAGGAACTATTGTAAACAAAGCTGCTAATAATACCGATTTAATGGATACCGCATTGGCTTTAATGGATGTTACAGATTTTGACCCAAATACAACAGAGGGTAGAGATATTAGTCCTTGGTTGTTAGGAAAAGAGAAGGAATCTTTAGAAGATATTACTTTTGTAACCTATCAATGGTGGACAGCTGTAATAACAGATAGATATAAATTAATTTTAGACAAAGGTATGACCAAGCCTTGGCTAATTGATTTAGAAAAAAATCCAGATGAGTTAACCAATTTTATTGATGACCAAGCCTATCAGCCAATTGTTAAAAAATTAGCAAAAGCATTAAAAGAGTACGGAAAAAAACACAAAGATCCTGTGGTTTTAGATGCTAAAATTAACAGTCAATTAAATAAACTGATCTAAAAAAAATAAAAAAGAGACAAACAGCTTACTTGTAAAAGGTAAGCTGTTTTTTTATGGAATCCTTAAAATAAAAAAGTTACAGAAATCAATAGCCGTAAAATAGACACGTTTTTGTACTTTTGCACCAAATTTAAAAGAAGAGTCATGTTAACAGTTTCAAATCTATCGGTACAATTCGGTAAAAGAGTATTATTCGATGAAGTGAATACAAAATTCGTACAAGGAAATTGCTATGGGGTTATTGGAGCCAACGGAGCAGGAAAATCTACTTTTCTAAAGATCATATCTGGAAAAATGGAGCCTACTTCTGGTCATGTAACTTTAGATCCAGGAAAACGTATGTCTGTATTAACTCAAGATCATTATGCTTTTGATGAATATACAGTGTTAGAGGCAGTGTTAATGGGAAATAAAGAACTTTATAAAATAAAGTCAGAAATAGATGCCTTGTATGCTGATTATACAGATGAAAATGCTGAAAAAATTGGAGAGCTACAAGTAAAGTTTGAAGAAATGGATGGTTGGAATGCCGATGCAGCTGCTGCGACCATGTTGTCTAACTTAGGAATTAAAGATGATATTCATTATACTTTATTAGCCGATTTAGATGGTAAAACCAAAGTACGTGTGTTATTAGCACAATGTTTGTTTGGTAAGCCAGATGTGCTAATTATGGATGAGCCTACCAACGATTTGGATTTTGAAACCATTGCTTGGTTAGAGAACTTTTTAGCTAATTATGAAAATACAGTAATTGTAGTATCGCATGACCGTCACTTTTTAGATGCAGTTTGTACACATATTTCTGATATCGATTTTGGAAAAATTAATCATTATTCAGGAAACTATACATTCTGGTACGAGTCTTCTCAGTTAGCAGCTAAACAACGTCAGCAAGCCAACAAAAAAGCAGAAGATAAAAAGAAAGAATTAGAAGAGTTTATTCGTCGTTTCTCTGCAAACATGGCAAAATCTAAACAGGCTACCTCTCGTAAGAAAATGATTGAAAAATTAAATGTGGACGATATCCAGCCATCTAGCCGTAGATATCCAGCCATTATTTTTGATAGAGATAGAGAAGCAGGAGATCAAATTTTAAACATAGAAAACTTATCAAAAACCTTTGAAGGAGAAGTTTTATTTAAAGATATTGATATCAATTTATCTAAAGGAGATAAAGTTTTAGTCGTATCTAAAAACTCTAGAGCAGTTACAACTTTCTACCAAACAATTATGGGGAATGAAACGGCTGAAACGGGTGAATACAAATGGGGTATTACAACCAACCAATCGTATTTACCATCAGATAACTCTGAGTTTTTTGTAGACGAAAAATTAAACTTGGTAGACTGGTTACGTCAGTATGCTAAAACAGAAGAGGAGAGAGAAGAGGTTCACTTAAGAGGTTTCTTAGGGAAAATGATTTTTAGTGGAGAAGAAGCGTTAAAAAAATGTAACGTTTTATCTGGAGGTGAAAAAGTACGTTGTATGTTGTCTAGAATGATGATGACAAGAGCAAATGTTTTAGTTTTAGATGAACCTACCAATCACTTAGATTTAGAATC
Source organism: Wenyingzhuangia aestuarii (assembly GCF_011927765.1). Taxonomy (GTDB): domain Bacteria; phylum Bacteroidota; class Bacteroidia; order Flavobacteriales; family Flavobacteriaceae; genus Wenyingzhuangia; species Wenyingzhuangia aestuarii. Next base: position 146,305 of record NZ_JAATJG010000010.1, read on the forward strand.
TATTCAAGCATTAAACAACTCTTTAAAGAATTTTAAAGGAACCGTATTGTTTTCTACACATGACCACGAATTTGCACAAACAGTAGCTAATAGAATTATAGAAATTACTCCTAAAGGTGTTATTGATAAATACGCTACTTTTGATGAATATTTAGACGATCCAAAAATTAAAGAATTAAGAGCTAAAATGTATGAATAGTATATTTTTAAAAAAGCATAAAAAAAGCGAATCCTAATTTTAGGATTCGCTTTTTTATTTATAAATAATTTGTTGTTATTCTACAGCATCCGTAACAGATAAATCTACTGCACCTTTTATTTCGGTAGACATTTCTCCTAGCCATCCCATTTCTACTTGGGCACCAGTGTATACTTTTACAAAGTCAATTCCTTGTAAAGTAACAGGGTCCATATTGTCATCTACAGCCCAGTCAATATCAAAAGCATTTCCATTTCCATTTTTACTATAATCAGCATCATAATTATCTACATATCCCCAGTCTAAAGGTTCTGTGGATATAAAACCAGTACCCTTTACAGTAGGAAAAATTCTAGTACCTACGTAGGTAACTTGTTCCTGTTCTTCTATAAAAAGAGGGTATTTGTTAAGCGTTCCCGCACTAACACTTCCGTTATTTCCTTTGTTGTCTGTCCAGGTAACAGCCTCAGTATCGCTTTTAGGGTTGGTGTAGGTTGTTTCGTATTTGTATATAGTTCCTGCTGTTTTATGTGCGCTTCCCGCAATTTCATACCAAGTATCATCTGCTAAACCATTTCCATTTTCATCAAAAGAAACTTGTACAATTCCGGGTTCAGAAAAAGAAGAAAAAGCATTTCCATAAATAATAAAATCTTTATCATTTGTTCTGTTAACTACGGTATGATCAAAAGTAAATACAATAGAACCACCCCAAGCACCTAAAGAAATAAGTCCTGTTTTTCCACCTACTATTGTTTCGGCAGATTCTAAATTTCCTAGATTTTTATTAATATATAATCCTGCTGCGGGTCTATATGATAAAACTTCAGAAATATACTTGCTACTTTCTGTGGTAATAGGTCTTGCATATGCTGCATAAACGTCTACCGTTTCAATGGTTTCTTCTTTTTCACAAGCAGTGAATGTAAAAAGAGATAAGCCTAAAAATGCTGCTAAAAAATGTTTGTTTGTCATTTGTTTGTATTTAAAATAGTTGATAATTCACATTATTTTAAAAACAAAACACCAAGGAATGATAGGATAAATCCAATAAAATTTACCCAAAGCTATAACTCCCGAAAGCTTTGTTTTTTGTGATTATTGGCAGGTATTCTGACTCATTCCACTTGGTTAACCCTTCCCATCTTGTTACAGACAGTGGTATGTTAAAAAGTGTTTTCTGTAATTAAACAGAGGAATTTACAGCAGCGGGAACTGTTCAGGATTTACACCTGATTCCCTTTTAATGCACTTACTTTAGTATAAATAAGCGCAACCAAAAATCGGTGCAAAACTATAATATTTTAAAGTCTAAATAAAACAAAAAAAGAAATATAAATTAAAAGCTTGTTACATTGAGTTTTAGGTAGGAGTCACTGTGAGTTTAAGATGATTTAGAGAGATAAAAAAAGCCTACTTTTTTAGTAGGCTTTTTTTTATTCTTGTAATTCATCAATAGTTTTGTTGATGTATTCATGATAAGATGAATTAATGTTTAACCATCTAATAGCTGAACTTAAAGTGCTGAATGTTTCGTAATCACGGTCTGTAAAGTTTTCGTTGATAGAAAAAATCATAGAAGTAACAACTTGTTCCGTATTAGAGGTTAGTACAGCTAATCTTGCTAAACCTGTAAGTTTTAAGTTGTCAAACACCCAAAGTCCTAAAGCATCAAGCTCTTCTTTAGTGATGTTAATAATTGAATTTCTAATGTCAATAATAAAAACAAAATCAGAATTAAATTTAGGATCGTTTATTATTTTTAACATAGATTTTTTAGTGGCATCAAGTGTTAAAACACCTTGATAGTACTCAATAATCAAACCTACCTCATCTAAAATGACGTATTTTTGAATACCTATGTTAATATTATGCTCTATTGGTGCATTCATGTTGGGGTGGGGTATGTGTATATATGTTTATAAAAATAGTCTTTTTTTTAGTTTTTCAAAACTGTGAGATAACGTAGTCTATAAAATAAAAAAATGGATTTCTCAATCCTGTTTTACTAGTATAATCTTTTAAAATTCTTAATCTTCTCAATTCTCTGTCTTTAATACTAGCATAATAAACCTTATATTTGCTCGTCAAAATAATAGGTAAGAATTATCCGTAATTCCGACCTATTAGCCAAAGAAAAAATATGGCAAATATTAGAGAAGAAATAAAGAAAAGAATTTTAGTGTTGGATGGTGCTATGGGTACCATGATTCAGCAATACAAATTTACCGAAGAAGATTATAGAGGAGAGCAGTTTAAAGACTGGCATGTTTCTGTAAAAGGTAATAATGATATGTTGTCTATAACACAACCTACAGCCATTAAAGAAATACATGCAAAGTATTTTGAAGCGGGTGCAGATATAGCAGAAACCAATACGTTTTCTAGTACGACCATTGCGATGGCAGACTACGAAATGGAAAATTATGTGTATCAACTAAACTATGAATCTGCAAAAATAGCCAAAGAAGTAGCAGATGAGTTTACGGCTAAAGAACCACACAAACCTCGTTTTGTAGCAGGTTCTATAGGACCTACAAACCGTACGTTAAGTATGTCTCCAGATGTAAACGATCCTGGATTTAGAGCGGTAACTTTTGATGAGTTGCGCATTGCTTACAAACAACAAACAGAAGCTTTGTTGGATGGTGGGGTAGATGTTTTATTGGTAGAAACTGTTTTTGATACCTTAAATGCAAAAGCAGCATTGTTTGCTATTGAAGAGGTAAAAGCAGAAAGAGGAATTGATGTGCCAGTAATGTTAAGCGGAACCATTACGGATGCTTCTGGTAGAACGTTATCAGGACAAACTGCTGAAGCTTTCTTAATCTCGGTGTCTCACATTCCTTTGTTAAGTGTAGGATTGAACTGTGCTTTAGGAGCTGATGCTTTGGTACCTCACTTAGAAGCTATTGCTAGCAATACACAATACGGAGTTTCTGCACATCCAAATGCAGGGTTGCCCAATGCTTTTGGAGAGTATGATGAGTCTCCATCACAAATGGCCTCTCAAATTCAAGGATATTTTGATAAGAATTTAATCAATATTATTGGAGGATGTTGTGGTACTACACCAGCACATATTAAAGCCATTGCAGATATTGCTGCAGTAGCAGAACCAAGAAAAGTAATCGCCTAATGAAAACAAAGTGGAAAAAATACTATCCTTATTTTTTAGACGTATGGCAATACGTTTTTATTGTGGTGTTTTTCATTATTGCATCATTAGTGATTTTATAAATATAGCCCTTTGGGCAAAAAGATTTAAGCCTTAAAAAGCATGAGTAAAATTAAGCAAACAAAGTACATGAAGTTATCAGGATTAGAACCTTTGGTTTTAGGTCCCGATATGAATTTCATCAATGTAGGAGAACGTACCAACGTAGCCGGATCTAAAATGTTCTTAAGGTTAATCAAAGAAGAAAAATTTGATGAAGCCTTAGCAGTAGCATTACATCAGGTAGAAGGAGGAGCTCAAATCATTGACATTAACATGGATGATGGTTTGATTGATGGAAAAGAAGCCATGGTTCGTTTCTTAAATTTAATCATGGCAGAGCCAGACATTGCTCGTGTACCTATTATGATTGACTCTTCTAAGTGGGATATCATAGAAGCTGGTTTGCAAGTAGTACAAGGTAAATGTGTGGTAAACTCCATTTCTTTAAAAGAAGGGGTAGAGAACTTTAAAGAACAAGTTCGTAAGCTTAAAATGTATGGAGCAGCTGTTATTGTCATGGCTTTTGACGAAGACGGACAAGCAGATACTTACGAGCGTAGAATAGAAATTGCAGAAAAATCTTACCGTATAATGGTGGATGAATGTGGTTTCCCTTCAGAAGATATTATTTTTGATTTAAACATATTCCCGGTAGCCACAGGAATGGAAGAGCATCGTAGAAATGCCATCGATTTTATTGAAGCTACACATTGGGTACGTACCAATTTAGAAAACGCAAGTGTAAGTGGTGGGGTAAGTAATGTTTCTTTCTCGTTTAGAGGAAACAATCCTGTACGTGAAGCCATGCACTCGGTGTTTTTGTACTATGCCATCCAAAAAGGAATGAATATGGGAATTGTAAACCCAGCCATGTTGGAGGTTTATGATGACATTCCTAAAGATTTATTAGAACATGTAGAAGATGTAATTTTAGATAGACGAGACGATGCTACCGAAAGATTATTAGATTTTGCAGAAAGTTTTAAAGGAGAAAAAAAGACAGAAGCTCAAAAATTAGCTTGGAGAGATTTGCCTTTACAAGAAAGAATTACCCACGGATTGGTTAAAGGGGTAGATCAATTTATTGTAGAAGATGTAGAAGAAGCTCGTTTACAAGTAGCCAAACCTTTAGAGGTAATAGAAGGTCATTTAATGATCGGAATGGGAGTGGTTGGAGATTTGTTTGGTGAAGGAAAAATGTTCTTACCACAAGTAGTAAAATCTGCTCGTGTTATGAAAAGAGCCGTAGCTCACTTAATGCCTTTTATTGAAGCAGCTAAAGATGAAAACAGTCCGCCACAAGGAAAAGTATTGTTGGCAACCGTAAAAGGAGATGTACACGATATTGGTAAAAACATTGTGGGAGTAGTATTGGCCTGTAACAACTATGCTATTGTAGATTTAGGAGTAATGGTACCACCCGAAAAAATATTACAAGCAGCTATTGATGAAAAGGTAGATGTGATTGGATTGAGTGGACTAATTACACCTTCTCTAGATGAAATGGTACACATTGCTAAAGAAATGAAACGATTGAATTTTACCATTCCATTGTTGATTGGAGGAGCTACAACATCCAAAGCACATACAGCTGTTAAAATTGCACCTGAGTATGATGGAGGTGTGGTTCATGTCTTAGATGCTTCTCGTTCTGTTCCAGTTACCAGTACGCTAATTGGAGAGGATAAAAAGATTTCTCAAGACTTTAAAGACAAAACCTATGCGGAATACGATAAAGTTCGTGAAGGGTTTTTGAGTAGAGGACGTAAAAAAGTATACTTGCCTTTGGCAGAAGCTAGAGCCAATAACTATAAGCTAGAATTTAATCTAGAAACCGTATATACTCCTAACAAAACAGGAGTGCAGGTAATTGATGATTTACCTTTAGAAGAATTGGTTCCTTATTTAGACTGGACTCCATTTTTTCAATCTTGGGAATTGCACGGAAAATATCCTGCTATTTTAGAAGATGAAATTGTAGGAGAGCAAGCCAAAGATTTGTTTAAGGATGCCAAAGAAATGTTGGACAAAATTGTTAAAGAAAAATGGTTTGTTGCCAAAGCTGTTTACGGATTGTTTCCAGCAAATACGGTGAACTCGGATGACATAGAAATCTATACAGATAACAGTCGTTCAGAAACCATTCAGACCATGTTAACCTTACGTCAGCAATCTAAAAAAGCAGCAGGAAAACCACATATTGCTTTGTCTGATTATGTAGCCCCTAAAGAAAGTGGTTTAGAAGATTATATTGGAGCATTTTGTGTAACTGCAGGTTTTGGAGTAGAAGAAAAGGCTGAGGAATACAAACAAAACTTAGATGATTACAATAGTATTATGGTAAAAGCTTTGGCAGATAGATTTGCAGAAGCCTTTGCAGAATACTTACACGATAAGATTCGTAAACAAGATTGGGGATATGCCAAAGGAGAAGATTTATCTAACGAAGATTTAATTAAAGAATCTTACCAAGGAATTCGTCCTGCACCAGGATATCCATCTTGTCCAGATCATACAGAAAAATCACAATTGTGGGAATTGTTAAATGTAAAAGAGAACATTGGAGTAGAGCTAACAGATAGCTTAGCAATGTTCCCAACAGCATCTGTTTCTGGACATTATTTTGCACACAAAGATGCTCGTTATTTTGGATTGGGTAAAATCACCAAAGAGCAAGTTCACGATTTTGCAAACAGAAGAGGTTTAACCCATGCAGAAGCAGAAAGATGGTTAAGTCCTAACATGGCAGAGGAGTAGAATTTTTGTAAGTATCAAAACGATTGATAGACCTATAAACAAAAGCGATTATATAAAACTTTGATTAGTTGAATAATTGTATATTTTTGTTTGTACAAAAGATAGATTAACAACATTAAAAAAAATAAAATTATGGCATTAGAAATTACAGATGCAACGTTTGAAGAAGTAGTATTAAAATCAGATAAGCCCGTATTAGTTGACTTTTGGGCAGCATGGTGTGGACCATGTAGAATGGTTGCTCCTATTATTGATGAGTTAACGGAAGAGTATGATGGAAAAGCAGTAATTGGTAAAGTTGATGTAGATGCTAACCAAGAGTTTGCAGCTAAATATGGAGTACGTAACATTCCTACCGTTTTAGTTTTTAAAGGTGGAGAAGTTGTAGATAAGCAAGTTGGAGTAGCTCCAAAAGCAACCTATGCAGCTAAAATTGATGCAGCAATATAAGTTGTCAATTATAGATACAAAAAAAAGATTCCAATTTTGGAATCTTTTTTTTTGCGTAAAATTCTGGTTATTAATAAGCTATGTTTTTTAGAAGAAAAAAAATAAAAAAAAGCTTACAAACCCTTTGCACAACTGTGATTTAGTTGTATATTTGCAACCGCTAACAGCAACGGTCTGGTAGTTCAGCTGGTTAGAATACCTGCCTGTCACGCAGGGGGTCGCGGGTTCGAGTCCCGTCCAGACCGCGAAAGCCTCAAACATATGTTTGAGGCTTTTTTTTTGCGCATTAAATGAATTCTGTGTTAAATAGGATCATGGATCATACCTAAAAGTTGTGTTTTAGGCAAAAATATTAGTCAATCTAAATAGGAAGAATTCAACGTTTTTAACACCTCTGAACTGAGCTCTAAAAGCTTTGATTTTGGCATTGAAAGATTCAGCAGCAGCGTTTGTACTTCTATT
>NZ_JAATJG010000011.1 GCF_011927765.1 Wenyingzhuangia aestuarii
AGCGAGCATACATCTCGACTCAGCTCGATGATCTTAGAGTGATAATTGGTTGTTAGGAGAGTTATAAATTTATATTGTTTGGGTTCTGTGTTAAATATGTTACTATATAAGTGAGTATATATATCGACTTCGCTCGATGACCTTAGGTTGTATCTTAAAGATTACTAAAAGTAATTGAATTGTTTTAAGTTATTACCTAATGAAATTACATAAGTTAGATTATGATTTATGAAATAGGAGCTAATTAAAATACTTTAGAATAAAGTTTGCTGTAGATTTTGAATATCTTGAATGGTTTGAGGAACTTTTAAGTTGAGTTTTAATTTTGTATTGAGCTTTTTGATAAAGTAAGCAGAAAGTAATACAGATTCAATTTCTATATTTTGATGAATAAAAAAGGCTATGGATTTTATTCCGTTATTTGCCCATGTTTCTATTCGTTCTATCCAACTATCTAATCTTTTATAATCTGAAGGATGATTAGCTCCTACAAAGCGAATAAATACATTTTGATTGGTTAGACTCATGTGTAGTAAATCTCTTCTTCCTGCAGTATCTGTTATAATGTTACTGATGTTATTTTGAGTATACAAATGGTATAATTTTTTTGCATGATTAGGGTTGTTAAACCAATCTGTATGACGAAGTTCTACAGCTAAAGGAATTGTTGTAGGCCAACTACTTATAAAATCTTCTAAATAATTAAATTCTGTAGGGCTAAAATCTTGATGCATTTGAAGAAAAATAGCTCCTAGTTTGTTTTTTAAGACAACGGCATTATTTAGAAAAGCTTCTGTAATTGGGTATGCTTTTGAATCTAAGCGATTGTAGTGTGATATGTCTTGTGTTAGTTTAGGATAGAACTTAAAATTTTTAGGTGTTTTTTTAGCCCATTTTATAAATTGTTCTTGTGGATATAAGTTGTAGAAAGTTGCATTAAGTTCTATGCTGTTGAATTGTGAACTGTAATATGCTAATTCGTCTTTGGTTCCTTTGGGGTAGAATCCTTTTAAATCTTGTTTATTCCATTTGGCACAACCTATAGAAAATTCAGTTTTACCTAGATAGGATGTATCAAACACATTTTGTGTATTTGGATGGTCTTTTGGAAGATAAAAATTTATAGTTTCTGGATTGGGAACTTTTCCGAATTGCATGGTATAAGTTTTTTTGCATTAGTGATTGACTGGCCTGTTTGAGCTCTTTTAAATGCTAAAAGGAGTTTGGCATTTAAAAAGCGAGTAAGGAAAGCACGACCCTTTAGGGGAATGCCCCAAAATTAAGAATCAACAGCGATTCCAAAATAGATTACTTCTACATCTTCTTTATAGTTATTTTGCTGTTCGTGTATTTCTTTAGGTTCTATGGTGATGCAATCTCCTACGGTTGCGGTGACTTTTTTGTTATTAATAATGAAATCTATAGTACCTTTTTGAATGTAAAAGACTTCGTACATGGTGTTGTGCTGATGAGCAGTTACTTTTTGACTAGGTTTAAAGGTTGCTGAGCCAAACATCATAAGGTTTGGGATGCTTTCTTTATGAATAAATACTTTTTTAAGAATATCAGTATGATGACTTGTTGGTATTTTGGGAAGTGAATTTGTGTTTGTAAACTTCATAAACTTAATTTTGAGTTAAATATAATGCATGATGATTACATAGTTTTGATTTACTTTTACAAGATGTATGGAATTGTAGATTGTAATAGTTTTTATGCATCGTGCGAACGTGCTTTTAGACCAGAATTAAAAGGAAAACCTATTGTGGTTTTGTCTAACAACGATGGTTGTGTAATTGCGCGTAGTAGTGAGGTAAAACAGTTTAAGGATATTCCTATGGGGGCTGTTGCGTTTAAATATCAGCAAAAATTTAAGCAGCATGGAGTTCATGTGTTTTCATCTAATTACGCTTTGTATGGAGATATGAGTTCTAGAGTGATGACTATTGTTAATAAATATGTTGATGAGTTGGAACCTTATTCTATTGATGAGGCTTTTTTTAAGTTGAACAATAAAACGTTTGAAGAAGCAGAGTTGATAGGACATAAAATTCAGCAAGAAATTTTACGTCAGTTGGGTTTACCAGTTAGTGTAGGAATTGCAAAGAGTAAAGCTTTGGCAAAAATTGCAAACAATATTGTAAAAATATACCCTGTACAGACAAAAAGTGTGTATTGTATAGGAACGGAAGAGCAACGGATAAAGGCTTTAAAGTGGACTAATATTGGAGATGTTTGGGGAATTGGTAGAAGATTGGGAAAACAATTACAAGCCATGGGAATTTATAAAGCTTATGGTTATACTTTATTAACGGATACGTTGGTTCGTTCTAGGTTTTCTGTAGTGGGTTTGCGATTGAAACACGATTTGGAGGGAAAGCCAACAATTTGTTTGGAAAAAGGATTGGATGAGGATAGAAAAATGATTGCGGTAACCCGTAGTTTTCCAAATGTGTTGTCTGATTTAAATGAAATAGAAGAACGTATAGCTACCTTTGCCAACAGTGCTGCCGAAAAGTTACGTAAACAGCAAGGAGAGTGTGCTGCTGCTTATCTTTTTTTACAATCTAACAGGTTTGGTAAGGAGTATGTAAAATTGGGAGCTATGGTTCCTTTTGGTTTTGCAACCAGTTCTAGTATTACTATTACTAAAATGGTTTTACAAAAATTAAGAGAGATTTATAGAAATGATTGTTCTTATAAAAAAGGAGGAGTTGTATTGGTTTCTATTACAAATAATACGAGTCATCAAACAAGAATGTTTGCAGATGAAAATCCGAAACATCAATTATTGATGCATACTATGGATGCTTTGAATGAAAAATTAGGGAAAGGAAAATTAAAGTTGGCAAATCAAGATATTGCAAAAACTTGGAAAATGAGGCAAGAGCATTTATCGCCTAATTACACAACAAAATTGAGTGATATTATTACCGTAAACTGTAGATGATGAATTTAACGTTTTATAGATATGAAAAAGGAGTTTTTGTAAAACTTCCTTTTATTGAGGAGGGAATAAAAGCCGGATTTCCATCTCCAGCTGCAGATTTTGAAGGAAAGCGAATTTCTTTAGACAAAGAGTTGATAAAGAATGAAACGGCTACGTTTTTTGCCAAAGTTGATGGAGATTCTATGCAAGATGCCGGAATGGCAAATGGAGATTTGTTAGTGGTTGATAGAAGTTTGGAGCCTCAAGATGGTAAAGTAGCAGTTTGTATGTTAGATGGAGAGTTTACTGTAAAACGATTAAAGGTAACTAAAGAGGGTGTTTTTTTGGTGCCTGAAAATAAGCAGTTTTCTGAAATAAAAGTAGAAGAAGATCAAGAATTGGTAATTTGGGGAATTGTAACCTATGTAATTAAAAAAATATAAGATGGTATTAATAGACTTTAGAGAGTGGTCTTTTGGTAATTTGGGTTATTTACCCAATGCTCAGAAAGAATTATTGCAAAGAGAGTTTAATGCTTTAACAAAAACAGCAACTTTTAAAGTGGTTAATTTAGGAGGTGTACAGCCTTTTAGTTTGTCTAGTTTGTTTTTTGAAAATGTAGAAACTATTGCTGTATCTCCTTTAAAAAATATATCACAATTTTATGAGTGTATTGATATTGTATTAGCAGCTAAAAATAAAGAGGTAATTGATTATACGGAAGCTGCAGAGGAAGAAGTTTATTTTTATGGACAGAATAGTTTAGTGAGTCATTTAGCATCCGAAATTGCTTTGTGTGGAATTAATGAACTTACTGATGAATCTTTGTTTGAAGAATATTGTGAAGATTTTGAGTTTACTCCTTTTAGTTTTGAGTTATCCAATGAGTTATTAACAAGTGATGTTGCTTTGTTTGTAGAGGATACTTTGTTGATTTGTTTAGAATTTATAAGAGATAAAAAGACAAAAAAAGATTTATTCTCGTTGTTAAAATCTAATCAAATAAAAGTAATTACAGTTACTAAAGATCAGGTTGAAAAAGGTGTATTGAATATAAAATTTGTTGAAAAGGTATTGTTGATGAGTAAACAGACAAATGGTTTGCTTACAACTGATCAAAAAGAGCAATTAACTAATTTTAAAACAGAAATAGTTGAGCTTCCGTTTTTGGACAAAGCAGGAGTGAAATTAAGAGACATTATAGCATAAAAAAAGGATGAACTTTTAAAAGTTCATCCTTTTTTTATTTATTCTTTGATTTCAGAATTTTCTTTATGATCTATTCTAATGGTCAATTCTTGTTTTTCTTTATCCAAATCCATATGAATGGTATCACCATCGGTTAGGTTTGTATTTACAATTTCTTCGGCTAAGGCATCTTCAATATACTTTTGAATAGCTCTTTTTAAAGGTCTTGCTCCGTACTTTTTATCAAATCCTTTGTCTGCTATATAATCTTTGGCTTCATCGCTTAGCGCTAAAGTATATCCTAATCCTTTAATACGATTGGTTAATTTAGCCAACTCAATATCAATAATTTTATGAATATCCTCTCTTTCTAAAGCATTGAATAAAATTACATCATCAATTCTGTTTAAGAATTCAGGAGCAAAAGATTTCTTTAAAGCACCTTCAATCACACTTTTAATATGGTCATTGGTTTGTGCTTTTTTAGAAGCTGTACCAAAACCAACACCTGCACCAAAGTCTTTTACTTGACGAGCACCAATGTTAGAAGTCATGATAATGATGGTATTTCTAAAATCAATTTTTCTACCTAAACTATCGGTCACATATCCATCATCTAAAATTTGTAACAACATGTTAAAAACATCAGGATGTGCTTTTTCAATCTCATCTAATAAAATAATAGAATAAGGTTTTCTTCTAACTTTTTCTGTTAACTGTCCACCTTCTTCATAACCAACATAACCAGGAGGTGCTCCTACCAATCTAGAAATAGCAAACTTTTCCATGTATTCACTCATGTCAATACGAATTAACGCATCGTCAGAATCAAACATTTCTGTAGCCAATATTTTAGCTAGCTGTGTTTTACCAACCCCTGTTTGTCCTAAAAAGATAAATGAACCAATAGGCTTGTTAGGATCTTTTAAACCAACTCTGTTACGCTGAATAGCTTTAATAACTTTAGCAACCGCTTCATCTTGACCAATTACTTTTCCTTTAATAGTAGCAGGTAAATCTTTTAGCTTGTTACTTTCTGCTTCTGCAACTCTGTTTACTGGAATTCCAGTCATCATAGAAACTACTTCTGCAACATTATCTTCGGTAACCGTTTCTCTATTTGCTTTAGCGGCTTCTTCCCATTGCTGTTGTGCAGAAGCTAATGCTGATTCTAAGTTTTTTTCGTCGTCACGTAATTTAGCAGCTTCTTCGTATTTTTGACCGTTTACAGCTTTTGTTTTCTCTTTTTTAATTTTTTCAAGTTCCGCTTCTAACTTAATAATCTGCTTAGGAACTACAATGTTTGTAATGTGAATTCTAGATCCAGCTTCATCCAAAGCATCAATTGCTTTGTCTGGTAAAAAACGATCTGTCATGTAACGGTTCGTTAATCTAACACAGGCTACAATAGCTTCGTCTGTAAACGTAACGTTGTGATGATCTTCATACTTACCTTTAATATTGTGTAATATTTGAATGGTTTCTTCTTCAGAAGTAGGTTCCACAATTACTTTTTGGAAACGTCTTTCTAAGGCTCCATCTTTTTCAATATTTTGACGATATTCATCTAAGGTAGTGGCACCAATACATTGAATTTCACCTCTAGCCAAAGCAGGTTTTAACATGTTAGATGCATCTAAAGAGCCTGTAGCTCCTCCTGCACCTACAATGGTGTGAATTTCATCAATAAACAAAATAATATCTTCGTTTTTTTCTAGTTCGTTCATCAAAGCTTTCATGCGCTCTTCAAACTGACCACGGTATTTTGTGCCAGCAACTAAACTTGCTAAATCTAACGATACAACTCTTTTGTTGAATAAAATTCTAGAAACTTTACGCTGAACAATTCTTAAAGCTAATCCTTCTGCAATGGCAGATTTACCAACTCCAGGCTCTCCAATTAACATTGGATTGTTTTTTTTACGTCTACTTAAAATTTGAGAAACACGTTCTATTTCTTCATTACGTCCTACAACAGGATCTAATTTGTCAGCTTCTGCTAAAAAGGTTAAATCGCGACCAAAATTATCTAAAACAGGAGTTTTAGATTTTTTATTTTGATTTCCTGATGATGGTTGACTTCTTTCAAAAGAACCTGTATTTCCTCCAGAAAAATCCTGAGAACTTTCGTTGGTAGGTTGTTCAAAAGTATCTTCTATTTCTTCTTCCCCTTCATCACCCTGACTTAATTGCTTGTATAACGATTTTACATCGTTGTACGTAATGTGTAGTTTATCCAAAATTTTAGTAATTGGGTCGTTATCGTTTCGTAAAATACACAACAATAATAAGGCAGTATCTACCGTAGTACTATTGTATAATCTAGCTTCTAAAAATGTTGATTTTAAAGCTTTTTCTGCTTGTTTGGTCAGGTGAAGATTTTTTCTTTCTCCTGCAGGGACTGGTAAGCTAGAAATAGGATGTAAAGTTTCTACCTTGTGTTTTAAATACTCAAGATTTACATCTAATGCAATAAGCATGTCGTTTGCTTTGCTAGCTTGATTTCTAATAATACCAAGCACTAAGTGCTCTGTACCAATAAAGTCATGACCTAGTCTGATAGCCTCTTCCTTACTGAAACCAATCACATCTTTTACTTCTTGTGAGAAATTATCATCCATATGCTCTCGTTTTAAGATTAGGTTCTACGTAAATTTAGTAGATTTTTTTTACATAAATTACAAATAACCTGCCATTGTTGGGGGTAGTCATTTTGTCTTGTTTTCAATTATTTGTTTTTCAGCGCTTTAGTTGTTAAATATGTTGTTAAAACATATACGAATAAAGTGCTTCTGCAGTTTTGTATGTTGATAACTTATGCCTAAATTACAAAGCTGTAGCGCTTGTGAAATCGATGAAAAGATGTAAATTGCTATGTTGATAATATAAATATAACTTAAGAATAATATACATGATTGAAGGAGAAAAGCTGATTCCGATTAATATAGAAGAGCAGATGAAATCTGCTTATATTGATTACTCAATGTCTGTAATTGTGTCACGTGCCTTGCCAGATGTTAGAGATGGATTAAAGCCTGTACATAGACGTGTGCTTTTTGGTATGCATGAGTTGGGTATTAAATCTACCGGATCTTATAAAAAGTCTGCAAGAGTCGTAGGAGAAGTATTAGGAAAGTATCACCCACACGGAGATACATCAGTATATGATTCCATGGTACGTATGGCTCAAGATTGGAGTGTGCGTTATATGATGGTTGACGGTCAGGGGAACTTTGGTTCTGTAGATGGTGATAGTCCGGCAGCAATGCGTTATACGGAGGTACGTATGCAGAAAATATCTGAAGAAATGTTGTCAGATATTGAAAAGGAGACTATTGATTATAGATTAAACTTTGATGATACTTTAAACGAACCAACTGTTTTACCAACCCGTATTCCAAACTTATTGGTAAACGGAGCTTCTGGTATTGCAGTAGGTATGGCTACTAACATGGCACCTCATAACTTAACAGAGGTAATTAGTGGTATTACTGCTTATATAGAAAATAGAGATATTGATATTGATGGTTTGATGGAATACATCAAAGCACCAGATTTTCCTACAGGAGGAACTATTTACGGGTATGAAGGTGTAAAAGATGCTTTTCATACAGGTAGAGGAAAAATTGTAATGCGTGCAAAAGCTACTTTTGAAGAAGTAAAAGGTAGAGATTGTATTATTGTTACCGAAATTCCTTATTTGGTGAACAAAGCAGAAATGATTAAGAAAACTGCTGAGTTAGTTAACGAGAAAAAATTAGAAGGAATTGCTAATATTCGTGATGAATCTGACCGTAAGGGAATGAGAGTTGTGTATATTTTAAAGAAAGATGCTATTCCAAATATTGTTTTAAACAAATTATACAAATACACTTCTTTACAAACTTCTTTTAGTGTAAACAACATTGCTTTGGTAAAAGGAAGACCAGAAATGTTAAACTTAAAAGATTTAATTCATCATTTTGTTGAGCATAGACATGAAGTTGTAACTCGTAGAACAGAGTTTGATTTAAAGAAAGCAGAAGCTAGAGCTCATATTTTAGAAGGATTAATTATTGCATCAGATAATATTGATGAAGTAATTGCTATTATTAGAGGTTCTAAAAACGGTGATGAAGCTCGTGAAAAATTAATGGCTCGTTTTGAATTAACAGAAATTCAAGCAAAGGCTATTGTAGAAATGCGTTTACGTCAGTTAACAGGACTAGAGCAAGATAAATTGCGTTCTGAGTATGACGAAATTATGTTGTTGATTACAGATTTAAAGGATATTTTGGCAAATGAGCCAAGAAGAATGGAGATTATTAAGAACGAATTATTAGCTATAAAAGAAAAATATGGTGATGAAAGACGTTCTGTAATTGAGTATGCAGGTGGAGATATGAGAATTGAGGATATGATTCCTGATTCTAAAGTAGTAGTAACTATTTCTCATGCAGGATACGTTAAACGTACTCCGTTGTCTGAATACAAAACACAAAACAGAGGTGGAAAAGGTCAAAAAGGAGTCGCAACTAGAAATGAAGATTTCTTAGAGCACTTATTTGTTGGAACCAACCATCAATATATGATGTTTTTTACGCAAAAAGGAAAAGTATTCTGGATGCGTGTGTACGAAATTCCAGAAGGAACTAAGGTTTCTAAAGGTAGAGCACTACAAAACTTAATCAACATAGAAAATGATGATAAAGTAAAAGCTTTCTTAGTAACTCAAGATTTGAAAGACGAAGAATACATTAATAGTCACTATGTGATTATGGCTACTAAAAAAGGTCAGGTTAAAAAGACTTCTTTAGAGCAATATTCTAGACCTAGAACAAACGGAGTTCAAGCCATTACCATTAAAGATGATGATGAACTGTTAGAAGCTAAATTAACCAACGGAACTAGTCAGGTAATGTTGGCAGTTAAGTCTGGTAAAACCATTCGTTTTGAAGAAGAGAAAACAAGACCAATGGGTAGAACTGCATCTGGAGTAAGAGGAATTACACTTGCAGATGAGAATGATGAAGTTGTTGGTATGATTGCTGTAGATGATATGGAAAGTGACATTTTAGTTGTTTCTGAAAGAGGATATGGTAAACGATCTAGTTTAGAAGATTATCGTATAACAAACAGAGGTGGTAAAGGGGTTAAAACTTTAAATATTTCTGAAAAAACAGGACAGTTAGTTGCTATTAAGAATGTAACAAACGAAGATGATTTAATGATTATTAACAAATCAGGAATCACAATTCGTATGGATGTAGAGCAACTACGTGTAATGGGTAGAGCAACTCAAGGAGTTAAGTTAATTAATATTAACGATAATGATTCTATTGCGGCTGTAGCTAAAGTGATGAAGGATGATGAAGAGGTAGAAGACGATGTAGAAACTGGAGATGTTATTGAAAGTGCTGCTGAAGATATTACTGAAACTAACCAAGAATAAATAAATAATAGATGAAAAGAGTATTAACAATTGCCTTAGGGCTTGCGGTTTCTTTTTCTGCTTTGGCACAAAAAAAGGAATTAAAAAAGGCAGAGAAATTAATAAACTCAGCTAAGTATAATGATGCTTACAAAGCTTTAAAAGCTGTTGAAGATCAGGCAAAAGGAACAGAGTTTGAATCTTATTTGTATTTCCTTTATGGAAAAAATGCTTTTGGAAAGCAAAACAAAAAGAATTTTCCAAACGCAGCTAAATTTTTTAACAAGGTTTTAGATGTAGAACTGGGGGTAGAGAAGGCAAAATACTCTGATAAGTCTCTTAGTTATTTAAAAATTATTAATGACCATTACTTTACAACTATAGCAAGTGCGTTGGCTAAAAATAATTTTAATAGTGCAGGAAGTACCTATGAAGCCTATTCTAAAATTTATCCTGAACGTAGAGATTTAATGGTACTTACTTTGTATAGTTATCAGAATGCTAAAAACAGAGATAAGGTGGCTGAGATTACTGAAAAGTTATTAAAGTTAGATAAAGATAAATTCTCTTACAATGCAACTAATAAGTATACTAAAAGAGAGGATGAGTTTTTTAAGAAGTCTGAGAGAGACAAAGCTGTGAAACAAAACACACACAACAATCCTAAAGATGTAAAAATTGATCCTAAAACAAGAATTGATTATTATAATGTTTTGGTAAGCGCTTACGATAAAAAAGGAGAGGATCAAAAATCTTTGGCTTTATTAAATCAAGCAAAAAAAGAATTTCCTGGAGAAGTTAAATTTGTAGAAGATTACTCAACTATTGTTTTTAAGACAGGAGATAAAAAAGCTTATATAGCTGCTTTAGAAGACTTATCTGAATTAAAGCCAGAGAGTAGAGATTTATGGATTAACTTGGGAATTGTAAATCAAGAGTTAGGAAGTAAAGAAGAGGCTATTAAAGCGTATGATAAAGCTATTGAGGTTGATTCAACTTATGCAGGAGCATATATTAATAAAGGTTTGTTAATTATGTCGGAAGAACAAGCAATTGTAGATGAATTAAATAAAAATCTTAAGAATAGAAAAAAGCATACTGAAATTAGTGAGAAGTTAAATGCAATGTATTTAAACGCAATACCTGCATTTGAAAAAGCTTATGCATTAAAACCTTCTGATGGTATTAAAGGAGCATTGATTAACTTGTACAATGCAACAGAGCAAAAAGAAAAAGCAGATGCTTTAAAGTAGCTTTTTTATAAAATGTAAAAAGCCCAATCGTAATGATTGGGCTTTTTTTTTGTTCTTTATTTTTTGATTAAAATTTATTTATAAGGATGTTTTAGAGGTTGTATCAAATTAGAAGTACTTAATGTTTAATTTTTTTTAAGTAAATATTACTCTTACTTAGGTATTTGTACTTAAAGGTAATAGTAAATGTTTTTTAGCAGTTTTTTATATGGTTTACATGGGTTTTATTTATGTTTTAATCACTTTTTGATAAAAAAGTTACGGTTGGTTTCAATAAATTTATAGATTTGCATACGTAAGTAATTTACGTATCCGGAGCGCTATACTTACGTATGTGAAATAATCAACACTTAACTATAAACTTATGAAAACGTTAAACTCATTATTAATTGGAATTGGGATTTTTACTACTTCCGTGACTATGGCAGAAAGTCCAATCAAAATGAACTCAACAGTGAGTTATCAAAATCCACCAAAAGAAACATTGATGGATACCATTAAAAAAGAAGAGGTCTTTAAACCTTCTATTCATGTAGGAGGAATTATCCACATGTTTGCAGGAGCTGAGCAAAAAGGATATGCTTTTGGAGGAAATCCAGCATCACCAGATGCAAGTGAATGGAGTTCTGATTTTACAGTCTATAGAGGTAGAGTTTTAATAGGAGCTCAATTATCTAAAAAAGGTAATTTCTTTATGGAAACCGAATTGACAACGTTTGTGAATGGAGCAAATAACGGAGGGAGTAAAAGCATTAGAGTAACTCCTATGATTTTAGACGCACAGTACGAGCATGTCTTTAGCGATCAGTTTTCTGTAATTGGAGGTTTGCAATTAGTGTCTCATAACAGAAATGGGTTGCAAGGTGCAGCAGGTTTAATGGCTAATGATTTTACGTATTATCAATATCCGTATAATTTACATCCAGATAGTCCGCTTCAAAACAATTTAGGTCGTGATTTAGGGGTGAATTTTAGAGGTTTCTTGGCTAATGAAAAATTAGAATATCGTTTAGGATTCTTTTCTGGTAGAACTTCTTTTACAGGAACAGATGAATCTCCTTTAAGAACCGTAGGTAGATTGGTATATAACGTGTTTGATAAAGACAAATCGTTCTATTATTCAGGAACCAACTTAGGAAATGGTAAAACATTATCTATTGGTGCGGGTGTAGATACCCAGGGTAGTTATACTGCAATTGGTGGAGATGTATTTTTAGATATGCCTGCTGGAGATTTAGGATCTATTACTTTAAATGGTGCGTACTCTTATTTAACAGGAGGTAACGATTTAACAGATAAGTATACGTTTGCAGATATGATTCCTACACAAGGGACTCAATATTTAGAGTTAGGGTATTACTTTAAAGACACAAAGTTACAACCTTGGATTCGTTATGAAAAACAAGATATGAATTCAGAAGATCAACAAACTGGAGCACTTTCTACAAGTGATTTTGATAAATATAACACCACAACAGTTTTAGGAGGAGGATTAAACTACTGGTTTAATGGATACAATACCAACTTAAGATTGTCATATACATCTACAACCAAAACATTTCAAGATGTAAGTTTGAACGATCAAACAAAAACATACGGTCAGCTTTGGCTACAAGTACAATTATTTATTTTTTAACAAGAAAACTAAAATAACAATCATATGAAAAATTTAAAATTTAAAAATAGAAATTTCTTAGCTCTAGCAGTATTTGCTGTAGCAATGCTGTTTACAAGTTGTGGACCTAAAAAAGAAAAGAGCACAGAAAAAGCTGCCGAAACTAGTGAAACTATAAAGGTTGGGATTTTACACTCGTTAAGTGGAACCATGGCAATTTCAGAAGTATCTTTAAAAGATGTGGTGTTAATGGCTATTGATGAAATTAACGAAGCAGGAGGAGTTTTAGGAAAAAAATTAGAACCTGTAATTGTAGATCCAGCATCAGACTGGGATTTGTTTGCAGAAAAAGCAAAAGAATTGTTAACTAAAGACAAGGTAGATGTAACTTTTGGATGTTGGACATCTGTATCTCGTAAATCTGTTTTACCTGTTTACGAAGAGTACAAAGGATTGTTATTTTACCCTGTACAGTACGAAGGTCAAGAACAGTCGCCAAACATTATTTATACAGGAGCAACACCAAATCAACAATTGATTCCTGCTGCAGAATATTTAATGAGCGAAGATGGAGGAAGCTATAAAAAATTCTATTTAATAGGTACCGATTATGTATTCCCTCGTACGGCTAACAAAATTTTAAAGAATTTCTTATTAGCTCAAGGAGTTCCTGCTGAAAATATTATAGAAGAATACACTCCTTTTCATCATCAAGATTACCAAACTATTGTATCTAAAATTAAAAGATTTGCTTCTTCTGGAGATGCATGTGTGTTAAGTACAGTAAACGGAGATAGTAATGTTCCTTTTTACAAAGAATTTGCAAATCAAGGATTGTCTGCAACTACTTGTCCAATTATGGCTTTTTCTGTAGCAGAAGATGAATTAAGAGCGATGGATACAGAGTTTTTAGTAGGACACTTAGCAGCGTGGAATTATTATGAATCTATTAAAACAGCAGAAAACTACAAGTTTGTAGAAAAGTTTAAAAATTACTGTGAAAAGAATGGTTTACCAGGAGGTAAAGATCGTGTTACAGATGATCCAATTCACTGGTCTTATGCAGGAGTTTACTTATACAAAGCTGCTTTAGAAAAAGCACAAAGTACAGATGTAGAAAAAGTAATAGCAGCATTGTCTGGTTTAAAATTAGATGTTCCAGGTGGAGAAGTTCAAATGCATGAATCTAATCATCACTTATCTAAACCAGTATTGATTGGTGAAATTAGAGCTGATGGTCAATTTGACATCATTTCTGAATCTAAAGGATTGGTTATTCCAGAGCCTTTTAGTCAGTATGCTAAGTAAATAAACAGTTAAAACCAATCAGTTTATTTTAATATATAGCTGATTGGTTTTTCTTTTTTGGAGAATTATAACAGAAGAAATATGAAGAATAAAATTTCCATTTTTGTTGCATTTTTAATGGTGGTGATAGGATGGACTCAAGAAGTTGAGTCTTACAGCATACCGTTAGATACATGTGTAAATGTTCTTTTACACAAAGATGCAACCCGATTAAAAGAAGTTGCTACTTGTTTAGTAACAAATGATGATATAGCTACCTACCCATTAATTTCAGCTATTGTAGATAAAAGGTTGTTTGTCTACAAAGGAACTGCGGTTACAAAATTTCCTGGAGATACTTTGTATTATTCTGTTTATCCAAAATTGGAAACCATAAGTGTTCAACAAGAAAAACTATCAGAAGTAAATTTTCCAAGAAGCATTAGAACCAAATTTAATGTACTATCCAAAAAGGTAAACTTAGTACATCCAAATAAAAGTGTTCGAGAAATGTCGTTTAGAAGTTTTAAAACTACAGGTGTTTTAAGTGATGTTGATTTTTTAACTTCTCTTAAAATAAATGAAGAAGAAGAAGAGGTTTTGTTAGCTGCAGATGAAGCTATTTATAGTATTTGGTTACATAGTAACAATGCAGCTTTACAAAACAAAGTACTAAGCGAGCTAGAAGAAAACATGAATGTACATATGTTAGATCCTCTTTTGGATTATGTAGCATTAAAGGAAAACACAAATGTAGAAGGAAAAGAAAGAGCTAAAAAAATAATAGAAAATATTGAATCAAGAGAAAAAACAATCAATGTTATTCAGAATTTATTTAGCGGTATTAGTTTAGGTAGTATTTTATTATTGGTGGCTTTAGGGCTTTCTATTATTTATGGTTTAGGAGGAGTTATTAATATGAGTCACGGTGAATTTGTAATGATTGGTGCTTACACAGCTTTTAGTGTACAACAATTTTTTATTGGGTTTTTACCAGAATCGTGGTTCGATTTATTTTTCTGGGCATCTTTACCCTTGTCCTTCGTCGTTTCAGGATGTTTTGGATTGTTGGTAGAAAAATTAGTCATCCGTCATTTATACAGTAGACCTCTAGAAAGTTTATTAGGAACTTGGGGAGTTAGTTTAATTCTAATTCAGTTGGCTAGAACCATTTTTGGTGATGTTACAGCGGTTAAAAGTCCAGAAATTTTATCAGGAGGAATTAATGTAACTCAAGGTTTAATGTTGCCATACAACAGGTTGTTCATCATCGGACTAACATTAGTAATGGTATTGCTTACTTATTTTGTGTTTTTCAAATCAAAATTAGGTTTAAAAATTAGAGCGGTAACTCAAAACAGAGACATGAGTGCTAGTTTGGGAGTTTCTGTAAAAAGAATAGATTCTTTAACCTTTTTCTTAGGTTCTGGTTTGGCAGGTGTTGCAGGTTGTGCTATGACTTTAATAGGAAACGTAGTACCTAACATGGGGCAAACCTATATTGTAGATTCCTTTTTAGTAGTAGTTGTTGGAGGGGTTGGTAAATTAATAGGAACTATTATTTCTGCATTAGGATTGGGAGTTCTGTCTAAAGTTTTTGAATTCTTTTACGAAGCAGTGTATGGTAAAGTAATTTTATTGCTAATCATTTTCTTCTTCTTACAGTACAAGCCTAAAGGGTTGTTTCCAGACAAAGGAAGACATAGTGATGATTAATTTTTAAAAAGGTAGAAAAGATGTTAAAAAATAAAATATATATAATTTTTATATTGGTGTTTGCCTTGCTAATGCCAATAGGATATTTCACAGGATTGGTTCCAATTAATACACTAACACTTTGGGGAAGATATTTTTGTTTAGCCATTGCCGCTTTAGGAGTGGATTTAATATGGGGCTATACAGGAATTTTAAGTATGACTCAAGCTTTGTTTTTTTGTATGGGAGCATACGGAATGGGAATGTACATGACCTTAAGTAATTTGCCAGAAGGACAGTTTTTACCAAGTTTTATGGTTTGGAATCAAGTAACAGAATTACCTTTCTTTTGGGTTCCTTTTGATAATTTTTCATACGCTTTGGTCTTATCAATTTTGGTTCCAGGAGTGTTTGCAGGAGTCTTAGGGTATTTCATTTTTAGAAAACGTATCAAAGGAGTTTATTTTGCCATTATTACCCAAGCTATTGCTTTGGCTATGTTTTTATTGTTTAGTAGAAATGAAACCATGCTAGGAGGAACCAATGGATTAACAGATTTTAAATTCTTTTTAGGATTCGATTTAAGAGATACTTCGGTGAAATTTGGTTTGTATATTCTTAGTCTATTGGCTTTAGGGTTAATCTATTGGTATTGTCATGGTTTGGTCAATTCAAAATTTGGAAAAGCATTGGTTGCTATTAGAGATAGTGAATCTAGAATGCGTTTTACCAAATACAAAGTAACCCATTATAGTGTAGCTATTTTTATGATTGGTGCTATGATTGCTGCTGTAGGAGGAATGTTGTACATGCCACAAACAGGAATTATTACTCCGGGTAGAATGGATGTTCAAGCTTCTATAGAAATGATTATTTGGGTAGCACTAGGAGGTAGAGGTAAGTTAAAAGGAGCTGTTGTTGGAGCCTTAGTTTTAAACTTAATGTACAGTGTGTTTACCACCGTGTTGCCAAGTTCTTGGTTGTATATTTTAGGAGGACTGTTTGTAATTACAGTATTGTATTTGCCTAAAGGAATTGTTGGTTTGGTAGATCAAATGAAAGAGAAGTTGAACAGTATGTTTGTAAAAACTGCATAAAAAGGAAAAGCAATGTTAGAAGTAAAAGATTTAAAAGTATCCTTTGGTGGTTTGGTTGCCTTAAACCTAGATACTTTCTCTATAAGAAAAAACGAATTAAGAGTAATTATTGGTCCTAACGGTGCTGGTAAATCTACTTTTATGGATATAGTTTGTGGAAAAACAAAACCACAACAAGGAAGCGTAAAGTTTAAAGGATTAGAATTGCTAGGTAGAAAAGAGGTAGAAATTGCCAAGTTGGGAGTGGGAAGAAAATTCCAAAAACCATCTATCTTTTCAGGATTAACCGTTTATGATAATTTGCTATTAGGATTAGATGGTCCTAAAGATGTATTCACTTCTTATTTTTATAAGCTAGCTTCTTATGATAAAGATAGAATTGTGGAAGTGGCAGAAAAAGTAGGTTTGATAGATGATTTAACTATGATTGCCGGAAGTTTATCGCACGGAAAAAAACAATGGTTAGAAATTGCCATTGTCATGTTACAAGATTCTGAATTAATGTTGATTGATGAACCTGCAGCAGGAATGTCTGATGTAGAAGCAGAAAAAACGGGGAACTTATTGTGTGATTTAAGTAAAAAACACAGCGTAATTGTAATAGAGCACGACATGAAGTTTGTGGAACAAATTGCCATAGAAAAAGTAAGTGTTTTGGTACGTGGTCAAATGTTAACAGAAGGAACTTTTCAAGAAGTAAGAAACAATCAAGAGGTGATAGATTGTTATTTAGGTAGTGCAAATTCTGCACAACAAAAAGCACATTCATAAAAATGCAATTCATGGAAAACACAAAAGAAACAATATTGTCTTTACAAAACGTTGAGGTATCTTATGGAGAAAGCCAAGTTTTGTGGGGGGTAGATTTAGAGGTAAAAAAAGGAACGATTACAACCATTATGGGACGTAACGGAGTAGGAAAATCTACCACGTTAAAAACCGTTATGGGATTGTTGGGAGAGGCTAAAGGAAGTATTTCTTTTCAAGGAAATGACATCAACAAAAAACAAACTTATAAAAGGGTAAGAAACGGAATTGGATACGTTCCACAAGGAAGAGAAATTTTACCAAAACTAACCGTTTACGAAAATTTACAAATAGGTTTAGAAGGGAGTTTAAACAAAAAAGCACAAATTCCAGAAGAAGAAATTTACACCATGTTCCCTATTTTAAAAGAATTTAGAAACCGTATGGGTGGAAATTTAAGTGGAGGACAACAACAGCAATTAGCCATTGCCAGAGCATTGTGCGGAGATCCTACTTTGTTGTTGTTAGATGAGCCAACCGAAGGAATTCAACCTTCTATTATTCAAGAAATTGGAGAGGTCTTAAAAATGTTGGTAAAAGACAAAGGGATGACCGTTTTGTTAGTAGAGCAAAAGTTTGATTTTGCGAAATACTTAACCGATTATTTTTATATTTTAGATAGAGGTAGAGTTATTAAAGAAGGAGCTTCTAAAGAAATAAATATGGATGAGTTAAGATCTTATCTATCAGTATAGTCCTTTCGTAAACATACAATCAAAGTAAAATCAAATGCATTTAAGTCCAAAAGAAATAGATAAGTTAATGCTCCACAATGCGGGGTTTTTAGCTCAAAAAAGATATGCTAGAGGTATTTTGTTAAATTATCCAGAAACCATTGCCTTAATCTCAGCTCAATTATTAGAGTTTATAAGAGAAGGAGTTTCGGTGGTAGAATTAATGGATAGAGGTAAAAAAATTCTAGGTTGTGATGATGTAATGCCAGGAGTAGAAAAAATGATTCACGATGTGCAAATAGAAGGAACTTTTCCTGATGGAACCAAGTTGGTTACCGTACACGAACCTATTTGTGATGAAAACTTAAATAACGATTGGGCTTTGTATGGTTCTGGTTTACAAAAAACAGGAACTAAAATAGCAATTGATAATGTAATAGATGCCAATCCTGGAGCAATAAAAGTTGGAGAAGGTGTTATCTTATTAAACGAAAACAGAAAAACCATTGAGTTGCATGTGGTAAATACAGGAGACAGACCTATACAAGTAGGTTCTCACTACAATTTTATTGATGTGAATTTGGCTTTGGAATTTGACAGGGCAGCAAGCATTGGTTACCGATTAAATATTCCTGCAGGAACGGCCATTCGTTTTGAGCCAGGAGAAACCAAAAGTGTGGAATTGGTAGAAATTAGCGGAAACAAAATTGTATACGGAGGAAATAACTTTGTAAACGGTTGTGTAGACAATGTTCCCGTAGCAACTATTATGGAACGAGTAAACAAACAAGCAAAATAAGAAATTATGGCAAAAGAAATTAGCAAGCAGGCTTATGCTGCAATGTTTGGGATTACCACAAATGACAAGTTAACCTTAGGAGATACAGGTTTAGAAATAGAGGTTGAAAAAGATTATACGGTTTATGGTGATGAATGTAAGTTTGGTGGAGGAAAAGTCTTAAGAGATGGAATGGGACAAGCTTCCAATGTCACTCGTAAAGATTGTTTAGATACCATTATTACTAATGCGCTAATTATAGATTACTCAGGAATTATAAAAGCAGATATCGGTATTAAAGACGGATATATTGTAGCCATTGGTAAAGGAGGAAATCCTCATATCATGCCCAATGTTCATCCTGATATGATTGTAGGGCCAAGTACAGAGGTGATTGCATCCGAAGGGTTAATTGTAACCGCTGGAGGAATTGATGCACACATCCATTACATCTGTCCGCAACAAATAGAAGAAGCTTTGGCTTCTGGAGTTACCACTTTTATTGGTGGAGGAACAGGACCTGCAACAGGAACCAATGCAACTACGTGTACACCTGGGGCTTTTCATATAGAATTTATGTTAAAAGCTACGGATGAGTTTCCGATGAACTTTGGTTTTCTAGGAAAAGGAAATACATCGCACCCAGAAGCAATTGTAGAACAAATTAAAGCAGGTGCTTGTGGATTAAAATTACACGAAGATTGGGGGTCTACTCCAGCTGCTATAGACAATTGTTTGTCTGTTGCAGAAGAAATGGATGTTCAGGTGTGTATCCATACAGATACGTTAAACGAAAGTGGATTTGTAGAAGCTTCTAAAGATGCTTTTAAAGGAAGAACCATTCATACCTATCATACCGAAGGTGCAGGAGGTGGTCATGCTCCAGATATTATTATGTTGTGTGGAGAAGAAAATGTATTGCCATCCTCTACCAATCCAACAAGGCCATTTACGGTAAATACCATTGATGAGCATTTAGATATGTTAATGGTTTGTCATCACTTAGATAAAAATATTCCAGAAGATGTGGCTTTTGCCGAAAGTAGAATTAGAGAAGAAACCATTGCATCCGAAGATATTTTACACGATTTAGGAGCTTTGTCTATTGTTTCTTCAGATTCTCAAGCCATGGGAAGAGTGGGAGAAGTAATTTGTAGAACTTGGCAAACGGCCTCTAAAATGAAAGAACAAAGAGGACGATTAGAAACCGATTCTGAAAACGATAATTTAAGAGTAAAGAGATATATTTCTAAATACACCATCAATCCAGCTATTGCTCACGGAATTTCACATGTAGTAGGTTCTGTTGAGGTTGGGAAATTGGCAGATTTGGTATTGTGGAAACCTCAGTTTTTTGGAGCTAAAACGGAAATTATTGTCAAAGGAGGAACTATTGTACAAGCTCAAATGGGAGATGCCAATGCATCAATTCCAACACCAGGTCCTTTGTATTCTAGGCCTATGTTTGGTGCAAAAGGAAATGCAGTTGGACAAACTTCTTTTGTAATGGTAGCCAATAGTGCTGTAGAAACCGTTGAGAATTACAACATTTCTAAAAAAGTAGTGGCTATTAAAAACTGTAGAAATATTGGGAAAAAAGACATGAAACATAATGATTGTATTCCAAATATTTCAGTAGATCCAGAAACGTATAAAGTAACGGTAGATGGTCATCATTTAACTTGTGAACCAGCAACTAAAGTTCCTTTGGCACAATTGTATAATTTGTTTTAATGGAAAAAAATAACAACTATCATTTGTATCAAATTTTACATTTTGCAGATTCGGCTTTCCCTATTGGGGGATTTGCTTATTCTAACGGAATGGAATATGCCGTGAAATCTCAAATCATCAATACTGTAGAGGAATTAATACAGTATTTAAAGTCATATATAGATCAAATGTATGCGTTTGATTTGGCTTTTGTAAAACAAGCATGTACTGTTAAAACCTTTGAAGAATTAGAGTTGCTATCTGATGATTACAATGTCATGTTGTTAAATCCTGCACTAAAAAAAGCAGGAATGGTATTAGGTAAAAACTGGTTGTCTATATTGGTAAATTTGTTTGAGGTGCCTAATTTAGATTGGTACAAAAAAATAGATACAGACTTTCATATTGTATTTGCAGCTTCTCTAGGAAGTTTGGGTTTTTCGGCTCAAGAAATCTGTGAGTTGTTTGTGTTTATGAATGTGAGAGATCAATTAAGTGTGGTGGTAAGATTAGGTACATTGGGACCCACAAAATCACATCAAATACAAAAAGAATTATTAAGTTATGTGGCTACAGAATACAACATGTCTTCTATTCCAGAAGTAAAAAATGCTTGCAAGAATGCGTACATGTTAGAATTGTGTCAGTTGTCACATCAATATTTATATACAAAACTATTTCAAAATTAATTTTATGAAAATTTACGAAGAGATCTTACATCACAAAGAAACTTGGGAAAACCCTGGTTTTTTCTCTAACAGAGAATTACAGGTAGAAAATAGAGATTTTAAAAAAAGAGCCTTTACCGTAGGTATTGGAGGACCTGTAGGAACAGGAAAAACAGCGTTGTTGCTTAAAATTTGTCAGATGTTGTCTGATAAAATGAAGATAGCAGCCGTTACCAATGATATTTTTACCAAAGAGGATGCTGAGTTTTTAACAAGAAACAAAGCTTTAGAAGCGGATAAAATTGTTGGGGTAGAAACAGGTGGGTGTCCACATGCTGCCATTAGAGAAGATGTTTCTGGAAATTTAAATGCTTTAGAAGAATTGATGACTAAGTTTCCTGATACAGAAATTTTGTTTGTAGAAAGTGGAGGAGATAATTTAGCGGCTCACTTTAGTAAAGAATTAGTTGATTTTTCTATTTATGTAATTGATGTTTCTGGAGGTGATAAAATTCCTAGAAAAGGAGGGCCAGGAATTACACAAGCAGATTTATTAGTGATTAATAAAATTGATATTGCAGAATTGGTACATGCAGATTTAAATGTAATGGATAGAGATTCTAAAAAAATGCGTGGAGATGGACCTTTTGTGTTCGCAAAAGCTTACGAAGGATATAATGTAGATGTGATTATAAATCACGTTTTACATGCAAGAAAACATGCTTTAGAAGATTAGCATAAAGAATTTTCATGATAAAGGGGAGAACTGTAAGGGTTCTCCTTTTTTGTTTTGTTACAGTCCTAAAAAAATGATGGAGATTCCACAAGTTAACAAGGTAATTCCTACCAATACATTGCTGTATTTGTGTATGTTTTTAAAAGGAATTTTTACTGTTAAAAAAGACAAAGGCAATACCACTGCTAACATAGTTAGTAAGGTGGCAATGCTAAAGGTAACAGAAACCAATAAAATAGCGGTGCTGTTTTCATGAGCAGCAGGATACATCAGCATTGGAATTAATACTTCGCAAGGACCAAAAACAAAAATTAAAAATAAAGACCAAGGAGATATTTTTCTATCGCTGTTCTTACGGGTTAAAAACTTAGGCAATTTATGTGTGTGTGGTTTCTGATATGTGATCCTTTTTATAATTCCAAAAATTAGATAAAGGGCTCCAATAATAATAAACAACCAACCAGCAATATCTCCTCGTTGACTTTCTAAAAATTCAATTTTAGACAATCCAACTCCAAAAATAATTCCAATAATTCCAATAAGAATAGAGCTAGAAACGTGTCCTAATCCACACATAAGTGTAACAGAAGATGTTTTTTTTAAAGTCCATCCTTTAGATTTTGCCATTACTACAAAAGGAACGTAATGATCGGGTCCTGTAAGGGTGTGTATAACACCAATAGAAATAGCTGTGCTTAGTAGTATTTGTAGTTCGGGAGTAATCATGTTTTAATATTTTCTTTCGTAGGGGTTAAAGTTTAGTTGTTCTTTGTCTAGAAAAATGGTTCCAATTTCTTTCACAAATTTCCAGAGAATTAAGGTTTCTGTAGCCGAGGCTCTAAGAATGTGTAAATTGGGGTTTATAGTATCTGTCGAAACTACAAAAGTTGGTTGAGGTTTACTTTCTGTGCTTAGCCATTTTTCTACAATATTTTTGCAATGGTTTAGTACAGTCAAAGCTCTTTCTGTATTTCCAATCATATATAAATTTATAAATGTAGTGTGATTGGCTAATATACCCGGTGAGCTACAGTTGTTTTTTTTAGGACTTAAAGAAAATTTATCTAAAAGAATTCTTTTACTGTTATAAACAACTTCTGCTTCAGAATAAAAATAATCAAACTCTAAATTTTCGTTGCTTTTTACTCTCCCTACGCTTACCCAATCTAACAACACAAAACTACTTTCATTAGCTAAATTACATGTTAAATATTGTTTTAAATTGCTGTCTTTTTGTAAAACTAAAGGGTCGTTTAGTATAAAAAAACGGGCATTATCTTTTATGTTTATTTCTTGATGAATGGCACAAGTTCTTCCGTCTTCCGATTTGTAAACCCTATTATTTGCTTGCGATGTTAATACACAGGTAGTATTTGCATTTGCTTCAATATTTATTTTTACATGATCTCCTTGTACAAAGCCTCCACCGTAATTAGTAGTAGTTAAATGGCAATTGGTTTCGTGAGATTTTGGGGTTAGTATTTTAATCGGTTTCTGATTGCGAATGGTAGTCGCTCTAGTAATTCCTTGTATGTTTTTTAGTACAATTTGGGTGCAATCATTCATTATACGTACGTAATTTTGTCCAAATATAAAGAATACCAAGTAGTGTATACCTGTTTTTTAGCAGATTCTATCCTTCAAAACGCATTGAATATTGGTTTTTACTTAAGTATATTTGCTAAGTAACGATTACTCCATAAAATGAAATCTACTTCTTTTGATGAAAGTCAGCAAAGTTCTAACAATACCTTAAAACAATACCATGTTTTGTATGTGGCTGCTTTGTCTGTAATAGCTATTATCACCATTATTAGTCAAGTGTTAATTCAGAAACACTTAGACAATCAAATTCACGATTCTCATTTAATTAACTATGCTTCTAGGTTGCGAACCAATTCTCAAACCTTGGCAAAATTAAGTTTAAAGCTAGAAAAAGGGGAGCAGTTAAGAACTACTAGTAAAGATTTTGAGACCACTCTTTTGCAGTGGCAAAATACACACGAAAGTTTGTTGTCTGGAAACGAGTTTTTGAGTTTGCCCAAAAACAAGAATATGGATATGTTTGAGTTGTATAGAATTATAGATCGTCCTTATAGGAACATTTTAAATGCAGCTTACAAAGTTCATGAGTTGATGAATGAAGGAACTATAGAAGATATTACTCTTATAAAACCTTATACTAATATTATTTTAGAAAACGAGAATTCGTATCTGTTAGGAATGGAGATGATTGTTTTTGATTATGATAAAATATCTAGAACCAATATTAGAGATTTAAAAAGTATTGAATATGCTTTGCTAACCATTGTAATGATTATGTTAATGTTAGAGGCTGTTTTTATTTTTATTCCTCTGGCTAAAAAAATAAAAGTAAGTTTTAGTGGGTTGATTGAATCAGAAAAGAAAGCCAAAAAATTAGCTACAGCTTTAAAGGAGAATAATAAAATTTTAGAAAGATCTCATAACGAATTAAGAGAGGTAAACTTTGCTTTGGAAAAGGCATCGTATTTGGTAAAGATAGATGCAGAGGGAAATATTATTTATGCTAATGATAAGTATTGTCATGTGACTAAATATAATATGAATCAGTTGTTAGGAAAGCCTATTTTTTACAACAATATGGGGGGTGATGAAAGTATTATTTACAAACACATAAAATCACAAGAAGTAAGAAAAGAGGTTTGGCAAGGAGAAATATTTGATCATGCTTCTGATGGATCTGGTTTTTGGTTAGATGTTACCGTAATGCCTGTTATTAATAAAAAAGGAGAAGTACATCAGTTTTTAGTCATAGGATTTGATATTACACTAAGAAAAAAGACAGAAGAAGAACTACGTTTGTTAAGTGAAGAAAAATTAAGAAGACAAAAAATAATTCAGAAAGTTAGAAACATGTCTACCATTATTGGTCAAGAAAAAGAACGCAAAAGGGTAGCGGCAGAAATACACGATGGAATTGGTCAAATGTTAACTTCTTTACGAATTCAGGTAGAGTTTTTGGAAGAAAAAAATCCTGAGAATGTAAAAGAAATTGCCGTATTGTATCAGTTAATTCATGCCATTGTAAACGAAACTCGAAGGATTTGTTTTGAATTACAGCCTAATGTTTTAGAAGATTTTGGTTTAAAAGCTGCACTGTCTGACTTGATAAAGAACATCAGAAAAAATACAGGATATAATATTGTGTACGAAGATCATTACGATGTTCAAGAAAAATCTCCAGAAAGAGATATTGCTATTTATAGAATTGTTCAAGAAACGTTAAATAATGCGGTTAAACATGCTAAGGCAGATAAAGTGACTGTTTTTATAGAATCGGATGCAGAATTTATAACCTTGCAAATTAAAGACGACGGTTTAGGGTTTAATTACAATAGCACCCATATATTTGAGGCTAAGAACAATACACACGGACTTCGTAATATTAAAGAAAGAGCAGAATTGTTAAACGCTAAATTGTCTATCAATTCTGAATTGGAAAAAGGAACTGAAATTAAAGTAGAAATTCCTATTGATAAATCTTTAGATTTAGAGGAAGAGCATTAAAAAGAATCTTTATGAAAGTAAAAAAAATTATGCTGGTTGATGATCATGAGATTTTTCGTCATGGTGTAAAACAATTGATAGATAATGAAAGCGACATGGAGGTGGTGGCACAAGCTAGTAACGGTTATGAAGCTATTGTGAAATACGATCAGTTTCAGCCCGACATTGTGTTGATGGATATTTCTATGCCACAATATAGTGGCTTAGATGCTTCTCAAGAATTATTTAGAAAGAACAGCGATGTAAAAATATTGTTCTTGTCTTTATATGATAGAGATGATTATATTTTAAAAGCGGTGAATATGGGAGCTCACGGTTATATTTTAAAAGATGAATCTAACAAAGATTTTTTAAAAGCGATTAGAAAAGTATCGGAAGGGAAACTTTATTTTTCGGGAGACACAAGTAATATCATCATTAATAGTTTTAGAAAAGATACTAATGGAGATGCCAATTCGGCTACGGTAGGGGTAGAAAAAGGGTTTAGATTGTCTAAAAGAGAAACTCAAATTCTAGAGCAAATAGCAGAGGGTTTAAGTAATAAAGATTTGTCGGAATTATTTAAGTTGAGTATTAGAACCATTGAATCTCATCGTTTAAATATTATGAGAAAACTAAGAGTAAAAAGTATAGAGCAAGCTGTTTTGGTAGCAAAATCAGAAAATTTGATTGTTGTAAAAGAATAATAAATATATATTTAGTGTTTTAAGGTCTGTTGTGTAAAAGCATCAGGTCTTTTTTGTTTTATAGGGGGAGTATAAGCTTTATAACTAACAGAATATTTCTTATATTTAAGTAAATCCAATTTTAACAAACATGATTTCTAAAAAAGTAAATTCTGTAACAGAAGCATTAACAGGTGTTGCCAATGGTATGACCTTGTTGGTAGGTGGTTTTGGTTTGTGTGGTATTCCAGAAAATGCCATTGCAGAATTGGTTCGTTTAAATGTGCAGCAATTAACCTGTGTGTCTAACAACGCAGGGGTTGATGATTTTGGTTTGGGCTTGTTGTTAAAAAAGCATCAAATAAAAAAAATGGTTTCTTCTTATGTAGGAGAAAATCATGAGTTTGAAAGACAAATGCTAAACAATGAAATTGAAGTAGAATTAATTCCGCAAGGAACTTTAGCTGAAAGATGTAGATCTGCTAAAGTTGGAATTCCAGCGTTTTTTACACCTGCTGGAGTAGGAACAGAAGTGGCTCAAGGCAAAGAAGTTCGAGAATTTAACGGAAAACAATATTTGTTAGAATATGCTGTAAAAGCCGATTTTGCTTTGATAAAAGCATGGAAAGGTGATGAAGCTGGAAATATTATATTTAAAGGAACGGCACGTAATTTTAATCAAGCCATGTGTGGAGCTGCCAAAGTAAATGTGGTAGAGGTAGAGGAGTTGGTTCCTGTAGGAACTTTAAATCCTAACGAAATTCATGTACCTGGAGTTTTTGTGCAAAGAATTTTCCAAGGAGAGAAATATGAAAAACGAATTGAAAAATTAACCATATCAGAATAATATGTTAACCAAAGAGCAAATAGCACAACGTATATCTAGAGAGTTGCAAGATGGTTTTTATGTCAATTTAGGAATTGGAATTCCTACTTTGGTAGCTAATTATGTTCCAAATGGAATTAATGTAGAATTCCAAAGTGAAAATGGAGTGTTGGGTATGGGGCCTTTTCCTACCAAAGAAGCAGTAGATGCTGATTTGATTAATGCAGGAAAACAAACCATTACAACATTGCCTGGAGCTTCTTTTTTTGATTCGGAATTAAGTTTTGGAATGATTAGAGGGCAACATATAGATTTAACAGTTTTGGGGGCGATGGAAGTTTCTCAGAATGGAGATATTGCCAACTGGAAAATTCCTGGTAAAATGGTAAAAGGTATGGGCGGAGCTATGGATTTGGTAGCTAGTGCAGAAAATATTATTGTTGCCATGATGCATACCAACAGAGCAGGACAGTCTAAATTGTTAAAACAATGTAGTTTGCCGTTAACAGGAATTAATTGTGTAAAAACAATTGTAACCAATTTAGGGTTGTTAACTGTAGAGAATGGAAAATTTTTGTTAAAAGAAACCGCTCCAGAAGTTGGAATAGAATATATTAAAAGTGTTACAGAAGGTGATTTAGCAGTGTCTCCAGATTGTAAAACAATGCTTATATAATTTTCTTAATTACTCTAAGTTTGTGTGTATGTCTTTTGGTATCTACATTGTAAATTCCTAAATGGTCTAAACGGTCAATTCTTACTTTTCCGTGAGCATGAATAATGTAGTTGTCGGCCATCATAATTCCTACGTGAATAATGTTTCCTTCTTCGTTGTCAAAAAAAGCCAAATCACCAGGTTCACTTTCCTCTATAAAACTTAAAACATCACCTTGTTTTGCTTGGTCTTTAGCATCTCTTTTTAAAGGATAGCCGTTTAATTTGTAAACTAATTGTGTCAATCCAGAACAATCAATCCCTAAAGGAGATTTCCCTCCCCATAAATAAGGAGTGTTTAAAAATTGTAAAGCTGTGGTAACAATGTTTTCTTTGTTTTTTTTGCCATCAAAAATATCCCCTTCAATAGAAAATATATCTTGACCAATGCTAAAACTGTTGTGTTTGTAAAATGGCAAGTGAGAACCAATCATTACATGAGAAAGTAAATGTTTTTGGTCTTCGGCAAAATTGATAAGGTCATTAGATAAAAATAAAGGAGAAGAATCTAGTTTTTTATAATCCTCTTCTGGAATTAATAAAAACTGTTTGTTGTCAATCCATCCTTCATAGCTATCAAAAGATAAGCGAATTTTACTCCACTTATTTCTAATTTCTAAAACTTTAAAGTGTTCACCCAGTAGCACTTGAGAAACCATTTCAGAAACATCTGTGGGTTCTAATCTTAAAGGAACAATACTAAGGTTACAAATACCGTAATCCATTTATAAATATACTAGGCTATCAAATATTTTTAATAATCATTGCCGTGGCACCACCACCACCGTTACAAATAGCAGCAAGACCAAATTGTTTTTGTTCTTGCTTTAAAACATGTATCAAAGAAACAACAATTCTAGCACCTGAGCAACCAAGAGGATGTCCAAGTGATACTGCACCCCCATTTTTATTTATTTTATGCATCGGGATTTTTAAAATATTGGCATTGGCAATTCCTACTACAGAAAAAGCTTCGTTTAGTTCAAAAAAATCAATATTTTCAAGATCCGTGTTGGCTTTTTTTAAAACAGAAGGAATGGCTAGCGCAGGAGCTGTAGTAAAAAGTTCAGGGTTTGTAGCAGCATCGGTGTAAGCAACAATTTCTGCCAAAGGTTTTAGATTTAAAATTTTTGCTTTTTCTTCAGACATAATTAACAAGGCTGCAGCTCCATCATTTAAGGTAGATGCATTTGCAGCAGTTACAGTTCCGTCTTTAGCAAAAACGGGTTTTAATAAAGGAAATTTTTCGGGTCTAAAATTTATAAACTCTTCATCATTATCTACAATGGTTTCATTTCCTTTTTTGTCTCTAATACTAACAGGTGTAATTTCGGTTTTAAATTTTCCTTGGTTGTTTGCTGTAATCGATTTTTTATAAGATTGTATGGCAAAATGATCTTGTTCTTCTCTAGAGATATGATGTGTGGTTGCGCATAATTCGGCACAAACTCCCATGTGTTGTTCATCATAAACATTTATCAATCCATCTTTTAAAAGTCCATCTTCTAAGGTTCTGTTTCCTAACTTTTGTCCGTTTCTTTGGTTTGTGTAATGAGGAACGGATGACATATTTTCCATTCCTCCAACAAGTACAATGTCTCTATCTCCAGATTTTATGGCTTGTGCTCCCATGGTAATGGCTTTCATTCCAGAGGCACACACTTTATTTATAGTTGTACAAGGTACATAATTGTTTAAACCTGCATATATAGCAGCTTGTTTGGCGGGAGCTTGCCCAAGACCAGCTTGCAAAACATTTCCTAGGTAAACTTCTTCAATTAAGTTTGATGGGATTTTAGTTTCATCAAGAATTCCTTTAATAGCTGTAGCAGCAAGTTTTGGTGCAGATACAGATGCTAAACTTCCAAGAAAACTTCCAATAGGGGTTCTTTTAGCGGCAACAATTACAATTTTTGTAGACATAGTAGAATCAGGTTAACGGTACTTTAATTTACAAAAATTAATTGTTTATTTTTGATAAACACCAAAATCACTTAATGAAAAATATCATTAATCGTATCTATCAAAATCAGTCCATCATTTACAAGATTTTTTTGTTTGTAATTGTGGTTTTTTCTATTGTCTATTTTTTTCCAAAAGGAGGGAAGTTTAAGTATGAATTTCAAAAAGGAAAGCCTTGGCAATATGAAAACTTATTAGCTCCTTTTGATTTTGCAATCCAAAAAACGGATGAAGAAATTTCAGCAGAAAAAAAGGAATTAACGCAGGAATCAAATGTTTATTATGAATATAAGGCTGAGGTTGAGTTAGATGTAAAGCAAAAGTTTACAAAGTTTTATGATGAAGCTGTTCTTGAGAAAGGATTGGCAAATGATTTTAACACACAAGTTTACAAAGCTACGGCTACAGATTTAATTAGTTTTATTTACAACAAAGGTTTTGTAGATACTAGTGTTAAAGATGGGTTTTCTGCAGATAAAATTGTTTTGATAAGAAAACAGCAAGAAGTAAGTAAAGTTCCATTTGGGCAAATGATTAGTTCAGATGAAATTTTACCATTGATTAATTCTACGCTAAAAAAACAAATAGACTATACTTATAAGAGCATTATTACGAATATTTTATCAGAAGTATTAGTTCCCAATGTCTTTTTTGATAAAGATTATACAGATAAAGACTTAAAAGAATTGTTGTCATCTATTTCTTATACCAAAGGAAAAGTATCTACTAAAGAATTAATTATTGCTAGAGGAGATATTGTAGAAGGAAAAAAACTAGAAGTTTTAAATTCTTTAAGAGAGGAATACAAATCTCAAATTTGGACCAAAAAGAACTATATATGGATTCTTACAGGGTACATTATTTTGGTGTCACTGGCCATGGGAATGTTAATGTTGTTTTTGTATTTAGATAGAAAAGAAATTTTTGAAAACAATACCCAAGTAACTTTTATCTTTTTAAATGTATTGTTAATGGTGTTTTTAGAAACACTAATTATAAAACAACAAACAGAATATTTATATGTAGTACCTGTGTGTATTTTACCTATTGTAATGAAAGCTTTTTTTGATGCTCGTGTAGCAATGTTTTCTTACTTACTAATGGTAATTATGCTTGGTTTTGTAGTGCCTAATAGTTTTGAATATATCTATTTGCAGACTATTGCAGGTTTTGTGACTATTTTAACGGTATCAGACATTCATAAAAGAGGAAACTTATTTATTTCTGTAATTAAAATCACCTTGGTTTATATGCTAACTTATTTAGCATTTTACATTATTCACGAAGGAGGAATTAGCCAAATTAAGAGTCGTTATTTTGTGTTGTTTGCACTAAATGGAGTGTTATCTTTCTTATCAGTCTTTTTAATATGGCTGTATGAAAAGCTATTTGGATTGGTGTCAGATATTACATTGTTAGAACTATCTAATACCAATAGTTTATTGTTAAGAGAGTTAAATGAGAAAGCTCCAGGAACGTTTCAGCATTCCATGCAAGTAGCTAATTTGGCAGAAGCAGCTGCAAACGAAATTAATGCAAATGTAATGTTGGTAAGAACAGGAGCTTTGTACCATGATATTGGTAAAATATTAAATCCATTTTATTTTACAGAAAACCAGTCAACAAGTGTAAATCCTCACAACGAATTATCTCCTAAGGATAGTGCTAAAATTATTATTGGACATACTATAGAAGGGATAGAGTTGGCTAAAAAATATAGATTACCAGATAGAATTATAGATTTTATTAGAACACATCACGGAACAAGCTTGGTATATTACTTTTATAAAAAAGAAATGGATCTAAACCCTGAAACGGTAGATCAAGAAGATTTTAGATATCCAGGACCTATACCCTTTTCTAAAGAAACCTGTATTTTAATGATGTGTGATGCTGCAGAGGCTGCTTCTAAAAGTTTACCGGAACCTACTGCTACTGCGATAGATGAGTTGATAGAACGTATTGTAGAAAAGCAAAAATCAGAAGGACAGTTTTTAAATGCAAATATTACTTTAAAAGAGATAGAAAGTGTGAAAAAAGTAATTAAGAAAAAGCTTAAAAACATCTATCATGTAAGAATTGAATATCCTGAATAAAAAAAAATATAAAAAAGGTTGCAAGCATTTAACAAAACATATATATTTGCACTCGCTTAACGAAATGGTTAAACATTTTGGGAGAGGTGCCAGAGTGGTAATGGAGCAGTTTGCTAAACTGTCGACGGGTAACTGTCGCCAGGGTTCGAGTCCCTGTCTCTCCGCTTATTGAAATAGATGACTTAATCGGGGTGTAGCGTAGCCCGGTCATCGCGCCTCGTTTGGGACGAGGAGGTCGCAGGTTCGAATCCTGCCACCCCGACATTGTTTTCGTAGAAACATAAAAACTACGGGCTCTTAGCTCAGCTGGATAGAGCACCTCCCTTCTAAGGAGGCGGTCGAAGGTTCGAATCCTTCAGGGCTCACTTAAATCCTTACTATTTATTTAGTAAGGATTTTTTGTTTTCCATAGTTTCTTGTTGTGATGTTTAAATAGAATTATTTGTTAATAAGGTTTAATATTTGGTGATATATAAGTAATACTTTGCCAAAAAAAATAAAGAACATGTTAGCAAAGGCAGCCATAGCAAAAGGTGATGGAAAATTTTCTATCGAAGAAATTGAAGTAAAGAACCCTATTGGAGATGAGGTTTTAGTAAAAATTCAAGCAGCAGGACTTTGTCATACAGATCACGATTCTTTAACATGGGGACGTACCATTATTTTAGGGCATGAAGGTGCTGGTGTGGTAGAAGCTGTTGGAGAAAATGTAAAATCTGTAAAACCTGGAGATAAAGTAATTCTAAATTGGGCCATTCCTTGTGGTACGTGTTTTCAGTGTCAAGAACAAAACCAGCATATATGTGAAAACAATTCACCAGTAGTGGCTGGAGATAACTTACCTGATGGTGAGGTTTCTGAAGGGCATGCAAGGCTAGAGAGCACATTGTATAATGGAAAAGGAATAGAGCGTTCTTTTAATATAGGAACCCTGTCTACACATACAGTTGTTAAAGAGCAGGCGGTGGTAAAATACAATACAGAAATTCCTTTTAGTTCTGCATCTATTATTAGTTGTGGAGTAATGACAGGTTATGGTTCTGCCGTAAACACAGCACAAATAAAACCAGGATCTACGGTAGCAGTTATTGGTAACGGAGGAGTAGGATTAAATGTAATTCAAGGAGCAAGAATTTCTGGAGCCGCAAAAATTATAGCTATAGACACAAATCCAACCCGTTTAGAAATGGCTAAGCAGTTTGGAGCTACACACATTATACAAGCAAATAGAGATGATAAAGGGTTAAAGAATGCTACAGTTCAAGTAAAAAAAATTACGGGTAATGGCGGAGCCGATTATGCGTTTGAGTGTACTGCTATTCCTGCGTTGGGAGCAGCACCTTTGGCTATGATTAGAAATGCGGGTACAGCAGTGCAAGTAAGTGGTATAGAAGAAGAGGTTTTGATAGATATGCAATTGTTTGAGTGGGATAAAATTTACATCAATCCTTTATATGGTAAATGTAGACCTCAAATAGATTTTCCAATTCTTTTAAATTTATACCAAAAAGGAGATTTATTACTTGATGAGATGGTTACAACTACTTATAAGTTTGAAGATTTAGAACAAGCTTTTGCAGATATGTTGGCCGGTAAAAATGCTAAAGGGGTAATTTTATTCGATTAAAGAATGTCAAAATTTAGAACTAAAGAGTTATCTGATGCGCAATTTGAATCTAACAACTTAAGATATATTACTGTAAAAAGTAAAAATCTAAAAGGACGTGGAGATATAAGTGTATTTGTACCATCAGATAAAGATTATAAAGATTTACCCATTGTAGTATTGCTACATGGGGTTTACGGAAGTCATTGGATTTGGTCTCAAAAAACAGGAATTCATTTAAAAATGAAATCTTGGATAGAAAATAATGAGCT
This sequence comes from Wenyingzhuangia aestuarii, assembly GCF_011927765.1. Classification (GTDB taxonomy): domain Bacteria; phylum Bacteroidota; class Bacteroidia; order Flavobacteriales; family Flavobacteriaceae; genus Wenyingzhuangia; species Wenyingzhuangia aestuarii. The sequence goes on from NZ_JAATJG010000011.1 coordinate 33,541, forward strand.
AGAGCCTATGATTGTAGTAATGCCTTCGGACGGTTTGTGGGGAGATGGAAGTGCTTATGTACCTCATTATACAGGTGTAGATTTTGAAAAATGGATTGTAGAAGATGTTATAGATGCAACGGTTGAACTAATTCCTCAAGCAAGTGAAACATCAAAATTATTTATTTCAGGATTGTCTATGGGAGGTTTTGGTGCTTTAAGAATTGGACTAAAACATCACGATAAGTTTTCTGGAGTTTCTGGTTTATCTTCTATTACCGTTTTAGATGAAATGAAACTATTTGTAGAAGAAGATTTAGAAGAATATCAGCAAGATGAGGTAACCCAAACATCAGTACTACAAACAGCTTTAACACATAAAAATAATTTACCTAAGTTTAGATTTGATTGTGGTTTTGATGATGAATTGATAGAAGGAAATCGAAAATTACATAGCGAATTAGAAAAAGAGGGAATTCCTCATGTTTATAAAGAAAACCCAGGAAAACACGAGTGGATTTATTGGGAAACCCATATAAAAGAAACGATGTTGTTTTTTAACCAAATTCTTAAAGAATCTTAGTGTTTTTCACGGCTAATTTTCCTGAATTTAAAAGGTGATTCTCCTGCAATTTTTTTAAACTGTTTGTTAAAGTAGGGAACGGAATTATAACCACATTCATATCCAATTTCTTTAATAGCCATATCAGTATTGGTTAACAATCTTTTTGAAAAATCAATTCTGATGTGGTTTAAGTAATCAGAAAAAATCATATTAGTTTCATTCTTAAAATATCTACAAAAAGAAGGCAAAGTCATGTTTGCCATATCTGCACAAGTTTTAATATCAATATTTTGTTTGTAATTCTCCATTAAATACTCGTGAATTTTTAACATTCGATGAGATTTGAATTGGAAATTTTCTTTTAAATAATTTTCCGAAGCTAGAATGGTATAATCACTTATACTAACAAGGTTTAATATTTTAAGAAGTTTTATAAGTTGATTAAAAGCGTTTTCTTTTGGCATTTCTTCTAACAAAGAAATGATTTTGTCTTTATGCTTTCCATTAATTTTTAAACCTCTTTCTGAGAGTCTTAAAATTTTTCTTACACCTTTTAGTTCTGGTATATTTACAAAGCTAGATCCAAAAATATTCTTCTTGAATTGTACATAAATAGATTCGCAAAATTTATCAGGTTGTTCTTTAAGATAATCAGCATCTGTAATCCAAGCATGTGGTAAAAAACTACCAAGTAACACTAAATCATTAACTTCAAACTTTTCTCCATGATCACCTACCAAACGAGTACCTTCTCCTTCTTTAATAAGAAGTAATTCAAACTCCGGATGGTAATGCCAGTCTCCGTTAAAATACTGCTGTTTGTACACTCCTGTATGAAAAGAAGCGTGCTCTTTTTTCTCTATTTTTTCTAGAGAAACAACAATTTTTTTAGAATTCTGATCTGTTTCCAAATGATAATAATGTTTTGGTTTGTGCTAATATACTTAAATATTTACAACTCTTACAATTCTACAAAACAGCTAATATTTATTCTTCTTTAACATCAATATTGTTTTTGTTAATATAATCACTAGGTGTCATGTTAAATTGCTTTTTAAAACATTTGGCAAAGTAAGATGGACTGTTAAATCCGGTCATGTACATAATTTCTTTTACAGATAAATCACTTTTTTCTAACAATTGTACTGCTCGTTTTAAACGAATACTTCTGATGAACTCACTAGAAGATAAACCTGTAATTTCTTTTAGTTTTAAGTATAAATTACTTCTACTTACACTCATTTCTTTTACCAACATTTCAACACTAAACTCGGTGTTCATCATGTTTTTTTCTACCACTTCCATTGCTTTTTCTAAAAAGATTTCATCAGCAGAAGTAACTGTAACATCTTCGGGGTTTAAAATGATTTCTTGATTGAATCGCTTTCTTAAACGATCTCTTTTACCAATAATGTTCTTAATTTTTAGCTGTAATAACTCTAAATTAAAAGGTTTGGTAATGTAGTCATCTGCACCACTTTCTAATCCTGTAAATTGATTTTCTTCTGATGTTTTAGCGGTTAATAAAATAAAAGGTACATGGCTAATTTCTGATGTTTCTTTACATTTTTTACAAAATTCTGCTCCATCCATTTCTGGCATTACATAATCACTAATAATAATATTAGGTACGTGTTTTTTGGCAATTTCATATCCTTTAGCCCCATCTTCAGCCTCTAAAATATTGTATTTATCTTTTAAAGATTGTTTAATAAAAGAACGAATGTCTTTGTTATCATCTACCACCAAAACAATTGGAAGTTGAGATCTTTTACCAATTAATTCTTCGTCACTTTCTTCATCTTGAACTGATATTACATGAGCCGATGAAACATAAGCAGTGGTGGTGTTTACGTTGTCCTCTTCTTTTCCAAATTCAATATGTGGTTTGTCTAAATAAGCTTGTTTGTCTAAAGGTAGGTTTACAGCAAAAGTAGATCCACCCCATTCATTATCGGCTACTAAAATACTACCTTGGTGTAAATCTATTAAACTTTTGGTGTAGCTTAAACCAATACCTGTTCCTGTTGGATTGGCTAATTCTTTAGCAGAGTTACTGTAGAATCTGTTAAAAATACGTTCTTTTTTAGAGGCAGAAATTCCAGAACCAGAATCGCGAACTTCTATAACCAATCTGTTGTACACAGATTTTTTTGTCAACCTGTCTGAATGATAGGTTTTTTTAATGTACACATATACATCTACAGTTCCGTTTTCTGGACAAAATTTAAAGGCATTAGAAAGTAAGTTGTTCATTACTTTTTCCAAAGCATCAGGACTAAAGTAAGCGTATAGCTTTTCTTCTTCCGTTCTTATGATGTATTTTATTTTTTTCTTTTCACTAATAAATTTAAACGGTTCTGCTACTTCTTTTATAAAACGGGCAATGTTTTTATGGTAAATAGTTAAGTCCATTTGACCTTTGTCCATTTTTTGAAAATCTAACAGCTGAGTTACCAATCGCAATAAATAGTCAGTGTTTTTATCCATTAATTGGTACTGATGTTTAACTACGTTTTCATCTAGCTTACCAATTTTGGCTTGTAAATATTCTAATGGACCTTTTATAAGGGTTAAAGGGGTTCTAAACTCATGAGAAATATTGGTAAAGAACTCCATTTTCATTTGTTGTAGTTCTTCATATTTTTCTTTTTCTATATGTTCTAATTCAAGTTCGTGTTTCTTTTCGGTTTTAATAAGTGTAAACTTCCAAAAAGCAATTAATAAAATAATCACAATTAAAATGTAAACAATATATGCCCAAATAGTTTTCCAAAAAGGAGGAGTAATTTCTATAACTACCTTTCTTGGAGTATCATTCCAAATACCATCACCGTTAGAAGATTTTACGCTAAAAGTATACAAGCCTGGCGATAAGTTTGTGTAGGTTGCAAAACGCATAGATGAATTAGTGTAGTTCCACTTATTTTCAAACCCCGATAATTTGTAAGCGTACAAGTTTTTTTGAGGAGATGAATATTGAATTCCTGCAAATTCAAAAGAAATACTGTTTTGATCGTAGTTTAGCTGTATTCTATGGGTTTGGTCTATTGATTTTTGTAACAACACATTTCCATTGTAGCTTTTTCCAATTTTTATTTCTTTATTAAACAAAGAAATTTTAGTAATTACTGTTTTTGGAGCATATGGATTGTCTTTAATATCTTTAGGGTAAAAGGCATTAAAACCGTTAACTCCACCAAATAACATTTCGCCATCTTCTTTTTTAAAGCATGCTAGTTCTTGAAACTCGTTGCTTTGTAATCCATCGTGAATGTTATAGTTTTTAAACGTTCCTTGTTCGGGATTAAATTTGGTCAATCCCATGTTAGATGATAACCATAAATTACCACTATCATCTTCTAAAATTCCTTTAATAACATTGTTAGGTAGCCCGTCTGTTTCGTTGTAAGATTTAAATTTGGCATTGTTCTCTTTGGGGCTAGAAATTAATTTATTTAACCCGCCTCCAAAGGTTCCAATCCATAATTCCCCTTTTCTAGTTTCGTGTATAGATAAAATGTAATCGTAACTTAAGCTATTTTTATACTTAGAATTGTGTGTATAGGATACAAACTTAGGAGCTGTTTTTTCAATTTCTTCATAAGCAAGTTTGTTTAAACCTTTACCCGTACCAAACCACATATTGTGATGTGAGTCTTGATAAATGTATCTGATAATATTGTTAGATAATTGATGTTTTCCTCCTTTGTTTTTAAAGTTTTTATGCACTTTAAATTTTCCAGATTCATTTTTTAATAAATAAATTCCTTTGCTATAGGTACCTACCCAAATATTGTTTAAATGATCTATTTCTATAGAAAAAACAGCATTGCTAACTTCTGGTATTTTAGTGACTTTAGTGTAGTTAGCTTTAGGGTTGCTAATGTCTATAAAAGATAAGCTAGGACTGTCTGCAGCTCCAATTAATAAATATTTTGTGTCTTTTGTTTTAAACTCTTTTAAGGCAAAGGGTTTTTGACCAGCAACATCTACTTTTACAAATGCGGTAGAATTTTCTTTTTTGTAGTTTAATCCACCTCCTTCGGTTCCAATCCACAACGTTTTGTTAGAGTCTACAAATATAGATCTAACTTTATCATCACTAATACTATTGTTGTTAGAGGTTTTTCTTATGTGTTTAAATCTTTTTTTCTGTGGATCAAATTTGTTAATTCCTCCTCCGTTTGTTCCAATCCACAGAATATTTGCAAAATCTTTGTATAAAGATGTTACAATGTTTTTACTAATACTATTAGGGTCTTTAGGATCATTTTTATACACATGTTTAAGTACAGGTACTTCACTGTTTATGTTGTTTTCAAAAAACAGTAATCCATCTGTGGTAGCTACCCAAATGTTATTGTCTTTGTCAATTTTTATGTTAAGTCCGCTAGAGTTATTAAACTTAACAAGTTTTTTAGATTTTTTATCTTGGATATAGATTCCTGAGTTTTTTGCAACAATTAATCTATTGGTTAAATCTTCTGCTATATATTTTATTTGATTACTGCCTTTAGCAAACTCTCTAGTAATGTTTTCAAAAGTAAAATTATTGCTATTTTCTTTTAGTTTGTAAACTCCATTAAAACAAGCAACATAAATATCTCCTGAATTTGTTTCGTATATATTTGTGATTGATTTGTTCTTGTAATGATTGTTTGGAAGCTTGATGTGATTAAATACAATAGAATCAGTAGACTTATATAGAGCGTAATCTATCATGTCTAGCCCTTTGGTGGTTCCAATCCATAATCTATTTTTACTATCTAAACACAGATAGGTTATGTAGTTGCTTCTGATAGAGTTTTTTGATTTTTTAGAATTTAGATAGGCGGTAAATTTTTCAGTTTTGCTGTCAAAATAATTAAGACCATCTCCAGTAGTTCCAATCCATAAATTGTTGTTTCCATCACCTATTAATCTAAAAATTAAATTACTGCTAATAGAAGTAGAGTCGTCAAAAGAGGGTTTGTATTGTGTAAATTTATAACCATCATATTTATTTAAACCATTGTGAGTACCAAACCACATATATCCGTTTTTGGTCTGGTAAATAGCATTAATATCACTTTGCGAAAGTCCATCTGTAACAGATAAATGTGAAAAAGAAGCAGACTGTTGTGCGTACCCAAAGGCTATAAATAATAACGTAAAAAATATGTTTGTAAATAGATTTTTAATGGAGGAATTAATCATAAATAAAGATTAGGATTTATTAGTCTTGAATCTGTAAAACAGTAGATGAAATATAAGTTATTTATTAATATTTTAGAATAGATATTAGATATTTAAATTTTTTGATTTTTTTAAGATCTAAATAAGAATATCACAAGTAATAACTAGTAAGCTAAAATCGGGGTTTTGTGGGGTTGTTGGAAAGTAAAGAACAATACGTATGATTTAATGTACAATACATATGATTAGATGCAATTACAGAACAATTCTCTTTATTTTGTTTAAGCTATTGTTAACACAAGGTTTTAGGCTGCAAAAAGTAATAAAAACAACAAATAGGTTCATTTTCTTTACACGATATAAAAAAATAATTGTGATAAATTTGAGTAGGTTCTAACTTAATTTATAATAGGGTTAGAGCTTATTTTAATTAAAAATCATAATTAATGAAAGCACTCTTTTTAGGATTTATTTTATTTTTTCAAACAACTTTGTTTGCCCAAACCTTTAATGTTATCGACTTTGGAGCCAAAGCAGATGGTATTACTAGAGATACCAAAGCTGTACAAAATGCTATAGATGCTTGTACTAAAAATGGCGGAGGAACCGTTGTAATTCCATCAGGAAAAACAGTAGTTATTGGTACCATTTATTTAAAAGATTTTGTAACGCTAAGAGTAGAAAATGGAGCAGTATTATTAGGGAGCCCTAATTATGCAGATTATACTACAGATACTCATAAAAATACATATAAGAACGAACCTCATATGGACAGATGTTTAATTTTTGCTAGCAATGCAAAATCATTTGCCATAGAAGGATACGGAGCTATAGATGGAAACGGAAGTCCAAAAAACTTTAAGAAAAAAAACGGTGATGGTCGTCCAATGTTATTGCGTTTTTTAAACTGTAAAGACATTCGTATGAACAACATTACTTTACAAAATCCTGCAGCTTGGACATCAGCTTGGTTGTATTGTGATGAAATTGTAGTAGACGGAATTAAAATTGTGAGTAGAATTAACCATAACGGTGATGGATTGGATTTTGATGGTTGCACAAACGTGCGCGTTTCCAATTCTTCTTTTGATACTAGCGATGATTCTATTTGTTTACAAACATCTAGAGCAGATAAGCCTTGTAAAGATATTACCATTACCAATTGTGTATTTACTAGTAAATGGGCTGCTATGCGAATAGGTTTGGCTTCTCGTGGAGATTTTGATTCGGTTACGGTTAGCAACTGTACCTTTCACGATATTTTAGATTCAGGACTAAAAATACAGATGAATGAAGGTGGAGAAATGAAAAACATGATATTCTCTAACCTTGTAATGCGCAACGTACCAAGACCTATTTTTATGACTTTTTGCCAACAACGTGCAGGGGTAGATGCTCCTTTGGAGATGATACCTATGAAAGCAATGCATAGTTTTGTATTTGATGGAATTATTGCAGATAACAAAGCGTTAGATAAAAACTCAGCTATTTTTATTACCGGAATGCCAAATCATTACATTACAGATATACAATTAAACAATATAGAAATGACGGTTTCTGGAGGAGGAACCAAACAAGATGCTAAAAATGTAATTAAAGAATATACCTTAGAAACTTTAGGGAATTGGTGGCCAGAATTTGGAAAAGTAGGAACCTTGCCCGCATCAGGAATATACGCACGTCATATAAACGGATTGTATGTAAACAATGTACACGTACATACCGTAAATAAAGATGAAAGACCTGTTGTTGCTTTTGATGATGTTAAAAATTACGAGGTTTCTAAAGTTTATTTAAACAGAAAACCCATCAGTAAAAAGCAATTTGTAAAAAAATAAAACTTAAAAATAAAATAAAGTAAAAATGAAGAATAGTATATGTAAAGCTGTATTGCTGTGTTTAGGAGTCTTCTCACTAACAACAGCAAAGGCTCAAAAACACAAAAAGCCAAATGTGTTGTTAATTTATACAGATGATCATCGATTTTCTGGAATTCATGCTTTAGGAGGGCAACCTGTAAAAACTCCAAATATTGATGCCTTGGCAAATACAGGAGCTGTATTTACAGAAGCACATTTAATGGGAGCCTTTTCTGGAGCTACTTGTATGCCAAGTAGAGCCATGTTAAATAGTGGAAAACAACTATTTCATTTAACAGATATAGGGCATGTATTGCCAGAAACAGATACAACTATTGGAGAAGCTTTTAAACAAGGCGGATATAATACGTACATGGTTGGTAAGTGGCATCAAGATAGAGGTTCTTTAGCGCGTTCTTTTGATGATGGAGCATCCGTTATGGGAATAGGAGTGTATTTAACAGATCATTACAGAATGCCTATTTGGGATTGGGATAAAACGGGTAAATTTCCTAAAAAAGATGCTTATTTGTTAACCTATGATGAGCAAGGAAAAACAAAAAGAAGAGCCATTACCAAAAACGATAAAAGAGGACCTACAGGAACAGAATTAACGGCACCACACACTTCTGAAATTTTTGCTGCAAATGCATCAAAATATATAGAGAATTACAGAAAAAGAGATCCGTTTTTTATGTATTTAGCTTTTCATGCACCACATGATCCTAGACAAGCTCCTAAAAAATATCAAGATATGTATCCTGTAGATCAAATGGAATTAACACCGTCATACATGCCGGAACATCCGTTTGATAATGGTGATATGTATTTAAGAGATGAAGAGTTAGCTGTTTGGCCAAGAACTCCTAAAGTATCTAAAACGGAATTGTCTGCTTATTATGCAATCATCACCCATTTAGATGAGCAAATAGGAAAAGTAGTTCAGTCTTTAAAAGACAAAGGAATGTATGAAAATACATTAATTGTTTTGGTTGGAGATAGCGGATTAGCTGTTGGGAACCACGGATTAATGGGAAAACAAAATGTGTATGAAGAAGATGGAATTCATGTACCATTAATTTTTTCAGGAGGATTTGTAAAACAAAAAGGAACCAAATTTAATGCCTTGTCTTACATTCACGATATTTATCCAACGGTATGTGATATGGTTGGGATTTCTATTCCAAAATCTGTAGAAGGAAAAAGTTTAAAACCAGTAATGGATGGTGCTAAAAAGCAAGTTTACAATTATGGATATTATGCTTACAAGCAATTCCAGAGAGCGTATAGAAAAGGAGATTATAAGTTAATAGAATATGTGAAGTCTCCCAATAATGATTGGAAAAGAGGATATTCCGTTAAAGGTTCTAGAGTAACGCAGTTGTTTAATATTAAAAAAGATCCTTGGGAAACACAAAACTTAGCATTTTTTCCAGAGCACAAAGCTTTATTAAAAGAAATGCAAGAAGAGTTTGTAAAAGCAGGAAAAGATTTAGATGATTACAAACAAGGAATTGGAGTAGAGTATGATTTTTGGGATTACTACAATTAATTGTTTTAAAGAATAAGTTAAAAAAAAAGGCCGCTCAGTATACTGAGCGGCCTTTTTGGGTTATAAAGAAAATTATTTTACAATTAGTTTTGCTCTCATAGAATAAGAATGGCCAGGAAAGGTACAAACCATCCAATATACTCCGGGTTCTTTTGGAGCGTTAAAATATATGGTTTCTGCACTTTCAGGACCTACAATACCCGTATGAAACAATACCATGTCAGAATTGGGTACGTAATTTAATTCGGGACCTTTAAGACCTAGGTTTTGAGCTAGTTCCCCAACCTTAATAGGTACTTGTTCTCCTTGTTTGGTAATAACAAGATTGTGTAGCATATCATCATTGTTGTTTAAGGTTAGCTGAATTTTACTAGACCTTTCAATAGTTAATTCTTTTACATCGTATTTTAATCCAGGAACGGTTCCTACTACTAATTTTTCATCGGCACCATGTTCTCCCCAATCAGAAGGCATAGTTGTTATACGTTTAGGCTGATGAATAGTTTTTTTAGGTTTGTGAGAACCCATCATTTGAGGTGATTTTAATTCTCCTCCTGGAACTTGATTTAAGGTATAGTATCCTTTATTGTGTAATAATAATTCACCTGTTTTAGAGGTTAATTTAGGAATTTCTATTTGATGAATAAATCCTAAACGCATTCCGTGAATCATTAGTTTTACAGACATTCCATCTTCTGAAACTTTTGCCATGTGAACCATGCACTTTTGTTGATCCTCAATAGGACTTCCGTAGGTTTTATGATATTTATATGTAAAAGTTGTCATTTGATAAGAAGATAAATCTTCTGCCATTTTTTTGTTTACAGGTTTGGTAAATTCTAAAAGAAATCCATCATCTAGAGCTTTCATGGTTTTAATTTCAAAAGGAGTTTTACCTGTCCAGACTAATTGTTGTAAACCAAATTGTTTTTTTCCGGTAGATGCCCAACCTCTGCTAGTCATACCTACAAACATATTGTTGTTGTTTCCCCAAATCATTCTTAAAATTCCTGAAGAAAAACCTTCTGCAAAAGGAAATGCAGCTCCTTGGTACACTCCATTTACCTTTTCCATATACACACGCATAATTTTGCTGTGCCCTTGATCGCCTACAAATTGTTGCCCCTCAAAAGGACCAAAATTTCCATTGGTAGTGTCGTACAATATATCTGAAGTGGAAATACCAAGTATGGTGTGAGGAAACCAAACAGCAGGAGCTTTTAATCCTTTAATTCTTTTAGCATAATCGTATAGAGACATTCCAGAATCTTCAAGTATGTCGTTAGGCTTAAGTTTTAAAGGAGATAACGGATCATTTGTCCAGTTTAAACTTTCTACGTGTCCTGCAAAATCTCCATATTCCAAGTGAGTCATTCGTCCAGAGCCTACCCAATCTCCTTGGTTTTCGGTGTAAAAAATGGCTCCTTCACTATTAATTCCAAATCCTGCAGGTGATCTTAGTCCAGCTGCATATGGAGTAAATTTACCATCGGGACTAATTTTTACCATCCAACCTCTCCATTTTACCAAGCTAACACCTCCTCCTTGCCAACCAACATTTAAGGTTAGAATCATGTCTCCATTTTTATCAAATTTAGGTCCATAAGAATATTCATGATAATTACCAGATAATGGCCAAGAGTAAATTGTTTTAAAAACATCAGCAGTTCCATCGTGGTTTTTATCTTCTAATCTGGTAAGTTCTCCTCTTTGAGCTAAATAAAATCCATTGTTTTTATAAGCTAATCCTAAAGATTCATGCAATCCTCTAGCGTATAAATGATAGTTAGGGTTTGAGCTAGTAGGCTTGTCTATAATCCAAACTTCTCCTCTACGAGTAGAAACCCCTAGTTGATTTTTATCGGTAAGTGCAAGTCCTCCAACTTCTAGTTTTACATCTTTAGGAATAGGAACATCTACTATTTTATAATACTCAGATTCTTTTTGAACTTGTTTATTATTTACGACTTTATGTTTTTGAGACATACTTGTTTTACTAATAAGTAAAACAGTGAATGTGAAAATGATTTTACTAATAAATTTCATGTGTTTGCTGTTTTATTTACCAAATAATGTTGTAGTTCAAATTGTTGTTACCTTTTGAGATTTCTATAATAAGTTCATCTTTTCCATTTGAATTTCTAACAATAGGTTTGAACTTGCTATGGTTAGGAAATTGAATGTAGTAACTCTCGTTATTGATAATATATGTGTTGTTGTCAAGCAATTTAATTTTTTCACCTTCTGCAACTTTATGCCAAATAGGGTTTTTAGAGTTAGTTGTAATGGTTCTTTGTAATCCTCTTGTAGAGTTAGGTAAGGCTATAAAGCTATTGGTAATTTTAGTTCCATTAATTTCTGAATTAAAAGAAGGAATGCCTTTGTTGTTAAATTCATATCCAAGTTGTTTAATGGAGTTTTTGTTGTTAAGTTGCGTAGGCCATTCTTCTGTTGAATTAGCTAATAAAGCAAAATCTATGTTTCCGTGTGAACTTATGGTTGGTCCAATGGGCATTGCTAATTGTTCAGTACCTCTAGAGTGCCACATTTGCGTGGTATCTAAAAAACCATCACTCCATACAAGTAAAAGACTTGCTGTTTCTAAGTCTAAAGAATAATTTAAGTTTTCAACCAATCCCACAGAAATACAGTGGCTTTTTTTAATCCCTTTGTGAGTTATAAAACTACGTTGGGTAATAGGAGTATTGGTTACGTTTAATGTAATAGGTTTTATAGGTTGTTGTTTGCTTAAACTAGAGGTGCTTGTTTTTAAAAGCGAATAGCGCTGTATGTTAGGACCTTCTATAAAAAAATCTAGACCATTTCTCCAAACAATAGGTTTGTTGTAAACAAATTGATAAGGAGCCGTTCCTTTTTCTAGATAAACTTTATGATACACTGTTTTGTCTGGCCAAGAATTATTGTTAAGGTTTACAATTGTGTCTTTGTTAATAATTAAATACGCACCACCATTTACAGTTGCTTCAAACAAATAATCACCCGTAGTAGGAATGTCTAGTGTTCCTGTATAACTTACTATTTTTTGATCTCTTCTGTTAATTCTTGTTAAAGGGGAAATAGAATCTGTTTGATGTTCTTCAAGAAGTCTAAACTTAGCAATGTCTTTTATAACGGACTCTTTTTTGGAGTTGTCATAAATTTTTAAATCACTTTTATGAATTTTTAGGTTTTGATTTTTGTAAAGTTTATAAGTAATGTTTTTAAAAGCTACAGGACCATGGTCTCCTTGAATCATTAATGATGCTAATGGTTTTTCATTATTAAAAGGAGCAGCTCTAGTAGGGCCTGTTACTTCTACATTTTCATGAATTAATATATTATTAAGTCTAACTTCTTCAAACCACGCGTTTTTTATTTTAGTTCCTTGGTTGTCAAATCTTGGAGCATGAAAAATAATTTTTAAATGTTGCCATAAGCCTGGAGCTTTAGCGGCATTTGTTTTTGGGGCATGACCCTGAAAGCCTTCTTGTCCTTTAGGTTTTGTTTTGTCCCATCTTTGGTAAATACCTCCCATATCTTTGTAAGCAGGTTCTGTAACTTTCCAACTATCATAAAGTTGAATTTCATATCTTCCCTGAAAGTACAAACCAGAGTTAGATTTTAAGGGCATCATTACATCTAGTTCTAGTTCAATGTCTCCATGTTCAAATTTTGTAAAAAGATGTTTTTTATGTTCTTGAGTAGGTGTATTCATTAAAACACCTTTTCCTTTAGAACCTTCTATTTTTTTCTCTACTTGTCGGTCTACGTATACATCTCCAACAATACTCCAATTGCTATCTGTATTTTTAAAATCACTTAAGTCATCTAAAGAAATAGCTGTAGCAGGTAGTGTTTTAATCTGTTTTTTTTCTGTGAATTCTTTTTTTGAAGAACTTGTAGAGCAAGAAATCACGAGTGGGATTAATGCTAAAAGAATGAGCTTTTTTTTCATTTACTGATAGATTTTAGTTGTAAGGTTTTTTAATGTTTATTTATTAAAAAACGGTGTTTATTATGAATATCATTAGGAATTGGTTGAGTTGTGTGTAAATTACAGGAAATAAAGTGATTTTTTTGTTTAAAATATTTCACTGATTTATAATAAACATTGATTTTGAGTAGATTACCTACTTTAGAGAAAAGAACTATTTTAATAAAAAATATGAATAAAACATCAATAATAGCACTTGCACTCTTTTGTTTTAACCTAGGGATTGCACAAGAAATAAAAAATCCAAAAGATACTGAAGTTTATGAGCCTGTACCTCCCACAGTTCAACCATACGGACAAAACGGAGTTCCTAGCGATGCTGTTGTGTTGTTTGATGGAAGTAATTTAGAAGAGTGGATAAATTCTAAAGATAAAAGCACACCTTCTTGGGTGTTAAATAAGGATGATAAAAGTATGACCATTCACAGAGGTCAAGATCAAAAAAATGCAACCATACAGACTAAAAAAAGTTTTGGATCTATGCAATTGCATATAGAGTGGAAATCTCCAACAAAAATTAATGGAAAAGGACAACAACGAGGGAATAGTGGAGTGTTTTTACAAGGGAGATATGAGATTCAAATTTTAGATAATAATAACAATGATACTTATGTAAACGGTCAAGTAGCTTCGGTTTATAAACAATCTGTGCCTTTGGCAAAAGCATTGGTGCCTACTGGAGAATGGAATACCTATGATATCATTTATCATGCACCAGAATTTAAGGGAAAAGAAATTGTAAAACCAGCAAGCGTAACAGTATTGCATAATGGTGTTTTGGTACAAGATCATTTTATTATAAAAGGACCTACACGTTATATTGGTTTGCCTAGCTACACTCCACATGGTAAAGGACCAATAAAATTACAAGATCATGGAAATCCGGTGAGTTATAGAAATATTTGGGTTAGAGAAATAAAGTAGAGTAGGATTGTCTATTTGTGGCAGTTTAAAAAACATTTGTGTCAACAAACTTATTATGATAGTGCTAGCTTGCTTAGGTAAAAAATAAATTTAAAATGATCAAAAAAATAAGTGCGCTATTGTTTTTAGCAACCGTTTGGGTTGCTACGGCACAAAAAAAGCCTAATGTATTAATCATCTTATCAGATGATCAAGGTTGGGGAGATGTTGGGTTTAACGGAGCTACAGATATTCCTACACCTAATTTAAATAAACTAGCAAAAGAAGGAGTTGTTTTTAGTCAAGGGTATTCATCACACCCATATTGCAGCCCAAGTAGAGCAGGATTGTTAACGGGTAGATATCAACAAAAATTTGGACACGAGAACAATCCAGAAAACACAAAACAAAGTGAAGATACCGTTATTGGTTTGCCGTTAAATGAATTAATGATTTCTGAATTGTTACAAAAAAATAATTATCAAACCTGTGCTATAGGAAAATGGCATTTAGGAAATGCAAACAAATTTTTGCCAAACAATAGAGGTTTTGATGATTGGTTTGGTTTTAGCGGAGGTGGTTTAAACTATTGGGGAAATACTACAGAAAAAAACAAAGAACTAGGTGTGGTTAGAGATGGTAAAATAGTTCCTAAAAGTGAATTAACGTATTTAACAGACGATTTTTCTAACGAAGCAGTTAATTATATAGACAAGTATTCTAAAAACGAAAAACCATTTTTTATGTATTTAGCATACAATGCTCCACACGCACCTATACAAGCCACTAAAGAATATGTAGACAAAGTAAAGCATATAGAAAATGGAGAAAGAGCGGCTTATGCTGCTATGGTAGTTGGTATGGATGCTGGAATAGGAAAAGTAATTCAGAAACTAAAAGACACAGGAGAGTACGAAAACACTTTAATTATTTTTTATAGCGATAACGGAGGACATTCTCACGGAGCAAGTAGTTATCCATATAGAGGACATAAAGGAATGTTGTTTGAAGGTGGAATTAGAGAGCCTTTCTTAATTTCTTGGCCTAAAAAAGTAAAAGGGAACAGAGTGTATAAAAAGCCAATTATTGCGTTAGATATTTTTCCTACCATTTTATCAGCAGCCAATATAGAGCAACCAACTAGTAAAAAATTAGATGGGGTAGACTTGCTACCAATTCTTACTAAAAAGAATAAAAGTTTAAAAGAAAGACCTATGTATTGGCAATATTCGGGAGGAGAAGGATATGCGGTAAGAGATAAAAATTACAAGTTGATTTACTCTTATTATAAGAAAGAAGCCTTTTTGTTTGATATAGATAAGGATGAATACGAAAATCATAACATTGCAGTAAACCATCCTGAAATTGTTGAAAAGTTAAAACAAAAATACATTGCATGGACTAAAGACAATGTAACTCCATTGTGGGAAGATGCTCATTTGTTTAACTGTAATAGAGAAGAAAAAAAGAGAGAAGACATTATTAGAAAAGCCATAGCTGGCGATAAAAACAAATAATTTTAATTTTTTATTCATTATACAAACCCCTAGTAAACACTAGGGGTTTGTTGTTTTAAAAACATAAGTGTTTCAAGTGAACACATATGTGTTGTAGTTCTAAAGCCTTGCCATTAAACTTTAAGACTTAAAAAAGTCTTAACTAAGTAAACCAACAAACTAAAAAGAAATGAATAAATTTTTCTATGCTTTACTCTTTGTATTCACGGGATTAAATGCACAACAAAACAAACCTAATATTTTATGGATTGTAACAGACGACCATAGAGCAGATGCTATTGAGGCTGTTAATCAGGATGTTTTAGGACAAAAAGAAAGTAAATTAGGATATGTAAGTTCTCCTAGTATCAATCAACTGGCAAAAGAAGGAACGTTGTTTACTAATGCTTATTGCAACTCTCCTGCATGCGCACCTTCTCGTAGTTCTATGATGACAGGTTTGTATCCACATCATAACGGAGTCACAGGTTTTGAACAAGCACACAATAAAGTGTCTATTACCAAACCTATGATGCCACAAGTTTTAAAAGAAATAGGTTACGGAACAGCCTTGTTTGGTAAATCCGGATACAGAATTTTAGAATGGGACGAAAAGAAAAGTAGACCAAGCTGGACAGATCCGGGTTATTATGATGTAAACGTAAATTACAAGAATGATTTAATTCTTAAAGGATATACTGATTTTGATAACAAAGGAAAACTAAAAGTAAAAGGAGAAAAACCTTTACAAATAGAAGCCTTTTTGTATAGCGATGGAAGTAAACTAGAAGTAGTGCCAGAAGCAAAAGATGCAGCTCACAAAGAACAATTTAAAAAGGTTGATGAAAAATTAGAAATTCTTAGAGCTTATACTCGCAAACAAGAAAATATGATTATTGGAGGTGTAAGTCCAAGACCTTCAGGAGAAACTTTAGATGGTTTTATTGTAAAAGAATATCAAAATTATTTAAAGCACCAGAACAAAGCATATCAAACCTTATCAGGTAGAAATGTAAACGGACCTAAAGAAAAACAACCACAATTTGTGAGTTTAAATTTTCATTTACCACACACACCAGTATTACCTCCAAAAGAATTTAGAGATCAGTTTAAAAACAAAACGTATAAAATTCCATCTTTTGATAAAAAAGAAGAACTAAGCAAATTGCCTCCGCAGTTAGTAAAGTTGTATCAAACTATGAAAATAGATGGATTAACAGCATCTGAAAAACAACAAGCAGTTAGAGATTATTATGCATTCTGTGCCTATGGTGATGCGTTGATTGGAAAAGCTATTCAAGATTTTAAAGATTTTAGCAAAAAAAACAATCAGGAATACGTAATTATTTTAACTGTGGGAGATCACGGATGGCAGTTAGGAGAACAAGGAATAGAAGCCAAATTTGCACCTTACAATACCTCTAACAATGGAGCAATTGTAGTGGCAGGATCTAACATAAAATTGTATCCTAAAAACAAAGTAAGCAAAGCTTTTGTAGAATATGTAGATATTTTTACAACCGTATTATCAGCAGCTAAAGAAGACATAAACAGTCCACAACATCAATATTTAGATGGAATTGATTTAAGCAAAGTAGCCAGAGGGTTGGAAAAAGAAAAAGAATATGTATTGGGAGAAATGAATCATGTTTACGGACCAAGAGCTTATTTAAGAGGAAAAGATTTTGCTTTTTCTATGCGTATTAAAGAGAAAAACTCAAAACCAGGAAAACAAGTTCCTCCAGGTACAGGTTTAGATTGGGCAAGAACTCAAAGTTTACAAACTGTAGAGGTTGCTTTGTTTGATTTGCGTAACGATCCTGATGAAAGAAACAATGTAGCGTTGACTAAAGACTATAAAAAATTAACGGAATGGTTCCGTAAAAAATTAACCAATATTGTGTTGGGTGATGGTCGTGTAGAAATAGATTGGAGTAAAAAAGAAAGCTACAAGATTAGCAATTTTGCCAAAGGTTCTGATGATAAAAAATTAGACATTCCCTCTAACATAATCCCCAAATTAAAAGATTTTAAAAACTAAAATAAGATGAAAAAAATAACGATACTATTCTTAATGCTTGCCAATTTATTGGCGGCACAAAAAAATAAAAAGCCAAATATTATTGTGGTTTTAGCCGATGATATTAGTGCTCGTGAATTGCCTATTTACAAATCAGATACGTGGAGTCCACCAAAAGGAGGCGATACGCAAGATCTAAAATATAGAGCCCATACTCCTGTGTTAGATGAAATTGCAAATAAAGGATTGTATGTTAAAACAGCTTGGGCAGCCGTGGTATGTTCGCCTAGTAGAGCTATGATGATGACGGGTAGATATGCACATTTACACAAATGGTGGGGAAATAAAACCACAGGAAAATATACAAACGAGGAAGGAAGAATAGGAACACTTCCTTTGTACGCAAGTTCTCCATTAACCATTGGACATATTGCTAAGCAAGGTGGTTACACATCTATTTGGGCAGGAAAAACACAAATGCGTAATCCTAATTTAGATAAGTTTGGTTTTGATGAAGGTGTATTTACTCCAGGAGAATCTAGTTTAGGAGGTGATAATCCTTTTACAGATTTTAGAGTTCAAACTCAAAAGGTAGATGGAAAAAAAGTAATGCTAAATAACGATACCAAACAAAAAGTAGATTATTACGATCAAGCAGGTTGGTATTGGAAACCTCACGTAATGTTAATGAATCATCCAACTTCTAAAAAAGAATTTGAATGGTGGCCAAACACAGAAAAATCTAAAAAAGAATATGGTTTAAACACCTATGGGCCAGATGTAGAATTGGATTTTATTTTTGATTTTATGGATAGAAAAGTAAAGGAAGATAAACCTTTCTTTGTGTATCATACCACACATTTAGGTCATGATGGATTTGATTTCTTAAATCCGAGTAGTCATAACAAATGGCCAGGAACTCCAAAAATTGAATGGAAAAATGGAAAATACAAAAGAACAGAGCCAAATGTAACGGGAGATAACGGAGTGTACAACACACATGGAACTGTTACCGAATCTGGAATTCACCGTCACATTAATTATTTAGATTATCAGATGTCTTTGTATTTACAAAAATTAAAAGAATTAAAAATTGATAAAAACACCATCGTTATTTTTTGTGCAGACAATGGTACAAGTGGTTATGGTAAAAATAGTGCAGAATCACAAAAAGGAACACATGTGCCTTTTATTGTGTATGCACCGGGTTTAGGGTTGACTAAAAAAGGAGAGCAAGATGTGTTGGTAAACTTGGCAGATGTATTGCCTACCATTGCAGAAATTGGAGGAGTTACAATTCCTAAAGATTACGAAATTAACGGAGTTAGTTTATGGCCTTTCTTAACAACCAATCAAAAAGAACACAGAGATTGGATTTATGGTTATAAAGATGGACAACAAATTATTAGAAGTAAAAATGTGTTAAAAGATGGATTCAATAAATGGTACGATGTTAGCGAAACACCATCAGATTTAATTAGTTATCCTATTGTTAAGGATTGGAATACTGTTTCTAAAGAATTAAAAACAGAAAAAGAAACATTAGAAAAAATACTACCTCAATTCAATACATTTAAAACTCAAAGACACGGACCTTTAACAGCCAAGCAAAAACAACAAGTAGAAAAACAAGAGGCTTTAAAAGCGGAAAAGTTAAAAGCACTAAAAGCTAAGAAAAGAGCCAAACAAAAAGCAAAAAATAAAAACAAATAAGTTTTGCAACGCTAACAAGAACCAGTAATGAAAATTACTGGTTCTTTTGGTTTATACCTGTCGGTAACGTTTCCGAAAAAATAATCTATAAATTTAAAAGATGATGAAAAAAATAATAGCATGTATAATGATAGCTACCATGGCGGTAGTAGCTCAAAAAAAACAAAAACCCAATATTATTTTAATATTGGCCGATGATATCAGTGCACGTGAATTTCCTATATACAAATCAGATACTTGGAGTTCTGATAAAGGAAATAAAGATTCTCAAGATCCAAATTTAAGAGCAAAAACACCTGTATTAGATAAAATTGCCAAAGAAGGAATATATGTGAAAACAGCATGGGCTTCTGTGGTTTGTTCGCCAAGTAGAGCCATGTTAATGACAGGTAGGTATCCACATTTACACAAGTGGTGGGGGAACAAAACCATAGGACAGTATACTGATGAAGACGGAAACTTAGGAAGTTATCCACTATTTGCTAGTTCTCCTTTATCTATAGGTCATGTAGCTAAAAAAGGAGGATATGCGACTATGTGGTCTGGAAAAAGTCAGATGCGAAATAGAAATTTACAAAAGTTTGGTTTTGATGAAGGAGTGTTTACTCCAGGAGAATCATCTATTACAGAATTGGGGGAAAACCCGTATTCAAATTTTACATTAGAACAAAAGAAAGTAAATGGAAAAAAAGAACTAATCAATCAAGACACGGGAAAACCATTAGGTTATCCATATTACGAATCTTCTAGTTGGTATTGGAAACCTCATGTAATGTTAATGAATCATCCAAGCTCTAAAAAACAATTTGAGTGGTGGCCAAACACAGCAGAATCTAAAAAAGATTACGGATTAAATACGTATGGTCCTGATGTAGAATTGGATTTTATTTTTGATTTTATGGAAAGAAAAGTAAAAGAAGATAAACCTTTTTTTGTCTATCATGCCACGCATTTAGGTCATGCTGCCATGAATTATTTCAATCCAAAGCGTTCAGATTTAAAATGGATTGAAACTCCAAAAATAACTTGGAAAAACGGGAAATATACAAGAGAAGAACCCAATGTAACAGGAGCAAATGGGATTTACGATATGCATAATTCTTTATCGCCAAGCGGAATTCACAGTCATGTAAATTATTTAGATTACCAAATGTGGTTGTATCTAAAAAAATTAAAAGAATTAAAAATAGACAACAACACATTGATTATTTTTTGTGCAGACAATGGTTCTAGCAAGTACGGAAAAAACAATCCAGAATCTCAAAAGGGAACGCATGTTCCTTTTATGATGTATGGGCCAGGACTTGGATTTACCAAAAAAGGAGAACAAGATATATTAATGAATTTGTCAGACATTTTGCCAACTCTTGCCGAAATTGTTGGGTTTGAATTTCCTAAAGATTATGAAATTAATGGAGAAAGTTTAATGCCGTTTTTAACCACCAATAAAAAAACACATAGAGATTGGGTGTATGGTTATAAAGACAGTTTACAGATAATTAGAGGAGAGAAAGTGCTGAAAGATGGATTGAACAAATGGTACGATGTAAGAGAATATCCGTCAGATTTAATAAGTTTTCCTGAAATTAAAGATTGGAGCAAGGTGCCGTCAGAACTTAGAGCAGAAAGAGATGCTTTGAATAAAGTCTTGCCTAGGTTTGATATGTTTGATGAGGCTCAACACGGACCCTTGTCAGAAAAACATCAAAAGAAATTAGCACAATTAAAAGCCGCTAAAAAAGCAAAATTAGCAAAGAAGAAGGCTTTAAAAAAAGCCAAACAACAAAAAAAGAAGAAGAACTAATAAGCAAATTATAAAAACTCCAAAATACTTGTAACGTTTGTTGCAGGTATTTTTTTGTTCTAGTTTAGATTACAGTTTGTTTAATGCTATGGTTTTCGATAACGTTTCCGTTGAAAAAAAAGGGGGTTTTAATGCTAAAATCTCAAATTTAAACAAGGATTGTTAAGGGAGTAGTATCTTTATGTACTTATAAAAAATAATACTTCTTTTTAAGATAAAATAACATTCAATTTTAATGAAAAAACATGAAATTTAAATTAACTCTAATAACAAGTGTCTTAAGGGTATTTACTGTAGTTCTGCTGTTTTTAGTAGCGTTACAGGTATCGGCTCAACATAAAGATGATGCTGTAGTTTCTTTAAATGGAACTTGGAAATTTAATGCTATTTCTGGTCAAGGATACAATTATCTAAATGTAAAAGCTACTTCTGCTGATATAATTATAGACAATTCAGATACTCAGAAAGTTGAGGTAAAAGGAAACTGGAAATCTAAAAAACAAGGAGCAAGAGAAACTAGTTTTTATAAGGATGATTATTTAGCTAGAAACTTTGTAAAAGGAGAAAGTAAAGACAATTATGTGCGTTTTCGTCCAAACTTAGAAAAATCTGGTTATTACGAAGCCTTTGTAAGATATCCTTTTTCTAGTCATTTAACCTCTCAGTGCAATATAAAACATGCAGGAGAAATAACAACTAAATATGTTAGTCAGCGTATTTTTTGCGGAGAATGGATTAGCGTGGGGATTTATCAGTTTGATAAAAACGATGACAATTACATAGAAATTACAGCCATAACCGAAGGGCAAGTTGCTGCAGATGCGGTTATGTTAAAACCTATTTCTCAAGCATCTTATACAAAAGCTAAAAAAATGCCTAGTCAGGTTTATTTACCTTCTTTTAACGATGCAGATTGGCACAATTTAAAAGTACCAGGGCATTGGGGAATGATCAATTCTTATTCTAATTATACAGGAATAGGATGGTATCGTAAATCGTTTGAATTGCCTTCTAATTGGTCCTCAAAAAAGGATGGAAAGATTAGAATTCAATTTGGGGCAGTTTATCATTTAGCTAAGGTGTACTTAAACGGAACATACATCGGAACACATCAAGGGGGATTAACTCCTTTTGAGTTTGATGTTTCTAATGATGTAAAGTTTGGAGAAAAAAACGTAATTGCTGTAGAAGTAAACAATGCTTTTATTGTTGGAGCTACTTGGAATTGGGGTGGAATTATTAGAGGAGTTCAGCTTAAAAAACAAAAAAACGTTCGCATACAAAATCAATACATACACGCAGAACCAAATTTAGAAAACGGAACAGCAGCAGTAAGTTTAAAAATTAAGATAGAAAACAATTCTAACAGTGTTAGAAAAGTAAATGTATTGTCTAAAATTAAAGAAATTAGAAGTTTAAAGTTAACAAAAAAAGGAGTAGAAGTAGCTCCTAATAGTAGTAAAACTATTGTGTTAACGGCTAGATTAAAAGCAAAAGATGTACAATTATGGCATTTTGACAATCCTACTTTATATACGTTAGAAACTACTATTACAGAAAACAAATCGGAGTTAGATACTAAAGTAAACGATTTTGGAATTAGAAAAATAGAAGTAACAGACTCGCAATTACTTTTAAACGGAGAGCCAGTAAGAACAGGAGGGTTTAATAGAGTAAGTGAAAATCGTTATTACGGATCTTCAGAACCCATAGAAATTTTAGAACGCGATGTAGATTTAATGAAAGAATCGGGAGCCAATTTTATGCGTATCATGCACGGAACGCAAAATGAGGAGTTGATTAAATTATGCGATAGAAAAGGAATTTTGTTGTTTGAAGAAGTAAACGTACGTGATTTAACAAATCCTGAATTTACAGCTCCAAAATATCCATTGGTCAAATCTTGGTTAAAGGAAATGATAGAAAGAGACAGCAATCACCCAAGTATTATTGGTTGGAGTGTAGGGAATGAATTGTCGGATCATTATGATTATGCAAAAAAAATGATGGAGTATGTACGTACAGAGTTAGATGAGCATAGACTGGTAACTTGCGTAAGTAATTCAGGACAAAAGAAAACTTATACAAGAACTACAGATCCTAATACACATGTAGATATTATCATGCACAACATGTATCGTTGGCAAGGAAAACCACAAGAAATATTAAATACCTTAAGAGAAAAATGGCCAAACAAACCTGTTTTTATTTCAGAGTACGGGTTTGATCCTTACCCTACAGCTTCTTTAGATGGAGACAAACCCATTGTATCAGAATGGAATCAGCATTTTAGAGGAAAGAATGAGTTTGTAATTGGTTCTTCTATGTGGACTTTTAACGATTACCGAAGCGGATATGCAGGTACTTCTGCCGAAGAGAATAGAGTTTGGGGAGTGGTAAATGTATGGGGACAAAAAAGACGTTTGTTTGATCGTTTTCAAAAAGAAAACAGCCCCATAAAAATCTTAAAAGTAGAAGATATTGATCGTTCTAAAAAATCAATTGCAGTAGAAATTATTTCTAAAGAAGCTTCGGATTATCCAAGTTATCAATTGAATAATTATCAATTAGTAGCCACTTTTACCAATACCAAAGGAGAGGTGTTACACGAGCAAAAAATAAAATTACCAACGATAAAAATAGGAGCTACTTGGAAAGGAAGTTTGCGTTTAAAAAAGCATTTAAATGCTTATCAGTTAAAAGTAAAAGTAATCAATCCTTTAGGGTATGAAAGAGGGAAAAAAGAAATCTTTTTTAAAGTACCTACTACTCCTAGTATAGACAATGTAATTGCTGGACAAAATAATGCAAGAGTATATTTTACTAAGGCTGAAGGAGTAAAAGAATACAAAGTGGCTTACAAAGCTAAAGGAGGAGCGTATCAATTTACAGAGCCTACTATTTCAAATTATATAGATGTAGAAGGATTGTCTAAAAACCGTTATACAATTGCTTTAATAGCGATTAACACGAAAGGAGAAAGTGTACTTTCCAAAGAAATTTTTATAGAACTAAAGGATAAAAAGTTACCACCTGTGGTATGGGAATCTTTTATAGACGATAAAAAATTAGTGATAGGGTATTCGAGTGATTTTGAAGATGAGGTGTATACCGTAGTTTATGGGTTTGATAAAAACAATTTATCAGAAACATTTACCACCAATGTTAGAGGAATGATGACTGTTGATTTAAAAAATCTTATTACCAAACCTTTATATTTTAAAATAAAAAGAATAGTAAAAGGAAAAAGCAGTAGCTGGTCTCCTGTACAAACTGTAAATCCATAAAAAATGAAAAATATGTTTCAAAAGAACCCTAAATTCTATGTGCTTTCTTTTTTGATTTTTGTTTTTGGAGTTACAAAAACATGGGCTCAAAAGAATGTGATTTTAATCCTTTCTGATGATCACGCTTATCAGGCAATTAGTGCGTATAAAGATAGATTTGCAAACATAGCACCTACCCCAAATATTGATAAACTGGCCAACGGAGGAATCCGATTTGACAGAAGTTATGTCGGGAATTCCATTTGTGCTCCGTCAAGAGCTACCATTTTAACAGGAAAACACAGTCACAAAAATGGAGTGATAGATTTGGCTACCAAGTTCAATGGTCATCAACAAACCTTGCCAAAACTATTACAAAAAGCAGGATACGAAACTGCTATTGTAGGAAAATGGCACTTAAAAACAGAACCGGTAGGTTTTTCTTATTGGGACGTGTTAATTGGGCAAGGAGATTATTACCATTCCGATTTTAAAAACTCAAAAGGAGTCTACAGAACAGATGGCTATGTAACAGATGTGATTACAGACAAAGCGATTCAGTGGCTGGATAAAGAAAGAAATACTAAAAAACCATTTATGATGATTGTGGGGAACAAAGCACCACACGCCAATTGGTTACCACCTGTAAAATATTTAAATACGTTTAAAGATGTAAAAATTCCAGAGCCTAGCAACCTGTTAGATACTTATAAAAATAGAAGTGCTGCTGCTAAAGAAACAGACATGACATTGGCAGAAATGCCTTTAGGATGGTATTGTCAGTTATGGACTCCTAAAAAAGGAAAAAAAGACAGGTATTTAGATGAATATGGTTCTTTATGGAAAAGAGCCTATGGTAGATTAAACCCTGAAGAAAAAGCAATGATGGATGCTACTTTTAATGCAGAAAACGAAGCTTTTAAAAAAGCAAACTTAGCTGGAGCAGATTTGGTGAGGTGGAAATACCAACGTACCATGAAAAATTATTTAGCCTGTGTAAAATCGGTAGATGATAATGTGGGTAGATTGTTAGCTTATGTAAAAGCAAATAATTTAGAGGATGATACTTTAATTATTTATGCATCAGATCAAGGATTGTTTTTGGGAGAGCATGGTTGGTACGACAAGCGTTTTATGTACGAAGAAGCCTTTAGAACACCTTTTATAGCCTATTGTCCTAGCGAAATTCCAGCCAATCAAGTGTCGCAAAATTTGGTTCAGAATATAGACTATACTCCTACTATTTTAGATTTTGCAAAAACAGAAACCCCAAAAGATATACAAGGAGTTAGTTTAAAACCTTTAATGCAAGGAAAACGATTTAAACAAGATAGAAAAAACTTGTATTATCATTATTACGAATATCCAAGAGGACACAGTATTCAGAAACATGAAGGAGTGGTTTCTAAAGATTTTAAACTGATTCATTTTTATAAAATAGATCAATGGGAGTTTTTTGATTTAAGAAAAGACCCGTCAGAAATGAAAAATGAATACAATAACAAAGCATATAAAAAAGAGATAAAAAAATTAAAAAAAGCAATCATAAAGTTAAGAGCTACCTACAATGTACCTCAGAACAAATAAACCAAAACAAATGAAAGTAATTTACACAGCAATGCTTGCCTTGTCTTTAATGACAGCATGTAAAACAAACAAAACAGAAAAAGCTACAGCAAAACCTGTAGATTATAAAATTGAATTCGGTAAAGTATCTAAAACGTCTGTCTTTAAAGAAGAAGGGAAAAGTGTTTGGGGAGGAACCTTGGTAAAAGGAGAAGACGGATTGTACCACATGTATTATTCAAGATGGCCAAAAAACATAGGATGGGAATGGGTAAACTATTCAGAAATAGCACATGCAACCTCTAAATCACCATTTGGGCCATTTAAATTTCATGATGTAGCTCTAGGAGAAAGAAGTCATGATAAATGGGATGGAACTACCACTCACAATCCTGTAATCTTAAAAATAAAAGGGAAGTATTACTTATATCATATGGGGAATACGGGTAATAAAAAAATTGTAAGTGTACCTGGAAAAGCTAAAATTAACTGGCAACATAGAAACAATCAGCGTATTGGAGTTGCGATAGCAGACAATCCTAATGGACCTTGGACAAGACTAGACAAACCTGTATTAGACATTAATTATGAAGATGAAAACGCATATGATGCTTTAATGACATCAAATCCGTCTGTATGTGAAATGAAAGATGGAAAAATACTAATGGTATACAAAGCTGTGGGTAAAAAATTTCCATTGCCAGCAGGTGGGCCTGTAGTACATATGGTGGCTATTGGAGATACTCCAACAGGACCGTTTAAAAAATTTCCAGATCCAGTATTTGTTTTTGAAGGAGAACGTTTTCCTGCAGAAGATCCATATATCTGGTACCAAGATGGAAAGTACAGAGCTATTGTAAAACGTATTAAGTTTGAAGGGAAAAAGAGAATTTTTTCTTTAGTACATTACGATTCTGAAGATGGTATTAAATGGGACAAAGCAAAGAATTTTGAGATTTCTGACAAAACTGTGACTTGGGAAGATGGAACAACTACCAAATTTAACCATTTAGAAAGACCACAAGTCTATAGAGAAAATGGAGAGCCTATTGCTTTGTTATGTGCAGCAGATACAATTGATGCAAACAATGTTCGTCATTCTTTTAATATTCAAATTCCTTTAAAAATTACCAAAGAAAAATAAGTAATTATGAAAAATGTATTTCTATTGTTTTGTATGTCGGTTTTATGGATGACATCTTGTAAAAATGTAAACACATCAACAACTGAAAATTCCTACAAAAAGAAAATATCATTAAACGGAAGTTGGCAGTTTTTAGCTTCTAATGAGGTAGATGAAACCAATGTGTTAACTCAAGACTACAAACAATGGGATACACTTAAGGTTCCTGGGAATTGGGATACTAGAAAAAGATATGCAGAATATGTAGGAAAAGGGTATTATCAAAAAAACTTTAAACTACCCACTAATTGGCAAGGAAAACAAGTCCGATTAAAATTTGGTGCTGTTTATCAAACGGCTAAAGTTTGGTTAAATGGAGAGTTTTTAGGAACGCATGTGGGGGGGTATTTACCTTTTGAATTTAATATAACTCAAAAAGTAAAAAAGAAAGCTGTGAACTCTATAGTTGTAATGGCAGATAATACTATTAAGCGTGGAGCTTGGTGGGCTTGGGGAGGAATTAGTAGAGAGGTTTTTTTAGAAGCTAATGAATCTGTTCGTATGGTTTACCAACACATTGCTTCGGTACCTAATTTTAAAACCAATGAGGTTGCTTTTTCTATCAAATACAAAATAGAGAATAATGGAAGTTCTTTGGCAAAAGTAGCCATAGCTTCTAGAATTAAAGATGTTGTTAAATTAGAAGATAAGGAGCTAAGCATAAAAGCTGGTGAGGTAAAAGAAACAGTAATTCATTTTACCAAAAAATTATCGGATATTAAATTGTGGCATTTTGATCATCCCAATTTATATCAGTTAACAAGTGCGTTATTGGTAAAGGGGAAAGTACAAGATGTAGCTACAGATCATTTTGGAGTTCGAAAATTTGAAGTAATAGGAGAACAATTTTACTTAAACAACCAGCCTGTTCGTATGAATGGAGTGAATCGTGTACACGATCACCCAGATTACGGAAATACAGAACCAGACCATTTAATAACACAAGATTTGTTAGATATTAAATCTTTAGGATGTAATTTTTCTAGATTGATGCATGCCCCTTTATCAAAAAACATCTTAGAGTTTTGTGATAAAAACGGATTTTTATTGGTGGAAGAAATTCCGGTTTGGGGAGATCAAGATCCTAATTCTATTCCCAACAATCCATTAACCAAACAATGGATGAAAAAAATGATTGAAAGAGATTTTAATCATCCTTCTGTAGTGGCTTGGAGTGTAGGAAACGAATTAAGAAATCCCGACGGTGCTTGGAGTTCTAAAGCTTTAACTGCTGATCAATATGGCTATGTAGATAGTATGTTAGATTATGTGACTGAGTTAGATACTACTCGTTTAAAAACGTACGTAACCATTACTTCTTACAGAAAAGGAGAAATAGGGACAGAACCTTATGAAAAAGTAGATTTTATATCTATGAACAGTTATGGGAATGCTCCAGTATTGGCAGAAAAAACACACGAAAAGTTTCCTGGAAAACCCATTTTTATTTCAGAAATAGGAAAAGGACAGATAGGACCAGCACCCAATGCCGTTTTAGGGGAGGAGATGGTGAGTTATTTAAGAACGTTAAAAAAATATCCTTGGATTACAGGAGTCTCATTGTGGAGTTATAATGATTATAGAAGTAATTACAAAGGAACACCAGCATCAGGCTTTAGAGAATGGGGAATTGTAGATGAACGTAGAACTAAAAAGAAAGCCTATTATCAGTTAAAAGAAGTATATGAGTATTGGAATAAAAATTAAACAAATGAAAAAAAGATATATGTTTTTATGCTTGTTTTCTTTTGTAGCCCAAGCACAACATTTACCTAAGGTCTTAGAAAATATATATGAAAGCAAAGCAAATATGTACTATTCTGATGAATTTAATGCTCAGAGAAAATATAACGCTTTTGATACTAAAAAATGGCATTATCGTCAGCCTAAACCTTGGAGAAAAGGATTGGCAACTGGTTCTAGATTTGTAGAAGAAAAGGAAGGGAAATTAATTTGTTACGGTCGAAAAGATTTAAAAAAAGCGGGAGGTATAGTATCAAACAATTATTTTCAATACGGATTTTATGCATTCCGATGGAAA
Source organism: Wenyingzhuangia aestuarii (assembly GCF_011927765.1). GTDB lineage: Bacteria > Bacteroidota > Bacteroidia > Flavobacteriales > Flavobacteriaceae > Wenyingzhuangia > Wenyingzhuangia aestuarii. Next base: position 62,660 of record NZ_JAATJG010000011.1, read on the forward strand.
ACTACAGGAATTCACGATGAAGGAAAAAATGTGTGGCACCCTTCTGTTTGGGGATCGTTAGATGATACTCAAAAAGGCAAAGTACCACATACAAGTGAAGAAGGAGATAGTTGGATGGAAATTGATATAATGGAATTTTCTACTTGGAAATCTAGCGGGACAGATTGGAATGCCGATGCTCCGGCGTATATCTGGGTAGATTCAATTAAGAAACGAGCCAAAGTAAACAAATTAGGTAAAAAGTTTGGTTGGAAAAAAGCCATGATGACCGATGGTAAAAAAGACAAGTACAAAGAACGAGTAATTGGTTCTTATGGTTTTGATACTTGGCAAACTATAGGAATGGAATATCATCCTAATTATTTGCAATTGTGGTTGTTGGATGAGGATAAGTGGGTGCAAGTAGGACATCGTATTCACTTTACCAGTAATAATGTAAAGCCTAGCCTAAGAACAGTACCTAAGAAAGCAGTAAAACCTTTGTATTGGTATATAGGAAATTTATATATGCCACAAGGAAAAGCAACTGTTACTGAAGATCAAATTACCGAATGTACTTTTGAAATAGATTGGTTTCATTTTTACGATTATAAAAAATAAAAATAATGAATAGATTCAAAAAAATAGGAATATTGTTCTTGTTAACTATAGGAACATTACATGCTCAAAAAGACAAACCTTTAAATATTGTGTGGATCAACGCAGACGATTTGGGAAGAGAATTGGCTTGTTATGGAGAGCCCGTTGTAAAAACACCACATATTGATGCTTTGGCAAAGCAAGGAGTTTTGTATACCAATGCCTATGCCAATGCTCCTATTTGTTCTGCTAGTAGATCTTCTCAAATTACAGGAATGTACCCTACGGCAGTAAATAGTTTAGACCATCGTACCATAAACATGACCGAGTTGCCTGATGGAATTCAACCTATTACCAAATTTTTTAAAGATGCGGGTTATTTTGTAAGTAACGGTAGTGGATTAACCATGTTAAAAGGAGGAGGAAAAAGAGATTACAATTTTACCACAAAAGTAAATTACGACGGAACAGATTGGGATCAACGTAAAGAGGGACAGCCATTTTTTGCACAAGTACAGATAAAATATCCGCACAGAACTTTTTCTAGAGACAAAGAAAATCCTGTAAATCCAGATGAGGTTAGATTGCCAGCTTGTTATCCAGATTACCCGTTGCTAAGAGCAGATTGGGCTTTGTATTTAGAATCTGTTCAGCATTGTGATGACATTGTAGGAAAAATTTTACAAAAATTAGAAGATGATGGATTGGCAGACAATACCATAGTTTTCTTTTTTGGAGACCACGGTCGTCCGCATTTAAGAGACAAGCAGTTTTTGTATGAAGGAGGATTGCAAATTCCTTTAATTATCCGTTGGCCAGCACATTTAAAGCCCAATAAAAAAGACAAACGTTTGGTGAGTTTGGTAGATGTTGCTGCTACTAGTTTGGCTATTAGTGGAATTAAAACTCCATACCCGCTTCACGGAAAAGTGTTTTTAGGAAAAAACAAAATCAAACGTAAATATGTTTATGGGTTTAGACAACGAGCCGGAGATGCTGCAGAAAATTTAAGAAGCATTAGCAATGGTCGTTATAAGCTAATTTGGAACAGAACTTATGACAGACCTTGGATGCAATTAACAAGTTATAAAAAGCTACAATATCCTGCTTTTGCTTTGTATCATTACTTACATAACAAAGGAGAGTTAAAAGCACCTTACAATCAGTTTATGGCAGAGACCAAACCAGAGTTTGAATTGTTTGATTTGAAAAAAGATCCTATGGAATTTAAAAATTTAGCAGGAGATAAATCGTGTAAAAAGATAAAAGACAAGTTGTTCCAAAAATTATCATCAAGCCTAAAAGAGTATGAAAAAAATATGATTTTAGAAGATGATGTAACAATCGCCAAAGCCAAACAAAGTTCTAAAATTTATTATAAAAAAGCAGTACAAAAACAAAAACCAGGTTTAAGTGTAGATGCTAATTACGAAGAAATTGTAAAAGATTGGGAAGAAAGACTTTTACAGTAAATCAATTAATTTTTGAATGATCATAAATAAACAACATAAAATATAACAAAGATCAAGTATATAGTACTATGCATAGGAATTGCTCTTTTTGGAGTTAAAGCAAATGCTCAAGAAAAAAGCACGTTTGATTATTCCAAGTGGGAATTAAAATGGGAAGATAATTTTGATTATAAAAACAGTCAATTAGATGATCATTGGATTTCTGCCAATTACACTAGTAAAAATTTATACTGTAGCCGATGGCGAGAAAACGTAGATGTAGTAGATGGTGTAATGCATTTAAACATTAAAAAAGAAAAAAGAGGGGGGCAGGATTGGACTGCTGGAAGTATTTGGACACGTAAAAAGTTTAAATATGGGTATTTTGAATGTCGTTATAAATATGCTGGAGGAGAAGCTACCAATAATTCCTTTTGGTTAATGACAAGAGGAGGAGAACCTACAGAAGGGAAAAAATTTGAAATTGATATTAACGAAGGACATTATCCTAATGAGGTGAGTACTAACATTCATAACTGGTCAGATTTTACCATAATGCCTAACGGTAGAAAAAAGCATGCAAGCTATAATGAAATGTTCTTTTTTGGAACTAAACCAGATTATTCTATTCAATTAGAAATTCCTGTTGAAACTAAGAAAATACGTTTTACCTCTAAAAATAGTTCTAGGTTTAATGTTGGAGAATTTAGAGTGTATGGAGTAAACGAGTCTGGAGAATATCCAACGGTATTGTCACAAACAGCAGATAGTGATATTGATGGTTTGGTAAACTATGCAAGAGCTAAAAATGTAAGCATTACATCAAGCGGTTCGTATAAAGGAAATTCGTCAGAAAATAAATTGATAGATGGAAACCCTCTTACTGCTTGGACGACACAGCAAGAGGGAGACAAATGGGTAGAGTTTACTTGGGATCAATCTATCACTGTTGGTTGTATTCAGTTTACAAACGGATGGAAAGATCAAAGTAAAACATGGCACAGCTTAGTAAGCAATTACAAAATTCAATATTTAAAAGATGGAGAATGGAGAGATATTTCTGTTTTAGATGCCAGTAAAGAGAATGATTTTTCTGAGGAATATCATACCTATGGATTGGAGTGGGATGAAAATGAATTGGTGTTTTATTTTGATGGTAAAGAATTAAGAAGATCTAAAAATGATTTTTGTTATAGTGAAGCTCCTATTTTTTTAAGCTTAGCTCTTATCAAATGGCACGGAGTATTAAAAGATGATTTGGATGGTAAAAGTATGAAGGTTGATTATGTAAAATATTATCAGAAAAAATAATATAATATTTATATAGAATAGGTTAAGGTGTTAGATAATTACCTCTTTTAAAACAGATATTTTATTTTTAATCATATCAACTACATTTAAAATCATATAGAACAATAAAAACAATTGTATCTATGTAGTTTTAGAACTATCAAATTTAACTTCAGTTTGTTAATTTTTAGCAAACTGAAGTTTTTTAAATTATAGTTGTGATTAAATTCAAAACATTTTTAGCCGTTCTTTTTTGTACAGTATTTATTCCCGTAGTAAATGCACAAATTGTATTACTTGGAGACAATGCTCCTTATACCAATGTAAACGATGGAGACTTTACCACCGTACGAGGGTATTGGAGACAAGCCAAACAATCTCCTTTTTGGACAACAAAAGTTTTAAAAGGAAAAGAAAAAATGGGATTACATCTTGGTTCGTTGTTTAGTATGAATGAACTAGGAGTGGCTGAATCTAAAATTTTAAACACAAACCCAAAATATCAACAAGCTAAAAGAGGAGATATTATTGAATGGGAATTTGGAGCTGATTTAGAATATGTAAGCAAAGGAACTATTTCTTTAAGTCTTGTTTTTGGCGATACAGAAAGAATTTTAGCAGAAAAAGTAAAACTAATAGGATCAGACAAAACTATTGAACATTTTAAAGGAACGTATGTGGTATCCAAAGAAGATGCTAAAGCTGGTTTACCCTTTGTAAGAGCAACATTTTATTCAGAACAAGGTGTAAAGGTCTATTTACACTATGTAAATATTAGAATTACCAATAGTAAAGACAAAGTACTAGTATTAAAAGCTAATTTAATAAAAAATGGAGTAGCGTTAAAGTGGAATACTTTTAAAAATACTACTTATAAAATTTATAGAAGTCCCATAAACAAAGTAGCTTATCAGCAAATTGGAGAAACTCAAAATAATTCTTTTGTAGATACCCGTTTAATTACAGGTTTGCCTTATAATTATGTGGTAACACATATTCAAAAAGGAGTAGAATCAATAGGTTCTAACGAAGTTAAAATAGCAAAAAAAGATACCATTGCTCCTGATGCTCCACTAGGTTTGAAATCAGAAATTTTTGATACTGAAATTAATTTGTTTTGGAATAAAAACACGGATAAAGACCTTGCTTATTATTCCCTTTTTAGAGGAGATGCTAATGGAAATCACATGAGAGAAATTGCTCATGACTTAAAAAAGAATCATTATCTAGACTTTACTCCGCTAAAAGAAACAGACAATACTTATCAGGTTTACGCTTATGATTATAGTGGAAATAGAAGTAAAGCATCTAAAGTTATTAAGTGTCGTGTAAAAACTGTTTTAGGAACATCTTTTAGCGATTTAATATTACCAATGCCTATTCATAAATCTTTAAGTTCTAATCTATGGGGAGCCAAAGGAGTGTTGCCTAGAGATCCTGATAATGGTATAGAAGAGGTAGATTGGACATACTGGGGAGGAAGACCTGTGTACGATAAAGATGGAAAATATCATATGAATATTACACGTTGGCCTGCCAATGCCATTAAAGGACATTGGGAGTGGCCAAATTCTACAGTAGCTCATGTAGTTGCAGATCAACCTACAGGACCCTATAAAGTTCAAAAAGAGTTGGTGTATTCTTTTGCGAATGGAAAAGGGCATAATCCAGACATTATTTTGTTGAATGATGGTACTTATATGATGTATTCTTTAATTAATTGGGAAGCTAATTTATTTACTTCTAAATCTATGAGTGGTCCTTGGAAAAGATTAGGAGTTATGGAGGTTGATTTATCAACTTCTTTAGAAAATCCAAATTTAAATTATCGATATTATAGAAATTTATCAGGAGTTCAATTAAATGATGGACGATTTTTATTTGTAACCAAAGGAGGTGGAATGATGGTTAGTCAGGATAAAAATCCATTAGGACCTTATAAAGCTTTAACTGTGGGGGTACGAGGAAATAAAATTATTCCAGAAAAATACAGAAACTCTAATTATGAAGATCCTGTTTTGTGGAAAGATGAGGTTCAATATCATATGATGATTAATGCTTTTTTAGATTATAGAGCTATTTATTTAAGATCTCCAGATGGAATTCATTGGAAGTTTAATTCAGGTACAGCTTACACACCCGATAATACCTCTTATGTAGATGGTACCAGAACACATTGGTACAAATTAGAAAGACCGCATGTGTTACAAGACCAGTTTGGTAGAGCTACACATTTATCTTTAGCTGTTATAGATGTTCCTAAAGAAGATGATTTGGCAAAAGATAATCACAATTCTAAAAACATTGTAATCCCGTTAGTGGTTCCAAAAAGAATTACAATGTTAAATAAAACACAAGTTGATAGCACGACTAAAAATATTAAAATTCTAATCCGTTCAGAAAAAGGATTCAATGCTCAAAAAGACATCAATATAAAAACGTTACGATTTGGAGCAACGGAAGAAGTAGACTTTGGAAGAGGGTGTAAAGTAATCAAAACAAAGCAAAAAGGAAAAGATTTAATTGTTGAGTTTGATGGCTTAGGAAACGGAATTACAGAAAGTAATTTTGTAGGAAAACTATTAGGAAAAACAAACAAGGGAGAGTTGTTAATTGGGTATTCAAAGTTAAAAGCTCAATAAATTGGAGATTCGTAGAAATAAATAAACCATTAGTAGTATATTTAAAAACATACGTGTGACTTATAATTCTTCTTTTTAAAGTATTTTTGTGTGCGTACACGTGTTGTGTTTTGGTTTTTTAATATCAATAAATAAAAAAGAATAAAATGTATAAAACTATTTGCAAAGCTATTGTTCTTATAGCGTTAAATTTAGTTGCTTGTAGCAAGCAAAGCACTTGGAATGTAAAAGATTATGGAGCGGTAGATGATAACGCAACGGTAAATACAATAGCCATTCAAAAAACCATTGATGAATGTGCCAAAGCAGGTGGAGGAACTGTATTAATTGATGGAGATGTATTCGTGTCGGGAACTTTATTGTTAAAAGACAATGTAGATTTAAAAGTCACAGAAAACACCACTTTGTTAGGAAGTATCAATCCTAATGATTATCCAATTGTAGAGCCTTTTGTAGATGCTACAGGGCAATTTAGAGGTCAATGTTTTATTGGTGCTATTGATGTAAAAAATGTATCTATTACAGGAAAAGGGACTATTGATGGTCACGGAAAAATGTTAGCACCGAACAAAGTAAAAGAAACCTTAAAAAGATTAGGAATAGAACAGGTAAAACCAGATTTAACAGGATTAGTAGCAAAAACTAATAATTATGTAAATAATAACATTCGCTTGTCTAATAGGCCTTTTTTGGTGAGAATGGTACGGTCAGAGAATGTAAAATTACAAGACATTCATTTACGTCAACCTGCAGCTTGGACCTTACATTTTTTAGAATGTAATAATTTTGTGGTAGATGGAATTTCTATTTACAGCCATGCCAACAGAAATAATGATGCTATTGATATAGACTCTAGTACAAACGGAGTTATCAAAAATTGTGATATTGATTCTGGAGACGATGCTATTTGCTTTAAATCTACCAGTCCAAAACCAACCACAGATGTAGAAGTGTACAACTGTAAAATTAAGAGTGAGTGGGGTGCCATAAAATTTGGAACAGAGTCTATGGGAGATTTTAAAAATATTACTGTTAGAGATTGTTTTGTACACGATACAAGAGGAGGTGGAATTAAAATTTTAAGTGCTGATGGAGCCAATGCTGAAAATATATTGATAGAGAATATTAAAATGGAAAATGTAGAGATGCCTATTTTTATTCGCTTGTGCGAACGTAGATTGGTGTACAGAAATGCCGATAGAAAACCTACAGGAAGTATTACCAATGTAGTGATTAGAAATATTGATGCTACGGTTAGAGATCTTAAAGATTGTAGATTAGAAGCAACAACAGGATTGTTTTTTTCAGGAACACCCAATCATAAATTAGGGAAGATTAGCTTAGAAAATATTAAAATTAATTTACCTGGAGGTGGAACAACAGAACATGCCAAAACAGTAGTTCCAGAAAATGAAACTCAATATCCAGAGTTTACAAAACTAGGAATTACACCTTCTTATGGTTTGTATGCAAGGCATATTGAGAATTTAGAAACTAAAAATGTTGTCTTTACTGTACGTGCTGGGGAGATGAGAGATGAGGTCATAAAAATAAATGTAAATTAAAAAAGCATTATGAAAATCAAGAGCTATTTTAATGTAATACTCTATGTTTTTTTGGGATTATATACAAGTCAATTTGTATTTGCCCAAAAAACAAAACCCAATATTCTGTTTGCTATTTGTGACGATGTATCATATCTGCACACAGGTTATGGAGGAAGTCCCTTTGTAAACACTCCAACTTTTGATAAAATAGCGCAAGAAGGAATCTGTTTTTCTAATTTTTATGTGGCATCTCCAGGTTGTGCACCTTCTAGAGGTTCTATTGTTACGGGTAGATATCCTTGGCAAAACGAACAATCTGGACAACACGTTTCTTCTTGGATGAAAAAATACGTGCCGTTGGCTGATGAATTACAAGCTAATGGATATAAAGTAGGAATGACCGGAAAAGGAGTGTCTCCTTTTCGTTATGCAAAAAACAAATCAGAAGAAACTCTTTGGCGAAAAGAAAATGCTGCAGGTCCTGAATACAATAAAATTCATTACAGTAAAGAACATGATGAACGAACTACAACTAAAATAAGTTCTAAAAATTACTTTGAGAATTTTAAAACTTTTATGAAGGGCAAAAAAGAACATCAACCTTTCTTTTTTTGGTATGGAGCACACGAAGCACATAGAGGATATGAAAAGGATTCTTGGAAAAGAACTAATAAACAGTTAAAAGATGTAACCGTACCCGCTTTTTTACCAGACAATGGAGTAGTAAGAGGAGATTTATTAGATTATGCTGTAGAAATTGAATGGTTTGATGCTCAGTTACAAAGAATGCTAACCTATTTAAAAAGTAAAGGAGAATTAGAAAATACCATTGTGATTGTAACAGCAGACAACGGAATGCCTTTTCCTAGAGCCAAAGCGAATTGTTACGATTATGGAGTACATGTACCTTTCGTAGTAAGTTATCCTAAAGAATTTCAGAAAAATAAAACCATAAAAACTCCTTTAGGAGCTGTAGACTTAGCTCCTACTATTTTAGAAATGACCCAAACAACACCTACTAAAATGTAATCTATTACGGGAAGTAGTTTTTTAAAGGTCTTAAAAGGAGAAAAGGAATTAAACATAAATAATGCTGTGTTTTCTGGAAGAGAAAGACATACTTCTGCTAGGTATAATAACCTTGGGTATCCGCAACGTAGTATCCGTAAAAATGAGTATTTATTGATTTGGAACATTAGTCCAGAAAGATGGCCTTCGGGTGCTCCTGTTAGCTACAAATCTAAAGAAGATAAAAAACTTATTAAAAATGTATTTGCAGATATTGATGGTTCTCCCACAAAAAGTAATATCCTTAAAAACAAAGAGGCTGATGAGGTGAGTTACTATTTTAATATTTCTTGTGACAAACGTCCAGAGTTTGAATTGTACAATCTAGAAAAAGATAGCTCTTGCTTAACCAATTTATCAGGAACAAAAGAATATCAGCATGTAGAAATAGCTTTAAAACAAGAATTAATGCAAGAACTCATCAAAACAAAAGATCCTAGAGTTGTGGGGCCAAATAAAGAAGTTTTTGATAGCTACAAACGTTATTCTTCTATGAGGTATTTTCCAAAGGTCAATTAAGCAACCTAAAAAAATCATATGTGTTGCATTGTAAATCATACAGCTATTTAATTTTTTACAAGTACGTTATTTTTGATGAAAAATAATGAACGATGATTTTTAGTAAAAAAATAGGATTGATGTTGTTCTTAGCAATGTCAAGTTTAGCAGTAAATGCGCAAAACGAAAAACCAAACGTGTTGGTAATTCTAGCGGATGATTTAGGGTATGGAGATGTAGGTTTTACAGGATCTAAAGAAATTTTTACACCCAACTTAGATAAATTAGCAAATAACGGAGTTGTTTTTAAGAACGGATACGTTACCCATCCGTACTGTGGACCTTCTAGAGCAGGATTAATAACAGGTCGCTATCAGGCAAGGTTTGGATTAGAAATTAACCTAACCAATTCTCCTTTTGACATGTATAATGGTTTGCCTTTATCAGAACAAACTTTTGCAAAAAGATTACAAAAAACAGGATACACTACGGGGGCAATAGGAAAATGGCATTTAGGAGGATCGGACACCTTTCATCCTAACAACAGAGGTTTTGATTATTTCTATGGATTTTTATCTGGAGGACATTCTTACTTTCCAGAAAATGTAAAAACGCATATGCCATTAATCAATCCAAAAAATAACAAACCTCATTACAGTGCTAATGAAGGGAGTTATTGGCCTTTAACTAGAAACAATAAAGCAGGAGAGTTTAACGAATATTTAACTACGGCACTAAGTAAAGATGCTGCTAAATTTATACAGAGTTCAGACAAGCCCTTTTGTTTGTATTTGGCTTACAATGCTCCTCATTTACCTTTAGAAGCTCCAAAGGAAACTATAGAAAAATACAATCATATTAAAGATAAAAAGAGAAGAACTTATGCCGCTATGATTGATGAAATGGATCAAGGAATAGGGCTGGTTTTAGAGTCTCTTAAAAAATCTGGTAAGTATGACAATACATTGATTTTTTTCTTGTCAGATAATGGAGGGCCAAGAAAAAATGGAGAAACCTTTGCAAACAACGGAAATTTTAGAGAAGGAAAAGGAAGTATGTATGAGGGTGGATGTCATGTACCATTTATTTTACATTGGCCTAAAGGAAATTTAAATGTAGGAGAGTTTGATGGATTGGTTTCTGCTTTAGATATTGCTGCTACGGCTGTTGCTGTAGGAAATGGAGATACTTCTGGCGAAACTTTAGAAGGAACAAATTTAATTCCATATTTAACAGGAAAGCAAAAAGGTTCTCCACACAATGCTTTGTATTGGAGAATGCAAGATGGAATGGCTTGGGCAGTTAGAACAGAAAAAACAAAGTTTTTAAAACTGAACAAAAAAGGAGTTAAACCTGAATTGTTTGACATGAAAAAAGATCCTTTTGAAGCTAAAGATATTGTGGCCAAAAACACTAAAAAAAGAGCTCAAATGGCAAAGCTTTGGAACGAATGGAATCAAGGAAATACATCAAATAGGTATTTGCAATCTGGAGAATATCAAAAGAAACGATTGGATTTGTATAAAAAAATGTACGAAAAAGAACAGCAAGCTGCTGCAAAAAAGAAATTATTAGTTATTGAATAACTAAGGCTTATAAAAAGCATAAAATGCCTGTTTTTATTGTTAAAAACAGGCATTTTGTTTTACATTTAAAAACGCAACAACTTTTATTTTTTTTAAATGGTATCATTAAGCACGTTGGATTATATTTTAATCAGTCTGTTTTTTCTTTCAACATTATTAATAGGGATTTTTGTTTCCAAAAAATCAGGAAAAAATTCATCAGAGTTTTTCTTGTCAGGAAAAAATATGCCTTGGTGGTTGTTAGGTTTGTCTATGGTAGCTACTACTTTTTCTACAGATACTCCTAATTTAGTTACAGATATTGTTCGTCAAAACGGAGTGTCTGGTAACTGGGTTTGGTGGGCTTTTTTATTAACAGGTTTGCTAACGGTTTTTGTTTATGCCAAGCTTTGGCGAAAATCCAATGTAGATACCGATATTGAATTTTACGAATTAAGATATGGAGGAAAACCAGCACGTTTTCTTAGAGGATTTAGATCTGTTTATTTAGGAGTTGTTTTTAATATTTTGGCCATGGCCGGGGTTACTTTAGCCGCTATAAAAATAGGTCAAGTAATGTTGGGTTTAGATCCTTGGCAAGTTGTGGTAAGTGCAGGTTTAATTACGGTAGTTTTTAGTGCTTTTGGAGGGTTTAGAGGAGTTGTTTATACCGATTTTTTATTGTTTTTTGTAGCCATGGCTGGAGCAATTGGGGCAGCTTACTATATTGTAAATTTACCTGAAGTTGGAGGTTTAGATGCTTTGTTAGTGCATAAAAATGTTGCAGATAAATTGTCTTTTTTTCCAGATTTTTCTGATACAAATTCACTCATCACCTTATTAATAATTCCATTAGCGGTACAGTGGTGGAGTTCTTGGTACCCAGGAGCAGAGCCAGGAGGAGGGGGGTATATTGCACAAAGAATGTTAGCTGCAAAAAACGAGAATCATGCCATTGGTGCAACTTTCTTTTTTAATATTATGCATTATGCGCTTAGACCTTGGCCATGGATTATTGTAGCCTTGGCTTCTTTAGTGGTCTTCCCAGATTTACAAAGTATCAAACAAGCATTTCCAAATATTGCAGATGACAAATTAGGACACGATTTAGCATACTCAGCTATGTTAACTAAATTACCTAGTGGTTTGTTAGGATTGGTCTTAGCATCGTTAGTAGCGGCTTATATGAGTACCATTTCTACCCATTTAAATTGGGGGGCTTCTTATGTGGTAAATGATTTATACAAGCAACAAATAGAACCTAATGCTTCTGAAAAGAAATTAGTATTAGTAGGTAGAATAACAACAGTAGTTTTAATGGTTATAAGTGCTTTACTGGCTTTACAACTTACAGATGCCATGCAATTATTTTCTCTTATTTTAATGTTTGGAGCAGGTACAGGTTTGTTATTTATTTTAAGATGGTTTTGGTGGAGAATAAATGCATGGAGTGAGATTTCTGCAATGGTTTCTTCGGGAGTAATTTCTTTAATTTTTAACCAATCTTCTGTTCATCAGTTCTTATTTAATGTCAATGATGGGGTGTTTCCTGTTTGGTCAAAATATCCTTTAATAGTTGGAATTACTACATTTGTTTGGTTGTTGGTAACTTATATAACACAGCCAGAGTCTAACAGTGTTTTGTTTAATTTTTATAGAAAAACTCAACCCGGAGGTCCCGGATGGAAACAAATAATAGTCAAAGCTAACGCACAATCTGTGGAAGTTGTTACAGATACACAGCCCTGGAATTTACCTACGGGAATTTTAGCAATGCTATTGGGTTGTGTGGTTATTTATAGTTGTTTATTTGCTACTGGTTTTTGGATTTATGGAGATTATAATAATGCGCTTTTAACAAGTGGAATTGTAATTGTTTTTACTGTTTTATTGATCAGGATTTGGAAACGAATAAAAGTGAATGTCTTTTAGAAATACAGGTAATGCCTACATAAAAGATTAAAAAACACATATCTTATAGAAACAAAATCATATGTCTATTCATCATTGTAGTTAATGTAGCATTTTTGCAATAGTTAGTTGTTATTAATTTATTTACATACAAGATGAAGAAACTCATTTTACTTACCTATTTAATGTCTTTAAGTTTGTTTGTTAGCCAAACAAGCAATGCACAAGACATTAATTTTAATGAATCATGGACCTTTTTTAACGCTGAGGCAGAAGGTGCTGAAAAAGTTGATTTTGATGATTCCAAATGGAGAAAATTAAATTTACCTCACGATTGGGCAATTGAAGGTCCTTTTGATAAAAAATACAACGCTCGTGCAGGAGGATTGCCTTTTCACGGAACAGGATGGTATAGAAAATCATTTAAAGTTCCTGCAACAGCAAAAAATAAAGTAGTTAGAGTGGAGTTTGAAGGTGCCATGTACGATGCTCATGTTTGGGTAAACGGACAATTGGTAGGAAATAGACCATATGGATATATTGGTTTTGAATTTGACATTTCTAAATATTTAAAATACGGAGATGTAGAAAATGTAATCGCTGTACGCTTAAGACCACAAGATTTTTCTTCTAGATGGTATCCTGGAGCAGGATTGTATCGTTCTGTTTGGTTAAAAATAGACGAACAAGTGCACGTTGGGCAATGGGGTTCTTATGTAACAACACCAACGGTTACAGAAAAATTAGCGGTAATTCAAAACGAAACTACAGTAGTAAACAAAAGCAACCAAGCGGTAAAAGTAAACGTAAAACACGAATATTTTGATCCTAAAGGTAAAAGTGTTGCTACCGTAGAAGAAGACATAAGTATTGAGGCAAATACATCAGCTATTTCTGCCTTATACGCTAAAGTTAAAAATCCTATTCGCTGGGATATTTATCAGCCAAATTTATACAATACAGTTACCACCGTAACTCAAAATAAAAAAGTAGTAGATGTTTACGAAACTAAAATTGGTTTAAGAAGTATTGCTTACACTACTGATGGTTTTTTCTTAAACGGAAAAAAAGTTCGTTTTAACGGAGTTTGTCTACATCACGATAATGGTGCTTTAGGTTCTGCTGTTTATAAAAGAGCAGATGAAAGAAAGTTACAAATTATGATAGATATGGGAGTAAATGCTATCCGTACAAGTCACAACCCACCTTCTAGAGAGTTTTTAGAATTGTGTGATGAATTAGGTTTAGTAGTATTAGATGAAGCTTTTGACGTTTGGAAAATGGAAAAAGTAGAAAATGGATACAATGTTTATTTTGATGAATGGGCAGAACGAGATTTAAAAGATATGATCAAGAGAGATCGTAATCATCCTTCTGTAATTATGTGGAGTATTGGTAACGAAATTATAGAACAAAAAGATCGTAAAAACGGTTGGAAGGTAGCTAAGCAGTTAAATGATTATTGTAAAGAAATAGACCCTACACGTCCTACATCAGCAGGGTTTAATCATTATTCGGCTCCTTATGATAACAATATGGCTCAACAAGTAGATATTGCAGGAGCAAACTACAAGCCATCTAAGTACAAAGAATTGTCATCAAATTATCCAGAATTACCTTTGTACGGATCAGAAACATCTAGTTGTACCAGTAGTAGAGGGATTTATCATTTACCTATTGAAAAATATAAAACTCATGAATCTTTACATGTAACTAGTTACGATATTGTTGGGCCACCATGGGCTTATCCACCAGATATTGAATTTCACTTTCAGGAGTTAAATCCAAGAGTAATGGGAGAGTTTATTTGGACAGGATTTGATTATTTAGGAGAGCCTACTCCGTATGGAGGAAAAGATAACTCTACCAATGGATATTGGAATGGAGATTGGCCATCTCACGCTTCTTATTTTGGAGCTGTAGATATGTGTGGATTCCCTAAAGACCGTTTTTACTTGTATCAAAGTCAATGGTCAACAAAACCAATGATTCACTTGTTACCACATTGGAACTGGAAAGGAATGGAAGGAAAAACAATTCCTGTTTATTGTTATACAAACTTAGACGAAGCTGAACTTTTTGTGAACGGTAAGTCTATGGGGAAAAAGGTAAAAGGAAAAGATTTAACAGAAATAAAAGTTGGTTTCTTAAGATATGAACCTAAAACTTTTAAATCTAAATACAGATTATCTTGGGACGTTCCTTACCAAGCAGGTAATATTAAAGTTGTTGGGTATAAAAACGGTAAAGTTGTTAAAGAAGAGCAAATTTTTACAGCAGGAAAACCGGCTAAAGTTTCTGTATCTGTAGATAGAAAAGAAATTGCTGCAGATGGTTCTGATTTAGCTTATGTAACTGTAAGAATAGAAGATAAGAACGGAAACTTATGTCCTAATGCAGATAACTTAGTTAACTTTTCTGTAAAAGGAGCAGGTGAGTTATTGGCGGTAGATAATGGAAACCAAATTAGTTTGGAATCTTTTCAAGCAAACCACAGAAAAGCTTTTAGCGGAATGTGTTTGGCTGTAATTAAATCATCTAAAAAAGCAGGAACTATAAAATTAACTGCTAAGTCTAAATCTTTACGTAGCGCTAGCGTACGTATTGTGACTAAAAAGTAATTATAACAGAACTATACTTAGTCTGAACAAAGCCCCCTGATTTACTATAGATTAGGGGGCTTTTGTATGGAGTTTATTTTAAAACACATATGTATTACAAATAATATCATACGTACAATAACTCCATGTAGTTATTTCATTTTTTTGTTAGTGTAAAGTAATTACTAGAAAATGAATACACTGTCTTATAAAATCTTTTTAGGAATATTCCTTTTTTTTGGAGTGTTAAATGCACAGCAAACTAACAAACCCAATGTAATTGTTGTGTTAGCAGATGATATTGGAGTGGGAGATATTTCTCATTATAGAAAAATGCATAAAGGAAAAGTTGTATTGGAAACTCCCAATATAGATAAGCTTGCAGATTATGGAGTAACATTTACAAATGCACATGCTCCTGCAGCTTTGTGTGCAACATCTCGTTACGCAATCATGACGGGAAATAACAATTATCGTAGTCCATTGCCTTGGGGTGTTTGGTCTGGGTATGCAACATCTGTAATTACTAAAAAGCAGGCTACTTTAGGAAGAGTAATGCAAGCAGCTAATTACCAAACAGCTTTTATTGGAAAGTGGCATTTAGGAACAAGCTTTGCTAAAAAAAGCGATCCTAGCTCAGTGTATCAATTACAAAGAAAATCAAATATAAATGTAGATCTATCTAAAATTATTGATGGAGGACCTACACAAAATGGTTTTGAATATTCGTTTACTTTACCGTCTGGAATTCAAAATGAGCCTTATTCGGCTTATGAAAATGATCAATGGTATCCTCTTAAAAAAGATTCAGAAATTGCATTTATAGATAATGTGTTTATGGAACGTATTGGAGCAACTTTGGAAAAGAAAGCTGGATTGGGAGATTCTAATTGGAATCCAAGTAAAATAGGCCCTTTATTGGTAAAAAAAGCTACTACTTATATAGCTAAAAAAGCAAAAGAAAAGAAACCTTTTTTTATGTATTACTGTTCACAAGCAGTACATACTCCACATATGGCTTCAGCAGAACTTAATGGAGTAAAAATAGCAGGAACTACACCATCTAGACACATGGATATGATTAAAGAATTAGATGTTCAAGTAGGAATGATGATTCAGGAATTAAAGAAACAAGGCATTTATGAAAACACTGTTTTTATATTCACATCAGACAATGGTGGTTTACATGTAGATGGAGATACTTGGAATGTAGGACATGAACCAAGTGATATTTACAGAGGTAAGAAAAATGATCCTTATGAAGGAGGGCATAGAGTTCCGTTTTTTGCCGTTTGGCCTCATAAAATTCAAGCTAAAAAAAGTATAGCAATTCCAACTTTAGGTTTAGATATTATGGCTACCATAGCCGCTGCTGCAGGGTATAAAATTCCAAATACAGAAGCTTTAGATTCATACAACTTATTGCCTTTATTAACAGGAAAAGAGAAAAAATCGGAGCGAAAGAATATTCTAATTCAAGGAGGAACCGGTAGACAAGTTGTTATTGTAGAAGGGTTTTGGAAGCTAATAATTCAGATAGATAAAAAAGATAAAACCAATCAAAAAAGAACTCCTATTGCTTTGTTTAATTTAAAAACAAATCCATCAGAAGATGAGCAGTACAATTTTGTAGAGGTTAAAAAGTATCAAAAAAAGGTGCAATCTTTATTTAAAGCATACAATCAAACTAGAGATAGTAAAGTAATGACAGGTAAACAATTTTAATACAAAATGTATGAAAAGTAGTGTAAAATTTATAGCATTTTTCTTAGTTGGATTTGTGTTTACAATACAAGCTCAAGATGTTTTTAAAAGCGGTTTTGAAAACTCTTTAGCTACAGATTGGGATACAACTAGCGCTGGAAATGGAATGCCTATTTATGAAATAAACACAGAGGCTAAAAGGCAAGGTGCCTCTGGGTTTCATATGAAATTTAATGCTACAGGACAAAAAGGAAATTTATTCACTCCTAAAAATATTGAATGGAAAAATGGAGTTTCTTACATTATTTCTTTTTATTACAAAACCATTGTTGCAGGAACAAATAACCAACCTAATATTAAAATATTTAACAGTTCTGGAACCAAAATTGGTCATATAAATACAACATTATCTAGTACAAATTGGGTGCAGTATACAACTACTTTTACAGCAGAAGAAAACAGTACAAATGGTTATGTGTTATTTTCTATGAGACCTAATGATGACGGTTCTGGAGAATTTTATTTTGATGATTATTCCATCAAAGAAGTAGTACCAGAAACAGGTTTTTTTGTAGATATTAAAACAAAAGACATTGCTTCTGATGAAACGATTAAATGGGTGCAGTTTGGACCTGGAATGAGTGGGAATAATACTTGTTTTTATACGCACCCTACCGATGCAAACGTTGTTTTTTCGGCTCCTAATATGGGAAATGCTTATAGATCTACCGACAAAGGTTTTACTTATGAAACCATTCTAAACGAAGATGCAGCTTCTTATACATCAGGGTTTAGAGGAACTATAGAAATGTATTCTTTAGATTTTTCTAGACAAGATGCCAATTATGGTTTTTCTACAGGAAAAAGAAAAGGAGATTTGTTCTTTTCATCAGACAAAGGAAAAACTTGGGATAGACAAACGTCTTCTCAGAATTTAATAGGGAATTCTTATTTAGCATGTGTAGCTGTAAATCCTCATAATGATAATATTTGGTTTTTAGGAGCAGGTAGAATGAGAGATTATGGGCGAATACTATACCCTCAATCAGCTCCAAAAGGAACCTATGTTGATGCCAATAGTCAAGGGAAAATTTGGAAAAGCACTAACAGAGGGCAAACTTGGACTCTAGAAAATACAGGAATTAATGCCAATGCAGAAGTAGAAACTATTAGAGTAGATCCTGTAGATGCATCTATTGTGTATGCAGGTACAAACTATGGTTTTTACAAAAGTACTGATGGAGGAATTACTTGGGCCTTAAAATCTAACGGAATAGATCACGATATGATTCGATCTATGGATATTCATCACGATACTTCTACAGGTGTTGTAACTATTTATGCGTTAAGTAACATTACTTGGAAAGCAAATGGAACGACGGTAGGAAATGAGTCTGGAGGAGTTTTTAAAAGTACAGATAAAGGAGAAACTTGGGTTTCTGTTAATGGTAATTTAGGAGTAGATTTAACTTTTTTTTCTGGAAACAAAAATATAGAAAAAGATTATTATCAATCTATAGCACACTACTTTGGATTGACTTCTTGGGAAGAAGCACAGGCTACTTATCCTACACTGCCAACAAATATTACTACACGTTTTAATATGATTACGGTAGATCCTAATGATGTTAACAATATTTATTTGGTTAATAATTATTCCAATGCTTCAGAAAACAATTTTAAACCAGGTCAAATATGGAGAACAACCAATGGAGGTACTAGTTGGTTTGTTACCTTAAGAAACGGTAAAAATTGGAACAATGGTAATGATGATGCATATTGGGTTACCCAAAAGAACAATCCTATGGGAACTAACATTACTATGAAATACAAAGACGATTGGGTAAATAGAGATGATTACGAACGCAAAGGATGTAATTTTGTAAAGTTTAATGCCGATGGTTCTGTATTGTATACGCAAATGGCTAAAATAGGATTTGTATCCTATGACAAAGGAACTACTTGGCTAGATATAGATGATGAAGCTACCGCTACACACAATAGTTGGATAGGAGCAGGAAATAGCAATGTTCCAGGACACGGGTTTTATCAAAGTCCGTTATTGCCAAATAAAGTATTCTGTCCTTCAGGAGAAAATAGTTTGTGGGTCACAAATAACGAGGGAGAAAGTGTAAGAGCTGGAGCCCAAGGAGCTCAAGTAATAAATATTACATCAGGAGAGCATTCGGTTAGTTCTGTAGCTGTACATCCTACAGATCCTTCTATTTGGTATGCTACTTTTTTTAGACAAGAAAAAAGCGGACAGTTTTTGAAATCTACAGATAGTGGAGCCACATGGACTAGTATAGGAACACCAATTCCAACTCCATGGCCAGTATTGGGAGGTGGAGATCAGGCAGTTCATCAATTAAGCATACAAATAGACAAAGAAAATCCAGATAATATATATTTCTGTGTACCACGTTCTACTTTAAAGTTAGAATGGGTAGGAGATAGTGTTACAGGCTATGGAATTCACAAATCTACAGATGGAGGAGTTACATGGTCACAACCTAATACAGGTTTACCGGCTTCTTTAGATGTATCTAGATTGGTTATGGATCCTAACAATTCAAGCGTATTATACGCTACCGTAATTAGTGATGATGGAGGTTTGTTTAAATCTGTAGACAAAGGAGAAACTTGGTCAGAGGTTGCTTCAACTATTTCAATTTCTGGAAATTCAGGAATTAATGATATCCATTTTGCTGTAGATGGTAAAATTTATATTACGGCAGGTTTTAAAAATGAAAGTGAAGACAATGGAGGGGTGTGGGTAAGTGATGATGACATGCTTTCTTGGACAAAAATATTCGATTATCCTTGGACAAATCGTGTAGAAGTGGCCAAGTACGATGCTAAAACAATCATGGTGTCAACTTTACCAAATAGCAAAGTTGCATTTAAAAATGCGGGAACCTATTTGTCTAAAGACGGAGGAGCTACTTGGATTAAATTTAACAAAGGAAACGGACAATCGGATAGAGTAAATGATATTGCTATAGATTATACCGTTCCAGGAAAATACTATGCATCTACTAGAGGTAGTGGATGGTATACAGCAATAGATCCTAATCCAAATCCCTCATCATTATTTGTAGATAAAGAAGTGTTACAAAATAAGTTTTCTGTTTACCCAAATCCTACAAACGGTTTGTTAATAATTAATAAGCTAAAAAAAGGAGATGTGGTTTGTGTTTATAATATGCAAGGAAAATTAATGCTACAAAAAAACAATATAGAAGGATCTATTGATTTGTCTGAATTCAAAAATGGAGTTTATGTGTTGTCTGTTCAAAACAATGGAAATAAAAATATCAAAAGAATAATCAAAAAGTAAAAATGAAGAATAAAGTTGTAACACTTTTAATGTGTTTAGTTGGAGTTGTAGGGAGTGTAAGTGCTCAAAAAACTAGCAAACCTAATGTAATTGTGGTTTTGGCAGATGATATTGGAACGGGAGATATTTCTTATTACAGAAAAATGCATTCTAATAAAATTATTTTAGAAACACCTAATATTGACAAGTTAGCCAACCAAGGAGTTGTTTTTACCAATGCCCATGCACCAGCTGCGTTGTGTGCAACTTCTCGTTACGGAATTATGACAGGGAATGGTTGTCATCAAAGTCCATTGCCTTGGGGAGTTTGGAGTGCTTATGCAAAATCTGCTTTTACACCCAACCAGTTAACTTTAGGTAAATTAATGCAACAGGCAAATTACAAGACTGCATTTTTTGGAAAATGGCATTTAGGAACAAGTTTTTCAGAAAAAGGAAATCCATCAAAAGTATATAAAGAAAGACACGGAAAAGCAATGGAGTTGGATGTAGATATTACCAAAATTGTTGCTGGGGGACCAAAGTACAATGGTTTTGAATACAGTTTAACCCTACCTGCGGGAGTACAAGATGTTCCTTATGCTGTGTATGAAAACAGTCAATGGAAACCTTTAGGAAAAGATTCTAAAATAGATGTGATTACCAATCAAAAAATGGAAAGATTAAATATTCATTTAGATAAAGATGAAGGTTTGGGAGATTCTAATTGGGATCCACATTTAATAGGCCCTTTGTTAGCAAATAATGCGGTTTCTTTTATTAAAGAAAATGCAAAAAAAGACCAACCATTTTTTATGTATTACTGTTCGCAAGCAGTACACAAACCACATGCTCCGGCCAAAGAGTTAAATGGTGTTAAAATTGCAGGAACTACACCTTCTAAGCACATGGACATGATTAAGGAATTAGATGTACAAGTGGGAATGATGATAGAGCAGTTAAAAAAAGAAGGGATTTACGAAAACACTGTTTTTGTATTTACATCAGACAACGGAGGGTTGTTGGTAGATAAAAACACAGCAAAATCTGGACATAGAGTAAGCGATATTTACAGAGGGGCTAAAAATCAACCTTACGAAGGAGGACATAGAGTTCCGTTTATTGTGTCTTGGCCAAATACCTTAAAAAATAACACCATAAACAAACCTGCTTTAGGTTTAGATATTATGGCAACATTAGCAGCTATTACCAATACTAAAATAGAAAAAGGACAAGCGGTAGATTCTTACAACTTGTTGCCTGTTTTAAAGAATCCTAAAAGTGATGATATTCATTCTTTCTTAATTGTTCAAGGAGGGTCTGGTAAACAAGGAATTATTATAGAAGATGATTGGAAGTTGATTATCAATTTTGATAAAAAAGATAAAACATGGAAAAGAAGAACACCTGTTTCTTTATTCAACTTAAAAGATAATATCCAAGAAAAAGAAGCTGGAAATTTAATTAATCATCCAAAATATCAAGACAAAGTAAAAGAGTTGTTTGATAAATATAATAGTGTTAGAGATCACAAAACTCCAACAGGAAAACATAGTTAAGAATAAAAGATAAAGATTTAAAAGAGAAATATATGTTAGGCAAAAAAATCAACAAGTGTTTAATAGCAATAACGGCAGTAAGTACATTTGCTGTTGGAACAATGCAAGGACAGAAAAAAGTAAAAGAAAATTGGGAATCCATTAGCAAAGTAAACGAATCTCCAGATTGGTTTCAAGATGCTAAGTTTGGGATTTATGCACACTGGGGACCCGTTTCTCAGGCATTTGAAGGAACAGACCCTAATAAATTTTATGCAGGTTGGCATGGAATGAAAATGTACGAAGACGGTAAAAAAGTTCCTACAAAAAATGGAAAGCCAACAAGCAACTTTAAACACCAAGTAGAAAAATTTGGAGACCCTGCAGAGTTTGGATATAAGAAATTTATAGAAAACTTTAACCCATCAGGATTTGATGCCAAAAAATGGGCCGATTTATTTGCGGCTTCGGGAGCTAAATTTGCTGGACCTGTAGCTATGCATCACGATAACTTTGCCATGTGGAACGCAAAATCTACACGTTGGAATTCTATGAGTTATGGAGGGATAGATCCATCGGCAGCCTTAAAAAAAGAAATAGAAGCTAGAGGTTTAAAATTTATGGGGTCTTTTCACCATGCATTTACTTGGCAATATTTTGCACCTGCTCATAAATATGGAGGAATAGATCCTAAGGATTATGATTTATATACAAGTCCACACGAATTAAATTCTATGACACCAGACAAGCGTTTTTACAAAGAATGGTGGGCTAAATTAAAAGAATTTATTGATGTGTATCAGCCAGATTTAGTTTGGTTTGACTGGTGGTTAGAAAACATGGACGAAAAAATTCGTCAAAAGTTTTTGGCTTACTATTATAATAAAGGAAAAGAATGGGGTAAAGATGTAGTGGTTTGTTACAAAGAAACTACGTTTCCAGAAAATACAGCAGTAAAAGATTACGAAAGAGGTAGACCTAACCAACCAAAACATGATGTTTGGTTAACAGATACTTCTCCAGGAGCTTGGTTTTATAGACCTGGGGTAAAGTTTAAATCGCCAAATGAGTTAATTGATATTTTAATTGACATTGTTTCTAAAAATGGATGTATGTTGTTAAACGTACCACCAAACCCTGATGGAACTATTCCAGATGTAATGGTAAACTTACTAACAGATATGGGAGGATGGTTAAAAATAAATGGAGAAGCTATTTATGGAACTAGACCTTGGACTATTTTTGGAGAAGGACCAACACGTTTACCAGAAGGAGGACATAAGGTTGAAAAAATTAAAATTGCTTATAAAAATAAGGATATTCGTTTTACTAAAAAGTCTGATAAAATATTCTATGCTTTAGTAATGGATCAACCAGATGGAGAAACAGTTATTAAATCTTTAAGCACTCAATTAGGAGTTTTAAATTCAAAAATTGAAAAAATTGAATTGTTAGGAAGCTCAGAAAAAGTAACTTGGGAAAGAAATAACGATGGTTTGGTAATTAAAGCACCAAAAACAATGCCGTCTGACTACGCATTGGCATACAAAATTACCTTAGAAGGATATGTAGAAAATCAAATTGGTGGGGCTGTAGATGCTCACGTAGAATAATTAAAATCACATGGAATAATCATAAAGTCACTCAAAATAAATATCTTGAGTGACTTTCTATATTTAATATTATGAACAAAAGATTAATACTTTTTACAATTCTTGTTTTTCAAGGACTAACTTGGAATAAGATAAATGCACAAACTACAGACAAACCTAATATTGTATGGGTTGTTTCAGAAGACAATTCTAAACATTATATGAGTTTGTTTGATGAGCACGGAGTTGCAGTACCTAACATAGAAGCGTTGGCAAAAGATGGACTTACGTATACCAGAGCGTTCTCTAACACTCCTGTTTGTAGTGCAGCAAGATCTACACTAATTTCAGGTTCTTATGGCCCAAGACTGGCATCACACTACCATAGAAGATTGGCAGAAGTTCCTTTGCCAGAAGGTGTGCAAATGTATCCAGCTTATTTAAAACAAGCAGGATATTATACCGTTAACAATGCTAAGGAAGACTACAATATTATTAAGCCAGATGGGGTGTGGGATGTGTCCTCTAAAAAAGGAACATGGAGAAATAGAAAAAAAGGACAACCCTTTTTTTACGTACATAACATAGGAACAACGCATGAAGGTCATTTGCATTTTTCTAAAGAGTATATGGAGTCTCACAAAACAAAAAATAATCCAGAAACTGTTTTTGTACAACCCAATCATCCACAAACGGAATTGTTTAAGTACACCAATGCTTTTTATAGAGATGATATTCAAAGAATGGATAAAGAAGTTGGTGATGTTGTAGCAAAGCTTAAAGAAGATGGTCTGTTAGAAAATACATTTATTTTTTACTACGGAGATCATGGTGGAGTGTTGCCTGGGAGTAAAGGCTATATAAATGAGGTTGGAGTACACGTACCTTTGGTTGTATATATACCCTCAAAATATCAGCATTTGGCTGATGCTAAAAAAGGAAGCAAAGTAAATGGATTTGTGAATTTTATAGACTTTGGACCTACAATTATGAATTTAGCAGGTGTTAAAACTCCAAAAGGAATGGATGGAAAACCATTTTTAGGAAAAGGTGTTACAGCTAAAGAAGTAGCAAAAAGAGATGAAACTTTTAGTTATGCAGATCGTTTTGATGAGAAGTATGACATGGTTAGAGCAGTTAGAAAAGGAAAATATAAATACATTAGAAACTATCAGCCTTTTAATTTTGATGGATTAATGAATGATTACCGTTACAAGCAACTAGCTTATCAAGAATGGTATGATTTGTATAAGCAGGGAAAGTTAAACAAAATCCAATCTCAGTTTTTTGAAACAAAGCCATTAGAAGGTTTGTACGATGTAGAAAACGATCCTTTTGAAACTAACAACTTAGCAGATAATCCTGAATATGCAAAAACGTTAAAGAGTTTACGTAAGAATTTAATAAAACGAGAACTTTGCATGCCAGATTTGTCTTTTTATCCAGAGTTTTACTTAATTAAACATGCGTTTAAAAATCCTGTAAAGTTTGGTCAAGACCATAAAAAAGACATTAAAAGATATTTAAAAATAGCAAACCTATCTTTGTTAGATTATAGCAAAGCAGCTCCTAAGCTTAAAAAAGCTTTAGAATCTACAGATCCTTGGGGTCGTTATTGGGCATTAATAGTGTGTAGTAGTTTTAAAAACAAAGCAAAAGACATGATTGCTGTTGCTAAAAAAATAGCAAACAACGATAATGAACAAATCAATAGAGTTAGAGCAGCAGAATTTTTAGGTTTAATAAAAGTACAAAATCCGGTAAATGTAATGACCAATGCATTGTATGGTACAAAAGATAGTGCAGAAGCTTTATTAATTTTAAACTCTATTGTATTAATGCAAGACGGATATAACTATTCATTTACTATTCAAACCTCTAAAATAGATGTTGAGGTAGCTAATGACAAACAAGTTATAAGAAGATTAGCTTATTTAAGTAAATAATTTTTAATAAAATAACTAGTTGTAAAAGTCCCTTAAGACGTAAGTTTTAAGGGACTTTTGTTTTTGGGTAATAAATATTAATAGAATAGATGTTTTTTTTAAGTAAAATATAATTTTATCTTGTTTTTATTGGGTTTGTAAGGGTTTATTAGAGGATTTGTTGTAATAGATGAAACATATATATCTTCATTTTACACATATGGTTCTTTGCTGAACTTTAAATCTCATCAACTTTGAGGTATTAAACTAACTTAAAACTTTATACAAATGCATAAGGAAATACAAGAAAAGCTTTTGTTGAAAAACAGAGCATCTGTTTTAAAATCTTTTGCAGCAATTCTGCTCCTGTTTTTTATGGGAACTACAGTGGGTTTTGCGCAACAAAAGACGATTACAGGTCTAGTTCTTAATAAAAATAACGAACCCTTGTTAGGAGTTAATGTTCTGGTAAAAGGAACAAACAAAGCTGCTATTTCAGATTTTGATGGGAATTATTCAATTAAGGCAAAAAAGAATGATGTAATTGTGTTTTCATCATTAGGTTATAAAACATCGGAAAAAAAAGTTTTTAACAACAATCAAATTAATGTAACCTTAGAAGATAATACTACGGAACTAGATGAGGTGGTAGTAGTAGGTTATGGTACTCAGAAAAAGAAAGAAATAACTGGAGCAGTTGTAAGTGTAAAATCTGAGGTTTTAGAAAAAACAACTACATCAGACATTGGTACGGCTTTACAAGGTCAGGTTGCCGGGGTTAATGTTACAGCAAGTTCTGGAGAGCCAGGTTCACAATCTAATATTGTAATTAGAGGATATAGTTCTGTAATGGATGGTCAAAATAGTCCATTATATGTAGTAGACGGAATCCCATATGATAACGATCCACAATTAAGTATTAGTGAAATTGAAACTATTGATATTTTAAAAGATGCTGCATCTGCATCTATTTATGGTACACGTGGTGCAGGAGGAGTTATTTTAATTACAACCAAACAAGGTAAAGAAGGACAGATGGATATTCGTATCAATTCAGAATACGGAGTTCAGAAAATTACTTCAGGAATTGATTTAATGTCATCGGAACAGATTACTTATTTAGATATTATGAGAGGTTCTTTAACTTCTAATAAGCCAGAAGGATCAATAAATGGAAATATTCATAGAAATTCTACTTGGTTAACAAACGATACAGATTTAGGTAAAATTATTTTAAATGATTTAGCTTCTGTTCAAAACCATTCTTTAAACTTATCGGGAGGTAGACAAGGGTTAACTTATAACTTTAATGCAAACATGTTTCAGCAAGAAGGGATTATGATTAATTCAGAATTTGAACGTTTAAACCTTAGAGCAAATACCAAGTTTACAAAAGGGAAATGGAAAGTAACTACAGGATTAACGTTTCAGAAAAGTCAGCAAACCAAACCCAACTATAATTTATTAACTAAAGTATATGATTATCGTCCATATCAACCAGATGTAGATTTAAATGCAGATCAATTAGAGAATGCAGTGGAAGAAGGAGATACTTCAAATACAATAAAAAATTTAGGAGGTGTTGTAAGAACTTTAAAAACGGTTGAAGATGTTAATGGAGTAAATTCAGCAGCAAATACTCAAATAGATTATCAAGTAAATAAAGATTTTACAATTTCTGCTAGAGGTGGAGCTTTTTATTCTTTTAGTAAAGGAGTAAAAATTATACCAAAATTTGATTTGTTTGATGAAGCTGGAGAATTAATTCCACCAAACCCTTGGGACGTAACCTCTAATAGAACAACTGTTCAAAATTCTTCTAAATTAACTTTTGAAGCCATTGCAAATTATAAAAAGAAAATAGGGAAAAACAATTTTCAGTTTATGGTTGCTAACTCTATTCAGAAATCAACAAACGAATATTTCTATGCAGAGAAAAAAGACAATGCAAATGTTGATATTTTAGTTTTTGATGGATATACTTCTAGCGATTTAATTGTTTCTAACGGAAGAGACTTTACAAAAACATTAATAGGATATTTAGGAAGAGTACAATACAATTACGATGGTAAGTATATGTTAAGTGCAAGTTTACGTAGAGATGGATCTTCTCAGTTTAGTGATCAAAATAGATGGGGATGGTTTCCATCTATGTCTGTAGGTTGGAACGTTTCTGATGAAATTTTTTGGGAACCAATTAAAGAGGTCGTAAATGCATTTAAAATTAGAGCTAGTTATGGTTCTACAGGTAATGATAGATTTAGTCCCTATAGCAATCAAGCAGTAGTAAACCTAGGACAAGATTATGTTTTTGGAAGTGCAGATACTAGTTTGAGTTCTACATCAGAAGAAGTAGCCTTAGGAACTACTCAAGAAGAATACGCTAACGAAAATGTTAAATGGGAAACTTCAATAGAACGTAACTTAGGATATGACTTAAGTTTCTTTCGAAACAAATTAATGATCTCTACAGATTATTATAGAAGTGAAAAAAGAGATTTGTTATTTAATGTTGTAAATCCACCATCAACAGGAGTGTCTGGAGGAAATAGAAATAGTGTTTTAAATGTAGGAAACATGTCTAATGTTGGTGTGGAGTATGCTGTAAAATATAGACATAGAAGTAAGAAAGGATTCTCTTGGAATACTTCTTTAACCTATACTCAAAATACCAACATGGTTACCAAAACAAGTCCAAATAACCCAATTATTTATCTAGATAACAGTCATATATCAGACAAATCTACTAGAGAATTAGTAACGGTAATTACCGAAGGTTACGAAGCTGGAGCATTCTTTTTACGAGAAACAGATGGAATTATTAAAACCAATGAAGAATTAATAGAGTATCAAAAAATTGTACCAACAGCAAAATTAGGACAATTAAAATATATTGATCAAAATGGAGATGGACAAATAAACCAAGATGATAAGAAGTATATGGGAAGTGGAGTTCCAGATTTTGAAATGGGATTAAATTTTAATGCCAATTATAAAAAC
Organism: Wenyingzhuangia aestuarii; assembly: GCF_011927765.1. Lineage (GTDB taxonomy): Bacteria > Bacteroidota > Bacteroidia > Flavobacteriales > Flavobacteriaceae > Wenyingzhuangia > Wenyingzhuangia aestuarii. The sequence goes on from NZ_JAATJG010000011.1 coordinate 90,889, forward strand.
TTTGATTTTTCTATGCAGTGGTATGGTGCCTTTGGAGGAAAAGTAATGAATGGTAGTAAAGCATATGCTTACCAAGCAGGAGTACATAAAGACTTGTATTATTCTTGGACAGAAACAAATCCTACATCAAATATACCTTGGTACGATGGAGGAGCAGACAATATTTCTTACAGAGGAGGTTCAGATTATTTTTTAGAAGATGGTTCTTTTGTAAGATTAAGAAACGTTTCTGTTGGATATTCTATTCCTAAAAAAGACTTAGCAAAATTAGGAATTAGTAAGTTAAGATTTTACGTACAAACACAAAACCCAATAACTATTACTAAATATTCTGGATTCAATCCAGAAGTTGGTAATAATGGTTTAAGTACAAGAGGTATAGACAAAGGAACGTATCCTATTTCTTCACAGTATAAGGCTGGTTTACAGCTTCAATTTTAATCTTAAAACTGACGAAGATGGATATTATTTATAAAACACATAAAACAATTTTAGCAATGAAAACTAACATCATTAATAAATTGATACCGTTGTTACTGCTTGTCTTTATAGTACAGGCTTGTAGTGATGATTTTTTAGAACAAACAAATCCAAATGCTTTAACAACAGCAAGTTTTTGGAAAAATACTTCGGATTTAAATAAAGGATTAAACTCTGTGTATAGTGCTTTAAAAGATGAAGATATTTCAGGAATTCTTTTTGAGTTTTTTAGAACAGATCTTGCAGTACACAATTCATTTAGACAAAATGGTAATGAAAATGCATTTTACGATCAAGATTTTGATTTAACAACCAAGGATATAGAGAACAAATGGAATGCTTTGTATTTAGGGATTTTTAGGGCCAACCAAGTGGTGGTTGCTTATGAAAGATTAAAACCTACTTTTTCTACTACAGACACACAAGAACAGGCTTTAAGAATTGTAGCACAAGCAAGAACAATTAGAGGGTACTTGTACTATGTTTTAAATACAAGCTTTAATAATGGTAACGTGCCTTTGTTAGACTTTATACCTAAAGATTTTGCAGACTTTCAACAAGCAATGTCAACATCACAAGCTGTAAAAGATTTTTACAGAGCAGATTTGCAATTTGGTTTAGAAAATTTACCCAAAACATATGCTGAATGGGAAGATATTGGTTCGGGAAATTTAGGAAGAGTAACAGGAGGGTTTTGTGAAGCAATGATTGGGAAGAGTTATGTAATGGAGAATAAATTTACTGAAGCAATTCCTTATTTAAAAAATGTAATAGATAATTACGGATATGCTTTAACACCAGATTTAGCAGATTGTATTACTGGTACAAATGAGTTTAGTTCAGAATCTATTTTTGAAGTTAATTATACTACAGATTTAAATTTAGTTGTGAATGGAGAGAAAACATTATCTCATAAAATAACTCACTTTTTAGCAAACGGAAATGTACAACCAAGTTCTTGGTTAGCTTTAAAATACAGAAAAGATGCTGTAGATCCTGTAGATCCTGCAAATCAAGTAACACGTAATGTGTACGATCCTGCAAATGGAGATATTATAGAAACTAAAGATACTATTAGAATGTATAGTATTCGTATGGGGACTTCTATAGCTTCTGTAGATGATTTAGATTCTCCAATGTATGGAGTTCCTGCTGCCGAATATGGAAATGCAGACGGAGTAAGTCCTTTAGCAAGAATAAAACCAAATTTATTTAAAAAATTCACTCACTGGAATACTATTGGTGGTGGAGCAGGAGAAGATAGATCTACAGAGTTTAACAATAAATCTGATATTAATTTATCTGTAATACGTTTAGCAGATGTTTATTTATTATATGCAGAATGTATGATAGAGACAAGTAACTTATCAGAAGCTCTAAAATATATTAACAGAGTTAGAAAACGTTCTCACTTAAAACTGTTAGGAAAATCTACAGAAACAGGAGCAGAGTATGCAAACGCAACAACTACTTATGTTGATGATATTGATTTTGATCCTACAAATGGAGAGCAAGAGGTTACTTTAGAAAATTTAAGAGACCATTTACGTTTTACAGAAAGACCTTTAGAGTTGGCTTTAGAAGGAGATAGAGCTGCAAATTTAAGAAGATGGGGTGTGTTTAAATCTCATTTATTAGAGTTGGCTTCTATTAGATATGATTATTGGCATTATGAGAAAAATTTAAACGGAAAACACGGTGTTAGATATAAGTGTTTTATTACTGTGTCTGGAGAAACTCCAACAACATATGCCTATAAAACTTCTAGTTTAACAAATCAACCTTTAGAGGTGCAAGATGTTGTGTTAGGTGCAGCAAATTTTGATGAATCTGCACATTCATACTATCCTATTCCACAGGCAGAGGTAGATACTAATTTAAATTGGAATGAAACAAACTAATAATAGTGAACAATGCTAATTGTAATACTAAAAATATAAGAGATGAAAAATTTTAAAAATATACTTAAGTGTTTATTCTTTATGCTAATTGTAGTTAGTTGTAAAGAAGATGAGTATGAAATTCCTAATACATTTACAGATTTAATGTATACAACCACTTTTGGTTCTTCTTCGGATAGAGTATCAGAAGTGAATAAATTTGTATCATTTATGGATTTATCTGCAGGAGCAACTCATCACGAATGGATAATTCCTAAAGGAGCTTTTTTCTTAAAAGGACCTATTCCTAATGGATTAAAGAATTACGATAAATATATTATCAATCCAGGAGATACTGTTTCAACTGATAAAACGGTACATGTTTTATTTAAAAAAGGAAATACCAATACAGAAATAAAAATATATAATGAATTTAATGAGTATTCAGAATTTGTAATTCCTATAGGGTGGGATGCAGTTTTAAACTCACCTATTTATGATACGACCAAAACCGTACAAAAAGGAGATAAATGGGTATATGAATATACACTTCCTGTAGATGTGTATGATACAGTAGTAGCTGCTGCAGAAATTAAAACCATAGCAGGAGACCTTATAGATTATAAAAATTTAGACACAATTAGGTTAAAATTTGAAGATAAATTAATTTTTAATGATATAAGTGCAACACTTCCAGATAATAATGCAAGGCCAACAGCAACAAGTTGGAAATTCTATACTATCACAGATCAAGTTGAAGATAGAGTAAATGTAGCTAGTGGAAATACAACCGAAGCTACTATAACTTTTAACAAATCTATAGGAAGTTTTAAAGGAGAATTAAAAGCAACTAGAGATAGAACTGAATTGATTCAAGCTAGTTCTGATACCTACGTTTTTCCAGTTATTTTTAAAGTAGAACCTTTGGATGAAGATTTTACAGTTAAAGGTGCTATTGTAGAGGGTGCAGATGATGTTATTCAAATTACAGGAAGTTCTACTTTTAAAGAATTTACAACCAATATAGCATCTCATTTTACGGTTAAAGTAGATGGTGTTTCTAAAACAATTAGTTCTGTAACTCAAAGTAGTACTAGTAAAGCAAAATTAAATATAGTATTAGAGAGTCCTTTAGTACCTGCAGATGCAACAAAAGCTACATTATCGTATGATGGAGGAGCAGCAGATTTAGTTTCTTTAGATGCTAGAAGTTTCCAAGCGTTTACAGATGAATCAATAGAAGTTTTTGTACCATCACCAATCATTCAAACAGGAACAATTGTAGAATCTTCAACCGATAAAATACAAGTTACTTTTGATCAAGAAATGGATGCATCAACTATACCAGTAACCAATCCAGGAGCTGCTTTTATAGTAACACTAAACGGAGGAGTAGGAACTATTTCTAATATTTCTGTAAATGCAACAAATCCTAAAGTTTTAGACATTACTTTGGCCGAAGGAGTGTTTAGAAATGACGTAATTACAATAGCTCATAATGGAACTGGAGTAATTAGATCTATAGGTAATGGTGCTATTGCTGCATTTACTGCTCAAACAGTTGTAATGAATCAAGATAATGTTATTGGAACTTTAGGTGATTTTGAAGGTACTGTTGCTCCAGACTGGACAGATGCAAATGGTAATGGAGAATCAACTGTAACCTTTGTAAACCCAACTCCTATTGTTGCTCCTAGTGGTTCTCAGGTAGCTTATTATCAAGCTATAGATGGAAAAAAAACAGATTTAAGAACTACAGGAACCTTCTTGTTTAAAACAGGAGTAACATACGTCTTAAAATATAAACGATATTTAAAGTCTACCAATACAACTACATTTTCTAAAATATATATTGGAGGTACTCAGATTGGTAGTGATCAATGGGGAGCTGTAGCTACAGATACTTGGACAGATTTTGAAATTGAATTTACGGTGCCTTCAGACACAAATGCTTTGGTAAGATTCCAACCAGTACCTGCTGGAGTTTGTGATATGTATCAAGATGATTTAGTGATTCATATAAAAGAAGCTAGATAATATTTTAAATAAAATATATTTTTCTAAAAGAGAGACTTGTTGTAAAACAGGTCTCTCTTTTTTTATGAACTATTGATTTATAATCATTTGTGTTTGTCATAAAATCATGAGTGTCTAAAAATATCATAGTGATGTTGTTACTTTGAGATACTAAACAACTAACTAAAATGAAAACTAAATTATTTTATAAAATAGCTCTAATATGTGGGCTTGGTCTATTTGTAATAGCTTGTGGTGGCGATAAGAGTGATGAACCAGGTGGAACTAAAGAGGAAGAATTTTCTCCTGTTTCTGCAGTTTTACTTTCTCCAGAAAAAGATGAACCCTGTAATCAAGGAAATGTTTTAGAAAATACTACTTTAAGTAAAGTAACTTTTAATTGGAATGCTTCGGAACATACAGATAGTTATATTTTAATTGTAAAAAATTTAACGGACAATTCATTTAAACAATTGCCTAGTACAAGTACCACTGCAACGTTGGATTTAACAAGAGGAGTAAGTTACGAATGGTATGTAACTTCAAAATCAGAAAATTCATCAGAAACAGCTAAAAGCAGTACTTGGGAATTTTACAATGCAGCAGAAGGAACCCAAACACACGTACCTTATCCTGCATCTTTAATTAGTCCAGTGAATGAATCTACAACATCTTCTGCTACAGTTTTATTACAATGGAATTCGTCAGACCTTGATAACGATATTGAAAGTTATGAAGTGTATATAGGAACTTCAGAGAGTTCATTAATCAAACAATCAGCTGTTCAAACTACGGAGTTAAGCATTGTTTTAGAATCTAATACGCAATATTATTGGAAGGTTTACACCAAAGATGCTACAGGAAATATTTCTATTTCGTCTGTGTTTCAATTTACAACAGCACTTTAATTCTATAGAGAATGAAATCGTACCTAAAAATCATAATTCTTTTAATTATGAGTACCTCAGTGTACTCACAATTAAATACAGCATATTTTCAAAAGTTACAATCAGAGAAAGTAGCCTCTAGCAATAAGTTAGAATGGCAACAGTTTGGTCCTGGAATGGCTGGGTATTGTGAAGAGTTTTGGTGTCATCCTACCGATAAAAACGTACTGTTTATGTCTCCAGACATGTATAATAGTTACGGTTCTTGGGACAATGGAGTATCTTGGCAAACCATAAAAGATGTTGATGGTACAGGAAAAGACATGAGAAGAATTCAATCCATTGTGTTTTCTCATCAAAATGCAGATTTTGGTTTTGCTATTGATGTTCGTGGAGAGTTGTACAAAACAATGGATAGAGGTAGAACTTGGACGTTTGTAAAAAATATGGGAGGTAGACATGCAGAACTAACCGTAGATGCTACAGATAATGGTATTTGGTACATGGGAGCGGGTGATTTTTGGAACGTAAAAGCCAATCATAGAAAACAAAATAATTTGTTAGGTTACGTATATAATTATGCCGATTATGGGCATATATATAAAAGCACAGACAAAGGAGTTACATGGCAAAAGAAAAAAACAGGATTGCCTAGCACTTTAGATGTAGGGAGAATTATTGTAGATCCTACAAATAACAACAATGTTATTATAGCAACCAATTCAGGAGTGTATAGAAGCACCAATAAAGGAGAGTCTTGGCAATTAAGCGGAGCAGGTTTACCAAACAATTCACCAAGAGATATGACCTCTTTTTACGATGCTACTACAGGAGAATTTATTTTGTATGTGGTGGAACAAACGTTTTATGAAAAACAAGGAAATACAGTAAATTCCAAAGGAGGAATTTATAAAAGTTTAGATGGAGGTATCAATTGGATAAATATTTCTGGAGATGTTGCTATAGATTTAACAGAAATTAATAATTACAATACTCAAAATAAGTATTGGAGAGCAATTGCTTATTGGTTTGATATTTCTCAAGCAGAAGCTAAAAGTACCTATCCAGATTATCCGTCTAGCGTACTTTCTGTTTTTAATAGAATTGTAGTGAATCCTAAAAATAAAGATGAAATATACATTTCTCACAACGTAAAGCACGATTATGCTTTTGGTCCTGGTGATGTTTGGAAAACAAGTGATGGAGGACAGCATTGGATAGCAACAGCAAGATCTGGTGTGTATTGGGGAGAAGATAAAAATAGCACTTACTGGACTGCAAGAAATAATCCTAAAGGAATAAATACAGAATTTGCACATTTAAAATACGAAAAGGCAACACAAGAAGAATTTTACGGAAATAGATTTTTAACCATCAATAGTCAAGGCGATGTCTTTATTTGTTTAGATCAGCAAGTAATGAGAAGTTCTGATGGTGGAGTTTCTTGGCAACAAGTTGATGATAATGAAACAGCTCCCGGTTCTGATGTTTGGGTAGGTAGAGGAGCAAGTAATTTACCAGGTAGATTTATGTTGTTAGAAACAGGAATTCCTAATAGAAAATTATTTTGTAGTGGAGAACATGGTTTGTGGGAATCTGCTGATTTGGGTAGTTATCCTAATAAAGATGCTGTGGCAGTAAAACAAATAGAAGGACAGGTGCATCACAAAGGAGCAACTTCTATTTCATCAGTAGCTGTTCATCCTAACAATCCTGATATTATTTACATTTTAATGTTTAGACAAGATCATAGAGGTCAGTTTAGACGTTCTACCGATGGTGGAAAAACATGGTCTAATCTTTCGTATCCTGTTCAATATGGAGGGAATTTGTCATCAGATAATTTATTTCAATATTCATTAACTGTTGATTATAAGAATCCTGATCATATTTATTTCTGTGTAATAGCAAACCCTATTGCAGAAGTTTCAGGTAAGTTGTTACCTGATGATTTTACAGGGTTAGGAGTATATAGAAGTCAAGATGGAGGACTTACTTGGTCTATAGAAAACACAGGGTTACCAGCAAAAGCAAGTGTACGTAGACTTAGAATGGATCCTAAAAATCCAGAAATATTATATGCAGCTCTCAATCAAGGAACGGATGGTAGTAATGGTGGTTTGTATAAAACCATTAACAAAGGAACTAGTTGGTCAAAAATAACAATTCCATCAGCTATAAAAGCCGTAAACAATGTGTTTGTAGATAGAAATAATGAATATATATACATTTCTTGTGGTAGAGAAGAAGGTTCTTTTGCAGAAGGTGGAGTTTGGAGGAGTAAAAATAAAGGAACTTCTTGGGAAAAAATATTCGACATGCCATATATCTGGCAAACAGAAACCTCTCCTATAAATCCTAATATTATTACAGTTAATGTTCCTTTGCCACATGAAAACAAAGGAGCTACTACTTTTAATCCAGGAGCTTATATTTCTTTTGATGGAGGAATTACATGGGAAAAGGCAAATAAAAACATAGGACAGCCAGACACCATTACAGATTTTAAGCCCGATCCGGAAAATGAAAACGTTTTTTGGATTGCTTTAAAAGGAAGTGGTTGGGCAAAGGGTGTTTACCAATCTACAGAAAAAACAATAAAAATAGCGACTATAAATAATGCTTGTCCTGATGTTAGCAAAGGAGAAATTAATATAAAGGCCATCAATTCTGGAAATTTTATAGCAGAGCTAAAAGGAAATAATGTAGATAAAGAAGAAACGTTTGTTAAAGAATTTACTTTTAAAAATTTAGCATCAGGAACGTATACTTTAGAAATTTCATCAACATCAGGAATTAAAGAAACTTATTTGGTGTCTATTACAGAACCACAAAGTTTAGAAGTTACTAAGAAATCAAATTCAAAAAAATTAACCTATAATTTAGGAGGAGCAGAGCAATATACTGTTGTTTTTAACAAAGAAAAATTTACGGTAACAGACAATTTTATCGAACTAGATTTAAAAAACGGAATAAATTCAATTGAAATTGAAACCGATAAAAGTTGTCAAGGTGTTTTTAAAGAAGTGGTAATGTATAGCGGTTCTGTTGTGGCAAGTCCAAATCCTTTTAAGGATTTTCTTCAAATTCATTTGGGAAATGATCAAAGTGTAATGGCTAATGTTCATGTTTATAATGTTGCAGGTTTGGCAGTATTGTCTTCTGTAGTAAATTCAAAAAACAGTATGGTAAGCATAGATACATCTACTATTCCTTCTGGAGTTTATATGGTTTCTGTTAAAACAGATGAAATTCACAAGAACATAAAAATGCTAAAAATATAAATAGTTAATTTCTCAATAGTCTAAAAAAGAGTTCCTTTTAAAGGAACTCTTTTTTAGTTTAAATCATATCTGCTAGTTTAAAAAACATACCAATCTTAAAGAATCTTTCTTTTTAATGTTCTTTGTTGTGTATAAATTATTCAACTAAATCATGAAAAAAAGTTTCACCGTTTTTAAGCAAGTTTTTGTAGCAGTTGCAGCGCTGTTGTTAACCATTGCATGCAATCAAAAAAACACAAACCACAGTCAAGATATTGATTTTAATAAAGGATGGAAGTTTACCAAAGGCGAGGTGTCAGAAGCAATCAACCCAGCTTATAATGATGCCGATTGGGAAACCGTAAATGTTCCTCACGATTGGAGTATTAAAGGTCCTTTTTCTAAAGACAATCCTTCTTTTTCTAGAGGAGGTTGGTTGCCAACAGGAAAATGTACGTACAGAAAATCTTTTACGGTAGATGCTAATGAAAAAGAGAACAAAGTATTTGTTTATTTTGATGGTGCTTACAGAAACTCTGTAGTATATATTAATGGAAATAAAGTAGGATATAGACCTTTAGGATATATTGGTTTTCAGTATGATTTAACAGAGTATATTAATTTTGATAGTGAAAATGTATTAACTGTAACATTAGATAATTCTGCACAACCAGGACACAGATGGTATTCTGGAACAGGGATTTATAGAGATGTTACTTTAAAAATTAGAAATAAAACTTTTATTCCTAATTGGAGTTTGTATGTAACTACTCCCGAAATTACTAAAGAACAAGCAACGGTAAACGCTGTTTTTAATATTCAAACAGAATTTGCTAAAACAAAAAACATAGTCGCTAAAATTAGTGCTATTAATAATGGAAGTGTCGTGACTTCTACAGAAATAAATCAAACAGTTTCATTAGAAAAAATTACAGAAGTTAAGGTAGATTTAGCTATTAACAATCCAAAATTATGGTCTCCAGAAACTCCAGAACTATACACAGTACAAGTTGAATTGTTTGATAATGGAGTTTTGGTAGGTAAAGAAACTACAAGAACAGGAATTAGAAGTTTAGGATATAGTAAAGACACTGGGTTTTCTATAAACGGAGAACAAATTAAATTAAAAGGGGTTTGTTTACATCATGCAGGTGGGCCTTTAGGGTCGGCTGTTTACAAAAGAACCATCCAGAGACAATTGGAAATTTTAAGAGAAATGGGGTGCAATGCGGTAAGAACTTCACACAATCCTTTTTCAACAGAATTTTTAGATACCTGTGATGAAATGGGGTTTTTGGTAATGAACGAAATGTTTGATGAATGGGAAGTGGTAAAAAATCCTACCACTGTTCAAGACGGTAAAAAAGTTCGTATTCCTGTAAAGTATTATGCAGATATTTTTAAAGAATGGGCAGATAAAGATTTGACAGATTTTGTGTTGAGAGATAGAAACCATCCATCGGTGGTAATGTGGAGTATTGGAAACGAAATTGATCAAATGAAAACCGATGAAGGTGTACCTATTGCCAATAGATTAATTGATATTGTTCATAGTTTAGATGATAGACCTGTAACTAACGGATTAATTGGTTATGGTTGGGATGCTTGGCCAAGCGAAGCAGCAGCATCTACTAGCGATATTAGAGGATACAATTATATTAAAGAAAACGGATTAGATAGAGAAGACAAAATAGCACCTAATGCTATGGGAATTGTTACGGAATGTGCATCGGCTCAGTCGTATTATCCAAGATCTACTTATTTGTATGGAGACGATAAAAAAGAATGGTGGGATAAATTAGGGTATAAATACAATGATGCCTACAATTGGGTAGAACAAAGAGAATTAATTGGTTTTAGAGGAGTGCAAGCTTGGAAAGATATTAAAAACAGACCTGATATTATGGGACAGTTTATTTGGACAGGTTGGGATTATTTAGGAGAGGTTATTCCTTATGGTTGGCCAGCTAGATCTTCTTCTTTTGCTCCTATAGATTTGTGCGGTTTTCCTAAAGATGGCTATTATTTTTATCAATCTCAGTGGTCTAACAAACCTATGGTTCATATTTTTCCTCACTGGAATTTAGAGGGGCAAGAAGGGAAAAAAGTAACCGTATATGCATACACTAATGGTGATGAGGTAGAATTGTTTCAAGATGGAAAATCTTTAGGAAAACAAAAAAATGATGTTAATGGAGTAGAATACCAACAATGGGAAGTTGTTTATCAGCCAGGAACCTTAAAAGCAATATCATACAAAAACGGAAAAGAGTTTGCTACAAAAGAAGTGAAAACAGCAGGAAAAGCTGCTAAAATTGAATTGTTTGCTAGAAGAGCTAATTTAAAAGCAGACGGAGAAGATTTATCATACATAGAGTGTACGGTTTTAGATAAAGATGGAAATGTAGTTCCTAAGGCAGCTAATTTAATTCAGTTTGAGGTGCAAGGAGCTGCAACTTTAATAGGAGTTGGAAATGGAGATAATATGAATCACGATTCTTTTCAAGCTTCCGAAAGAAAAGCATTTAACGGAAAATGTTTGGCAATTATTAAAACGTTAGAAGTAGCTGGAGGGATTAAATTTGTTGCAAAAAGTATAGGATTAGAAACGGCAACAATTGAATTTACCTCTAAATAAAAAGTACTTTTTACCGTTAGGTGATTGTGTATAGATTGTAATTTTTTTAAATAGAGGTGTTAGTATATAATACTAATAAATTTTTAAGTACGTAATAAACAACGTAATATAGACTAGATTAAGGGCTTGTTTTTTAAAAGCTTAATCATATGTTTTAGATATTAAATCCTCTGTATCTAAAGAAAGACGTATAAATACTCACTTTTGTAACAGAAAGTTGGAGGAGTCCATTTTGATTATTAAATAATTATGAGAATGTTTAAGAAAATAATTTTAGCCTTAGTGGCAGGAGCTTTTTTGCTAGTAGCATGTAAAGGATCTGTTCAGAAAAAAGAAGAAGCCAAAACAGTTTTTGAACCGAATTGGGAATCTATTAAGAAAAACTACAAAGATCCAGCGTGGTTTAACAAACAGAAATTTGGGATTTTTATTCACTGGGGAGCATATGCTGTTCCTGCATTTTCTTCGGAATGGTATCCAAGAAACATGTATATGGACACGGCTACTTTTACAGCTCAATTAAAACATCAAAAAACAGGGCCTCATCCAGCTTATACACACCACGTTAAAACGTATGGAGATCCTAAAGAATTTGGATATAAAGATTTTATTCCAATGTTTAAAGCGGAAAAATTTAATCCACAAGAATGGATTACTTTGTTTAAACAAGCGGGAGCTAAATATGTAGTGCCTGTTGCAGATCATCACGATGGTTTTGCAATGTATAAGTCTAATACAACTCGTTGGAATTCTGTAGACATGGGACCTAAAAGAGATGTTTTAGGAGAATTAATGACAGAAGGTCGTAAGCAAGGGTTAATTATGGGAGCATCTTCTCACTTTGCATTCAACTGGTCTTTCTTTAACAAAAAAGATCACTTTGATACTACAGACCCTGAATATGCAGATTTATATTCATCTAAAGGAAAAGATTTACGCGAACCAGTTTCAGAAGCATTTAAAGAAAGATGGTGGGCTAGAACTAAAGATTTAATAGATAACTATCAGCCAGATATTTTATGGTTTGATTTTATGTTGGATACTCCTGATTTTAGAGAATATCGTCCAAAATTAGCAGCATATTATTACAACAAAGGAATTGAGTGGGGTAAAGAAGTAGTGTTGCAAGACAAAAACTTTTACGAACAAGCTTTTCCCGAAGGAACTGTTGTGTATGATTTAGAAAGAGGAAAATTGGCTGATATTAGAAAATTACCATGGCAAACAGATACATCTATTGGTAAAAACTCTTGGAGCCATGTTTCTAACTGGAAATCTAAAACTACCAATGACTTGTTAGATAACTTAATTGATATTGTTTCTAAAAATGGAAACTTATTATTAAATGTAGGGCCTAAAGCAGATGGAACTATTCCAGATGATCAAGCAAAAATATTATTGCAAATGGGAGATTGGTTAAGTGTTAACGGAGATGCTATTTACAATACTAAATATTGGAGAACTTTTGGAGAAGGACCAACAGAGGTTAAAAAAGGACATCACTCAGAAGGAAAGAATAAAGACTTTACAGGTCAAGATATTCGTTTTACGCAAAGTGAAGATGGAACAAAATTATATGCTATTTTAATGGAATGGCCTACAACAGGAAGTGTAAGTATTCACTCTTTAGGATTGGATAACGAATACTCAAAAGACATTACAGTAAAATCTATTAAAATGTTAAGTACCGGTAATACTTTACAATGGAAGCAAAAATCTGATGGTTTGGAGGTTGAATTACCTTCAGAAAAACCAGGAGCTTATGCTTACGTATTAGAATTGAACTTGTAATATGTTAATTTTTTGGTTTGGTAAAAAGGTTTTGTCGCAAGACAAAACCTTTTTTTATTCCTTTTTTTTAGAGGATGCTCTTACAATAAGTTCGGCATCTAAAATAATTTTGTTTAGTTGAGGTTTCCAAGTTTTGTCTTTTTCTCTTTTTAAAAATTGTTTAGCTACCAGCTTTCCTATTTGTTCATTATGTTGGTAAATAGTAGAAATAGCAGGAGTTACTAAAGATGTAAAAGGTTCGTTACTAAAACCAACCAAGGCAATTTCTTCGGGAACTTTTATGTTGTTTTCTAATAGAACTTGTAAGGCACCAAGTGCAGCATAATCACCAGCAGCATAAACACCATCGGGTCTTTGAGGAAGTTTTAAAAGTTCTTCCATTTTTTGTCTACCTCCCTCTACGGTAAGATCACCTTCTAGTATTAATTCTTTTTCCAAAGGCAAATTGTGTTTTTCAAGTGCATCAATATACCCTTTAATACGGTTGTTATATATTCGGGTGTGTCTGTATCCAGCAATATGTGCAATTCTTTTACAGCCTTGCTCTACCATGTGGTCTACTACAATATGACTGCTTTTATAATCGTCAATTCCAATGTAGTCAACACCAATGTCATTATCACCTCTGTCATATAGAATTAAAGGAATTTCTTTGGCTTTAATTTTTTCGTAATGACTAAAATCTACAGTTTCGTTGGTTAAAGATGCTATAATACCATCTACTTGAGTTTGTAATAACGTTTCAATATTTCTACACTCTTTATCATACGATTCGTTAGATTGTGTAAAGATTACATTGTACCCTTTTTTGTTTAATTCTTCTTCCATGTTTTCTACCACAGAAGAAAAGAAATGACTATTGGTTCTAGGTACAATAACTCCAACTAATTTGCTCTTTCCACTTCGTAGAGCAGAGGCTAATTGGTTGGGTTGATATTCAAGTTCTTTAGCTACTTTTTTTACAGCTGCTTTGGTCTTGTCACTTATTCTAGGATGGTTGTGCAAAGCTCTAGATACGGCTGAAGGTGTAATTTTCAAAACATTAGCAATATCTTTTATGGTGGTTTTCTTTTTCATATTCAAAATATTACTATATTTGTTCAATCGTTTGAGCAAATGTAAATATTCTAATTGTTTTATTCAATATATCGGGTATTTAATGTGTTAAAATTGTAAAATTAATAATTGATGTTTTTTCGATTGTTAATTTTTTTAGCCCGTTTGTTCAAACGTTTGAACAACGAATTTAAATCTAAAAAATAAGATGAAATATATAGTTTGTGAAGAGCCAGGAAAGTTTTTATTAAAGGAAAAAGAAGCTCCTGTTCGTAAAGAAAATGAAGCCTTATTAAGAGTGAAAAAAGTAGGAATCTGTGGAACAGATTTACATGCTTATTCTGGAAATCAAGCATTTTTTACATATCCAAGAATTTTAGGACACGAATTAGCTTCTGAAATTGTTGAAATTGGAGATAATGAAAGAGGATTAAAAGCTGGAGACAAGGTAGTGGTTATGCCCTACGTAAGTTGTGGTAAATGTATTGCTTGTCGTAACGGAAAAACAAACTGTTGTACAAACATTAGTGTATTAGGTGTACATTCTGATGGAGGTATGCAAGAGTATATTACAGTTCGTCAAGATTTATTATTACCTGCTAATGATTTGTCTGATGATCAAATGGCAATTGTAGAACCTTTAGCAATTGGAGCACATGCAATTCGTAGAGCCAATGTTCAAAAAGGAGAAACGGTTGTAGTTGTAGGTTGTGGACCTATTGGAATTGGAATGGTTAAGTTGGCTCAAATAGCTGGGGCAACAGTAATTGTTTTAGATGTAAACGACGATCGTTTAAAATATACAAAAGAAGAAATAGGAGCAGATTACGTTATTAACGTAAATAATAATCCTGCTGAAAAAATTGCAGAAATAACTAATGGTGATATGGCAACTGCTGTTTTTGACGCTACCGGATTTAAAGGAGCATTAGAAGTAGGACCAGATTACATGTCTCACGGAGGACGTTATGTATTAGTTGGATTATCTAAAGGAGATTTAACTTTTGCACATCCAAAAATCCATGCCAAAGAAACTACTATTATGTGTAGTAGAAACGCAACTACCGAAGATTTTGAGCACGTAATTAGTGTGTTAGATCAGTTTCCAACAAGTTCATTTATTACGCACAATGTGCCATTTACAGAAATGATAGAAAATTTTGATAGTTGGACAAAACCAGCTACGGGAGTAATTAAGGCAACTGTAGATTTTAGCTAAAAAAAAATAACCAAAACCAAACCAAAAATAATAATAATCATGTTTTCAAAAAAACATAAAGTGATCACCTTTGGTGAGATTCTGGGAAGATTATCTCCTCCCAATCACCTAAGGTTTAGTCAAGCCAGCTCTTTAGAGGTTATCTATGGAGGTGGAGAGTTTAATGTAGCGGCTTCTTTAGCTAACTACGGAATTAGAGCTCAGTTTATTTCAGCTGTTCCAGACAATGCTATTGGAGATTGTGTACTTCAAAGTATTAGGAGTAGAAACGTAGGAGCTAAATATATTTTAAGACAAGGAAATAGATTAGGCTTGTATTTTCTAGAACACGGAGCTTCTGGTAGAAACAGTGCTGTTGTGTACGATAGAGCAAATTCTGCAATGTCTGAAGTAAAACCTGGTCAATTTGATTGGGATACTATTTTTAAAGGAGCTACTTGGTTCCATTGGAGTGGTATAACACCAGCTTTGTCACAATCTGCAGCAGATACTTGTTTAGAAGCTGTTAAAGCTGCTGCTGAAAGGGGGTTAACTATTTCTACAGACTTAAATTACCGAAGCAAGTTGTGGAAATACGGAAAACAACCTAAAGAAATTATGCCTGAGTTGTTAAAG
The DNA here is from genome assembly GCF_011927765.1 of Wenyingzhuangia aestuarii. GTDB lineage: Bacteria > Bacteroidota > Bacteroidia > Flavobacteriales > Flavobacteriaceae > Wenyingzhuangia > Wenyingzhuangia aestuarii. The sequence continues at coordinate 106,734 of NZ_JAATJG010000011.1, forward strand.
TATAGCAATGTTATTTTAGCAGATGTAGATACCGCTATGTTTATGCTAGGAAAAGCTAAAATCAATCCTGATTATAGCAAAGACGATGAGGTTAAAATGTTGTTTGATAAAATTATAGAGTTGTTACCAAACGTGCATACTATTGGTATGACCTTTAGAAACTCTGTAAATGCCTCTCATCAAAGGATAGGAGGTTTATTATATAAAGACAATCAATTATATAGAGCAAGAATTAACGAAATATCACCTGTGGTAGATAGAGTAGGAACAGGAGATGCATTTATGGGGGGGTTGCTTTATGGTTTAATAGAATATAAAGACGATTTACAAAAAGCAGTAGCTTTTGCTACATCTGCATGTGTAATTAAGCACACTATTTTTGGAGATGTAAATAGAGCTTCTAAGCAAGAAGTTGTTGACTTTATGGAAAGTGACGGATCTGCATTGGTAGATAGGTAATGGTTAGCTGTTTAAGCAAAAAAAACAGTTAATCACAAACACAATTAAACAAACAAATAATTAAACGATTAAAATTTTAAAAAGATGGCACAATTTTCAAGAATAGAAGTAGCACAAGTGATGAAAGAAACAGGAATGGTTCCTTTATTTTATCACCCAGATATAGAATTAGGTAAAAAAGTATTAAAAGCTTGTTACGATGGTGGAGCACGTTTGTTAGAATTTACAGCTAGAGGAGATTTTGCTCACGAAGTTTTTGCTGCATTAACAAAATATGCTATTGCCGAATTACCTGGAATGATTATGGGAGTTGGATCTATTACAGATGCAGCTGCAGCTTCATTATACATGTCTTTAGGAGCAAACTTTATTGTAACTCCTGTGTTTAGAGAAGATATTGCCATTGCTTGTAACAGACGTAAAGTAGCTTGGAATCCAGGTTGTGGAACGCTAACAGAAATAGCTAGAGCAGAGGAATTAGGATGCGAAATTGTAAAACTATTCCCTGGAAACTTATACGGACCTAACTTTGTAAAAGGAATTGTAGGGCCTCAACCTTGGACATCTATTATGCCTACAGGTGGAGTTACTACAGAAGAAGACAATTTAAAAGGTTGGTTTGATGCAGGAGTTGTTTGTGTGGGAATGGGGTCTCAGTTAATTAGCAAACAAATATTAGCAGATAAAGATTATGCAGGTTTAGAAAAAACAGTTGCAAAAGCTTTAGAAACAATTAAAAAAGTAAGAGGTTAAAAATAAAAATATGTCAGTTCAGTACGCACAAATAGATCCAAAAGACAATATTATTGTGGCTATTCAGCCTTTAGCAAAAGATACTTTTGTAGAAGTAGCGGGTCAGAGTTTACTATTAAAAGAAAATATCAAACAAAAGCATAAGTTTGCTTTGAATGATTTTGCAGTAGGTGATGAGATCTTTATGTATGGTGTGCTTATTGGAAAAGCCGTTTTGCCAATTTCAGCAGGATGTGCTATTACTATAGAAAACGTAAAACACGCATCTTCAGAGTATAAAGAAAACAAAGAAAAATATTCTTGGACAGCTCCTGATACTTCTAATTTTAAAGATAGAACCTTTAATGGTTATCATCGTAAGGATGGGAAAGTAGGAACTGCTAACTACTGGCTAGTTATTCCATTAACTTTTTGTGAAAATAGAAATATTGATGTTTTAGAAGGTGCTCTTTCAGAAAAATTAGGATACGAAACTAAAAAAGATTTTGCCGTAGATACCGATGCTTTAATCAATCAATACAAAGCCGGAGCTACAGCAGATGAACTTTTTAACACACCCATTATTACGACCAAAGAAGAAATGTCTAAAAACAGAGTATTCTCTAATGTTGATGGGATTAAATTCTTAAAACATGATGGTGGTTGTGGAGGTATTCGTCAAGATTCTGAAACCTTGTGTAGATTACTAGCTGGATATATTTCAAACCCAAATGTAGCTGGAGCCACTATTTTTAGTTTAGGTTGTCAAAATGCCCAAATAGAAATGTTGCAAAATGCAATTAAGGACATTGCTCCTAATTGCGATAAACCAGTACATTACTTAGAACAACAACAAAGTGAAAGTGAACGTAAGTTAATAGAAGAAGCTGTAAAGCATACTTTTATTGGTTTAACAGAAGCTAACAAAATTACGAGACAACCAGCTCCATTAAGCAAATTAACGCTAGGACTAGAGTGCGGAGGGTCAGATGGATTCTCTGGAATTTCTGCCAACCCTGCTTTAGGATATGCTTCTGATTTATTAGTTGCACTAGGTGGTTGTCCGGTTTTGTCTGAATTTCCAGAGTTAAATGGTGTAGAACAAGACATTATTAATAGATGTGTAACAGAACACGATGCAAAAAAGTTCTACAATATTATGAGAGCTTATTCTGCAGCAGCAGTAGCTGTAGGTTCTGGTTTTGAAAACAACCCTTCTCCAGGAAATATTAAAGATGGTTTAATTACCGATGCTATGAAATCTGCCGGAGCAGCCAAAAAAGGAGGAACTTCTCCTGTGGTAGAGGTGTTAGATTATACAGAGCAAGTAACCAAACCAGGATTAAATTTACTGTGTACACCAGGTAACGATGTTGAATCTACAACAGGTTTAGTAGGTTCAGGATGTAACGTAGTGGTGTTTACTACAGGTTTAGGAACTCCAACAGGAAATCCTGTAGCTCCTGTATTAAAAATGTCTAGCAATACCAATTTGTACGAACGTATGAATGATATCATCGACATTAATGCTGGAACTGTTATTACAGGTGAGGATACCATCCAAACTATGGGAGAAAAAATATTAGATCATGTCATTAGAGTGGCTAGTGGAGAAACTCCATCCAAAGCAGTATTGCATGGACATAACGATTTTATTCCTTGGAAAAGAGGAGTGTCTTTATAACTAGTATTTAATATAAAAAACATATATGTTCTGCTAAAGTAGATTTTAGCAGAACATTATAGCAATAAAAAAATTTGCTTCAATAAAGAAAGTTTGTAATTGAAACTAACTAATTGTTGATTCGAGAAATTTTAAAGAATAAATAATATCAATAAAATGGATTCATTAAATAGAACAACAGCTAATAAGCCTGTGCAATATCCTGTGCGTGTCATGCAATTTGGAGGAGGTAATTTTTTAAGAGCCTTTTGCGATTGTATGTTTGATGTATTGAACAAAACAACTGATTTTAACGGAAGTGTTGCTGTAGTAAAACCTACCAAGAGAGGTGATTATACAGAGTTAAGAACACAAGAAGGTTTATTTCATGTAGCTTTAGACGGAGTTAGAAATGGAACATTAGTTTCAGAAGTTGCTTTGGTAGAATCTGTAAGTAAAGTTATTCAGCCTTATACAGAGTGGAACGAATATTTGGCTTTGGCAGAAGCACCAGAAATGCGTTTTATAGTATCTAACACAACAGAAGCTGGAATTAAATTTTCTAATACAGACAAACAAACTGATTGTCCTCCACATGAATTTCCAGCAAAATTAACGTTGTGGTTACACCATAGATTTACTCATTTTAATGGAGCTGCAGACAAAGGTTGTATATTATTGCCTTGTGAATTGATTGAGAATAATGGTGTAGAATTACAAAGAACCATTTTAGAATATATAAAGTTTTGGAACCTAGGTCAAGATTTTGCAGCATGGATTGTAGATCATAATTATTTCTGTAGCACTTTGGTAGATAGAATTGTTTCTGGATTTCCAGAAGCTAGAAAACTAGAGATTGCTACACAAATTGGTTTTAATGATGATTTATTAGTCGCTGGAGAAGATTATCATAGTTGGGTAATTAAAGGATCTAAATTGGTGCAAAATGAATTGCCATTTGCCAAAACAGATTTAAACGTTCAGTTTGTAGACGATTTGTCTGATTATAGAGAAATGAAAGTTCGTGTATTAAACGGAGCACATACTTCTTTAGTTCCTGTAGGATATTTATCAGGATTAAGAACTGTAAAAGAAAGTATGGATGATGTATTGGTAAGCAACCATGTTTTACAAGTATTGTCATCAGAAATAAAACCAACGTTAACCAATTTTTCAGAAAGTGAAGTAGATGCGTTTATTAATGCGGTAATAGATCGTTTTAAAAACCCAACATTAAAGCACTTTTTATTAGCTATATCTTTAAATAGCACCTCTAAATTTCAAGCAAGATTGTTACCTGCTTTTAGAGAATATACTGCCTTAAACGGAACTTTTCCTAAACGTATAGCTTTCTCATTAGCTTGTATGATTCGTTTTTACAAAGGAAGTTTTAACAACGAAACTATTGATGTAAATGACGATGCACAAGCATTAGAATTCTTTAAAACGGAATGGAATAAGGTAGATGATGGAAGTCAGACTTTAGAAGCATTGGTACAGCATACTTTGGCAAATAAAACAATTGTAGGTGATGATTTGTCTATCTACAATGGATTGGTTGCTTTTGTAACAGAAAAAATTCAAGAAATAGAAAATAAAGGAGTGAAATATTGCCTTGAAAATTTATAAAAACGGAGTTATGAATATAGATTCACATCAACATTTTTGGAAATACGAACCCGTAAAACATAGTTGGATAGACGATGAAATGGCGGTTATTCGTAAAGATTTTATGCCGTCAGATTTAAAAGAAGTTTATCAAGAAAACAACATAGACGGATGTGTAGCCGTACAAGCAGATCAAACATTAGCAGAAACAGATTTCTTATTAGACTTAGCTACTAAAAACGATTTTATCAAAGGAATTGTTGGTTGGGTAGATTTTAGAGCAGATAATATTGATGAAGTACTAAAACATTACAGTCAGTTTGATAAAGTAAAAGGGTTTCGTCATGTAGTTCAAGGAGAAGCAGATCATAATTTTTTGTTAAGACCTGATTTTTTAAACGGAATTGCTAAGCTAGAACAATACAATTTTACCTACGATATTTTGGTGTTTCCACATCAATTAGGATCGGTGTTAGAATTTGTAAAAAAGTTCCCAAACATCAAATTTGTGATAGATCATATAGCAAAACCTTACATTAAATATGGGTTTTATGAGGGGTGGGCATTGCTAATGAAAGAAATTGCAACTTACCCAAATGTTTACTGTAAGCTATCAGGAATGATTACAGAAGCAGATTACAAAACATGGACCTACGAGCAATTAATACCATATATGGAATTGATTTTGTCTGCTTTTGGAGCCGACAGAATTTTATATGGTTCTGATTGGCCAGTATGTTTGGTAGCAGGAAACTATAAGAAAGTAAGAAAAATAACAACCGATTTTATAGCAAATTTACCTATCGCTGATCGAAAGGCAATTATGGGCTTAAATGCAGTAAAATTTTACAATTTATAAAACATAAAAAAATGAAGACAAATCCAACTTACATAAAAGGAGATTATACAAAAAGTGAATTTTTTAACAACCAAAGTAGACTTGTTTGTGGTTGTTCTGGACTTGGTGGAGTTTGGAGGCCTATAGAAGAAAAAGATGCTGTAGAAACATTAACTTATGCGTTAGAAAACGGAGTTCGTGTATTTGATACTGCACCTTCTTACAATAGATCTCAAGAGTTTTTAGGTAAAACATTAAAAGCATGGACAGGAGAAAAGCCATTTATTAGTACAAAAGTTGGTCGTTTACAGGCTGATAGAGCTGATGATTGTATTGTAGATTATTCTACAGAAACCATGAGAAAAAGTGTATACCAAAGTTTAGAGGTAATTGGTATAGATAAAATAGATTTATTGTTTTTACATGAGCCACACTTAGTGCCTGTAGAAAGAATGGACGAAATTATGGATTGTTTAAATAATCTTAAAAAAGAAGGAGTTGTTGGAAGGTTAGGAATAGGAGGTAATCCAACCGAACCATTTTATCCACATATGATTAAAGAGAATTTTGATGTGCTTTCTGGATTCTTAAAAATGGATGCTTGTAATTTATCTGGTTTTGAAAGAGATATTCCTCAAATTCAAAAAGAAAATATAGCGTACTATGCAGCATCTGCATTACACATGGGGTTATTAGGAAGACGATTAGATCAATACAACGAAGAAAGACCTAATAACGAATGGGTAACCAATTTAGATGTAGATACGGCTCTTGAAATTAATAAGATTGCTATTAAGCACAATATTCCATTATCAAGATTGGCATTAAGATATGTGTTCTCTATTAAAGAAGCAGATAGAGTTGTGGTAGGACCAAGTAAAAAAGAGCAAATGGTAGATTTGTTAAATGCTTGGAACGAAGGAAAACTAGAAGAATCAATTTTTGATGAAATTACAGCTGTAATAAAAAATGGAGCTGCTAAATAAGAGTAGTAACAGTAAAAGTTAAGAAATAAAGCTTTTAAAGACATTTGTAATACTTTCAAAGACATATGAATTCAGAAGATAGTAGATATTGTCATTAATTCGTAATTGATTAAAACTAACAAAGTATGAGTAACACAATTAAAAAACCGGTAGTAAGCAAAGAGTTGCTATTCCCTTTTATTATTATCACTTCATTATTTGCCTTATGGGGTATTGCTAATGATTTAACCAATCCAATGGTTTCTGCATTTAAAAAAGTAATGCCAGAATTATCTAACATGCAAGCATCTTTAGTACAGTTTGCTTTTTACTTTGGATATTTTTTTATGGCTTTGCCTGCAGCATTATTTATAAGAAAATTTAGTTATAAGTCTGGAATCCTTTTAGGATTGGCTTTGTATGCAATTGGAGCTTTTTTGTTTTATCCTGCAGCCGCTTTTCAAGAGTTTAATTATTTCTTGGTGTCTTTATGGATTATTACTTGTGGTTTGGCCTTTTTAGAAACTACTTCTAATCCTTTAATTTTAGCATTAGGAGATAAAGAAACAGCTACACAACGTTTAAATTTAGCACAAGCTTTTAATCCTATTGGATCTTTAATGGGAATGATTGTTGCCCAACAGTTTGTGATTTCTGCATTAAGATCTGATGATAAAAATGAAGCAGGAGAATTAGTGTATGATACCTTATCTGAATCTGCTAAAGCAGTAGTAAGAGAAAATGATTTAAGTGTAATTAGTGTACCTTATATTATTTTAGGATTAGTGGTTGTAGCTATTACGGTGCTAATTATTTTTACAAAAATTCCTAAAACAGCAGAAGAAGATAAAATGAGTTTATCGGAATCTTTTAAAATATTATTTGCAAATAATAATTACGTTCAAGGAGTTATTGCTCAGGCATTTTATGTGGGAGCTCAAATTATGTGTTGGACTTATATTTTTCAATATGTAGATAATATTAACGAGAGTTTACCAGAAAGTGAAGCGTTAACTGCTACTTGGTTTAACGTGGCAGCCATGGTTATCTTTTTATCTGGTAGATGGATTGGAACTGGATTAATGAAAACAATGAATCCTTCTAAAGTATTAATGATGTTTGGTATTGGTGGAGTTATTTCTGCTGCGGGAGCAGTGTTATTGCCAGGAACATTAGGGTTGTATTCATTAGTATTGGTTTCTTTATTTATGTCTATTATGTTTCCAACTATTTATGGAATTGCTTTAAAAGATATGGGAGATGAAGCTAAAATTGGATCGGCTGGATTGGTAATGGCTATTGTAGGTGGTGCTTTAATGCCAGTACTACAAGGAAGTATTTTAGATTGGGGAGGACCTGGTTTTTCTGATATGAAAATTTTAGGATACATTCCAGAGGTTAATTTCTCTTTTATTTTACCCTTAATTTGTTTGGTTGTTGTAGCTAGATATGGAATGGTAACCTATAAAAAATCTAAAAATTAAATAAATTATGAGTATTAAGAGATATTGTTTGACTTGTGATTTAAAAGACGATGACAAGTTAATAGCAGAGTATAAAGAATATCATGCAGCAGGAAATGCTTGGCCAGAAATTACAGCAAGTATTAAAGATGCTGGAATTGTAGACATGCAAATCTATTTATCAGGAAACAGAATGTTTATGATTATGGAATGTGATGAAACTTTTGATCCTAATAAAAAAGCAGAAATGGATGCTAAGAATCCTAAAGTGCAAGAGTGGGAACAGTTGATGTGGAAATATCAACAAGGATTACCTTGGGCTAAGAATGGAGAAAAATGGATTGAAATGGAAAAAGTATTTCAATTAGTATAACATAAGAAAAAGGCCAAACACAATATTGTGTTTGGCCTTTTTACTAGGGTGGGGGTATGTATCAACTACTTAATTAAATGTGGTTTAAAAGAACCTGTTTCTTGACAACAAATTTGTTCCATAACTTGTAATAATTCTCTTTTCATTAAAGAGATTGTATGGTCTCCTCCTTCTTTACCTAAGGCACCAACTCCGTACATAAAGCTTCTTCCCATAAAGGTAAATTCAGCTCCACTAGCCATAGCTCGTGCAATATCTGGACCTCCACGTAAACCTGAATCGACCATTATTTTTATTTGATCTCCAAATTTTTGAGCTAAGTTTGTCATAGGCACAATAGAAGACTGACCTGCATCTAATTGACGACCTCCGTGATTAGAAACAATAATTCCATCAACACCTAAGTCTATAGATTTTTGTGCATCTTCTTCGCTAACAACTCCTTTAATTACTAACTTTCCTTTCCATTGTTCTCTAATAGAAGCAATTCTGTCTTCGTTTAATCTTCCAGAAAAAGTCATGTCCATAAATTCTCCTAATTTCTTTAAGTTTAATCCTTTAGGCATGTATTTTTCTAAAGTTTTAAAACTAGGTTGTCCGTGTATTAAAGTTTGTAAAGCCCAATCAGGTTTTTTCATTACTTCAATAATGTTTTTTATACTCATGCTTGGAGGCATTGCTAGTCCATTACGAACATCACGAGGTCTATATCCAAAGGTAGGAACATCGGCCAAAATAACCAATACATCTGTACCTGCAGCAGCAGCTCTATCTAACAAATCACGTTTCATTGCTTCCTCTGCAGGATGATATAACTGAAACCATGATTTACCTTCGGTAATTTCTGCAACACGTTCTATACTAGAGGTGGTAACTGTACTTAATATAAAAGGAACGTTGTGTTTTTTTGCAGATTTAGCTAATATTTCTGGAGAATTTGGCCACATTAATCCTTGTAATCCCACAGGAGAAATTCCAAAAGGAGCATCATAGGTATGTCCAAACAACTCTGTTCTCATTTCTGATTTTTCAAACTTAGATAAGTATTGAGGCATCAATTCTATTTTTTGAAGATCAGTTCTGTTTTTATCTAAATTGATGTCTTCATTACACCCTCCATCTAAATATTCAAAAGCAAACTTTGGCATTTTTACCATCGCTCTTTTTCGTAAATCATCTACTGATGGATATTTTGGATTAATTGTTAATTCCATATTTTATTTAGTTTAAAAAATATAATTCTGTAGTCTTTGATTAAGTTATCCATTTATAATGCATAACTATTCGCTCCAAATTTACAATGAATAGAAGTGATAATCTTCTTAATATTTAATAATATGTGATACTATTTTTGCCTTACTCTATAATTTAACTTAGAAAAATAGCAATTATTACATTTGTGTTTAATTTTGAATTTACTCTTAATTGCTTTAATGTCAGTTCTTAAGATTGTTTTTTGGTCCTTAGTGGTTGTTAGTGTGTTTGTTTGAGTATGTTGAGGGGGAACAATTCATGATAATTTTAAATTGTCTGTTAAAGTTTGATATATTATTAAATCCCGATTTGTAACAAATTGTAGATATGTTATACTTGTTTTCTAAAAGTAATTTACAGGCATATCCAATACGAATTTCAGCTAAATATCTAGAGAAGGTTTTACGATTGGTTCGTTTAAAATAACGACTAAACGCTGTAGGATTCATATGTGCTAATTCGGCAACCTCAGTTAGTGTAATTACTCTATTAAAGTTTTTAAATATGTAGGTTAAAACTTTGTCTTGAGTTTGATTTGGTGTTGTTTTATATGAATTTATAAAACCTTCATTAGTTAACGACTTTGTTTGTTTACAGATTGCTAATTTATTTAGGATGTTTAGAAAAGCGATGGTCTTTTCGTATCCTTCTAATTTTAGCATAGATTTTATTTCTTTAATCCTTTTTTTGGGTACATCTAAAAACTTTAAACCAAAACGAGCTTTTTTAAAAAGTGCTAAAATGTGTTCCATTTCAGGAGTTTCAAAAAAAGTAGTTCCTAAATAATCTTCTTTAAAGTGTATTGCTATAGCTGATTGATTGGCACCTCGTTTAAAAAAATCTTCTTCATTTAACCACATGTGTGGTAGGTTTTTTCCTAGTAGAATAATATCACCAGCTTCAAATTTTTCTATATTATCACCCACAAAACAGGTTCCTTCATTTTTTAAAATAACAACAAGTTCCAGTTCTGGGTGATAGTGCCATATTTTTAAGAAGTATGGATAATCATTTACCTTGGTTGTAAAAGACCTGTTGTTAATGTTGCCCCTGTCTAATAAATGAAGTTTCATAATTCGGTATTAGAGTTTAAGAATTTTAACTAAAAAATGATATATATAAATATAGGCTAATAATTCATGAAAGAACTATTAGCCTATTAAGGTAATATAATATCAGATGTATTTCCTAATTACTGTGAATCTTTAAAGTTCTATAACCATAAAAAGCAATAAAACAGAAACAGATAAAAGGTAAAAAGAATGAGATGTTTACAGAAGCAAACGATCCAATAGTTCCCATATCAATAATCATTCCTTGTAAAATTGGCATTAAAGCTCCTCCTACAATAGCCATTACCAATCCAGCAGCACCAAGCGCTGAATCTTCTGCCGATAGACCGTTTAATGCAATACCATAAATGGTAGGGAACATTAAAGACATAAAAGCAGAGGTTGCTACTAAAGAATACAATCCTAGAGTTCCTTCTATAAAGATAACTCCTAGCATAGTGATCATTGCACCAACAGCAAAAATGGTTAATAATTTTTTAGAGTTAATGTATTTCATTAAGAAAGTAGAAACAAACCTACTACCTAAAAAGATAGACATAGCAATAATGTTATAGTTTTGTGCGGTAGATTTAGAAATACCTAAGTTATCTGCATATTGAATAATAAATGTCCAACACATAATTTGCGCAGCAACATAAAATAATTGTGCAAGTACTCCCTCTCTATATTTTCCGTTTTTAAAAAGTCTTTTAAAAGAGTCTGCAGCAGATCCGTATTTAGTTGTAATGTCTCTTTTAGGCATTTTAGAGATTAGAATAACAATAAACATAAGGATAACAACTCCACCTAGTATTACGTATGGATTTCTAATGATACTTAAATCGTGTGTTCTAATAACAGCTTTTTTAGCCTCATCTAAAGTGGTAAAAATTAATTCTCCCATTTCGTTTCTTTTATCAGAATCTAAAGCTGTTAAAATAAATTTAGAAGCTACAAACATTCCAAATAAAGACCCAATCGGGTTAAAAGCTTGTGCTAAATTTAAACGTTGGGTAGCAGTACGTTCATCACCCATAGATAATATATATGGATTTGCTGTTGTTTCTAAAAAAGCCAATCCAAATGTTAGAATATATAGTGATACTAAAAAGAATCCAAACATTTCAAATTGAGCAGCTGGATAAAATAATAATGCACCAATAGCGTATAAAGCTAATCCTAAAAGAATTCCTCTTTTATAGCTGTAATTCCTTACAAATAATGCTGCGGGAATGGCCATAGTAGCATAACCACCATAAAAGGCTAATTGAACTAATGCTGCTTTTGCTGTAGATATTTCCATTACGGTAGCAAATGCAGCAACCATAGGATTGGTAATGTCGTTAGCAAATCCCCATAAAGCGAATAATGAAGTAATTAAAATAAAAGGAAATAAAGCTTCTTTTGAAACTACAGGTATTTTTTTTGGACTATTCATAGTATAGAAAATTAGTGGTAGCACGTATGTGCTCTTATTATGTTTTAAAAAAAACACTATAGCTTTTGTAAACTATAGTGTTTTTATTTAAATAGTTACTTTAAATTATCTGTATTGAGCGTATACAACTTTAGTTTGTAAGTACTCTTCCATTCCGTGTTTACCATCAGCACCACCTAATCCAGATTTTTTCCATCCTGCGTGGAATCCTTGAATTGCTTCAAAGTGCTCTCTGTTAATATAAGTTTCTCCAAACTCTAATTCTTGACTAGCGTGCATTACTTTGTTAAAGTTTTCAGAGAAAATAGAAGATGTTAATCCGTATTCACAATCGTTAGCTAAAGCAATTGCTTCGTCTAATGTAGAGAATTTCATTAATGGTAATACAGGACCAAAAACTTCTTCTTGAATAATTTGCATATTTTGTTTAACGTTAGTTAATAACGTTGGTTGATAGAAATATCCTTTGTCAAATTGGCTAGATCTGTTACCACCTAAAACAACTTCAGCACCTTCGGTTTTAGCAAAGTTTACCATTTCTTCAACTTTATCTATTTGAGCTTTAGAAACCATTGCACTCATGTCTGGGTTGTTTCCAGAAAATGCATCTTCAACCTTAATAGAGTTTAATTTTTTAGTTACTTTTTCTAAGAACTGATCGTATACAGAATCTTCAACATATACTCTTTCTGCACAGTTACAAACTTGTCCACTAAAAATTACTTTAGAGCTTACAATAGCGTTTACAGCTAAATCTAAGTCAGCATCAGCACATACAATAGCAGGAGCTTTTCCTCCTAATTCTAAAGATACTTTTGTGATGTTTGGAGCTGTAGCTTCCATAATTTTTTGACCTGCAAATACACTACCTGTTAAACTAACAATTCCTGTTTTAGAGTTTTTAGTAAGAGCGTTACCTACAGAAGCACCACCACCACATACAAAGTTTAATACTCCGGCAGGTAATCCAATTCCTTCAATTAATTTAGCAAATTCCATAACAGTGTTAGGAGCTACACAACTAGGTTTAATAACACAAGTGTTTCCTGTTACTAAAGATGGAGCTACTTTTCTAGCCATTACAAAAAATGGGAAGTTCCAAGGTAAAATACCTACAGCTACACCAATAGGAGCTTTGTGTAAGAACATGTGTTCTTTACGTCTATCACTCTGAATAATTTCTCCTTCTATTCTACGAGCCCAACCTGCGTTGTAGTCAAAATAATCTGCAGTTACATCAATTTCTACTTGAGCTAAACCAAATAGCTTAGCTTGTTCAGCAGCTAAAGTTTCTGCTAAAAACACTCTGTTTTCACGAATGATAGTAGCCATTTTATTTAAGTAATTAGCTCTTTCAATTGCAGCAAAAGATCTCCATTCTTTTTGTGCATGATAAGCTACGTCTATTGCTAAATTAGCATCTTCTACAGATCCATCAGGAATTACAGATAAAACTTCTTCTGTACACGGGTTTAAAACTTCAGTTACATTAGATGATGTTGAGTTTACAAATTGCCCATTAATGTATTGCTTAAATTCTTTCATAATGTTGTTGTTATTATAATTGTTTTTAGTGTTTTTAAGACTAGTTCTTTTGAATCCTATATAATTAGAGACACATTTTATTTAAAGGCTAAAAATGTGGTGGATTAAAATATATAGCTGAGTTTCAAAATTAAATAACCAATGCTGTTTATTGTTTATCTATAACAATCTACTTTATGTATAATTTAAACATTTAGTTTTATGTGTTCTTGATTAAGAAATGATTACGTAATTAATTTTTTAAGGTTAAAAAAGATACACTTACGATGTGTATTTTCCGGACTTGTAACTTGCAGGAGTAATACCTGTAATGGTTTTAAAAACCCTTGAAAAATGGTATCTGTCGGAGAAACCTAGGTTGTGTGCAATGTCTTCTATAGTAGCGTTTGAGTGCTCAAATAATTCACAAGCTTTTGCAATTTTTCTGTTCTGAATAAAGTTGTGTAACGTAATATCCATTTCTTCTTTAAAAAGTCTTGAAAAAGAGTTGGGAGCCATATTTACAAGATCAGCTAATTGTGTGTTACTTAGTTTTTTATCAATATTAGCTTCAATATATCGGTGTACAAATAATACACGATCATCTATATTAATAGTTTTCCAAAGTTCGGGTCCAATATTAGATATTGCTTCTCTAACAAAAGATTGTAGTTTTAAATTAAAAGTAAGTTTAAAGTCTTGGTTTTCAATTGTTAGTCTTTCTGTTAAATAGTCTAGTTTTTCTTTTAAATAATCTGTTAGTTCAATTTTAAAAATACCAGGAAAAACGTTGTCAAAAGGAGTTCCTAAATTAAAGTGTGTAAAGAAATGTATTAAAGAACGTTTTTCGTAATAATCAATATTGTGTCTTTCTGATAAGTTTTTACCAGCAACATGTATTCCTGTACTATACTTATGATTTTTAGAGAATTGGGTAGAAAAAGAAGTGAAGGGAGATATAATATATAAGTAGTTAGGGTCTATTTCGTACGTTTTTTTCTGAAAAGTAAGCTGTCCGCCTGTGTTTTTATTCCAATAAAGTCTCCAGAAGGGAAAAATCATATCGTGACAATCCCACAAATCTAGGTACCAATAACGGCAACAAAGCATTTTTAACTTAACATCTATAAAGTTTTGCTTGTTAGCGGATGGATCACCTAATTCAGTGTTTTGTACAAAGTTCATCTTAAGAATGTTTGAATTATACACAAATATACAGGTTTTAAATATCTGTATATGTAGCCTATCGACCTAATTTTACAAAATAAATAACAATTTAGAAAATAATATATCATGAGCAATATTAAACTTCCAATTGAAGTACAAACAGAATTAAAAAAAGTATCTAAAGTAGCAGGATATTTATGGCAAAGAGAATGGGCAGAAAGAAATGCAGGTAACATTTCTATGAACTTAACATCTTTCTTTAAAAAAGAAGACGTACAAGGAATTGGAGAAGAAGTTGCTTTTGATTTTCCTAAAGAATGTGCTGGATTTGTAATTTATATTACAGGAACAGGATGTTACTTAAGAGACTTGGTAGACATGTTAGAAGAAGTGTCTTGTATTCTTTATATTAACGAAGATGCAACAGCTTATTCTATTATTTGGGGAGGAAAGAGACCTAACTTTGGACCTACTTGTGAGTTGATTTCTCACGCAAGTATCCACTTGTTTAACTCTAAGCACAATCCAGAAAACTTAGCGGTTGTACATACACACCCTCTTGAGTTGATCTGTATGAGTCACCATGATTTATTTGATAACGAAGAAGAATTAAATAGACAAATCTGGATGATGTGTCCTGAGGTTAAAGTATTTGTTCCTAAAGGAATTCACTGTACACCTTATGCATTATCTAGTACTGCAGATTTAGCAAAAGTAACTATTGAAGCTTTTAAAACAAGAAACGTTTCCTTATGGGAAAAGCACGGAGCAACTGCAACTGCACCAGATGTTGAAAAAGCATGGGACTTTTTAGATGTAGCAAATAAAGGAGCTAAACTGTTAATGATGTGTTGGGCTGCAGGTTTTAAACCAGCTGGGCTTTCAAACGAGCAATTAACAGAATTAGAGCAATTTATATAAATTAAAAAAGCATTAGATATCATGAGTAGATTAATTGGTAGACTACCAAAAGTAGGAATTCGTCCTGTGATTGATGGACGTGAATTAGGAGTTAGAGAGTCTTTAGAAGTTCAAACAATGGACATGGCTAGAGCTGCAGCTAAACTAATTGAGGAAACGTTACGTTTTCCTAGTGGAGAAAAAGTAGAGTGTGTAATTGCAGATACTACTATTGGTGGTGTTGCAGATGCAGCAGCTTGTGCAGATAAATTTAAAAGAGAAGGAGTAGAAGTTTCTTTAACAGTAACTCCATGTTGGTGTTATGGTACAGAAGTTATGGATACAGATCCATCAACTCCTAAAGCGGTTTGGGGATTTAACGGAACAGAAAGACCAGGAGCTGTATATTTAGCAGCTGCATTGGCAGGTTATTCTCAAAAAGGATTACCAGCTTTTGGAATTTATGGTAAAGAAGTTCAAGATGGAGGAGATCAAACCATTCCTCAAGACGTTTCAGAAAAAATATTACGTTTTGTAAAAGGAGGTTTGGCAGTAGCACAAATGAACGGTAAGTCTTATTTATCTATAGGATACAGTTCTATGGGTATTGCAGGATCTATGGTAGATGTAAACTTTTTACAAGACTATTTAGGAGTTAGAGCAGAGTTTGTAGAGTCTGTAGAGTTGTTAAGACGTATGGATGAAGGTATTTACGATCATGATGAATTTGAAAAAGCATTAGCTTGGACAAAAGAAAATTGTAAAGAAGGAAAAGACTACAACAGCCCAGAAGCTCAAAAATCAGCAGAAGTAAAAGATGCTGAATGGGAAAAAGTTGTGAAAATGACTTTAATCTGTAAAGATTTAATGAACGGAAACCCAAAGTTAAAAGAAATGGGATTCGGTGAAGAGTCTAAAGGTAGAAATGCTATTATGGGAGGTTTCCAAGGACAACGTCAGTGGACAGATTACCAACCAAATGCAGATTTTACTGAGTCTATCTTAAACTCTTCTTTTGACTGGAACGGAATTCGTCAAGCGTACACTTTTGCTACAGAAAACGACTGTTTAAACGCAATTTCTATGTTGTTTGGACACTTGTTAACTAACAAAGCTCAATTATTCTCTGATGTACGTACGTACTGGAGTCCTGAATCTGTAGAAAGAGTTACAGGTAAAAAATTAACAGGAATTGCTAAAGATGGAATTATCCACTTAATTAATTCTGGTTCTACAACTTTAGATGCTACCGCACAACAAACAGATGCTGATGGAAATCCTACAATGAAACCATTCTGGGAAATTACAGAAGAAGAAGTTCAAAAATGTTTAGACAACACAAAATGGCCTGCTGCTATTGCAGAGTACTTTAGAGGTGGAGGATTCTCTTCTCAGTTTAAAACTAAAGGAACAATGCCTATTACTATGTGTAGATTAAACTTGGTAAAAGGAATTGGGCCTGTTTTACAAATTGTAGAAGGATGGAGTGTTGAATTACCAGGAGATGTTCACGAAATTTTAGATGAAAGAACAAATCCAACTTGGCCAACTACTTGGTTTGTACCAAGAATTACAGGAACAGGTTTCTTTAAAGATGTGTACACAGTAATGGCAAAATGGGGAGCAAACCACGGAGCAATTTCTCACGGACATATTGGTGCTGATTTAATTTCTTTGGCAGCTATGTTACGTATTCCTGTAAACATGCATAACGTTAGTGAAGATGACGTGTTTAGACCAAGTGCATGGTCTGCATTTGGAGAAGGTTTAGAAGGAGCTGATTATAGAGCTTGTAAAAATTATGGTCCTTTATACGGATTTAAAGAATAATTAAAATAACTAAAAAGGGTGGTTGGCCTTAAAGCCAAACACCTTTTTTTTAATTTTGAACTGTGATGGTGAATGTAATTGCTGTAATTGATATAGGGAAAACAAATAAAAAAATACTCTTGTTTAATGAAGAGTTTGAGGTAGTGTACAGAAATGCTACTAGATTTGATGAAATATCTGACGAAGATAATTACCCTTGTGATGACATAGAATCTATTGAAAATTGGATTCAGAGTGAAATAAAAAGAATACAAGAAGAAGGTGAATACTGCGTTAAAGCAATCAACTTTTCTACACATGGGGCTAGTCTTATTTACTTAGATAAGAATGGAGAAAGAATTACACCTTTGTATAACTATTTAAAGCCTTTAAACTTAGAAGAGTACAACGAGCTTTATGATCTTTACGGAGGAAAAGAGGAGTTTTCTAGAAAAACAGCATCTCCAGCCTATGGAATGTTAAATACAGGGCTTCAAATATTAAAGTTACAAAAAGAAAAACCTGAGTTTTGGAATAAGGTAGATGCTATTTTGCATTACCCACAATACTTAAGTTATCTTTTTACAAAACAAATAACTGCGGACTTTACATCTGTTGGAGCGCATACTGCTACTTGGGATTTTGACAATATGCAGTACCACCAATGGATTCAAGATAAAAACATAAAATTGCCTCAACCAAGCAACGGTAGACATGCTATATTAGCAGACTTTAACGGTCAAACTATTGCAGTAGGTTCTGGTTTACACGATAGTTCTTCGTCTATAATTCCGGTATTACAGAATTGTAATAATAAAGAATTTGTATTACTATCTACAGGTACATGGATTATTGCCATGAACCCTTATAGTACCGAAAAATTAACACAACACCAGTTAACAAACAACTGTTTGTGTTTTATGACTCCAGAAAAACAACAAATTAAATCATCAATGCAGTTCTTAGGACGTATTCATGAAGTGTATTTGGAGCCTTTAGCAAAACAATTTAACGTACATATAGATACGCATTTAGAATTAAAATTAGAGGTAGATTACATTGCTAAATTAATTGCAGAAGATAAAAGAGTGTATTTGTCAGAAGGAATTGATACTGATTTTGAAGCAAACCCAAGTCTTTTAGAGCAGTTTAATACTTACAAAGAGGCATACTATCAATTAACTTACGAAATAAGTAAAAAAGTAGTAGCTGGTATTGACTTAATTTTAGATGAGAATAATTCATTACAAGATATTTATGTTTCTGGAGGATTTAATAGAAACGAAATGTTTATTGAGTTTATAGCTCAAATGAAAAAAGGGGTAAATGTAAAAATACCAAACTGTAAAAACGAAAGTGCACTTGGTGCAGCTTTGTTAATGAAAGATTATTTATAGAAATATAAGAAGCTACTTAAAACTAAAGAATGCACAACAATCAAACATTAGGAGAATTTATTATAGAAAATCAATCTTCATTTCCTTATTCAAGTGGAGAGTTATCTAGCCTTTTAAACGCTTTACGTTTAGCCGCAAAAGTGGTAAATCACGAAGTAAATAAAGCTGGGTTAGTAGATTTATTTGGAAATTCTGGGGAGGTAAACATTCAAGGAGAAAACCAACAGAAGTTAGATATTTTTGCCAATGAAATTTTTATTCAAGCACTTGTAAACAGAGAAATTGTTTGTGGAATTGTATCCGAAGAAAACGATGAGTTTATTGTTATTGATGGTAGTGATAAACGCAATAATAGCAAATATGTTGTATTAATGGATCCTTTAGATGGTTCTAGTAATATTGATGTAAATGTATCTGTAGGAACTATTTTTTCTGTTTATAGAAGAGTAAGTCCTGTGGGAACTCCCGTTACTAGCGAAGATTTTTTACAAGAAGGAAACAAACAGGTAGCTGCAGGATATGTAGTTTATGGAACATCAACTATGTTGGTTTTTACCACAGGTGATGGTGTAAATGGTTTTACCTTAAATCCTGCAATTGGTACTTTTTATTTATCGCATGCTAATATTAAATTTCCAGAAGAAGGAAATATTTACTCTGTAAACGAAGGGAATTATAGTAACTTTCCACAAGGAGTAAAAGACTATATAAAATATTGTCAAAAAATAGAAGACAATAGACCTTATTCATCAAGATATATTGGTTCTATGGTCTCAGATTTTCATAGAAACATGATCAAAGGAGGTATTTATTTATATCCAAGTAGTTTTCCTTATCCTGAAGGAAAATTAAGATTGTTGTACGAATGTAACCCAATTGCTTTTATAGCAGAGCAAGCAGGAGGTAAAGCAACAGATGGATATCAACGTATTTTAGATATTAAACCTACAGATATTCATCAAAGAAGACCTTTCTTTTGCGGGAATACTGATATGGTTTCTAAATTAGAAGAATTTATTTCTAAATACTAACATCATAAAACAAGTAGTTAAAATAAAATATAAGGATTAGGATTGTCTTTTTAAATTACATTACTATGTAAACTTCATATTATATAACATATAATTAATGCTGAAAAAAACACATTCATCTATAATCATACTTATCGCTCAGATAAGTATGATTTTATTCATTACAACTTCTTACGCTCAAAGAGTGGAGAAGTTTTCTAATTTAGAGGGGTTTATCAAAACACTGTAAACACAATAGCACAAGATAGCTATGGGTTTTTATGGATTGGAACACCCAACGGGTTGATAAAGTATGATAGGTATGATTTTGAAAGTATTAGGATTAATTTTAATAGTTACATTACTAAATTACATAACGATAAAAACAATTTATTGTGGATAGGTACACAAGATGGTGTGGTGGTAAAAGTACTTTCTTTAAATAAAGAGTTTAAAGTACCTTTCCCCGAAGGATTAAGAGTTAGCAATATATCATCAGATAAGCACGGGAATATTTGGATTTCTGGACAAAACAAACTGTTTGTTTGTAGATTAATAGATAAAGAAAAAGGTGTTTTTGAACTGTCTGATAATTTATTAGAAAAAACATCAGAAGTACAAGTAATAAATGATTTTACTCTATACAAAGAAAATCAAATTCTTTTAGGGACTAATAAGGGATTACTACAATTAACTTTCAAGGATTTTAAAAAGTTTGAAAATATAAAAATTTCTAAAACTACCAGGTTTACAAATATTGAGGAAATAGTTACTTGCACAAAACAAATTGGAAATACACTATGGATAGGGACTAGAAAAGGTATTTACAAAACAAGTATAAATGATAATAAACTTTATATTTTAAGAAATTTTAATAAAGATTCTTATTTAGTAAAGAACAATTATAACAACTTATACATTAAGTATATTTATGAAGATATTGTAGGTAATATTTGGTTTGGTACTCAAAAAAGTGGACTTTTTAAATACATGCCAAATTTAGAAAAGATAGATGTTTTTGAAAATAAAATAGGAGACAAAGGAGGTTTAAGCAGTAAGATTGTAAATACTCTTTATGAGGATGATTATGGAGTGTTATGGATTGGTACTGGTCAAGGAGGGTTAAACAAGTTAAATGTTTTGCAAAAAAACTTTTATAGTTATCAAAACCACCCATTTAAAAAACAATCTCTTTCAGGAAATTTAACAACGGCTATTTTAGAAGATAATAATGGCTATTTGTGGGTGTCAACATACAACAATACTTTATGTAGAAGTACAACAAAAATTAATGAAGCTACAGTTTCAAATATTAAATTTCAAGATTTAAGAGGTAGATTTCCTATTGGAAAAAACGACATTATAAGGTCTATATATCAAGATAGTAAATTCACTTAAAAATGCTGCCTCTTGGTGTACACACATGGTTAATAGTGATAATTTAATTTTTAAAAATGTAACGATCGATAGCCAAGTAGGTAAAAACAATGATGGATTTGATCTTGATGGTTGTAAAAATGTATTAATTGAAGATTGTAATATTAAGACAGGAGATGATGCCATTTGTCCTAAAAGTACTACGGATAGAATAACAGAAAATATAACAATTAGGAATTGTAGACTAGAAAGTCATACATCAGCCTTTAAGTGCGGAACCTCTTCTAGAGGTGGTTTTAGAAATATAACAATGGAGCATTGTGATGTTTCCAATACTAAAATGGGAGTTATAAAATTAATGATCGTAGATGGGGGTCTTTTAGAAAATATTCGTATTTCAAATATTGTGGCAAATAATGTGGAGGGACCTATTTTTATCCGTTTAGGGAATAGAGGTAGAACTTATGAAAAACCAACAGAACAAGTATATGGAAGCAATATGCTAAGCGTGAGGTGCCAGAACATGAGGCAAGGTATCCAGAAGCATTGTTTTTTGGAGTTTTGCCCTCTTGGGGAGCTTATATTCGTCATTCAAAAAACGTTACTTTTAAAAATGTTGTTTTAAACACAAAAAAGCCTGATGAACGAGAAAAAATTGTTTTGGTTGATGTAGATAACTTTACAGATAAATAATTCTAATCTTAGGATTTAATTGTGCAATGTTAAAAGCTCTAGAGTATCTATATTCTAGAGCTTTTTATTTAGTATTTAACTCCTGCTAAAATTTCTATATCTAAGTAATTGTTTTTTGGAGGAATAGGGCACACGTATTTTTTATTATAAGCACAGTAAGGATTGTATGCTTTGTTAAAGTCTAAAGTAATATAACCTGTTGATTTTTTAGGAATGCTAGTGTCTAAGTAACGACCTCCTGTATAGGTTGTTTTACCGTTACTTTTATCAGTAAAAGGAATAAAAAGATAATTTTCGTAACCTCTTTTATTTTTTAAACTCATGCTTTGATAAATACTTAAAGACAATTCTTTACCATCAATGGTAAAAGTAGCTAAAGCATATTGCTGATAAGCTTCTGTTTGTCCACCCGTGTTTTGAATATAAGTAATAGGGCTATTAAATGTATAGGTTAATTTAGCGTTTACTTTGTATTTATCTTTGGCAACAAAAAAAGGCAAACTTGTAAATTTTTTAAGATCACTTTTAGGTAGAGGACTGTTTTTTTTATGTTTAAATAAATTGTTTAGTTCTATTCTATGTTCTTTTATTTCCTGCTGGTATTCTTTGTTTTGAGCCGATGCTAATTGAGAAATCAATAAAATAGTAATAAGTACTTTCTTCATAATTTTTAAGCTTTGGTAATTTTAGCTAAATAATCGTAATGTTCACCTTCTTGTACAAGTTCACATTCTAAACCATTATAAACGGCACAACGCTGTAAAGTATTGTAGTCTACGTACAACCAATCAAAAGTTTCTGATTGTTGATCTTTGTAATTCATCCAAAATTGAACTTCTCCATAGTATTCTTGAGTAGCATCAATCCAATGATCTCCATTTTCATCTTCAAACATATAAACAATGTCAGAAGAGTCTATTAAAATTTGCCCTTTAGGGCTTAAAAAACTAGTTAAGTGCTTTAGAAATTCTGCCAAGTTGGTCAGTTTTCCACAAATACCTGTTCCATTCATTAAAACTAGAATGGTATCAAACTTTTCATCAGTCTTAAAATTGTAAATATTAGCTACTTTGGCAGAAGTTATTCCTCTGTCTTTGGCAACTTCAATGGCTCCTTCAGAAATATCAATAGCGGTAACTTTTAGTCCTTTTTTTTGTAAATACAATGCATGACTTCCTGCACCGCAACCTACATCTAAAGTAGCTCCTTTAGCTAGTTGTAAGGCTTTTTGTTCTAAAGCAGGCATATCATTATAAGACCTTAATAAATAATGTAAAGGCAATTCATCTTCTTCAGAAACAGAAGAATTGGTTACTAGTTTATCTTTTGTGTTTTTATCAAAATAAAATGCTTTTAATGCAGTTCCTAAAACATCATTCATAGAAAGTAATTTGTAGTAAGCAAAGGTACTTTTTTTATTAAAAAAGGAAGATGAATTAAAAATGGATATTTAAGTGATTATTTAGCTTATAAAAAGATAGATTACTTATTACTTTTCTATTTTTGCTAACGTTAAAAATAATGTATGCTAAATATTCCGCCAGAAGAAGGTGATTTTTATACCAATGAACAAGGATATAGGGTTTTTACAGAACAATATCATTTAAAAAGAGGGTATTGTTGTAAAAGCGGTTGCAAACATTGTCCTTATGGTTACGATAAAAAAACAGATTCATTCATAAAATAATTAAGATGAAAAAAATAATCATGGTTGCCCTTGCCTTATGTGTTGCAAGTTGTGCGGAATTAAAAAATTTAGCAAGCAATTTACCTTTAGATGTTTTAACACAAGGTGGAGGTTCTGCTGTTAGTAGTTTAGATATTTCTAATGGTTTAAAAGAGGCTTTAAACAAAGGAGTTTCAGATCAGGTAAGTAAACTAACTCAAAATAAAGGTTTTTACAATAATGAATTGGTAAAGATTGCTTTGCCTGCTGAGTTGCAAAAAGTAGATGAAACTTTAAGAAAGTTTGGATTAGGAGATTTAGCGGATAAAGGCTTAATTGCCTTAAACGCAACAGCAGAAGATGCTGTAAAAACAGCAACTCCAATTTTTGTAGATGCTATTAAAAACATGAGTTTTACAGATGCAAAAAATATTTTAATGGGAAACAATACTGCTGTAACCACTTATTTATCAAACACTACAAATGATAAGTTGTATGCATCTTTTAGTCCTGTAATTAAAAATTCTTTTGATAAAGTAGGAGCTGCAGAAATTTGGTCAAATTTAATTAACAAGTACAATCAAATTCCTTTTATAGCAAAAGTAAATCCAGATTTAACAGACTATGTTACAGAACAAGCTTTGTCTGGTGTGTATACTATGATTGCTGTAGAAGAACAAAAAATAAGAACAGATTTATCGGAACGTTCTAGTGGATTGCTTCAAAAAGTATTTGCCTTGCAAGACGGAAAATAAATTTAAAGTACCATATAAAAAAAGTCCAAGAAAATTATTTCTTGGACTTTTTAGTTTTAAAGTAACTTGTATGATTAGATATTATTTATAAAATCACTTAAACTGTCATTGCGTTCTAGTCCTAGCTTTTTTCTTAATCTATATCTAGAAGTGTGTACACTTTCTACAGAAATACCTAATAGTGATGACATTT
This sequence comes from Wenyingzhuangia aestuarii, assembly GCF_011927765.1. GTDB lineage: Bacteria > Bacteroidota > Bacteroidia > Flavobacteriales > Flavobacteriaceae > Wenyingzhuangia > Wenyingzhuangia aestuarii. Next base: position 131,070 of record NZ_JAATJG010000011.1, read on the forward strand.
CTTTACTAGAAAAGTTTAATTTAATAAGAGCACATATTTTTTGATCGGTTTGTCCAAGTTTAGGGAATTTCTCTTTTAAATTAATGTAAAAACTTTGATTGATACTGGTAAACCTAGCTTCAAATTCTTTCCAGTTACTCCCAGGGTTTCCTTGAATAGTGTTTACCATTCTATTAATAATCTTTACATCTACATTGTCTTTTTGTTTAGATAGCTTGTTTTTTAAATTTTTAAGAAACTCTTCTTTTTCTATTAATTGAAGAGCAGAAGCGGTTAGCTCTTTATTTTTTAATTCTAAAATCTCATTCTTTCTTTTTAGTTCAAGTTGTTGTTTTTCTTCAATTATTTTTTTCTCGTTTTTATGTTTAATTCTTAAGTTTCTTATAAAAATTAGGATAAATAAGAATAGAAAAGAAACACAAACAATTAATAAAATATATTTTAAAAACCATATATAATCTTCTTGTTCTAAAAGTTTAAGTTTTCTAATGGTTTCTAACTTTTCTTGTTGTTCTATGGCAATTCTGTGTGTGTCTTTTAGGTTAAAAAGTTCTTGATTGTTAATACTCTTACTTCCAAAAATTTTATCGTTTAATTCTTTTGAGAGCTTTAAATAAACAAAGGCTTTTTGATAGTTGTTTTCTTTTTGATAAATTTCTACCAAGGCATCATAGGCCATTATTTTATAGTTTGCATGACTGCTAATTTCATTCGCTTGCTGTAATGATTTTATGTAATATAATTTGGCATTTGGAATATCTCCCTTTTCTTTATACGTGTTTCCTATTAAATAGTTAATAATAACTAAATAAGAAGGATCGTTTTTTTCAAAATAATGTTTAGTCTCATTAAATATTTTTAAGGCTTCCTCATAATTTTTTTCAAGCGAATGTTTATAGGCAATCTCTGCTTCTAAATAATAGGTTTTATCTACTTTTCTAGCAATTTGCATACAACTGTCTAAGTAAGTAGAAAACATTATGTGTTGTTCTCTAACTCTATAAAAATTGGCAATTGCAAAATAGTCAGAAAATATATAATTAGTAGAAACGTGTTTTTTTTTAACTAGCTCTTTACTAATTGCTAATGATTTGTTAAAGTTTTTTAGAGATTCTTTGTCTCTATTGTAAAAACTATACAACCAACCCAAACCATGATAGGTACGACCTATAAGTATTTTAGATTTCTTTTTTTCGGCTAGTAAAAGTGCTTTCCAGTAGTCATCGTAAGACTTGCTGTAGTTCATGTTGTGACTATGTGTTTTGGCCTTAGAAATTAAAGAGTGAATTGCTTTTAAGGTGTCTCCTTTTTTTAAACATAGTTTATATGATTGTTCAAAAAGGTCTAAAGCAATTGTTGGGTTTTTAAATTTAAGTTCATCAGCTTTTAGGTACAAACTGTCTTTTTTATTCTGTGAAAAAAGAGCAGAGTTTATCAATAAGCAAGTACATAAAATAAAATAAAGATAGTTTTTCATTAATTGTTGTGTGTAGTGTTTGCAAATTACAAACAAATTTTAGATTCATGAATTATTTATAAAAATGATGCTGCCACATGATCAAAATAGAATTTGTAAAGTATCGTGTTTGTTGAGTTTTAAGATGTTTTTTGTTGTACTAAGTTTATTTTTTGAAAATATGAATAAGATCTACCTTGGGCAAAAAATGAATTGAAAAGGAAAAAGTATTTCGATTGTAATTTTTAATTAAATAAATATAAAAATCGATGCAAAAGCATGGTTTTTTTTGTTATGTGTGAATTTGTGTAGGAGTAGATGGCTTGTTTTATGTGTTTAGATTGTGTTCTACACTACTTGTCTAGAGTAAGTCTAGCAGTAAGTTTATTTTTAAATGTGTTAGATACTTAAGTTTACAGTAAACATTAATTATAAACAATAATATGAGATTAATTAGATTAGTTTTAACCTTAGCAGTATACTTTACGCTATTAAGTTGTAGTACAGATACAAAAGAAATGGTGGTAAGTCCTAATCCTGTAGACTCCGAACAAGATGATACAAAAGAACCCGAAGAAGAGGAAGATGATGAGCCTGACGATGAAAAAGAACTTTATGAACCTGCAGAAGGAAAACCTAGTGCAGCTTTGTCTAGTTGTAGCCTAGAAAATAATATTTTATTTGATGCTCCAGTAAATAATAATGTTCAAGAAGTAAACCTAAGTGAGTTTGACATGGGAGATTGGCAATTGGTAGATGAGTTGTCTGATGAGTTTGATTATGCAGCTGGTAAAACAGCTTCTGTATTTTTATCTAAATGGAAGTTTGGTTTTATTAATAATTATACAGGACCAGCTCCAACGGAGTGGTCTGGAGATCAAATTACCTTTGAAACTTTAGAGGGAGCTAACAGAGCAATTGTATTAACACCATCTGAGGTAGGAACAGGAGCTAATAGAACTTTAAAATGTGGAATGATTAGTTCTAAAGCAAAGAGTAGCTATCCTATTTTTCAAGAAGCTAAAGTTAAAATTAGCAATTCACAATTAGCCAATGCTGTTTGGATGTTGAGTGGAGAACCTGGTACCACAGAAGAAATAGACAATCTAGAGGCTTATGGACCAAGATTAAGACCAGACAATACTTTGTGTGACTATCCTTATTACGCAGATCGTATACATTTAAGTCACCATACTTTTAAAAGTGTAGGAGGAGAAAGAATGGATTATCAGCCAAAAATTCAGACATGGATGTCTAGAAAAAAAACGGAAGGAGACTGTAGTAGAGATAATGAAGTGGTTTGGAGTCAAGACTATCATTACTTTGGTGTAAAATGGGTAAATGAGCAAAGGTTAGAGTATTTTGTTGATGGTAAAAGAGTAAAAGTAGTTACAGGATTACGTGTAGCGGATGGAATAGACCCAGAATCTTATACTGCTTGTAATGGTTTAACAAGAGAAATGCATATGATTATAAGTCAAGCAGCACAAGCTTGGAGGTATGGAGGTGCTACTAATTTTTGGAATAGTTCTGATATTAAAACAGGGCCTAACACCAAAATGTACGTAGATTGGATAAGAGTCTATTCGCCAACAGGTAACGTAAATTCTAGAAGTTGTGATTAATTTTCTTCTAGCTTAAGGTTGTTTAAAAAAGTCTTCTTTACATAAAGAAGACTTTTTTGGTTTTATATAATTACGATGATTGTTTTTTTTAAGAGTTTTTTTTGCGATATAATTACATTTTAACGCTATTGTTTGAATATGTGTAGATTTTATGTTTTTAAAAAAAAGACTTATTGTGATTTGGCTAATATGTCTATGTGTAATCTATACAGTATTTTATTTTTTTTATGGGTTAGAGACTATGTTTATTACTTATTAATTTTAAAAATATAAATTATGAGTTTTATGAGATTAACCTGTATGCTAGTTTGTTTATTATTGTTTAGTTGTGGAGAAGAAGCCCAAGAAAATATTTCTAATTCCAACGAAGTGTCGGATGTTTCTTTAGAAGGTTTTGAAAACTTACCTGCTAAAGAGGGAGTTCCCGTTGCTACTTTGTCTAGCTGTAGCCCTGTTGATAATATTTTATTTGATGCACCTGTTAACAATACAATTCAAGCAGTTAACCGTAGTGCTTTTGGAATGGGAAACTGGAAGTTGATAGATGATTTATCTGATGAGTTTGATTATCCTGGTGGTAAATCTGCTCCAGTATTTTCATCTAAATGGAAATATGGCTTTGTAAACAATTATACAGGACCTTTACCTACTGTGTGGACAGGAGATCAAATTACGTTTGAAACCATAAGTGGTTCTAACCGTGCCGTAGTTTTAACAGCGGCAGATACCGGTTCTGGGGCTAACAGAAGATTAAAATGTGGTATGATTACCTCTAATGCTAAAAGTAGTTATCCTATTTTTCAAGAAGCTAGAGTTAAAATCAGCAACTCGCAATTGGCAAATGCTATTTGGATGCTTAGTGGAGATGCAGGTACTACCGAAGAAATAGACAATTTAGAAACCTATGGGCCTAGAATAAGACCTAATAACACACAATGTGACTATCCATATTATGCGGATCGTATACATTTAAGTCATCATACTTTTAAGACAGAAAATGGAGTTAGGTTAGATTACCAACCACATGTAGAAACATGGATGTCTAGAAAAAAATCAAATGGAGATTGTAGTAGAGATAATGATGTAGTTTGGAGTGAAGATTACCATTATTTTGGAGTAAAATGGGTGAACAACCAACGTTTGGATTATTTTATTGATGGAAAAAGAGTGAAGACCGTAAGTGGTTTAAGAGTAGAGGACGGTATAGACCCTGATAATTATACGAGCTGTGGAAATGGATTGACAAGAGAAATGCATATGATTATTAGTCAAGCAGCGCAGTCTTGGAGGTATGGTAGTACAGCTAATTTCTGGAATAGTTCTGATATTAAATCTGGTTCTAATACTAAAATGTATGTAGATTGGATTAGAGTATATTCACCATCTGGGAATGTAAATGTAAGAAGCTGTAATTAATAGGAAAACTTTTTAAAGTTAAAAAGTCCTAAATAACAATACTGTTATTTAGGACTTTATTTTGTACTTAAAATAAGTTTAAAGTTTAGTTATTAAACAAAACCTTAGTTGTAAATCTTTTTCCGTTTGCATTTAAAATAGTTACTAAGTAAATTTTAGAGGTTTCAAAATTAAAATTTAAACGGTTTCCTGTTTTTACTTTTTGTTGAATAATGGTTTTTCCCAAAACATCAAAAATAAATACCTCAGCATCTGATTTTTGTATGTGTACACCTTCTTTTGTGATAGAAATTTTCTCTAATAAAAGGTTGTTGTTAGATAATGTTATGTTTTTAGAAAGAGTTACATCATCAATATAAAAAACAGCATTTTCTGTTTCACTCGTTAATCTTACATAAGCAGCATCATTGGTCGTAGCTGTTACAATAGGACTTGTTATTTTTGTCCAAGTATCTCCTACAGTTGTGTAAATATCATCTCCTTTATTTTCGATTCCATTTAAAAATAAAGAAGCTTTAACATTTACAGTTTCTCCTGTACTCGCTCTTACATATACGGATCCTTGGTAGTTTTTGCCTGTTTCTGCTAAGTGTTGATATCCAACTTTGGCATTAAAAGTAGATTTTCCTCCAGAAGAAAACACATTGGTCAATTGTACGGAATAAGATCCACTGTTGGCAAAATCACCATTTAAAATAAAAGGGTTGATTTGGTTTTTTGTATACGGATTGTTTAAACCTAACGCTTGTGTTTGATGAAAAAAGTTGGTTTCAAAATTTCCGTTAACGGTTAGTGGGTTGGCAGTAATAGTAAGTTCATCAAAAGACAAAGTTTTGTTGGCACCACCTGGTAATGTAAAATTGATAGTCCATAAAGAAGGATCTGCTTGTGCTCCAGAAGAAAATACGTTAGAGGATATTAATTGCCATGTTCCTTGTGTAGCTGCTAAGTTTATTTGTGCACTTGTATACACATCGGATCCGTTGTTTGCCACTGTCATTTTTACTTTTTGATTGGCAACAGTAGCTTTTACCCATAAGCTTACAATACAGTTCACATTATTAGCTATGGTAAAAGTATCACTCGTTAATAAATTGCTTGCATTAGAACCAGCATCAGCCGTAAAAGACAGTGCATTATTGGTTTGCCCGCTTGCATCTACATTTGTACTAGCATTAGCGGCTGTCCAATTGGTAGTGGTTTCAAAAGAACTGTTGGTAACAGCAATGTTTGTTTGCGAAAATAGGCATGTTGGTAATAACAATGCCATAAGTAATTTTAATTTCATTTTTAAAATATTTAAAAGTTAATGACTGATTTTAAAAAAAAAGAATCCTCTCAAAAGAATACTTATGAGAGGATTAGGGATGGATTAGGGTCTAGGATTTACTGCCTTAATAGTAATGTTATCTAGGTATATTGATAATGGTTTAACAGGACCTTCGATGTTATTACGAACTCTCATAATTAATTTAGCAGAAGTACTGTTAAAACTAGCAGTAACACTTCCGTACACCCAAGTATCTTTAGGTGTGCTGTTGTTTAAAATTAATGAAGGGAAACCAGGGTCTAGAGCACCAGTACCATCATTGGTAAATGTTCTAATGTTTACTTGACTAGGACCAAAATTGTGAGATGCTGGTACGTACGCCCACAAACCAATTTCGTAAGTCTGACCGCTTACAATAGGATATTCAATATCTACTCCAGAAGTTGTTGTGTTTAATAATGCTGCTACTCCTCCTTGAAGTACGTTTAATTTTAAAGAAGTGTTTCCTGTTTTAGCTTGTTCTGTAGAATATTCATAACTACTGTTTTCTGCAATACAAGGACCACAAAAAGTTGTATTAGATCTCCAGTTCTCTATACCCGTACCCGATTTTTCAAAATCAAAATCGTAGTTTGTACCCACTAAAATATTATCTCCTCCACTAATAGCTTGTTGATTGGTGAAACTTTCTAGTAAGACTCCATCTGTGGTGGCAAAAGAACCTTTGGTATAACTAATGGTAGCAATATCATCATCGTAAACAGTTTCTCCGTTTAAAGTAAGATCTACTAAAGTAGCATCATCAGATTGCACTTCTACATTTTGGATACTTGCAGGAATAGTAACGTTGCTTTTGTTTTTTAGAGTGATAGAAAAATCATTAGTGTTTACAGAAGAAGCTTCCATTTCTCTACTAAAAGCTAAAGTAATTTTACCGTTAACAATAGAAGTGCTTTCTAAGGTTACTGGTTCTGTAGATCCAACAATAGTAATTAAGTTGGTAAATGATAGAGTACCATTACCCACAGGGTTTAATCTTGATGCGTTTAAAGAGATACCGTAGTTTTTTACCTTGCTGTATTTTACATCAATAGAAGCCTTGTTGTTTTCTAGGTCTATAATTTCACTTCCTTCAACTGCATTTGCATCTCCAGACTCTGCCGTTATAGTTTCGGGTTGCCCAACTACATCAAAAGAATAACGTACCGTTTTACCTGCACTTACTTCGTTTAAAGCATCATTTTCAAGAGTTAGCAGTGTTTCTTTGTTTCCGTCACTGTCTAGTATAGCGGCTTCTAAATTAGAAAGTTGAATTTGTTCCAATACTTCAAAAGTAAAAGTTTCTTCAAATTCCTTTTTTCCAGAATTAACTTCGTCTTCTACTCCTACGTAAGCATTTTCTTTAAATATTTGGTTTAGAACAATGTCTTGGTTTCCAGCTTTTAAAAAACGAATATTTAAGACACTTGCTGTAGATTCAGTGTCGTTTTCAGCATCAATAATATCTGCAACTCCTTCTTCAATAGTCCATTTTCTAGAAGCAATTCCAGTAGAAATATCTCCTAAAGAAACTTTAGCTCCAACCTCTGTTCGGTTTCCATTGTTTTCAGAAGAGTTTAGAGTTAGTTTATGACTAGGGATAGAAATAATATGATCTTCCTTACAGGCAAAAAAGACTAGCGTAAGGCTGCATAAAAGCCATTTTATATATTTTATTTTCATGATTGTTATGATTTATGAATTGGTGATTTTAGACTATAGAGAACTGTTGTTTTGTAATTCTTTGTTAGGAATTGGCCAATAATCTTTGTTAGAGTTATAGTTGTTTACAGCATCTTGATAATGTCTTAGTGGCATGGTTCTAAAAAAGAATGGAGCAACGTTATTTGCTAAAGGATATTTAGTCACTAGTTTTGCTTCTTGATCGTTTGCATTTTCCAAAGCATCTGCCACAATTCCCCAACGAACTAAATCTTTCCATCTGTGACCTTCGTAACATAATTCTAAAGGTCTTTCTACATATTGTAAATGTGTTAAAATTGCTTTGGCATCAACATTTACTAATGGAAATTCGGTCAAATCATTTGCATCTAGACTAGTGTGTAGTTCTGGAATTTGATTTCCGTTTTCTGTTCTATAGGTAGCTAAAGTTTTAACACCAGCTCTTGTTCTTACCAAGTCAATCAATTCAATAGCTCTGTCTACGTTTCCATTGTTGGTTCCTCCTTCTAATAAAGCTTCTGCATACATTAATAAAACATCTGCATAACGTATATGTCTAAAGTTGATTCCTGATCTAGACAATTCTGGTTCTTTATTTAAATGATACCAGTTAGAGTGTTTTTTTACATAAGCGCTAGCTCCGTATGCGTTGTAGCTAGGTCCAGGCAAGTCTAATAAAGTAGCTTGGTAATAGTCTCCTTCATAATTACTAGGAGCAATACTTGCAGATAATCTGTTAGAATGTCCATCAGTTCCGTCTGCTTTTTCATCATTTACCATTAATTCGTGTAAATAATACGAAGGAAAAATTTGGTTGAATCCTCCGTTTCCTTGTTTTCCAATAGGACCAGATAAAGCGGTAGCTTCTGCTCCAGAACTAAATTGATTGTCATCTACATTGTTTCCACCAATACCAGCACTTAAATCAAAAGAGTAGTTGGTTTCTAAAATAGATTCTTCGTTAAATTCATTAAAATGAGTAAAGTTATCCATAGGGTCTGCTACTAAACTGTATACTCCAGAGTCTACAACTTTGGCAAATTCTGTAGCTGCCAAACTCCATTCTTTGTTGTATAAGTATACTTTACCTAATAAACTAGAAGCAGCTCCTGAGGTTATTCTACCAACATCGGTTCCTGTCCAAGAAGCACGAATATTTTCTTGTGCATATTTTAAATCTGGAATAATTACGGTATTGGTAATTTCTTCTAGCGTAGACATTTCTTTTAACGCATCTGCATCACTAGTAATGGTTTCTGTATGTAAAATTCCCTGACCATAAGTATTAACTAATTGAAAGTAAAAGAACGCTCTTAAAAATCTTGCTTGTCCTTCTATTTCACTTTTATTATAGGTGTTGAATAAATTTTCATCTGCAGTTGCAATGTTCTGAATAACTTGATTGGCTCTATTGATTCCAATATACAATTCATTCCATTTGTTGGTTACAGATAAATCGGTATCGTTAAAACTCAAGTTTAAAAACTGAGGTGTAAATGGAGCAAAAGTGGTTGTAAAGGATAAATCTCCCTGAGCCATTTCTGAAACTATCTGTCTACCACTAATGCTAGAAAATTGCAAAGCACCGTAGATTGTAGTTAGTCCTGAATTAAAATCGTTTTCTGTTTGCCAAAAAAGAGCAGCATCATATGCGTTGGGTGTTAACTCTTCTAGGAAAGTATCTTCATCACAACCTACCAAACCTATAAGAATGGCTAGAAGTGTGTATATTTTATAGTTTAAAATCTTCATAATTATTTCTTCTTTTTAAGGTTTAAAAATTAGCTTGAATACCCAATAAGAATTGTCTTGTAATAGGGTAGTTTCCTTTGTCAACACCTCTTGTTAACAAACCATCTCCACCAATTTCAGGATCGTACCCAGAGTATTTGGTAAATGTAAATGGGTTTACAGAGCTTATGTAGAGTCTAGCTTTTTTAATGTTTAATTTTTCTAAGTTTGGAATGGTGTAACCTAGGGTTAAGTTTCTGATTCGTAAATAGGTTCCGTCCTCTAAGAAATAGTCTGATCTAGATCTTACGTTTTCACTAGTAAGACTTCTTTCTGTAGGTATATTAGAGTTTGGATTTTGAGGTGTCCACATAGAGTACAAATCTTGGTGTCTACGGACTCTGTAAGCAAATAACTTTGCTCCATTGTAAATTTCTGCTCCTGATGAAAAATAGGTTTGAGCATTAAAATCAAAGTTTTTGTAATTCAACCCAATGTTTAATCCAGATTCAAAATCTGCTTGACCAGATCCACTATACACTAAATCATTATCGTCAATTTTAGAATCTCCATTTTGATCTTTGTACATTAAATCTCCTAACTGAGCTCCGCTATCAATTTGTTGATAAGCATCTAATTGTTCTTGAGTTTTTATAACTCCTTGGTTTTGTAATAAGAAAAACGCTCCAGCTTCATGACCAACAGCATAGTAAGTGGTGTTGTCAGCATTTTGGTTTCCTTCTGTAAAAGGAACTCCACCACCATAACCTCTTTCAAGGCCATCTAAGTTGGTTACTTCGTTTACGTTTTTAGTTAAGGTGTAAGAAATAGTGTATTTTAAATCTTTGATTTGATTTCTGTAATTTAAAGCAAATTCTATCCCTTTATTGGTCATGTTTCCTGCATTTACGGCAACTACTCCGTATTGATTTACGGCATCTGTTTGTGATGTTCCTGCAGAACCAGGTAGTTCTTTTAACAATAACATGTCGTTTTTGTTATTCTCGTAATAATCAAAGTTCATACTCAACTTATTTTTAAATAAGGCTAAGTCAATACCAATGTTTTTAGAAATGGTGGTTTCCCATTTTAAATTTTCGTTGGTAATTCTTCTTTGAATGTTTCCTATTGCTAAACTTTCTGAGGTTGCAAATGGGTAATTGATACCAGATTCTACAATAGAACTTGTAGCGTAATCTCTTGTACTTTGGTTTCCAACTTCTGCATAACTAGCTCTTAGTTTTAGGTTAGAAATTTCACTTATATTCTTTAAAAAGTTTTCTTCATGTAGGTTCCAACCAGCAGACAATCCAAAGAAAGTACCGTGTTTGTTATCTCCTTGAAATCTAGAAGAACCATCACGTCTAATACTACCAGAGAACAAGTATTTATCATCATAGTTGTATTGACCTCTAAATAATTTTCCGCTAAGTGTTCTGTTAATGTCTGTTCCTGTAGGTTTTATAGCTTCTGCACCACCACTTAAGACTTGCACATTGTTGTTGGGAACATTTTTATCAAAAATAACACCTGTACTAGAGGTTTTACTTTTAAATTTTTCATAAGAAAGCACGGCTAACAACCCTACTTTGTGCTTTTTATTAGCACCAAAAGAAGTATTGTAGTTTAAAATGTTTTCTATAGATTGTCTTTTAGAAATAACATGATCTTCAATTAATCTAGCGTTTAGAACAGAACTAGCATTTAAATCACCTTGTGAGTTAAAAGATAAAAATCTAGGGAAAAATCTTTTTTGTAAAGAATTAAAATTATTGTAACCTAAGTTTACTTTGTAGGTTAGTCCTTCTAATATTTCGTACTGTAAGTTTAGGGCGATGTTGTTTTTGTGAGTTTCTGTTTCGTTAGTGTTTCCAAACAAAGCAGCAAATACACTTACAATTCCATCACCATCACCATCAATAACACTTATGTCGCTAGGGTCAGAAAGAGGTCTTCCGTAAGGCATTTGTTTGATAGATTGTTCGTAAATATTAAATGGTTCACGATCTCTGTTTTCATTAGTATAACCCAAAGAGGTAAACATTTTAAATTTTCCTTTATTGTATTGTGCTGTTAGTCTATTGGCTAATCTATTAAATCCAGATCCTTTAAGAACTCCGTCCTGATTAAAATAAGTGGTGTTGTAGTTTAATTTAACAGCTTTAGTTCCTCCAGATATATTTAGAGAGTAGTTCTCTATAATTGAGTTGTTGTTTTGAATAGATTCAATATAGTTTGTATTAAAATCTAAAGCTTCTGGGTTTAGGCTAAAAGGATCAAAAGAAGTGTTGTTTAAAGCATTTCTTTGTTGAATCTGATACATTTGTTGATCAGTATTCATTAACGGTGTTCCAGAAGTAATATTTTGAATACCTACGTAGCTAGTAAAATTCACTCTAGTTTTTCCTGCTTCTCCTTTTTTTGTGGTAATTAAAATTACACCGTTAGAGGCTCTTGTTCCGTAAATAGCAGCAGATGCTCCATCTTTAAGAATGTCTATAGACTCTATTTGGTTGGGAGCGATGTTAGGATTGTCTTCATAAGGAATTCCATCAACTACATACAAAGGTCCTAAAGCACCTGCAGTTAAAGATCCTACACCTCTAATTTGAATGTTGGCAGGTTCACCTGGGCTACCATTTTGAGCCTGAATATTTACCCCAGCTACTTTTCCTTGAATGGCTGTTCCTAAATCTGAAGTAGCCGTTTGGATAAGTTCCTCTGAAGTAACATTAGCTACTGCTCCAGTAATTTCCTTTTTCTTTTGTTTACCGTATCCTATTAATTGTACGGCATCTAAGGATTGTACATCTCTTTCTAATTGAATTTTAATTATGTTAGAGTTGTTATTAGATAATACCACTTCTTTGGTTAAGTAACCTAAATAGGTAATAACAATAGTTTTGTTAGGTGTTGTTGTAAGTTCAAAGTTTCCATCAAAATCCGAGAGTGTAGTTTGTTGGGTTCCTTTAATAGTAATTTGAGCACCTAAGAGAGGTCCTTCATTGTCTTTAATTTGACCTTGGTAGTTTTTTTGTTGGGCATTTGCATTGATTACATTTAAAAGCAAAATAATAAAAGCTAGTAAATGTTTTTTCTTGCTGCCTAAGCATAGGTTAGTTTTCATACGAATCTAAAAGTTTTAATTGTTTTACAAATTTCATTGAAAACAAAGGCTTTAAGATTATGGTTAGGATAGACATATCCTGTACAGTGGTTTTTTTGATGGTAGACTAATACTGAGAATGTGCTATTTCTCTCAATATCTGTCTAGGTGATGTTTTTTTAATGGTATTGTGTTTTATTTGTGAAATAATAGTATTTAGGGTGTTTTTTATATGGAATTGATAAAATCTGACAAGCTTTGCTCTTTTTCTAGATTTAGTTTTTTCCTAAGCCTATATCTAGAGGTATGGACACTTTCTACAGATATTCCTAACAAAGAAGCCATCTCTTTACTGGTAAAGTTTAGTTTAATTAGTGCACAAATTTTTAAATCGGTCTGGCTAAGGTTTGGGAATTGTTCTCTAAGTTTTTGGTAAAAGTTCTGATTAATCAATGTGAAACGGGTTTCAAACTCTTTCCAGTTACTGTTTGGGTTCCCTTGTATGGTGTTTATCATTTTACTAACCGTTTTGGTGTTGATGCTCTCGTCTTGTTTGTTTAATTTTTGTTGAAGATTTTTTAAGAACTCTTCTTTTTCTATTAGTTGAAGCGCAGAGGTGGTTAGTTCTTTATTTTTTATTTCTAAAATTTCATTCTTTTTTTCAAGTTCAAGTTTTTGCTTTTCTTCTATAATTTTCTTTTCGTTCTGGTGTTTTCTTTTTGTGTAAAAAATAAAGAAGAAGACAAATATAAGGACTGATACTGTTAGGGTTGTTGTGGTAACTACTTTTAAAAACGAAATGTATTTTTCTTGTTTTAACAGTTCAATTTTTCTATTGCTTTCTAGTTTTTGTTGTTCTTCTTTAGTGGTTCTAAACGTGTCTTTTAACAACAGTAATTCTTGGTTGCTTTCTGTTTTACTACCAAAAATTTTTTCATTCATTTCTTTAGATTCTTTTAGGTAAACAAAAGCTTTTTTGTAGTCGTTTTTAATTTTATAGACTTCAACCAAATCATCACAACTCATAATTTTGTAGTCTGAATGACAATGGTATTGATTGGATATTTTTAACGAGTTTGTGTAAGCTTTTATACTCTTGTTGTAGTCTCCTTTGGCTTTGTATACTTTTCCTAGTATGTGTTCTATAACTACTAAATAGGTAATGCTTTCTTCCTTAAAAAAATCTTTAGCGGTTTGTAGTTTGTCAATAGCTTTGTCGTATTTTTTTTCAAGCATTAACTTGTAGGCTAGCTCTGCTTCTAAATAATAGTTTTTGTGTAGTCCTTGAATGTTGTTTTTAATTTTTACACAACTATCAAGATGTTTTAAATACATTTCATAGTTGTTGTTTACTCTATAAAAATTTGCCAATCCAAAATGATCACTAAAAATGTAAATAGAGGGAACCAAGTTCTTTTTGTAAAGGTCTCTACTTATCTCTAAAGAAGCATTAAAATGTTTTAAAGCTTCTTCTTTACGGTTAAAAAATCCATAAAGCCAGCCAAGTTCCTGATAAACTCTTCCTTTGTGTATCTTTTTTTGATGCTTATCTGCTAACAACAAAGCTTTCCACAAATGATCATAGGCTTTACTATAATTTACATTGTGACTGTATATAGTACCAATTTCTATAAGTCCTTTTATGGCTCTAAGAGTGTCTTTGTTTTTTAAAGCACTTTGGTAGTACTGTGTGTATACTTGTACAGATTTTTTGGGATTGATAAACTTGATTTCTTTTGCTTGTTGATAAAGTGTGTCTATCTCTTTTTCCTCTTGACTATAGGTTGGTATATTAAAGAGTAGGCTTAAGGTAAATGTTAAAAAAAAAACGAAATTGAATTTTTGCATTTTAGTGTTTTTAATAATGAAGGGACTCTAATGTAATAATTTTATTGTCTAGTAATTTACACGTTCTCTTTTTTGTTTTTGGATGTCTAGACAATTTTACTGTTTAATGTAAAAAATCTTCTTTTTTAGTGGGTTGATGTATTTTTGTCCATTGTTTGTCTAGGTGCTTTTAGTTAATTATTTTTAAATGATTAACTAAAAGTATCTATTATTCAGAATAATTATTCTTATGGAGAAATGAAGTTTTGTTAAACGTATGGTTGTTTCATGCTATGTCTTTAAAGGATCATACCTAAAAGTTGTGTTTTAGGCAAAAATATTAGTCAATCTAAAGAGGAAGAATTCAACGTTTTTAACACCTCTGAACTGAGCTCTA
>NZ_JAATJG010000012.1 GCF_011927765.1 Wenyingzhuangia aestuarii
TTTAGAGCTCAGTTCAGAGGTGTTAAAAACGTTGAATTCTTCCTCTTTAGATTGACTAATATTTTTGCCTAAAACACAACTTTTAGGTATGATCCACTTAAATTTAATAGCTAACTATAAGACCTAAAAAAACCTGATACTACAAGGCATCAGGCTTAATTTTGTAAAGGAATATATATTATAAAACGCTTACTTCTACTGCGTTTAACCCTTTTCTACCTTCTTTTAAATCGAATGTTACCTCGTCACCTTCACGAACTTCGTCGATTAATCCAGAGATGTGTACGAAATAATCTTGTTGTGTCTCGTTGTCAGTAATGAATCCAAAACCTTTAGATTCATTAAAAAATTTTACTGTACCTTTTTTCACTTTGTAATTGTAATAAATATTTAATAATAACAAACTTAGTGTTTAATAAATTAATTTTACAATTAAATCCTATTAATTTTAGTTCTAATAAAAATTGTAAAAGCAAAAAGCTCACCAAATGGTGAGCTTTTTGCTTAATTTATGTAGTATTTAAAAGACTATAATTTCTTTTTAATCTCTACTATATGGTATGATTCAATTACATCACCTATAGCAATATCGTTGTAGTTCTTAATCTGAACACCACAATCATATCCTTTAGTAACTTCTTTAACATCATCTTTAAATCGTTTCAATGCAGTTAACTCACCATCATGAACAACAATTCCGTCTCTAATAATACGTATTTTAGAATTTCTAGTAATCTTACCTTGAATTACCATACATCCTGCAATATTTCCTACTTTAGAAATCTTATAAACTTCTCTAATTTCTACGTTACCTAATACCTCTTCTTTAGTGTCTGGAGATAACATACCTTCCATCGCATCTTTTAAGTCATTAATAGCATCGTAAATAATAGAGTATGTTCTAATATCAACTTCTTCTGTATCTGCAACCATTCTTGCATTACCAGCAGGTCTAACATTAAATCCTACAATAATTGCATCAGAAGCAGAAGCTAATAATACATCAGATTCAGTAATAGCTCCAACACCTTTGTGTAATATATTTACTTGAATTTCTTCTGTAGATAATTTTTGGAAAGAATCTGTTAAAGCTTCTACAGATCCATCTACATCTCCTTTTAAGATAATATTCAATTCCTTGAAATCTCCTAAAGCAATACGACGACCAATTTCGTCTAATGTTAATGTTTTCTGAGTTCTTACAGATTGCTCACGTTGTAATTGAGAACGTTTAGATGCAATTTGTTTTGCTTCTCTTTCATCTTCAAATACATTAAACTTATCTCCCGCTTGTGGAGCTCCATCTAATCCTAATATAGATACTGGTGTTGATGGTGGTGCAAATTCTACATTTCTACCACGCTCATCAAACATAGCTCTTACCTTACCAGAGTGTTTACCTGCTAAAAGATAATCTCCAATTTTTAAAGTACCACCTTGTACCATAATAGTAGATACATAACCACGTCCTTTATCTAATTGTGCTTCTACAACAGTTCCTAATGCAGATTTATTTGGATTTGCTTTTAATTCTAAAATTTCAGATTCTAAAACAATTTTCTCTAATAAGTCTTCTACACCTAATCCTGTTTTAGCAGAAATTTCTTGACATTGATATTTTCCACCCCAGTCTTCTACTAACAAGTCCATGCTAGCTAACTGTTGTTTTACATTATCAGGATTTGCAGTTGGCTTATCAATTTTGTTTAAGGCAAACACTATTGGTACACCTGCTGCTTGTGCATGACTAATTGCTTCTTTTGTTTGAGGCATTACATCATCATCCGCTGCAATTACAATTACAACTAAATCGGTAACTTGAGCACCACGAGCACGCATTGCTGTAAAGGCCTCGTGACCCGGTGTATCTAAAAATGCAATTTTTTGACCTGTTTTAATCTTTACAGAATAAGCACCTATGTGCTGTGTAATTCCTCCTGATTCACCTGCTATTACATTTGCTTCACGAATATAATCTAGTAAAGATGTTTTACCATGATCTACGTGTCCCATAATGGTAACAATAGGAGCTCTATCAATTAAATCTTCGTCTTTATCTTCAACCTCAATAACTGACTCTTCAACCTCTGCACCAACAAACTCTACTTCGTAGTTAAATTCTTCTGCTACAATTTTGATCGTTTCAGCATCTAAACGTTGGTTCATTGTAACCATCATTCCTAACATCATACATGCCGAAATAATTTCAGTTACCTGAACATCCATCATGGTTGCAACTTCACTTACGGTAACAAATTCAGTTACTTTTAAGATTTTACTTTCTGCAGCCTCTTGTGCTTGTACGTTGTCAGCTTGTTGACGGTGTAAATCACGTTTTTCTCTACGGTATTTAGCACCCTTGTTCTTTTTAGATTTTCCTTGCAGTCTTTCTAAAGTTTCACGTACTTGTTTTTGTACTTCTTCATCCGTAGGCTCTTCTTTAGTAACAGGTGCAGAAAATCTTCCACCTCCTCTATTAGCAGGTCCTCTACGGTTTCCTGGTCCACCTCCTGGTCTGTTATTTCCTGGTCCTCCTGCTCTATTGTTAGGGTTTGGAGTTCCTGGTTTTACAATTCTCTTACGTTTCTTTTTAGCATCTGCACTATTTGCATTTGCTTTAGGATCTGGCTTCTTTTTCTTAGGTCTTTCAAATTGTTTTAAATCAATTTTAGTTCCCGTAAGTTTTGGTCCAGATAATTTTTGATATTGCGTTTTTAAAGCTTCTGGTTCTCCACCTTCTTCTGGTGATTTCCCTTCGTTTCCTTTAGGTTCAACTTTTTCAGCTTTTGGAGCTTCTTTTTGAACAACAGGTTTTGCTTCTTCTTGCTTTTTCTCCACTTTTGGAGCCTCAACAACTTTCTTTTCCTCTTTTACAACAGGTTTTGGTTTGGCTACAGGAATAGGAGCAGATTTTACAATTTTTAATCCTCCTAACTTAGGAGCACTAGCTTTGATAATTTCTGGTTCCTTAGGTGTTACCACCTCTGGAGCTTTTACTTCTTCTTTTGCTTTTGGAGGAGCTGGGGTTGGTTCAGGAGTAGCAGCTTTCACAACTTCTTTAGGCTTATTTAAATCTATTTTACCAACAGTTTTAACTTCAAGCTTTTCAGCTTTAGCCTTTAAGATTCTAGTTCTTTCTTCTTCTTCTTTACGCTTTTTTTCCTCTTGAGCTAAGCGTAGCTCTTCTTTTTCTTTACGCTTTTCTTCACCAACTTCTTTAGAAACGGCTTTCTTTTGCGCATCGGTTTGAAAACCATCTAACAAGATTTGATATTCTTGATTAGAGATTTTTGCAGTAGGACGTGCTTCGATTTCTATCCCTTTCGCTGAAAGGTGTTCTACCGCCCTATCTAACGATATGTTTAATTCTCGTAAAACTTTGTTAAGCCTTAATGTTTTGCTTACAGACATATATACTTTTTACTATTTTTTATTTAAGAAGATGTTTTGAAATACGGCTACTGACTACCCTATTTATCAAATTCTTCTTTTAATATACGTTGAACCTCCATTATGGTTTCTTCTTCCAAATCGGTTCTGCTCACTAATTCAGCCACATCTTTGTCTATAACACTTCTTGCAGTATCTAAACCAATGCTTTTGAACTCGTCAATAATCCATGCTTCTATTTCATCAGAAAACTCTGTCAATTCAACATCTTCATCGTCTTCTGCTCCTTCTCTTAACACGTCAATTTCGTAACCTGTTAATTGAGTTGCTAATCTAATATTTACTCCGTTTCTACCAATTGCTTTTGATACTTCTTCTGGACGTAAATATACTTCTGCTTTAGGTTTGTTATCACCTTCTGCTTCAAAAAGTTCCATTTTCACCACTTTAGCTGGGCTTAATGCTCTAGAAATGTATAATTGAGTGTTTTTTGTGTAATTCACCACATCAATATTTTCATTTCCTAATTCACGAACAATACCGTGAATTCTTGATCCTTTTATTCCCACACATGCTCCAACAGGGTCAATTCTATCATCGTAAGAATCTACTGCTACTTTTGCTTTTTCTCCTGGGATACGAGCTACTCCTTCTATAGTGATTAAACCATCAAATACTTCAGGAATTTCTTGTTCAAATAATTTTCTTAAGAACTCTGGAGAAGTTCTAGATAAAATGATAGCAGGTTTGTTTCCTCTTAACTCTACAGTTTTGATAATTCCTCTTACAGAATCTCCTTTTCTAAAGAAATCAGAACGAATTTGCTCACTCTTAGGTAATACAATTTCGTTTCCTTCATCATCTAATAAAATAACCGCATTGTGTTTAATGTGGTGTACTTCTGCTGAATAAATATCACCTTCTAGTTCTTTAAACTTTTTGTATAAGTTAGTACTATCGTGCTCATAAATTTTAGAGATTAAGTTTTGACGTAAAGCTAAAATTGCTCTACGACCTAATTGATGTAACTTAATTTCTTCTGAAACCTCTTCACCAACTTCAAAATCTGGTTCAATTTTTCTAGCTTCAGCCAATTCAATTTCTTCGTTATCGTCTTCCGAAAACCCATCTTCCACAACCACACGGTTACGCCATATTTCTAAATCCCCTTTATCTGGATTCACAATAATATCAAAATTATCATCAGAACCATATTTTCTCTTTAAAGCAGCTCTAAAAACTTCTTCTAAGATAGACATTAACATTACACGATCAATATTCTTGTCGTCTTTGAACTCTGAAAATGAATTGATTAAATCTATATTCTCCATTTAAATATTTTAACTAAATAATATTTTAACTTTTGTTTCCTTTATCTCGTTGTAAGTAAGAGTTGCAGTTTTAGCTACGGTTACTTTCCCTTTACCTACAGGTTTTGGCTCTCTTGCTTCCCAAGTTAACACAATGTTATCTTCGTTTACTTCTGCCAAAGTTCCTTCATATTTTTCTTCTGCGGTAACAACACTTACAATTCTACCTATATTTTTAACATATTGTCTTTTCATTACAATAGGCTTTGCAATATCTGGTGTAGCAACCTCTATACTGTAGTCTTCTTCTTCTCTGTCTAAGTCTCCTTCAACAAATCGACTAACGCGTATACATTCTTTTAAAGGGACTCCATTGTCACCATCTATAGTTACTGAAATTTTATTTTCAGCTCCTATGGTTAAATCAACTAAAAACAAAGAAGAATTTTCTTCTAATGCGTTATTAACTAATTTTTCAACCTTATTCTTGTCCATATATATGTATAAAAAGTGGGGCATTAAAGCCCCACTAATCCTTTTCAATTATTCCAACGCAAATATAAGAGTTTTTTCTTGATATACAAGAATATAGTCCCCAGTATTTTAAAACAAAACAATCCTACAAAGCTATTCAACTTAGTAGGATTGTTTTAACACCTATTTAGGAATTAGATTTCTACTTATTTTAAATCTAATTTCTTAGTATTTGAATAATCTTTACCTCTTATTGCCTCAAAACTAGCAATCATATCTTTTAAAACGTCAGGTTTAGACTTTGCCAAGTCATTTTCTTGTCCTAAATCTTCTTTTAAATTGTACAACTGAAAATCTTTTCCGTTCCCTAATTCAATATTTACTTTATCTGCTACTTTAGGTCCTTTGTAAGGTGGAATTAAAATCCAATCTCCTTTTCTTAAAGCTGTTCTTGTGTTTGCTTCAATAATTAAAGACTCTCTTCCTTTATCACTCTTACCTAAAAACGTATCTAATATATCTTGACTATCTGTGGTTTTTTCTTCCGAACCAATTAAAGTAGCTAAAGAAGCTAATAAATCCATTTGACAAACCAAAGCATCAGATACTTTTGGTTGAATGTGTCCTTTCCAATAAGTAATAAAAGGAACTCTTGTACCTGCTTCATACAAGCTGTACTTTCCTCCTCTTAATCCTCCTTTAGGATCGTGTAGATCTAAAGTTTCATCAGCACCATCATTATATCCATCATTTAAAACAGGACCGTTATCACTAGAGAATACAATTAATGTATTTTCTAAAATTCCTTCTTCTTCTAATGTTTTAATAAACTCACCAATTACCCAGTCAGCTTCTAAAATAACATCTCCTCTAGCTCCTAATCCAGATTTACCTACAAAACGTGGGTGTGGAGTTCTTGGCACATGTGGTTGTTGCATTGCATAGTATAAAAAGAAAGGACTCTTTTTGTGTTCTTTTACATAGGTTTTTGCTTTGGCTAAGAAATGATCTGCCATGTCTTCATCTTTCCATTTAGCAGCTTCACCACCTTTCATGTATCCAATACGTGGAATTCCGTTTACAATACTACTATTGTGTCCGTGGTGCCACATCATTTTTAACATTTCTGGATTGTCTACTCCTGTAGGTTGTCCTTCGAAATTTTCTTTGTAATTAATTTCAATAGGATCGTTTGGATCTAAACCAACTACATCGCCATTTTCTATATATACAGTAGGAACTCTATCTTGAGTTGCAGCCATAATGTAAGAAGACTCAAAACCAACTTCGTTTGGTCCTGGAGAAATATGCTTGTTCCAATCTGTATGTCCATCTCCTAATCCTAAATGCCATTTTCCAACAATACCTGTTTGGTATCCTTGGGCTTTGAACATTTTTGGTAATGTTTGTTGTGTAGTAGATATTAATAGAGGTGCTGTACCTGGTAAAATTCTAGCATCTTTGTTTTTCCAAGGATATACACCTGTTAACAAAGCAAATCTACTTGGTGTACATGTTGCAGATGATGCATAACCGTTAGTGAATTGTACTCCACCAGCTGCTAATTTATCTATATTAGGAGTTTCTAAACCTTTTCCTCCGTAAGCACTAACGTCTCCATAACCTAAATCGTCTAAATAAATAACGACTACGTTTGGTTTTGTTACTGTTTCTGATTTACTTTCTTTTTCTCCTTTAGATTTGCACGAAATAGTGCTACCTATAGCTAATACGACCAAACTAGATAAAAGGACTCTTCTTATATTCATATTTTTGTATTTAAGTTTTTTTTCGAGTTCGAATTTAACAAATTATCAACTATGTTATACTATAATTTACCTAGACTTTAACATGACATTTATTAATTATCAACTTTAATGCTTGTAATTTGATTTATTTAATTACCTAAACTTTAATTTAGAAATAGATTTATCTTTCTTTAAGATTATACCTGCCTTTCCTTTGTATTTATTTTTCTTAAAAACAATGTTTTTTGAACTCTTAACCGTTACCACAGGATTTTCTGGATGTAACATTTTAAAAGTTCCAGAATTGGTAATTGTATTTTTAGAAAATGTTAATCCATCCGTATTGGCTATTTCTAAAATTAAATTGTCAAACTGGTTGAATGTATTATTCGTAATGCTAATATTTTTAAACGCAATATTTTCATTATCGTCATCAGTAACAAAACGAATTACTCCTCTGTTTTGTCCACTATGTGTACAATCTTGAAAAACATTGTTTTCTATAACAATATTAGCTCCATTTCCAGATTCATACCAATGTCCACTTTCTACAGGAATTAAAATGGCTTCCATTTCTGTACTAAAAAAGTTATTTCTTACAATAGTATTTACTGGATTAGAAATTAACAATCCTCTTGCACGGTTATTACTTATAGTACAATTTTCTACCAACAAATCTGGATAGGCATCTAAATTTTCTATTAAATCTCCAGCTTTTACTTCTGTAGGTAATTCTTCATTAAAAGTAATAATTTGGTATCGTCCGTTAATAAACTGTACTTCTTTAATAGTTAACTTATTGTATGGAAAAAAAGAATCACTCAACCTTACCAAACCAATAACATCTCCTTTTTTTCCTATTTGAAAACCTTGTTGTTGTGAATGTCCCATTCTAACTCCAATACGATTTCCATCTAATACATCTACAATTTTTTGATACGTTCCATGAACATTCATAGCATCATCTAATTGATTTTGGAACGTAGAGTTTTTCAATACCACTTTACCTCTACATCCTACAAAATGCGTAGCATCTGCTGTCGTAGAAACCATTCTTCCTCTAGAGGGAGTAATGTTAAAATTATCTAAAATTAAGTCCGAAGAATTTTCTGCAATAATTCCCATTCCACCAGCATGATGAATATTTACATTGGTTCCGTTAAACCCATCAGTATTGGTAACTCTAAAAGCAGGTGCTAATCTGTTAAAAGATTGATCTCCTTTAGCGGTTAAAATCATTCCTACAGGAGGTAATTTTTTTCTATGATTAAAAACTCTTACCAAACCTGGCTTTAATTCTTTTACCACCAAATTATTTTCTCTACCGTAATCTTTAAACAACTTACCTCTATGGTCTACTTCGTACTTATACTTAATATTGTCTAAATTTCTAGAAATAGTATTCTTTTTAACTGCCGTTAAACTTGTATAACTTTCGGTATCAAACATAATGGCTTTTCTAACTGGATCGTACAATATGGTCTGCCCCAAATCATGCTCATAATATTCTTTGATAAAAACCAATTTATTATTTCTTATTTCATAAGGATATTCCTCTGAAATAGTCATGTCAAACGTTTTGTTCTTTTCATCAACGGCTACGATTGTTGTTTCACTATGAAAAGGAACTTCCCAATCTACAGATACATTTTTTACGGTAATGTTCTTAGAATTATCAATTAAAAAAGGAACCATTTTTCCATGAAAAATAAAAGTAGATCCTTGCCCGTCTATTGTAAGATTTTTAAAATCAAAAACAGGAAAAGCTGTTCTTACCATTACATCATCATGATTAGAGATGTAACAAAATTTTTCTAATCCTTTGTCTGAATAAAAGTGATACGTTCCTTTTTCAAACTTTAATTTATTTGCTTTAGTTTTATCTAAACTTAGTACTTTTTGCAACACAGCAGGAGTCGCATCCTCTGCTATATTGGTTTTAAACAAATAGCTTGTTTCTGGATTTGTATTTGCAAATGAACTTATAAAACAAAACATAAGTAGCAATAAAGTACTACTTATGTTTTTAAAATGTAACTGATTGTATTTTTTCATCTTTATAAAATATGAGTATTTGTTTTGTATTTACAAAGTTTAACTATCTACAGGTTTATTTGATACAAGTCCGTAAATGAAATGTATCTGCCCGTAAAAAATTGCTTTATTCAACATATTCTATAGCTCTTGACACTTAATTTACCTTAAAAGTAAACTCCTTTGTAAACTTACCTGACTTTGCTGTTACAACAACATTTCCAATGTTAGCACCTAATTGTAATACTCCTGTGGCAATTCCAGCTTCGGCATTTATCCTTCCAACATTCTTTAAAACAGCATTCTCATTACTATTAAAAGTTACTTGTTTATTATATTCAGGAACAATAGTTCCATTTTTATCAATAGCAGCTACATACACAAACACAATATCATTTACACCTGCTTGTGGTTGTTTTCCAGATTCATCTATCCAAACTTTTAAACCTACAACTTCTTCAGGAGTAATTACTTTTGTCTCGGCAACAATTTTTCCTTTTACTGTTCCTACAGCTTTTAAAGTTCCTGTAACAAAGTTTTTCATTTTAAAAGTAAATGGAGGATGCTTTAAATTGGTAGAATTTTTATCTGTATCTGGCTTTTGTGTTCCGATTAATTCATCATTTAAATACAAACTAACCTCATCACAATTGCTATAGACTTTAACATCTAAAGGAGATTTCTCATTCCAATAAGAAGCTATTTTTAACACTTCTCCTTCGGATACATCTCTTTGACTTTGATAAAAGTAATATGCAAATTTTGGAAGTCTAAAAATGTCCATAATTCCTGATTTCTCAATATCTGGATGATAGCCTCTATTATAATCATACATTACCCAATAACTATCTGAATAAGCTTTGGTATTTAAATTATCGTTATGAGATTCTTGTACATTGTACGCTTGTCTTAACATTCTTTCTTCACCATCTGCTCTAGACTGACGACTGCTGTATTCATCTCTAACATTATTTGGTAATTGATCTTGATTTAATCCTGCATTTTTAGAATAATACTCCCAATCTCCATATTCTGAAACCGAATAAGGTTGATTAGCTTTTAATTCATGCGGATGTAAAATTCTATGTTGACGAGCTTGTAAATAAATATCATACACATCATCCATCCAACCACAAGAGTACACGTTTTTACCAGGATATTCTGTATGAACAATTTCATGTAATTTTTCCATAAAGAAAATTGGCATTTGCGTTTCGTTTAAAGAAACTTCCCAAGCCAACACGCACGGATGATTACGATCTCTACGAATTAATTGTGTTGCCGATGTGTAACAATAATTTCTAAAAGCATCATTATCACCATAGTATTGCCATCCCATTATAGCATCAATAACTACAATACCTAACTCATTACAGGCTTGCATAAATGCAGGTGATTGTGGATAGTGAGACAAACGAATGTAATTACATCCTGCATCTTTAATTTTTTTAGCATCTCTATACTGAGCATTGTCTGACAAAGCATAACCTATAAAAGGATATTCTTGATGACGATTCATTCCTCTTAAAAACGTTTTTACTCCATTTATATATAGTTGATTGTCCTTAAACACAAACTCTCTAATTCCAATTTGGTTAGATTCCGTATCTATTACAATACCATTTTTAACAACCTTAGTTTCTAAGGTATATAAATTAGGTGCTGATGGAGACCATAATTTTGCGTTTTTAATAATCATATTAGTTTCATCATCTAAATCAGTTTCCTTAGGAACTACAGTTTTAGCTGACGTTTCTTCTGCTATTATTTTTCCATTAAACAATACTGTATTTACTATTTGAATAGTTGCATCTTCATTACCTTGATTTACAACATTTGTTTTAACCTTAATAACAGATTCAGATTCTGAAACTTTAGGATAAGTAACAAAAACTCCACCTCCTGCTACTTTGTTAGCAATAGCTGCATGAGAAATATGAACATTGTCTTTAACTAGCATCCAAGCATTTCTATACAAACCTCCAAACATATTAAAATCTAAACGTTTTAAGGGTTTAGGTCCTGTAACCAAATTGTCTGTATTATCTAATCTAACAGCAATTAAATTAGTTGCTCCTTTCTTTACATGTTTTGTAACATCTAACACAACGGGTAAAAAACCTCCTTGATGCTCTTTTACAAACTTTCCATTAATGTAAATTTTAGAGTAATTCATCGCTCCTTCAAACTCCAAATAAATTTTCTTATCAGCAGCTACATTTGGAACATTTAAATCTTTTCTGTACCAACAGATTCCTTGCCATTGATTGTTTACTACTAAAGGTTCTACATTAGAAGTATGAGGCAATACTACGTTTTCCCAATCTGCATCTGAATACTCAACAGCTTCCCATCCTTTTTCTGATGCATTTTCTTTTGCTAAACGCTTAAATTTCCAATTAGAGTTAATACTTATTTTACCCTGTACATTCTCT
The DNA here is from genome assembly GCF_011927765.1 of Wenyingzhuangia aestuarii. Taxonomy (GTDB): domain Bacteria; phylum Bacteroidota; class Bacteroidia; order Flavobacteriales; family Flavobacteriaceae; genus Wenyingzhuangia; species Wenyingzhuangia aestuarii. The sequence goes on from NZ_JAATJG010000012.1 coordinate 11,392, forward strand.
TTTTGTGTACAAGATTGTAACAAACCTATAGCAACACTTAAAACAGCTATAATACATTTATTCTTTAGCTTCATTTCTCTTATTTTTTACTTTTATGTGCTTTTTTATACAAACCTGTAACTCTTTTGTATCCTATTTCTTCTCCTGCCAACATTCTTTTGTAATCTTCTGGCAATTCTTTTTTCATCCACTCTACTACCTCTGGACCTTTGGTAATAATAGGTTCATAAACATTGCTTACAGGTTCCATTTCTTTATCAAAACACTTGGTTTCTTTACGTAATTTTTTAAGGATTTTAGCATACTTAGGATTGGTTGCCAAGTTGTGTAACTGATAAGGATCCTTTTTTAAATTATACAGTTCCTCTTTAGGTTTCGTTGGTTCAAAAAACGGTTTTTGAGCATCGTTTAATTTTCCTTCTTTGTATAACTCTCTCATTACATGTACAGCTGGTCTGTAAAATTCTAAATAAGCCTGATGTGCATCGTAAGGAATTTCTGGTTTGTCATTTCTTATGTATGACCAATCACCAGAAGTAACTGCTCTTGATTTCTCTTCTATCTCATCCCACAAATCACGAGCACCATAGACATATTCTCTGTTAAATTTTTTGCTAAAAATGGGCTGACCTGTCATGTATTCAGGAACTTTAACTCCTGCATAATCAATAATAGTTGCCGTAATATCTGTAGAAGAAACTACTTTATTACTAACTTGATTTGCTTTAATATTCTTTGGGTAGTGAATTAACAATGGAATTCTTAGTCCTGGATCTTGTAAATATCCTTTTCCTCTAATATTACAACGACCATTATCTCCAATAAAAATAACGATTGTATTATCTGCCATTCCTTTTTCTTCTAATTCTTTAAAAATCATTCCCACCTCATGATCCATATACTCTATTTGGTCTAAATATTTAGCCCAATCTAATCTAACAGCAGGATGATCTGCCATATACGGAGGCATATTTACTGTTTTAGGATTTACTGGATGTTTAGATTGTTCTCTTACATCGTTCCACCAAGGACCTCTATGAGTAACAACGCATTGAATTTGTGCAAAGAAAGGTTGATCTTCTTTTTCAAAAGTATCATACTTATCAAACAATCCAAATTTGGTTTTACCGTCCCATTCTCCAAGAGGTTCATGTTTAAAATTCACATCAATTTTTCTCCCTTTATTCATCACTCCATGATGCCCCAAAATAGTCGTATATCCAGCATCTCTCAACAATTTAGTAAAAGGTGTAAACTGATTATCTAGAGGTACATTTCTGTTACTTCGGTGATTATGGGTATTTGTTTTTACTTGATGTGTTCCTATCATCATAGATGATCTACTTGGTGAACAAATAGGATTGGTAACAAAAGCATTGTTAAAACGAATTCCTTCTGATGCCATTTTATTTAGATTAGGAGTTTTTACATCTGGCAAACCATAGCATTCCAAATCAGTACTCATATCTTCTGCCATAATCCAGATGATATTTGGTTTTTCTGATGTGCTTTTTTGAGCAAATATTAAGTTTACACTCAGTAATAGTGCACTACATAGAATTATTTTTTTCATAATTGAATGATACATATTTAAAACTCACAAAAGCGATTTTTAATATAAATCGCTTTTGTGAGTTTTCTAATTATTGTTATTTATTTTTTAAAAACTCCTCCTGAAAAAGGAAAATGAGGATTTACGTTACTTTCTCTTTTTAAAATTGCATTGGCTTTAGCTACCAATTCTGGATTCTCTTTAGAAACATCTGTAGTTTCGTACAAGTCTTTACTTAAATTGTACAATTCTGTATGATAATTATCTCCATAACGAACCGCTTTCCAATTCCCCATTCTAATAGCTTGTCTAAACCCTTTTACAGATGGTCCTTCTTGAATTTCCCAGTATAAAAATTCATGCTTTTGTTTTTGTTCTTTTCCTAACAAATGAGGTAAAAAAGAAATTCCATCAACATGATCTGGAGCTTTTGTTTTTGCAACGTCTGCTAATGTTGGCATAATATCATAAAACGCTGCTTGAAAATCTGTAGTTGATCCTTCTTTTATTTTATTTTTCCAGTAGGCAATTAAAGGAACTCTTACACCTCCTTCGTACACATCTCTTTTGTATCCTCTTAGATCACCCGAGCTATTAAAAAATTTATAATCGTGATGATTTTCTGCCGTTGGGCCATTATCACTAGAAATTAAGATTAAGGTATTTTCTAACTCACCTCTTTCTTCTAATTTGTCAAACAATCTTTTAATTTGCTCATCTAACATGGTAATTCTGGCAGCATGTCTTCTTTCTATTTCTGGCCACTCTTCAGTTTTATCGGCATACAAATTGTTTTTACTTAAAAAGAACTCATGTGCATGTGGTGTTCTATAAGACATATACAAAAAGAAAGGTTTCTTTTCTGATTTTTTTTCTAAATAATCTAAAGCAAAATTAGTTCTAAACTCATCTAAACATTTATAATTATTATAATTGTAAAAAATAGAATCTTGATTATTGTTTACCCAATGTACTCTTTCATCAATTTCTTTTCCATTCTTATCTTCTCCCCATTGTTCTTGCACAGCATAATCAAACCCTCTTCCTTTTGCCCAAGTAGAAGTATCTTCTGGAACTCCTAAATGCCATTTTCCAATCATTGCAGTTTGGTAACCTGCATCTTGTAATACTTCTCCAATGGTAAGTTCTTCTTTTTGTAAAGGTACTCTATCCCAGGTTCCATTTATAGCTCCTTTATTTCCTCTAATACTTAAATGACCTGTATGTTTACCTGTCATTAAAACTGCTCTAGAAGGAGAACAAACAGAAGTTCCTGCATAAAAATCAGTAAATCTCATCCCTTTTTTAGCTATACCATCTAAAAACGGAGTTTTAATTACTTTTTGACCATATGAACCTAATTCTCCATAACCTAAATCATCTGCCAATAAAATAATAATATTAGGTTTATCTAATTGTTTTTTAACAAACTTCTTCTTGTCTTGTTGTGTTCCACAAGAAAACAACCCGATTAAGAAACCTAATGCTATTGCTGATTTTATACTTTTCATATTCTTATTCTTTTAACTGATAAGGTCCAAAAGCAGGTACTGCCTTTTTTTCCCATTTTGCCAAATCTCTTTTTAATTTTTTCTCTATTTTTAATCCACTACCTATCAAATCATGAGATTCACTTTTATCTGTTTTGACATTGTATAATTGATATTTTCCTGAATGATACTTGATAATTTTCCAATCTCCACGAATAATAGATGTATACTGATCTTCGTAACTTCTAAATCCAAATAAGTTTCTTTCTTTAATGTTTTCTCCTTTTAACAAAGGCATTAAACTAACTCCTTGAATATCTTTATTCTTGTATTTTTTTCCTGATGCAATTTCCATAAGAGTAGGGAATACATCAATAGATTGCACGGGTACAAAAGATTCTGTATTTGCTTTTGTAATTCCAGGATATTTAATCATAAACGGAACACGTGCTCCACCTTCTGCCAAAGTATCTCCACCTTTTTTACCACCTCTTAAAGGATCGTTTGTATAAGCTCCTCCTTGATCTGATAATACAATAATTACCGTATTGTCTGCAATTCCTTTTTCTTCTAATGCTTGTCTTACTTTTCCTACAGATTCATCCATTGCCTCTACCATAGCATGGTGATCTGCATACTTACCCTCTATTCCTCTTGCTTTATATTTTTCTAACAAATCTTTTCTACCTACAGAAGGACCGTGTACCGAGTAGTACCAAAACGTTAACATAAACGGTTGTTTTTTATTGTAACCGCTAATAAAATCAACAGCACCATCTGTTAACACATCAGTTAAATAATCTCCTTTTTTGTAACCTTTCATAAATCCTTTTGGATCTGCTGCAGGATTAAAAAACGGATAATAGTAACTTTTAGGATGTCCTGCATCTGTTACTCCAAATTCACTATCAAATCCCTGATCTATAGGGTAACGACCCGTATGTCCTAAGTGCCATTTTCCTATAAAGTGATTGTAATACCCATACTCTTTAATTTTTTCTGCATAAGTGGTTTCTGCCAACGGCAAATAATTTAAAGACGGCATTTGTACAGGATCTGTTTCCCATGTTCCATACTTTGCATCTGGATTTTTAGGATCTAAAGAAATATGTCTTACCATTTGTAAACGAACAGCTTCTTTTCCTGTTAATAAAGACAATCTACTAGGACTACATGTTGGGGTAGGAATGTAAGCCCTTTGAAAATCTAAACTTTCTTTTTTTAACTGATCTAGGTTTGGTGTTTCAAAAGAACTGTTTCTATACCCAATATCTGCCCAACCATAATCGTCTACAAACAATAATACGATGTTGGGTTTTTCTTGTGAAAAAACCTGAAACGAAATAATCAAGGCTAAAAAAAACGAGATACTATTTTTCATTTATTCTGAATATTTTATGAATTAACTAAAACAAAACTAACCAAAAAAGGATTTTAGAATGTCTCTTTCCGTGTGTGAAATATGCCCATAAATACATATTTTTTATTTCCAAACTTTTAATAACATCCTTTAAACTTATATCAGTATGTTATTGATGAGTATTACATTTAAAAGGATTCACTCTTAACAAGATTTGCCATATAATTATCAAAAGCAACTCCATCAAAAGGCACAATTACAATTTTACTGGCATGATTATCATCTCCTCGATCTTTCCCTTTACTCACATCTATTACCGAAAACATAAAATGAGTTACATGTCCGTTTTCTACATAAGCTCCGGGTCTTTCTATATATTGCCAATCGTTGATAGTACCGTTAGTGTATTTAAAAATTTTAGTTTCTTCTTTTTTAAATGCAATTCCTCTGTATTTCCAATTATGAATTCCATCAATAGAAGAAAAATGATGTGATGTTTTTGTAGGCCAATGATTGTATACAATATGATACATACCGCCACTATACCAAACGGTAGGATCTTCGTTTTTTGTTTGAGGCAATTCTGGGTAGTCTTTATAAACTCTATCGTTCACTATTTTATAAGGTCCTAAAATCCCACTATCACTAATCATTACAGCAGTACTTCTAGCTACTATCATATATTTCCCGTCAGGTCTTAATAAAATTCTAACATTAGACATTCTTCCGTTGGTATTATACCTAGCCAAGCCCATGGAGTATCCATTAGGATCTACCTTAATTTCTCCTAATAATTTAAAAGGTCCGTTAGGTGAATTAGAAACAAAAACTTCTCCATTGGTAACTTCACTTGTTACTACTGCATAACGTCCATCGTGCATTTTTAATCCCATTACATTGTGTCCTAATCCTTCTTTCCATTCAGGATACACCAATCCAACATCTTTATAAGGTCCCATTATATGATTGCTAACAGCATGCATTCCTTTAGAACCTAATTTCCAACCTTGGCTGTGTGCAAATTTTTGATCCCATCTGCTGGCATATATGTGGTATTTTCCTTCCGCATCTTTTACAATACCTCCATCCCAATAACACCATTGTTTTAATTTACTATCTTCTAATCCATTTGCAGTATCTCTAGGCAACACATTATCATTTCCCCAAATTCCTTTCGCTACTAATTTGCTTTGAGGCTCCATAGGTAAAAAGAAATCTACCAATGATTTTTTTGTTTGGGAGAACATGCTATTAGAAAATATTAGAAGAACTAGTAATGTAAATTTTAAATTCATTTTTTATGTATTAGCAACTTTTAATATTGGTTACCAAACAAAGAACATAAAAGAAAATAGTTTTAGCGTTGCTCTTAGTACAATGAATGTACTTGTGAGTTATTTTATAAGCAAAAACAACAAAAGCTCTTGATTTCTCAAGAGCTTTTATTAATTATTAATTTTATATTAATCTAAAACGGGGGTTCTTTTGTCATCCATACGTTTCATTGCATTTACTTCATAAATACGTTTTAATTGCCATAAAGGTCTTTCTAATTCACCTTCCCATTCAAACAAATCTGTAAATAATTCTCTAACTTTTTCTGGATATTTATAAGCTAAATTTTTATTTTCTGTAATGTCTTTAGAAATATTATATAGCTCTGCTGGTCTATCTGGAAAACGTAATAATTTCCAATCTCCCTTTCTTACAATTCCTCTATTTTCTTTTTTCCAAAATAACATTTTATGCGGATCTGCATTATTTTTACCGGTTACGTATGGCAACAAATCAACTCCATCAATATTTTTAATTTTAGAGGCATTCCCCCCTGCAACATTTACAAATGTGGGTAACAAATCTAAGGTACTAATTGGTTGATTGTATTCCGTTCCTGGTTGAATTACTTTAGGTAATTTCATTACAAAAGGAACTCTTATTCCACCTTCTAGGTTGTTAGATTTACACCCACTTAAAGGATAGTTGCAAGTATGTGTTCCATCAGGACCTCCATTGTCATTAGAAAATACAATTAGTGTATTGTTTTCTAAACCTTCTTTTTTTAACTTTTCTAAAATTTGTCCACATGCTTTGTCTAAAGCCAAAGTCATCGCTGCTAATACTTTTCTTTTTCCTGTTAGCCCTTTTATTTTAGCTAAATCTTCTTGAGTAGCTTGCATTGGAGAGTGTACTGCATTAAAAGAAACATACATAAAAAATGGATTTTTCTTATTTCTACCTATAAAATCACAAGCTTCATCTGCTAAATCGTAGGTTAAGTATTTAGAAGGTTCTTTAAATACTTTATATCCTCTTTCTAACCTATCTTCTTTTTTATCAATAGCTTGTTTTTGAGTTAAAGGAAAAAAGCTTCTTGCTCCTCCTCTAAAACCATAAAACTCATCAAAACCTCTATATAAAGGATGGTATCTATCAGCATTACCCATATGCCACTTTCCTAAAACAATAGACTTATATCCTAGTTTTCCTAAATGATCGGCAATTGTTTTTTCCTTTAAAGGCAATCCCATATCATCTCCTAATAATTTAGAAGATTCACTCATGTAACCTGGTACATTGTTTTCTTCAAACCCAAAACGTTGTTGATACCTACCTGTTAACAATCCTGCTCTAGAAGGTCCACAAACTGCTGCTGTAGTATATGCTTCTTTAAAAATCATTCCTTCAGAAGCTAACTTGTCTAAATTAGGAGTGGTAAATGTTTTACTTCCTTGAAAACCAAAATCAAAATACCCGGCATCATCTGCAAAAAGAAATACAATATTTTTCTTTTTTTGAGCAAAACAAGTCACTGTCATAAAACTTAGTAATGCTACTATAATTGATATTTTTTTTTGAATCATATTTTATTTTAAAATTTAAATATTATAAAAAGCCTTTGTTAAACTAATTATTGAACCAATTCTATATAAGTATAATAAACACCATATTTTTTAGTTCTCTCAATAAAATCTGTTACTAATAACGTTTTACCTTTTTCTAAAAACACACGAAATACTACTTCTTCCTGATTTTCTTGAATTTCTTTTTCCAACATTTGATTGGCCAATTGTATTCTAACTTTTTGAGGAGAAATAGTTTTGTATGTAAATAAATTTTTAGGATTTTCTTTAGGAATTCCCAAAATAGGTCCAGAACATTCTTTAGGCCATCTTCTGCAAGAAATTTTATAAACACCTGCTTTGTCTACCTTTATTGCATGGGTGTTGTTCGTATTTTTCATTCCCGCAGCTACCTGTTCTGCTTTCCAAATACCTTTGTCTTCGCCAATAGCGTGTTGAATGGTTAATTTGATGGTTTTTTGTTGTTTATTACCTATTACATTTACAGGAAATTGTTGGTATTCAGATCCTGTTTTTGCTATTTTTAAAAACCGTTGATTGTCATTTAAAAACGATTTGACAATTTTAGGGTATTCTTTAGCTACATCGTTTTTCTGAAAAGCATCTTGTTCTACATTGTACAATGCTTTACCATTAACCAATCTCCATTTTCCTTTCATTAAACAAGTTTCATCTTCATCTTTTGGAGGTCTCCAATCTTGTCTATGATGAATAAACAATGTTCTATCATTTAATTTTTCTTTCTTATTTTTAAACAAGCACGAAAAATCAACTCCATCTAATTTTAGATCCTTAGGAAGCTCTAAATCACACAAACTAGCAAGTGTAGGCAACAAATCTATGTGTGCTGTTAAATCGTCTATATCTTTTCCTCCTTGAATGTTTCCGTTTGGCCAACGAATAAAAAAAGGAACCCTGTGGCCACCTTCTGTTTTAAATCCTTTTTTTCCTCTAAACCCTTTATTGTATCCTAATTTTCCATCTTTACTAACCCCTGTACCAGAACCATTATCTGTCATAAAAATAACAATGGTATTCTCTAACAAATTTTTATCTTTTAAAAAAGTTTCTAACTTTCCAAAATTTTCATCAATATTGGCAATCATTCCATAAAAATTAGCACTTGGAATTTTTGTTCCTTCTAAATACTGATAAGGAGCTGCATATTTGGGGTCTACAATTAATGGGCTGTGTGGTGCATTGGTAGGCAAATACACAAAAAAAGGAGTTTCTTTATTTTGATCTATAAATTTCATGGTTTCATCAAACCAAACATCTGTACAATAACCTTCAAATTGTTTGGGTTGATTATTTACGTAGTACATGTCATCAAAATAGCTATTTCCCCAATAGTCCGATAATTCTCCTACTCCACCTGCCTTGTGTTGTACTACAACATCAAAACCAGAATCTGTAGGTCTTGTTGGATAATTATCTCCTAAATGCCATTTCCCAAAAATACCTGTTTTATAACCATTCTTTTTAAAGACTGTGGACATTGTAGGAGCTCCCTCGCTTAACAAATCTCTTCCTTTGTAAGTTGCCCAAATTCCATTGTTTATTGGGTATCTACCTGTCATAATAGCCCCTCTTGTTGGTGCACACAAAGGACTTACATGAAAATCTGTAAAACGAACTGATTGCTTGTAAAATGAATCTATATGCGGTGTTTTAATCCATGGATTTCCTTGACAAGCCAAATCTCCAATTCCTTGATCATCTGTAAGAATTACAATTACATTTGGTGGTTTTGGCAATTTATAAGCTCCAAATAATGAAACGTTTGCAATTGAAAAAATAAAAATTATTGCAACCTTAAAAAACGATTTCATATTTAATTATTTTAAATATATAATTTGCTCTTGTGGTATTGCTGCTCCTAACTTTACACTTTGCTTACTTGGCGATGCGTTACCTACTATAATTTTATAAGCTCCTTTTCTCCATACTTTAGCTCCTTTAGTATCAATTACTTTTAACTCTTCTGCACTTAACGTAAAAGAAACTGTTTTTGTAATTCCCTTAGCCAGTGTAATTCTTTTAAAAGCTTTTAAACTTTGTAAAGGCAAATTGTCTTTGTTTTCCTTAGGACTTACATACAACTGAACCACCTCATCAATATCATAATTTCCTACGTTAGTAACCTCAACACTTACTTCTAAAGTTCCGTTTTTTCTAAGTTTTGTATTGCTCAATTTTAAGTTCTTAATTTCTGTTTTAGAATATGTTAATCCAAAACCAAAAGGATACATAGGTTCTTCTGTCATGTACTTATAAGTACGACCTTTCATAGAATAATCTTCATAAGAAGGTAATTGTTCTACATTTTTAGGAAATGTAATAGGCAAGTGACCCGATGGAGAAATATCTCCAAACAATACATCTGCAACAGCATTACCACCTTGTTCTCCAGGATACCACATTTGTATAATAGCATCACAATGCTCTTCTATTCCTTCTAAAGAAACAGGACTTCCACTTGCTATTACCAATACCAAAGGTCCTTTTTTCTTTTTTGCCATAGTTTGCACATAATCAATTTGATTTTGTGGCAATTTTAAATCAATTTTATCTCCTACGTATTCAGCTGCAATTGCATCTACTTCTTCTCCTTCTCTATCTGCAGATAAACCAACTACACATATAGTAACATCAGATTCTGCAGCTACATTAGGAGCCCAGTTTTTAGGGTTGATGTTTTTATGAAATGGTAAAGCACCACTTCTATAATTTAAAGAAGAACTTAAAGATACAGCATCTGCAATACCTGCTAATACAGTTACAATTCCAGGACTAATTCCGTAATAACTCCCCATTAACACATCTGCTGAATTGGCAAAAGGTCCTGTTACATAAGGAACTTTTACATCTTTAGAAATAGGTAATGTATTGTTTTTGTTCTTTAACAATACAATAGATTTTTGAGCTGCTTCTCTAGCCAAAGCAACGTGTTCTTTACTATGAATATGTTCGGGTCCAACGTTTAAATATGGATTTGTGTTTGACTTATCAAACATTCCCAATCTAAAACGAGTTTTAAACAGCTGCTTTGTTCTGTTATGAACTAATTCTTCTGTAATTAAACCTTGATCTATTGCTTTTTTTAAATTCTTATAAGTGTTTCCACAATTTAAATTGGTTCCCGCTTGTAAAGCAACGGCAGCCGCTTCTACTGGAGTTTTTACATATTTTAACTTGTTAGAAATTCCGCTAATAGCTCCACAATCAGAGGTTACATATCCATCAAAATTCCACTCGTCTCTTAAAACATCCTGCAACAAAAATTCACTTGCAGCAGCAGGTTTTCCATATACGGCATTGTAAGCAGCCATTACTCCCTCTACTTTAGCTTCTTTTACCAAGGCTTCAAAAGCGGGCATGTAGGTTTCATATAAATCTTGTTGTGTTGGTTCTGCATTAAAATGATGTCTCATGCTTTCTGGTCCAGAATGCACAGCAAAGTGTTTTGCACAAGCTGCCGATTTTAAATAATTAGGATCATTTCCTTGCAAACCTTTTACAAAAGCAATTCCTATTTTAGAGGTTAACAAAGGATCTTCTCCATAAGTTTCTTGACCTCTTCCCCAACGTGGATCTCTAAAAATATTTACGTTTGGTGTCCAAAAGGTTAACCCAGCATATTTACTATGGTTTCCATGTTTTTGAGAAATAATATATTTTGCTCTTGCTTCTGTAGAAATAGCCGAAGCAACTTTTTCTGCCAATACAGGATCAAAAGTGGCTCCTATACCAATTCCTTGTGGAAAAATAGTAGCTTTTCCGTTACGTGCCACACCATGCAAAGCTTCGTTCCACCAATCATAATCTGGAACATTTAAACGTGGAATAGCAGGTGCTCCGTTTCTTAATTGTTCTATTTTTTCCTCTAGTGTCATTTGAGAAACCAAAATCTCCACTCTTTTATCTATAGATAATTCCGTGTTTTCAAACGAAAAATCTACATTTTGTGCGTTTATTGTAGCTATAACTCCAAACACAGCTAAAACCACTACTATTTTACTCTTAATAAATCGATTCATTTTTTCTTTAATTATTTTGAACTTCCTATATACTTTATATACGTATAATACACTCCATACGTACTATCACCTTCTATAAAATCATTAGTTAATAGGGTTTTTCCTTTTGATAAGTTTACGCTAAAAGTAACTACCTCAGCATCTTCTTTTATTGATTTTTCATGCATTTGATTGGCTATACTAATTCTAACCTTTTCTGGATGAATGGCTTTATACTCATACAAATTCTTAGGATTTTCTGATGGAATTCCTAAAATAGGCCCTGAACATTCCTGAGGCCATCTGGCACATGATATTTCATAAACTCCCTCTTTTTCCACAAAAATTGCATGCGTATTGTTCTTGTTTTTAACTCCTTCAGAAACTTGTTCCGGTTTCCAAATCCCACCATCTTCTCCAATAGCGTGCTGAATGGTTAATTTTATTTCTTTTTGAGCTTTGTTTCCTACAACATGAAATGGCAATTCCTTATAAGCTTTTTTTTGTTTTGCTTTTTCTACAAATTTCTGATTGTTATATAGTAACTGCTTTACTAATTCAGGATGTTGATCAATTACATTGTTTTGTTGTTTTGGATCTTTTTCCACATTGTATAATTGATTTCCATTAATCAACCTCCAACTTCCTTTCATAATACAAGATTGAGCTACATCACTTGGCGGTCTCCAATCTTGATTATGGTGTATAAAAGCTATTTTGTCTTGTAATTTAGCTTTTGGATTAGATAGAATAGATGAAAAATCTCTTCCATCTAATTTTAGATTTTTAGGAATTTCTAAATTACACAATGCAGCTAAAGTTGGCATTAAATCAACATGTTCTGCTAGGTTTTGAATGTCTTTTCCTCCTTGAATTTTTCCATTGGGCCAACGAATAAAAAAGGGCACCCTATGTCCTCCTTCTTCTTTATTTCCTTTAATTCCTCTAAAGCCTTTATTATAACCTAATTTTCCATTTTTACTATAACCGTAACGAGTTCCATTATCACTCATAAAAATTAAAATGGTGTTATCTAATAAATCTTCCTTTTCTAAAAAATGCTGAAACTTTCCAAAATTCTCATCAATATTAGCAATCATCCCATACAAGTTGGCACTAATAATTTCTTTCCCTTCTAGATGTTTATAAGGTGCTGCATATTTTTCTGCAACAATTAATGGATCATGAGGTGCATTGGTAGGCAAGTAAACAAAAAACGGTTTGCTCTTATTTTTTTGGATGAATTTGGTGGTTTCCTCAAACCAAACATCGGTGCAATAGCCTTTAAATTGTGTAGGTTTATTGTTTTTATAATACACATCATCAAAATAGCTATTTCCCCAATAATCTGACAATTCTCCTACTCCTCCTGCTAAGTGATGAATGGCTTCATCAAAACCAAGATCTGTAGGACGTGACGGATAATTGTCTCCTAAATGCCATTTTCCAAACAAGGCTGTTTTGTATCCGTTATTTTTAAACATATTGGCCATGGTAATGGTATTTTCTGCCAAACCATCTCTACCTTTAAAAGTAGCCCAAGTTCCATTATTAATCGGGTATTTTCCTGTCATGATTGCTCCACGGGTAGGAGTACAAAGTGGACTTACATGAAAATCCGTCATTCTAACAGCTTGTTCATAAAAAGCATCAATTTCGGGAGTTTTTAACCACGGATTTCCTTGACATCCTAAATCACCAATTCCTAAATCATCCGTTAAAATTAAGATTACATTAGGCTTTGTTTGCGCTTTTAACTGAAGTACAAATATGGATAACAATAGGAAAAACAATATTTTTTTACACATCCTTTTATTGCTTTTAATAAAAAAACGGCAATGAGACTTAGTTAAGTCTCAAATACCGTTTTAGTTTATTTATTACTTAGCTTCTATCATCACTAAATTACTTTTTAGTTTTGGAGAAGTAGCTTTAATAATAACTGCTCCCTTTTTATTTTTTAAAGATTGTACCAATAACAAGGCACGACCTTTAGAGGTTACTAAACTATTGGTTTGATAATCTTGTATATTATCTAAAGCTCCATTATCTACTCCTAAAACCTTTATATCTCCCTCTACATCAAAAGATAGTTTTACATTTTCTGTAGTTACTGCTAATCCGTCTTTATCTACCAACTGAGCAACAACATGTGCTACTTGATACCCATCTGCATCTAAGCTAGTTTTATCTGTAGTTAACTTTATAGCTACCGGTTCAGATGTTGTTTTTAACTCATACTCCACCTCATGACCATCAAATCCTCCTCTAGCTACTAAAGTACCTGGATCAAAAGGAACTGCCCAACGTAAAATTCTATCAGGACTTCCACTTAAAGATCTCCATCCTAAAGACTTACCGTTTAATAATAATTCTGCTTTATGCAAGTTGGTTGGTACTTCTACAATAACTGTTTGTCCTTTTTTGTAGTTCCAGTTTTTTTGCGCACGACTATTGTTCCATTTTAAGAATTTAGCCGATTGTATTTTTACTTTACCACTTAATTCATCTACCATTAACGAATCTTTTACAGGGTAAGTTCCTACAGAAACATGAGGTTTGTTTACCCAAATAGATTTAAAATGATCCCATCCTTCTTTTTTAAATCCAGTAAAGTCTAAAATATCTCCGTCCCATCCTTTGTTAGGCCATTTTCTGTTTGCTTCTCCCATGTAGTCAATTCCTGTCCACATGTACATACTGTAAATCATAGGGTCTTCTATAATAGAATTCCACTCTTCCCAAGTACCTGCATTTTCGTTTCCAGTAAAATGCATATTGGGATAGTTTTTCTTACTCCAATCGTACTGATTTACTTGGTAACTAAAACCTACGATATCTAAAACATCTGCATATCCAGAAGCTAAACTTGCTACAGGAATAATTAAGTTGGCTGTTACAGGACGAGATAAGTCTAATTCTTTTACCCAACCTGCTAATCTTTTAGCCGTTTCTGTTAATTTGTATTTTCTATCTGGTAAAGCTTTATAACGGTCTTGCATTTCTTTGGCAGAAATGTTTGGAATTCTGTTCCAGTAACTTTTTGCACCTGGATCCCACAATCCACTAACGTGACGGTAGTGTTCATATGTCCATTCTATTTCGTTACCAATACTCCATTCAAAAATAGCAGGATGATTTCTGTCTCTTAAAATAGATCTCTTTAAATCACTTTCTGCCCATTTTTGAAAATGGTTTGTATATCCTTCTGTAATATAATCTGGTTCTCTTTCTTGCATGTTCCAACGCTTATCCTTAGGATTGTCAAACTCATCAAAAATTTCTGCCTGTACTAAAATTCCCATTTCATCACATAAATCGTAAAATTCTTCAGAAAACGGGTTATGAGAAGTACGGATTGCATTTACCCCAGCATCTTTTAAAGCTTGAATACGTCTTCTCCAAACTCCTTTAGGAACAGCTGCTCCTACCAAACCACCATCGTGGTGAATACAAACTCCTTTGGCAAACGTTGGTTTACCATTTAAAAAGAACCCTTGTTCTTTGCTGTGCTCAATAGTTCTAATTCCAAAAGGGGTTGTGTAAGCATCTACTACTTTTCCATTACAAACAACTTCTGTTATAGCTTTGTACATATGTGGAGTATCTAAATCCCATAACTTTGGATTTAAAACTTCTAAATTTTGTGTAATTGCTATTTCTTTTCCTGAAGAAACTCTTGAAGTGTTTTCTTGATTAGCAACCAATACATTGTTACCATCATAAATTTTAGTACTTAACGTAAACTTGGCTCTTTTACCACCATCGTTCTTAACTTTGGTTTCTAATTTTACGGCTGCTTTTGCATTGGTAATTTCTGGAGTAGTTACATAAGTTCCCCAAATAGGAATGTGTAAATTATCTGTAGTAATTAATTTTACATTTCTATAAATTCCACTTCCTGTATACCAACGTCCATCTGCATAACGAGAATGATCTACATGAACCGTTAATATATTTTCTGAACCATCTGTTTTTAATTTGTTGGTCAAATCAAAATACGTTGGTGAATATCCATAAGGATTTTCTCCTAACTTTTTTCCGTTTAACCAAAAGGTAGCGTTGTTATAAACACCATCAAACAAAATAAAAGCTTTTTGATTTTTAACATCCACCGGAGTTTTAAAATGTTTTTGGTACAATCCAACTCCTCCTGGCAAATATCCTGTAGCTCCTTCTAATTCTTTATCAAAAGAAAACTCCACACTCCAATCGTGCGGTAATCTAATATTTCTCCATTTTGCATCCTCTAAAGGAATGTTTGCTGGAATTTTAGTATCCTTAACTAAGTTGAATTTCCAATCAAAATTAAAATCATGTGTTCTTTCTTGTGCATTGATTGCATTCCCTACAATCAACAAAACAAAAAACGATATTAATCTTTTTACTACTTGATTCCTCATATCTTATTACTTTCTATTTTTGGTGAATTTTTATTATGACTTAAGTAAAAGTAATTTTTAGAATCAAAAATCATCAGCAGTATTAAACTAAAACATAATACATATGATTAATTCTAACAATCAATCTCTAAAAAATCACTCAACATCTACTAGACCAGAACAACAAACAACTGATTACAATACAATTACACTAAGCTTACTGTTTTAATTTCTTATGGATTTACTTTTATTCTATCTATCTGTTTTTTACTTAATCCTTGTCTAAAATATGCATCTGGCTTGTGCTTAACTCTATGTTGTTTCATTTCAGGATCGTGAAGATCTTGACTTAAATCACAATCAAAACGTAGTAACATAGAATGTGTTTTTCCTTTACCTCCTAGATTAATAAGATGTGCTGTTCCCCAAGTAATTCCTCTACCATTTTTTGTATCTGTAAAAGCATCTGCAACATATGGAGCCGCTGCATAAGGCATTAATTCTGTAATAGAAGCAATTTCAAAATTTACCCAATCTTTAGCGTATTGAATGGTATTGTGTTCCGGTCCATCTTTATAAACCAAAGCAGCAACACCTTCTTTAAACGGGAATAAACTTGTTTCATGGCCCGAAGTAATTAATGGGTTTAATGGATGTTTTGTAAATGGTCCTAAAGGATTATCTGCTGTAGCTAAGCCTTGCATACGTACTAAATCTGGTTTTTTTCCAAAATCAGATTTATAATAAATATATACTTTTCCATTATGTACTAACGGATAAGGATCATGAATAGAGAACTGATCCCACTCACCCTTAGCTCCATTTGGAATTACAATTTTATTGTGTGGAGTCCAAGGTCCATCAGGAGAATCTGCATAAGAAACCGCTACAGGGCAATCATCTCCACGCTTTCCGCTTGCTTCCATAAATCCTTGATAATATAAATAGTATTTCCCCTTCCACTCTAAAATATCCGTAGTTGTTACAGACCTCCAACCTACCATTGGCTTTTCTGGTCGTTGAATAGCCACCCCTTGTTCTTCCCAAGTAAAACCATCTTTAGAAGTAGCATACCAAATTTCTGACAAATCCCAATCTGATGAAGGAATTACATCCGTAGAATTAGCAGCTCCTTGAGGAGGAGTGGGTGTATTTCTATAAGTATACCACATATAGTATTTCCCATTGTGTTTTATAATTTTAGATGGATCTCTACGAGAAATAGTTCCATCGTGATTATGATAATCAAAACCCTTTAACTCTGTGTACTTAAACTGACTAAACAACTCGTTATGTTGCGGTTCTGGAGTGTCGTAATCTGTATAAATACGCTCCATAGCTGCACTCATTTTTCTGTTTGGTTTTTCCTTTGGTAAAATAAATGGAAAACCTCCCTGTTCTTTATTTAGTGTTTTTTCTGAGGTATCTTTTTCTTGACAAGACACTATGATTCCCGAAATTACTAAGCTTAAAACTAGTTTTTTTATCATACTATTTTTTATTATTTAACTTTTAAAAACAATGTATTGGTATCCAAAGCATCTTTGGGTTTGATAGATCCTTCTAACTTGTAAAGAAAAGTTTCTACTATATACGTAGACGATTTTGATAAGTTGTTTTTTAATTTAAAATCTACTTCCATATTTCCATAGCCTGGATACACTTCTATCGTTTTCTCTACTATTTTCTTGTTCCATTTTTGAGTTAATCTATCTGTAATTTCTGAAACTTTTATGTAAATTTTTCTAGGTTGATTTACTTTAAAAGTCAAAGGAATTTTTAATTCATCTGTAGCTAACACATCAATTTCTGTATTAGAAAACATGATACTTTCATGATATAAATCTAATCCCATTTCGTAAGACTGATCAACGTTTTTAGCTCTTACATCTACCAAATCGTAACCTCTTACCCAGTCATAATAAACTGTATTTTTGGTCGGATCTGCCAATTCTTTATCTGTTGGTAATTCTATCCATGGAAAAGGATAAGTTTCAGACACCATACGCATGTACATAGGTCTATTAAATGGTTTCCCAACCACTTGATCATAAAACTTCATATGCTTAGGCTCTCTGTCATCGTAATAAAAACTTGCTTGTTTTTCATTTTTCCACCAACCTCCATATACATGAAAGTCTTTAGAAGCTAATTCATTATGATGAAACTTTACAGCCGGAGCTCTTAAATCGTGTTTTTTCTTATTGCAGTCTGTATACCAAAAATGTCCATTGGAATTCATTCCATTTGCAAAATGATTTCCTAAGAAATCTCCGCTTCTACCAATACATTCTTGAATATCCCATTCCTGCCCATATTTATCACAGCCATTAGGTCCTTTTTCTACTCCATCTGTTGAAAACCAAAATGTAGTAGACATGGTAGTAGCTGCTGCTTTTACCCTACATTCATAATAACCTAAAAACGCAGCCTTTTTAGAAACTACCGCTCCTCCTGCAATGTTAAAAGTTAACTCTCTACCATATGCTTTTACAATGGTGTCTTTTTTTAATTTTTCTCCTTTAATTTGCATGTATCCATTTTTAACAGATACTTGAGAGGCTAAAAAAAGCCCTGGTTCTCTTCCTTTCCATTTTGGGTGATAATCGTACCATTTAGAAGCATCTAATTTATCTCCATTAAATTCATCTGAAAAATCTGGATTCATTACCCAACGTTTTCCTATAGGTGGTTCTGGGGGTCCCGATTGTGCTTGTACAGATATTCCACATACGAACACGAACAATAAGCTAACTATTTTTTGCATCTCTTATAGATTTTACAATTTTATATTGATTGATTTTTTATTTTTCTTAAGCGCTTCTACATCAAAAAAACGTTGAGTATTAGCTCCTTCCCCTACTTCAATAGTATATCTATTTGGATACATAACTGTAGGCTGATACATCTTTCCTTTTAATCTTAAAGAAGAAATTACCTCTTTGGTATATTGATTTTTTACAGTCACTACCTGATTTTCTTTATTCAACTTTAATTGGGGTAATTGGTATCCGTTTTTAATTAAAAAATTATCTGTTTGATGAAAGGTTACAGGCCATCCGTTATAAGGTTTGGCGTTAGGAGCAAACATATCTACATTTCTTGCCCAACACTCATAAGTAATATTTCTAGATGCTTTGTTAAAACGAATAATTCCATACCCAGAAGCTCTACCGTTTAATAAATTCACCTTTTCGGTATTGTCTTTATGTTCGGGATTTGCAATGGCCAAGACCGTCATTTTATTATGAAAAGCATCTAAATACTCTCCCGTATAATCTGGCATTCCTTTTACATGATTTTTTCCAGGAGCATCGGGCTTAAACCAACGCATCCAAAAATTAGAAGCAGCAGGCACAGCAAAGGAATATCCTGCATTGTTCCAGTCTTCTACTCCATGATGTAGTACCGATCCTAAATGTTGATCTCCCGCAATCATACAAGAAAAACTTTTACGAATAACAGATAAGGCTTTGTTTCGTCCTGCTTGTGGCCATCCGTTAGAATCTACGCTATACTTTTGTTTTTTGTCTAGCGTTGGCGAATGGGTAGTTACATTGGCAAAAATGGTTTGAGATAAAACAGCTTTCATTTCAGCATCTTTCCAATCGGTAGTCCAAGCTTCTAAAAAATCTAACTGTCTATCGCCTAACAAAGTGGCTTCTTTTACATCCATTTCACGAGTATCATGAAATCTAGATTTTCCTAAAACTCTTTTGGGTCCCGATTTAAATTTACGATCTTCTAAAATAGCAAAACTCATCCCTCCCCACTTGTAATCGGTATAATAAACTCCAATTCCTTGTGCTACTGGTGTAGGATCATACGGATCTGGTAAATGACTAGTTTGCGCTCTTTCTACTTCTTTTATATAATTTACAGGCATGTAATACCCACCATTATTTCCATCTCTATTTGCAGCCTTTCGTCCTCCGTCACCCCACAAATTACCTTGACCTATATCGTGATCGTCTGGAATTACAATAGTGGGTGTATTTCTAATAATATCTCCAAAGACTTCGCCAAACTTTAACCAATAACCATAATGATCACTATGATCATAAGATTGATCTCCTGCAAAAAACAATACATCAGGTTGTAGTTTTTTTAAATTATTAAGGATATCGTCCGCAGGACCTTGTCCTCCATGTTTTTTATAAATAGACCAACAAGAAAATGCTGCCATTATAATTTCCTCTTTCTCTTTAGGATTTTTTTGAATAATCCCATTATAAAAAAACTGATTTTTATACGCTACACGATATTCTTTTTTTTGAGCATCGTCCCAATCTTCTATTCTAAAGTGTGCTGTATAACCTGGGTATTGAATTCTAGCTTCTTGAACCGTTTCCCATTTTCCATTGTTTTTGATTTGCAAAGTAGCTTCAAAAGGATCGTAATTTTTTACAGGATAAAACTGAGCTGTTAACTTTAAAGTTTGTTCATGTACGGTATACAAGGCAAAACAAATTTTGTTTTTTGCTAATTTATCAGAAATTCCTGTAGGGTTTTGTCCATAACTAAAACTCAAAACAAATAACAACACAAATCCTATTGTTTTTTTTAAACGACTATTCATATTACTGATGATTAAAAACGTTAACAAACCAACTCAAATTCTAGAATTTAAAATGAGTTTACTTTTTTAGGATAGATAAAGCTACTAGAATCCATTCAGAGATAAAAACAAATAACCATATGTCGTTTATTTATCTATAAAATATGCTTCTTTTAACTTTTTTAGAAAAAAGAAACATCTAAAAAACTCAACTAGATTTTTACTAGACAAGCTCTTAAAAAGAGAGATTTATACAATGATCTTATTACCTTTTTAACAAGAATCTTATTTCTTAAAAATTTGACTCCATCCTTCTGTAGAAAATGACGATGCTGGCAAACCTGCTGTATTAAACAAAGACCCTTCTATATAGCTTTGCCAACCATATCGTACATTTTTTGGTTTTTTAATTTCATCATTCCAAACTTGTAAAACAGTTCCTTTGTTGATAATTTTAGCTTTTGCTTGATAATAAATTCCATCTTCTCCTGCAATTTCAAAATCCTTTAAAGTTTTCCCCATACTTGTAATTCCTAAAGGAGCTTCCTCAAAATCAATCAAAGCTTTGCTTCCTACTATTTTAATGGATTTATAAATAGGTCCTGAATATTGAATTCCTTCTACTTTATAATCTTTAGCCAATGCCCAAAGTGCCAAACGCTCTCCTACTTCTTTCTTTTTAGGTGGATGAATTCTTGTTTTGTATCCCATATCATTAATTACTGCCATTCCTGTATTAGGAAGCGTTAACATGGTTTTTAACTGTGCTTGTTGCACTCCAACCCAACCTTTTAATTTATTTCCAAAAGGTGCTAATTGTACAAAGTAAAACGGAAATACACCCTGCTTCCAATTTTGTCTCCAGCTCTTAATCATAGCAGGAAATAACCTTGCGTATTGCTCTGGATCCCATCTATTTCCTTCTCCCTGATACCAAATTGCTCCCTTAATGGTAAACGGAATTAAAGGATGAATCATACCATTATATAAAACGGTTGCTGATTTTGTGTTTTGTTTTTTAGTAAAATCCTTTTTATACTCCGGAAACTCTTTTACAATGGTTTCTTTGGGAGTCCAAGCCTGTGCAGGAGTACCTCCAACATTACTCGAAATTAATCCGATAGGAACATGTAAATATTCTTGAAGTCTTTTTCCAAAGGAGTATCCTACCGCACTAAAATTAGCGGCTGTTTTTGGAGACGATACTTCCCAATTTCCTTTGCAAGAATTTAAAGGAGTGCTACTTACTTCTCTAGAAACCGTGAAAAATCGAAGATTAGCATTTGAACTGTTTAAAATTAAATTATTGCTATTTTCTAATTCTTGTCCTGGACCTCCTTTTAAAGGCATTGCCATATTAGATTGTCCAGTACAAATCCAAACTTCGCCTAAAAGAATATCTTTTAAAATAATTTTATCAGATCCATTTACTGTTAAAACATAAGGCCCTCCAGCATTGGTAGTTTTTAAAGTTGTTTTCCAATGCCCTTTTTTATCTGTTTTTACTTGTTCTTTTTGTCCCCAACTTCCCTCTAAACTTATGTCTGTATTAGGAATATCTGTACCCCATATTTGAACATTTGAGTTTCGTTGTAATACCATATGATTTCCAAAAATACTCGCAATTTTTGTTTGTGCTCTTGTAGACATTGTAAGTATAAAGAAACAGACAGTTATAGTTATTTTCATCATTTTGTACTTCTTAATTTTATGTTATTTAACGAATGTTTTAAACACTAAAAACATCCCATATAAAAAAAAAATTTCTCTTATTAGTTTGATGTTCTTGTCAAAGGAGCTACTTTTCCATAGCCGTTTTTAGGAGCATCGTGTTGGCTCTCATGTAAATTGTATCTTGGAATAATCTGTAACAATTCATCTCTTTGTTTTCTGTGAGCAGCAGTTACCTTACTCCAATCTTTAATTTTTGGAAAACTAATTAAATCAGAAGGAGTTTTACTCACATCGCACCAAACATTATTTCCATCTTTCATCACTAAATTTCCTCTTATAATTTGAGTTCCTTTGTGGTACCCATAAATCCACTCTCTATGTTTTTCTTTTTTTGTTGTTAAAAAAGGTAATAAGCTTTCTCCATTAATTTCGTAGGATTTTGGAATTTTAACTCCAACAATATCTGCAATTGTTGGCAAAACATCGGAAATATTTACCAATACATCTTGCTCCCCTTGTTTGGTCATTTTTAAAACAGGTGCATAAATAAGCATTGGAACGTGTGTTCCTCTTTGAGATACAGGGCTAGATTTTCCGTAGCCACTTGTACCGTTATCTGCACAAAAAATAAAAATCGTATTGTCTTCTATTCCTAATTCTTTTAGTTTTTCCATATACAAAGAAACTTGATAATCTAAATAGTTTACATGATTGTGAATTCCATCTTCTGTAATAGTTCCGTGAGTATTATACACACCATGATCTCCTGTAATATTAGGCTCTGTACGTGTATATTTTTTTCCATCCCAATGTATTTTTGGAGTTCCTGGCCATTTATTTCCACTTTTAGGATGTAAAAAATCAAAGGCATCGTGTCCTAAATGACTGGTATGATAAATAAAAAAAGGTTTGTCTTCTTTTTCTTTTCTTTCCATATAATCAAAAACATATTTTAATTCAACATCTGGTCCAAAAGTATTTAGTCCAAATTCTTTTTTAGATTTTTGATCATTAGGCCACCATTCTAAATAATTTTTAGCGTTTGGATTGTTCATTAATTGTACATGAGGTTTCCAATACCACCCTGATTGCACATAACTTTTTTGAGTTAATTGCTCCCCCGTATCCGCATTAAATATCTTTTTCTTACCACTTTCTTTTCTAGTTTCTAATCTAAAATCTGTGGTATGAATAGCTTTATTATACGATCCTTCTCCAGGTGTAAAACAACCTTCATCAAATTCAAATCCTTTGATATTCATTTGTGTTTTTCCTGCCCAATAAGTAGCATAACCACCTTTCTTAGCTATCATAGAAATAGAGTGTGGAGAACTTTTATACAAATCCCAAGAACCTTTTCCATTAGGAGCTTTTCCTTTATCACTATTGTGCCACCATTTGTGTAAATGAGCATATCTACCTGTCATCATCATAGCTCTACTTGGTCCACAAACCGTAGCTGCCCATGTTGTTTTTATATACACTCCTTTTTCTGCTAACGCATCTAATACAGGAGTCTTAGCTCTGTATTTCACATCTTTCGTATCTCCACCTTTTAAATTTCCTCCTTTAGGTAAGCTCCAGGTATCCGACCCGTAAAAGGGTAACTCACGAGCGCTAATATCATCTGCATATAACAAAATAATATTCGGTTTTTTTTGTGCATTTGCAAAGAAAGTTGCCAAACCACAAACTAGTAATGTTACTTTTTTTAGTTTATTCATATTTTATTGATTCATTAACTACAACAAGTGCTATAGCTTTATTTTTGGATAATTATTTTACGTGTTATATTTATGTTTAATGATTTAACAATTAGTAAATACATTCCGTTTTGCAAGCTAGAAACATCAAGTGTATTGTTTAAAAACATTCCTGAGCTTATTGTTTTCCCATGAATACTTACAATTCTATATTCAGTTTTTTCCAATTCAGAAATTCCAGCAATAAATAATTGATTTCCTTGAACAGGATTTGGATACAAACGAACCTTGGGTTCTATTGTCTCTTTTTGGCTAGCTAAATTTTCTACTTGAATTACTGCTTTGTACCAAGCGCTTCCCCAACCAGCACACCACAAGACATCCTGATTTACTGGATCTGGTTTTAAATCTACAATTCTGTCTGAATGTGCCAATCCTTTATTTATTTTAATCCATGTTTGTCCTGCATCTTGAGATAAATATGCTCCTGGATTTAAAAATTCATCAACTTTATTTGGAACTTGAGCAGCTACAGAAATAGTAATTATATCAGAATTGGCTGGAGATACTTCTATTTGCCATACATAAGGAGCTTCAAAAATTCGTTCCCAAGTAACTCCATCATCAGTACTTTTCCAAACACCACCACCTTCTAAAGTACCAGAACGTGATCCGGTAGCAATAAATAAATCTTTGGTATTTCTATCTATAAAAATATTATTTACCGACTTTATCACCGATGGAATAGTCATCTTAGCAAAGTTTACAGCTCCGTCTACAGACTTATACAATCCGCCTGAATCATTAGTTCCCCACTGATTCATAGCCGCAAAAATTACTTGAGGCTTGTCTGGATGCATAGCAATTCTATTGATACTAGATCCTGCAGGAAAATCATCATTACTAACCGACCAATTGTATCCACCATCCGTAGAGCGATACACTCCATATGCTCCTTTGGTTAAATCTATATTTTTTCCACCACCAATTTCTGAAATAGGCTTATATATAGAAGTAAAATAGATATTATTTGGATTTACAGGATCTATAATTAAAGAATATTGAGTTCCTACAGATTCCCAGGATCCATTATCGGCTTCAAAAATAGTGGCTATGTTTTCCCAAGTTTTCCCTCCATCTGTTGATTTTCTAAATTTCCCTCTGTGTTCTTGTCTCCAAGCTATAAAGTAAATGATATTAGGATTGTTAGGGTGAACGGCAACTGTAGAAATAGAATGTGCTCCGTGATTTCCACTATGATCATGTACTTGTCCTTCTATTTGCTCAACCGCTACAGCATCAGAATCAGGCCAATCTCCAATATCAGTAGTTTGCCATAATCCATGTTCACCACTACACAATAATTTTCTTCCTGGTACTCCTGTTTCTAACAACAAAAACCTTCCTGGTAAATTTGTGTTTCCTCGTCCAATCCACTTATTACTTCCTTCAGATGTTTCATCATCATCAACCTGAGACCAAGAAACTCCTTTGTTGTTAGATCGTAGTAATTGTTGATCTATTCCTGTAAAGACCTGACCAATTGAATTGATAGCTAACATTCTAGTTCCAGCACCTTCGGTTCCTTCATCTTGAGCTACTTGTAAATGCGCAAAATCAATATTAGCTCCAGTTGGATTGTTTTTAGCTTCCCAATAGGATTTATTTTCTTCTTGAATCCAATAAGATCCACTTCTAGCACAAGCAAACCAAGTAGCACCTCCATCTTCGGACTTCCATACATCTCCTGGTCCAAAACCTTTGTCGTGTTTTTTATTATGTACCAAATACAATTCGTTCTTATCAATAGGATTCACGACCAATCTATTATAAACAGGTAGTGTCCAAGTAGGGTAGGTAGTATACGTATTTTTGGATGCTGCTTTTGAAATTCCCAACCAATATGCTACTGCTCTATGATATCGATCTCTTACCCAATAATTATTTATTACCTGAAGGTTTAGTCCTAAGTTTCCTGTTATGCTTTGCCAAGTTAAACCTGCATCTGTACTTTTATACACTCCCCCAGTAGTCGTAATACTTGTCCCGTTAGGAGTGTATTGGGTTTGTTCTACTGTGTATAGTATAAATTCTCCTGTATCTTTATTATAATACGAAGTTAAATCCCTGGGTAAATTATGAGGCAATCCGGTAGCACTTTCCGTCCATGTTTCTCCCGTATCTGTACTTCTAAACATTCCTTGCCCTGTGGCCATAATTAGGACAGATGGATCTGCTGGGTTAAAAATAATTCTACCAACATCTAAATCTGATGAAATTGCAGTCGCTACTTTTCTCCAATTTTTTCCTTTATCTGTCGTTTTCCATACATAGCCATAGTCTGCCCTTCCTATTTTAATTCCGTTTGGCTTTGTTAAGCTTCTGTGATTTTCTTTTACGTTCCAAAAATCACCAGCTCCTAAAAACCAAATATTGTCGTTTGTAGGGTGGACTGCTAATTTAGAATGGGCTTTACCCATTGTTTTTAAATAGGTCCAAGTTCTTCCTCTATCTTGAGTCTCAAAAATTTTCCCGCTCGTACTACTTCCTGTTTGGTTGTTATCAAACAACATTCCATAATCTGGATTTGTTAAGGAAAATTTAATATCAATAACACGTCTTAAATCTACTCCTGTACCATCGTAATCTTTTAAGGTTTGCCACGTTTTTCCATTGTCCCAGGTTCCAAAAGCTGCATGCATATCTGGCCCACTAAACATCACATTAGGGTCTGTAGGATGACACCAAAACTCTTCGCAATAACCAGAAGTTCCTGGTCCAAAACTTTTCCAAACTACTTTATTGCTTGATGTTACTCTTTGTGTTTTAATTTTCTCGAAAAACGGAATTTCTGCGACTACATTAATAGTATTTAAAACTGCATACCCCAATGTTTCGTCAATTTTCCAAATAGTAGAAAAATCAAAGGCATTGTAATTACTCTTGTTTTGTAATTCACTAGTATTTAAAGCTATTGCATTAGTATCTGATGCTCCTGTACTACTTGCATAAAAAGAATGTGTGGGTGCTTTACCATTTTTTCCTCCCGTAGGATTGTCATCTTGAACGGTAGTAATGGCTATGTTATTAGATATAGCTCCATAAAAAACAACTCTATCAATAATGTGCTGACCTCTTGTAGCTCCTACTACACCTCCAGAACCCCAACTTGCTGTTATGTTAGCAGAACTATAACAGTCTTGAACAGTACAAATTGCAGCATCCCACAAAACCCCCACAACTCCTCCTGCCCACCCGGAAGAACCTACATTGATCGTTCCGTTTTTTGTATAGCACTGGGTAACAGAACCTCCTGTCATATACCCTACAACCCCACCAACTCTAGAGATTCCACTTGCTGTAATACTTATATTTTCTATTCCTAAATTGGTAACTACTCCCTTAAAACATCCAAACAAACCAGTTCCTACATTTGCTGCGTTAGGAGCAATTGTTAAGTTTTTTATTTTGTGATGATTTCCATCAAAAGAACCACTAAAAACTGTGGTTAAATTTCCTATGGGACTAAAAGATTGCCCAAACATATCAATAGTATTGGTTAACTTAAAAGCTTTGTTATTCCAATGACTAGTATTGGTTGATAAGGCTATTAAATGTGCTGCTGTTTTTATTAGATAAGGATCTGTGTCTGTTCCTGATCCTCCACCATATTGTGCATTTGAATTTGTTATACTTCCTAGTAAGCATAACAAAAATAGGACTCTATAGACTACTCTTCTTTTTGGGTTTGTAATTTTATGCATATGCCTTTTTTAGATGCTCTAAATTCTATAGAACTTAACGATTCGTAATATTAGCTCAAAAGACAATAAACAAACAGACGATATGTTCTTTTATGTGTAAATAATGGTTAATCTATTTGTTTGTTCAATGAACAACTAAAATCAAAAAAACAGTTTAGTCTAAAAATTTTCTTAGGCTAAACTGTTTTTTAAATTCTAAAAAACTAAAAACTTATTTTTTTAGTATCAATTTATAATCATGTGCTCCTGGAGCAAAATTGCTATGAAAAACTTGAGTTCCATCCCCTCTTTTCCCCCAATTAACTTCTACTCGATTATCTCCTAAAACAATATTGATTAACTTTTCTTTCATTTGTTTTGCAATCTTCGCATACTTTTTATCAAAAGCTAAATTGTTAATTTCATGAGGGTCTTTTTTCATGTAATACAAAGCAGGATCTAGTTCTTTATAACTAGCATTTAAAGCCCAATTCATATCTTCTCCACGTTTTTTAGTAGGACGAGTTTGCATAGAAAACACATAATCTTTAGTACGAATGTAAGCTCTTGGTCCTGTTACTGCATGACTTTCTCCCACAATATAATCTCTTTTAGGGGCTTCTTTTGATGCTACTTTCTGCATGTCTAAACCGTCTAAATATGCATATTCTGATTTTTCTAAATCGGCACCTCCTGCAGCCATAATTGTTGGGGCAATATCTACAAACTCTGTAAAGTCTTTTACCACTTTTCCTGCTGGAAATGCTTTTTTATCCGAAGAAACGACCACTATTGGGTTGTGGCTATCTATATCCCAAGAAGAAAATTTAGAAACAGATCCGTGGTCATTTAATTTCCATCCATGATCTCCACAGACATAGACAATCATATAGGGTTGGTTTTTACTTTTACTATATGCAACAAAATCATCAACTGCTTGTCCAACTAATGCATCTCCATAGGCACAAAAAGCATAATAATCTTGAATCATTTTCTGTTTCTCTGCATCTTTAAAATGGTCAGAATAACCCGCTTCTACTTGTTTTTTTAACTGTTTAGGCATTGTTTCTAACTCTTTTTTATCAAAAGAAGGTACGTTATAAGTATGTTTTTTAAAACGTTCTCTGTAGCTCGCTGGTGGTAGTACTGGTGTATGAGGAAAATCGAACCCTATTTGACAAAACAAAGGTTTATCTGGGTTTACACCTTTAAATTCTCTAGAACCTGCTTTAAATTTTTTATTTTCATTATCTAAATATTTTTTAAAAAATTGAGTGTAATAACCATCTCTTGTTTCTCCTGCTTTTCTAGAACTTACACCGGCTAATATACCTGGAGTAAACGGAGTAAGTGGTCCTTTCTTTTTGTTATAATGTCTAAGTAAATCATACTCTTCCATTGCTTTTTTAGCTGTCCCCTTATAATTTGGCAATTTGTTTTCTAATTCTTTAGAGATATATTGAAATTCCCCCTCTTCAGTTACAAAAAACTCTACGTTTTGTCTTTTTATTTTTTCTCCATTTATTTCATCAAACCAATCTTTACCCCAGCCCGTTAAACCATCTTTTCTTAATTCTTTAAAACTAATGTCTTGTTGGTACATTTTAGCAGATTTTAGCTTTCCACCTTCTTTGGTTTTTAAACGAACTCCTAATTTACCAATATGCAAAGTTTCGTACCCTAACGTAGCCATTTGTTCTGGTAAAGTTGGTTTAGAGCTTGATGCATTGTTGTTATGATATTCAAACTCATACACCCCTGAACGAAATGGATAACGACCATAATGCATAGAAGCACGAGATGGTGCACAACCTGTAGCTTGACAATAGGTATTGATAAACGTAGTTCCTTCTTTAGTTAATTTATCTACGTTTGGAGATTCTACATAACCTAACTTACTCATTTCTTTCCCATCAATCATTTTATTAAAGGCTCTAATAGCATCGTAACGTTGATCATCTGTTAAAATCCAAAGTACGTTGGGTTGTTGCTTTTGTGCCCATGTTGTTTTAGGCAAAAAAATAAAGGCTAACAAGCATAGCAATATTGCTTTATTTAGTTTCATAATTCTTTTCGTTTTTTAATTATTCTATAATGATTTCATCTATTTGCCAAGATCCTGAACTTGCTTTACTTGCAGGTTGAATTCCTACTTGCATAATTCTTTCTTTGATATGTGAAAACTGAGACAAATCCATTGTATAAGTTTTAAATCCTTTATCATTAGCAGAAATAGGAATAGAAATCCATTCTTGCTCGTTCCAATCTACAGGTTCATTAATAGCCCAAAAATTGCCACTGTAACCTCTACTGTACAATGCTACTTTTATACTTTTAGCCACACTGCTGTTTTTAATTTTAAAAGTTATTTTTGAACACAGTTTAGATTCTGTATACAACCATGGAGCACTGGTTATTATCGCATTTTTATCCGTAATAGTTCCCGTAATAACTCCGTCTTTAAACAATACATCTGTTCCCGATCTTGCATGCCACCCCATAGTACTATTGATAAATTTAAATGGCCTCCCTGGTGCAGGGTACATACCATCTTCTTTGGGAATTACAATTGTTCCATCTTGATTAAAAAACACCGGTTTTAAACTAGCACCTCTATAAAAAGCACTGATATCGTGATTCTCTTGTAATACATATTTTTGTCCATGCCAATCAAAAAAACTAGTATGCCCTCCTTTTAAAAATGCTCCTTTTAATTCATAAGGACCATATAAATTTTTAGACATGGCATAGGTAGAACCATAAACTAAATAATACCATCCATTACGTTTAAACAAGGTTGATTTATCATCTGTATTTACTTTATTTCCCTCTTTATCTTGTACTAAAATAGCTTTAGGTTTAGTCGTTAAAGACTTCATATCTTTAGCCAAAGTAGCCATATAATATGTATTTACTCCAAAACAAATGGTATACACATCATCTTCTACAAAAATTTCTGGATCATAAGGGTGTACAGGTACAATTCCTTTTGGTAACAATGGTTTTCCTAATAAATCTTTGTATTCGCCAGTAATTTCATCGGCAACCATTACTCCGGTATCTATATTTCTATTAGAAAAAAACCAGTAATACTTACCGTCTCTTTCTGTAATATCGCCTGCCCAACAATTAGGTTGATTTCCAATATAAGTATCCTTAGGATCTAAACTTCTTGAATAGTTCCAATTTTTTAAATCGGTACTATACCAAACTTCCCATCGGTCCATTCTAAAAGAACCTTTTCCTTCCCAAGATTCATCATGTCCGCAGATTGCAAACACAGTATCGTTCTGAACCCAAGCATGAGGATCTGCCATTCCATGTTCTGGAGCAATGACATCAACTTTTATTGCTTTTTTATACAAATCTTTAGAAGTATAATCATCTAAACCTAGATTTTTTTGTTGCGCAAACACAAAGGACGAAACTCCACATAAAAATAAAAAAACTGTAGTTTTCATTTTGTTTTTATTTTAACCAACCTTCTGTTGATTTGTTTAAGTAAGTAATAAACCATCCTGATCCCCAAGCAGCACTCCACAATACATTTTTATTGTATGGATCTGGTTTTACATCTACCATTTTATTAGGTTGCCCTAAGCCTTTGTTAATTTTTTTCCAGCTTTTTGCTCCGTCTTGAGATAAATAAATTCCAGGATTCATAAAGTTTTTAGAAATATGTCCTGCTTGTGCAGCTACACTAATCACAATTAAATCTTTATCTATTGGAGAGGTTTCTATTTGCCATACAAAAGGAGCTTTAAAAATTTGTTTCCAAGATTTACCGTTGTTTTTACTTCTCCATACTCCACCTTCTTCATAAGTTCCAGTACGTCTACCAGTAGCAATGTATATATTGTGATTATTTCTATCTATAAACACATTATTCACTGCTTTTATCACTGATGGAATCTTCATCTTTTCCCAAGAAGTTCCTTTGTTTGTAGATTTA
This sequence comes from Wenyingzhuangia aestuarii, assembly GCF_011927765.1. Taxonomy (GTDB): domain Bacteria; phylum Bacteroidota; class Bacteroidia; order Flavobacteriales; family Flavobacteriaceae; genus Wenyingzhuangia; species Wenyingzhuangia aestuarii. The sequence goes on from NZ_JAATJG010000012.1 coordinate 42,686, forward strand.
TACAAACCTCCATTATTATCATTTAAAGCTGCATAAATAATATTTGGATTTTTAGGGTCTAGCTCAATTCTTCTGACACTTGCTTTTTTGTGAAAACCTTTATTGCTTAGCTCCCAGGTATAACCACCATCAAAAGAACGATAAAAACCAAATCCTCCTTTGGTTAATTTTGCCGATCCATCTGCTACTTCTGCAATAGGTTTTAAAACGGTACAGAAATACATGTTTTTTGGTTCTTTAGGATCAATTGTTAAAGAATATTGTGTTAATAAACCACGGTACGATGGATTGTTACCTTCAAAAATAGTTGCAATATTTTCCCACGTTTTTCCTCCATCTTGTGTTCTACGTAATTTTCCTCTGTGCTCTTGTCTCCAAGCTAAAGAATAAATTGTATTTGGATCGTTAGGGTGAACTGCCATCGTAGATGTTGAATGCTGTCCGTGCATTCCGCTATGATCATGTACTTGACCATCTATTTGTTCTACAGCTACCGCTTGTTTATCTGGCCAACCATCTAAATCTGTTGTTTGCCACAAACCATGTTCTCCACTAGCTAATAATCTTCTTCCTTTAATTCCAGTTTCGTGCAACATGTATCTACCAGGTAAATTACTATCTCCTCTACCAATCCATTTATTGCTTCCTGGTGATGTTTCAAAATCATCTACTTGTTGCCAAGTTTTTCCATGATCTGTAGATTTTAACGTTTGCTGATCTATACCAATAAATACTTCTCCCTTTATATTGATTGCCAACATACGGTTTCCTGAGCGTTCTGATCCATTGTCCATATTTACTTGCAAATGCGCAAATTCAATATTATCTCCTATAGGGTTGTTTCTTCTTGCCCAATACGCTTTGTCTTTTTTGGCTTTCCAATACATACCGTTACGCGCACAAACTATCCATGTTTTACCACCATTCTCTGTTTTCCAAAGATCTCCTGCTCCAAAGCTTTTATCGTGTTTTTTGTTAAAAACAACATAAATTTCATCCTTATTTAGTGGATTTACTACCAATCTATTAAATACTGGTAAAGCTTCTGTTGGCAATGCTTTTAACTCCGTTTTAATTTCTTTTTTAGATTGTCCAAACCAGTAACCAATAGTATTATAGTATCTATCTATTTCAGGATAAAAACTAATTTTAGTTAAATCAATAGCTAAATTCCCTGTAATATTTGTCCAAGATTTTCCTTCGTCAGTACTTTTGTACACTCCTCCTATAGAAGTTGTGGTGTTTCCTGCTTTTTTATAAACAGTTTGTTCTACTAAAAACAATTCAAAATCTCCCGTTTTAGGATTGTAATAAGAAGTTAAATCACGAGGTAAATTATTTGGTAATCCTTTGTTGGCAGCTTTCCAATTATCACCTCCATTAGTACTTACAAACATCCCATAATTGGTGGCTATAAAAATAGTTGATGGATTTTTAGGATGATAAATAATTCTAGCTACATCTAAATTTCCAGATATATCTGCTGCAATTTTAGTCCATGTTTTTCCTCCATTTTTAGTTTTTAAAATATATCCATAGCTTGCTCTTTTATGAATATTTCCATGAGGTTTTGCTAAACTTCTATGGTTTTCTTTTATATTCCAAAAATCTCCTGCTCCTATTAACCATTCTTTATCATTTTTAGGGTTGATGGTTACTTGTGTATGTGCATTACTTACGTGTTTTCCGCTAGTTCTAGGAATGTCGTAAATTAAATTCCATGTTCTTCCCCTATCATTAGAGGTATACACACCACCTGCACGTTCTATAGCCACACCAAAATCTGGATTTTGTTTAGAGAACGTAATATCGTGTACACGCTCCATGTCTACTCCAAGACCATCAGAGTCTTTAAGAGTATGCCAAGATTTTCCGTTATCCCAAGTACCATAACTTACATGCATGTCGGGGCCCATAAACATTACATTAGCATCTGTGGGATGACACCAAAATTCTTCGTTATATCCTGACATTCCTGGTCCAAAGTTTTTCCAAACAATAGAAGGATTCGAAATAACTTTTTCAGTTTTTATTTTCTTAAAAAACTTTTTTTGTGCTTTAGATTCTTGAGCATTTGCTTGAAACGCAAACAAAGCTGCTACTATAAATAATTTAATATTTCTCATTATTCTAAACGTTGATTATTCTCTAGCTGTTATTTATTCTACCAATTTCCAAGCTCTTACCCAATCGTAAGAAGTTGTTCTTTCTTTTTTAGAACCCGTTAAACCACCATCTGCAGGCACTGGATTCCAGTCGTAGGTTTCTGTAACCATTTTTAAGTGCATTGGAATATTAAAATCTGCAGGAGGTGTAACTTTATTTACCAATTCTCCATCTAAGAAAAACAAGACTTCGTTTTTGTTTTTCCACCAAACTCCATATGTATGAAAATCTTCATACACCTTTCCTTTTTTTAAAATAGCCTTAGCTCCTTTGGTTCCTTTTACAATATCACAATCTGCAGGAATACCTCTACTATGCGTATTAGACCCCATTCTTACATCAGCATCTTTTGCCCAAGCTTTATCTGTTACAATTCTACCTACACATTCTTGAATGTCTAGTTCTGTAGTTCTTTTATCACAGCCTGACAACTCTCTTTTATCACTTATTAACCAAAATGTAGAAGACATAAATGTTTTACTTGCTTTCATTTTACATTCGTAAAAACCGTAAGTCATTGCTTTTTTTGAACTGACCAAACCACAGGCATGTGTAAACTCTTTTTTGTTTTTTACAACAGGTGCTGGCAATTTATAATTGGTAATTCTTAATTCTCCTTTTTCTACTTTTACTGTATTGGGAAAAAATAAACCAGGTGGTCTACCAATCCATCCTCCTATAGAGTTTACCCACTTTTTGGAATCTAATTTTTTCCCATTAAATTCGTCAGACATTTCTTTTATTAACTTCCATTCTTTGTTTAAAAGTTGTAATCCATCATCTTTAATAATGTAAGGTCCTTTTTGAGAAAAAGCTTGTAAGCTCATCATTACAGAAAAAGCAATGAATAAAACTGATTTGATAAAATTCTTTATTTTCATAAATAGTTTAATTATAATAATTCATATGATAAAGTTATTTCTAAAACCGTTAAACAATAGCACATATTGATTTTATATGAAACATAAATGTGTTTTTAACCCAAAACACCAACACTTTTACAAATTGTAAAGTACTGGTGTTTAAGATTTAACTAAAAAAATAAAAACAATCCTATTTTATTTCATTTTGGGTGAAAAATATTTGTCTTCCGTTTTCTAAAACCAAGTCTTTTCCTTTTAATTTAAGAGTCTTTTTTAAACGAATATCTGTACTAGAAGCTCCTATTTTAAATACATAATCTCCTGATTCTACCAACCATTGGTCATTTTTATATTGAACCATTTGTTGTGGTGAAACTTTAAAGGTTACCGTTTTTTCTTTTCCTGATGGAATAGATACTCTTTGAAAACCTTTTAATTGAATAGCTTTCATTGTTGAGGTGTTGTCTAGTGGAGAAACGTACAATTGTACAATTTCAGTTCCATCCATTTTCCCTGTATTTTTAATAGCTACTGAAATAGAAAAACGATCATCTGTTACTTTAGCTGATGATTTTATTTTTAGATTAGAATATTCATACGTAGTGTAAGACAATCCATAACCAAAAGGATATAATGGTTGATTATTTACACTGTAACCATTTTGATAATTTACCTCTTCTCTTTTTTGAGAATTAGGATACGTAACACATAGTTTTGCTGATGGATTTACGTTTCCTAACAAAATATCTGCAACAGCATTTCCTCCTTCTTCTCCAGGAAACCAAGCATTAATAATGGCAGCACATCTACCTTCTAATTTATCAATCACTTGTTGTCTTCCTCCAAATAATACCAAAATAACAGGTTTACCCGTTGCTAATAACTTTTCTACAAAAGCTTCTTGTTCTCCTGGTAAGCCAATTCCTTTTCTACTTCTACCCTCACCATTTAAAGAAATATTTTCTCCTACGGCAGCAATAATTACATCGCTTTCTTTAGCAATAGCAATGGCTTTTTGCAAATCTGGTTGAGGCAAACCTTGTACGGTTAACAATTTTAATTTTCCTAACCTACTGTCACCAAAACCACTTTTATCTATGGTAGCCTCTAGGTCGGCACTCCAATCACAACCACGTTCGTGTTTAAGTTCTACAGAATTTCCTAATCTATTTTCCAATCCTTCTTTTAAAGTTACTAGCTTAGGATTATTAGGATTGTATTGCTCTCCTTTCCAAAAAGCTCTCATTGCTTGATAGGTATAATCACCTAACAAGCCTTGTGTTGTGGCAGCATTTGGACCTACCAAAGCAATTTTTTTAACAGTACTTTTTAAAGGTAAAATTCCATTGTTTTTTAATAGTACTATAGACTGACAAGCAGTTTCGTAAGCTAATTTTCTAAAAGCAGGAGGATCAAAATCTAAAGCTCCATCTTTTCCTATTTGTGGATTTTTAGCCAGCAAACCTAACTTTTCCTTCATGATTAACGATCTTTTTACAGCAACATCAATAGTTTCTTCTGTAATCAATCCCTTTTTAATAGCTTCAGGCAACAAAGGATAAGTTGTTGGCGATGACAATTCTATATCTACTCCTGCATTTAAAGCCATAGCTCCTGCTGTCATTAGATCTGGAGCTTGTTTGTATTTTTTATAGACCATATTAATGGCTCCATAATCACTCACTACCAATCCGTCAAAACCAATTTCTCTTCTTAACATTCTATCCAACATTGTTGGACTTACCGATATAGGTAAAGATTGATACACTCCATAAGAAGGCATTACACTTTTTGCACCTGCAATTTTAATTGCTGCTTCGTGAGGCATTAAATACTCTTCATACAATGTTTTAGCATCGTTATTTTTAGTTCCATAACCTGCAAAATGCTTAACAGTAGCTGCAACTCCAGTATTAAAATTATCTCCTTGTAATCCACTTACAAAGGCAACACCTAAACGAGAAGTTAAGTAAGCATCTTCTCCATAACTTTCTTGATGACGGTTCCAATGTGCTGTTCTACTTAAATCTAACATAGGAGACAAAGCAAAAGTAGCTCCGGCTGCTCTCATATTCTGAGTTGTAGATGCTGTATTTTTTTGCACCAATTCTGGGTTCCAAGAACATCCTACCCCTATTTGTTGAGGAAAAGTGGTAGCTCCTTGTGTAGCAAAACCTGTAATGGCTTCTTCGTGAAAAATAGCAGGAATTTTTAATCGTGTTTCCGTCATTAAATAATGCTGAATTTCACGAACTAAATCTCTTAACTTTTCTGGCGACAAAGCTTGTCCTGTAGAGAACTGACAAAAATGTCCTATTCCATTAGGAATGTGTTCTCTACATTTTTCTAAAGAAAGTTTTCCATCTACCATTAGCTCTCTAATTCTAGTTCCTGTAATTTGAGCTAATTTTTCCTCCATTGTCATGGTAGACATAATGGCTTCTACTTTTGCATCAATTTCTGGAGTACTAAAAGGCTTTGCTAACTTTTCTTGTGCAAAAAGAAAGCTATTGGTCATGAATAAAACGAATAAGATGATGATTTTTTTCATTCTTATTTTTTCTTAATATTTGAATAGTCTTTTCCTCTAATACTTTCGAATTTAGCCAATAACTTATTTAATTGCTTAGGATTTGATTTTGCTAGGTTGTTTTGTTGACTTGGATCTTCTTTTAAATTATACAATTGAAACTCCATATCTATTCCAGATTCTACAAAAGAATGCCAACTCATTTTAGCTCCTTTGTACGGAGGAATCATTACCCAGTCTCCTGTTCTGTATGATGTTTTAGAACCCGCTTCTAACACAATATCTTTACGACCCTTTTTCTTTTTACCCAACAATGCTGGTAATATATTTTGACTATCTGTTGGTTCTGCATCTACTCCAACTAATTCTGCCATGGAGGCTAATAAATCTATCTGACAAACTAAAGCATCTGATACTTTTGGTTTTACAGTACCTTTCCAATACACCATAAACGGCACTCTTGTTCCAGCATCAAACAAACTATATTTTCCTCCACGTAAAACTCCTCCAGGAGTATGTTTTCCTATTTTCTCCATGGCATCATCGTAGTATCCATCTTGTAAAACAGGACCATTATCACTAGAAAAAACAATCAATGTGTTTTCTAAAATTCCTTCCTGCTCTAACGTTTTCATAAACTCACCAATACACCAATCTGCTTCTAAAATTACATCACCTCTTGGTCCCATTCCAGATTTACCTGCAAATCTAGGATGTGGCGTACGTGGTACGTGTGGTTGCTGCATAGCGTAGTACAAAAAGAAAGGACTTTTCTTATGTGTTTTTACATAGTCTTGTGCTTTCTTTAAAAAATGATCTGCCATGTCTGTATCTGTCCATTTTGCAGCATTACCACCTTTCATATATCCAATTCTAGGAATACCATTTACAATACTATTGTTATGTCCGTGGTGCCATTTTAACGTTGTTAATTCAGGGTTATCTTTTCCTGTAGGCTCACCTTCAAAATTCTTTTTATAGCTTACAGAAATAGGATCTTTAGGATCTAATCCATCTACATAACCATTGTCTATATAAACCGTAGGTACACGATCTTGAGTAGCGGCTAAAATATAAGCATCGTCAAAACCAACCTCGTTGGGACCTGGAGAAATATGTTTGTTCCAATTTACATTTCCTGCTCCTAAACCTAAATGCCATTTTCCTACAATAGCAGTTTGATATCCTGCTTTTTTGAACATTTTAGGCAATGTTTCTTGCTTTGTAGTAATAATTAAAGGTGCAGAACCTGGAAGAATTTTTGCTTTTGGATTTCTCCAAGGATACACTCCGGTTAACAAACCATAACGACTTGGTGTACAAGTTGCCGATGTTGCATATCCGTTTGTAAATTTAACTCCTTCATTTGCCAACACATCTATATTGGGAGTGCTTAATTCTGTAGCTCCATAAGAACTTAAATCTCCATACCCCAAATCATCTAAATAGATAACTATTACATTTGGTTTTCCTGGATTTTTTGCTTGTACACTTGCCTGAACAACGAATAGTGCTAACAAAAGTTTCACCGTTAATTTGATTCTCATTTTATTCTATTTGTTTTTATTGATTATTTTTTATCTAAATTTCTTATAATTAAAATAGCATCTGCTTGATTTTTCCAGGGTCTAGAATCCCAAAACTCTAAAGCAATTCCTTTTTTTACATATTTTTCTTCTTTAGTAAACTCACCTGTTAATGTATTAAACCATTGCTTTGTAGCATTTTTATAGTTAAACTTATCAGCAATTACCTTGCTAGCCCCCACCCAATTATTTTCTTTTGGAGCATACATAAGTACAATACCATCTTTTACATTGGTTAAATTATAACCCGCTGAGTTATAATGAGACATTGGTTCACAATTTTCAAAATTTACCGTATCAAACAAGGTTCTCATGTTTTTAAAATAGTTAAACTTAGGTTTGATAAAATTAGCTGGTTGCTCAAAAGGATTGTGAATTACTGCATTCCAAGACATTCCTTGCCAATAATAGGTTGTGTAACCACCTGCAAACAAACACATATAATTTCTTCTTAAACAAGCTTCTGCATTGTCATAAGCTCCAGGAAAAACAACATATGGAGATTCTTCATAACCACCATGTTCTATGTTAAAAATAGGTTTGTTAGGGAAGTCCTTTTTTGCTTTTAACATATTTTGATACAAAGTATGTTGCCAGTTTTGCATAGAAATAAAATCAACCTCATCTTTATGGTTTCTACAAAAACCATAATCGTGTACAGACACCAACCTGTTAAAAGCATCTAATTTTCTAGTTCTTGCAATACGTTCTGAAATGTATTCTTTGGTAGCACGTTCATAATGTAAAGCTTCTTTAGAAACATCCCATACAATATTTGGAAAAGCTTGATATCTTTTTACCACATAATCGTAATACATATTGTCTGCTTTGCTTTGCATGTCTGGCCAGTTTACCAACTTATTCCATACATAAATCATTAAATGGCTTACAATTTCTTTATCATGCATACTAGAAATTACTTTGTCAAAATGACGAAAGAAATCAACATTTAAAGCACTAAAGTCTGGATTTGAATTGGATCCTAAAAACGGAAAAATATCTTCTCTACTTCCATATTCATGTTCTGGGTATTTTAACAATCGTTTGTCTTTAGGCCATTTTACATCGTAAGAATACACATTCATTACAATTTGATTGAAACCATATTTTTCTACCAAAGACAACAGATGTTCTGTTTTAGGAATTGTTTTTTGATTGTAATCTAAAGCAAACAACCAATCACATTCAAAAGCTAGATTAAAATAGTGAGAACCGTCTTGGTAAAATAAATGCTGTGGATTTTCTTTGTTTAAAACCACTCCTCCATGACGATTTTTCTTTGTATTCTTTGTAACTACTATTTTACCTTTCTTTTTGTGTAACTCTTTAATTTCCGATTCTAGAACAAATGTCTTTTTTCCTACAGATGCGCTAGAATATCTAAAAACCCATTGTTTGTTTCCGTTGTAAAATATTGGGATTTTTTGCGTTCCGTTTTCATCTGATACAATGGCATAAACTTCCTTAGAAAAAGGATCTTTAATTTCTGATTTGGTTTTATAAATTAAATCGTTTACTTCCCACTGAACAGTTTTTACAGTTTTAGGATGACTCCATGTTTTAATTTGTGCAACCAAAAGTTGACTACAAAAAAGAAGAATTAAAAACGAGCCTACATGTTTTTTCATTTTTACGAGTATTAAGTGATTGTTTAAATTGAACCAAAGCTTTTATTTAAAAGCTAACATGTAAAATTCATCATTACTCATGACTAATTTTTAACCAAGAGGTATTCAAAAACTATTCAACAGTAATTCAACCCTATCAATAACTAGTCTAGCTTATGCAATATTATTAGTTTAAAAACCAAACTAACAACACGTATGTTTTTCTTAATTAGTCATATGTTTTATTTAAGGTTATTTGTTATCCTTATTTTTGAAAGCATGACTACCCACAAAACAACCTTTTTTTACATCATTCTTTTTAATACAATTTTTTTAACTCCATTTGTGTATGCTAAAAACAGTATAGACAAAAAAATGAACATTACTAATTCTTTAAAAAATGTAGATACCGAAAATGACACTTTAGAAGTTATTAACTGCCTATTAAAAGAAAATAATACACATCGTTACAGAGGTGAGTATGATTTAGCTTTTCAGAAAATTTGGGAAGCTTGGTTACTTGCTGATCAAAAAAAGGATCAAATTGTATTGCAAGAAATTCATAGAAGTTTAGGAATTTTATATGATATTTTTAACAAAGATTCGCTTTCAATACATCACTTAAACACATCATTAAGTATTACAAAAAAGTTGCTCACTCAAAAAAAAGCAAAAAAACACATTGCTATTTCTACATATTTTAGTTTGTCTAGTTTTTGGAGAAAAAGAAAAGATTATACTAAAGCATTAATTTATTTAGATTCTTGTTCTTTTATTGATAATTACAAAAGAGAATTACCTTACGTAATTACAGACAGAGGCTATTGCAACTTACAATTAGGATATTTAGACAAATCCGAAAAATTACTTTACAGAGGAAAAACTCTTTTAGAAAATATAAAATCTCCCTATTTGGTTGTTAATTTAAAGTTTTTAGGAGAACTTAAACGTGAACAAAAAAATTATACCGATGCTTTATTTTTTTACAAACAAGCGATAGCCTTACAAAAAGAGACCAATGTACATTCTGAAATGAAACCCGATTTATTTGACAAAATAGCGGATTTATATATTCTTAAGGGGGATTATATAAATGCTGTAGCTAATTTAAAAGCATCGCAAAAAAGTTTTAAAAGATTGTTTGGTACTACTAACAAAAACAATCAACGTTTGTTTGAAATTAAGAACAACTATTTAGCTGAAATTACCGAAAACAAAAAAGTAATTGAAACACAGGAAGCAATTATTAAAACTAAGAATAAAAAACTAGCGCTTATTTTTAGTTTATTAGGAGTTCTTCTTTTATTTAGTATTGGAATGTATCTTTTGATTTATCAGAGAAATAAAATCAAAAAAATATCATTGATTAATGATTTAGACAAAGAAAAAAATAAAGCCATTTTAAGAGTAAAAAGCAAAGAGCTAACCTCTCATGCTTTAAAGATGATAGAAAAAGAAGAAGCTATTGAAACGTTATTAAAAATAATCAAAGAAAATAATCCTACAGAATACAAACAACTTCAACATAAATATGCAAAAGGAAATGATAATTCTTGGGAAGAATTTAACAAACGTTTTACGGAAGTAAATGTTCATTTTCATGAAACTATTTGTAAAAAATATCCAAATTTATCGCCTACAGAATTAAAACATTGTGCCCTTATTAAATTAAATTTTAATAGTCACGAAATGGCTAAAATTCTTAATATTTCTTTACAAAGTGTACATACTTCTAGATATAGAATTCGTAAAAAAATGGGATTAGATTCCAACGAGAGTTTACAAACTTATATAGGATCTATATAATAAAAAAGCCAACTTGACTCAACAAATTGACTTTTTATTATAAGTTCATAAATTAGTTACTCTATACAAATAACCTCTTTCATCGTTCTGTGATAAATTTTTCCATTGGCATAACTCAAAGAGTTCACTGTCCATGTTTTTCCACTTTCTCCTAAGTCGTTTACAGCAACCAAAGCAGATGCATCAAAAGTTTTTGCATTCGCATCTATTACATACACCATTCCCACAGCATTGGTAAAATAGATATAATTGTTTATCATGGTAGGAGAACCTAAGAAACATTTCTGAAAACCATTTCCTCTAGTTCTAGCATCGGCAGCATTCAATTGTCCCTTAGAGTTCAATCCATCGTTTGTTTGCGTATGTCCGTATACATAGTTCCCTTGATCGTCTATATCTCTAGGCATTTCTAAATGTTCGTTTACACCAGTAACCGTATTGTGTTTTGCCAAATAAGGACTGTATCTTACCATATAAAACAAATCATCTCCTGTAGACAAATTACAATGTCTTTGGTTTTGCAGCCCTTTAATTTTTACATTTTCTTTTAGCTCATAAGCTTGCTTATCTTTATTAAAATTATACTGATTCACAATATTCAATGGCTTTTTAGCAATTAACTCACCTGTCGTTGTATTAATTGTTGCATGATTATCTCCTTTATAAAACCAAGAAGCTTTTTCTTTATCCCAATGCTGTGTACTCAACGCACCCCAACCAGAAATATTATTAGCATCCTTAGGCTTCCAACTCCAAACCAAACGTCCTTGATTTTCTTTTGCCAAAGAAATTAAACTCAAGCCAACAGGTCTTTCTGGAACTCCATGCGGACCTCCTCTACCAATTAGTACAGCAGGTTTTCCATTGGAAGTTTCTCCAATTATTGGAGTATTGTAATGTGTTAATGCCTCTTTGGTAACCCAAACACGTTCACCTGTATTCTTATTAAAAGCATGCAAATAATTCCAATCTTTTATTCGCTCTTGATCTCCTTTTACAGGAGGCTCAACGTTAAAAATTAAATCTTCAAACAACATTGAGTCAAATTGTTTGTTAAATGGTTTTCCTCCTGTGGTTGGCATCCATGTTCTTTCCCTAACAAGACTTCCATCTAACGTAAAACAAGCCATTCCTCCGCTTGCATTTATCGCCCAAACATATTTTCCATCGGTCGCAGGAGCTGGAGTAGTTGCATCGCTAAAACCATAATTATACTGGCTTTCAATTGTCCCTTTTATCGTTTTTTCCCACAAAATTTTTCCTGTTTCTGAATTTAAACACAATAAAACAATGTCTTTGCTACTAGCTCCTCCGTTTTTTAATTTTCTCAATCGCTCTAATTCTTCATAAGCTAGTTTTAAATCTTTAAATTGCTGATGAACATAGTCTTTATAATTTTTTGTAGCTTTTGATAATTCCTGACCAACCTTATGCTTACGCATTAGATTTTTTTCTATTCCTGGTTTTTCCAAATCGGAACCATGCTGATAATATGCATTTTTATCTAATATGTGCTTCCAAGCTTCTAGCAAAGGCTTTAATTCTTTTTTGTAGCTTTTTAACTGACGGTCGTTCTTTTTCTCTAAAACAAGAACTTGATATTCAAAATTAGATTGATAAATTGATTTTGCTTTTTGATATTCTTTTACAACCTCTATGTGCTTTGGGTTGTTATTGGGTGGATTGATGGTTAAAAACAACTTGTCTTTCCATACTGCTATTCCACTTTGCCCACCTTCTGGTAAAGTTGTTTTCCATTTTATATTTTCTCCTGTCCTTACCGACCATTTTATAGGAACATGTCCATCTGTTTTTACTTTCCAACTACCATTAGGTCCGCCAGACATTGGCCATTGGTTTTGGCTATTAGCTACTGTGGTAACCGTATTTTCTGGTGTATTGCAAGAAACCATCAACAAGACAGCAACAACTCCAATAACTTTTTGTTTAAGTCGATTCATTTATTTTGATTTATTCATTTTTATGTATTCTTTGGGAATTTCTCCTGTAAAAGATTTTAAAAATTCTTTGATTTTTGCTATTTCAACAACTTTTAACTGAATTCCTCTTTCGTGAATTCCCATTAATTTGATGGCTTTATCTAAAAGAACTACCGTAGCATCGTGAAAATAAGGAGCCGTTTTTTCTACATTTCTTAAAGGTGCTACCCTAAAAAACATTTTATAAGCAACTTGTTTTTTAAGATGATAAAACCCTAAGTCCTTTTGATTTGGCCAAGGCACTTCTACACCCAATTTGTTAATCATTTGCCCTCCAAAATTAGAACCTGTATGACAGGAATAACAAGCCCTGTTTACAAACAAAATTCCTCCTTCTATTTGAATTGGAGTTAAAGCATTGGTGTCTCCAGTTATAAAAGCATCTATAGGTGCTGGAGTTTTTAACTCACTCATAAATTTTTGCATAACCTCCAGAACATTCTTAAAAAGAATGGCTTTGGATTGCTTAGGAAAGGCTTTTTTAAACTCTTTTTTGTAAACCTTACTTTCTTTTAGGTAAGTAACAATTTCATCTTCGTTACTTCCCATTTCGTGCTGACTCGTAAAAGCTTGTTGTATTTTTTTAGCATAGTTACTTACACCTCCATCTACATTAAAAAGTTCATAACTCAAATTGTTGTATACCGAGGGTACATCTCTATAAAAATTCTCTTTATTTTTTTGATTCAAATAATAAGTTCCATTGGTTCCATATTTCTGTAAATCGTGACAATCATTACATGAGACACCTTTTCCTAACGAAAGCTGTTTGTCAAAAAACAATCGTTTTCCTAATGCTATTTTTTCTTTGTTGCTTTTTATAAAACTCTCATTCTTTTCTACCGCAACAAAATAAGGTTCTAAAGAAGTCCTAAGCTGTGTGGCTTTACCCTCTACAGGTTTCTGAGCAAACAGAAATCCTGTAGACAATACGTAAAGCGCTAACCAACAACTGTATCTTTTATTTTTCACTAAACTATGCTTCTTTAGCGTTGGAATACCCGTAAAAAATCACTGGAATTAAACAGATCATAGGCATGATAAAAGAAAATTTTATTTCTGGCACTCCTAAAATAGTTGTGTTTGCCAACTCTGGCCCTCCTATATCTATAATCAATCCTTGCATAGGAGGAAAAATAGCCCCACCCACAATAGCCATCACCAAAAATGCAGATCCCACTTTGGCTTCTCCATCCATATCTTTTAAAGCAATTCCGTAAATAGTTGGAAAGTTGATAGACATAAACAAAGACACAAATACCAAACTTACCAATCCAGCCATTCCTGGTATTACAATAGCTCCAAAACAACATAACACAGACATGATAGCATATATAAACAACAGTTTAGGTGCTTTAAACTTACTCATTAGCCCAGTAGCAATAAAACGTCCCGCTAAAAAGATAGACATGGCAAACATATTCCAATAGGTTGCTTGCAACTGATCATCTGCTGGTCTAGACTGGTTTAAATATTCTACATATTGAAAAATAGCTGTCCAACACATAATTTGTGCTCCTACATAAGTTGCTTGTGTTATAACTCCTGGTAAGAATGCTTTTTTAGCAAATATTTTTTGAAACGATTCTTTCAATGTAATTTCCTCTTCTTCTTGTACTTTAGGAATCTTAGTTAACCAAACAATAACCAATACTACAAGCACTACTGCTCCAATTCCTAAATAAGGACTACTTATTATTCCTAAGTCTTGAGTTTTTATAGCACTCTTAGCTGCTGTGTCTAAAGCACTATAATCCTCTTCACTTATTTGGTTTGACTGTATTTGACTCAATACCACAAACTGAGCAATCAACATTCCAGACAAAGAGCCTATAGGATTAAATGCCTGTGCTAAGTTCAATCTTCTTGTCGCTGTAGATTTATCTCCTAAAGACAAAATAAGAGGATTGGCAGTCGTTTCTAACAAAGACAACCCACAGGTAATTACATATAACGAAATCAAAAAGAAATTGTAATCTTCAAATGACGAGGCTGGGTAGAACAAAAATGCTCCCACAGCATACAAACCTAAACCTAATAAAATCCCCGATTTATAGCTAAATTTTCTAATAAATAGAGCGGCAGGTAATGCCATACATCCATATCCAAAATAAAAGGCAAATTGTACCAAGTAGGCCTGAAACCAACTTAGTTCTGGCATTACTTTCTTAAAAGCAGTCACCATAGGATTGGTAACATCGTTTGCAAATCCCCAAAGAGCAAATAAGGAGGTAATTACAATAAATGGAATTAGTAATTCCTTACTCACTACAGGAGTATTTTTTTGATTTGACATAAAAGTTGTTTTAGTTGTTGGTTATATATGTATTGTTGTTATGTTAGTATTGATGGCAAAGTACCCGTACTATCTGCAAATTTTTCAGTTTCTAAACCTACCGAATTTAACATACTCACAAATAAATTAGACATGGGTACATGTTTTTGATCAAACTCTGTGTAGGTTCCATGTTTGGCTCCCATATTTTTTCCTCCGGCTAAAACCAAAGGACAGTTATTTGCATTGTGTGTAGAACTACAAGCACTACCATACAATACCATTGTATTGTCTAACAAAGGACCATATTCATCAGTAGTTGTTTTTAAACGCTCAATAAAATAAGCAAATTGTTTGGCCAACCATTGATCGTATTTTCCCCATTCTTCCCAATGACCAGCAGTTTTATCATGAGACATGCTGTGGTGTCCTGGCAATCCTAAAGTAAATTTTGGAAAACTATCTCCAAAGCCCATTCCATCTTCACGAGCCATCATATAGGTCATCACTCTAGTCGCATCTGTTTGCAAACCAATAACCATTAAATCTAAGGTTGCTTTTATATACGCTTCTGGATCTTGTGGACTTACATCTAGGTTTAAATGATCCGAATCAAACTTTTTTAAAGGAATGTCTAACCATTTTTCATTTCTAACCACTTGCTCTTCTACTCTATTTAAAGAGGTTAAATATTCATCCATCTTAGCTTTGTCGTGCGCACCCAATTTTCTGTTTAGACTCTTGCTGTCCTCTAAAATTAAATCCACCAACTTTTTTCCTTGCTGCAAAGATTTTCTTCTTTGAGCTGTAGTTCCTCCTCCGTTGGGAGAAAAATAACGTTCAAAAATTTCTCTTTGTCTGTGTTCTGATGGAATTGCTTTTCCTGAAGAATCAAAAGACAAGGTAGAAGCTCTAGATTTATATCCTACTCCACCATCTGTAGACAATACCAAAGAAGGAAAACGCGTATTCTTAGCCAAATGTCTTGCTGCCACCTGATCTACAGAAACACTGTTTTTATAAGCCCCCCTTAAATCTCCTCCCGTTAACCAAGTATCGCCTGCAATATGCCCTAAAACACTTCTACTAAAAGGATGACTCAATCCTCCTAAAATAGAAATATCTTTTCTATGAGGCTCTAATGAAGAAAGTGTGTTGGTAAACTTATAATTTGCTCCTTTCCCTGTAGGAAACCAATTCCATTTGTTAAAATATTCACTCTCTTTAGGAGGCATTGCCACTCCGTTAGGAACGTACAAATAACATAATCTTTTAGGAATATCTACTTTACTAGGAGCATCTAAAACAGATAAAGAACTCATTCCCATACATTCTAAGTATGGTAACATACATGCAACTCCCAAGCCTTTTACAAAGCTTCTTCTATCCATGTGCCAAGATTTTTTACTCATAACCTTAATTTTTTATGTTCTACATTTTTTTAGAAAAAGACGGACTTAAAACAATTTCTTTGATGATGGTTTGAAACTTATAATCGTCTTCTCTTACTTTTTTAACAATATTATCAATCTCCTTATCATCGGCAAAAGTGACATTCCTCCCCAAAGCATAGGCAAACAAATGCTTGACTACCGACCTTGTAAAATCTTCACTTTTTTGTGCAATGATGTATTTTTTAATTCCTCGAATTCCTTCAACCTCTGTACCGTCTGGCAATATAGATTTGGAATCAATCAGTTTGCCTTTGGCTTTACTCTGAAAACGACCTACTGCATCAAAATTCTCGAACACCACTCCATAAGGATCTATTTTTTGGTGACAACTTATACAAGATGGTTTGTTTCTATGCAATTCCAATTGCTCTTTTAACGTTAACTTGTCAAAACCTGGAGTATCCGGATCAATTTCTGGAACATTGGGTGGTGGTGGTGGTGCAGGATCGCCTAATATTTTTTCTTTTAACCAAACCGCTCTTTTTATAGGGTGAGCTTGTTCTCCATCGGAATGACCGTTTAAAAACGCTCCTTGAGACAACAATCCTCCTCGGTTTAAATCTTGAGCAACTGCCACAGGTCTAAACTCATTTCCTTTTACACCTTTTACTCCATAAAACTCTGCTAAATTCTGATTCAACATTGCAAAGTCTGAATCTATAAAGTTTAAGATACTTTTGTTTTCTTTTAAAATATAGTTTAAAAACTGGTATGTTTCATTACTCATATCCTCTTTTACAAAGCGTGTATAATCTGCATATTGCTGCACACTTGTATTCATTCCCTTATGTCTATCTATACGTAACCACTCAGAAGCAAATGAGCGAATCATTCTCATTACTTTTTTATCATTGACCATAGATGCTATAAGCTTTGGCAACTCTTTTCTAAATTTTCCACTAGCTACCGCAGCAACCAAAGCTTGGTCTGGAGGTGAATTCCATAAAAAATAGGAAAGCTTAGAAGCCAAATAATAATCAGATTTTTTTTGATCTATATTAGGATTGTTTTGATCTAATATGTACAAGAAATTAGGCGAACAAAGTACAGCTACCAAAGTTTCTTTTACTCCAGTTTCATAACGAGCATGATCCTTTTTTATAGATTGCCAAAAACTCATATAACGGTTTACTTCTTTCTCGTCTACAGATCGTCTAAAAGCTCTTTCCATAAATTTTGTAAGTACCTCTTTGGTATAACTCTCTTTGTTATCCTTGTTAGGAGAGTCAAAGAAAATAGCGGTGTGACTTTTAGGTGGCCAAACAGGATGATAGGGCATTTCTAACTCTATATTCTTTACCAACAATACAGGTCCTGTTTCTTGAGTATCTTTCACCAAATAGTCATTCCAAAAACCAATATGCATCATGTTAGAAAACTCTCCAGTATCATTAGGATTGTACACTGGTACTGGTAAATCTTCAAAATAGCCTTTAAACTCTAATTTTTGAGAACCTCCAAAAGGTGTTGTTACTTTTTTAGAAACATCATAGTTTAAATAATCTTGACCATCATCTGTTCTAGCTCCCGCAAATGTTCTAATAGATGGAAAATCATTTTTATACTTTTCCATATTCAGCTTAACCTTTCCTCTAATTCCTCTCAAAATAGGATCGCCTTCTTTAATAGGAGTTAGAATTACATTGTACATTCCCACAAAAAAAGATCTTTGTACAAGTCCTAAGTGTTTTCCTTTTTTTAGATATATCAAACCTATTGGAGTTACTGTAGTCTCTTTGTTTTCTTGCATTACACCTTCTTTAAACAAATAAGAAATTTTTTGTCCTCCTGTTCCTAGCAAACCTAAGCTAATAGACCTTTTTTCATCTTTATTTACATACGGATGTACCACATCTATCTGATAGTATCCTTCTTTTTTTACGTTGTATTTAAATTTTGCATTTACCCACTTAGTTATGTCTTTAGCCTGAATAAGGGTTTTGTCTTGATTAAGAATTAAATTTCTCCCCTTTTTAAGGTCTATATCTTTTGCTTGAATCACAATAGATTCTTCGGTTTTGGCTCTTGGTTTTTGATTTTTTAAAGGAAAAATCATTTCACTATGTTCATCAATATATCCTTTTGATGCTTCCATTCTAAAAACAAAACTTCCTTCTCCTCTAAAATAATTTTTTACGACCATTTTTACATTGGGTGATGGTCCTTGCCAAGATTTTGGAGGTAGTTCTTTGTGAGGTTTGGCAGAATGCATTAGCAGTCCTTCTTTTACTACACTATGCCTATCTGGATCCGATCCCCTAAAATCAAAACCTATTTTATTTTTAATGGTATCGTAGTTATTGGTGTTCTTATACCCTTCATCACCCACAGCAACCTCTACTAAAAAGTCTTTTTTATTCATTGCTACAGACTGAAATCCACCAAATTCTGCTCCAGGTTTTCCTGCTCCAATTCCTTTTCCAAAAGTGACTTTGTATTTGGTAGATTTTGGTTTATCACCTAATACAATTGCTTTGTTTAACGCTTCTCTTGCTATTTTTTGATAATAATCTATGTGTAAAGGAGATATTTGTAATACTTCTCCGTTGTTGCTAAATCCCATTTTAGATTTTCCATCATCTGGCAATACGTATCCAAAATTAATAGGCAATCCTAACAATTCATTTAACGTATAAGTGTATTGTTTTTTAGTTAACCTACGCATGACTCCATTATTTGCCACTTGTTTGGCATCCGATGCTTTGGCTAAAGAAGAGGTCATCCAATCTACAATAAGTTTACGTTCAAACTGATTGGGTTGTTTTTTCTTTTTAGGAGGCATTTCCCCTTTGTTAATTTCATCTAAGGCAGAGTTCCATTTTTCTGCATCGTGACCTTTGATCATGTCCCAATTTAAATTGTCCAAACGCATGTTTCCTTTTTGCCTTTTTTGATTGTGACATTGGTAACAGTATTTCTGAAAAATGGGCTGAATATTTTTTCTGTAATGTGCTTCTTCTTTAGACAACCTTTTTGTAGATGTGTTCTTTGCTAAAACTTTAACCTTTTTCTCTTTTTTAATTTTCTCCTTATTTTCTACAACAGTAGGTTGTTCTGTTTTTTCTTGTTTAAAGGAGTTCTGAATCCATTTGATAATTAGATTTCTTTGTACTTCTGTTAAAGGTTCTTTTTCTTCTGGAGGCATGTTCTGTTCGGTAACTTCGTACAAAATATCATCCCAAACTTTAGCTCCGTGCGGAGTGGTTATGTCCCAGTTTAAATTGTCTAATCGTAAATCTCCTTTTTGTTTATTGGCATTGTGGCACTCATAACATCTTTGATCTAGAATGGGTTGTATTTTTTCTACAAACTCTTTTATATTGGCCGGTACAGAGTCCTTTTTTTCTTCTACTACTTTTGTATATAAACTTTCTTTTTGGGTTTCTTTAATTCCTAAAACTGCTTTTAAATTGTTAGGCATATCTTTGGTTAAATAGCCATCACCATGTGTTAAAGAACCTCCAAAATGTCCTGCTACAGACAAAACAACCACATTGATTGCTAACAAAAATTTATAAACGTTTATAAACTTAGGCTTGTACGTATATAGCCAATAATGCAAAACTAACAACCAGACACACAAAACTGCTGTTACAAACCCCAACCACTTGTGGTAATTTAAAATAGTCTTGTTATAACCTCCTGTAGATGCTAACAAAAAACCTGCAACCACAGTTGGAATTACTGTAATTACCGAAAACCAAAGCAAAGGTTGTGCTAGGTTTTCTAAACTTAATTTTGGATTGATAACTTGAAAAACCTCTACCACAAATAAGGCCAACAAAGCACCTATGGGCAAGTGTAAAAACAACGGATGAAAATTACCGATAAAGGCTCCCCATTCTAGATTAGAATTTTCTGGAATAAAAATTAATGCCGATATACATATAGTAAAAATGATGGCAGCTATAAGTCTTAATTTCATTTTTTGTTGATTTCTATGATTTTAGTAAACTGTTGATTTTTTAAACCAATTCAAATTTAACCATCATATCATCAAAAAAAGAGGGGTATATTCCTTAAAAAAGGGGGAATACAGATTAATTACTTATAAAAACATAGATTACACTACTGTTCTCTAAGTTTATTCTTTTTAAACTGTAAAGGAGTTAGGCCGTTTTTCTTTTTAAACAAACCTCTAAAATACTTGCTATCATTATAGCCTAGGAGATACGTAATTTCATTAAAAGAGTAATCTGAATTTAACAAAAACTCTTCTGCTTTTTTAATTTTTACAGTCGTGATTAATTCATTTACCGACTGCCCTGTGTAGTCTAAAACTTTTTTATACAACACACTTTTAGACATATTCATTCTTTGAGTAAGTAATTCTATATCTAATTTTTTATCTATAAACTCCTCTTCTATCACCTCCATTATTTTATTGATAAATATTTTTTGAGGAGTCTCTTTGTTCTCTGCTTTTGGAGTTAGACTTATTTCTCTGTCAAATTTTTCTTTGGCCTGTTCTAACAGTTTTAAATGATTTTTAATTTTTAACAACAAACTATCAACATTTAATGGTTTAGAAATATAATCATTGGCTCCAATAGCCAAAGATTCTAATTCCATTCCACTAAAAGCCGTAATTACAATTACAGGAATGTGAGACGTTCTAAGATCTCCTTTTAAAACATCACACAATTCAGCACCATTCATATCAGGCATTTTTAAATCCGTAAGAATTAAATCAGGCTTTTTGTCTATGGCCATTTCTTGCCCAATTTTTCCGTTATTAGCTGTGTAAATCTTATAAAAAGGTTGCAGTTCGTACACAATATATTCTCTTAAATCATTGTCATCTTCTACCAGCAAAATAGAATGTTCTTTATCTTCTTTTACAACATTCTTCTCTTTGTTTTTTTCTTTCTGTTTTGCATTTTCTTCTTCTACAGGCAGTGCAATACAGATTTTGGTACCTTTGTTGTATTCGCTTTCTACATTTACACTACCATCATGAGCCTCTATGTATTCTTTTACAATAGACAAACCTATTCCCTGTCCAACATTTTTAGTATCTGTCTGATAGAATCGTTTAAAAATTCTATTTAGCTTGTCTTTTCTAATTCCAAAACCTGTATCTTCTACACAAATATCTACAATCTTAGTAGTGTCATCAAACACAACTCCTAAGGTAATGTTTCCGTTTTTAGGAGTATTTTTAAAGGCATTGGATAATAAATTATACAGTACTCTTTCTATTTTTTCCTTGTCAAAAAAGACAATTAATTCCTGTAACTCCGTTTTTAAAATTAAGTTGATTTGTTTCTGAGAAGTTTCAAAATTAAAACTATCAATAATGTTATTTAAAAAGGAAATGAGCTCTATTCTTTGAATATTTAAGGTTAAATCTCCACTTTGTATGGTACTAAAATTTAATACTTGATTGATCAAATTAATCAATCTATTGGTGTTTTTAGAAGCTGTTTCTAACAAATATTTCTTTTCTTCTTCGGATATTTCCTGACCCAACATTTTCTCGATAGGCCTACTAATCATTGTTAACGGAGTTTTTAAATCGTGAGAAACATCTGTAAAAAATTTTATTTTCTCTTGATCCGTTTCTCTCAACTTCTTTTCTATCCCTAACTGAATATCAAACTCTTTTTTCAATCGGAATCGTATCAATAAGAAACGAATGATTAAAACAACCAACAACACCAAAACAGAAACAAACCACCACGATTTCCAAAAAGGTGGAGTCATGTATATGTCGATTTTCTTAATCTCTGAATTCCAAACACCGTCCTCATTACTGCATTGCAACTGAAGAGAATGATTACCGTGAGAAATATTATCTATTGCAAAAGTTGAATGTCTTGCTGGACTCTCTGTCCATTTTTTATTATCTAACCTATAGCGGTATTTTACTCCATTTGGCGAATTGTAATTAGGAACAGAAACCGTAAGGATTATATAGTTTTCATAATGCTTTAAGTCTTTTAAATCTTTGATGCTTTTTCCGTTTACTCCGTTAATCTCTACATCTTCTACATACATAGAATAGGTGTACAAACTTTTATGAAGGTTCTTTGGATTGAACTTTATAAACCCTTTACTCACTCCAAAATACATCCTCTTATCTTGAGCGTACGTAGAATAACAATTCACAATTTTGTTGGCTGCATCACCAAATCCTTTGTAATAAGAGGTGATTTTTTGATTTTTAACATCCAATCTATTCAATCCTAAATTGGTACCAATCCACAAAAACCTATTGTTTTCTGCTAAAACGGTAGACACATAATTATGTGATAGTCCATCCTTGGTCGTATAATTCTTCTTAACAAAATACTCTTTTTTGTTTTTGTCATACCCTAACTTACTTAGTCCTCTAGAAGTTGCGGCCCATACATTGTTTTTACCCAAGTAGATGGATTGAACTGTATTACTCCCCAGTTTTTTAGAACGGTTGATGTTTTTTACATCTATCACTTGATGATTTTCATCTAAATTAAATTGAAAAATTCCTTTATTAATAGCACTTGCTAATATGGCATTGTGTTCCTCATCATATACCAGATAGTTTACATTACTCCATTTTAAAACAGGTAAAAATTCAGAGGTATTTTCTTGAATGTTAACTCTTGCAACTCCTTTATGATTTCCAATCCAAAACAAATTTTCTTTGGTTCTAATCCCCGTATTTAAATACCTAAGTCCAATTTGATCTTTAGAAACTATTTTAACAACATTAAAGTCTTTCTTTTGTTCATTGTATTTAAACTCATAACCTTCTCTTCTGGTAAACACATAAAATAGAGAGTCGTTATATTTCTGAACTGATTTTATATCTATTTTGGGCAAGTATTCTTTAACCTCTTTCGTTTCAAAATTCTTTCTAGTCAACCCACTCGTTCCTGCCAACCACTTGGCTCCTGTAAAATCCTGAAAAATAAACTTCTTTGATTTTTCGCTATAGACTTGCTTAAAGTTTAAGTTGTACGCATCATGATCTCCGTAATTTAACTTAATTAAATCATTGTTAGAAACCACCAACCATGCATTGTTCTGCTTGTCTATAAAAGTTTCTCTACCATTCTGAATGGTTTTATGTAATGGAATTCTGTCTAAAACTACCTTGTCTAAGTCTAAGTCAATTTCGTAAATATTGGTAAAAGAAGTAACCAATATTTTATTCCTCAACTCATCATATTCCATCCACTTAATTCCATTCACCAATGTTTTAATGGTAGTCCATTGATCTTTTTTTGTGTTGTAAACATAAATTTTTTTGGAATTGTCGCCTATCCAAACATTATTAGCAGCATCTACAGTAATGCTTGTTGCATTGGCAGGCACTTTTATTGTTCGTAAGAGTTTTTCTTTCTTAGCATCAAACATAATCATGTGGCTAGACATTACAAACCACACAAAATTCTTTCTATAATAACCTAATCTAGTATTTCTTACGTTACTTATTTTAATAGGTTTTATATCCTCTAAGTCTATGTTTTTTAAAGAAAAATAATGTGGTGTATTATGGCCAATAAAGAGCTTATCTTCGCACAAAGTCATGCTATTTACTTCAGAAAAAATCTTGTCTTTTTTAAAGTGAATTTCTTGTAATTCTTTTGTTTCAATGGTATAACAATACAGTCTATTATCTTTGGTGTCTAACCAAATTCTACCAAAATTATCAAACTCAAACTTTTTAATTCTTCTTAAAGGAAAATCAGGGTTTTGGTCTATAAAAGCATGATGCTCGTACTTATATCCATCAAAACGATACAAACCATCTTCGGATACAAACCAAATAAAACCTTGTTTATCTTGTCTTACTCTTGAAATATCTGTGGTAGGTAAATCGGTGGTTTCAAACAAAGAAATAGCCTCTATTTTTTGAGCACTAACCTCTACAACAGATAGCATCTCAAACAAACAGATGATTACCAAAGCAATCAAGTTACTTTTCTTCAATTTAGATTTTAGATTATTTTCAATAAATTTTATCACCTTGACAAATATAACATACTGTTGCTTAGTTTTGTTATACATTTCTCATCAAAAGATAAAATAAATTTAGATTTTGTAACAAATTATGACATACCCCCTAAATTTCGCACTACAATCACCCCATAAAAAAAGAGCTAGGAAAAAATCCTAGCTCCAAAAAATATAAACATCAATAAACTGTTACTTTTTAATTCCTTTGTTTCTTTTAATTTTCACCTTACTAGAATTTTTCTTTTGTTCAATTGTTAATGGCCATGTAAAGTTTTTAAACTTGTTTTTTTCTATTACCACATCTTCACAATAATCTAAAGAAATAGACGGTAGTTTACTTCCTATTGGATATTTATCATCACTTAACGTAATGCTGTTTCCTTTTAAATACAAACCTTTTACCGATTTTGCATGTACAAACAATCCGTTAAAACTTTTAAATGTATTATTAACAATACTAATATTTTGATGGTATTTTTTAGCTCCCAAACGTTGAGTGGGTAAAAACATTGGAGAAATATATAAAGGATATCCTTCTCCAGATCCATAACCAATGTTTTCAAAGGTATTGTTTTTAATAGTAATGTCTTTAACTGCACCAGACTCGTACCAAGCTTTATTATCTCCTTCAATTAAAATACCATGCATTTGCGAAGAAAAATAGTTGTTTTCTACCACTACTTTTCCTTTTGTTGTAATTAACGCTGCTCTAGCTCTGTTATTTCTGATTGTATTATTTGCTAAATACAAATCTGGATTCCACGTTAAATTCTCCACAGACAAAGGTCCAGAAGGTATGTTTTCAGGAACATTTGCAACAGTTAATAAAAATCTTTTTTCGTTTAAAATTTTTGTTTTGGTTACCACCGTTTCGTAAAAAGGTAAAACAGTTTCTCTAGACAACAAGGCTACTTTATCTCCTGGTTCAGAAAAAATAATCCCCGCTTGTTGTACATGACTAATCTCGCACAAGAAAGTGTTATTTCCCATGTATTTTTCAATTTTAACATAGGCACCATGTACATTAATTCCGTCATCCATCATATGCTCTAACAAAGAGTTTTCCATTTTAATAACTCCTTTACATCCTAAAAAGTGAGTTGCATCTGCTCTAGTTGCAAAATGTCTATCATCACGAGAAGTTACTGTAAATTTATGAACGGTTATATTTTCACATCTTTCCGCAATTAGAGCCATTCCTCCTGCTGCATATACAGTTACATTATCTATAAAACTATCTTTAGAATTAGCTAAATGTATAGCCTGTGCAAATCTATTCCCTCCTGGACTTGGTCCATAGGTTGCAAAAATAGTTCCTACAGGTGGTGTTACTTTTGTATAATTTGTAAACTTAGCTGTTTTGCTATTAAGTTTTTTAATTTGTGATTTATGAGTTGATTTTAAGAAATAATCTTTAGTACTCCAAATAGGTGATTTTGTTTTAGGATCAAAAGCTATATTTTGACCAATAACATCTTGCCAATCGTAATGATTGAAAAGAATTTCGTTGTCTTTTACCTCAAAACCAAACTTTCCGTTATTTACTTCTACAACAAACGAGTTTTCTTTGCTATTGTTTTCAATTACTTTTAGTTCGTTTACAAAAGAGTGCTCCCAATCTATTTTAAAATTCTTTAAAGTAGTATTCTTGCCTCCTTCTATAACTACAGGACATATTTTTCCATGAAAATTAAAAGTGGATCCATTACCGTCTATTGTAAAATCTTGAAATTCAAAAATTGGAAAAGCAATACGTTTTAAACTATTATCATGGTTAGTTACTGCTCTGTATTGTTCAAAAGCATTCTCTGGATAAAATTCGTATTTTCCTTTTGGAAAAAACAAAGTCACTCCTTTTTGTCCTTTTAAAGATGCTATTAATTCATTTACCTCCAACGCTACATCTTTCCCTGGTTTAATTCCATATTCTGAAACGTTTATAACTTGAGCATTTACATACGTTACAAACAACAAAAATAGGGAACAAACAATCTTTAATTTTTTCATCAACTATTCTATTATAATTATTTTCCACAAACCTACTTGAGAATCTTAAATCTTACGTCTCTGTAAGTACAACTAAGTTTCTTCTTCGTACATTTCTAGACTACAAAAAGCTAAATTTCTACTCTTATGAGTTTTTTTGGATCAATTTATTTACTTGTTCCTTTATTTTCTTGTTATCATCCTTAGCTAAATCCATATACTTATTTAAATCTTTGGCTAGCTTTACAATTACTTTTTCATATTTTTTATCATCTATAAAGTTGACCAACTCATCCGGGTCTGCTTCAATATCAAACAACCAAGGTTTTCCACTATACATTACACTTAATTTGTATCTGCTAGTAATAGCAGCATAGTATCCTAAACGAGAAAAAGTAACATCATCCCAATTAGCAGGTAGCTTGTTTTGAAATAACGGAGTAATATCTCTACCAGCAACTTTAGGGCAATCAATATCTAACAAACTTAAAAATGTTGGCATCCAGTCTGTATTGTTTGCTGCTAAATTAACTACTTTTTTTCTTGGAATTAAAGGGTTTTTATTGTTCTGTCCTTGTGCTAACACAAATGGAATTTTAGCAGATGCTTCGTGAATAGTTCCTTTGTTTACACGTCCGTGTTCTCCTAATAAATCTCCATGATCTGATGAGAACATTACAATTGTATTTTCAAAAATTCCTTCATCTTTTAATTTCTGAATGATGCGACCTACATTTTCATCTACAATTTTTACCATTCCCAAATATTGTTGAATACTCTTTTTTAACTTTTCTTCATCATTGGTTTTGTTATCTGGACTTTGCCATTTAGGTAATTTTGCTTTGTTTTCAAAAGCATATTTGTACGTTTTAGGTAATTCTACTTTTATATTATTGTATAAAGTATCATATGGAGTTCTTGCTATATCTGGTGTGTGTGGATCTGGAATACTTACCACATAAAAGAAAGGTTTATTTTTATTATCCGCTATAAACTCAACAGCTCTGTCTCCCAACCAATCTGTTGTAAATTTTACGTTTTTAGATTTTTTATCTTGATAGATAGGTTGACCATATTTGTCTTTACCTAATAATTTAGGATTTTTGGCTGCATAATAAGGATTTCCATTAGCATCCATTCCTTTAAACTTATCATGTCCTCCGTTAAACATAAATCTTTTGTCTTGGAATCCATAATTATCAGAAGGAACTCCTGTTGGATATGGAGACCACCATTCATCATGGTCTTTATTACCATCTGCAGACCTACTTTCTGCCAAATGCCATTTTCCAGAATACCCTGTCATATACCCTGCTCCTGTTAACACATCTGCAATAGTGGTTACATCAGGTTTTAAATATTTACCATCTCCTTTTTTATTAGAATTGTTAGGTATTCCTAAAGTCATAGGATACATTCCTGTAAACATAGAGGCTCTAGAAGCTGTACAAACCGCAGCACTACAGTACATTCTATTAAAAATAGTTCCATTTTCTGCCAAAGCATCAATATTGGGAGTTTTTATAACAGCATCTTTTCCCCACTGCAATGCTTGCTCAGGAGTTAATTGATCTCTGTAACAACTTAGAGTTCTAAAATTATGTTCGTCTGTAATAATCCAAATTACATTTGTTTTTTTTGTTTGCTGAGCATAACTCTTAACTCCTGTAAATCCAATCATCATACATAATTGAACTACATATAAAAGATTCCTTTTTATCATAATTGTTTTTCCTTTCATTAAAAAAGAGCTTCCCTGTACTAACCAAATACAAATGGGAAGCTCTTAACCTTTTAATAATAACTTATTATAAAAGTAAAAAGATGAAAAAGTTTTAATGTCGCAGAAAATTTTTATTAAGTCTTTCTGAGTACATATATCATGTTCTAATTAATTGATTAATATCTCATCAATAAGAACACCTTTATTCTCTATAGTTTCTAAAACAATTGTATTGGCTCCTCTTTCTAATTGAATAGGCAGTTTTACTTTGTTCCAAAAGTTACCTGTGTTGCGAGTGTTTCTTAAAAACAATTTGTTTTGAACTACTTTGCCATTAACAATTACTTTAATGTATGTTCCTGGAGCATTGTTGTATTTACCGCTGTAACGTATAAACAAATCAGCCTCTCCGGCTCCTCCATCATTTTCTTGATACCATTCTAAACTTGCTCCAACTACATTATCTAGTTTTACATAACCTTTACCTCTTACCAAAGTCTTTTTTTCTATAACTTTTCCTTTGATAATTTTGGCATCTTCGGCTTGTTCTCCTGCAATTACACGTTCTCCAGTATTTTTGTTCCAAGTAAATCCTAATTTCTTAGAAAACCTTTCTTCTAAAACCTGAACATTTTTTCCGTTTAAAACAATTAATGCTTTTACCGTGGTTTCTAAAGGAACTTCAAAACTGTTGGTATATAAGTTTGATTTTCTTGTAGGAGTTGTTCCATCCGTAGTATAATAAATTTGAATATCTGTTTTTGGTTTTTTACCTCTTAACACCAATACGTCCGTGTCTATACTTACTTTATTAGAGGTAATTTGTTTTTTTTCTCCCAAAATACAACTTGCTAACAAAGCTATATCTCCATTTGCATTGGTAGATTCTATAAAAGCTCTTGTTAATCCGTAAAAGGCTATTCTATTGTCTGGCCCCACATGTTGTTCTACATCTACAGGACTTCCGTTTCCTAAAGCTTTAATTTTTCCTGCTCCAATTACATTAAAATAGGTTCTATTTTCTCCGTAAGGATAAAATTCTCCTTTAGCATCTGTAGTAGTTACACGTACTTGTACAATGTCATTATTTTTATTTTCCAAAGATTCTCCATCTACCGATAATTTTATTTGACTAGGAACATCAGCAGTTCTAATAACTTTTTCTGTTATTTGTTTTCCATTTTTATATCCTACCGCTTTTAAAGTTCCTGGCTGCCACTTTACCATCCATTGGCATTGCATTTTTAACCATTCTTTATCTGGTTTTTGTTTTCCTAAAGATTTATCATTAAAAAACAATTCAACCTCATCGCAATTTGAGTATACCCATACTGGAATTTCAGTATCTAGAGCAACTTTAGGATGTGTCCAATGCGGTAAAATATGTACCATTGGTTTAGTTGTCCACTGACTTTGATACAAATAATACAAATCTTTTTCAAAATTTGATAAATCTATTGCTCCTCCCATAAAAGCTTTAAAAGGCCAACCTCCGTGTACATATCCAGCTTCTCCAATATAATCGTGACCTGTCCAACGGAAAGAACCGGCATATGCTGGAATATCTCTTATTTGAGCAATATTTAAACGAGATGATACTCGTACCATGGCATTATCATAACTAGAATTAAATATTTGCTTGTGATTGGTTCTGTTTAATTCATCTATCCAATCATGTGTAAACACTTCTTTTTCTGTTAAATCTGGTAATGCGTAAGGTTTTTGTTTTTTACTAGGATATCCATCTCTAAACCAAGTTTTGGTTCTGTAATACCCTCTTACTTGCCAAGTATGTGTGTTTTCTGTACCAATAAAAACTTTACCGTTTTGCTCTTCTTCTATATGATCAAAAAATCCTTTTTTCTCACTATGCCCATTCACTCCCAAAACATCCATATATTCTGAACCTGAATGTCCTGAAGTTACCGGACGAGTATTATCTAATTCATGACAAGTTTTTACTAGTTCTGCACCAATTTCTCCTTTGGTTTCGTTTCCAACACTATAAATAATAACCGATGGGTGATTTCTATCTCTTTTGACCCAATCTGTTAAATCTTGCTTCCACCATTTATCAAAAAATCTACCTCCATAATCTTCTGGAGCTTTTTCCATCCATCCATCAAAAATTTCATCCATTACCAACATTCCTAATTCATCACAGATATCGTAAAAAATTGGCGTTTGAGGATTGTGTGAAGTTCTAATAGCATTAACCCCCATATCTTTTAATTGCTGAATTCTATAACGAATAATTTTATCGGGAACTGCGGCTCCTAAAGGCCCTGCATCTTGATGATTACAAACTCCTTGTAATTTTACATTTTTTCCGTTGATCCAAATTCCAGACTCTGCTACCCATTTTACGTCTCTAACTCCAAACTTTGTTTTTACAATATCTACCACTTTTCCCTTTACCAATACTTCTGATACTAACGTATACAAATAAGGTGCTCCTGGATTCCATAGCTTAGGATTTTCAATTTTTAATTGATGATCGATAGTATTTTGAACTCCATTTACTGCTTTTAATTTTTCTGAAGTAGTTACAACTTTAACTCCTTGTGCGTTTACAATAGAAGTTCTTAAAGTAGCTCTTACTTTTTTAGAATCTCCTGTATTATTTATATCCGTAGTTACTAAAACTTTGTTTCCTTCGGTTCTTACAAAAACACCATCTCTAGCTATATTTACTTTGTTTTTTACATCAATCCAAGTATGAGAATAGATTCCACTCCCTGTATACCATCTTGCTGATGGTTGCTTGTCATTATCTACTCTTACCGCAAAAGTAATTTTATCAGATTTTTGAGCAATTTCACTAATATCATACGCAAAAGAAATCCATCCATAAGGTCTATTTCCCAGTTTAATTCCATTTGCCCAAACTGTACTATTCATAAAAACTCCTTCAAAAGCAATTTCTACTTGTTTTTCTTTCCATTCTTTAGGAACCGTAATGGTTTTTCTATACCAACCAAAACCTGCAGGTAAATATCCACATTTATCTCCCATAGGATTGCTTTCATCATATTCCCCCTCAATACTCCAATCGTGAGGTAAATTCAGTGTTTTCCAATCTGTATCCTTATAATTAATTTGCTCAGCACCTGTTACGTCTTGCTGTACAAATTTCCAATCTTTATCAAAATTGATATGCTGTTGGCTGTATACAGAAATAGCAAACAACAAAATAATTAACTTATAAAACTTCATCTGTTAGGTTGATTGTTAAAATTTAAAGATGCTACTTTCACTTCTAGCATCCATCATTATTTGTTGAATTTTAGCCACAACTTCTGGATGCTCTTTTGCTACATTTGTTGTTTCAAATTCATCCTTTTCTAAATTGTACAATTCTATTTTGGCCTTTGGATTGTTAATTGCTTTGTAAATCACCCCTTTCCATTTTCCTAAACGAACCGCTTTACGACCACCTTTAATATTAAATTCCCAATACAAATATTCATGTTCTTTTTGATTGTTTTGATTTAACAAAGTAGGTAAAAAAGAAATTCCATCACTCTGCTTTGGTGTTTCTACTCCAACAATATCTGCAAGCGTTGGCATTACATCCCAAAAAGCAGAAACATGATTGGTTACCACTCCTTCTTTAATTTTTCCAGGCCAAGAAGCTACAAAAGGTGCACGAATTCCACCTTCATACAAATCTCTTTTAATACCTCTTAAACCTGCTGTACTGTTAAAGTATGCTGGGTTGGCTCCACCGGCATCATGCGCACCATTGTCACTTGTAAACATAATAATGGTATTATCTTCTAATCCTAACTCTTTTACTTTTGCTACAATTTGCCCTACGTATACATCCATTCTATCTACCATAGATGCAAAAACAGCAAAAGGTATTTCTTGTGTACAATATTTATACTCTACAATGTTAGGTCCGTAATCCGATGAATAAGGATGATCCTTGTATGGAACCTCATCAAACTTGCCTATGTATTTTTGTAAAATAGAATCTTTGGGTGATATCAATTCGGCATGTGGCAATACAAAAGGGACATAAGCAAAGAATGGTTTTTCTTTGTTATCCTCTATAAATTCTAATGTTTTTTCCTGAATTTTATCTTGCGCATAAATCACTGTATTTGTCCAATCGTTTCCTTTTAAAGAATCAACTCCCTGATTATGATTTAAATAAGGTGGGTAATACCTGTGTGCTAATTTTTGATCGTTATAACCATAAAATTCATCAAACCCTTGTTTATTAGGATCTCCCTCTCCAAAACCTAAGCCCCATTTCCCAAACATTCCAGTAGTATATCCTACTTGTTTTAACATTTCGGCAATAGTAATAGAACTTGCTGGTAAAGGAATTTGACCTCCATGCGCAACATCTTCTTTGTTTCCTCTAATGGGTGTGTGGCCAGTGTGTTGACCTGTTATTAAAGAAGATCTTGACGGAGCACAAACAGCAGATCCGCTATAGTGTTGTGTAAATTTAATTCCATTTGTTGCCAAAGCATCAATATTGGGCGTTTTAAACCTTTTTTGACCATAAGTACTTAAATCTCCTATTCCTAAATCATCCGCTAAAATATAGATGATATTGGGCTTTTTATGAATTGTTGTTTCTGTTCTTGTTTTGGCTTTGCAAGCTCCTAGCAATAATACAATTGCAAAATATTTAAGTTTACTCATTATTAAATAAAATTATTTTATAAGGACGAAGTTCTAAAAATAGCATACCATAAATGTCACCTAGCGTTTATACTTTGTTCTTGTTAGTAACTAAAAGCACTATTTTTACACATGCAAGCACTTAGTAAATATAAACAAAGAAAAAACCCTGAGAACATCTCAGGGTTTTACAATCACTTATTTTGATAATCTCTATTAATTATGAATCACTAAAAAAAAAGATTAATATGTTATATCTATAAACTTTAAAGAACCGGCTAACACCTTTGTATTGACCTTTCCTTTAACAATACTTATCTTTTCTTTTGATAAAATATCGACTGCATTCTTTGGGAATTTTCCATTAAATGTAATTTCTACAGCTCTATCTTTAGGCTCTATATACCCTGGATCTACCAAAATTACACGAACGTGAGTATTATCAATTCTAACAGCACTCCAAGAAGCTCCTTTAACCACAATTGGTAACTTAGACTTTCCTTTTGTCACAATTTCTTTAAACTCA
This sequence comes from Wenyingzhuangia aestuarii, assembly GCF_011927765.1. Taxonomy (GTDB): domain Bacteria; phylum Bacteroidota; class Bacteroidia; order Flavobacteriales; family Flavobacteriaceae; genus Wenyingzhuangia; species Wenyingzhuangia aestuarii. Next base: position 75,796 of record NZ_JAATJG010000012.1, read on the forward strand.
TCCATATATGTTTTTGCAGCCACTAATTCTCCGTTAGAAACTCCTTTAGAACCATTACTAACGCTATAAGGAATTTTACTCTTCTTCAATTCTTTTGCATATTCTATTGGAGCAATTGGTACCATTCCATTTGGCATTACAGGCATGTAATTTAACCATCTATAATCTACCCCTAAAGCAATTTTAGAATAATCATGTTCTGGAATACTGGTTCCAGCCCAATGCATTTGCGTTACAGAAAACACATCTTTATCATCCGTTCTCTTGTACTGTTTCATTGAGTGATGATTATCTATTGTATGAATTAAATCTGCATCTACCTCTTTAATCAAATGCCAAGAACCAATAGACAAAATATCTTCTTTTTCTACCACGGGTAATACTCCAGACTTCATCAATCCAAATAAAATATTTAGTCCTGGCTCTTCCGTAAAACTATTATCTGCAACCACTCCATGTTTTGCTCCATAAGCAGCCATCATTACTCCTTGTCTTAAGTAAGGTGAAATAGATTTTTGCCCACCTGGACTTAAGGGTCTCCAACTTGTTGGGTTGTCATCAATCAAACGCATGGCAAAATCATCAACATAACCCGCTACAAACATACCTACTCTTCCCGCTAAATTTACATCTTGAGTTCTGTTACTTGTATCTTCTGATGCTGGAGCAAGAATGTCGTTGTATTTGTTAGAAAAAAACAACTCTTGCCATAGAGGCAACTTGTTGGTTAATCCCCAAAAAGTATTCTTATATCTAAAATAAAGCTTTGCTCTGTTTTTATTCTTTCGGATGGCTTTTGCCAATCTAGGAACATACGCTCTAACAAAGTGTTGTACTCTAGGATCGTTTACATTATCCATTTCTGCATATACAAACCCTCTACAAGTTGTAGGTGCTGCTTCTAAAATTTGCTCTAAAGTTTCTATCTGAATGTAAAAAGGATCGTTACCGTGACCCGCCCAAAAGGTGAAATATTGTCCCTTTTTTTCATATTCTTTGGCCATATTTACAATAGCCTCTCTAGAGTCTTTGTATTTTCCTCTTTTGTCTTTCTTTAAAGCTGTTTTTCCTATTTTAGCAACTAAAGGAGCTCTATCTGTACTTTCTTTTGGAGCTCTTTGAATAACAAATTCAACTTCATTTCCTTTTAACTTTTGAACCTTAGCATTTATTTTTTTTCCTGTAACCATTACCCATGGTTCTTGCGATTTTTCTTGATAACTAGGCATTTTAAAATTTAAAATTTGCTGATATAGCAAGTCTAAATTTTCTTTTACTTGTGCCATAGTCCCTGTTAAATGATGGCTGGTAGATAACCAAGAAGATTTTTTAAGATTAAATACATAAACTCCATTTCCACCATCTACCTCTCCTGCTGTAATTAGTTGTTTTGATTGCGGAGCTAACACAAAATCACTATATACAATTTCTTGTTCATTTGCGTATCTAGTTCCTACTTTTTCTATCAACTTTCCTGTAAGATCTAATCTGTGAGTAAATCCTCCAAATTGAAATGCTATTTCATCTTTTACTGGTAGCAAACAAGTTCCTTTTACATTTGCATATCTCTGTAATTCTTTTCTTGTTCCTTTGTAATTTACAATCTGTTTTAAGTTTGAATCTAAAACAATAAAAACCGGAATCCAACTTAGATCTCCAAAAAACAATACATCAGAAAAACCATCTTTGTTGATATCTGCAACTTCAATATCTGTAAGCATTGCTTTGTTTAATTCTCTGTATTTAGATTTTTTATAATTTAACTCTCTTACTTCTGTTTTTGTGCTTGCATCTAAAATCCCTAAATATTCCCATCTAAATTTATCATGTGCATAGGTCATTAAAAACAGATCTTGCTTATTTTTAGCTACAAAATTACCTGCTTCTATTTTTCTTACCACTCCTTTAATTTTAGTGGTACTTATTAATTTCCCTTGTGAATTTAGCTCGTATAGCTGATAATCGTTACCTCCAGCAAAAATTTGAACAGAACCATTATTTACCACTGCTATTTCTGAAAAACGAACTTTATGATCTGGTGTAAATTTCCATAACAATTTTCCTTTACTAGACCAGCAATAAATAGTTCCATTAGCAGATGCTGCTAATAAATCATCATTAGCGTCTCCATTTACATCCGCTGCTTCTATCTCAAAAATTACTGCCGGAATCTCTACTTTGGCATTCCACAGTTTTTTACCCTCTAATGTGTAACAACCAACCCCCTCACTTAAACTAGAAACATATAAAACCTCTTTATTATTTATTGTTCCTACTACTGCATTTCTAACGCTTGTTTCTTGGGTAGAAAAACTTGTTGTTTTTACCTGTGCATAAGCTACTTTAGTACACATTATTATTGCAATAATGCAACTCAAAAATCTTAAAGACTTTATTATTTGATTGTTTTTCATCTATTAAATTAGTTTATATTAATGTTGCTTTAAGACAGCTAATATTCCTTTTTGTTTAACTTGATTTGTGTTTAGGCATCCATAAAATGTCTTATTCAGTATTTTTTTACACTTTGCTATAAAAAACCAAAAGCACAGAAACCATAATGACCTCTGTGCTTTTTTTTGTGAATTGTACTTATTAATTTACTGTACTTACTCCTGTTTTTCTCAACTCAATATACTTTGCTTTCATTTCTGCAACTCTCTTTGCATATTTTGCATCGTTAATTAAATTTTTAGATTCATCTTCCGATAAATTATCCTTTAAGTTAAATAAAGCTACATTGGTTAAGTTTCCTACCTTGTTTGCTTTTTTCTTAACATCCGATTTTACAATTAATTTCCAATCTCCATCTCTTAAAGCAAAACTAGGTCCTCCTGCAGATTGATGCATTAAATAAGTATGTGCTTTTCCTTTGGCAATTCCTTTAAAATATGGCAATAGGTTTGCTGAATCTAACACTTTTGTTTTGTCTAATTCTTGATGAGACAAAGCTGCCAAAGTAGCCACTACATCTTGCCCCACAATAGGTTCGTTAGAAATTGTATTGGGTTTAATTTCCCCAGGCCATACGGCAATAAAAGGAACTCTGTGTCCTCCTTCGTTAATAGATCCTTTACTTCCTAACAATCCATTACTAGTATCGTGACCCGCTTTTTTCATTCCTTGATCAAAAGACAATCCTCCATTATCTGACGTAAAAATGAATAAGGTGTTTTCATAAGCTCCTGTTTTTTTTAAAGCTTCTACAATTAACCCTACTTGTAAATCCAATTCAAAAATCATATCTCCATGATCTCCTGGTGTGGTTCCTGCCACTTTAGTACCATCAAATCTAGCTGGTGGTTCGTGTGGAATGTGTACAGCTTGACTACAGTAATACATAAAAAACGGTTTACTTTTCTTTTGAGTATGAATATAATCGACTGCTTTGTGCGCTAAAATATTTCCTGCCGCTTTTGGATCCCAATTAGAATCTCCTAATCCGCCACGAGTTTTGTGTTTTTTTGCTGTTGCATACCCTGTTTGATTGGCATCTAACTCCTTTAAAACTGAGTTTGATTTTAACGGCAACCATTTTCTGTTTTCATAAAAAGCATAAGGTTCGTTCTGAATTCCTTCTGGTAATTCACAAGAATATTCAAAACCATAACTTAACGCTCCTCCGTTTAAATAAGCATGATCTATTTTTTTTCCTTGTTCTCTAACCCAAGAGCCTCCAAGTCCCCATTTTCCAAAAAAGGCAGTTGTATATCCTCCTTTTTGAGCTATACGAGCACTCGTTGTATATCCATTTTTATCTATCAAAGCATCTGCTTCTGGAGTCCACACTCCAAAAGGTCTAGAATTTCTATAAGAATAATTTCCCGTTAACATAGAAAAACGAGTAGGTGCACATAAAGATGCTGGTGAATGTGCATCGGTAAAACGCATTCCTTGGCTGATTAACTTATCAATATTAGGAGTTTCTACAGTTAATTTTTTAACACCTCTTTCTTTTTGATAAAAACTTAAATCTCCCAAACCAATATCATCAGCCATTAGCACCACAACATTGGGCATTTTATTTTGTGCAACCAAACCAGCTTGCAAACCCATACACACAAACGCGTAACTAATATATTTTTTTACTGTTTTCATTACTCTGTAATTAAATTAATTTTTGTGGTTTTTAATCCTTTAGAAGTAGCAGTTACTGTAATTTTTCCTGTTTCTCCTTTTTTAGATTTTACCACAACCAATGCCATTCCGTTAAACACTTTTCTTGTGGTAGCTTGAAAAGATTCGTGACTTGTAGCATCTCCATTTCCTACAGCAACAATTTCCCCTGGTCCGCTAATGGTATAACTTACAATATTGTGAGTTCTAGGAACCGTTTGTCCTTTTCTGTCTTTAATTTCAACCGTTATAAAAGATAAATCTTGTCCATCTGCTTTTATTTTAGTTCTATCTGCTGCTAAAGATACTTTATTAGCTATACCTGTAGTTTTTACTTTTTCTGTTGCCCATTTTTTTCCGTTTTTATAGGCAACAACTTTTAATTCACCTTTTTGATACACAACATCTTTCCAAATCAATCTATATTCGTATTGACCTTTCTTTTTTCTTCCTAAAGATTTACCGTTTAAAAACAATTCTGCCTCATCACCAGAAGTATACACCAAAACAGGAGTTACTTTTCCTACTCTTTCTGGCCAATTCCAATGTGGTAAAATATGTGCCATTGGTAATTCTGGTTTCCATTTAGATTGATACAAATAATATCTGTCTTTAGGGAAACCACATAAATCTACAATTCCAAAATAAGAACTACGTGGTGGAATTTGATTTCCCATTTTAGCCAATTCGGCTTTCATTCTTGCTTTTTCTTTAGGATCAGAAAAGTTTAACAAGTTGGTTTTGTCTTTGTTATAAGGTGTAGGCTCTCCAATATAATCAAAACCTGTCCATACAAACTGACCAAACAAACCAGGAAATTTATCTTCTGCTTCAAAATCTTTTTCAGGAATATCTGCCCAGTTTGGTGCAGAATAGTCGTAACTACTTACCTGAAAGAAACCACCGTTTCCTTGTTTTTTATCATCAAAGTTTACCGGAAAAAAGTATTCTCCTCTAGAGCTAATTGTAGAAGCGGTTTCACTTCCATACAATGGAGTATTAGGATTTGCTTTTATAAAATCCTGGTACATATGTGGCTTGTAGTTAAATCCAAAAACATCAGCTGTTTTTTCAAACCCATTACTTGCTGCTTCGGGTCTACTGTTTCCAAAAGTAGTAGGTCTAGTAGTATCTACAGAACGAATAATATCAGCCAATTTAGCTGCCAAAGGAGCATCGTTTGCTTCTCTTAATTCAATCAACTCATTCCCGGTACTCCACATTACTACAGACGGATGATTACGATCTCTTTTTACCATAGTGATTAAATCTTTTTTGTGCCAAGCACCAAATAAAGAAGCATAATCATTATCTACTTTTTTCTTTCCCCAAACATCAAAAGCCTCTACTTGTACCAAAACTCCCATTTTGTCACACAATTCTAAAAACTCTGGAGCAGGTGGGTTGTGAGCTGTACGAATGGCATTAACTCCAAAAGATTTTAAAATCTCTATTTGACGTTCCATTGCTCTTACATTTACTGCCGTTCCCAAAGGACCTAAATCGTGATGTTGACAAACACCATTCATTCTTACTTTTTTTCCATTTAAGAAAAAACCATTGGCATTGTACTCTATAGAACGAATTCCAAAAGTAGTTTTGTACACATCTAAAACTTTACCCTTTTTAGTTAAAGTAGTCTTTAAGGTATATAAATTTGGATTTTCTAAATCCCATAATTTTGGATTTGAAATAGTAATACTACTTGGTTGATAGTAGGGTATTTTTTGCTCAGCAACTTTTACTGCATTATTACCTGCCGTATAAATTTCATGCATTACCTCAACATCTTTTTTTACCCCTACAACTTCTGTTGTAATTTCTATAGTAGCTTCTTTGGTAGAAACATTAGGTGTGGTTACAAAAGTTCCCCAATGTGCTATGTGGGTTGGATTTGTTTTTACCAAATGTACATTTCTGTAAATTCCCCCTCCAGGATACCAACGAGAAGATGCTTCTTTGTTGTTTAATCTTACAGCAATGGTATTATTTCCTTGTTTTAAGTAGCGTGAAATTTCAAATCTAAAAGAAGAGTATCCATAAGCCCACTCTCCTACATAACCTCCGTTTACAAAAACAGATGTGTTAGACATGGAACCGTCAAACTCTACAAATACTTTTTTAGACAAATCTGATTTGGTAGCTGTAAATACTTTACGGTACCATCCTATTCCTGCCCAAGGTAACTTTCCTGTTTGGTTAGGTAAATCTGCTCTAAAAGGACCTTCTATTCCCCAATCGTGAGGCAGATTTAAAGTTCTCCAATTGGAGTCATCATAAGTTACCTCATCAATATCTTTTGGTTCTGTTTTGGTACTGCCATCGGGCATAGCTCCAAAACGAGCAAATTTCCAATTTTCATTAAAAGAGCTAGTTTCCCTTTGCGCAAAAATAGAGATACTTAGCATACAAATTACACCTAATATATATTTACTTATTTTCATCAGTTCTATGTAGTGTTTAGTATTGATTTTGTGTACTTAAATTTCAATACAAAACCTATGGAAATCCATAGGTTTTGTATTAAAATCATCAAAAGTTTATTTATTATATTAATCTTCAATGGCAGGCATTCTTTCACCTGTTTTATAATTTAATCTTTTTCCATAATACTGGTAATGATCAAAAACTTCTCCATTCCCTAACGTTCTAGGGTCTCCTTGTGCGATCAATTCTTTTTCCATTTGAGCACGTAATTCTTTGCATGTGTTTCTATAAGCAGGAAGCGTAGCTAAGTTCACCATGCAATGAGGGTCTTTCTGAATATTATACAATTCTTCTTCGGGTCTTTTGGCAAAACTCATTTCAAAAAAACGATAATCTTTGTCGTATGGATCTATATTCATTAAAAACGTTTTTGTTGGCGAACCATCTACATTTCTAAAACCATACTCAGGATTCCCCACTGGCCATCTTTCTGGTTGAATGTTATGAGCATATAAATATGTTTTGGTTCTAATAGCTCTTACAGGGTACGACAAGTCTGTTCCATCTTCGTTAGAACGACCAATATCGTGTCTTTCTTTTCCTAAAAGGGTATGATCTCTAGTAGCATCTATTTGTCCTGATTTTTTTGAAAATAAAATATCTACAAAACTCTTACCTGTCATTTGCTCATCAGGTTTAAAACCTGCTATCTCCATAAATGTTGGAGCAATATCTGGAAAGCTTACAAAATCTTCCACTCTTCTACCTTTGATGATTTTTCCTTTCCAATAAGCAATTAATGGTACGTGAAAACCTTCTTCGTAAATTTGTCCTTTTACTCTAGGGAACGGCATTCCATGATCTGAACTAATCACCACTAATGTGTTTTCTAACAATCCTCTTTTTTCTAAAGATTTGATGGCTTTTCCTACATGAGAGTCAAACCACTCAACTTCTACAGCATAATCTAAAATATCTCCTCTTACCGTTACGTTGTCTGGATAAAAAGGTGGTACTTTAGCATCTGTTAATTTCTTTCCTTCTTTTTTCCATGAATCTAATTCGTAAAAACGATGTGGTTCTTTGGTTCCTAACCAAAAACAAAAAGCTTCATTTTTTTTCTTCTCTGATAAAAAAGCTTCAAAATTTGCAGCATAATCAACATTACTAATCCCTTTGTGGGGTGGTTTTAGTTTGTGTTTATTGTACTCTGGTCCTGCAGGATTGTATTTAGTAGCATAACTCCCTGGTCCCCATCCTTTTCCTGTAAAACCAACTTTGTAACCTTTTTCCATTAACAAATGTGGATAAAACTTAAACTCTGATGGAAACATTGGCCAATGATTGGTAGCAGCTTTTAATTGCCAACTATACTTACCTGTAACAATACAGGCTCTTGCAGGTGCACATTTAGGATTGCAATTGTATGCGTTTTCAAAAGTCAATCCTCCTTTTGCCAACTTATCTATAGCAGGTGTGTTTATAAACGAATCTCCATATGTACCAAAACTTTTTGCCGAAGCATCATCTGCAATACAAAATAAAATATTGGGTTTTATAGGATTTTTTTTGGCTGCTTGTGTATAATAGCTACACAATGCAACTCCTCCTAAGAACATTATTTTTTTTAATTGATTTTTTAAATACATTTAATTTTTAATTATTGGTTTGTTACTCTAAATTTTAAGATAGTCTTTTTTCACTTTAGTTTAATAAGAACACTAAACACTATAGATATAGTGGTTCTAAAGGTTTAAATAGTGCTGTTTTATTTTTTATAAAAATCTGATAATATATTTTTAGGTCCTTTTTCATAATCCCATAAATATTCTCCAGTTTTTGCTATACATTTTTTTCCAAAGTGATGTGGTAAAACAGATACTAACGGATAGCCTTTTTTGCTTTTATACATTTCTAAATGTTCTAAAAACTTTTTTTCGGTAATAGCTCCGGTATCATTTCCTCCTATGTGATCTAGATTTACTCCTCTTCCTGGTGACGATTTGTAACAAATTTCATAATGTGTTTTTACACGTCCTTGCCAATTGTAATTATCCTTTAACCATACATCATTGGTTCTTACAACATCGGCATATTTGGCAAAAAAGATATCTGGTACATGAAACTCCATTTCTATATTTTGATCTATCAACTTAGCCGCTTTATACAACGCTTTATGAATGTCTAACATGTCTGATTTTGTATTGTAAGACATGTCTATTTTAAATTTCATGACTCCCATACTATGAAATCTAGAAATAACTTCTGTAGCATAATCAAAAATATCCGATTTTCCGTTTAACCACTGAATATCATCTTTTCTACCTGCTTTGGACCCTTGTTTAAAGTTTCCTAACAACTCTGGATATTGTTGGGCTGCCAAACTATTTTTATGAATTTTAGGAAATCCAATCCACAATCCAGGAGTAAATCCTTTTTCGTTAATCATATCCATTGTTTTTCTAAAGTTTGGAAACTTTTCTGGGTTTGGAATCCAAGAACCAAAACCTGAATTGACACTTCCATCAGGAAACATTCCCCAACCGTGATCTAAAGTCATTTTTCCTTTTGGATACCCAAATTCTATAATTTTATCTAGATAATTTTTCACAAAATCATGTGTTAGCAAATGAAAGTGTTCGTGTCTTTTAGTTGATAAATATTTTTGTTCTGACCAAGTACAATATTCTACATCTTCCCAAAACTTAGGGGTTTGTGTGTAAGGGTTAATATTTAACCTTTTCATCATCATAGTATTGTACTCTTTCCAAGCTTCATCACCACTACCAGATTCATCTACAAATACTTCTTGCCCCTCTGGAATGTTTATTGTTAAGGTTTCTTTACCATCAAAACTATACGTAGAGCTTTCAAAACCATGCATGGTCATAAATCCTACAAATTTTCCTTTAGCATCTTTAATTACAGGAGAACCAGACATACCAGATGCTTCTAATGTAAATGGGTTGTGTGTAAAAGGAGTACTTAAATAATAATACGAGTTTCCGCCTTTTTCTGCAGGGGTACTTAAACTATGATACGGACAAAACAAAGGAGCAGTAACTTTTATTTTTAGTTGCTTTCCATCTCCCTTAATAATGTTATCATGAAACAATAAACTTCCATCAATAGCAGTAAGTTTTCCCATTGCGTTTGCAGACATACCTGCTACTGCCACTGTTCCTAATCCTACTTTTTTTAAAAAATCTCTTCTATTATTCATTTCTGCATAACTTTATTTATTCAACTCTGTTAGAATATTTTTCATTTTAGCTACCATCTTAGGATTTTGCAAAGCTATGTTTTTGGTTTCTCCTATATCTTTTGACAAATCATACAATTCAAAAGGAGCTGTATGCTCTTTGTGCTTTTTAGATTTGTTATAATGAATGGATATTCCTTTGTAGTTTCCTATTCTAACAGCTTCTTTAGTCGCTTCCCAATTGGTGAATTTCCAATACAAATAATCAGCTATCTTTTGATCCTTCTTTTTTCCTAACAACGTTGGTAAAAAAGAAACTCCATCTGCTTGTTTAGGAATTGGCTGATTGGTAATAGCTGCCATGGTTGGCATTACATCCCAAAAAGAACTTGGCAAAGCTGTGGTAGTACCTCCCTTTATTTTTGAGGGCCAATAAGCAATCATTGGAGCTCTAATTCCTCCTTCGTACACATCTCTTTTCCCTCCTTTAAAATCTCCATTAGAATTCCAAAAAGCAGGATCGTGTCCTCCTTCGTGATGTGCTCCATTATCACTCGTAAAAATGATTAAGGTGTTTTTGTCTACTTTGTATTTTTTTAGAATCTTAACAATTTCACCTACCTGACTGTCTAAGTGCTGAACCATGGCAGGAAACGCTGCTACAGGATTAATAACATCTGGTGTAGGTTCTGGATCTGCATAGTACTCTCCTATCACGTTTTCAAACTGAGGTAGTTTTTTTCTCCATTTATTATGTAATTTTTTAGGAGCATGCATGGCTGCGTGTGGAATGGCTGTGGGAATGTAACAAAAGAAAGGCTGTTTGTTTTTTGCATTTTCTTTGATAAAACTAAACGCATGATCCATAATTATATCATGTACATAGGTTCCCTTTTTAATAGCTACTTCTTTACCATTGTGAACCATTTTTGTTGGATAATAAGTATGAGCTGTCACTTGTGTTTTCCATCCGTAAAACTCATCAAAACCTTGGTTTAATGGATTTCTATTGTCTTTAGAAGTTGTATCTCCTAATCCCCATTTTCCGTAAGCTCCTGTTTTATAGCCAGCATTTTTAAAAAGTTCTGGCAAATTGATCATTTCCATATCCATTCCTGGCTCTGCCTTAGAGTTCCCTGTAATAAATACATGTGCTGGGTTTTGACCTGTCATTAACACAGCTCTTGAGGGACTACAAACTGCATTACCTGAATAATGATCTGTAAATTTCATTCCCTTTTTTGCCAACTTATCTAAATTCGGAGTTTTAAACTTGGTTTGTCCATAACAACTTAAATCTCCATACCCTAAATCATCAGCTAAAATGTAAATTACATTTGGTTTTTCTTGAGCAGTAACATTTAATACTAACATTAAAAAAGCCACCAAACTTAACGTATTGAATACTATTCTATTTTTTCTCATTTTATATTAATCTACTAAGGTTTTTAATTCCTCTCTAAAGTTTTTTAGAACTTGTTTGTTTTTTGAATCTTTAGCGATATTGTTCCATTCCATTGGATCTTTTCTATGATCGTATAATTCTTCAAAACCATCTTGATATACAATGTATCTGTAGTCTTCATTTCTTAACGTGTAATTTCCTTTTCCTTTGGTAGTTAATGCAGAATGTTTCCATTCTCCTTTTGGATTTTTAATTAAATGCTCAAAACTGTTTCCATCCAAATCTGTTTTCTTTGGCAAACCACATAAGTCTATTAACGTTGGATAAACATCTATTAGAGAAACGGTTCTTAGGCTAATTCCTTGTTTTCCTTTGCTTGGATCAAAAATAATTAAAGGGGTTCTTGCAGATTCTTCCCAAAGTGTTTGTTTAGACCAATGCTCTTTTTCTCCTAAATGCCATCCATGATCTCCCATTAGCACAATAATGGTATTTTCTTTGTATTTACTCTTTTCTAAATTATCTAACAAGTGACCAACACAAGCATCAGCAAAAGCTAAACTTGCTAAATACCCTTTCACAGCAGATTTCCATTTGTTATTTCTTAAAATTTCGGCATGTAATTTTGATCCTGCCCAGTTTTGACCAATTCTTCCCGTATCTTCTAAATCCTTTTGTAAAACTTTGGGTAGTTGAATTTTATTTTCATCAAACATGTCAAAGTACTTTTTAGGAGCGTACAATGGCAAGTGAGGTCTAAAAATTCCACATGCTAAAAAGAAAGGTTTGTCGTGTTCTTTTTGTAAAAACTGAGAAGCATATTCTGCCGTTTTCCAATCATTTGTTTTTTCATCTGCAATCTCTACAGGTCCCCAATCAAAAGACCTTGTTTTACTTCCTTTTACACCTGCTCTTTTAAAGTTTATACCATGTGTAAAACGAATGTCTGGGTAAGGAGTTCCTAAACCTACTTTGTTCTCTATTTGAAAAGAACCTGGATCGCTTCCCTCTTTTGGTACTTTTGCGGTTCCTCTAGGGCTGTGAAATATTTTTCCAGAAGCAGCTGTTTTGTATCCATTTTGCGCAAAATATTGAGGTAATGTTACTGTGTTTTCAAACCCTTTCATTTTTCTAAACACTTCTACATTTCCGTAAACACCGGTTTTAAAAGGTTGGTAACCTGTTAACATACTTGTTCTAGAAGGATTACACAAGGCTGCAGAACAATACGCTTTTTGAAACACCGTTGCCTTTTTTGCCAACTTATCTATATTTGGGGTAATTGCCTGTGGATGTCCTCCAAAGGCACCTACCCAATCATTCATGTCATCTACCGTAATTAACAATACATTCGGTTTTGATTGTTGACTGTATCCTGAAATAGCAACAAGTAAAATAAGGACTTTTATTAATTTTTTATATGTTTTCATAATTTTAGTATTTCTCTAAAACGAAGAAAATAAAATATGAGTAATAAAATATATCTGTGAGTTAAATAGATGTCGCTGTAAGTACTATTTACAACAAATCCAGCTAAATATATAGCTGGATTGAGAATATTGGATTCTTAAAGTGTTTGTTTAAAACTTACTTTATTAATTGTAGCAACTCCTTTGCCATCGCTGTTCCAAGTCTTTTTTGTCCTTCGGTATTGTAATGTAAATTATCCGAATGTTTTGGATAATCACTCCAAGAAGGATCTCTAGATGTTTTTACAACCCCTGTATTTTTATCTTGATTAGCCACTTCTTCCATTGCTTTTCTTACCAAGTCTGGACCTTCTTTATATTTTCTAGACAACGGATTAACCTCACCAATAACAAAAGGCATTTGTGGTATTTCTAAAGATGTTCTGTATCCTTTTATTAAAGCTGTCAGATTTTTTTTATAACTTTTTGCTGTTATTTCTTTATTTGTATCACCTTCACCTTGCATCCAAACCATTCCAAGAACTTTGTATGGTCTTCCTTCAGCATTCAATCTTTTTAAATCGTTTTGAACATGTGTTAAATGAGCCTCATACAATTTCATGGCTTTTCGCTCGGCTCCTCTTTCTGCCAAATTTGCTTTTTCTTGACTCCAATTAGGATTCCAAGCTCCGTACAACGAAGTTCCCCCAACAGCTGTTTTAATCAATAAAAACTCTTGATTAGGAAACTTTTCTGCTAGTGTTAAACCCATCATTATTTCTGGTCCAAAATGTTTTGTAAACTTATATTTTTCAGGTTGATTGGTAGACACAAAATAAGACAACGGACGTGCTGCTACATTTGAATTGTTAGATGTGCTTAACAAAACCCTATTGGCAATTTTTTCTATTCTTTGTTGAACAGAAGCCTCTAACGCTTCATAATTTCCATGTCCTTGCATATTAGATTGTCCTGCTAACAAGACCACTTGTACTTCTTTTTTTTGAGCAAAACAAAGTGCGCAAAACAAAGAACAAATCAGAATAATTTTATTTTTATACATCTTTTAATTTTGTAGTGATATAATTTCTTTAGCAAAAGCAGTTCCTAAACGTTTTTGTCCTTCTGCGTTGTAATGTACATTGTCTGGGTTTTTAGGATAATCGCTCCACGAGGTATCTGTTGATGTTTTTATAATTCCAACATAATCATCTTCACTAGCAACGGTTTCCATGGCTGCTCTAACTCTAGCAGCTCCGTTTTTAACACCATATCTCGAGTTAATCTGTCCTATCACAAAAGGCATATTTTTAACATCAAATTCCTTTCTGTATTTCGCTATCAACTTTTTTAAAGTGATTGCATAGGTATCAGCAGAAACATCTAAAACAGCATCGTTTTCTCCTTGCATCCATGCCATTCCAATAATCTTGTAAGTTTGATCACTAGCCTCCAATGCTTTTAAATTTTTATGAATAGCTGTGATGTGCATTTTATTTAGATCTAACTTTTGCTTAAATCCTTTTTCTATTTGTTGTGCTTTTTCTGCAGACCATTCAGGATTCCATGCTCCATACAAAGCCGTTCCTCCTTGTGCTTTTTTAATCAACAAAAATTGTTGATCCGGATATGCTTCTGCCAAAGTCAATCCAATAAATAATTCTGGACCAAAACTTTTGGTATAAGGATATTTTTCACTTGGTTTAATGGTGTTGTAAGAAAGTGGCTTTGCTGCTTTTCCGTGATTGCTATACAATACTCTATCTTTAATTTTATCTATTCTTGCACGAACATCTTCATCTAATTCTTCATAATTCCCATTCCCTACCATGTTAGATTGTCCTGCAAGTAAAACTACCTGTACTTCTTTTTTTTGTGCATGACCTAAACCAAAGATTCCTAATACACAAATCACTAAAATTTTAATTCCTATTTTTTTCATGAAAATTAATTTATAGTTCAAATCTACCTATCTATTAAAATGAAAATGTAGCTATGTATACAAAAAATGTATGTATGCTTATTTTTATCATAAAAAAACCGATAAACATAGCTGCTCATCGGTTTTTATATCTTTGATTTCTAGATTATTTACTAGCATCTACAACCTCTACAAAAAACACTTCATTTGGCTTTAGTATTGGTGTATTAGTTACATTAATTCCTTTTAGTAAATCTTTGCAAACGGTTCCTTTTTTAGCTCCTTTTAAAGATATTTCTAGGTTTGCATTACTTTTACCCACATTTACGATAGATAAAATATGTTTTCCCTCTTTATTTTCAATCACTTTCCAAAGACATCCTTTTTGACCTGTAGTATTTTGTTCTTTTACTTTAACAGGAGATAATAAGTTTTTTTGAACTAATAACTCCATTGCTTGATGTTCCATTTCTTCTAAAGAATTTACCAAAATCAATGTTCCTTTACTTGCTTTTAATGTTGATTTTAAAGGTTGTCCATATTCATTTTTCTTAAAACTAACCTTATCTATAAAAACAGTTCCTCCTTTGTTTAAATAAGATTGAACAGCATCTAATTCTTCTTGTGTTACAAACTGAGTATTAGCTACCAGTACTACATCCCAATTTGTGTTTTCTTGTTTGTTAATGATGTTTTTAGTTACAAAACCAATAGATGTTCCATTAAACTCTAAATCCTCATACAACTCAAAAACATCATCCATGTGCTTGGCTTTATTAATTGCCGAAGTTTTGGAATAGAACAAACGCAATGACTTTCTTTGACGTTGCATAGCCATAATTTCTTCTGAAAAACTATTCAAATCAATCATAGTCATCGCAACTTCATTCGTTACCCTTGGTTGCTGATTGTTAGAACCTGCATATCCCTTATCATTTTGAGCTTTCTTAGAAATAGCACCATTTGCCTCTCTTGGCCAATACCATATTT
This sequence comes from Wenyingzhuangia aestuarii, assembly GCF_011927765.1. Lineage (GTDB taxonomy): Bacteria > Bacteroidota > Bacteroidia > Flavobacteriales > Flavobacteriaceae > Wenyingzhuangia > Wenyingzhuangia aestuarii. The sequence goes on from NZ_JAATJG010000012.1 coordinate 91,266, forward strand.
GACTTGCCGTCATTCCATAAGTATGTGCCAACCAAAAACTAGCTCTTGCATAGGCAGGATCTAAATATAAATCTCTAGATCTTACCGTAGATAAATAATGTAATTCTGAATTGAAATTAATTTTGTTTGGGCTTACAGATTTCATAAAATCAAACCCCATACACAACTCTCTCCATTCAAACTTATAATCCTTTTCCCATTCTAAGTCTTTTCCCCATAATTTAGAGTGTGCTGCTCCAGAATCGTTCCCAATAATTCCACTTAAATCTGTAAGAGCTTCTAAATCTATTCCGTGAATTCTTTGGTTATCTGTCCATAAATTAGGCATAATTTTTATATGCACCTTTGCATTTGCATCATACTTTTGAGTAGTGTTTTTTATAAAAGTGTACCACTCCGTAACACGTTCCATATTAAAAAATGCCCAATCATACCATCTTGGAGTTCCTTTTAAACTAATATCAATTGGAACTTGAATTTCAACAGTTTTAAAACTCTTAAAATTTGTTTTCCAAACTGTATTTAATTCTGCTATTGTTTTATGTTTTTCTGCCAACCAAACTCTAAACTTTTCTATGGTATATTCTGAAACCCCTCCAGAAGCCCAAGGTTTTTTATTTTTAGTTTTATCTGTTTGAGTAAAAAAATGAGGTTCGTTACACATCATATATCCTAGTTCAGAAAACTTTTTACCCGCCATATAAGGCACCATTCCTCCAATTAATTTTTCTTGAACATCACGAGCTCCAGGATTGTCTATATCATAAGCCGTATAAGTATCTTCTCTCATTTTTAAACCTGGACCAAATTTTTCTTCAGCCCATTTTGGAACACTTTTATGATTCATAAAAATAAACCCTAAAGAACCATTAGGTTTGCTTTTTAATTCTTCTAATTTTCTAGAATTGATAGTACCATCTTCTTTAACTACATAAGACGGAGTTATAAAAAAACCATCTTGATTTCCATGATACTCTGTCAATTCTTTGGTTTCTGGCTTCCAAGTATAATCTGCTAAAAAAACAGGTCTATTCTTATAAGTTAATTGGTCTCCCTCTACTTCTACTTGTTCCCAATTTACTTTTGGACTAGGAGTTCTTTTTATTTTTCCTTGAGACACCAATGTTATTTCCTCAATAGCTTTATCAAGCATTTTTACTACGTCTGCTCTTTCAAAATCAGGTAAATCCTGAGCTAATTTTACTGCATTTTTTTTATAAATAGGCACCAATTCAAAAGCTTTTTTGTTTGCTTCTATATTCTGATCATCCCAATTGGCAAATTCTAAAAAAACTTCTGCAGTTCTAATTGTTGTTTTTTCTTTTAAAACATCAATTCCTTTTTTGTCTGCTTTTTTAATCAGTTTTTCTAAAGTTTTTATTTTTGCTTTTGCTTCACTTTCTAAGTTTTGAGCTTGAAACTGAAAACAAAACAACATAAAAGCTCCTAGTAGTATTTTTTTCATTTTATGTATAATTAATTGTCAATACCCAAAAATAGCATCAATTACAGTTTTGTTACAAATATCATTAATAAGTATACACCGTAAAGCACTACATATAAACAAAGAAGCACAACTTTGGTTAGTTGTGCTTCTATATATTTCTAAAATCGGATTTTTATTTAGAATACTTAAACCCTTTGTTTCTTTTTACCTTTAATGTTTTTTGAGTGGTCGCATCTACCTCAAAAGATTTAGTTACGTTTCCATTGTACTTATTTTTAGTAATTAAAACATCTTTACTGTTCTTAAGATAAAAAATAGGTTGATTTGGATACTGTGGCTTTTCTGTTGTAGTTTGTTTAATGGTATTTCCTCTTACAATTAACCCTTCTACTCTATCTGCCCAAATAATACAATTGTCAAAAGTTTCAATAGTATTGTTTTCAAAAACAATGTTTCTATCATACAATGCTGTTTGATTAAAAGTTTTTCCTAGTCTAGGAGAAATTTTTAACACTGCGTGGTCTGATGCTCCACCATAAGCACAATGTACAAAACGATTGTTTCTAATTAACACGTCTTCTACACCTCCCGATTCATACCAAAAATAGCTTTCTCCTCTTAACATGATAGAAGACATCATAGATGATAAATCGTTATTTTCTATCACAATTTTTAATGGAGTTTTAATAATAATGTTTCTTGCTCTATGATCACGAATGGTACATCCTCTCATTGTAAACACAGGATTCCATGTTTTATTTTCTAAAATGTCACCCGTTTTTAAATTGGCAGGCAATTCGTTTTTAAATGTGATGTCTGAATAATATTCGTTTACATATTTCACATCAGTTACTACATCTACTTCTCCTCTATCTGGATTTGGCGATTTGATAAACCAAACCTCATCTCCTTTGTCAGCAAACTCAAAACCAGTTTGCTCAAAATGTTTTAGTTCTACTCTAACGGTATTTTTATTGATGATTTTATTGATTTCTACATACGTTCCATGTACGTTTGTTCCGTCATCTAACATTCCTTCTAAACGGCAGTTTTCTATTAAAATATCTCCTTTACAATTGGCAAAGTGAGTCGCATCTGCAATGGTAGAAATGGCTCTATCTGAACCTTCTTTGATATAAATTCCTGAGTTTAAAATTTTAACTCCATCAACTCTTTCAAACAAAAACCCCATTCCTAAAGCATGATGAATTGTAACTCCATCAAAAACTGCATTGCTAGAGTTTTTGGTTTGAAACGCAGGAGCATATCTATTTTGCTCGTGTGGTCCTTTAGAGTGAAACACAGAACCTACTCTTGGAAAATGTTTGATGTTTTCATCGTATATACGTAAAATTCCATTGGCTTTTTTCTCTACTTTATTAGCTCTTAATGACATGTCAAAAGCACCATAAGCAACCTGTTTTGTGTCTTTATCAAAAGCTAAAGTACTCCCTAATTCAAAAAAGTGAAATCCATCAATATTAGGAAATGTAATTTTTCCTCTTGATAATTTCCAAGAATATCCTTTGGTGTAAGGTTTCATTTCAAACCAGTGTTCTTTTGCATTAACAGCCGTAACATCACCCTGAAAACTAAAAGGAATATCCCAATCAATAGTAATGTTTTTAACCGAAATATTATTACAGTTAATAAACTGAAATGGAGCTGTATGTCCATGGAAAATAAACTCGGCACCGTTCCCTTCTATTTCTACTGAATTTAAATCTTGAAACAAGAAAATTATTTTCTTTAACCCATTTCCGTGATTGGTTACAAAAGAAAATTGTTCTTTGGCATAATCTGGTAAAAATTTGTACACTCCTTTTTCAAAAACAAGCTTAATATCTTTGTCATTTGCATTTTCAATGGCATTTCTCACTACCGTTGTCATGTCTTTTTCTGTATTCTTTATATTTATGATTTGTTTTGCAAACGCAGTTGAAAACATTGATATACATAAGAATGTAAACACCATTATTTTTAGATAACCTAACTTCATATCTTTCTATTTTATAATCTCTCTTTGTATTTTTTATGAAACGACTTTAATTTTCTTTTTTCTTTTTTTGTATTTTCTTGATTGCTTAAAAACCAATAGGCTCTTCTGGCAATTAAAAAGTTTTCTGATTTTAAAAGCTGTATTAATTCCTGTTTTAATACTGATGAGCTGTAATTATTTTGCTGAGCAATGGATAAAAACATTTCTACTTCTTGGTAATTAAACGTACTTATTTGAGTACTTAGTTGCGTAAAAAAATTAGTAGATCCCTCTCTCCCTAAAGAAGAAACAGAGTTTAAACAGGCTACTCTTTTTTGATAGTCTCCTTTATCAAAAACACGACTAATCATTTGGTAATACTTAGTATTGTCTGTAGTATTTTCTATATAATCTAAACCCGTTCTTAGTAAATTATAATCACCTTTTTTTAATTCTTCTACAACAGCATTTACGGTAATAGAATCGTAGACTCTTCTTTTTGATAAATATTCCAAAGCAAATTCTTTAGCTTTTAAAGTATCTGACTTTAAATAAACAGCTATCATTTTTTGATTGGAAATTCCTTTTGCATTAATATTTCTTATACTAGAAACCAACTCTCCATTTGCCCAGTGCCATAAGGTAAAACAAGTCCAAACAGCTCCTACAACTGTTTCAGATTCATTTACAGTAGAGGTAGCTCCAGAAATAGCATCCACATCTTCAGAACCATGTTCTATTACATCTCCTATTACCAGTTCTTCTTTAAAAACATCTTTTAGTTGAGATTTTTTGTTCCTTAAAATCTCTTCTAGTTTTTGATAATCTTTTTTGGTAAAACGTTTTCCTTCTGCCTTTTCTAATTCATCTCCTTCTTTAAATTCAATTCGTTGGTATTGTCCAAATTCATCCCAAAACATTCGTAAAATAATCACTTCACAGATGTCTTCTCCACAAACCACAGAATCTACATCAGAATAAAAATATTTTTTATGAATAGAATCTGCAGGAACTTCTACTACAATACATTCAATGGGCTTTTTTTTATCTATAGCAGGATGAATAATGGCTACTTTGTGCTGAATTCCATTAGTAACAGGCACAAAAGAAAACAACATCCACACCAGTACTGGCAAAACAAAAAACAATACAGAAACAGAGCTAATGGTCACATTAACTTTATTTTTTGTTTTAAAAATGTTTCTAATTTTTAGCATGTGTTGTTTTATACTTCGTAAGCGCGTACTTCAAACAATTTAACCGTTGAATGTCCATACGTTTCTTTTAAATTAATTCTGATAGCCGTAGTTTTTACTTGATCGAAATTGAACTTAATTAAACGTGCTATATTTCTATCTTTTTCACCCACTTTAACCCAAGAACCATTAATTCTAACTTCTAGATCTAAAACTTTTAATAACTCTGGCGGAACCGTAGTTATAAAACTCTTTTTTAAAAACTCTGAAAGAGGCTGCTTACGCATGGTGATATTTTTATGCAAATTTGTATCGCACTTAATTTCTACCTTAGATAATTTAATAGGATTATTCCATTCCATTTGAAAAGTAGCTGGAACACTTTCAGATTGCCAGTGATTAATTTCACCATCAATATCTCTAGAAATTCCATTAATCACATTTTTAGCATCTCCTGATTTTGTTGAAGAGCCAAAAATTGCACTTGCTTTTTTAGCTAAATCTTTTGAATCTTTAGCTACTACTTTTGGAATGTAAACATCATCTCGCATTAACATTTCTTGTAATTGCTTAATATGTTTGTTCTTTACCTCTCTAGGAGTAATTCCTTTATTTACACAAATAGTTGCTGCAGTTCCAACAGCTTGTCCCATTAACGCACAAGTACCCTGAATTCTTGTTGATGATAATGCAATGTGTGTTAAACTTGCATTACGTCCTGCAAACATTAAATTGCTTATATTTTTAGAATACAAAGAGCTGAAAGGTACTTGATATACGGTTTTAAATTTCTCGTGAAAAAAACTTGGTCTTTCTTTAATATCTAAAATCCCTCCCGGATTATGTTCATCTAAAGACCAACCTCCGTAACCTATCGCATCTTCAAAATGCCTGTGTTTTGTTAAATCCGTTTCAGACAAGATATGATCACCTATAAAACGACGAGACTCTCTACGTCCTGGAAGTGACCCAACCCAATCCAAGGCATAATTTTCTGATTCTGGAAATTTACCTGAGTTTTTAATATAATCCCAAACTCCATGTAAATATCCCATTAAATCATGTCTATTATCTTCTTGAACATCAATAATATCATGATTACTACCCAACTCTACCCACCAATAACCATCTAAAAAGTTATTAATTTTTCTTTCGTGATGAGCATTATCTCCATCGTATTTTATTGCAAAAGTAGGAGGTGTGTATGGCATTGGTTTTCCGTAATCTCTACCTTGTAATAAAATAGAAGCTCCCATTTGCCAACCATCTGCTTTATCTGGAGCATAGCTTTCATTAAATTCTGCTTTTCCCTCACGTCCAGTTCTGTACAATGCACCTGCTTTAGCAGCCATTAATCCATCACCTGAACAATCTATAAATACATCTGCTTTAAGCGTAAATTCAGTTTCGGTTGTTAATTGCCAACAACGAGTTGAAACAATTTTAGTTCCATCCATTTCTGCACCTATAGCCTGTGTATTTAACATTACCGTTAAATTAGGCTCTCTAACCACATAATCATACACAATATGATCCCAAACAGGATAAGACTCCTGTGGATTGTACAATCTGTTTTCCAACAACATTTCTTCTACAATACCTGTTTCACGTTCTGCTAATCCTGTAGACAAACGGTTAACTCCATTTAATGTTACACGAATTTCGCTTGAAGCATTTCCTCCTAAAACAGGACGGTCATTAACCAAAACTGTTTTGGCTCCATTTCTAGCAGAAGCCACCGCAGCAGAAATACCAGCAATACCAGCTCCAACAACAACCACGTCATAGGTTACTGTTTTTTTTCTATTTGGGTTCGGAACTTTTTTACCTGTTCCTAGTTGATGCCATTGCTCATCATCTCCGTTTCCTTTGTTAATTTCTTCTGCTACCCCATCTAATGACTTACATGAAGCCGCTAAAGGTAGTATACTTGATGCAACAGCCACACCTGCAACATTTCTAATAAAATTTCTTCTTTTCATGTCTAATAATATTATAAATCTACACCTGTCCCTTGTAATGAATTATCGTGATCCCACATAATTAACCAAGGATCCCTAGTATCTAACTGAAACTTTTTCAACTTGGATTTCATGTGTTTTAATATGTCTTGATATTCTTTTTTATCTGCTAAATTGTGTACTTCTCCTGGATCTTTCTCCAAATCAAACAATTCAAATTCTGCATGTCTTAAATATTCCTCTACGGTTTTATTTCCGTACATTTTTGCTTTATTTCTGTACACACTTTGCCAAGTAGATGATGCCCATAAGTCTGAAGCAAATGGATAATCTAATTGCCAAGCAATGTTCCATATTAATTTATAGTTCTTTTCTATAGCAACCTTCATTGGGTAGTACATGGTAATTTCATGAAAAGTATGCGATGCATATACATCATCCCAGCCTTTTGGGTTTTCTTGCTCTATAACTGCATCAAAAGATTTTCCGTGAAATTCTTTTGCATCATAAGAAACATTAGCCATATCTAAAATAGTAGGAGTTAAATCTACCCAAGAAATTTTGGCATTGTTTACCCCTCCTTTATTTCCTTTTTTAGTAGGATCTTTAATAATACAAGGTAACTGAATTCCTGGTTCATAAACCGTTGTTTTTGCTCCTGGAAAAGCCATACCGTTGTCTGATATATACAAAACAATTGTATTGTCTATCTTTCCTGCTTCTTTTAAATGCTTCATTAATCTACCAAAACCTTGATCTATTCTAGAAATACTTTGGTAGTACTGTGCAATTTCTTCTCTAGATTCTTTTGTGTCAGGTAAAAAATCTGGCACAACTACATCTTTAGGATCATAAACCATTTGAATTTCTCCCGGATAAGGTTCTTTTTTATTTCCAAACGTATTGGGTAAATTCCAAGGTTCTGAAACAAATGGATGCCCTCTATGTGGATCGTCTGTACAGAAATACAAGAAAAATGGTTTTTCTGATTTGATCACATCTACACAAGCATCTGCCATTTCTAAAGTACTTCTTGGATCTGCTTCTAACACCGTGTTAAAATGATATACAGATTCTGGAGCTACGTGATATTTACCAATTCTTGCAGTTTCGTAACCACCTGCTTCTAACAAAACAGGTAATGATTTTACATTGTCGTAAGTACTAAAGTGATGATAATCGTGCACATGACCATAAGATCCTGTAGCATGCCCAAATTTACCTGTTAAAATTACCGATCTACTAGCTGCACAACTAGCACTTGTACAATAAGCATTGTTAAAACGAACCCCTTCCGATGCCATTCTATCTAAATTTGGAGTTTGAATTACCGAATTTCCATAGCATCCTAAAGCATCTTTTCCATGATCATCGGCCACAAACAAAACAATGTTTGGTTTGCTGCTTTTAACCACTGCTGTTTCCTTTTTTGATGTACATGAACTAACCAACAAAGTTATGGTACACAATAATAGTCCTAAATTGAATTTTATTTTCATATAACTGATTGTAATAATACTGTAAAACTAAAGCTATCTTGTTTTTTTTGTGTTCATGTCCGTTTACATAAAGTCTCTATGAGTACATCTATGAACAAACGAGTACATTCTTAACTTTATTTAATGATTAATTGACGATTAACTGTTTGATAACAGTACTATTAATTTGTAAAATTTTAAGATAATAAATACCTTTTGCTAGATTAGAAATAGTTTCTCTATGTTGTAAAGCATCTATTTTAATGGTTTTTATTTTTCTTCCAATTGCATTGTAAACTTCTACTTTACTATTCTTAGGCAGGTTAAATTCTATAAAGTTTGATGCAGGATTAGGAGTAAACAACACCTCTGTTTCTGTTGATGGTTGTTCTGTACTTAAATCCCCTTCATTTTTCACAATTTTAAAATCATCTATATAAAACGCTCCTTTTCCTCCTCCTAATTCCGGTTGATTGTTTACCAAAAACCTAAACTCAGAATTAACAGCATTGGTACTCAAAACCATTTCTTGCGATAAGGTGACCCACTCTTTTTTTGCAACAGATGAAATATCCCATTTTAGAGAAACCCAAGGATTTAATACCTGTGTATAAAAATTAGAAATGGTTGTATTTTCATCAACCCAAACCTGCAAGCTAACATTATAAACACCCTTATCTGTAGTTAAATTTTCACTTTCTATGGTAGATATTTGACTTAGAAAAGGAAGACTTATTGCTTCCTCTGGAGCATCAACCAACAATTGCAAATTATCTAAATACATAGTTCCAGTTCCATAACTAGATTGCATTAACACTCTAATATTGGTGTTTACAAAATTATGAGGTGTTGTAAATTGTGTTACCACTTCTACCCATTGGTTTTTAGCTATCGTAGACAAATCAAACTCGGTATTTACTTCATTTTCGCCATCTGTTCTAAAATTAATTTTAACAGCTGTTATGTTAGATTCTGTTTCTAACCAAACCATAGTTTTTAGCGTATAAGTACCCGCTTCTACATCAATTAACATGTCATCAATAGTAGTACTTCCAAAAGCTTTTTTTGAACCTGAAAAAGTAGTGTTATTTGTATACTTTAAACTATGTATTGAACTATTAGCTCCTTTATTTGTACTTATAGAAAAGTTTTCAGGTTGTTGCATCCACCAACCATCATCACCCGATGTTACCTCAAAGCCATAATAATCTGTATTTAAAATATTTACTTTTTCTTGTGCTGTACTTGTTATTGTTGACATTGTAACCATCAACAAAACAACTAATTTTAATTTCTGTTTCATGATAGAATTAATTTAAAGGGGAACTTAATTGAATGTCTATAAAACGGAAACCTCCACAAGGGATTTCTACGGTTACAGCATCTTTATTTGCCAAATTATAACTAGTATGATCTAAAATATCTTGCATAGAAGTAGGGTTCGCTTTTTGAAACTTTACCACTGCAGTTCTATCCTTTGGATTTAAATAACCTCCATCAATAATTGTTAATCTTAAATTGGTTGGTGAGGTTTGTGCCACAGTCCATGCAACATCTCCAGAAACCGTTAATGGCAACTCTTTTGCACCTTCTTTTATTTCGTTTTCTATAGTTGTATAATATTCATCAGCATTAAATGTTTGAGTTCCATCTGCTGAATAGTAATACCTTCCATCTGTATAATATTCCTTTAAAACATCTTTATAAATTGGGTGTAAATTATTTTTTAACAATCCTCTAGAAGCGCTTACATCTGTATGAGCACCTGCTTGCGGAGGAGTAATTAACACCAATCCGTTAGGGTAATTTGGCAAATAATTTTGTCTTCTATCCTTTACATTTCCTGCATAGGTAGAAAAATCCCAAGGAGTATTTTTTGCTGCCATCCAATTGGCATTTTGTCTGCTAAACACAAAAGGATTGTTGTTAATAAAAGCTTCATCATAATGAGTTGCCCATTTTAAACTACTTCCTTCTACCAAAAAGTCTTCATCTGGCTCCAACATACTAATATGTACTGGCGAAACACTTAGTAATTCATTTGGCTTAGGTACAAACAAAGCTCCTTTAGCTACTAGTTCCCAAACAATACTCATATAATCTGGATCTACAGCAAAATTATTAATGTACGTTGCTCCATTAGACATGTGATAAATTAAATGACGTAAAAAATGATTCGGCAATCTTTGATGACAAAATTGTCTAGATCTATCGTAACTAGGATTGTCTGGAACTGTTCTTGTTCCCCAATTGTTTACCGCTCCACTTGCCCAAATACCAACTCTACTGGCTACACTAATATCCATAGCCTTATCCGTAGTTTCTTCCATAGAAGGCACAAAAACATCGGCATATGCTCCGGATAACAAACCACTCCACATTGGCAAATACACATTGGCTTGCCAAAAATTGTGTTTGGTTCTTACAAAAATATTTGCGTTTTTAGTTTTTGCATAATCGGCTAAAGGATAAAACAAATCATTCATTACCCATTCAAAATCTGCAGAATGATCTTCTAATTCAGGATAAATTAATACTGTTTTTTTACCATTTGCATAATCTAATATTTGCTTAGTAGTTTCTAACTGAAACATGTAAGGATCATTTCCGTGACCTCCCCAATACGCAATTCCTTTATCTCCATTTGGAGTTTCATCATACCAAGCTGTAATATGATCTATAGCTCCTTGTTGGGTTAAGGTATAATCTCTACGACTATCTCTTTTGTTCATGTACTTGGTATTCCCCATACTAGAACGATCCCAGTTTTCTGCTTGCCCCATATGACTACCTCCTAAAAACACAGGCGATTCATAATTGTTTCTAATATTATTGGCCGTAGTTTTAGCAATACCTTCGCTTGTATTTTCTGTCATTAACAATACTTCTCTGGCTTCTCTTTGTGTAGATGGTTTTGTATAAGATGCCAAGTTGGTTCTAATAGCAGCCGTATTGTCTAATATTTGTTTAATTTTTCCTGTAGGAATTAATTCTTGATAGGCAGTTTTCCAATCTGGATTACCTGTATCCATAATATGAATTTGACTACCTCCACTCTGAGAACTCGCAAAAATTATTTGATTGGAGTTTGGCTTTTTCCACATATCGTAATACGAATACTTAGTTTCTAACTTTTCTTCGCTTGTAGCCTCTAAATCTTTATTTACCAATACAATTTTATTTCCCACTAAAAAGAAATACTTTTCAGTAGCCACATCCGTAATTAATTCTGGTTGTACCACAGAGTATCCAAAACCTAATTTGGTTAATTTGTATTGATCTGTAGTATCATCTATTAAATTTAAACGAGATACATTGGCACTATTTTGATGATTAGATGCTCCTAATAAAATTTCAGAATTCCCATCGTTATCAAAATCTGAGAATCTTAATTCTCCTATAGGGCTTGTAGCTTCTGTTTCTACTCTTTTAATAGGATTATCTTCTAAAACATCAAACACATAAATTGCACCTCTATCTTGTGATGGATTGTTACTTGCATGCATGATTAAATAATCATTAGTAGCATCTTTTTTTAGAGGTCTTAAAAAGTTTGCATAATGTACATTATCTTTTGCAGTGGTGGTTCCCCAAGTTTTTTCTTGCGAATAATCTGCAGATTTTAATTCTTTAACCAATGCACCTGTGCTTGATAGGTAATAACAATTTAAATCTAAGCTACCACAAACAACATAAGAAACTCCGTTTTTTTGAACCACAGCAACAGAATACATAGGCACTTCATTTTTTTGATAATGCCACAACTCTATTCCATTTGCATCTATACAATAAATAGTTCCATCTGCATTGGCTACCAAAACTTCGTCATTCCCATCACCTGTAAGGTCTGCACACCACATGTCGTGCACCATAAATCCTGATAGTAGATTTTTCCAAAGAATGACTCCATCAAAACCAACAGCCATTACAATTCCTTCGTATGAACTTGCTATAATTGTAGTTCCATTTTGGTAGGTAGCTGTTCTAACTTTATGAATGGTATGATTGGTTTCTATACTATAAATAGCTCCTAGCTCATTTGCAATAGCATTATTAGGGACACTATATTTTAAAGACTCTAAACCTTGAGCAGATTTGCTTGAAGTAAAACTCCATAAATTGGTTTCGCTTGTTTTCCAACTAGCAGATTGTTCTTCAAAATTGTATGTTTTTTGAGAAAACATAAGAGTATTACTTGCAAACAGCAATACTATTAAAAAGTAGTTTTTTAAATCCATAAAAAAATGTTGTTACTAATTATTCAGCATCTAAAGATACCTGCTAACTAGCAACAACATGATTTTGTACGTATATATAATGTGCTTTTTAGTACAAAAAACACTTATCTAACTTATTCTTATTTAAGTGGTTTGCTCAACTCAACATCAATAAATCTAAATCCTCCTAAAGGAATTTCTATTTGACTCGCTGAATTTGAAACCTTAAATTTTTCTAAACTTAACACATCTGTAAGCCCAACTGGTTTTATAGTATTAAACTGTACTACGGCTGTACTCTTTTTAGGGTTAATATAACCATTGTCTATTAACGTTAACCTTAAATGCGTTGGTGAAGTTTGAGCTACTACCCAAGCCACATCTCCAGAGACGGTAATTGGAATTTTTTTAGCTCCTTCTTTAATAGCTGTTTCTACTACTTTGTAATATTCATCTGCCTTATAAGTTTGTTTTCCATCAGCAGAATAATAATTACGACCATCGGTAATAAACTCTTTTAAAATATTTTTATAAACAGGATGTAAATTGTCTTTTAACAAACCTCTTGGAGCATCTGTGTTAGCAAACACACCTTGTTGAGGCGGAGTAATTAATACTAAACCATTATGATAAGGAGCTAAAAAGTTTACTCGTCTTTCTTTTACCCCTGCTGCATATCTAGAAAAATCCCAATTGGTAACTTGTGCTCCTGGCCAAGAACCATTCATTCTACTAAACACAAAAGGATTTTTTTTCTCAAACTCTTCATCGTAAAAAGTGGTCCATTTCACATTAGCTCCATCGTTTAAAAAGTGATGATCTGGTTTTTTCATACTAACATGAACTGGCGATAAACTTAAAATTTGATTACGCTTAGGCACATACAAAGCTCCTTTAGCTATTAACTCCCAATAGATACTCATATAATCTTGATCTATTGAAAAGTTGTTAATAAACTGAGCTCCGTTAGAAGTATGGAAAATTAACATTCTTAAAAAATGACTTGGCAGTCTTTGGTAACCTAACTGACGAGCTCTGTCTATAGAAACATTGTCTGGAACAGCACGAGTTCCCCAACCGTTTACAACACCACTTGTCCACATTCCCATTCTACCTGCCAAACTAAACTCCATAGTTTTATCGGTAGTTTCTTCCATAGAAGGAACAAATACATCGGCAAATTCTCCAGACATTAATCTAGACCACTCACTTAAATAATTAGATCCTAACCAAAACACATTTTTATTTCTTAAAAACACGTTAGTATTTTTACCTTTTGCATAAGTAGCTAAGGGATACATTAAATGATTGGTTAAAAAACTTAAATTTTCTGGATTATGATCTTCTACTTCCGGATAAATTAACACTGTCTTTTTTCCATCTGCTTTGTCTATTACTTTTTTTGTAGTTTCTAAACTAAACATAAAAGGATCGTTACCATGTCCCGCCCAATAAGCAACTCCAGGCTCTCCATTGTATTCTTTTGTTATAGTTTCTACGGCTTGTTGCTGTGTTAACGTATATTTTTTTCTTCTATCTCTTGCTTTTTTATACTTCGCGTTTTCAAAACTAGATCTATCAAATTTTTCTACATTTCTTAAAAATATAGAGTTTAAAAAGATTGGGTTTTGATACTTTTTATCAATCTTATTTTTTAGACTTACTAAATTATCTGGTACACCTTCTGTCATTAAAAACACAGATTCTGATTGGTTTTGCCATGTTGGTTTCTCAAAATCTTTTAAGTTTTTAGCCACTAAAGCTCTTTCTTCAATAATACTTTCAATTTTTCCTTTTGGACGTAAAGTAGTAAACTTCTTTTTCCAATCTTTTTGATGAACATCTATTACATGAATACAACTACCTCCACTTTGAGCACTAGCTAATAATATTTTATCGGCATTAACGTCTTTCCATAAATCATTGTAAGCATACGTTCCTTCTAGTTTTTCTTCTTTTGTAAGATTATTAGCAGTATACAGTCGTATTTGACTTCCTGCTCTACTTAAAAAAGTGTCATCATTAATTAATACTGTATGTACAATATCGTATCCAAATTTTACTTTATTGATTTGTTTAAACTGAAACATATCATTTTGTAAATCATAAGTAGACACCAACAAATCGTTTACATGTGCCGAAGCTCCCAGAATTACATCTTGATTACCATCGTTATTAACATCTGTAATTTCTACATGTCCAATAGGCCTGATTCTGATTTTTTTCTTTAAATCTTTAGTGGCTTGGATGGTTGTTTTTTTGAAAGGAATACTCTCTAAGGGATTAAAGAAATACATGGTTCCAGGCACATTCATATGATTGTTACTTCCTAAAACCAACAACACCTCTGTACCATCTGATTTTTTAATAGGTCTTATAAAATTGGCAGCACACTCATTGCTTTTAGGCATTTCCTTTTTGTACTTACTCCATGGTTTTTCTATAGAAAAAGTAGAAGAGTGAATGGTTTTTAACAATGCTCCTTTAGGAGATAAATAATAAATATTTTTATCAAAACCACCAGCAACCACATAAGATTCCTTTCCGTCTTTAAGAACCGTAACAGCATACATAGGAGCATCGTTCTTTTTAAAACTCCACAGTAATTTTCCTTTATAATCTAAACAATAAACAGAACCATCTGCATTGGCAACTACAATTTCATCTTTACCATCATTGTCTAAATCTCTACACCACAAATCGTGATTCATAAAACCAGACAACTTGTTTTCCCATAACTTTTTACCACTGTAAGAAACTCCAATTACAGTACCTTCAAAACTACTACCTACAATGTATGATTCTTGTTTATTTAAGGCTGTTCTTACCTTGGTAATTGTATAATCAGTTTCTATGCTATACAAAGCTGATTTTGTATCTACCTTTTGGGCTTTTGTTGTATACGATAGCAACAACAAAGCTATACAGAATGGAATAAAGACTCTAAATGATCTCATTTTATAAATTTTATATTGAGTTCCAAAGAAATTCATTTTTAACATATATAATGTCTTCTTTAATATATGATTTGTACTTATTTATACAAAAAACCCTTTGAGATATCTCAAAGGGTTTTTATTCTAATTTTTATTTTAGTTACTGTGCAGACACAATAGATAAATCATCTATATAAACAGCTCCAGAACCTGATTTTGGAAGGGCAAAAAAGCTAATTGACAACCAGTTCCCTTTTGAATCTTCATCAACATTTATAGTTGTTGTTAATGTGTGCCATTTGTTAACCTCTAATCCATCAAGCTTTTGAAACTCTGCAACCACCTTTGGCTTACCTGATAAAGAAATACTTAAATACCTTGGTACTTCCCCTTCTATATATACTTTTACAGATACCGTATAAGTTCCCTTTGCAATGTTAAATTTACCTGGAGATACATTTTTACCTCTAAAAGATTGCAACTTTGGTCCATTTCCCTTAACACTAGCATAATCTGGAAAATCCGCTTTCATACTCTTTTTTCCACTTGCTACTTGCTCTGTACTACTAGAGAAACCTCTTACTTGTGTCCAATTTTCTGGAGATCCGTTTTCAAAATCAAAAGAAGCTTTGTTGTAGTTTGTTTGTGCGGTTACCAATCCTGTAATTAAGATTGTAAATAGAGTTGCTAATTGTTTTTTCATTTTTAAAAATTTTGATTAGTATTTCTGCTAAACTATAAACATTAGTAAACTAACCTGTGTTTACTAATAAAAAACATGTGTTTCTGTGTTCTTTAAAAGAAAAAAAAGCCACTGAATAAACAGTGGCTTTTTAGATAAAAAAAACTATCTAAGATTACAAAACAACTTTAATAGCATCTTGTTTTCCATTTTTTGATATTTTAACAATATACACTCCACTAGCTAAACCAGAAGTAGCTACTTGCTGACCCGTGATAGAATACACTGCATCTAAATTTGCTCCTGTAACATTAATAGAACCGTTTTCTGCTTTTACAGAAGCTCCATCTATTTTAGACAAAGAAGTTGATAAAGTAGTTGTTTGAACTACTGAGACATCATCAAGATATATTTTAGCATTAATTGTTGGTAAAGTCGCAAAATTAACAGAACACCAATAATCAGCACCATCTCCTTCAGTAAAATCAAAACTTTTACTAAAAAGAGTCCAAGTACCTGGTGTAACAGAATTTAAGTTAATAGTTGCTTGCTCAAATTGACCACCATTTTTTTGAATATTTATTTTAAAAGTTCCGTCAGTTACAACATCAACATAAACATACCCCATAATAGTATAATTAACATCAGAACCTGCATCACTATCAAAGTTAAAATTTCCTTCTTTATTTGTATTTGATCTCCATGTTTGTAATTTTGGTGTAGCAACTGGAATTGTAGTTGAAAAATCTGCCAACATACTGTAAGTACCTGTACGGGCTTGTCCATTTGATTGTTCAAAACCATCTACTTGTGTCCAAGCATCTACAATATTTCCTGGAGATGAAGCTCCATTGTGAGTTCCATTACTAGTCCATTCAACACTAATAGGTTCAAAACTAAATGCATTTGCGTTAAAATTTGTTATTTGAGCTTTTGCTCCAAAAGCAAATAAAAGTACAGCTGAAATTTTAAGTAATTGTTTTTTCATAATATTTAATATATGTTAGTTAATAGTAATTCCAAAATTATTAGTTTACACAAAAAGCTATGTACTTGTCCGTAAACCATTTGTGACTGTGCGTTAAAAAACAAAAACCACTGCGTAAACAATGGCTTTATAAACAAATAATAAACTAAAAAACAAGATTACATAACTACTTTTACAGCATCTTGTTTTCCATTTTTTGATATTTTAACAATGTACACTCCACTTGCCAAACCAGATGTAGTTACTTGTTGACCTGTAATAGAATATACTGCATCTAAGTTTGCTCCTGTAACATTAATAAAACCGTTTTCTGCTTTTACAGAAGCTCCTTCTATTTTAGATAAAGAAGTTGATAAAGCCGAATCAAAAGCAACAACTACATCATCAATATATACTTGTCCGCTTGCAGGAATAGGTCCAAAACTTACAGTACTCCAGTAATCAGTACTTACATCTGTTCCTACAATAGGAAATACATACTCTAACAAAGTCCAATCTGCAGTTGTTATTTCTGTAGATAAATCCCAAACAGCAGTTTGTGTTGTTAAATCTTTTTTCTGAGAAGTAAATTTTAAAGATCCTGAAGGAGTACCTACAAATTTTACATATAAAGAAACTTTATAATTTCCCTCTCCTGTATAATCCCAGTTTCCCTCATTATTTTTATTAGACCTCCAGGTTTGTAATTTTGGTGTAACTGTTAATACATCAAAATCGGCTTTCATACTGTACACACCTGTTCTAACTTCTGTTGAACTTTGAGAAAAAGCCTCACCTCCTGCTAATGTTTGTGTCCAAGCTGTTACAATGTTACTTGGCGAAACTGCTCCAGTTCCTCCTGTGGAATTATTACCACTAGTCCATTCAGTATCTGTTGGTTCAAAACCCCATGCACTTGTGTTAAAATTTGCTACTTGAGCATTTGCACTAAAAGCTATTAAAAAAATAGTAGATACTTTAAGTAATTTTTTTTTCATAATATTTGAATGTTATTTAATTTAAAACAACAAAGTAACATCCAATAACAAACAGGCTTGTCTGTAGTAATAAACAATATGTGTGCATCAATAATAACATAGAACACCTTATGTTAACAAGTTATTAAACATCATTTATCTTTTTACTTAGTCAATAAAAAAAGCCTTAAACATATAATATGCTTAAGGCTTTTACTTTTTGTAATTTAAAAATTACTGTATGCGTTGTACCCCTTTACGTGTGGGAGCAACTGGAATAATTTCTCCCTTCTCATTAAAAAATAACCTATCCACACAAATAGATCTTTTAAACCCATTTCCAGACAAATCTTGTGTATGATAAAACACATACCACTTTCCTTTATATTCTATCACAGATCCATGTGAAGTTCCTGAACTAACAGATTTCATTACTTTTCCTTGATATACAAAAGGCCCCATTGGATTTTGAGACGTTGCATATACCATAGTTGCATCTTTAGACCATCCGTTAGAGTACAGATAGTAATACAATCCATTACGTTTAAACATCCAAGGTCCTTCTCCATACACTCCATCTCCTCCATGATTGATTTGTAAATTAGGCTCTGTTTTTTTCTTCTCCTTCCACAACAATCGCTTTCCTTGCTTGTCTAAAATAATTACTTCATGTAAAGGACCATCTAACTCTATCATATTGTCTTTTAACTTAACTACTCTGGCTTCTCTACAACCAAAGTACATATAAGCCTGTCCATCGTCATCTAGCAAAATTGCAGGATCTATAGGTTCTGCTCCTGCAAAAGACTCTGCAACTCCATCTACCAATGGCTTTCCTACAACATCTTTAAATGGACCTGTAGCTGTATTGGCAACGGCTACTCCAATTTTTTTTCGTTCTACAGGATAATAAAAATAATATTTTCCATTACGCTTAACAGCATCGGGTGCCCAAGCCCATTTGTCTGCCCATTTAATATCTTTTAAAGAAAAAATAGCTCCGTGGTCTGTCCAATCTACCATGTTGGTTGTAGAAAAACAGGCCCAATCTAACATGTCAAAATATTTTGCATCATCTCTATCATGAGAAGTGTACACATACAAACGACCATCAAAAACTCTAGCTGATGGATCGGCTGTAAATTTATGTTTGATAAAAGGGTTTTGTGAATATGAAATAGCTGTGATTGCTAAAATCATTAATAAAGAAAATCTTTTTTTCATGACTAGGTACTTTTATAGATGAATACAAATTAATAAAGTAATCTTCTAAAAAGACAATACAAATAACTTTTTTAAGAACACATAAAGTTATTTTAACCAAAAACATTAGATTAGGTAATGGTTTAAAATAAAAAAAGCCTTAAATCAAAGATTTAAGACTTTTTTGTTGTCCCACAAGGACTCGAACCTTGAACGACGGTACCAAAAACCGCTGTGTTACCATTACACCATGGGACAGTGCGTTTGCGGGTGCAAATATACAGCACATCTAGAGTTCTACAAAATTTTTTAGCAAAAAATTTCACTTTTTTTTTATCTTTTTATTGTAATCTCTGAATATCAATATTTTAATTCAAAAATAAAATTCAAATATTTTAATTCGTCAGAACATTTTTAGTCAATATCTCTATCAGCATTAATATTTAATTAAATTTGTGACTAAAATTTTAGTTCGGAGACTCCAAATGAAAGAAAATACATATCAAAAATGGAATACAATCCTTGGATGGATTGTTTTTATCATATCATTAGCAACTTATACATTAACTCTTGAACCCACTGTCAGTTTTTGGGATTGTGGCGAGTATATATCAACAGCTGTAAAACTAGAAGTAGGTCACCCACCTGGTGCTCCATTATTCCAAATGTTAGGTGCGTTTTTTGCTATGTTTAGCGGTACCGCTAGTAATGTTGCTTATATGGTTAACTTTATGTCTGGTTTGGCAAGTGCCTTTACCATTCTATTTATGTTTTGGTCTTTAACTAACCTTATCAAAAGAGTAGCTATTAAAAACTCAGAACTAACAACTAACAAAGGAATTGCTGTTTTAGGTGCTGCTCTTGTAGGAAGTTTAACCTACACTTTTTCTGATAGTTTTTGGTTTAGTGCTGTAGAAGCCGAAGTTTATGCCATGTCTTCTTTCTTAATGGCTTTGTTATTCTGGTTAGGATTAAAGTGGGAAAAGTCTTTTCATCAACCTAGAGGAAACAAGTGGTTAATTCTAATTTGTTTTGTTATTGGATTATCTTTTGGAGTGCATATTTTATCATTACTGGTAATTCCATCATTGGTATTTATTTACTTAAACCATTACTACAAAAAATATACGATTAAAAACTTTATTGTTGCCAATGCTATTGCCATTGGAGCCTTAATTTTTATTTTTAAATTCTTATTTCCTTTTACGCTTAAGTTCTTTAGTGCTTCCGAATTGTTTTTTGTAAACAATTTAAATATGCCTTTCCACACAGGAACAGTAATTGCTGCTATTCTTATTATTACTGGTTTTTACTTTGGACTGAATTACACTCGTAAAAACAAAAAGTATTTAGCAAACATTACACTACTATCTGTTTTGTTTGTAATGATTGGATTTTCTTGTTGGTTAATGTTACCTATTAGAGCTAATGCAAATACTACTATTAACGAGAACAATCCATCATCTGCAAGGGAGCTATTAGCGTACTACAACCGTGAGCAATATGGAGACTCTAATATATTTTATGACACGTATTATTCATCAAAATACGATAGAGAGGCTGCTTTAGATGCCAATGGAGAACCCATTATGATAGATGTAAAGCCTAAATACGAAATGGATGAAAAAAGCGGTAAGTACATTATTGTAAATGATTACAAAAACGCTCAAGAAAAAACATCGGATAGACACAAAGGTTTTATTCCTAGAATGGTAAATCCTGCTTTGGAGCAAAATTATAAATCCATTGTAGGAATCCCACAGAAAAGCCAAGCAAGACCCACTTTTTCAGAGAATATAGAATTCATGGTTAAATATCAATTTGGCTACATGTATTTTAGATATTTGTTTTGGAACTTTATAGGAAAACAAAACGATGTACAAGGAAGAATGGATCCTTTAAACGGAAACTGGATGTCTGGTATAAACATTATTGACCGCTATTTTGTAGGTACCCAAGAAAACTTACCTAGTGAATATTTAAATAACGAAGGACGAAATTTTTACTACGGAATTCCATTTTTGCTAGGAATTATTGGATTGCTTTATCAAGTAAAAAATGACCCTCGTAATTTTTACAACTTGTTACTTTTCTTTGCATTTACGGGATTTGCTATTATATTTTACACCAACCCAAAACCCTTTGAGCCAAGAGAAAGAGATTATGCTATTGTAGGATCTTTTTACATTTTTGCTATGTGGGTAGGTTTTGGAGTATATGCCCTTTTTGACAAAGTGAACAACTACAAATCGTCCAAAGCTATTGCTATTGCAATTCCAGCCTTGTGTTTATTAGTTTCTCCTATTGTTATGGCTTCTCAAAACTGGGACGATCATGATAGATCAAACAAATACACTGCTTATTTTAATGCCAAAGCTTATTTAGATTCTTGTGATAAAAATGCCATTTTATTTACTATTGGAGATAATGATACATTCCCATTATGGTATATGCAAGAAGTAGAAGGTTACAGAACCGATGTAAAAGTAGTAAACACAAGTTTACTAGCTACAGATTGGTACATAGACCAAATGAAACGCAAAACATACGATGCCCCTCCTATTCCATCACAACTGGTACACAAACAGTACAGACATGGAACTTTAGATGTGGCTTATCACACGGGGCAGGTAAAAGAAAGATGGGATATTGATGATTTTATGAAATGGATTAGCTCATCAGACAAACGTACTTATATAGAAGTGAGCAATGGTAAATTTGAAAAATTTTATCCAACCAATAAATTACGACTACCAGTAGACAAACAAAAAGTTTTAGAAAACGGAATTGTAAATAAAAAAGATGCTGATTCTATTGTAGCTTACATGGATTTAGATGTTGATGATCGTGGTTTAACCAAAAACAGAACATTAATGCTAGATATTTTAGCCAACAATAATTGGGAAAGACCAATTTATTTTACGGGTGGTTCTAATGCCGATGAAGAATATTTATGGTTAAAAGATTATTTACAATTAGACGGAATGGCTTTTCAATTAGTTCCAATTAAAACCAAAAACGAATATGGGATTTTGGGAATGGGAAGAATTGATACTGAGAAAATGTACAACATGGTAAAATCTTGGGATTTTGGAAACCGTGGAAAAGATTTTTACATAGATGTAGAATCTAGAAAAAACTCTATTTCGTACAGAAATAATATTTCTAGACTGGTTGAAGCCTTAATGAACGAAGGTGAAGTAGAAAAAGCCGAAGAAGTATTAGATCTAAGCTTTAATAAAATGCCTATTGAAAAATATCATCAATACGGAGTGTGTTTGGCATTTCCCGAGCAATACTATCTATTAAACAAACCTGTAAAAGCAAGAAAAGCAGCAGACATTCTTATTAGAGTGTTTCAAGAAAAATTGTTATACTATTCTCAGTTTAGCACAGCAGACTTAGAATATTTATTTGCAGAAGTAGAAACAGAGTTTAAAATGTACCAGACTATTGCTGCAGACGTAAACAAATACGACAAAGACATAGATTACAAAAAACAAGTAGAAACAGAATTTATTGGACACATTAAATTGTTTGAAGATATTTTTCAACAATAATGAGATTCTATCCTGTAAAAACATTACTAATCACCAAATCCATTTTTAACAAATGGATTTGGTCTTTTAAAACCAAATCTAAAGAAGTCTATCTTACCTTTGATGACGGACCTATTCCTGAAATTACTCCTTGGGTTTTAAATCAACTAGATCTCCACAATGCAAAAGCTACTTTTTTTTGCATAGGAGATAACATAAGAAAACATCCAGATGTTTTTCATCAACTTATAGAAAAAGGACATAGAGTAGGAAACCATACTTTTAACCACTTAAAAGGATGGAAAACTAAAAAAGAAGTCTACCTGCAAAATACATCAAAAGCAGAAGCGTACTTAAAAAACCAGAATCAACCTAAACTTTTTAGACCTCCTTATGGTAGCATAACTCATCAACAATCTAAACATCTTAGAATGTTAGGGTATAAAATAATTATGTGGGATGTGTTAAGTGCAGATTTTGACCAAAGTTTAACAGCCAAACAATGCACAAATAACGTATTAAAAAACGTTAAAAAAGGGAGCATCATCGTTTTTCACGACAGCAAAAAAGCATTCCCAAGACTAAAAGAAACACTTCCTAAAGTCTTAGAAGAACTACATAAAAAAGGATTTCAATTTAAGGTAATTCCTTAAACGTATTGTTGAACCAAACTAATTAACGTGTTTGCATCCTGTTCTCCAGACTGTCTCCATTTCATAATTCCATTTTTATAAATCACAAAGGTTGGATTTGCCTTTACTTTTAAAGCAGAAGCTAAAATTTCATTCTTTTGAATGTCAATTTTGATCACCTTTGCTTTGTCTCCAAGAGCAGCAACTACGTCTTTTAAAATCATTCCTGTTGGTTCTTCTTCTTCATCACTCCATTGAGCATAAAAATCAATCAATACAGGAATTTCAACATTAATTAAATCACCAAATTTAGTCATATCTAAATGTATAAAGTTTGTAAATTATATGTCATTTATCTGACAAACAGACACAAATCACAATGCAATGTAACTTTTTTTCGAATTAAACAAAAAAAACAAGTTAATTTTTAACGCATTTCAGCTAAAATTTAACAATTAACACCCATATCTACCCAGTTAAGCACAAAAACAGACCTATATGACTACTCAAATTAGTTGTTTTTAATTACATTTACGACTCTCAAAACAATACTTATGGCTGGTCAGAAAAGACTTTTTTTACTAGATGCTTTTGCATTAATATTTAGAGGTTACTACGCACTAATTAAGAACCCTAGGATTAATTCTAAAGGAATGGATACCTCTGCTATTTTAGGATTCACCAACTCTTTGTTAGATGTAATTCGTAAAGAAAAACCTGAACTATTAGCCGTTGCTTTTGATAAAGGAGGATCTGTAACTAGATCTGAAGCTTTTGAAGCTTATAAAGCCAACAGATTAGAAACTCCAGAAGCTATTAAAATTGCCATTCCTTATATTCATGAAATCTTAAAAGCCATGAATATTCCTATTATTGAAGTAGCAGGTTATGAAGCCGATGATTTAATTGGAACTTTAGCCAAACAAGCAGAAAAAGAAGGTTGTCAAGTATATATGGTAACTCCCGATAAAGATTATGCTCAACTAGTTTCTGAAAATATATTTATGTACCGTCCATCAAGAATGGGAAATGGTATTGAAATTTGGGATGTAGAAAAAGTAAAAGAAAAGTTTGAGGTAGAAAATCCATTACAAGTTATTGATTACTTGGGAATGATGGGAGATGCAGTAGATAACATTCCTGGTTTGCCGGGGGTTGGTGATAAAACGGCTAAAAAATTCATCAAACAATACGGATCTATGGAAAACCTTTTAGCTAACACACACGAGCTAAAAGGAAAAATGAAAGAAAAAATTGAAGCTAACAAAGAATTAGGTTTATTGTCTAAGGAATTGGCTACTATTATTTTGGACTGCCCTGTAGAATATCACGAAGAAAACTTTACCATGTGCAAACCGAATGCAGATGAAACAGCTAAAATTTTCCAAGAATTAGAATTTAGACGTATAGCAGATAGTTTTAATAAACTTTTTGGAATGGAGGCTCCTAAAACAGAAACTTCTGCACAAGAAAACACTCCTAAAGCAACTAATTCTAACGAACCACAGTTAGATTTATTTGCAAACCCAGAACAAACCACAAACACAACTTCTTCTTTTGGTTTTGATACGCTTAGCAATACTCAATCTATTTACCAATACATAAATACCGCTACAGCTAGAAAATTATTCATTAACCAATTGATGAAGCAACCTAAAGTAGCTTTTGAAATTGTTACAGAAAGAGAAAATTTTATTGATACCATTATTGGTTTTGGATTTTCTTATGAAGGAGGAACGGGATATTATTTACCTGTTACCGAAAACACCAATGCTATTTTAAACGAGTTAAAACCTTTCTTTGAAAGTGAATCCATCGAAAAAATTGCATACGACACCAAGAGCAATATTAAATTCTTAGCACAATATAACATCAATTTACAAGGGTATATTTTTGACATAAGTTTAGCTCATTATTTATTACATCCAGATATGAGACATCAGTTAGATGTACTGTCTGAAACATATTTAAATTACGAAGTTACCCATCAAGACAACGTAATTGGTAAAGGTCGTAACAAGGTTAAGTTGGCAGCAGTAGATTTATCAATCATCACACCTTATTGCTGCGAACAATCTGATGTTTGTTTTCAACTAGAAAGCCACTTTAAAAAAGAACTTACCGAAAATAATTTAGAAAACCTATTTAACAACATAGAACTTCCTTTGTTAAAAGTATTGGCTAAAATGGAGTTGGAAGGAATCAATTTAGATGTAGAATATTTAGCATCTCTTTCTAAAACATTAACAGCAGACATTGCTACGCTAGAACAAGAAATTCACACACTTGCGGGAGAAGAATTCAACATTGCCTCTCCTAAACAATTAGGAATTGTGTTGTTTGAAAACATGAAATTGGTAGAAAAGCCTAAAAAAACCAAAACAGGACAATACGCAACTGGAGAAGATATTTTAAGTAAACTAGCTCCTGATCATGAAATTGTAGCTAAAATTATTGAGTACAGAGGACTTGTTAAATTAAAAAACACGTACGTGGATGCTTTACCTAACGAGGTAAATCCAATTACACAAAGAGTACACACTACCTACAGTCAAGCTACTGCTGCTACAGGTAGATTAAGTTCTAACAACCCTAACTTACAAAACATTCCTATTCGTACAGAAAGAGGAAAACAAGTAAGAAAAGCATTTATTAAAAAAAATAATGATTATACCTTGTTTGCTGCCGATTATTCTCAAATAGAATTGCGTTTAATTGCAGAACTAAGTCAAGATCCAGAAATGTTAGCTGCTTTTAAAAACGGAGATGATATTCACCGTTCTACTGCTGCCAAAGTTTTTGGAGTCCCTATTGATGAAGTTACTAGAGAACAACGTAGCCATGCAAAAACAGTAAACTTTGGAATTATATATGGGGTTTCTGCTTTTGGATTAAGTCAACAAACCAATTTAAGCAGAAAAGAATCTAAGGAATTAATAGATACTTACTACAAAACCTATCCAACCTTAAAAAGCTACATGGCTAGTCAGGTAGATTTTGCCAAAGAAAACGGATATGTAAAAACATTATTAGACAGACGTAGATATTTAAAAAACATCAACTCTGCCAATGCTATTGTACGTTCTGCTGATGAACGAAATGCTGTAAACGCTCCTATACAAGGAACCGCTGCCGATATTATTAAAATAGCAATGATTAACATTCAACAAGCTTTAGAACAAGGTAATTACAAAACCAAAATGTTACTACAAGTACATGATGAATTGGTGTTTGATATGCACAAAGACGAAATAGACACCTTAAAACCATTAATTATTTCTAAAATGCAAAATGCATACAAAATTAGTGTTCCTTTAGATGTTGATACCGACATGGGAGACAACTGGTTAGATGCGCATTAAAAAATAAACGAATGAAAATTATAACTCAGCTTTTTCCTAAGCGATTTTACCTACTTAAAAACTTTAGTTTTCTATTTTTAGTAGCCTCTACTTTTGTAAGACTTAGTTTATATGTTTGGTCTTTTTCAGAAATTTCTTTCTCAATTATCAATTTCTTAAAAGTAATTGGTATTGGTCTTTTTTACGATTTTGGAACCTTAGCTTTTATCAACGCTATTTACGGAATTTATTGGTTTCTAATCCCTAAGAAACTTTATGGAACATGGATTGATAAAGGGTTTGTTTATTTTACCTACTTTTTATTATTATTCGTTTTTGTATTTTCTTTCTTAGGGGAATTTACGTTTTGGAATGAATTTGCTAGAAGATATAATTTTATTGCGGTAGACTACCTTTTATACACTTATGAGGTTATAGAGAATATTAACCAGTCCTACCCTATTCCTATTATTCTAGTTGCCATTATTGTATTAATTGTTGCTGTATTTTATAACGCTAAAAAAACAAAGGTTTTTAGCCACTGTTTTAATAGTACCGATGGTTATCTTCAGAAACTAATTCCTTATTCTTTTTGGATATTTATTGCGTGTGGATTTTATTTTTTCATTCAAAACAATCAGGCCGAACAATTTAATAACAGATACGAAAATGAACTAGCCAAAGCTGGAGTTTATTCCTTTTTTGCGGCTTACAATAATAATGAGTTAGATTACAATGATTTTTATCCAACACAAGATATTCAAACCTCTTTGCAAATTGTTCAAAAAAACTTAACACAGCAAAAAGATAGTATCCTAGAAAACAATAACATTACTAGAACTATAAAAAACACAGGGATAGAATACAAACCAAACATTATTTTTATCTGTTTAGAAAGTATGAATGCCAACTTTATGGAGGCTTTTGGAAATCAAAAAAAACTAACTCCTTTTTTAGATAGTTTAGCAAACAAAAGTATTTTTTACACAAATTTACAAGCTACAGGAACAAGAACTATTAGAGGAATGGAAGCAATTACTCTTAGCATTCCCCCAACTCCAGGTAGAAGCATTGTAAAAAGACCCAATAACAACAACTTATTTACTATTGGAGAAATTTTAAAACAAAAAAAATATTCTAGAACTTTTTTTTACGGAGGTGATGGAACTTTTGACAACATGAACGGTTACTTTAGTTCCAACGGTTTTGATATTGTTGACAGACCTAAAAAGCAAAGAACTTCAGAAGAATTATCTGTAAACAGAATTCCTATTACTGACGAAGAAGTAACTTTTGAAAACGCTTGGGGTGCTTGTGATGGAGATATTTACAACAAAGTCATTCAGCAAATAGATCTTCAATCTAAAACAGGAAAACCTTTCTTTAATTTTGTGATGAGTAATACCAATCACAGACCTTATACATTTCCTACAGGACATATAAAAGAACAACCCGGAAACAGAACTGGAGCTTTAAGATATTCCGATTGGGCTTTACAAAGATTTTTTAAAGATGCCAAAGCTAAACCTTGGTTTAAAAACACAGTATTTGTCATCATGTCCGATCACTGTGCATACAGTGCAGGTAGAACCGATTTAGATGTAAAAAGCTATCACATTCCAGCTCTTATATACAATCTTACAAATATTGATGCTCAAAAAATAGACAAACTATGTTCTCAGATAGATGTACTTCCAACACTCTTTGGATACTTAAATTGGTCTTATACTAGCAAAATATTTGGGAAAGATATTACCAAGATGCAATCTAAAGACGAAAGAGCTTTTATTGCAAACCACAGAAAACTAGGTCTAAGAAAAGGAAATCAATTGGTTATTCTGGATGAGACTAAGAATAGTAATACGTATGTTTGGAATTCAGACAAAGAAAGTCTTACTCTTCAAAAAACAGATACTGCATTAGTAGCAGAAACAATTGCTTTTTACCAAACCTCTTATGAATTGTTTAAAAACAATCAACTAAAAGCCACACAAGAGTAACACTTTTTTCAACATCAGTACATTAGCCTTTATATTTCACAAAATTCACATAAAAAAAAGATTGCTATCTAAATAATTAGTTCTATTTTTGCAATCCCTTGGAGAATCCAAGAAGAATTATTGTTTAATTATTACAAAAACTAATGTAAATGAACACATTAAGTTACAAAACAGTATCGGCTAATAAAGCTACTGTGGACAAGCAGTGGGTTATCGTTGATGCGGACGGACAAACATTGGGTCGTTTATCTTCTATCATTGCAAAATTGATTAGAGGTAAGTACAAACCAAATTACACTCCTCACGTAGATTGTGGAGACAACGTTGTTGTTATCAACGCTGAAAAAATTCAATTAACTGGAAAAAAATGGTCTGACAAGGCTTATATCCGTCACACAGGATATCCAGGAGGTCAAAGAAGTTTATCTGCAACAGAAATGTTTGAGAAAGATCCTACAAGATTAATCGAAAAAGCAGTAAAAGGAATGTTACCTAAAAACAAATTAGGAAGCGCTCTTTACAAAAACTTATATGTTTATGCTGGTACAGAGCACGCTCAAGAGGCTCAACAACCAACAGCTATTAACTTAAAAGACCTATTATAATAATGGATACTATTCACAAAATTGGTAGACGTAAAACTGCCGTAGCAAGAGTATATGTTTCTGAAGGTACAGGAAACATGACTATTAATGGTAAAGACTTAGCTGCTTACTTTACTACTGGAACTTTACAGTACAAAGCAAAGCAAGCTTTATTATTAACTGAAAACTTAGAGTCTTTTGATATTACAGTAAATGTATTTGGAGGTGGTGTAACAGGACAAGCAGAAGCTATCCGTTTAGCTATTTCTAGAGCTTTATGTGAAATTGACCCTGAGCACAGATTAATCTTGAAACCAGAAGGATTATTAACTCGTGACCCTAGAATGGTTGAACGTAAGAAATTTGGTCAAAAGAAAGCAAGAAAGAAGTTCCAATTCTCAAAGCGTTAATCTTTTACAATTATTTAATAAAATTAATCGATTGTTTAGCAAAAATAGTAGAGACTTCTACAAAGAACTACTCTCCTATTGCTAACATCTAAACAAGATCCCATTATTATGGCAAATATTCAAGAATTATTAGAAGCTGGTGTACACTTTGGTCACTTAACTAGAAAGTGGAACCCAAGTATGGCTCCTTACATCTACACAGAACGTAACGGAGTTCACATCATTGACTTATACAAAACTTCAGCTAAAATTGACGAAGCATCTGCTGCTTTAGCTAAAATTGCTGCATCAGGAAGAAAAATCTTATTTGTTGCAACAAAAAAACAAGCAAAAGATATCGTTTCTGAAAAAGCTGCTGCAGTAAACATGCCTTACATCACTGAAAGATGGCCTGGAGGAATGTTAACTAACTTTGTTACTATCCGTAAGGCAGTTAAAAAAATGTCTCAAATTGATAGAATGAAGACTGACGGTTCTTTTGATGCATTATCAAAAAGAGAAAAATTACAAATCGATCGTCAACGTGCTAAATTAGAAAAGAACTTAGGTTCTATCTCTGATATGACTCGTTTACCTGGAGCGTTATTTGTAATTGACGTTAAAAAAGAACACATTGCTGTTGCCGAAGCTAAGAAATTAAATATTCCTGTTTTTGCAATGGTAGATACAAACTCTGATCCTAGTGATATTGATTTTGTAATCCCATCTAACGATGATGCTTCTAAATCTATTGACAAAATCTTAACTTTAACTACTCAAGCTGTTGCTGATGGTTTAAGCGAAAGAAAAGCTGGTAAAGATGCTCCTGCTGAAGCTCCAAAAGCTGAAACAGAAGAAGCAAAATAATCACACAAATTTAACATGTAACGGTACAAAACTTTTCTAATTTTGTACCGTTCATTTTTATAAAAACTTTAAAACACAATACTATGGCAGATATTAAGGCAGCTGACGTGATGAAATTAAGAAAATCATCAGGAGCTGGAATGATGGACTGTAAAAAAGCTTTAATCGAAGCTGAAGGAGATTTTGACAAAGCAGTAGACGTTTTACGTAAGCGAGGGCAAAAAATGGCTGCAAAAAGAGCTGACCGTGAGTCTAGCGAAGGTGCTGCAATTGCTGTTGTAAACGAATCTAACACTGCTGGAGTTTCTATCGTATTAGGATGTGAAACTGATTTTGTTGGAAAAAACGATGATTTTGTTGCTTTAGCTAAAGAATTAGCTGCACATGCATTAAACTACAACACAAAAGAAGAGTTTTTAGCTTCTGATTTTGGTGGAGTTTCTGTTGCAGACAAATTAGTTGAGCAAACAGGTGTAGTTGGTGAAAAATTAGAAATCAATGATTTCTCAAGAGTTGAGGCTCCTTTCGTAGGATCTTACATTCACGTTGGAAACAAAATTGCTGCATTAGTTGGTTTATCTGCTGCTATTGATGGTGCTGAAGCTTTATCTAGAGATATTGCTATGCAAGTTGCTTCTATGGGAGCTACTACATTATCTTACAAAGATTTTGACCCTGCATTTGTTGCTGCTGAAACTGAAGCAAGAATTGCTGCTATTGAAAAAGACAATATTGAATTAGGAAGATTAGGAAAAACGTTAAAAAACGTTCCTCAATTTATTTCTAAATCTCAATTAACTGAAGAAGTTTTAGCTAAAGCTGAAGAAGCTGCTAAAGCTGAGTTAACTGCAGAAGGAAAACCAGAAAAAATCTGGGATAGAATTTTACCAGGTAAAATGGAAAGATTTGTTTCTGATAACACTACTTTAGATCAAGAGCAATGTCTTTTAGATCAAAACTTCATTAAAGATGAAAAGAAAACTGTTGCTGAATATGTTGCTGCTTCTAACGTAGAAGTTGTTTCTTTCTCAAGAGTAACTTTAGGATAATTAGTTCCTAAATATAGTATTTAAAACCTCTCATTTTTATGAGAGGTTTTTTTATGCATTTAATACTAAATAAACCTTAGATTAGTTTCCGTAAATTTATCTCAAAATTTTATATTTGCACAACCTAAATAACAATCATGCAATACAAAAGAATACTATTAAAATTAAGTGGTGAGGCTTTAATGGGAAACAACCAGTATGGTATAGACCCAAAAAGATTAGCAGAATATGCAGAAGAAATTAAAGCAGCGGTAGACACTGGATTAGAAATTGCTATTGTTATTGGAGGTGGAAATATTTTTAGAGGTATTTCTGGAGCTGCTCAAGGTATGGATAGAGTTCAAGGTGACTACATGGGAATGTTAGCAACTTGTATAAACGGAATGGCTTTACAAAGTGCTATTGAAGCTACAGGAGTTAAAACCAGATTGCTTACCGCAATTAAAATGGAAGAAATTGCTGAACCATTTATAAAACGTAGAGCAGTTAGACACTTAGAAAAAGGGAGAGTTGTTATATTTGGAGCCGGAACTGGAAATCCATATTTTACAACAGACACAGCATCTGTATTAAGAGCTATAGAAATTCAAGCAGATGTTATCTTAAAAGGAACTCGTGTAGACGGAATTTACACAGCAGATCCTGAAAAAGACCCTAATGCTACTAAATTTGATACAATATCATACAGAGATGTATTAGACAAAGGCTTAAAAATTATGGATTCTACAGCTTTTACTTTAAGTGAAGAAAATAGTTTGCCTATATTAGTATTTGATATGAACACAAAAGGAAATCTTCAGAAATTAATTCAAGGTGAAGATATTGGTACAATAGTTACAGATAAATAATACATAAGATGAACGAAGAAGTTACATTTATTATTGACAGTACTAAAGAAGGAATGGATGCTGCCATTGCTCACTTAGTAAAAGAATTTGGAAATATTAGAGCTGGTAAAGCTAGTCCTGCCATGTTAGGTAGTGTTATGGTAAATTACTACGGATCTCAAACACCATTGAGTCAAGTAGCTAACGTTAACACTGCAGATGCACAAACAATTACGGTGCAACCATGGGAGAAAAATATGATTCCTGAAATTGAAAAAGGAATTTTATTGTCTAACTTAGGATTTAATCCAATGAACAACGGAGATAGCATTATGATTAATGTTCCTGCGTTAACAGAAGAAAGACGTAAAGAATTATCTAAAGCAGCAAAAGCTGAAGCAGAACATGCTAAGGTTAGTATTCGTAACATCCGTAGAGATTCTAATAACGATATTAAAAAATTAGATATTTCTGACGATGAAAAGAAAATTGCAGAAGACGATGTTCAATCTTTAACCGATAAATTTATCAAAAAAGTAGATGAATTATATAGCGTTAAAGATGCTGAAATTATGAAAGTTTAATTTCATTACACATACATATTATTACCTAAAGCTATCTAATAAAGTCATTTATTGCTATATTAGATAGCTTTTTACATTAATTACTATACTTGATATACTTATTGCATGAATTTTTGGAACAATCTTGCTAGAACCATTCTTACCCACAGAGTAGCAACTCTTATTTTTATTGCCGTTATTACTGGGTTATTAGGGTCACAATTTAAAAATGTACAATTCTCGTACACAGAAGCTAACTTACTACCCGAAGACAATCCTGTAAATATAGAATACAATCAGTTTCTTGATATTTTTGGTGAAGAAGGGAATATTGTTGTCTTAGCAGTAAAAGACACAACACTATTTAAAGATGTTTCTAAATTTAACAATTGGCTAAAACTTGCTGATGATATTTCTAATTTTAAAGAAGAAATAGAAGGAGTCATTTCTTTTAGCAATATTCAAGAATTAAAAAAGAATGTTGATGAACAACGCTTTGAACTACAACCTTTATTTAATAAAAAACAATTTCTACAACAAGAAATAGATAGTATAAAAAATCACATTTTTAGTGATTTACCTTTTTACGACAATTTACTTTTCAATAAAAAAACTGGAACTGTACAAACAATTATTTATATAGATAAAGAAGTAGTTAACACAAAAAAACGTTCTGATTTTATAAAGAATACTTTTAATCCATTAATTAACAAATTTAACAAAGACAACAACTTACAGGTTAGAGTTTCTGGTATGCCTTACGTTAGAAGCATGAATGCTGCTAGTGTAAAATCCGAAATGGGAATGTTTGTATTACTTGGTTTAGGAGTTACAGGTCTTATTTTTTTCTTATTCTTTAGATCGTTTAGAGCTACTGCTATTACCCTTACCGTTGTAATTGTAGGTGTACTATGGTCTTTTGGTTTTATTGGGTTGTTTGATTATAGAATATCAATTCTAACCGCTTTAATTCCTCCTTTAATTATTGTTATTGGAGTACCTAATGCTATTTTCCTAATTCATAAATATCAGCAAGAAGTACACAAACACGGAAACAAAGCAAAATCTTTACAAAGAGTAATTACCAAAGTTGGAAACGCAACGTTAATGACCAACGTTACCACCTCTGCAGGATTTGCTACTTTTATATTTACAAAAAGTCAAATACTTAAAGAATTTGGTGTAGTTGCATCAGTAAGTATTTTAGGAATTTTTGTATTATCTATCTGTTTAATTCCTATTCTTTATAGTTTTATGCCTTTGCCAAAAGCAAAACACTTAAAACATTTAGAAAAAAAATGGGCTGATAATATTATTAATGGTATGACTAAAATTGTACGTCATAAGAAACCGTATGTATATTTAGTCACTTTTATATTAGCTATAGTTGCTTTAATTGGTGCAGACAGAATAAAAGTATCAGGTAGTTTGATTGAAGATATGTCTAAAAAGACTCAATTTTACAAAGATATTGTTTTCTTTGAAAAAGAGTTTGGTGGAATTTTACCTTTAGAAATTTTAATAGATACTAAAAAAGAAAAAGGTGTTATGAAATTAAGTACGCTAAAGCGTATTGATCGAATGGAAGAAGAAATTCTAAAAATACCAGAACTATCTAAACCTGTCTCTATTAACAACTTGGTTAAATACTCTAAACAAGCTTTTTATAATGGTAATGCTGATTTTTATACATTACCAACTTCTCAAGAACAAAACTTTATTTTAAGCTATGCTCAAAATTCTGGAGGAAATACAAACGCATTAGATAACATGGTTGACAAAACTGGTAGATATGCACGTATAACCACCTTTATGAAAGATATTGGTACAGAGCGTATGGAGCAAATACAAAATAGGCTACAAATGATTATTGATGATCATTTTCCTAAAGAAAGATATACAGTTACTATGACAGGTAAAGCCTTAGTATTTGTAAAAGGAACTAATTATTTAATTAACAACTTAACCATATCACTTGGTTTAGCAATCCTACTAATTTCTTTGTTCATAGGATCTTTATTTAAAGATTATAAGATGGTATTAATCTCTTTGGTGCCCAACCTATTCCCTTTATTATTAACTGCCGGATTAATGGGCTATTTGGGAATTCCTTTAAAACCATCTACCATTTTAGTATTTAGTATTGCCTTTGGTATTTCTGTTGATGATACTATTCATTTTTTAGCTAAATACAGACAAGAATTACTATCTAGTAAAGGGAAAATAAGAACCTCTGTTTATAAAGCTTTACGTGAAACCGGAATTAGTATGTTTTATACTTCTATCGTATTATTCTTTGGTTTCTTAGTCTTTATAATCTCTAGTTTTGGAGGTACCAAAGCTTTAGGAGGTTTAGTTTCAATTACTTTATTATTTGCTATGATTTCAAATTTAATTATTTTACCATCCTTACTAATTACATTTGAAAGGAATATGGCTAAAAAAAGTAAAAAGAATCACAAGTAAAACCCTTTAAGCCTAATTAAAAAAGCCAATAATTTTTAAATTATTGGCTTTTTTAATTAGTAACTACTATTACATTTAATTATTTCTCTGAACAGAAACTATATACATTATATATATATTAACAGTAAGCTTATTAAATTAATTAGAGAACGATTTTATATTTATAATATAGAATAGCCAGAGTTTATTTTTCCAAAAGCCACACAAGTAACAGACAGATTTCATGTACAAAAACTAGCATTAGAAGCTTTACAAGATATCAGAATCAAACATAGATGGGAAGCTATTGATAGGGAAAACAACTCTATAAAATTAGCAAAACAGAAAAAGACACTCTTTATTGCTGAAACTCTTGATAATGGAGATACTAGAAAACAACTACTCGCTAGAAGTAGATATTTACTCTACAAAGCTCCTTCCAATTGGACACAAAATCAAGACTTCAGAAGTAAAATTTTATTCCAACAATACCCAGATATCAAAAAAGCATTCGACTTAGTGCAAAGTCTTAGAAATATATTTAACCAAGCTAAATCAATAAAAATTGCATACACAAGGTTAGCACAGTGGTACAATCAAGTAGAAAA
>NZ_JAATJG010000013.1 GCF_011927765.1 Wenyingzhuangia aestuarii
AATATCATTAGCTTTAAATGGAATGAGCCCGATAAAATATCGAGCTCATATCAATAATTAATTTTTTAACCGTCCAACTTTTTGGGGGCTGTCCAAAAATGCCTCCTTTTTTTATACATAAAACATTATTCAGAGAACTTCTAAGATTCTAGCAAATCATATAATATTTTGTTTCCTATCCATTTATCTAATTTTTTATCATCATCTAAAACAGAAGCAAAGCTAATTTTACACTGATGTTCTACTCCATCAAATTGGTTATTGTGATAAAGTTTAAATGGACTCGATGCACCATCACCTGGATACAGCAACATTACTTTACTCGTGTTCCAAAAACGAGCATAGGTGTACATTTGTCTTAAATCTTCTATAGATGGTTGACTGTTTTTTGGTTTCTTCCATTTGGTATCAATAATAATGGTCTCCTCTCCTTTTTGAATTACAATATCTGGTCTGATAGTCCTATAAGTTCCCCAGAACTTTTTAGATGCTTGTCCTTTTACTATAATTTCGGATCCTCTACATGTTTTCTTTAACATAGTTAAAACATATTCTTCCCAAAGAATGTTCATGTCAAATAATAACGCTAACATCTTTTCTTTACCTGATTTTATGTCTGGAGAATAGTTCAATAATATTAAACGAGCTAATTCTAATGCCTTGGTGTAAGCGATTGTTTTCCTATTTAAGCTTACATTGTTTAGAATCTTCTCATTTATTTGTATTCTAGAAACTGTTGGGAAATTCATTTTGATACGCTTACAAGCATCACTTAAACGAGTTCCTTTGGTAAATTGATCTACCACACACAAAGCTTCGTTTAGTACTTGATGTAGTTGATGATTGGTATCATATACTTGATGTGTGGTGTAAAAACGTTCTTTATGAACTAAATTATGACGTAAGTTCCCAGCAAATTCTAATTTTCCTTTGAGTACCGTACTGTTAGAGGTGTTTTTTCTATACTGTTTTACCAAACCACTGTGAATTAAGAACTGTAGTTCCTTTAAGTATATTTCAAAATAAATTTCTAATAAGTTTAAATTTTGTCTATTTACATTGGCTGCTCCTGTGCTTTCTACTTTTAAACGACCTGTGGTTTTTAGCATTTGCAACAATACCTCTCTCCACAAGTTTTCTTCTTTATTTTTATCTACTTTGGGAAGTATTTCTATGGTTAAATCTTCTACCTGAATGATCCCTACGAATTGTTTTAACTTAATTCCTTTGGCAATTCCATCAAAATATTTGTTGTCATGAAATTCATTGAACCTTAATAAGGCATCTAGTTTCTCTTGATTCATGTATTGATGAGTCAAGGTTAAACGATCATGTTCAAATAAGGTTATTTGTTTCATTAGGCCAATAATTTAGCTATTGCCTCTTTAAAATCAATTTCATCAAAAGGGATGATTTCATATGACTGGCTTACTAAACTTTCTCTGCCTTGGTATTCAAAACTAGAGAAGATGGCATCATCGTTCTCTACAATTTTGACAAAACCTTCTCCTAAGACCAATCCTATTTTACCATCATCTCCATAAAAATATTCTTGTAACAATGGAATGATACAGTCTTTAAAGGTGGTTTTTAATTCCTCAAGGGAAGTAACATTTATAAAATAAGAATGACCTATGGTATGATCTCTATTTATCAATGCCTCTACTCTTTTGTTAATCTTTTCTAAAAGTTCTGAAAGATTGATATCTTCTATTATTTTGTCTTTTAAAAGTAATGTATTAGGCATCATTTCTTCAAACACAAATCTACGTCTTAAAGCCGTATCTAAAGCTTCTACCGAACGATCTGCTGTGTTCATGGTACCAATAATATGTAGGTTGTTAGGCACTCCAAAAGTTTCTTTGCTGTAAGGAAGTGTTACCGTTAAGGCTTCTTTGTTTCCTAAACGTTTGCTAGGTTCTAATAACGTAATAAGTTCTCCAAATATAGCGGATACATTTCCTCTGTTGATTTCATCAATAATTAGTACTATTGGTTTTGCTGTAGCATCTTTATAATTTTCAAAATGAAAATTATTTACCATTTGTTTTTTATCATGATAAGATGTAATGTTAGGCTCAGTAGTATTTGTTTGAATCATCAAATCTCTAACCTTATTTAATACCGCCCAAAAAACAGTTGCATTACAACCTCCAATATAATTAGTGATTTCTTTGTGCAGGTTGTCTAACTCATTTAATTCACCAATATTTTGATGTAATTTTAATAATCGAGTTTCAGAAACTGTGTATAAAGTTTTTCCGTTTTGATGTCTTAAACGAATATTTCCTTGGTCTGTAATATTTTCTACAACAACTGTATTTCCATTTTTTATAATCAACTCTACTGATTCATTATTTGAAAAACTAACTTCTATATTTTCTAATAATTGTTTGTACGCTTGAGTAAAACTATAAGTTTCTTTTACTTGAGTACTATTAGATTGTTTTACAAACTCATAAGATGCTTGGTAACTTAATTTTTTAAATAGTCCATCTTCAATTTTATAAATTACCTGATTTTCATCAGTTGTTTCTGGTTTTATTCCTTCTACAAAATCTTCATAAGCCATGGATTGATGAAAAGTGGTAAATACAATTTGTCCTTGGTTTATCAATTCATCATATCTTTCTTTTAAAGTTTTTCTGCCTTCTTTGGAGGTATCATCTATGATAAATGAAGGATCTGCTATTGAAACCGCTTTGTTAATGGTATTGTAGGTTTTACCTGTTCCTGGAGGTCCGTAAAGGATTTGGTTAAGTGGATGCCCATAATCTACTGGTAATTTACCTGAGAAAAAAGCAACAAAATACTTTAATCCTTTTCCTTTATGTTCAAAGGATCTAGATGATAATTTTTCATATTCTTTGAATTTTAAGTTCGAAAAATATTTAAAATCCTCTACCTCAAAATATTCTTTTACTTTATGTTTTGTTAGTATTAACTTTAAATTATTTGCATAAATATTAATTGTAGTTTTACTTAAATCATTTAATTCTAAATAAGTTAAATACTCCTGATATAACGAATCTATTTGTTCCGTTTTATTCCTAACCATACTCTTGTTAAATTTTTCTTTTAAAAAAATAAAGTAATTATTTTTACCCATTATTGCTTTAGGTCTTCCATTCCCTTTTTTATTATTATAGTCATAAAAAGCCTTATTTTCAACTTCCAAATCACCATATAGCAATACTTTCAGAAAATCTATTTTTTTATTAAAATTTTCTTTTGACACTTCAAACAAATCAATTTCAGAAAAGTAACTATTAATTTCTTTTAGTTTTTCTAAAACACCATCTAATTCGTCACCATAATAATCTTTATAAGTTTTTGGTCCATTTTTTAATAACCACCTAGCAAATTCTTGTTTTATATCAACGGTAGATGAATTCATTTTATTAAAATAATCTAACACTTGCCATGGGTATGAAATCAAATCCATTTTGTTTGTGTGAGTTATATTTTTTTGAAAATAATTAGCCATTGTATGGCTATCATGGAACCAATTTCCTGTATAATTTTCTATAGGTTCTTCAATATTTTCTTTTAGATAACTAAAAAGTTTCTTTAAATCTTTTTGACTTACTACCGTACTTAATAAATTAGGCTGTAAGCCTGCTAACATCCTAAATGTAGCAGCTTTTCTATCTTGACTAGTGTATTTATTTATAGTCTCTTTTAGTTTTTGATAAGCTTCCCAACTTGGTACAAATTGATTCTCTGCAACAACTTTTAATAAATAAGAAATTTGACCCCAATTATTTTTGATAGCTTCTTTTTCTAAATTGGTAAAATATCCTTGTTGCAAGGATGAAACACATTGATTGTTAGATTTTTCAAAAAACTCCATAAAAACATCATTATCCCAATCTTTATATTCTGCTTTTGTAATGGCTTCTGTAATAAATTTAGGAACAAAATTCTTATAGGCATTTATCCAGTCATTCCACACCTCTATTTTACCTATAACATCTACTAATTTCATTTTTTTCTATAGCTTTTTTATATAAAAACGGTTCAAGTGTTGATACTGAAACAAGATCAGAATACAAGAACTGACATTTACAAGTCCCCTTTAAAAGCTTGGTCTAACAAACTACTTTTTAAGGATTTTAAATGAGTTAGTTTTCTTTGAATTGAAGCTTCAAGCTCTTTTGTTTTTTCTTGAATTTTAACAATTCTTTTAATTTGTCTTTTTTGAACTGATAGGTCTGGGACAGGTATTAACCATTCTTCTAAAAAAGATCTCGGAACTCTTTTTAATCCACCTGCTCCAGTCATGTTTTCTTTTCCTGTAATCCTAAATTGCTCTGTTAAAACAGCAAAATAAATCCATTCTGGTAATACAGTTTCTTTAGGTCTTAAAACATGATATTCTGATGAACCAAACCCTATTCCATTCATTAAATCTTTTGCTAACCCTGCTTTACCATTTTCAAAACAAGGTGTTACTTTTGCTAAAATGATATCTCCATCAGCAAAATAAGTGTAACCTTTGTAGACTTCATTTATTTTTTTTAATTCATTTGGAACAAAA
The DNA here is from genome assembly GCF_011927765.1 of Wenyingzhuangia aestuarii. Classification (GTDB taxonomy): domain Bacteria; phylum Bacteroidota; class Bacteroidia; order Flavobacteriales; family Flavobacteriaceae; genus Wenyingzhuangia; species Wenyingzhuangia aestuarii. Next base: position 4,541 of record NZ_JAATJG010000013.1, read on the forward strand.
TTAATATTATGTTCATTTAAATCTTTCATTGGTAAAAATGAAACATCTATAGTATCTTCTAAATTTCTAACTTCTGATTTTTTAGGCCCAATAAAACAAACTTCTTTAAGCGTTTTATCTCCTTTAGAATATATTTCATCCAACACTGACCCCATTAACGCTTGGGTATGTTGTATGTTTTCTTGTAACAGTGCTATGGCCTTGTCTATGTTGGTAAACAAACCATCTAATTTGGCTACAATGCGTTGTTGTTCTAAATGGTTCGTCGGAAATGACATTTTTACTTCCCTTATTTCTTTCAAATGTAGATTAGGAACACCGACACCTTTCAACCTATTATTAAACTGTTTTTTTGCATTCGGTGAGTTTATGAAATATAGTAAATACTCTGGTATAACTTCTCCTTTAGTTCTCAACCACGCAAGACTAACATAGATATTAAAAGGTACATCTCTATCAACCATTGCTGCAACTCCCGTAGTTCCATTTTTAGCTAACAAAATATCTCCAATTTTTGGTGCAATACGTTTTTGAAATTCTATATATTGCTTTTCGTCAACATATCTAACATTCTGCCAGTCTATTTTTTGAGATGTAACATTTTTAGAAGATAAAAATATATATCCCTTCTCAAAATAGGTTGGAGTTTGATGTGTTCCATCTGTTATTCTCTCACAAATATCTTGTAATCTTTTTTCTTTCCACTTACCCATCAATCAAGCTTTCTATTTGGTTCATTAATGTGTTTATGGCAGCATCGTTTTGTTTGATGGCTTTTAGCAGCTCTTTAGGCGTTTGGTGCACTACCTCTACTACTTTGTGTGGGTTTTTGGCGCTAAGGTCGTAGTCTTTTATGTCTGCTATATTTACTGTCCAGTTATAGCTTACTTCTACTCCGCTCTGTGACTCTTTTAATTTGGCATTGGTAGCATTGCGTTCTTTTGGGTGGTGAAACAGGTGTACAAACTCTTGTAAGTGCTCGTAAGCAATGGGTTTGTTTTTGGTGAGTTTGTAAGGAGGTGTAACATCGTAGTACCAAATATTGTTAGTGGCTCCGTTTCTATCAAAATAAATAATATTGGTTTTTACTCCACTATAAGGCAAAAAGACTCCTGCTGGTAAACTTACAATGGTGTGCACATTAAAGTTTTCTAACAAGGTTTGTTTTACCTTGGTAAATGCATTGTTGGTTTGGAACAAAACTCCCTCTGGCACTACAATGGCTGCACGTCCTTCTAATTTTAGCATTTTCATAAAATGCTGCATGAATAGAATTTCTGTAGCATTGCTTTCTACCGGAAAGTTTTGTTGTATTTGCTTTTTTTCTTTTCCTCCAAAAGGTGGATTTGCCAAAATTACATTGTGTCTATCCTTTTCTTGATAATCTCGTATGTTTTGGGTTAAAGTATTTCCTTTAAAAACGTTAGGACTTTCTATCCCATGAAGAATCATGTTCATCATTCCCATTACATACCCTAAACTGGTTTTTTCTTGCCCAAAAAAAGTATGGTTTTGAATGGTTTCCCAATCTTTTGCGGATAGATTTTCTTTTTTAGTTCCTGCTGTTAAAAAATCAAAGGCTTCTACCAAAAAACCACCCGAACCTACCGCTCCATCATAAATGGTATCTCCTACCTTAATGTGCGTTGTTTCTACCATGGCTTTTATAATGGCTCTTGGAGTGTAGAACTCTCCAGAGTTTCCACCATCAGACCCCATGCTTTTTAGTAGGTTTTCATAAACTTGAGATAACTCAAACAATTCATCATTGCTCTGAAAATCTAACTTATCAATAATATCTAATACTTCACGTAAAGTATGTCCACTAGCAATACGGTTGTCTAAATATTCAAAAATAGCCCCTATTTTATAGGTCAACGTTTTAGGATCGTTGGTGGTACTTTTAAAAGCTTTTAAATAAGGAAACAAGGTATTGTTGACAAAATCTATTAAATCACTTCCTGTTAAAGCTCTTTTTACATCTAATACTCCGTTTTCATCTTTAGGACAAGCCCATTGTTGCCAACGTAAATCTTTACGTAACACATGTGTGTATTCTGTCCCTTCTAAAAAAGCTTCATCGGCTTTGTTGTCTTCGTAATCGTTTAAGAACTTTAAAAATAGCACCCAAGAAATTTGTTCTGTGTAGTGCATGGCACCAGAAATTCCATCATCTCTACGGAGAATGTCCGTAATTCTATCTATATTATTTTGTATGCTCATTTATATATGGTCTCTTAGGTAATTGTACATTAATTCTATATCATTTGAAATCTCATCAACAGGGATTTCTTCAATCATTAAATCTAATTTTTCTTCATCAAAACCTCCATCTTTATATAATGGGTGTATTAATGTCTTACTGTCTAATTCTCTAATATCAGTGAAATCATCGAGATTATTATTTCTAGGAAAAGTAATGTGTCTAAATTGATCTTCTAACTCCTGTAACTTTTCAAAATAATTCAACATGGATGGAGATATTAAATAATTTTCTATTTCACGACGTTTCCAACTTAAAAGGTGACATGTTGTTGCATTTGCAACTCCTGCTACTTTAAATTTTTTGACATCCTTAAACTCATTATGAATTCTAACTCTTAAATCATTATTAACCTGACTTATTGGTAAGTCATCTTTATCACAAATTAAAAATAGATCTTCAGTTAATGAATTACTTGGTGCATTCGCTTTAAAATCTTCTACAAAACGTAGTTTTCCCTTACCAAAAACCTCTTCCGTAGTTTTAAAACTAGATGTTCTCTTTATGGGTATGATTTGATTAAATATTACATTAACTTGTTCTCCTATTTTTTTAAAGGCTAGTTTTCTAAAAATCAACCAATCTACATGATCATCGATTAAGGCTATTTTTTTTATTCTAGAAGCAACATTAAATTCATATGAATTTTTACCTACTATATTTGATAAACGTTTAGATAATTCTATAATTGTTAAATCAGCTTCAATTTTACCGTTTTCTATTAACTTAATGCTTTCTATTTCATTCTGAAGTATTGAATCAGAAATATGAGTAGTCGCAATAATTTTACCTGAAGCAGCTTTTAAAACAGTCCATAATTTTTCTATATTTTCATAATACAAATGAGAATCTATTTCATCAAATAGAAAAATAGTATTTTCTGAATCAAAAAGATCTAATATGGCATATGTGGATAATAATTGATATTCACCATCACTTAAAGAACTGAATTCTAAATTATTTTTAAACTTTAAACTGCATTCTTCTAATTCTGTATTAGAAGTCCATCCATTAGTTGCTAAAGCCCAAAATGTAAAAATTTTATTTATATTCTTATGAGTAAATACATCATATGCTTTTTCTGAATCAAATTTAAGCCAACGTTTTACTAGATTTGTATTGTTAGAAAAATCAAAATCAATATTGAATGTGGAAATTATTTTTTCAATGGTTTCATGAAAGCTTGTTTTTCTTAATTGATCTTCATTAAATACATACCCCTCTTCTTCTTGATCTGTATGTTCTTCTTCCTCAATTTCTTTTTTTATTTTATCTACATAATATTTTCTTATTCTAAATCTAAAATCTAGTTTCGATGAAATATCGTCACCCAAAACATCATCTATATCTATATAATTCTTTTCTACAAGATATTTTCTTACCAATCCATTAGGTTTAAAAATTGTTGACCAAAACACCAACATTCTTACCCAATTAGCATCAAAATAAAAAGAATTGATAGATGATTCCTCTCTTTCATTTAAATATCTTCTATTTATTTTTTTGTGATGATTAAAAAGTGATGAAAACAATTCATTTTGTCCAGATGAAAAACAAATTACTTTAAGAGTTTCATCTTCAATATATTTTTGAAATATTGCTTCTAATATTGAAGATTTCCCACAACCATTTTGACCAATAAATGTTATTAAACCATTTGTTAAGTCTAATGATTGTTCCGCTTCAGATAATTTACTTTTAAAATTTATAGTCATAATTATCCCGCTTTGTATATATTTTCTTGTAGCCTATAGTAGGCATTTAATAAAGTTTTCATGTCTCCAAAAGCCGTTTTGGCATCTTTGGGTGTTCCTAATTTTAGTTTTACCAAATCACCTAATTTATCACGTTGTAATTCCTCACTACCATACGCTTCGTAATGTTTTAGAACAAACTCTAAGAACTCACGTGCTTTTAAGTTTTTATAAATATTAAATAACTGAGGTTCTCCTTTTACGAATGCTACACGTTGTTTGCGTGTCATTAATTCGGAAGAAAAAGAAATATGAGATAATACATCAAAGATATCACATTCAGGAGAAGCAATCATGTTTCTTAAATCATTTAATTGTTCGTTGTCAAAACCTAGATCTGCTAATTTTATCAATAAATCAGCTCTGGTATCTGGATTAGACCATATTTCTCGTAAATGATTTTCATCTTTGTAAATGGCAGGTAACTCCCCTATTAATTTTTCTAAAAATTCACGAGCAGTTAAAGGTTTTCCGTGTTCATCTATGTAACGAGTATCAATATCTGTTACTCTTAATTGTCGACCATTAGAAAGTTCTACTATTAATTTTTCTTTACGTACATAATCTTCTTCTGGTTCATTTGTTTTGGGTTTACGAAGTGGTTTTTGTATTTTTTCTCCTCCCGTTCCTTCAGTATCTATTTCTTCAGGTTCACCATCCCAATCTTTATCGTAAAACAAATTGGTTGCCCCAACAAAATCTATAATATTAAAAAAATCTTTTCCATCAAACACACGTGTCCCACGACCAATGATTTGTTTGAACTCTACCATAGAACCAATGGGTGAGGTTAATACAATATTGCGTACATTTCTAGCATCAACACCTGTAGTTAACATTTTAGAAGAAGTTAAAATTACAGGAATGTCTTTATCATTGTCTTGAAAAGCCTCTAGCAACTCTCTTCCATTTTTTCCTTCATCACTGGTTATACGCACACAGTAATTAGTATCTACTACTTTTTTATGCTTATTGATGTAATCTCTTAGGTCTAAGGCATGGTCTTGATTGGCACAAAACACAATGGTTTTTTCCATTTTACCAATTTGCTGTAAAATGGTTTTTGCTACCAATTCAATTCTGTTTTTAAGTGTAATACTTTTGTTAAAATCTTTGATTTCGTACCTATCCTTGGTTACTTCTCCTTGTATGATTTTACTATCGTTAGTGTGTATGTATTCATCAATATTTGTGGTAATACGTTGTACTTTATAAGGAGTTAAAAATCCATCTTGAATCCCATCTTTTAGGGAATATTCGTAAATAGGTTTTCCAAAGTATTTATACGTATCTACATTGTCTTCACGTTTTGGAGTTGCTGTTAAACCTAGATGAATTGCAGGACTAAAATGATCTAAAATAGCTCTCCAGGAACCTTCTTCATTAGCAGAACCTCTGTGACATTCATCAATAATTATGATATCGAAAAAATCACTTGGATATTCTTTATAATAGCCACCAATGTCTTCGCGCTCTGCAATGGCTTGGTATATAGCAAAAAAGATAAAAGCATTGGTAGGTACTATTCCGTTACGTTTTTTAACTTCTTCACCATCAATTTTAATGACATCATTTTCATACGGATTAAACGTATTGATTGCTTGATCTGCCAATACATTTCTGTCTGCTAAAAAGAGTACACGAGGTCTTCGGTTTTCTCCTTCTATATTCCATTTAGCTGTTAATAATTTATGTACTATTTGAAATGAAATAAAGGTTTTCCCTGTTCCTGTAGCTAAGGTTAATAAAATTCTATTTTGGCCATCTGCAATGCTTTCCATTACTTTATTTACTGCAATTTCTTGGTAATAACGTGGTCCAAAATTCCCTGTTAATAGAAACGGAATGTTGTGTAATTGTTCTTTTAGTTTGTTCTTAGTTCCAAAAAGACGGTTATACAATTCTTTAGGTGTTGGAAAATTATCTATATAATCTCCTTTTCCTTTACTTCTATCAAATTCGTATATGCGTTTACCATTGGTTGCATATACAAAGTTTATTTTTAACTTTTCTGCATAGTCAAGTGCTTGCTGTAAACCTTTGGTTGGATGATCTCCTAGTTTTTTAGCCTCTACAATGGCCAAATTTGTATTATTGTACTTGAGTAAGTAATCTAAAAACAGTCGTTTTCCTCTTTTATTTCCTAACAGTTTTCTACCATCTGTAAAATAGTATTCTCTTACTATATGGATAGGTTCCCATTGACTCTCAACAAGTTTAGGATCGATGAAATTCGCTCTCGTATCAGATTCTGAAATATTTTTCTTACCCATTTAGCAATTCTTGGATTTAAGATATAAATATACAAAGACACTTTCTAAATTATTTTCATTTATTGATATTTGTTTTCATTTGTGTAGTTAGAGTACCCTTTTAAAAGATTAATACTGTATCATCTCAATTTGTTTTGCTCTATCTTCAATTACTTTTTTTAACTGCTCTTTTTTAACTATTGTTAAAAAACTATTATCTATCAACTCATTCCATTTTTCCATTCCTTTTTCTATACGCTTAAATAAGTTACTGATAGCTTTAGTGGGGATATGAGCTTTATTCATTGCAGTTTCAAAATCACTTCTATTTAATTTTCTTTTTTTTCCATTTAAATTTAAAGCTAATTCTTCTTCGTCTTCAGGAATTAGAAGATTTACAGCTACCATATCATACACAGGAGTTAATTGATAATTTTGTTGATCTAAAGCTATTACCGAAAAATTCTTTAAATGCATATCATTGTTTCCTATTAAAAAAGAAACTAATACTTGCTCATAAAATTTAACGACATGAATTAATGGGTTTTGCGTATAAGCTATAATTCCTTTTGCTATTTGCTCGTAAGATCCTTTATACTTATGCTCTGTAAGTCTATCTGTAAACTGACAGGCATCTTCCATAGGAAACTTAATATATCCTAATCCTCTATCAATCCTTCTTGTTAAATAAGCTAACGTACCATCTTTTAAAGGAATTAATAAAAAGGGAACGGTAGCAATACCACAAGCTTTAGCCAATAACATAGATAAAGCCTCAATTTCGGGCATTTGAGGATACAAATGGAAAGGTGGTTTTAAAATAAATTTTCCATTCAAAGCTCCTACGATAGTTAGTCTAGATTCTTTTTGTTCTTTTATAAACCCTAAAGATAATTTAGGCTGTACACCAGTTACAATGACTCTTTGAGCAACATTTTGTTTCGCTAGATCTTCAATCTCTGAAACTTCATAATTTAAATTAAATACAGATTCATCTTCTAGCCAAAACTCTTTTAAACATTTTTTATGGTAATTAGCAATTCCAGTATTTGGTTCTATTTTCTTTAAACAAGCTAAACAAATCATAAGTCAACAGGAATTATACTTATATTACCTATACAGTCTCTACAAGTGGTTAATAGCAAGCCCATTCTATCTCTAGGGTTTAATTTCCAATTTTTATGAGCGATTTCTAATAGCCAACCTTCAGGTATAAGTCCATCAAAAAAAGAAAACATATATCTACTTTCAAAAGGTTTAGATTGCAAAGGAAGTGTTAGACTAACAGCTTTTGCTGAGTCATTTTTTAGATAATCTGCATCATAACAAAACACATAACCATCTTCGTTTTCAATTAACATCCCTGCTAGTTGATTATGAACCCATACTTCTCCTTGTCTCATCGCTTATAGATTTGATAGTTAATGTATGACCAAAAAACAATAATACTTGATTGATTTTATCAGTCATTAAATTAGGTTTTCCTTGTTCTAGTTCTCGTAAAAAACGTAAACCAACTCCTGTTATATCTGCTAATTCAACTTGAGTTAAGTTTGCTTTTTTGCGGCTCTCTCTTACAAACAAAGCAATGTCATTATTTCTATTTCGCTCCTCCATAATTATACCTTTATGGGTGCAATATACTAAAATAAAACATAAATACACCCAATAGGGTATAAACTATAAAGTAAATTATATTTTATACCTTTTAGGGTATGAAACATGATTAGAAAAATACACGTTAACTAGTTATACTCTAATATTATCTATAGTAATTCATCATCATTTATCGCTAATTCTATCTAATAACTTCTTGAAGTTTTCATAGATCTGACCCTCCATCATTTTGGAATTGTATTGAATATTTAAATATTCAATAATAACACTTATATCATTAGATTTAACAATCCTTCCATTGTACTTTACAAAAGGACCATCTGTTTCTGTTAAAATTTTTTCTTTGGGAATACGACTTATTATCTTTTGTCCATTAATAGATTTTATCATCGATGTATTAATTGAAAAATAATACCCTGACTCTACTATTTCATCAATTAATTTTAATCCACCAGTATACCAATGAAATATTGCATTCTTTATTTTATGCTTTCTAAGCATCATAAGCACCTCTTTTTCAGCTTTTCTAGAATGTATACTTAATATCTTTTGTTTACTTGAAACAACCTGTAAAATCTTTTCAAAACTATCTAATTGAATATTTTTTGTATTTATACCATCTTTTGAGAAATCTAATCCAACTTCTCCTATATATGAAGTATAATCAAGATACTTCATAAACAGAGGTAGTTCCTGAAAATGGTTTGAAGCCAATAGAGGATGTAAACCTAAAGCTAATCTTATTTTTTTTAGATTTTTGACATGAGGGTATCCCATCTTAAAATGACTAGGCAAATTGGTCATTCCTATAGTTAGGATACCATCTCTTTCCAAATCATTTATTAATGATTTTGGGTTAGGATACAAATCTACATGGCAGTGAGTATCTATAATCATAAACCTGATTTAACTATTATCTGATTATTTCCATAGACTCTAACGTATTCTTTTAGTTCTAATCTTGTACGCATTACTAAGTCAGTATACTTATCTAACTTATTCATATCACAAACACCACTAACTATTAATTCATTTTGAATTTCTTTTTTAGAAAATGATTCATTTAAAAAACTTAAAAGAGCCGCAATATCTTGCCCTTTCTTCTTCTTAAAATCAAGATTATTTATATCATTCCCATATGATGTTTTATCATTAAAACCAATAACAGAAGCTCTTCTATATACACAAGGCATACATACACCACAATGAGTTCCAGAGAAATCCCAATGAGCACGATGCCCTCTTTTACCACAGGAATTTGAAGTATCTAATAAATTAAAAAGACTATCTTGGTCTTTACATTTTAAAACCATCTCTCCTTTTGTACAAAACTCATATGGATTGAATATAGAAATATCAAAATCTAATTTACTCCAAATAAAATTTAATACAGAAAGTACTCTAGGATGGGTGGTTCTTGTACTACATGCACTTCTTCTAGAGGAACTTAAAGGAAAATTTAAGGAAACTGACCCATTTTCTGGAACGACAATACTTGATACTTTTTTTGACTGTGCAATAAGGAATGACATACCACTAAATAATAATGATCGACTTCTTAATGTTGTCTCAGTTTTTCTTATAGATGATCTCTCAAGAGACACATTAATAGAAGGAACATGTACATATTGTTTTCCATAAATAGGATTAATCATTTTTAATAAATCCTCCTGATCTTTTTTAGGACCTCCCATTTTCCTATCATAGTGAGAAACTAATAATATTCTTTCATTAGTTTTTGATTTTAGGTGATCCAGAGCACCAATTAACGAATCTAAACCTCCCGAAAATAAGTTCACATGAGTAAAATCACCTTCATACTCTTTTTCTAACGATAGCTTGGGAAAAGAAAATTTATTATAATAAAAACTTACTCTCCAATAATCACCTGTTAAAAAAGACAGCATCTTTTCAATATCTAACTTGATTAATTCCCATAATTTTACATTTGATACTGGTATACTTATTTCAAAATCTCTTGACCAACCATCTACTGAATTTTTCCTTCTTTCAATAAACCTATCAATACCATAGACTGATGCCGAAAAAAAGAAAAAATCGACAGCTAAATCAGACGATAAATTCACAAAAGACAGCAAAGTATTAAAATCAATTTCAACATCAGCACACTCTACCTTATTTTGCACTATTCCTTTGAGTTCTAATCTCACTATTTGATTCTCCTGTTTTTTTTGTTTTTTTATTACCTCAAATGAAGGTCTACCAACTTCTATTCTAGTCATCATTGCTAATAATATTGATTATTGATTCAAAAATATTTTCTATTTCTCTATGCCCTTCTTTTCCACTCCAATCAATATTCTTAACTGATTTTTGTGTATTTAAAATTTCAATCCTACCTAAAATATCTTCTTTTATTATTGAAAAAGTCTCCATACTTATGCTTTTCCCTTTTTGCTGGTCAATTTTTTCAACAAATCGTTGTGATAAATGTTCAAATATGTAAAACCCAAAAAACCTACATAAAACATTCTCTAAAAGATTATTATCAACTACGTTCTTAATATAATCTTCAAATTTTTCAACATCGTCTCCTGTTTCTTCAATTATTTCATCAAAAACTTCACAGCTAGCTTTACTTGCAGCTACTTCATCCATACCTGAACTATCATCTGACATATACATCAAAAGATGATTGATAATATCATCTACAGACTTTCCTACTAATGAGCCAAAACCTATATTATTTAATTCTCTTTCTACTCCATGCTGAGATACTCCAGAAAAAAAACTTGAAATTTTAATTGCTGATTTTCTTCCCCCTTTTCCAAAAGATTTTGAGCGACCACTTATAATAGAAGATTTACCTCCACCAGTTCTAATCAAATTATCAAATGTAGATTGTAAATGCTTCTCTCTTCTTTTTATAATTTTAACAAATTGCTTAGATTCATTTTCAAGAATCTCAGGTGTCTTCTCATCTTCAACATGAGAGTCTAATTTAGATTCATCCTCAACTGTTTTAGCAAGACCCGTAATAGCTCTACTTAAACTTCCCCAATTAGGCTCTCCAGTTACTCCTGGTATAATTCGTTGTGTTGTCCCCATTAATTATTATTGGTTTAATTGTTTGTAAATTTTGGAATCCTTATCAAATAAATTAAGTATAATCTCAACATTACTATTATTTTTAATAGCTAGTTTAATCTGATTACCTATACTAAAAGGTATTTTTGAATTATCAACGTTTTTTATCAGTCTTGAATAATATTCAATAGATTCCTGTACATCTAGAGACATGAATTCAATAAATATCTTATGTACATTAGTTTTTTCTGGATGTTTAGACAATTCTTTAACTAACAATGTATATAACGACTCTAAATCAACAGGAGACAACTTATCTTTAATCTCGGTATTTATAGTATTAGATAATATTTTACCTGACCCATGAGTTATTAACTTTTTAAACAATAAACGAATATGTGCTGGTATTAATGACGCTCCACTAATTGTACCTGATAGTTGATCTCTAGATATCCAAAAGTAATCTCTCAAATCAACTTCTGATAACTTTGGTTCTGTTTTTAACCACATTAACATTTTAGATGTTGCCCAATCAGCTGAATATTTAGTTCTTAAGATTTCAATATTGGATTTTTCCGACAACTCTTCTAATTCTTGTAACTCTTTTGGTTCTCCTTGCTGACTTACTTGCCATTCATAAATTTTCCTAAACAAACCAGGAACTGAATATTCTAAAACCATCAATTTTGCTAAAATATCAATCCTAAAATCATTTATTTTTGCAATTTTAACAAGTCTATTTCTTAAAGTAAAAGTGTTTAAAAATCTTTTTATTTGTCTTGGGTTTCCATTCAAACCTTCAGTTATTATAGATGATAATGAAGCAATAAGGGTAATACTCCCTCTTAATTTTTCATATTTAGCTTCATTAATAACATTCTTTAAATCTCCAAATCCATATGTCCCATATCTATTTCCTTCTCTATAAGTATAAAAATTTGATAAAACTTTTTGAAAATCATCTCCTAATTCTTTTTTACAAAAGAGTAAAGTCATGTATGTTTCAACTTCATTATCTGACAAACGGGGAAGGTTATAAGGAACCTGAATAAGTTTTTCTAAATAATCATTAACTATTCGTTTATTTCTACTATTCGGATCATCTGATAATTCAATTCTGTCTGTTTTATACCTATATTCTATAGCATGTCTGACAATTCGAGGATCTGCACCAATAATAAAAGCTGTTTTCTCTACATTTAAAAAAAGTTTAATAGCCTCTAAATTTTCTATAATTCTTTCAGGTGTACATCTATCTAAGTCATCTATAATAACAACTAGTTTTTTAATTTTAGAATCCCTAATAAGCTCACTAAAACCATCTCTAAACTCCCTTACAAGCATAGATTTCTCTTCTGGTTCTTCATCTTTAATAATTGATTTTAAAAAATTTTCAGAATCCTCTCCTTTTAATTTTTCTAAGATAATAGACGAATCTAAACCTCCCAATTTATTCGCTAAATAAGGAATAAGCGAAGTACCTCCAGTAGAATAAGCTGATGCTATTGGTAATGCTACATTTTTGAAACCTAAACCCAAAACTCGCATCCAATCAACAGACTTAAGTAATTTTCTAGCTTTTATTTTAACTTCAGGAACAAATCTTTCGTTATCTTCGAAAGCTTTAACTATAGACTCTAATAATGCTGCTTTTGCATCATCATAGCCTTCAAACAGCCAACCATTAAAATATAGTACAAATGTTTCATCTTCTAACTTATCTAACTCTTCTTTGGTTATTTTAAGTATACTAGATTTCCCACTTCCCCAATCACCAAAAACACCTATTGTTATTGGTAATAATAAATCATCTTTAATAACTTCTGTTATTAATTCAGCATGTACTTTAAATCCTAGTAAATCTTCTGAGGTTTCATTATCTGACCACATATAGCTTTTTTTTCTAAAAATAGAGAAAACTTATTTATACAAATGTAGGTTACATAGCTTTTTTTAACTTTAGTAATAAATACTTTTACTTATTTATAACATCGACTAGCTTTATGAGTTATAGCTTGAAGTATCAATTACAAATTAAATCGATTTGTTAAATAGAATTTAACACCAATAAATAACTACAGCTATACTACACCAACAACTACACAAAACAACTACTAAACAGAGTGTTAACACTTACTGTATTGGTAAGTAAGCGTATCTAACAAAGGAGAACAAAAGAGCTTGTTAGTAGTTTTGGTACAGAAATAGTACAGCTCTACTCTGTTTGTTTATAGAATGGTATCCATTAATTATTATTTAGGGTTCATCAATTTAAAAAAATCATTTCTTATTGCTGTATCTTTAAAAACTCCAGCATATTCAATTGTGGTTGTTTTAGATGTTTTGTCATTAATACCTCTAGTAGATACACACAAATGCTCTGCTTCTACAACAACAATTACATTATCTGTTTCTAAAACTTTTTTTAGTTCACTAAATATTTGCATACTCATACGTTCTTGTACCTGAGGTCTTTTTGCATAATAATCTACCACCCTATTAATTTTAGAAAGTCCTATTACTTTTCCGCTTGATACATAACCTATATGGGCTTTTCCTACAATAGGCAAAAAATGATGCTCACATGATGAGTTAAAAGTAATATCACTTTCTACTAACATTTTATTATAATCATATTTGTTGTCAAATACAGATAGCTTAGGTTTGTTTACAGGATTTAATCCCATAAATAATTCTTTTACATACATTTTGGCTACTCTGTAGGGAGTTCCTTTTAAACTATCATCTGTTAAATCCAAACCTAATTCTTCCATAATTTTATGAAAGTGTTCTTGAATAACCTTTATTTTTTCCTCATCCGATTTCTTAAACGCATCGGGTCTTAAAGGTGTTTTTAAAGATGTCATTTGATGGTTATCTCCCATCTGTTCAAATTTATTATTTTCCATTTTTATTATTTTATTATTTTATTAATCAATTAGTTGTGCTTTGCAATCTGTTAAAATGTAATTAAAATGTTCAACGTTATCTGCATTTAATTGCAGTGTACCTGTAACCATTAATAGATCATCTGTTTTAAACTTAGCAACAGTTGTACTTTGTAACTCTATGGCAGTTTCAGGGCCACCACCTCCACAAAAAAAACACGAAGACATAGGCCCTTTTGATAAAACATATAACTTCCCTTTGGGATCTACATCTAAAAAATAGCCCTTTATACTTACTTGCTTTCCTTCTAAACTTTTTACAGAAACAGAAAAATGAGGATATAAAAAGGTTTCTTTATACACTGAAAAATATTTTTCTGTATATTTTATTTTTGATAAATCTTGCCAGGTAATCTTTTGTTGTCCGTAGTTAACAAAACAAATACCTAGAGTAAAAAAGAAGATGATTTTATTTTTCATGACTCAAAATAGTTGAAATATTCATTTTTATAATAGGATAAATCACAAGTAAAACAGAAGTAATAACTACGGTAAATATTAATCCCCCAACTTGTAAATAAGCTCTAAAAGAAAGTGCTTGTAAAATGTTTTGTTGGTCAAAAACATCTATTAGGTTAAACATAAAATAAAGTCCCCCTTTTGTTAAAATTACCCCCAATACAAAGGCTATAAAAACAATTATAAAAGCTTCGTAAGCCACCATTTTTAACAATTGAAAATTGCTAGCTCCATAGGTTCTAAAAAGAGCTAAATAAACAGAATGCTCTTTGATCATTTTATAAATACTCATAAAAATAATGATACTAGATACTAGAAAAATAATATAGGCTATGATAGAAATAACAGTAAAACCAATGCCTGTATACTCATATAATTTATCCAATTCGTATTTTGGCAATGCAGCTTGTAAATTGGTGTTTTTATTTACTTTCTTAGGCATTGTTAAGAATCCTAAAGGAGATTTAAAAGCAATTAACAAAGAGGTTATTTCTCTAATTTCTTTAGCATTCTGTTTTTCTTCTTTATGGTAATGATGAACATCCCATATCGTTTCTAAGTCTGTTACAATTAACCTATCTATTACTTTGTTAGCCTGTTTGTAAACTCCCACAACAGTTAACGGTTCTGTATGAACCTCAAGCTCATTTTCCATTAGTCCATGAGAACTTAAAAAAGTATCTCCTAATTTAAGTCCTAATTGTTTAGCTACATGGTACCCAAGTACAACTTCCATAGTCTTGTTTGCTTGTCTACCTTTTTCTAATTGTGCTTTGTATAAACTAGAGAATTGTTTGGTAGTTCCTATAATTCTATAACCTTTGTAATTATCTCCATAAGAAATAGGAATTGCTGTTTTTACAAGTGGACTTTCACTAATTTTTTTAGCATTATTATATAAAATATTTCCAGTAGGATTGTCTATAT
Organism: Wenyingzhuangia aestuarii; assembly: GCF_011927765.1. GTDB lineage: Bacteria > Bacteroidota > Bacteroidia > Flavobacteriales > Flavobacteriaceae > Wenyingzhuangia > Wenyingzhuangia aestuarii. The sequence continues at coordinate 19,809 of NZ_JAATJG010000013.1, forward strand.
GTAATACTGATGACAGTACCAATTGTAACGGACTTCCTTTGGCTCCAACCACCATATCAATTTCTTGAACATTGTTTGTTATTTGATATTGAAATGTTTTTTTTAGTTGCTGAATTCCTAAAAGAAGCATCATACTTAATGCCAACGTAAAAATGCTAACCAATGTGTAGCCTTGTTTACTTTTTATATTTTGTACACTTATCTTCCAAATGGTCATAACAAAATGGTATTAGATAATAAAGATTTTACTCTTTGATCATGCGTAATTACAATAAGATTGGCCTTAGATTGTACTGCTTGTTTTTGCAACAATTTTACAACTACATTACAATTCTCATCATCTAAACTAGATGTAGGTTCATCTGCCAAAATAATTTTAGGATTGTGAATTACAGCTAGTGCAATACCTAATCTTTGTAGTTGGCCTTGACTAAGCTCATTTATTTTACATTTTTTGTATTCCATTAATCCTAATTCCTTTAACAAATCATCTATCTTTTTATTATTGATGATTTGCTTACTAAAAAAAAGACGAGCTTGTAAGTTTTGTAAAACCGTTAAAGATTGTACAGCATGATTGTTTTGAAATACAAGCCCTATATTTTGACCTCTAAACAAATCTAATTTTTGATGAGATAAAGAATTGATACAAACATCATCAATCATTACCTTTCCGTTAGTGGGGCTTAATAAACCTGCTAACAAGTGTAAAAAAGTTGTTTTTCCTACTCCCGATTTTCCTAAAACAAGTAAATTTTCCTGTTGCTTTAAATAGATGTTTGGGAACTTAAAAACATGTTCCTTTTTTGGATAATGAAACGTAAGATTGCTTGTTTGTATCATTTTAACTATTATTAAGGTTACACTGATCTAAACTATAGGCCACTGGTCTTTTTGAGGGAATAATTCCTTTTTCCACAACAATATCTCATCATCTGTAAGTAAGCATCTGTTTAATTGATGTATCATGTCTTGTTTATCCAAATTTTGTCCAATAAACACCAACTCTATTTTTCTGTCTCCAAACGCAGAATCCCAATTGCTTTCTATTTGATTTCTATTCTCATGAAATACAGCATGATTTATTCGATCACCATAAGACATAGATGCCCACCAAACTCCTGCAGAATCTGCCTTACAAGAACCACCTGCTGAACTCCAAACCAAAGCTTGATTAGATCTGGATGCCAACCAAAACAAACCTTTACTTCGTATAATATTTTGAGGAAAATTGGTGTTTAAATACCTTAAAAAACGATCTGGATGAAATGGTTTTTTACTTCTAAAAACTAGAGAACTTATATCGTATTCTTCTGTTTCTGGAGTATGTTCGTTTTCAAGTTCTTTAATCCACCCTGCAGAAGACTCAGCTTTGTCATAGTCAAACAAACCTGTATTTAACACGTTCTCTAGCTCTACTTTAGATTCTTTGGCTGTAATAATTTTAGCTTCTGGATTTAATTTGTGAACAATGGCTGTAAGTTCACTTAACTGTTCTACTGTTACCAAATCCATTTTATTTATAATAATAACATTGGCAAATTCTATTTGATCAGTTAATAAATTTACAATCGTTCTATCGTCTCCTTCTATATCTGTTAAAGATCTTGTTGCCAAATAATCAGAACTAGAAAAATCTTTTAAAAAATTAAAGGCATCTACCACCGTAACCATGGTATCTACATAACTAAACCTGCTTAAATCTATTTTACCATCTTCACTTTCAAACGTAAAAGTTTGGGCTACAGGAATGGGTTCACTAATTCCCGTACTCTCTATTAACAAATAGTCAAATTTGTTTTGAGAAGCTAATTTTTCTACCTCAACCATTAAATCTTCACGCAACGTACAACAAATACATCCATTAGACATTTCTACTAACTTTTCTTCGGTTCTAGAAAGTGTGTTTTCATTTTCTATGAATTGAGCATCTATATTCACTTCACTCATATCATTTACAATTACAGCGACTTTTAAGCCCTGTTTGTTATGTAAAATATGATTTAACAAAGTGGTTTTTCCTGCTCCTAGAAAACCACTTAATACGGTTACAGGTAATTTTTTCATCTTAGTTTTATTCAATAATTTTTATATCTATAGAAGTTCTGCTTTGCCATCCTGTGGCATCTGTTACAGAATACGCACAGTGATAATCACCTGTATCTATATCATTTGGAATTGTAATTGGAATGTTAATTTCATAACTAGTTAACTCCCCTTCTATAGCGTAATTTTCAATAATCAACAATGGATTTATAGCTTGTTTTATTTCTTCTAAATCACATTCTGTTACTTGATCGTCATGAGTGTGATGATCAAAATTGTGATGGATATTTAAACTATAAGAAGCTAGTTCTTTATTATCGGTAACTTTTGCTTTAAAAGAATACGTTTCGCCTCTGGAAAGTTGAGCACAACCTTGAGGAAACCCCTGTTCGTAATTAACTGTAATGCTTGGTTTTTCTTCATCTTTATCAATACTATTATCATTGGTACAGGAGATAATGAGTAACGTAAACCCTAAAAAATACTTTAATACTGATTTCATGTTGTAAGAATTAAACCGCATAGCCTATGCTACTATGCGGTATGATGATTTTTAATTAAGCAGCAGTAACATCAATATGAGTTTCATATTCTTTGATATTACCATCTTCATCTTCTACAGTAAACGTAATATGATATTCTCCTGCAGGTGCCGTAGCAGGAACGTCTATATGTTTATGGAATTCTACTTCTGTTTCTTCGTGGTATCCATCTAAGTATTCTTCTTCAAAATCCCATTCTACTTCACCTTCAGCCACAGTTAATCCGTGAGCGTGAATATCTACAGTAATATTATGTATTCCGTTAACGGCATTTATCATAAATTCTGCATGAAAGTCATCTCCTCTAGTAACAGAACTGTCTATTGAAACTTCACTTATATGTATATGTTCAATTAGAATATGTCCCTCTACCTCTGCTTTATTACCATTTTCATCAGTAACCACTAATTCCACATGATACTCTCCTGCTGGAGCAGTATCAGGAATATCTATATGCTCATGAAATCCTGGGTTTAGAACTAAATATTTCTCATCTTTAAATACTTTTTCAAAATCCCATTCTTCTTCTCCATCACCTGGCACTGCCTCGTGTGAATGAATACTAAGTGAAATACTTGCTATTTTTACATCTGAAATAATTGCTGCTTCTAAATGCATGTCTGATCCTATAAACGCATAAGCTTCCGTTTCTTTTTCTTCATGATCAGGGTCTCCACCCTCGTCATGATGACCTTCTCCATATTCAAAACTAGAAATAACTGGACCTACTAGTTCAATACTGTCATCATCCTTGTTACAAGATTGAAAAGTCAATGCTAAAAAAGCAATAATGGCTAAAAATTTAAATTTTGTTTTCATGATTTTTATTTTATAATTAATTGATAATACTTAATGGGATGGATAGCTTGACTGCTTCATTCTCTCCAGATTCTTTTACATATATATTTAACCAATAGTCTCCTACAGGAAGTTCTGTATCTACATCCATGTGATAATGAACGTGAGGTTTGTTTTGATTTTCATAAAGACTTTTTGGAAGTACTATAACAATAGTATCCCAATCACCAACAGCTACGTTTTGTCCTTCTCTCCATTCTTCAAACCACAGTTCGTATTTTACTTCACTAACCGTATTGGCTCCTGCATCAAATTCAAACTCGGTATGTAATTCATCACTACCATATTCAACTTGGTTGTTGTTCCCTAGTTTTACTTCTGAGAATTTTTTAACAATTTCAAATTGTTTGGTAATAGAACTTGTCGAATTATCTTCCTCTACTATTGTAATTTTTAAACTATACACACCTTTTGCAGGTCTTACTTTTGGAAACAATTCGTTTTCAGGATCAAAAAACACATGGTAATGTATATGAGAATTTAACTGTCCTGCATAGTAATCTTCATCAACTAAATGGTTAGAGACTTGCCATTTTACCTCTCCTGTATTGGGTTCTTCTACATTTACAGGATTGATGTCATAATAAATTTTGGTCACCTTTCTTTCCCCCGTATAATCAAACTGCGTGTGTAAGTCTGGATTAAATTGCGGAACTTTAAAATCGGTATTTCCTATTTCTATATTTTCAAACTTTTCTTGATTTAGATCCACATTCTCATCAATGTTGTTATCATCACTACTACAAGACTGTAAAGACAATCCTAAAAAAACAATGAGGGCTAAAAATTTAAATTTTGGTTTCATTCTACTTGTTTTCATTTTGTTAATTTGATTATTGATTATTTTTAAAAAGGCATGGTTAAGGATAGTGATAGATTTCTACCTGCTTCTGGCACATCTATCAATCGGTAAAAACTGGTATGATTAAAGTATTTGGTATTAAATATATTATTCAGCTTGATACGTATGTCTATAGGATTGTTGTTTTGAAATACATCTACTTTAGATAGAAAAGACATATTTAAAACCTGAAAACCTTCTGTTTTTTCTTCTGGAGGCACTATTTCTTCCTGAGCTGCTGTAATTCTATAAGAGGCTATAATTTGAGGGTTCTTAAAAAAGAAGACATTTTTAAATTGATAATTTGCCGAAAACAACGCAGACAATGGAGGAGCAAATGGTAAGGTAAATCCTTCTTTAGCACCACTGGTTTGTCTAGAATACACGTATTCTACTGATGCATCTAATTGTAAAAATTTAAAGATTGAAGTACTAGCTTTAAACTCTCCTCCTATTCTAAAAACTTTACTTTGTGTAAACTCATAAATCTGTAAGGTTTCAAAATAATTGGATGTAGGATTTAGATAAATATAGTTTTGAAATATATTTACAAACGGACTCACTCCAACACTAAAATATTTTGTGGTATGATCAATAGCTACATCTAATTGATAGGAGATTTCTGCATCTAAATTTAGATTCCCTTTTTCATAACGATACATGTGATAGTTTACACCATTAGAGGTTAATTCATTAGACAAAGGCATTCTAAAACTTCTACCAATATTTATTTTATAGGTAGTGTTGTTTTGAAGATAACTAACCCCTAAAGAAGCACTTAAACTTTTAAAATTTAAATTTTTATTTTGTGCTCTTTGTAAATATACCTCAGATGTAGAACCATTATTGTTTGCAACCGTTGATGGAAACCAATCGTAATAAGCATTGGTGTTTAACCAAACATAATCGTAACGAAAACCTGCTAAGAGGTGTAAATTAGAGTTCATTTCAAATTGATCATATCCAAAAACCCCCGCAGTAAAACGATGGTACGCGGGTATTAAAAATCCCCATCCACCAATATGATTATCTTGATGTTCTAGATTGGCCCCAAGTACCATGTGATGTTGATTATTGAACTCAAAAGCATCTCTTACATTTAAAGAATAAGTGCTTTTATCAAATAATCTTTCTTTGGTAGTAGATGGTTTTGGCATATAACCATGGGGTACAGGTTCTGAATGTTCTTCTCTTTGATTGTTTTGATAGCCTACATCTACATAAAAAGTGTGGTTCTCTTTTTCTATAGTAGTATTGTTGGTTATTTTAAAATGATTTACTTTATGAAAAGGCAAATCAATATCTCTACTAGAACCATCATAATCTATAGTAGATGTTCTTACTTCTAAACCATGAGCATTGGCAAAAAAACCGTTTTTTGCATTTACGTTACTAAACACAGTTTCTGATTTTATGTGGTTTGAAACATAGCCAATACCTATACTTGCATCTGCTTCTTTACCTGCTGTATTTCTTAAATTATTGTTGTGTAAATTAAAAATGTAATTTTCGTACTTAATTTTATCTGTGGGTACTTTGTAATCGCCATAATCTCTGTAAGTAATTCGTCCACGGTAAAACCATTTATCCTTTCTAGAGGTTATTCCTGCAGAAACTCCTAATAAATCATTGTTACTTTCTCCTAATAAATTAACCTCTCCACTAAAAGAATTTTGCAACGGAATTTTATTGGGTTGAATGTTTACAACACCCGCAATAGCATCAGACCCATATAACAAAGATGCAGGACCTTTAATAATTTGTATATGCTCTATACCGTATTGATCTATTTCCAATCCATGGTCGTTCCCCCATTGTTGTGCTTCGTGTTTTATTCCGTTTTGTACTACTGCTACTCTGTTAAACCCTAAACCTCTAATGACTGGCTTAGACTGACCTGACCCAATAGTTATAGTACTTACTCCAGGAATTTTACTCAAAGTCTGCATCAAACTATTTTCTCTGTTTCCTTCTAAAAATTCTTTAGAAACAATTTGAGAAACCATAGGATTTTCTTTTTGTATTCGCTCTTTTGATTTTGCCAAAACTTGAACTTCGTCTAAATTTGTAGAAGTCTGTTTTAAATAAATCTTAATGAAATCTTTATTTTCATCTGCACGAACAGTAACCATTTTACAAGCATAACCCAAACAACACACTTTAAAAGAACAAGATTCTTTGTTTGTATTGTTAATCATAAACTCGCCATTTGTAGATGATATAGACCATAAATTTTCACCAATAATATTAGCTCCTACTATGGGATCTAATGTATTTGCACTTACCACAACTCCCTTTACTTGAAAAGAATTTTGTGCATACGAAATTGAGTATAGACTAATAAATAGCCATACACTCAGTATTTTATAAAACATAATGAGCTATTATAAATTTTTAAAATAATGTCCCATAAAAGGGATGACTCTAAAACTTATACATGAAAAGATTAAGAAACTAAAACATTAATTTCTTTAAAGACTGATTTTATAACCATTCATTTTAAATATTGAATTAACAAATCAACATGTATAAGCTATTTATAATAAAAAAGGTGGGGGTCTAGAAAAAAGTTGATTTGTATTTAACCTACTTAAAACAGCAAAATGATAATTATTAACAACCTTATCAATATTAAAATTCTCAATATTATATAATCGAAAAATCAAAAAGTACAAATTTTTAAATCAAAACGTGCATTTTTTCCAAAGATAACAATACATTTTAAACTGCTTTAAATAGTCTTTTAAAGCAGTTTAAAACAAACTTAAACATTCAGACTGAATCTAACACTATCTCCTCTTAGAAGCCTCTTTGTATTGGTTAGATTATTCTCATATATGTGTACATTAGCCAACATCAGCGTTATGTTGTTTAAAGGCAAGCCTATTTTACGACTTATAAGCCACAAATGATAAATATCTGAAGGCAAACCTAGACTAGCATCAGAACTACGTAAATAAGCCGTAATAGACAGCCCTCCATTGTTTATTTGGAACTGTATCAAGCTCACACAGGGTTGCTGATTAGTTTCTACTCCATTTTCGCCTAGGAACAAAACGTAATTCTTAGAACTTCTTAATTCATCATTAATTTTATCAATGAGTTCCGGGAGTTTTTCAAAATATTTTGGATATGAATTTTTAAGCCTTTCCCCGCAGTAATTCCACCAACTTATACCAGCTTCGTTGTACTCCTCAACTCGCTCAACTCCTAGAGTAAACAAATCTAGTTCTTGTTTTAATTTATTTCTTGCTATTGCATGATCTTCAAACACTTCTAACAAATCTCCTTTTTGAAGTTCTAATATTTGATTTAAAAGATACTTTATTGCACCTTTTTTATTTGTTTGCAACTCTCCTTTAGTCACAATTTCACTAAGTAGTTTATGATATTTATTCATATTTTAAGTTTATATTTGTTATTCCTACGTTTAATGCATAAAAGCCCACAAGCACTTGAAGACTTTTAGTCCTCCAGTAGCCTGTGGGCTCTGTGTTTATATAAGCGTAGGAACTTTTTATTTACAGCTGGAGGACTTTTATTCACTCCAATTGATTTTCAAATTACTTAATCAACCAATAAATCGGTGTTGAAATTCTTAGTAATGCGTAACGTATTTGTGCTACTCTTTCGTGCTTTATTTTTCCGAATCTGATAAGATTATTACAATATTGCTTATCATACGTTTTCTTAGCTTTAAACCAACTTTTACCCGAATAACTAGGTAGATAAACTAAATACTGATAATCATGTAGCATTGCCGAAACCTCTAGCTTAGGAATGTCGTAAACATCTTTTACAATGGTTGCTCCATCATATGCTGTTGGATGCTCTATGAAATAATCATAAGCTGATAAAAAAAGTGAAATTTCATTTTTATGAAATTTCTTAATTTCTAGCAATCGTTTTAATACAAAGTATTTTGCTTCTAACCTTTGAAATCTTTGTGTTAATCCCTCAAAGTGTTGCTTTTTAAAAAAATCGTTTTTACTCCAAAACATAGCTTAACTAATTACATATTTAATATATTCTCCTACGGTTGTATCTACTGTTCCTTCTACAATCTTATTTAACACGTCATTTAACAAATCTGTATCAGTTTCAGAATCTATTGCGTTAATTAATGCTGTAGCATCTCCTGTGGCTTTCCAATCCTCAATTAAATCTTTATAAGCTGTATAAAACTTAGTGTACATAATTGGATTTGATGCCTGCATTTTACTTTCCGCATTAGAACGTTCTTTTTTTAAAAATTCCTTTGATGCTCTGGATACATAGTTTACTACTTCATGAGCATCATTATGTACAGGCTCTAATTCATGTTTGTAAAAATCTGTAGCTTTTTGTTTTATAGGATTTCCGTTTTCATTGTAATACAGAATTTTTTTACTAGTACCTATAAAAACATTTTCAACCTCTTTGTAGGTAGCATAGTGCTTCTGATAAAAAATAGTAACTACCTCTTTATTTTTAAAGGTTCTCTTTTTATACTCTTTAACTCCTTTAGGATTTATAAAAGGCTCGTGTTCCATTAAAAAACCTAATTGGTCAAATGGGATAGATTCTACATTTGGATAAATATTTAATAGCCAATTTGCTTTTTCTGATATGATTTTTTCTAAGTATGTTTTCATTATATTATTTACTGAATTATTCGTATTTCTAAAATTTCAATTTTTAAATTACCAGTATTAACACGTATAAATAATTCATCCTGAATACTTTCAGGTAAAGTGCTTAGAATGACAAAACTTTCTGTTTTATGTGATATAATACCATTCGATCTTTCTATGTAAAAACTTTCATTGTAAGGTGATCTGAAAGATGTATTATTTAAACCTATACCTAACCCTCCTCTAACATCTAAATATACTTCAGAGATATCATCTATTGTTACTAGTCTAATAGCATCAGAAACTCTAGTTGGGGCAGAAGCCTCATATTGAGAAGTAAAAACTTGAAATTTAAGTCTAAAATCAGTAGACGCAGGTAATGGTATACCAGATATATTATACTTATAATTAGTGTTTTCAGAAATAGGTGATATAACTCCATCTTTAGTGATATCACCAATACCCGAAATATGTTCCCAATCCCCAGCAGGAATATCAGTAGTTAACCCCGCTTTAGGTATATAAATATCTCCATAACTAACAGTAAAAGCATTGGAAAATATACGTGTTGCACCGTTGTGAAGTAATAACCAATACACGTTATTTATTTCAGTTGTTCCGTCTAATTCAAACGCATCTGTACCATGGGTTGCTGTGTCATGAATATTAACCCCTGTTATATTCACTTCCATAGAACTATCATTAATAAAAGTTAAGGAGTTTACTTGTAGTTCTCTTATTACTTTAGTTTCATCATGGATAGGTAGTCCATTTGCATCTAACAAAGGTTCTTGGGAATATCTAACAAAACGAGCCAACATATTTTCGACTGGCTCTTTAAAAAATGCCCCGTTGATAGTAATAGTTCTACTTTGTGTAGGTGGTACAGATAAAGGTGATAAATTATTAAAATATGGTTTTGGATAAGAACTAAAACCTGCTCCTTCAACAATATCTACAATGTTTTCACTTGTTAACTGTACTGGTAATGTAGAACCTACAACTCTCCAACAAAATTTACTTGCATCGTTTTTAAAGATGATTACAGACATATTTCTATCGGTAAATACAATTTTACTATCGGTTAAAGAATTATATTCTAAATTTTCGGGGGCTCCTGTAAATCTAATTTCTGTGTTTAAAGCTTCTGTAGTAATTTCTACTTCAAATAAGTCTTCTGTAATATTTGTCTCATCAATAGTTACAAAAAGGGTAGCCTCCGTTATGGTTACAATTTTGTTGTGGTGTGCATTGGTAATATCTTCTCCTGCTGAATTGGTAGCGGTGGTAACGGTGGTTGTTCGTTTTGCTTGTTTACCATTAACTAAAGTTTTTAATACCTTTCCCTGTGCTGCGGATAATGCTTCTGTTGTGCTATCAGAAGTTAGCGTGTTGTTTACTGTTGTACTAGCTCCAACCTCTGTCCAATTACTTAAATTTGTTTGATCTTGTCCGTTCCATTTATAATGTGTTTCCGTTTCTAAAACTCCAACAATTATTAAAGGATAGCATTTGTCTAAAGTTTTTAAGTCATTTAAAAACTCAACAATTTCAGAATCATCAAGCGGTTGAGATGCTTGACGTTTTACACCTGTAGGGAATTCAAACCCACCACTATATACTTTTCCCATAATTAACTAATTCCAAAGTTTATACTTGCATTCACTGTTTGTCTAGTAACATATAAATACATATTTGTTGTTGTGTTATCTGCTAATTTTACAACTACTGTTTTCTTTAAAAAGAAGGCTGTTGTACTATTAAAATCGCCAACGGTTAAAGCAAAGCTAGTTCCGTTATCTTTTAAAGTTGCATTGCTTTTGGTAGATAGAAATGCTACGTGCTTATTATTTACTGTAGCTGCATAATTTTGAGTAGCACTAGAACTTATTGTTTTTGTTAAAGTTGATAAAGTTGTGTACTCGTAATCTGTAGGTTCTTGAGCATCTAATTGACCTCTGTATTGAGGGACGTACGCTGTAATACTTTTTGTAATACTAAGCATTGTTGTATTAGCCTTAGCAGTTTCAATACTAGCAACTGTATTTGTTCCTCCTTTGTTGTCGGTATAGGTAGTTGTACCCGCATTGTTGTAAACTTCAAATGTATAAACATTGCTACCTGCAGTTAATGAGTATGCTGGGATAGATTTTTGTACGCTGTTAGATCCTGGAGCATTGTCATCAATCACCGTGCTATTATCGGGAGCTTTTACAACAACTCTATTTAAGTTTCCTGTTAAATTTCCTGCAGTAGATCCGTCTCCGTTTTTAATTTGTCCTGGAGAAAAAATAATATCAACTAAAGCATCTGTATAACTGGTACCTGCTTCTTTTGTAGCGGTGTCCATGTTGTTAACTGTCAAACTACGATTGGAACTTATAAAAGCTAAAATAGTAGATACAAACGCTTGATCTAATATTGAACTAAATTCACGCTCTTTCAAAGTTGCAATATCTGTACCTACAGGAATGTTACCTACAGGACTAGTTGTTAAGATTCCATCTGCAATGGTGGTGGTGTATTTACCCGTAGCACCCCCATGTAACTCTTCGTCTTCTATATGGTTTTGAAAAGCTTCAGCATCAGCTTTAGAACTAAGAAGGTTATCAATGCCTTCTACTTCAGCAACAGGCACTTTATCTTCCTTATGTCTAAAAGACGAAAAAGATTGTGCAAATTGGCTTTGTGTTGGTTTTAAACCTGTTTTAAACCAATTTAAAATTGTGGTTAAATTTGCCATAATTATTATTTAGCTTATTGTTCTTTTAATCCAAAGTCCAACCCTATAAGGTTGTAAGTTGTTATGAGATTCGTTATTCCCTATTTCTTCAATAGGATACCTATCTATATCCCTACTATTTCCATTATGATACCCATCATCTTGATCTATATAACCAGTACCATCTTGTGCTGATTCAGTTTTAAACTTAACACCTTTTGACCATTTCCATTTAGGGGTGTGCTTAGGTAATTGCCCAACCGTTAAACTTTGTGTTTTAGACCCTCCAGTAGCGTTTAAGGTGTTAAAATTAGAATCTCCTACTTGTTGACCTACTGGCACTAATCCTCTCATTGTAGTGTCTTCTTCCCACCCGTCTGGTATCGATGCCAATGTTCCTCTCCACCAAACAGAACCTAATCCACTATTAAAAACTGCATTCGTTTTCTCTAACTCATCCATTCTGGACATTAGTGTTAAAATAGGATCTATTCTTTTAAAGTCTGCCCAATCAATACTATTGGTAGTATTTCCAAAAGTGGCATATCTTGTATAGTAAACAGGTTTAGTTACTAAATCTGCAAATTCAACATTTTGAACATCTTCTTTAATGTAAATTTTAGATTGTAGTGTTCCTCCTTTAAACGATATTAGTTCATCGTTTAAATAAATATAACCATCACTAACATTACTCCCTACAACGGTACAGCCACTAACAATGACTTTATCACCCATGGCTTTTCCATAAGCATTAAAAATACTATAGGCTTTTTGAACCTCTAGCAATGTTTCCGTTTCCAATGGAAAACCTCCTATTTGCTGAAAATTAATATGATTCATAATCCAACTACTTTAAATCTTTTAACATCTTGTTTATATTCATTCACTAAAGCTTCAATAGCATAGTTGTTTTCTGTAATTATAGAGCTTGGTGCATATACAATAAAATCAACTCCTGTATCGGCATAATCAGACCTACTATGAAGCGTTAACTTTCCTAAATACTTAGGGTTTTGTTCTACTCTTGTGTATATATAAGTTCGGTCATATTGATTCCCATCCGCTATTTGTATTCTGCGTTGAGTGCTATCAAACCTATCATTCAAAACTTTCCTTAAATAACAAACCTGTCCACTGTGTTCAAGGTTATATAACCTAGCATCTCTGTTAATTATCCAATCATTATATATAGTTTTTATAGGCTCTAAAGAAACAGAGACAAAAACCATAAATACTTTTTTTTGTAAAAACGGAGGTGTTATTAATTTTAGCAGCTTATCAAAGTCAATATTATACCACATAGTTAATTCCATTAAAATCAGGAGTAGCAAAATAACCGCTCTCTAATACTTTTTTCACTTCAATTTCCTGAGGGGGACCATAACCATTAATCTCTGGAACTATATAACTAGATCTAACTAATTTTCTATGTGCAATTTCAACACCTTCAACTGCTTGAATTTTATTATCTAAATCTTCCAACACAAGTTCACCATCAAATGAAAACTCTCTTTTAAATTCCTCTATTGCATCCTCTACAGGCTTTCTACCTGTTTTACTACTTACTCCAGAAACATCTAAAACCAATGGATTTATGTAAATATCATAGTCTAAATAAAGAATATCAGGCAATGAGTTTACAACAGAGATTCTATTTCCTGCAAATTTGATTTCTTTAAAATATGCCTCAATAGAAGGAATGGTGTCTAAAGGAACTGGTGCTAATTCTTCATTCTCTTCACCTGCAATTTTTACAACGATTGTTCCTGGTTTCTCACCATCATTTACCGAAGCATTTTTTATAATCATAGAAGCCGTAATTTGGTCCTGTGTTGCACCGGTATTATCAAAAACATCAGAATCTGTTACTAAGTCAAAACCATGTTGATACTGCAAAGCCATCGTTCGGTACCAGGTTAATCTACCTCGTTTTTGATCTCTAAGCTTTTCTGTCATTTCTTTTTCATGCTGATCAAATAAAAGCCCCATTAAATAAATAGGATAGGCGATCACATCAAATAAAATATTTTCAAAACTCACCAAAGAAAACTCATCTTCAAAAGTCTTACCTTCTGTTAAACCATATAATGTTTTTACCACATTATAGCTCACAAACTTGGTGGTCATTTCTAATTTTATGTCTTTTAAACTCTTTGCCATTATCTTACTATAAATGTGGATCCTATTTCCATTTCTCCAATTCCAAAATCATCTGATTCTTCTTGCTGGGCTACACTAATAGCTGTTGCAGGTTCATCATGTGATTTAAAAAAGCTTACAACTCCCGTTTTAGTAATTGTACTTGCTTTGTATTCTGTTTTTAAAACAGCATCATCGGTTACACTTACATTATTTAACAAAGCCATTTCTAAGGCATTTTCATAACTCCCTGTTAATTGAGTTACTTTATCTAAAAAAGACTGTCCTTGTTTTACTTTACTCATAATGTGCTTCAATTTTTACACTACCAACACTATATAGATCCAACTCCGTTATCTTTAATCCATCCTTAGAAAATTGCTCCCTAATTTCGTGTCTGTAATCCAATAAGTCAGAATCTAAAGTGATATCTCCAATACCAACACCAAGAGTTGGATTTGCTTTAAAATCATTAGGATGAGCTATTAAAATCAAAGCCTTGTTTTGTTGTAGTGTATCTCCAATTACAATTCCTTGAATTATTTTACCATTAGCATCCCTTACTGGTTGTATTTTTACATCCATTAATTCACCGTTACTATCGGTGTTGTCTACTAATTGTATTGCTATATCTTTCATATCAACTTAAATTACCTACAAAAGTTCCTGTAACCGTACCCTGTGGTGTTATCAAACCTGATGTATAATTTATTTTAGCAGTTTTTATATATGCATCCATTAAATTGGCAAACCTTTCTGCAAATTCATCATCTGCGTTTTCCTCTCTGGTTCGCATATCTGTAAACAAAGCCTTAAAATCTTCTTTTAACTGTACTTTATCTAATGCCATTTTAAACTACTTTAAAAGCTTTTTAAAATTATTTTCAAAAAGCGTTAATGATTGTATTGTTGGAGGTAGTGGAGTTCCTGAAGGACCTACACCAGTACTTACTGTTATTTTACTTATTAGCTCTTTTAATTCTCCAAATAGATCAAGCAAAGAAGTGTCATTGTTTTTAACAGAAACTTTACCATCAGAACCATCTACCAAGAACTCTAACCCATTTTGTTTAAAATGAATAGACTGTACTTCATCTATTTTTACAACTGTTAAATTGTCTAATTCACCAGTTAAACTCATTAGTAGAACGTTGGTACCTACTTTGGGAGTGATTAATAAATGATCTGTATTATCACTAATAGTTGCTTTTAGTTTTACATCTGTTAATACAAGGCCATCAATTTCTACAAAACAAGAATCTCCATCAACTTCAACAACCTTTGCAGGTATTGGTAAACTATTCTGAAAACCAACAATTACACGTAATAGTTTTTTTAGTTCTGCAGCTTTATCCATTAGCTCAATTTTATTCCTGGTGTAATTGTTCTAACAGCCCCTTGTGAGCTTATTTTTGTGGTTACCGAAACAACATAATACCAACCCAACTTATTTAGATAATCTTCGTCTTTTATCCTTGCTGAATAACCAGGAGAAACATATGGAATAAGCCATGTGTCAAAAGTTCCTTCAAACCGTGATTGAGCTTCTTTTTTTAATGCTGATTCAGCAATTTTTTTCATAGATTCCTCACTCATGGGACCTACTTTTATACTGATCTTATTTCCTCCAGTTGTTCCTGCAGTTAGCTTTTTAACTTTACCATCTTTACCGGTACTTTCTATAATTATTTCGGTGTTGTCATCAACTTTGTTTTTAAATTCAAGTGAGGAATTTTCAATATTTTTTTGCATCGAATAAAAAACTTCTCCAGTCTTGGCTACATATGGAGGATGTATATGTAGCACCTTATTATTGGTATCAAAATAAATATTGGCTTTTGTTTCCTCCTGGAGCTTTTTCAATACATCATAACCAGTTGCATTATGTATCGTAAACTTTTCATAAGTAATACCGTAATCACAATCAACTGTGTAACCTTCATCTATTTGATCAACTATATATTTTCCTACTTCTTTTAAAGAGGTTGGTTTTAGTTCAACACTTTTAATTCCTTTCCTAAATAAAAACAAAGCATCTTCACACTTAATTTGTAAAGAGGAATCTTTATTTACTATTTCCTGTACATAACCAACAAACTCAGTTTTAAGATCTGAATCATAACCTAACTTTATTAATACCTTAGAACCTCTCTTTATTTTACCTTCAAAATTCAAAGCAGTATTCATTACGGCTTCTGGTAAACTAATAGTGGCCACATCTGTTAAATTGTCTACGGATGCAATAATTTCTAATTCGTCCAAAATAGCGAGTTGAGTTCTTTTACCTTCCGTTTCAAACTCTACATACCAATTAATTGCATACATAACATTACTTTTAATATTCTCTACTTTAGCTTTTGTTTGTGGCAGGTTTGCTGAGTTTCCTGTCATACTTACCATTCCGATAAACATGAATAATCCTAAAATAATTGCTCTCATAATTAATCTTCTATATCTAATAACAGTTTAAAAGAACTGTCACTATACGCTTTAATCTCATAAGCCTGAACATTTTCACCTTTGGTAAATGGCCAACTAAAATCTTCTATTACTATATTATTAATCCCAGACAACTGTAGTAACTCACATTTTACCTGTATACTCTTAGCGGCTGTCATACACTGTTTAAGACTTTCAAAATCCTCTTTAGGAAAACATTCTGCTACATCTCCAACTTCTTTATCTCCTAAGAGCACTCCAGTAATGGTAATTTCATAATCTCCACGAGACCAGTGTTCTTTTACAGTTCCTTCTCCTTTTTTAGTTTTAGCAACCTTTCTACGAATGATATTGTTCTTACTACTAAGAGATATTAAAGGCTCATAAGGAAGCATAAACCATGTAATTCCTTCATCTATGGACATTTCTAAAGGGAAAAACTGTTGGTCTTTTGGAGTGGGTGGGTTTGATTTCCACAACTCATCTTCAGAAACTACAGAACCATTGTTACTATTAACACCCGTTTGTCTTGTAAAAGGCAAAAAGTTAATAGGCGGAATTACATGTTTCATTAATTCGTTTTGAACCGCTGTTAACCTAGGTAACTCTTTTACAATCTTAGAACCAACCAAAGAAGCATATAATATGTCTGTGTCTTTTAATGCCATAACTAACTACTTGCTGTTGATGCTAATGCTAATACACGTAAAAGAGCATCGGTTGTTTGATCTTCCATTTGACTAACACTTTCTTTAAATCCTTTGTTTTCTATATTTAAAACCCCTATTAAATCATTCAGTTTAATGTTAATGGTTGTATTCTTTCTTCCTCCAGTAACAGCTTTACTATTACTTTCAGAATTCTGTGTGTTTTTATTGTTAGATAAATTTGTAGTAAGTGTTTTACCTCCAATAGTAGGTGCTGATATTCCAAGCTTTGCAGACAAATCATTTTTTAGATCTCCTAAGTTTTTATCATTAAAACTTAAACTGGCTCCAGCCTGTTTAAAATGGTCTAAAGCAGACTTACCTTGTTTGATGATTTCTTTACCTTCATCAACAATTGCTTTTTTACGAGCTTCAGATTGTTTCTTTATTTTTTCAAGCCCTGCATTTGCTTCATCTGCATTCCATAAACCTTGAAGTTTATACCAACCAATCATAATGGATTCAATACCCGAAAGCAACAAATGTTCTAGTCCTAGCCAAGCTATTTTAACATAACTAACATAACCACTCCAAACAGCTTTCATACCTTTCATAGTATGATCCCACATTTGACCCCATCCATCAACTCTATAAATCAAATAACCTATAGCAGCAATTGCAGCAATAATACCAGCAACAATCCAAGTAGTAGGATTGGCCAACATAGCTGCGTTTAATTGCCACCAAGCAGCAGTTTGAAGCTCTAAAGCATAAAACTGAATGGTTGTCCATGCTGACATTGACATTGATGCTATTTTTACAACCCCCATAGCAGCTGCAACGGTAAATAATGTTCCTGCAATTACCATCATTACCGGGTGTCCTTCTTTAAGCTTATCGTTTAAATAAGATACTCCTGAGCTAACAGCTGTTAGCGTATAATTAGCCAAATCTAACAACAACATAGCAACTGGACTAATAGCCCCATAAATAGCGATAAACTTATCAGTAAAATTATCCATGACAGTACTTGCACGACCTCCTAATGTTCTGGACATTTTTTGAGCCATATTGTGGAACTTTCCACCTTCCTGAGTTACTGTAATAAATGCATTTTCAACCATAGAAGTAGTTACAAGTCCTTTGCTCATGTCTTCTTTTAATTGTCCAATACTTTTACCTGTTTGTTTGCTTATTTGGTCTAATGGGTTAAACCCGGCATTAATCATTTGCAGTAAATCTTGACCCATTAATTTACCCGTACTACTCATTTGAGAATAGGCAAGGGCTAAAGATTTCATTCGCTCCTGGTTCCCTCCAGCAATATCTCCAATCGCTCTCAGCGTAGGCATTACTTTTTCTGATTCAATACCAAAACCAAGCATCGTTTTAGCAGCATCTCCAACTCCTAATTTTCTAAAAGGGGTGTTTTTTGCATACTCTTTAACTTCTTTAAAAAATTGCTCACCAGCAGCTTCACCACCTAACAATACATTAAAAGAAGTTTTTTGCATTTCTTCCTCAATACCTACTTTAATAGCTTTTGCTCCAACAGCTCCAGCAATCACCAAAGGATTAGTGATTAAATTAGCAAAGGGAATTTGTCCAAATGCCTCTCTAAAATATCTTTTGGTACGAGATCCACTAATGGTCTCAAACCTTCTTACTCTTTGTTCTAGTTTTTGAATCTCCGTATTGTACCTACGAATACTTTTAATATTACTTGCAGGAATCCAATCACGTTCAGATTTTAAATGCTCTAACTTTTGTCTTAAGGCTCCAACAGCATTACCGGTACCTCTCATAACACGATCTACTTCTTTGCTTTGACCTTCCAGTCTTGCAAACACATCTAACGCCGCACCAGAGTTTACACCAATCTTTTTAAGTTTGGCACTCATGGAGTCGTTCAGACTTAGTGTGTATTCTAGTAAATTCGACATTATTGTTAGGTGTTATTCTCGTTTTCTGATTTAGATTCTTGTTGTCTAATCCATCGTAGTTCAACTACATTCCGTGCCCATTCATTAATGGAAAGTTGATCAGGATCTATCCTGGCATAATACTTAAGCATAAAGCTCTCTTTCCTAATCCAGCTCGTCCATTCAAACATCAACTTACACCATTCACTCTCTGTAACTGTTTGATGTTTCTTTTGAGGAGACTTAGGCTGAGATTGTTGAACTTTGGGCGAATCCCACTCTAAAGAAGCCTCCTCTAAAGCTTTTCCATTTCAGAAGTAACTACTTCTATAGACTGTAACATTTTATCTGCAGCTGCAGATAATTCAGCTTCATCTACTGGAATATCATCACCTGCTAAATAGCAAAGCTTAAATAAGAAAATATTATAAGTGATAAACTTTCCTTCCTTTAACAAATACTGAGCACCTTCAATCTCTTTAATTTTAGGAGATCTTACAATGAAGCTTTTCCCTGTACCAATAGTGATTTTAAAAATATTCCCATGAGCGTTTTTATACGCTTGTATTTGTTCTGGTGTAATGTCTTTAATAGCCATAATTAAGCGTTGTTTTTAATTCTTAAACAAACAAAGGGTAGTGTAATTTCTTGGAATTTACTTCCTTGCTCATCACTTACCTCTTCTTCTAAAAATCTAATCCCCGAAGCTCTTGTAGTAGTCAAAGCATTTCCTTCACTTGGATTACCATAGTTAAATAAACCATCTAATGAAAGACCTAGAACGGTTCCGTTACCTGATTTTACTAAAGCCTCATATTCTGATCTTAACAACTTAATCTCCCCCTCGTACTTAATATTTCCACTCTGAACAGAGTGAGGATGACGACCTTTTGCGTACAAAGGCTCACGCTCTATACTTGTTTTGTATTTTACAGCTCTAATACCTGTTATATCTCGACCTCCTAAAATTAAAGTAAGGTCTGCCCATTCGTATTCTCTTGAATCAAAATTTGCCATTGTGTTAGTTGTTTAAGTTTACGTTAAAGCCTAAGTTTATTTTAAACCATCGGTTTGTACCTTTAGGTCTAACATATAAATCCATTTTAGTAGTACTTGTAGTGGCAACATTTACCGTTGTGTCAAAAGTTGCTTTTACTCCTAAATCGTTGTTGTCTGTTTTATCTCGAGACAATTCACCATTTGCGGTCATTTGGTTAAAAATAGCTTCCTCTACCAATCCCTCAACTGTTTTTGCATAAAAAGGATCAATGGTACCATCATTTTGCAAATCAAAATCTTCATTAATTTCATTGGTAGCAATACCGTGAGCAATCCTATAAGCCTTATCAATAACACGCCTTCTGGAGACATATCTATAATCATCATCTGGATTGGTCGCTAAAGGATCATCTGTAATATAATACCCTGCTTTACCCACGTGAGTTCTTAATGTGATATATCCTTTATCATGTAAAGCTTCTACATCATATTCTTCCACAGGAGAATCAACGATGTAAGCATTTAAAAGCTCTAAAGCTCCATCCTTTACTTTACCAGGATTAGAACTTACTGGGATTCTAGCCAAACGCCCCATAATTACATGAGTTACACAACCCAAACTAGCAGGTACACCCGTTCTTTTTTGACCAGAACCAACAACAATACCTACACGGTTATTATCTTCTAATTCTAAGTCTGGTAAATCTGCATGTACTCCTGTAAATGCATAAGCCTCAATCAAAATAAAGAAGGGAGCAAACTTACTATTGATATAGTTTTCAGCAAATAGTTGTGCTTTTTGCTTTGCTAAAACAACATCCTCATCCATTCCATCAGCAACAGTAATAGCTTCTGTAGGATCATAACACGTAAACAAAGCATTGATTGCACCATTAGCCACATTTAACAATGTTTCTGCAGGTACTTTACCAGTTCCTGCATCTGCAGTAAACCAATCACTAACCTTTGTGTCTTTAGCAAAAGCATACAAATACAATTCAGTACCTTCTCCAGCTTCCTCGTAAAACTCTTTTAAAGTGGTGTATAATTTATGATTGTCTAAGTCAGGTAAAATACCTAACGCTGCAACATCTGTCATTCCCGTTAAGAAATAGCTTGTTTCTAATTCAAAGGTATTAGCAACTGCAACGGCTGATGCTAATAGTCCAAACAAACCATCTGCACTAGCAACTACAGAACCTACATTCCCGTTACTAAATTGTATATCCGCTCCTGGTAAAGCCATAGTTTTTTATTATTAAATTAATTACTCCGTTTCATCAGTTCCCGCTCCAGAACTAGCAGCGGTTAACTCCTCAATTCTTTTTGCACCTGCAGCTAAAACTGTTTTTGCTTTTTCATCCTTTAAAGCATCTTCTACAGCTTCAATAGTTTCTAAAACTTCCACCGCCTTAGCTCTATCTTCAGCAGTTAATTTCACCTCTTTTTCTTTCTTTTCTGGTTTATGATCTTCACGCTTGTAAGATTTTACTTCTTTCTCTTTTAAACCTTTTGCGTGGTTTTTAGCCACTAACACATCAA
The DNA here is from genome assembly GCF_011927765.1 of Wenyingzhuangia aestuarii. Lineage (GTDB taxonomy): Bacteria > Bacteroidota > Bacteroidia > Flavobacteriales > Flavobacteriaceae > Wenyingzhuangia > Wenyingzhuangia aestuarii. The sequence continues at coordinate 41,119 of NZ_JAATJG010000013.1, forward strand.
AGAATCTATTACCATCTGATGTCTCATGGTACTCTTTTAAATTCTTATGTTCTTGGAATACTTCTACTGGTGTCATATGATTTAATTTTTATCGTTTTCTTTTTTTGTTTTGTACTTGTTTACAACTCCTTCAATAGCTCCACCTCCAAAATAAAAGGAGACAATTACAAGGACTATTGTTCCTAACCCCTCATTGTTGTAATTATACAATTCAATAACATGTTCTGCATTTTGCTTCATTAGGACTAAAATAAAATGAGCTATAGATGTGATTAAGTGAACCATTAAATAAACCCCTGTAAACATTAATGCTAAGAATCTTTGAGCAATCTTATACGGCTCATATAGCTTTAAAAATTCCTTGTGATAATCAATACCTTCCTCTGATGTTAATATTGATTTATCAACGCCACTAATGATACTTTTTCCTAGTTCTCCAGGAGAAAATATTTTACCTACGGTGCTAAAGAAATTTTTAAACATGCTATTTGGTTTTATTCATTCTACGGTACTCTAGTAATCTCTCTTTTGGATAAGCTGATACTTTAACCTGGTTAGATTGATTACCACCTAACACATAAACAAAGTCTTTAGTTTCTCTAATAAAAAAAGCAACATGACCTTTCCAACTTTGCTTAGATTCCCTCCAAAAAACAACAACATCACCCAACTCTGGAGTTTCTACTTTTTCGCCAATTTTTAACCAACTTCTAGCGTTTAGTTTTTTAGAACTTTCTACACCTGCTTTTAAACAAACCCAATTTGCAAATGCTGAACACCAAGCGGTTTCATCTTTTAATTTAGTTCCATCAAAACCAATCTCATCAAAGTATTTTACGATCTCTAGGTTGTCTTTTACTCCCTTTATCTCTTTAATTCCGTATTGGCTAAATGCTACACTTATAACAGCTATATTCATTCTATTTTCTCTTTTCGTAATTGTTTGTATTTCCTCAGCTCATCAATCAACTGTCTGTTAATATCAATAAGCTCCTTTCTTTCTTTATCTAAAAAACCAATCTCTTCAATGGCTTTTTCTAGTCTCTTAGCTAAATCATCAACTAATCCTTGATAATACTTAGCAGATTTTTCATCGTTCTCTATTTGTAAAGCTCGTATCTGCTGTTTTGTTTTGCCTTTTGCAAAACCCCATGTAGTTAAGGCAGTCAAAAAAGATGCAATAACTGGATATAAAAAAGTTTCTAACATGGTGTGATTTTGTAAAAAAAGCCACTACTACTTTTGTAGTGGCTTTTTATTGTTTAGTATTATTCTGTTGGATTAAATAATCGCTCCAATTCTTTCAGTCTTATAAGGTGTTACAATAAAGTAATGTCTGTAAGAAAGGTCATTTGATTGACGAGTAGGATTAATTGCTGCAGGTGTAAAATACTGAGTAGTAATACCTGTTTTCTTTGCAATAGCATCTTTAACAAAAGCTACAGATGCCGTTTTATCGGTTGGATCTGCAACAACACCATAAGGTCTCTTTGCACCAGCTGCAGTAAATAATGGCATTGCAATATATGTATGCAATTCAAAACCAGCAATTACAGGGTTTGGCTTTCCTTTAGCATAATCAATTAATTGATTACCAAAGTTTTTACGATCTAACAATAAATCATTCCAGTGATTGGTACACAAAACTAATCTACGGTCTTCAGCAGGCCACTCACCATCATCACATTTTCTTTTAAAAGCCACTAAATCCTCATAAGTCAATAATTTTCTACCATCAGGATCTGTTAATCCTTCAGTTCCTCCCGTAGCTGCTAAAACAGGTGTTTTAACTGTATTCGTTTGTGGAGCAATTGCGTGAATTGCTTTTTTGTTCTTAGTGGTTAAGATAGGTCTTGTAGTACCTTTAGTAGCTGTATCAATAATATCATAACTAGAACCTAATGTTTTATCATCTGGTAACGTAATTACTTTGGTTTGATACTTATCTAAAGTGATTTCAATAGTACCATCTTCGTACTCCTGAAAAGGAATAGGATAAGTAGTATTGTTGATTAAAATTTCTGCTTCAAACTCAGTTGTAGGCACATAAATTTTATTCATTTCTGTAGGTGTACCTCCGTTAATTTGTGTAACGTTTACATCTAGCTCCATAATACCTTCTAAGAAGGTAGCAACATCTGCGGTGTTTAGGTTTTGAATTACTCTACCTAACCATATTTCTGGAAAATTTGCTGGCATTTTATTTAGTTTTTAGGTGTGAATATTTTTAAATACTGGCTCAGGTTTTCGTTTTTAAACGACAATTGAGCTGCAGCATCTAGCTTAAAAAAGTCTTCAGCTGTTTTTACTTCAGAAGGATCTTGTGCTCCTTCATTAATTTCAGCATTCAAGCTTTTTTTCTTTGGAATAGAGGCTAGAGTATTCTCTAACAATGTTGGGTTTAAAACTCCTAGTTGCACAAATTCAGCTTCTTTGTCAGCAGTAATTTGTCCAGCCAACACAGCAGCAGATACTTTTTCTTTTACCGCTTTTAATTCCGCAGTTTCCTTAGCATCTTTAAATACTTTGAGGTCCTTTTTGTTTTTTTCATTTTCGGCACTCAACGCAAGTACTTTTGCATTAATAGCATCAACATCAACCTCTTCAGTTGTGTCTTTCATTCCTAGCGCTACAAAAGCAGCTGCGGATAAGGTTACTTTCTTCATATTATTTGTATTGTGATTTTCTAATTGTGAAGCGGTTTGAATAGACAAACACAGTTGTTGAATCTTTTCTTGATCCATTAATTGTGCTTTTCCATTTTCGTCTTTTATATAAAGAGCTACTGAGTTTGAGTTTGATGGGACTGGAACTATAGAACATTCGTATAACTCACATTTAGTAAGCACTAATTTTCCATCAATCAGCTTTAAGTCTTTAGGATCAAAGAAGAACCCCATAGAGCAAGATTTTATAAATCCACGCTCTACCTGACCCGCTATTTTTTGTACTGATGGTTCCGCAGTGTCAAATTCAGGTTCAGCCATTAACAGATCACCCTCAACACTAATATTTAACCACCTACCTAAAACGGTATGATTACTCAACCTATGGTCATCCAACATAATTGGGTTACCGTTGAATCTTTGTAATGCAATACCCGATGTTAGCACATAAAAACCATAGCTGTTTTTTTGTGAAGGGTCATTAAATACAAATCTTAATTTCTTGTTTTCTGGCATCCGTTTTTATTTATGTTCTGCATCTATCGAGCACAAATATTGGCAGTAAAAACGGTGTAAAAAAAAAGTTGAAAAGGGTGTTAACACCTTTGTAAACAAAGCTTTTAACACTATAAACCCGCTTTACACTTTTTTGATTTGGAGGTATGGTTAACTCAACTTTGTTCTTAAAATCAAAGAATGGGACGTACAAAAACAGACGAAAAATCACATGCTAAAGAACTCTATTTAAGAAGTGAAGGAAAGCCTGATGTTGCTGAAATAGCAAAACGTGCTGGAGTATCATTAAGAACTTTACGAAAATGGATAAAAGAGGAAGATTGGGACAAGCAACGTACGTCTGTTTTAATTACACGTCCTAAAATTATAGAGGGCTATTACAAGCAATTAGAACTATTAAACGATCATATTGCAGATAGGCCTATTGTATATGATATTCCAGATGCTTTGTTAAAAGGAACAAAGCTAAAAGATAAAAAAGGAGTTGAGTATGTAACGTACCCAGACTACAACCCTGAAGACTTTCCTATTAAAGTAGGAAACTTTCCTACTTCAAGTGAATCTCACCAGATCACCTCCATTACCAATGCCGTAAAAAAACTAGAAACGGAGGTTTCTTTGGCTGAAATATTTGAAGTATCAACTGGTGTTTTAGAAATGGTTAAGCAATCAGATTTTGAACTTTACAGAACACTATTACCTGTTTTTGATGATTACATAACGCTTAAGTCTAAAAAGTAATGACTATTAAAACAGAGAATAAAAAGTACCTAGAGCTCTGGGAAGAGTACAAAGCAAATGCTTTTAAATCTAGTCCTGTAGACAAGAGTGAAACGCCTTCAGAAAAAAGAAAGCGTATTGCTTATTTAGAAGTACATCCTGAAAAGTGGTTTAAATACCATTTTTCCAACTTCTATACTTCTGAACCTGCACCTTTTCACTTAGCAGCTACTAAGCGTATTCTTAAAAATGCAGAATGGTACGAAGTACGTTCATGGTCTCGTGAGCTTTCCAAGTCTGGACGTACCATGATGGAAGTATTGTTTTTAGTTCTAACAGGTAGAAAGAAAAACGTATTAATGGTTTCTAATACTAAAGACAATGCAGAACGTTTGCTATTGCCTTATAAATTACTGTTAGAAACTAGTGAAACTATTATTAATGATTATGGTGTTCAGCAAAAAGTAGGGAAATGGGAAGCAGATGAATTTGTTACCAAAAAAGGAGCAAGTTTTAGAGCTTTAGGTGCCGGACAATCTCCACGTGGTACCCGTAACGATGCTGTTAGACCAGACGTTATTTTAATTGATGATATTGATACTGATGAGGAATGCAGAAATAAAAAACGTATCAAAGCCAAAGTAAAATGGATTAACGAAGCTTTGTATGCTACACGTTCAGTGTCTGAACCTTTGTTGTGGATTGCTTGTGGAAACCTAATTGCAAAGTTCTGTTGTATTACAGAAATGGCTAAAGTGGCTGACAAGCACGAAATAATTAACATTCGTGACAAGGAAGGTAATAGTACATGGCCACAAAAAAACACAGAAGCTTTAATAGATAGAACACTTTCAAAAATACCGTGGTCGGCTCAACAAAAAGAATACTATAACAATCCTGTGTCTGAAGGAGACACTTTTAAAGAAATAACATGGGGTGTTTGTCCTCCTTTAAAAAGTTGTGACCATGTAATTATTTATGCTGATCCATCTACCTCTAATAAAGACAGAGGAAAAAGTAAACAAGCCTCTCACAAAGGAGTTGTGATTGTAGGAGCAAAAGGACGAAAACGTTATGTATATAAAGTTTGGTTAGATCAAACAAACAATGCAAATTTTGTGGATTGGCTTTATGAAGCCTACGAATACATTAAAGAAAAAGGAGTAGATAGTGCAAGGGTTCATGTTGAAAACAACTCTTTACAAGATCCGCATTATACACAGGTCCTTTTACCATTAGTATATCAAAAGGCTGATGAATATGGCTACACCGTACCAATAACTCCAGACACCCGTAAAAAGCCTGATAAATTCTTTAGGATAGAGGGAACACTAGAACCATTAAACAGATTAGGAAACTTGATTTTTAACATCGCTCAAAAAAAAGAGCCTAACATGGTTCGTATGGTGGAGCAAATGTTAGGAGTATCAGAAGATGCAACTGTAATGGATGGACCCGATGCATTAGAAGGAGGTTGCTGGTTATTAAACAAAAGGACTGTAAGAACTGAAACAAGTTATGCTATGGGTGCCATAGCTAACCGAAAATATTAAGACTATGTTTTTAAATAAAGAAGATTTAGGAAGTGTTATTTACAACTATCAGATAGATCAAATAACAGAAGGGAATGATGACTTAGTTCTAAATGCCATTGCTGCAGCCATAGACCAAGTAAAGAGTTATTTAACGGGGAACAACCAAAGGGAATGGATAGACGGACGTATTGTTTATGATGTTGAAGCCATTTTTAACAGCGTAGGAGCTGCACGTAACCCTTTAATATTAGCACACACTAAAACCATTACCAAGTGGTGGATTGTTGAGTTATGTAATGCCGATGTGATTCAAGAACAGGCAGAAGATCGTTATGATAAATCTGTAGCATGGTTAAATCAATTAGCAAAAGGAGAAGTAACGTTAAGCACTTTACCAGTATTAGAACAACCCAATACAGAAGACGAGGAACAAACAGAACCTTTTAGAAGTGGTTCAAGAAAAAAATTTAATCACGAGTAATTATGGCTAAGAGTAAAAAAATATACAATCCTCAAAAGAATCAAAATTTAAGTCCGGGTGCTGTTGTGACTAGTTCTTCGAATTTAGCCAACCAAATTGCTCCTAAAGCGGTTTCTCAAACTCGTAAAGACATTAAGGACTGGAAAAAAGGAGAGCAATTGGCTAGTATGATTGACAATCCTAAATGGTACCTGTTACAACAATTACTAACAGAGGTTAGAAAAGACCCTTTGTTATTGTCTCAAATAAAGAATAGAGATCTAAAGTCTCTATCTAAAAGAATACTTCTTAGAAAACCTAACGGAGATATTGACGAGGAACAAACAGACTTCATCAACAACGCCATTTGGTCTCGTGAAATTAGTCAACACATACTAGATAAAAAGTATCATAAAATATCTTTGATTGAGTTTTCTTTTAATAAAAACAAAGAACTTGAAGTTACTTTAATTAACAGAGACAACTTAGATCCTGTTAATGGGTACCTATACAAAGATTACTATGATGTTCATAAAATTGATTACCGTAACGCTAGAGAATACGGTACATGGGTTTTAGAGTTTGTAGAAAAGGAAGGTTTTGGACTGTTAAACAATGCAGTACCTCATGTATTATTTAAAAAGTTTGCTCAAAGCTGTAATTCTGAATTGTGCGAAATAGCTGGTATTCCTCCACGTGTCATGAAAACCAATACACATGATAAAGGAATGATGAACCGTGCAGAAAAAATGATGCGTGATTTAGGTTCTGCAGCTTGGTTTATTATTGATGAAAGTGAAAGTTTTGAGTTTGCCGAAAATGTAAAAACAAACGGAGACCTTTACACCAATTTTATAAAACTTTGTGACGATCAAAACTGTTTGTTAATTAACGGAGCTATTATTGGCCAAGACACTAAAAACGGAAGTCGTTCAAAAGATGAAAGTTCAAGAGAGGTATTACAGGAGTTGGTAAATGCTGATTTGGTTGATTTAAAACAAGAATGGAATAGCAAGGTTATTCCGGCATTAATTAAGCTAGGAATACTTAAAGGAGATGTTGAGTTTGATTTTGAAGATGCTGAAGATTTAGACCAGTTGTTTGAATGGACTGAAAAACTATTGCCGTATAAAAACATAGAAGATAAATGGTTTATAGATAAGTTTGGAATCCCTGTTACTGGAGATAAAAACCAAAGCAATCCAGATGGTAAAGCAAAACTACATTTAGGTGTTGATTCAAACGACCCAAACAATTTTTTCGTTTAAGCCCTAAAAGTTATTTTGGGGCATTACACAACCGTATCGATTATTTGTATGATTGTGAGTGCGGAACTTGTAAACATCAAAAAGAGCAAATCACACTTGCTTTAGAAGATAATTTTAAACCTGTTTTAAATGCTGTTAAAAAGGCTTTAAAAACATTACATACAAAAGGAAATTATCACCCTAAAGATTTAGCGGACACCAAAGAATATATCCATTTAATTGATGCAACTAACAATGTGTTTAATTATGCTTTAAAGCAGGTAGATTTATCGCCCACTATGTTAAAACATCTACAAAATGATGTATATACATTTTCTGCCGTAAAAACACATACACAATTGTTAGAGCTTTCTCGTGAGCTTTTAACCACTGAGAAACAAATTAAACCTTTTGCAACTTTTGAACATGATGTTTCTAAAATAGTAACAGCATATAATAGTCACTATTTAGAAGCTGAATATGAATTTGCTGTAGGAGGATCTCAAATGGCTGATAGATGGGAAAGCTTTAGTGATGATGAACGTTATTTATTACAATACCGTACGGCCAATGATGACAAGGTAAGAGATTCACATGCTGTATTGCACAATATTACGCTACCTAAAGATGATCCTTTTTGGGATAAGTATTTTGCTCCCAATGGGTGGAGGTGTAGATGTTTAGTAGTACAACTATTAAGAGCATTACATAAAACATCTGACAGTAAAAAAGCTATTGAGTTAGGAGAAAAAGCTACTACTGCTATAGATAAGAATGGAAAAAACAAACTAGAAATTTTCCGTTTTAATCCTGGGAAGAAAAAAATAATTTTCCCTCCAGACCATCCATACAATAAAGTAAAAGGAGCTGATTTTGTAAAAGAAGAAGTAAGAAAAGGTAACATTAAACCAGAAGCTTCTAATTTACCTGCAGGAATAAGTGATTATGAAAATAAACTAGGGATAACTGTTGATAGATCCTTCTTTAATCACATTCAACCAGACACAAAGTTTACAACTACAAATGTAGGCGGACAAACAGGAAAAGGAGCGTATTATTTACCAAGTGAGAATACTGTAAAAATACCTATAGACCGTAGAAGAAAAAAAAGTAAATGGAAAGCAGAAAGTGTTGTTTATCATGAGTTTGGACATGCTATAGATTGGCAACAAAACTTAAAGGATAATCCGTTAGTTAAAAAACTAATGGACAAATACAGAAAGCTATATGCTAAAGACAGTAATAAGTTGTTTAAAGATTTAGCGGAAAAAGCAAATGATAGAGGTGTTCAGTCTTATATTAAAAGTGACTGGAACACTATGGAACAAACAGGAGGATTTGATGACACCTTAATGTCTTTAAATAGCAATTTTGGTAGAGGACATACTAAAGCGTATTTTAAAATCAAAGGTCGTTCAGAAGCTGAATTTTTAGCGCATGCTTTTGAAAATAGATTTGCAGGAAATAGTGTTTTTAAGGAATTAGCACCTGACTTGTACGAAGATTCTAAAAAGTTAATTGATGAATTACTAAAACTAAAATAGTTATGAAAGTAAAAATTGGAGATACCGTTTACAATGCAGAAGAAACACCTATAATGTTGATCTTAACAAAACAAGACAAAGAAAATATTATAAACATGGATGCAAAGGACACTAAGTTTGTGATTTTTCCAGATAACAGTGATAAAGAAGAAATAATAAAATGGTCTAAAGAGACCTAAACAAGAACAATATCCTCAACTGTATATTCGTCAAGGTTCTCAGAATTTTTAACAGCTAGTTTTTTACCAAGCTTTTCAGCTTTTTCTAACAAATTAAAAATCTCTGAATGAACATGATTAAAGAGAGTACCCAATAATTGAGCATACTCATCCTGTGAGCTACCTGAGTAGTCACGCTTAGAAAGTTTTAAGTATAAATTTTGCCCGTTCATAAAAGCAAAGATATGGATTTCAAACAAATAAGTCAACAAATATTAAAAGATGCTAACACAGAGCTTAGTCAGGAGTTTGACAGAAACTTTGAACGCAAGGCTTTTTTTAATGAAGCATGGAAGTCGGACAAGTACCCAAACAGTAAAGGATCTACTTTGGTTCGTTCTGGTAAAGGACGTAGAAGCATACAAAACCCTACTACTACAGACACAGATATTACCTGGTCCAGTAATTTGCCTTACATGAAGATTCAGAATGAAGGTGGAGAAATAGAAGTCACTAAAAAAATGAAAAGTTTCTTTTGGGCAATGTATTATAAGGTGTACGGAGGCATACAATTTAACGTGAGAAAAAAAGCAATGGCAAATACACAACGTAATAAAAGGTTGTCTGCAGAAGCTCAAAAATGGAAAGCGATGGCCATGCAACCCGTAGGAACTAAAATGAAAATTGAACAAAGGCAGTTTATTGGAGAACACCCAGAAGTACACCGTATTTTAAAACAGGTGGTAGATGTTAATATGAAAGAAGTTGAGCAAAACCTTAAAAATAGTTTAAAAAGATGATACATTTTATTCCCGAAATACAAACCAAGTTATCAGAAATACAAAGCATTGCTTATGTTGATGAAGACACGGGACAATTGGATAATTACAGTCCTAACTTTCCTGTTAAATGGCCATGTGCATTGATAGATATTTCTAGTGTTGTTTTTAGTGACATTGGTAAAGACCGTAAAAAAACACCTATAAATAGACAAAACGCATCTGGAGATATTGTAATTACGGTAGCTAATTTAAAACTAACCAACACTAGCAAGCTTGCTCCTGTAGGACAAAAACAACACGCTTGGAGTATTCACGAAGAAATACAAAATATACACGAGAAACTTCAAGGTTTTAGAATTCTTGAAAACACAAGTAGATTGGTGCGTAAACGCTTTAGAAGAACAAAGAGAGATGATGGTGTGCAACAGTATGAAATTACCTACGGAATAGAAGCTACAGATGTTTAGAACAAACTTAATTGAGACTTTTCAAACTCATCTAGCTTTTTTAAATCACCTTTAATATTGGTATTTAAGACCGTGTACAGGGTTTGTTTGCTAATACCAAACTTAGGATATATAAAATCACTATGTATTTTTGTCATCGTGATATAGCCTTTAAACTGATCGTAAATTTCCTGATAGTATTCAGCTATCAAGTTGTATCTGTACAACTTGTTACGTTCCGTTCCAATTTTCTGTTTGATAGCCTTACACATAAGACAAAAATAAACCCGATTTGCTAGATTTGCAAATCGGGTTTTATATGGTTTCTAATTTAATGGATTAGGTTATTCTTGACTTATAATTTCAGTAACATTACCACTGAAATCAACTCTAGCAGAAACAGTGTTTATTACTTTTCCTCCAAAAGCGTTTGATCCTCTAAACTTTGTTATTACATAAATATCATCTCCGTCATCTCTGAAACGAGTTTCAATATGTTCGTAGCTATCAGGATCATTCATACTTTTCTTAATTAAAGCGGTTAAACCTCTGTGTGAACCATCCCAAGAACTAAATTGACTTTCTACTTTAATTTGTTGTTCGGTTTTTGGTGTTCCATCTTCATTTATTTTACTTCCATCGTCATCACTTCCAAATGCAATAAAAATAAAGAAGCAAACTGTTAAAACAGAAAGAAGGTGTTTAAGTAAATTTTTTGTTTTCATACGTTTTTTGTTTTTATAGTTTTAAATTGTGTTTGTGTTATAAATGTTAGTGGGAGAAGAGCAGCTATAATAAGTAATATTAAATCTACTCTATCAAATGTACCAGGTACAAATCCTAAAAGTTGACCTAGTTCAGAAAACAGTCCTATTATTGGAGCTAACATAATCCAAAATACAGATTGCTTGTTTAATTGACACCTCCATATAATTAATGTGATGTAAGTGAAAGAAAACAACCACAAAGCATCTGGAAGGCTATACTTTATCCAATTTGGCAACTCTAAATTTAGTAATTGTTTGTTTGTACGTAGAACTACTACATATTCAGAAAGTCCAATTTTATCAAACCAATCAAACATAATTAAAGATTTAGTTCTGTATGTAATATAAATTAGACCACCTAAGAAAACTGGTAAAGCTCCTATAATTATTCGTTTTATCATTTTTTACTTTTAGACATCAAGAATAGTGTTTATTTAAAAATAAAAAAAGCCATCCAAACAAATTATGTTTAGATAGCTTTAATTTTTATTTATTTTATAGCTTGAACACGTAAAACAAAACGAACACTACGTCTCATATAACGTTCTCTATTGGTTAAGTTTTGAGTGTCTACATGAATATGTTTCAATACTTCATCTGCAAATTGTCTTTTGCAATCTTCAATTTGTCGCTCCAACCTCAAAGGATCTCTTTGTAACTCTCTATTATCAATATCAATAGAAATATCTTGCTCCATTACTACAGTTTCAAATTTCAAATTATCAACTTTAAACCTATCATTTAATGACATGTATGGTATTCTATGATTATAGCCTATATACTCCATTAGTTCCTCTCTAAGAAAGGCAGCCAAGGCTCTTTTAATTCTTTTTTTAATTTTTTTCATTCTGTTAACGATTAATGTTTTTTTAATACTCACCTACATTGTGAAGTTTGTTAAATGTTTTAGAGAGTTCTTTATGTACTTTAATATCTTTTTTTGTTCTGTTTACATAAATAATTCCTTTTAAATGCTCCCAACCTTCTTGCTCTAGCCAAATATCAAAGTCAGTCTTTTTGGTTGTTTTTTCAAATATCTCTCTAGCCTTGGCAAATACTCCTTGCATTTGCTCATACGTAAACTTAAATTCTTTTAGTTCTTTTATCCATTTATCGGCTAGTTGTTCCGGTGTTGATTTGTTCATGATTCCTCAATTTCTCCGTTAGCTACTAATTCTTTATACTCTTTACCCAGTACAGGCTTTAATTCTTTCCAACAACCAGGACAAAAATAATTGTCGCCTGCATCTGTAAAAGAAGCTTCAATATTTACATCATCCCTACAAGCTTCACAGGTTACTAAACAAGGTTCTTCTATGTCATCAATAACTATATAGTTAGGATCTGTTACTCCTATTGGTTCAACATTACAGTTACATTTGTGTTTGTCATCAAAATGATGAAAGCTAGTTTCAGATTTTCCAAAACCCCTTAAAGGTTCATTCAAATACTCCTTTCTAAAAAAACGTTCACTAGTTGACTTATCCAAAGCTTCTAAAAGTTCTTTATGAAAAGTGAATGATTGTTCTTTGCTACAAAATTTAGGCGGCATTGCTGGTGTATGTTTAAAGTTTGGAAGCTTGTTAGTATAACTTTTTTTATTAAACCATCTTCTTAGCACGTAGCCTCTTAAAATACTTGCTACGGTGTAAATTGCTGTAATTCCTAAATTCTTAACTGGAGTACTTTCAAAACCAAAAGAAGGCATTACTATAAAAGTTAAACAAAGACTAAAAACAAAACCAACAAACGTATTGGTTAAGGTTTCTATAAATGATTGTTTTTTAGTTTGCATATTATATTATTTTTTAAACATTGTTATTTCTATCCAAACATTCAATCATTTGCACAGCTACAGCAGCTATTTGAACTACCTCTTTTCTGTAATTATTTAAACGTTCTTTCTGTGCAATTCCTTGAACTAAATCACAAGCTTTTTCGCCTTCCATATCCAAAGCAGGATGGTTAAAATGATGCTCAAGAGCTTCTTTAGAAGCTTCGCCTACTTCCTCCATAAGAATCGGCATCCATTCCATAGGCGAATGATTTTGTTCTCCCCATTTCTTGTCTTGTTTTTTTCTTTCTAAAACAATTTCTTTTAGTATTTTTTCCATCACTCTATTTATTATAATTATTCCAATAGCTCTGTGGCTCTAATTCTTCTTTTGAATGGTACGGAGTGTCAAATCCTCCAAATGTTACCCAGTCTTTTCTCATTTTCTAATCTCTTTACGTTTTACAATTAACAATCTTACATAAGGCCTTAACTCAACACTTCTTTCCCAAGTCATAATTAAATCTTCTAACATTTGCCTGTCACAATTTTTTGTGGCTTCATTAGCAAGTTTTGTCATTTTTTCATATTTCTTTTTAACAGCCTTTTGTTCGTAGTGTTTTTTATAAGTTTCAATAGTTTTAGCTTTATCGGTAACCATTGTTAAATGCAAGTCTTTTTTGTGAGACACCATTTGCTCTCTTAATAAGGTTTTTGCTTCTAAGTACTGTGGCAACCAGTCACCAAGAATTGTATTACCATCAACTCCTTTTTTAGCTACACCATAAAGTCCGTTTCTAGCGTTTTTAAAGAACAGTATCAAATCTTCTAAACTTTCATACTTACAAGCCTCTAACAAGTCAGATGTTATAATTTGTTTTTGTGCTTCAGACAATTTGGTAGCAAAACCAAAGCCATCTAAAAAACGATTGGTTAACGAAAAAACCGTTTTATAACCTACACTACTAAAGGGCCCTTTGTACACTTCTCCTAAGGTGGGTTTAGAAAACACATCAGTAGGCTGTAGTTTTCTTTCTAATGTACCCAACTCATTAGGTTGCTGTAATACAATTTTGCTAATATGTAAAGCTTTCTGCTGCTTCATTGGTAGAACTGTTAGATCCATCTGATCCAACACCAGTAATTCTTTTGATTTCATCTATAATTACGTTTAAGCGTGAATTGATATATTTTAAATCGGTGTTCTTTTTATGGAAAGCATCTAACAAATGCCATTGATTTAAAACACCTTTCCATATTGCCAAAGCTTCCTGATCTGTAGCTGATATAGATTGTAAGTACTTTATAATTGACTTTAAAGCGTTTCCATCAGCTCCAGTAAACTTTGGTTGTATTTTTTTAAAGTCCATATAAAACACATGCCAAACATCATTAAACTGTGTGTACAATGTTTTTTCTTTTACTTCTAAAGAGTAGGTCACCCTACCTGTGTACTCTTTTGTTTTGGCAGTAACTTCATTTTCGTACACAGGTAATATGGCTCCCAAATATCTGATCACAAATTCATCAAACGTACCAGACAAATGTTTAATGGCTGAAAAACGTTTGTTTTTATAAGTTAACCTAAGTTTCATATTAGGTTTTACAACTGTTATGATGTAATGATTAGTCATAATGAACACTTATAGTATTAAAAATGTCGCAGCAATATCTTATTTGCCCTTTACAGTCTGATATTGGATCGTGTGCCACTCCATGCTTATTTAAGTAATCATCTTTAATTTTAGGATTAAACATTACTAAGGTTCTTACATCTCTCTCTCTTTTATGCTTCCAAGGAAGATCAAAACCTATGGTGTCATAAGCGTTCTCTAGTATTCCCAAATCAAACCTTGCAGAATTACCCCAAACTTGCACATCTGGAGGACAATTGTCATAAACAAACCTCCCTAAATTCAATAAGGCTATTTTTAAACTCCTGTCAGATTTATCCTTTACAATTTTATCCTGAGCTTCTTTAGATTGCTCTAACCACCAATAAAACGTGTCTGCGTTAATTTTTAACCCGTTTTTTACACAATCATATGCAGATACAGATGTTTGGAATATAGAGCCTATTTCACCAGTTTTTAAATCAAAACAAACAGCTCCTATACTTACAATTACTGAGTGTGATTTGTTTCCAAACGTTTCTATGTCAATCATTAAATGTTCCATGTTATCTTCTTTTTTTGTATTTACTTGCTACTACACCTCTAAGGGCTACTATTACTTTTTCTAACTCTTTATCTTCCATCTTTTTTAAAGGCTTTTTAACAGGACTTTTACCGTCTTTTAAAAAGCTAGAAAATCTCTCTAAATCTGCCACACATCCATGTCTCTCATTGGGTACCGTCCAATTGGCTTGTCTTAATAAAGAAAGGATTGTTTTGTGCTTTGGGTTTTTATAATCAAAATAAGCCCAGTTGTCTGCAGTATTGGTTTTGCCAGTTTGGACTGATAATATTTTGTTTGCTTGGTCAAAGGTTAAATCATTCAAACTAGTTTTATTATTATCTTCTGTAGCCCATTGCACAAATTCCTCTTTAATATCCACTTTGTACCCACAGTTTTTACGGATGAGTTTTTTTTGTTCCTTGGTTGCTAACATGATCTAATTTTTATTAATTAATGATTCATCTTTACACTCACCAATTCTTGAAATAACAGATAATACCAAAACAAAAAACATGATTGTTAAGACTGGATAAAACACATATTGGGGAGCTTTATAAAAATGCATTACATGAATTGTGATAGCCATTTTAAAAATTGGAATTCTAACTGGTAAATATTTATTAGGTATTACTTTTTGTTTCTTCATTGTTTTAAATTTTATGGATTAGTTCCCTAGACAGGACTCGAACCTGCATCCATAGATATTAGACTTCACTGTACTCTATAGTTCTACCTTTGAAACTTACTAGGGAAAGCTTTGTTTATACAGTAAATCGGAATTCCTTTTTTACCTTTTTTCCATTTTCATCCTCAACAAACTTCCAACCGCTTACATAAATAGAGTTACGAGTTCTAATTTGAGAATCCATAATAATATCTAAACCTTCATTAAATAGCTCGCTATTAAAATCTTTTCTTAAACTATTCAATTCAATGATTTTACTAGGACTTAAATCACCTGTTTTAGCATTTCTTTTTAAATAAATGTCAATAGCTTTTTTAAGTTTTTGAAAGTTTTCCTCATCACTTGCTAATGAGTTTAGATACTCATTTATCTTTTTAAGTCCAGCACTTTCGTTACCATTAAACTTAATGGACACATTGTGACCTATGGTAATACTTGCAGAACCATCTTGTAAGGTTGATGTATGACTATCTTGATCACTTGGTCCATAAACTTGCTGCTTTAGTTCTTTGATAACACTATAGTCTTCAAATAGCTCCCCAACTTTTTCCTCAACAATGTTTTTAAATTCAACAAGACTATCAATGTTAGCTAGCACAAATAATTTGGTTAAGTCTTTAAAAGACTCTTTATCTTCTTGTGCTTTTCTCTTAGCTTCACGTTCCTCATCGTGTAGTTGCTTTCTTAATTTTTCTTTGTCCTCTGGACTTAATTCGTCTAAATTCATGGATATATAATTTTTTATAATTGTTGTAATATTTTTTTAGAATAGTTGTAGTTAACTTTCCGTTTCAGGATCATGTACATCCAAAAACTCTCCTGGTTCTTGTTTAGGAATTTCTTTAGTACTATCAATATCCTCATCACCATCAAAAAATGGGAAAATGTCAATAATTGGAGATTCTGCAATGCTTGGAATTGAATAATCAGAAACGGTATCTGCAAATTGTTCTTCAATCCATTCATAAGCATCTTTTACATCTAAGGCTTGTACCAAAACATAAGTATTGGTTCTACGCTCTAATCCTTTATCTTCATCTAAAGTCACTAAAGAAACTTTTGCTTTAAACCATCTATCTCCATGCTCACTAGGGAATATTTCAGAGAAGTTTGCAATAGATATATCCGTGATCATAAAACCTTCAGATAAATACTTACCCATTTCTTCATTAGCACGAGCTTCTGCTTCAGTATGCGTTAATGCATCAAACAAATAGGGCTGATTAAAGGTTTTAATCTTTTCATTATCATCTAATTTGCTATACTTTACTTTTACGATAAACCACATATGTATTTCTTTTTTAAATTGTAAATTCTATTTTTAAACCAGCACCAGATCTCTTTATCTCGAGGTCGTTAAACTTCCAAAAGGCTAAAATTTCAGAGATACCTAACAACTCAAACCTTTTAATAGTGCTTTCCTTAGGTATGATGATTTTACCTCGTTCAATTCTTTTCTTTCCGGCATGCCATTTTAAATACCTTTTTGCTTTTGCTCCAAAAACTTCATCAATGTTTTGGTTCAATGCTTCTTTACTTGTTTGTTCTTCTGTACTCATTCTATTATTGATATTAAATTAATTGCTTCTTGTAGTATTGGGTGTTTATAGGTTTCTATAGGCTCCCAGTTACCTGTTTTAGGATGTAAAAACACTTTGCATCTATCTTGGTTGTATTTTATTTTTGGAGTAACCCACTTATATTTTAAAATTAAATTGCATAAATCCTCAATAGTCTCTGGAGGTTCTCCATAATAAATTCCTTGAGGAATTAACCGCTGTCTTTGCAACCATATTCTTTCATCAAAACTTAATAGATTCACTAAGCTATCAAGGGCCAATATTCTTTCTATCATAGCTGTATGCAGTTAAAAGGGCTTTTATCCAGCTCAATTATTTTATTTACGTAGTAGTTTCTTTTAATAATTGTTAAAGTCCTTTCTTTAGATCCTGTTGGGTTAGCATCTAACCAATTGTTTAAAACTTCAATATTTGCATTCAAACAATTTTCATTTACGTAGTGTTTTACATTTTTAATTGCCATGGCTTAGTTTTTATGAGATTCAAAAAAATTAATAGGTTTGGGTCTGCTTGTAAACTTGTGTTTGTCTGGAAACAATGCAGAAGGAAAAAACTCTAATATTTTAGTCACTACTTTGCTGTAATACTTTAAAGCATCTACTTTGTCTAATTTTTTAATGTATGGCTTGGTCGTTTGTATAAACTCTATTTCAAGAGCTTTAAACTCCATTTTAAACCAGTTTAAAAGTTCCTGGTAAGAAAGTAACTGTTGTAACTCTCTTTGGCTATTAGAGTGCTTATCACACCAATTCATATACACAGATAACACTAACACATCGTACTCTTTAGGTGTGTATTCTAATATTTTTTGTATTTTTTTCATAGGATTAAGATTTTCGTAATAGTTTTAATTCTCTAGCTGCAGCTCGTTCTTCATTTATGATATAAGGAGTATTTTCATCGGCTCCACATCTGCTTTTAAGTACATGTGCTTTAAAATCCTTAACCAATATTCTGTTTTGGCAGTCCCAATAAATTTCTTCAGCAATACTTCCTTTTGGATTTCCTGCTCTATCAACATGAGAGATAAAAACAAATAAGGTGTTGTTAAATTCCTCAATCAGATCAAAGTAATGCTGAACTCTTTTACCTCTAAATACGTATTGAACACTATCTATAAACACCACTTTAGGCTGACGTTTACGTCTTAATCTCTTTACAACATCATCATATCCTTCTTTTTGAAAAAACACACTAGACTTTACTTTCTTCATGTTATTTAACAACAACGATCTTTTGAACGAATTCCTTAAACCTTCCTCAGCAGTGTCGTAGTACACTTTTTCAAATTCTGTTAATTGATGTACAAAGTCTAAACAGTAAGTTGTTTTACCATGCCCAGAATCTCCCATAATCAAAATAGAACCTGAACACTCTATAATCCCCTGATGCCTTACCCATTCAGGATTGTTAAATTCAAACGTTTTATAGTTTTTGCGGGTAATATCTTCGTAGGACAAAAACTTTTTAATATCTGATTTTTGTTCTGCCATATTATGCTGCTTTATTTTCTGCTTCCATTAAAAAATACTTTTCAACTTCACGTTTTACACGTCTAGCATCACCTTCACAATTTTCATAGATATACTCTATAACCTCCAAATCAGTCAATCCATTTGCCTTACACATTAATGCAACATCATTTAAAGAAATAGGACCTAATGGTATTGCTTTACTACCTACACGAGACCAACGTTCTGCATAACCCATTTTGTTTTTATTACGTCCTTTTTTCTCTTGATGAGCTAAATGTTTAACTCCAGATAACAGAAAAGCACATTCTCCATCTAAATCATTGTAGTAGTCCATAAACAAATCCTTCTGAACCTCTTTAAGCTTATCAAACTGATCATAAATAACTAATGCTTTATTTTGCTTAGAAAGATATTCAGCAAAGGCTTCAATCATTTCCTCTGTGGTTCCATGTGTATCAAGTCCACAAGCCAACAATTGATGACGTGCAAAACTCTTTTTAGACCAGTAGTTTTTACATTCAATAAGAATTACATTATCATTTTCTTTTTGATACTCCTTGTAACCTGTAGTTTTACCTATTCCTTGTGCATCAGAAATCATGGCACTCATACTTAAAGACTGAATATCTTTTAATAATTCTTTTACCGTCAATAGATTTTGTGTAGGTACTATATTCCAACCCCAGTCAATTTTTAAATTCACCTTTACTTTAATCCACATAGATTCTGCAATATGATCATGCTTATTGTTAACCATTTGGCTAATCGTAGCATTAGAAACCTTAGCCATATTTGCTACTTTCTTTTGAGAAGATTTTGCAATTAGAATATTTAATTGCTCTACTATAAGTTGTATGTGTTCTGTTTTCATAATTTTAAAATCTTGATGCGGTTAAATTTTCTGATGATTCAGCTTTACTACGTTGTTCTTTGGTTAAATGACCTTTCATTTTTATCATCAAATCTTGATCATCTATCATTTTCTCTCTTGATATCCCCGTTCTTCTTACCAAAGCTTTGTAATCAGCTTCATCTCTGGCAAACTCAATCTCTCTAACTTTAAAGTCTTTTTTCCATGCCTCTTTATCACCATCCTGCATTAAAACTTCTATAGTGTTGTGAGTTCTTTTAGGTTGTGCATTAGCTACGTGAACAATCTTCTTGTTTTCGTCCATTAAACACAGTTGTATGTAGCCATCTAAATATTCAGGATCGTAACGAACAATGAATTTTTCACCTATGTACTTACGTCTGAATTCTAAATCAATGTGCCCATCAGCATCTAGCACTTCATACTGGTGTTTTTTATCACCAATACGTAAATCCAAACCATGACCTTTGTAAGTGATTGGTTTTTTGCGTTCTTCAATCCACATTTTATCCATAATATCAAAAAGACTTAATGACTGTTGTTGTGGCATTTCTTGATTATAAACCTGTGCTCTGGTTAATTTTTTTAAATGAGGGTGTTTTTTATCATTCCAAAGATTAACAGCTGTTTCCCATGCCTGATATAGTTCCTCAGGTGTTTTAAGAATATCTTTGTTGTCATAAACAAAATCTTCGTTCATTCGGTTGTCAGCTCTACGTACTTTTATACTTTGCCCATCAGAAAACCAAAACTTTGTAATTACCTGCTGTTGTAATCTTTTAAACAATTGTTCTGCAGGCGAGTTGTGTTCCCCTGCTTTGTGTGGGTAGTGTGTTCCTCCATTTTTTCCATCATCATCAGACTTTGCAACTAAAGAACTGTACAGATTTTGCATTCTATCCATTTTATGACCACTTTGATTATCGTATGTAAACAAATAAGGTCTACAGCCTGCTTCATTAACCGCCATTTTAATAGCTTTAAAGTGATCTACATGGTTTTCTGTAAAACTTAAAGACCAACCAATAATTTTTTCGCTAAACACATCAAAAACAACATCTATTTTAAGTTTGGCACCCATGTTATTACTGCTGTCGTCCCAAAAGTGAACCCAGTCCAATTTAGTACCATCAATAGCCCAATACACATTTGGAAACCAGTTAGATTTATCTCGCGTAAGTGTGTGTTTAAACTGTTTTGCCCATTCCTCTTTACCATGACGAGCAAGCATCCAAATTCTTTTGTTTTCAGGTTGATCTAAAAAGTTACTTACTGCACCTTCAGAAATACTAGGCCAATTATTTTCATCTCTAACATTATTGTATTTTTCTAAAAGCTCTGGAATGGTATATTTTACAGGTAAACAATAAGTAGCTAGTAAAAAATCTTTAACCTCTTGTTTCAATTTTAGTTTGTGATCATTCCCTTCATTTTTATGAATAAAACAAGCGTAACCGTTTTTTAAATATTCATTATACCTTCTGTATAAGCTTCTATCATTACCGGGTAAAGAGTAATTCCATTCTCTTGTAGGAATTGCATTTACAGCATCACTAATATTCTTCCAGATATGGGTTTTCTTTCTCCCAAAAGCTTTAGAAGCAACACCATAATCATTTAACACCGTTCTAATAGCGTTTAAAATCATCACATTGGTAGCTCTAACAACTTGTACATCTTGTGCCAAAGGTTGCCCATCTGGTTTCCTGTGTTGAGCAAAAAATGAAATTGCATTGTGGTCTGGTACCAAATACTCTATTAAAATATTTTTTACCGCTACTTTTTTAGGATCTCCTAATTTTGACAGACAAATATTTTTAATATCTAAGGGTAGGTCCTTGTAGCTTACAAAAGCTTCGTTACTAGCACCACGTCCTTGTTTTGTTCTTACTAACTTTCCTCTTTTACACCAAGTCTTATATGTTTCATAAGCCATTAAAGCCCAATCATCATAAAGAAGTTTTGCAGGAATAGAAAGTGTATTGCTGTGATATTCGTACATAAGCTTTTTTTAGATATTCTTAACAAGTGTTTCTGTAACAGATTCAGAAGTATTTAAAACCATTTGATATTGCTTTCTTACTTCGTCTGCAAAAACAGTGTCCGTATCTTTTCTTATATACCTCTCAATTTGTCTAGTAGATTTTCCGTGTTTTTTAGCTAAAGCGGCAACTATTTTTGAGTTCAATTTTATTTGTGTCATAAAACTTGGTTTAATTATCTTTTTTAATACTTTTACCCTTTCGACTTATGATGTCGTGTTTTATGACAAATATAGAAGATAATTATCTTCTTAAACAAATAAATGGAAGAAAATTTTAATCCAATGAGTGATTCGATAATTGATAGAATAATGTATATAGCTGAAAAAGAAAACATTACACTTACTTCTTTAGAAAAAAAAATTGAAGCAAGCAAGGGGGTTTTAACTAGAGCATATAACAAAAAAACAGACATTCAGTCTAAATGGGTTACTCGTATAGCTGAAAATTATCCCCTATATAATGCTTTTTGGATTTTAACCGGAGCTGGAGAGCTTGAAAATGAAACTTCAGTAACTAGAGAAGATCAATCACCATATTTTAATTTAAAAAAAGGAACTCCATTAATTCCAGTAAATGCTTTTGCTGGTCTAAGTCATGGGAATGTAAGTATTATGGAACAAGATATTATGGAACGTTATTTAGTTCCTGATTTTACCAATGTAGATTTTATGATTCGCATAAAAGGTTCTAGTATGTACCCAAAATACAATAGCGGGGATGTAGTGGCTTGTAAAATGATTAATAGTGAATCTTTTTTACAATGGAACAAAGTACATGTTATAGCTACAAAGGAACAAGGGGTATTGATCAAACGTATTGATATTTCAGAAAAAGAAGACTGTATAAAAGCAGTAAGTGATAACGAAAAGTACAAACCTTTTGATATTCCTAAAGACGAAATACTAAATATAGCACTAGTTACAGGTGTTATACGTTTAGAATAACAATCTAAAACACTGAAAAACAATTACTTAAAATAAACTTCATACATCACTATATTGTCGTTTCACTATGGTTATAAATCTATTTTAAACACTTTAATTGTGTAAAAATGTATATTAGAGCCTTTTTCAAATCTTTTTTTTATTGTTTTTTGAACCCCTAAGTGAACCCCTAAGCGAACCCCTAACCCCAAAAAACAGCATTATTTAAAAAATTAAAACATTTTTAAACAGTGAAGTTTTAAAGATCTACCAGAATTCTGCAATAAAACAGAAAACCAACAAATACAAGCCCTTTAAGAGGTTTAATAAAACTCATCGGTAGTTTTGTTGTTATTGTATTTAAAACACCTTTAAATGGTTTTAAACCTTGTTTTAACTAGGTTTTAAGAGTGTTTTATTCGTAAAAGAGTAGTGTTTTACAGCAAAAGCCTTAAATGCTTTTTAAAAGAGGAAGTATAAGTGAAGTATATGGAAGCATTTTCACATTATGAAGATTACTTCTTAAACATAAAAAAACGCCCGTATAGAGCGTTTTTATTGGCTTTTGGTTGTTTTTCAGCCTTTTTTTATTTGTATCTTTTTATTTAGGGGGTGTAATTAATAAATAGGAAATCACTAGCTTCAGAAACAAGTACAGGGATTGCATTATGCGTTAAAGCATAATCACAAACAACACAGTGCTCTACATGATGCTCATCTTCTGTATGAGTCCATGCATGAAGTCCTGCTATTTTCATGACGAAAAATAGTGCAAGAAACAAGAAAGTGATGTTATTTTTAGTAGTACTGAATTTCATTCGTTAAGAGTCCTAATGTTTATAACACCAGTCAGTTTTTAATAATTTCCAATTTAAATAATGGGCAAACGAAACAATAGAAGCTCCAATCACTGTATTTATAATTTCAAAAGATTCTGTTAGGTTTAACCTTCCAAAGGCTATAAATAAAAAACCGACCATAGCATATCGTAAAGGTTTTACTTTATGATGATTTTTTTTATAACTAGGCCATAAAGAAACAAAGATAAAGACAAGACCAAAACTTAAAAATGTCCATTCTATATATGGGTTTTTTAAAAAATGTAAAGTACTTAAAGATGAGAATGAAAGCACTACCGGTATGGTAGCACAATGTACTGCGCATATCAGTGAACTTGATATTGCTATAATATCTACCGTGTTGTTTTTAATCTTCATTTGATTATTGAATTTCTGTTTTTTACTTTATGATACACTAGTTAAAACAATACAATCATTTTAACTCGGATGCAAAACTATTCTATTTTTTTAACAAACGCAACAATGTTGCGTTTATATTTTATATACATTCAGGTAACAATACAAAGCATTTAACCCTTTCAAAAAACACTAAAGAAAGAATTCATATAGCTTGATTCTAAACACGTTAAATATGATCTATTGCTTTATAAAATAAGATATTAGATTTGTATCCATTCATCTGGAGGCTAAAATATTTGTGCATATGTACAACACTTATGCATATTAGGTTTGTCCTAAAAAAGAAAAAATGCTGATACTACCTATACTATTAATAGGACTGATACTACTTCAAAAAAATGATGACAACCCTATTTTTACGTTTAGCAAAGGAATAACTAAAGGTCTCATGGATTGTTTATTCATAATAATGGGACTGTTAATGCTTTTAAGTTTCTTAAAATAATTTGCCCAATGAGTTTCTATACAAACCAATTCCCTCAGTTAATAGATTGATCCTGTAATTAGTTAAACTCTTTAAATTTTAAAGACTACTATTACTTTAGAACAAAAGAAATGTTTGAGTATGAAAATTGAAACGTTGCTATTACACAAGAGGAACGTTTCGGTTGTAAAAGAGCAACGTTTCTTTTTTAAGTTTAAAAATGAGACTTTATAAAACACAAAAAAAATCCCCGACAGAAACAACTGTTGAGGATTTTTAAACTTTAGGTTTTTAAAGAGATCATTACGAAGATACGCTATACTTTAGGTTTTTCAACATCTTTCTCAAACGAGCATCAGGTCTAAAGTTTACATGTGCTTTTTTAACAGCATTTGCGGTTAAATCTTTCTCAGTACTGACTCCCATTGAATTCACTCCTATTTGAAAAGAACCTAACCTGTCTAATCTTACAATATTACCTTGCTCCAAGGCATCCATTATATTGTGTACTAAAGACAAGGTAACAGCATAACAATCTGCTTCTCTTACGGTACTTTGATTGGCTATTAAATAAGCCAATCGTTCCAAGTCTACTGTTCCAGTAGCTACGGCATGCGCATAATACTTTCTTTCCGCTTCTAAATCCAACGGATTCACTTTTTGTAAAGGTTTTACTTGAATCATAAAAATAAAAGGTTTTAAATGATACTCTAACGAGCAACCTACACACCTATGTAGATAAACACGAAAATAAAAGCCTTCTAAAACTTCACAAAAACCGCAAAAACATAGTTTTCAACAGTTTACATCTGTATTCTTATGTCTTTTTAATTCTATTTGATGATAACTTAAATTATAAAAAAACTGGAATGATTTGTTTTGCAATCATTTAATATTTTGAAAAGTAATTTTCAACTCTACCTGTTTATAACTTTTTTCTAGCTTTTTAAGAATTTAACGTCAAAACAAAGACTAAAGCCAGTTTAAACTTAAATATTTATCAAACAACACACCTATGCTTTAATTCCCTTTATTTAAGGGTATAAAAACAGTAAAAGAATCGTTCCCTTTTTTTATGGCAAGACAGAGAACCTTTGGTTGATTATTTTCTAGATAAACAAATGGTCGTTCCATACGGTTGGGAATTAAGAAAGTACCGTCTTCCAATTTTATTTTTTTACGAGTTATTTCATAATTTTCTGCTTTCTTCCATGTTAAACCATCTTTAGAACACATTAATCCAATATAAGAATGGGCATGAAAAACAGCATAAAAAAGAGCTTGTTTGGCATCATACCACATAGAAACATCTTCAGTATCTAAATTTCCTATAACAGGGTTTGGTTGTATGGTAAAAGGTCCTGTTGCTGATGCAGATTTAGCAATTGCCTGATTTCTGATAAACTTGGTTTCATTAGGTTTATCTCCTTTTACAATTAAATAATAAAGTCCATCTTTACCTTGATCAATTGCAGGGTTTACAGTGATAGTTGCTATAGGTCCAGACGGTTCTATTAACGGTGCATCCATTCTTTTCCAAGGTCCATCAATTGAATTTGAAACAGCAACTCCTGTTCTTTGATGTTTACGTAACAAACCTCTATCTGTATTTTTTAAAGATGCCGTACTTAAAGTAATTAAATCTTGCTGTGTATATTCCTTACCACCCAAATTGGTTGCTATATAATAGAGATAATACTTTCCGTTAAAATATTTAATTTTAGGATTATGTGCGGTAATTTCATCCCAACTGCCTTTTCCTCTACCTTTTAAAACAGTCTCTTTGTATTTCCATGGTCCTTTGGGAGCAGTAGATACAGCATGTGCAATTTCTGAAAATGTTAACCATCCATTAAATGTATACGCTCTCTTCCACCTAGAATAAAACAGGTGGTATTGACCTTGTTTGTCTTTTATAATAGAACCACCCCAATGGTGATACAAAGAATCTCTAAAAATCCCATCTTTGCTCATAGGTTCCATCATTTGATGAAGATTTAAACTATTTTTAGTTCCCTGTGACACAACACTTATTGAACAGCTTAAAAACAGAGCCAATAAAAACCTTACATAGAGTTTATTCATGGTTTTATATTATTTACGCTGGCTAAAAAGCCAATCTATTAATTTGTGATTTTTCCATGCCAACTCGTAGGAATTGTGTCCAACATCTTTGTAAATTGTTAAACGAGCTTTGTACTTCTTATAACTTTTTATAGATTCTATCATGTCTAGAGATCCAGAAAGTGGTACTGTAGGATCTTTATCTCCATGAAAAGCCCATATTGGAATTCTCTTTATTTTTTTTGCCATAGAGGGATCCCCAGCTCCGCAAATAGGAACAGCTGCTGCAATTATTTTAGGATATCGCATTACAAAATTCCAAGTACCATAGCCTCCCATAGACATCCCCATTACATAAACACGATTTTTATCTACCGAAAACTCATCTAGGACTATGTCAAAAATTTCTTTTGATAGTTTCATAGGTTTGCTAATTGGTATTTCTTTAAATAGATAAGAACCTTTTCTCCAGTCTACATTTACCCATTTTTGTTTTACAGGACATTGAGGCATTAAAAGAATACACGGATGTTCTTTTTGTACCTGTTGATCCATCCAACCGGCAACCCATGGACGTAATTGTTTTGTGTTATCATTTCCTCTTGAACCTGCTCCGTGAAAAGCCAACACTAAAGGGTATTTCTTTTTAGAATTGTAATTGATGGGCAAAAACAATCTATAAGGCATTTGTTCCCCATTATCATCAGTATAAACAAAAGCAGTTGTATGCTTTTCGTAAAAAGACAAATCGTGTTCTTGTATGTCTGTCTCATAGGATTTACTTATGTTATTAATTTGAGAATAACTGAATTGTATGAATAAACAACAGAAAAAAGTGATTATTTGTTTCATTATTTTTTAATTTTTTACCTGAGTTGCCTCTGTCCAATTATCTGTTCTAAAAGAGGAAGCTGGCAAAAGATTTGTATCATACAATGTTCCCTTAATCCAGTTTTTCCAAGCATATCTTACCGCTACAGGCTTGGGAACTTTATCGCTCTCAACATATACTTTCTTTTTATTTACGATACTAGCGGTAGCAGGATAAAATACTTTATCGGTACCTGCAATTTCAAACCCCGTTAGTTCATCATAGGCATAGATTCCTTTTTCTGCATTTAGAAAGTTTAATACAATTCCACCATCTTTTATTTCTAAACTTTGATAAATAGGACTAGCATAATCTACAGTTTTGTAACCATAAGTTTTATGTAATGCATTGTACAACAACCTGTCGGCTACCTCTTTCTTTTTGGGAGGATGAATGCTTTTTTCATCACCAATATCCATTGTAATAGCTATTCCAGAATTCGGAATTAAGCTTAAACATTCTAATTGTGCTTCTCTAATAAATGCCGTATTATCACTCTCTTGAAAAGCATTGTTATTGCCATATAAATAAGGAGCTATTTGTACATAATAAAATGGAAAATCACCAATTCCCCAACGGGTTCTCCAATCTTTTACCATGGCAGGAAACAACTTTTTATACTCATTAGGTTGCTTACGGTTACTTTCTCCTTGATACCATAGTGCTCCTTTTATTTTAAAAGGAATTAACGGATGTATCATTGAATTAAATAAAACAGTAGGAATGTATTGAGTTCTTTTTTTAAGATCTACCTTTTCTAAATTAATTTCTTTAAAAGTATGCATCACCTCTTTACTAATCCAAGCTTGCACAATGCTACCTCCCCAAGAAGAATGAATCATTCCTACAGGGCAATCTAGAATTTCTTGTAATTGCTGACCAAAATGATAAGCCACTGCACTAAAATTTAAAACAGTTTCTGGAGAGGATTGTTCCCAAGCAGAAAATTTTTGAATGTTTTTTAAAGGAGTTTTTGATCCCTGTTTACGAACCGTAAAAAAACGTAAGTTTTTGTTGTAAGATTTTGCTGTGGTAGCAACAGCACCATAGGTGGGTTGTCCGTTGTAACCACTTATGGGTTGTTCCATATTAGATTGTCCAGAGCAAAGCCAAACTTCTCCAAATAAAACATTATCTAATAAAATATCAGAAGTCTTACTCTTAATTTTTATAAACTGAGGTTCTTTACTTTGGGTGGTTTGTACTTCTATTTTCCAATCTCCATTTTTATCAGCTTTACAATCAATCGCTTTTTTTAACCAAGACGTTTTTATGCTTATTTTTTCATTAGCATCTGCCCATCCCCAAAGTACAACTGTAGTATTTCTTTGCAAAACCATGTTAGAAGATACAATAGCAGGTAGCTTAACTTCTGCTTTTATTGATGGATGAAACAATAGATTACATACTATAAATAGACTGATTGTAACAACTTTTTTCATTTATTCTTCTTTTAAAAATTAAAACTTGACAGATTAGAGCTTGTTTTAAACAAGGCATAATCTGTCAAGTACTTACTTTAAGGATCTTAATTCTATTGTAAGATGTTCTTAGACAACTGTTTTTATCTATAATCGTATCAAATTTTACTCAAAACTAATTTTAAATACATGTGAACTACTACCATAACCTGGTTCAGTTTGTACTCCAGTAGCCAAGTATAAATAAGCAGGTTTATCATCTATAAAAAGCATTTGAGCACGCTCAAGATGTCCATCTTTTTTTCCTCTGTAAGAAACAGCATCTTTTAAATGCTCTTCTCCAACATAGTGTAATAAATCTTCGTAAGCACGTACTGTTTTTTCTGCAGGAAAAGAAAAACCATCTCCAGATTTCCATAACAAACCTCCTCCACTATTTCCTAAAGAAGCTCTAAAATCGCGACTTACAAGGTATACAGAATCTTTCATGGTAAAAGCAAAAGCATCTTCTAAAGGCATTTTTTCTTCGGTTACTCTTGTAGGATTATGAATGTAAGGTCCTTCTACAGAATTAGCAACTACAACACCGTAAGAATAAACATATCCTTTAGGTTCTTTTCTTACCACAGATTTGTGATACAAAAGGTATTTACCTTTATACTTTATTAATGATGGATTAGAAACTCCTAGTCTCGCTGTGTAATTCCATCCTTTAGGATCTTTTGTTTGACGTAAAATAGTACCATCTGCTTCTCCTCCTTTAGCAGGTCTCCACGTATCGTTAAGATCATCTGCAACATACATAATAATACGTTGAGTTTTTAAATCGTTGTTTTCATTTACTATAAAACAAAGTTGATATTTTCCATCTATATTACTGATGGTTGGATTGTGAGGTGAGTTAAACAAACCATCTTTGTCCGATACTGCTACCCCCACATATTCAAAAGGTCCTTCTGGACTATCACCCACATAATGACCAATTTCACAGTCTTTGTACCATCCACTAAAGTTGGGTTGGGTTTTGGTAGACCATTGTGCAGCAAATAAGTGAGTTCTTCCGTCTTTACCAATAACAGGAGAAGATCCCCAAACATGCATTCCTTCTTGTCTAGCAGCATCTCCAATGTATTCAAACTTCATTTTCTGAGCTTGACTGTTACATCCCAAGAAAACAAAAAAGACTGCAAACAATGCTATTTGTTGTAATTTAATTTTGATTTGTTTCATTTTTATCTCTTTTATTTATTCTTTATTTCATGTTCCTAACCACACTAATTTATCTATTATTCAATATAGCAAATTAAGAACTAAGGTTCATACCTAATAAGCTCCACTCTAATTTTAAACAAAAACATAAAGATTCATTTTTTAGCAAGCTAATCCCTACAAACATAATATTATCAATTAGGCTAGAATTCTCAAAAAGGGTTCTATATGTTGCATATTTTATTATTATTCAACATATGTGTTGTTTTTACTTGTTGTACTTTACTAAAAACAACTCATATGAAAGATTAAGAATTCTACTATTCCTTAAACTCCTGCAACTAAAAAAGCCCCTCATAATAATTATGAGGGGCTTTTAAGAGTCTGTTTTTCTTTTAGAACTGATATGCTTTTACTTGGTAATCTTTTACAAGCACTCCTTTGTCTGAAATAAATTCGCTACCTGGATGCGCTGCTTTCCATGCTTTTTTTTCTGCTCCCCAAGATGCTTTTCTTGTATCTGAACGGGTAACTATAGGTTTATTGTTGTGATGAGGAAAACCTTTCATTTTAATATTTTTCCCTAGCTTAATACTATAGGTAGTAGGTCCATAATGTACAGCTGTTACAGAAGGTCCTTCATAAAATTTACCATCAGAAAACACTTTTAAATAATCAAAATAATCATCAACTTTTGGAAATTCTAACAAAGTCGGTCCTTTCACCTGTGCTGATTTCCCATAAATAGCCACTACATTATCTATTGAAGAATCTTTATGAAAATAACCTGGTGTTTGATCTGGGGCATCTTTTTTTACACCACCATCTCCAACAGTAACCGCAAAAGTTGAGCTGATAGAAGTAACACCATCTACCTTTATAATTCCATTTTTAGCTGAATGAGGTCCTAACATTACTGCGGCTCTTCCGTTTTTATTGATGATGTTTTTTGCTGTTAAATCAAAAACTCCTACATTTTTGTTATTAGCACCAACTTCTAATCTAAACGTTACCCCCCCCTCTGAATATAAGTTTTCAAAATGCACATTTTGTGCACCATGGCACTGTACCAATCCATAACCAGGACTTGCATTGTAATGCGTAATATTACGTATTGTTCCATAGCTAGCTCTAGATACCTCCCAATTTTTAACATCCGCAACTTTTTCATTAGCAGGAGCCAAAGTAATTCCACAATAAACAGAATAATTGTCTTTTACAATCATGTCTTGAATTAAGAAGTTTTGTACCATTTTAGCAATAATTGCACGTTGTCTGTCTTTGTATTTGTGTGTGTGATAATCAATAATAAAAGCTCCACCATTTCCACGAACACTTACATTTTTAATAAAAGCTTTTGGATTCTTTTTTTCTGTTTTATTATCTACAGAAAAATTAAAAACAACACTAGATGCTGGTTTGATAACCGTACCACCTTCTATTAAAATATGAACATTTGACTTTAAGTTAACACCTGAAAAACGATAAACTCCTTTGTCTATTTTAATAATTCCTCCACCTTTACTATTTACATCATCAATAGCTTTAACCAACTTATCACTTTGATCTGTTTTGGCATTATCATCTTTTAAATTATAATCTTTATTTAGACTTTTGGTCAATCCTTTTTTATTCATTACTTCGGTATACTGTGCATTTACTTTTGTTACAAACAACATTAGCAAAGTAGCTACACCTAAACTTTTTATCATTTTTGCATTCATCTTTTTTATGTTTTATATTCTTATTATTTTCTTTTAAAATTATAGGCTTTAGCTTGGTAATCCTCTGCAATTACACCTTTGTTAGATTTAAATTCTTTCCCCGTATGTGCTTTTTCCCATGCTTTCTTTTCTTCTCCCCAATTACCATCTCTTCTATCTTTATGAGTAATAATAGGTTTATCATTGTGATAAGGAAAACCTTCCATTGTAATATTACTGATGTTTACATGAAAACTAAGTGCTGAATTTTCTACAGCTCCAATAGACGGCCCTTCAAAAAATTTATAATCTGAAAATACTTTTAAATCATTATAATAAGCTTCAATACTAGGATAATCCGTAAAAGAAGAACGTTTAATTTGTGCTGATTTTCCATAAATAGCATGAATATTGGTTATAGAAGAATCATCGTGAAAATATCCTGGAGTTTGATCTGGGGCTCCAGATTTTACGTGTCCATCACCTACCTTTACAGCATAGGTAGAACTTATAGATGTAACACCATCTACTTTTATAATTCCGTTTTTAGCAGAATGAGGTCCTAACATTACCGCACATCTTCCGTTTTTGTTGATGATGTTTTTTGCAGTTAAATCATAAACTCCAACATTTTTATTATTAGCACCAACTTCTAATCTAAATGTTACCCCTCCTTCTGAATATAAGTTCTCGTAATGTACATTTTGTGCTCCATGACATTGTACCAATCCATAACCTGGACTTCCTCTAAAGTGAGTAATGTTACGAATGGTTCCAAAAGTTGGTCTAGATACTTCCCAATTTTTAACATCTTTTACTTTTTCTCCTGAGGGTGATAATGTAATTCCACAATACACCGTATAATTATCTTTTACAATCATGTTTTCTATTAAAAAATTTTTTGCCATAGAAACAATAATTGCTCTTTGTCTGTCTTTACTTTTAAGATTGTGGTAATCTATAGTAAAGGCTCCACCAACCCCTCTTATACTCACATTCTCTATATATTCTGTTCCACCATTTTTAGCATTTAACACAAAAAACACTCCCTTAGTAACTTCTCCTTTTTTAGTATTCTTAGCTCCTTTGTCTTTTTTAGATGTATCACCTTTTTTCTTGTTCTTTTTACCTTTTGATACTTTCTTTTTTTTCTCTTTTTTGGCATGAGAAACGGACTCTTCTTTCCCATTTCCTTTTTTTGGACCTTTGGGACTATTAGCTCCTGCTACAGAAACTCTACCCGATTTTAACACCGTTCCTTTTTCTATTAAGATATGTACGTTAGATTTTAAAGTAACATCACTAATATTATAAACTCCTTTAGGAATGTATATACTTCCCCCATTCTTTTTACTGTTTACATCATCTATGGCTTTTTGTAACAAATACCCCTGAGGTTTTTTGGCATTGTCGTTTACCAAACCATAATCCTTTTTTAAATCTACTTTAAATCCTTTAGGATTCATAGTTTCTTTATATTGTGCATTCGTTGTTATAAAAACAAAGAATAACATAGCTGTAATTAATTTAGAAATTTTTGTGATCATTTATTTTGTTGTTTAAGATTATTAGTTCTTTGTTGATTCTATTTTCTAACTGAAATTAATCAACAGGTTTAAAATTATTAAGTCTCCCTATCTCTATCGTCTGCAATAGCACTTTGTATGTTCTTGTAAGTCCTAAGCTTAAAATAAAGTATCTACAAATACATAGTACACACCATAGAGTTTATTTAAGGTCTAAAAAAAAAGAGAGCTTTTTGAATAGTTTCAAAAAGCTCCCTTTAAAATTTATGTACTCTTTTAATTAAATTCCGTACAACTTATAACTCATTTTCTGAGGTCCTAGTCCATTATGCCAATCTCCATTACATTCTTTAAGTAGTAATGTTTTTAAAGTCTTTAAACGTTCGGGTTGTTCATTAGCTAGATTATTTTCTTCTTTATAATCATTAGGTAAATAATACAATTGAAAAACATCTTTTTTAATGTAGTAACGTAACTTCCACCCATCTTTAGTAATTAGTGAGGGGCCCATGGTATGAGATGAAAGTACCGTATAATCACGCTCTCTACTTTTACCACCAAACAAGGTCTTAGCATAAGAAACACCATCAGATTTTTTTACAGGATTTGTTTCTATTAGTTCAGCCATTGTGTTCATAAAATCATAACCCGCAACACGTTGTTCTGATATAGTTCCTGATTTAAATTTATCTTTCCAATACCAAATAAGTGGTACTCTAGAACCACCTTCCCAATTGGCTCTTTTAAAACCTGCCATACCATCATTTCCATCAAATACATCTCCACTGGTTTCTGAGTAAAATTTAGTTTTGATATCATCGTATTTTTGACCCGTGTGTATGTTTCTTTTATCATCTAACCTACCTTCTTTTGGATAAGGCATGGCATGTCCGTTGTCTGATGTAAATACAATAATCGTATTATCTAATACTCCCATTGCTTCTAGTTTATTGTAAATTCTTCCTACATCAGAATCTAACATTTTAACCATAGATGCGTATTCTTTTTCTAGCTCGGTTAAATTAGGATTGTTTTTAAAATCTGCATGAACTTCTGGAATGGCTACAGGACCATGAGGCAATTGCGTTGGAAAATAAATAAAGAACGGTTTTCCGGTGTCTTTAGGATGGTTACGATCCATATAACT
This sequence comes from Wenyingzhuangia aestuarii, assembly GCF_011927765.1. Classification (GTDB taxonomy): domain Bacteria; phylum Bacteroidota; class Bacteroidia; order Flavobacteriales; family Flavobacteriaceae; genus Wenyingzhuangia; species Wenyingzhuangia aestuarii. The sequence continues at coordinate 75,115 of NZ_JAATJG010000013.1, forward strand.
CATCATTTCGTCCATAATAATATGTTCTGAATAGACTTTTTTACCCGTCATATCCCATCTCTTTTTGTAATTTTCTGGAGATTCAGAATCTGGTCCTTTGGCACAATCTACATGTGTGTTTCCTGGAATAGCTACTTTTTTACCATTTCTAAATAAAAATGGAGGGTAAAAACCATGACAACGTCTGTGATCGTAATATCCAAAATGATAGTCCCACCCATGTCTTTTTACACGTTTGGCGGTAGTAGCAAATCCCCATTCTAACTTTCCAAACTCTGCTGTTGCATACCCAGCTTGTTGAGCTACTTGTCCTAAGAAAACATCTTCTTCTTTGGCAGGAATCATTACTTTTTCTATTTTCTCTTCAATTTGTTCTAAACTTAAACCATTGTCTAACTTCATATAAATCCCACCCGTGGTAGTATTAAATAAATCTCTACGAACATCGTGCATTCCGGTTAACAAACTAGCTCTAGCAGGAGAACAATAATGAGAACCATAAGAATTTTCAAACTTTACTCCATAATTAGCCAATCTATCTATATTAGGCGTTTTTACAATTTTTTGACCATAAGTACTTAACATTCCTCTACCTAAATCATCGGCATAAATAAGTACAATATTGGGTTGGGTGTTTTGCTTGTTAGCAATTCCATTTTGATGAACTGTGTTACTTTTTTGCTTTGTTTGAGCACATGAAATAATTCCTAAAAAAACAACTCCCAAGAGTGCTTTAGTTATTTTTTGAAACATGATCTATTTTTGTTTTAATAATATTCTATTGCGCAGCAAAGTACTTTAATACCAAAACTAATAGTTCTGTCTAGTTCTTTTCTATGTTTCTAAGAGTCCAAAATACGACTACAAACAATGCGTACTATTTTACTAAACTAATACACCTATATCTAAGTTTTTTATCTTTTTATAAAGAATAATTTAAAACCTCTAATTAAAATTTGTTTGAGAAATAAAATTTAGTTTAGTTACATTAGATTTAACATCTATAGACCTAGAAGTAGCTAGTTCTTTTCCTGTTGTACTTTTTACCCTAACAATTCTTTTTCCTGAAATAAGACCTTCTAATACATATTCTCCTTTTTTATTTGTAATTGCAAAATGAGTTCTTCCACTTTCTACAAAAACTCCAGAAACAGGATTTCCTTTAGAGTTTTTTACAATACCACTAACCGTATAGGTGTTTGGTTTGTTTTTTATTGTTTTTAGAAACCATGTATAGACCTTATTGGCATATTTTGAATCAAATAACAACCACTTATCTGTATGATTATGTGGAACAAAATTTGTTGGAATATTTGGGATTACAGATGAAATTGGAAGTATTTCAAATTGAATATTTGCATAACTTTCTAATTTATTTTCTATGATATATTCTTTCGTTGCAAACGTATAATCACTCTTTGTTCCTTTTTGAGAAATATAACAGTTTCGTCCCTTTATACGCATAAACCTTTCTTTAGCTTCTTCTCTATATTTTGATAATGGTGTTCCCCATTTGGCCCATTGTTTTACACCATCGTATTGATCATGAGAAAAAAAACCTAGCCAAGTATCTGCTATTTCTTTATTGCGTAACCCTAAATAGTTAACTCCTATTGCTCCTCTTGAAAAGCCACATATAAATACCTCTGCAGGATTACCTCCATAATTTAAACAAATATCCTTTATATTGTTCATAGCAAACTCAATGGTTTCTTCTTCATTTCCCCACCAATTTAAAATAGATTCACCTTTCTTTACATATGGAAACACTACCCATATAGCTTCTATTTTTTTAGCAATTGCATATCCTAAATTTGCATCTTTCACCTTTCCTGTAGAACCAGTAGGAGCATGCTTATTTCCAGTATACTCAACAATAACAGGATATTTTTTATTAGGAATATAATTTTCTGGAAGATATAAAGAATAGTACAAGCCTGTATTTTTATAGGCTTTAGGTACTACTTTTACCCTTACACCAGCTTTTGGTTTTTGATTAGATATTTGAGGTACTTTAAGATATTGAGCTTTTACAGAAAAAACAGTATGTAACAAGCAAACTAGCAGTATTAAATTTTTCATTGCAAATTGTATTCATATAAAGTATGTTTTTAAAAGCTATAGCGTTCTAAAAACATACTTATTTAACGCATTATTGTATATATAAAATATTAAGAAACCTTTTACATATATTTAGATTATATATAATAGCTACACCTAAAATGTATTAATTTAAATACTCTTGAAGCATATTTATTTGTGGCCATTTTAAGTTAGGATCATTTAAATCTGTTGGCTGATTTTTTCCTTCATTACTCCTTCCTCTTTTAATAATTCTTGCTAATTCTTTTTTTAAATGTATAACAATTTCTGGATGCTCTTTTGATAAGTTTGTAGATTCTATAGCATCTTTTTCCATATCAAACAACAGAACAGTATCTATGTTTTTTACAGGCTGTAATTTATCTTTTGGATTCGCTCTTGGAGAACCACCTTTATGATCCATCATTAATTTCCATTTACCTTGTCTAACAGCAAAAACTCCTTTATCCGAATGATGCGTAATTATTCTATCTTTATCTCTTTTGTCATTACCTTTTAATGCTGATAAAAAGCTAAAACTATCTTCAGCTTCATTATCTTTTAAATCTACTCCTGTTACTTCTGCACAAGTTGCAAAAAAGTCAGTAGTACAAATAGGTTTGTTACTTACAGTGTTTGCTTTAGCAACCTGTGGCCAACGAACCAAAAAAGGCATTCTATGTCCACCTTCCCAAAGTGTTCCTTTTAAACCTCTGTAAATCCAACTTGTATAGTGGCCTTTTGCTTGCATTTCTCCTAATTGTGCTTTTGGAGAAGTCCCATTATCTGCTGTAAAAATTACCATAGTATTATCTGCTATATTTAATTCATCTAACATATTTAATACTTTTCCAATAGTATAATCAGTCTCTAAACAATAATCTCCGTGATTGTTTAATTGACTTTTATTTACAAAGTCACTACTTGGTACAATTGGAGAATGTGGTGAATGTAAAGGCATGTATACAAAGAAAGGATTGTCCTTATTATCTTTAATCCATTTAGTAGTTTCTTGAGCCAATAAACCTAAAAGTTCGTCTTGCTTAAAACCTTTAGAAACCCATCCAGCATTTGCAGGTTGTTTGTATCCTCTTGCATCCATTTCACTTCTAGATTTCACAAACTCCATATCTCCTTGAATTTTATCATCGATAATAATTCCATGAGGAGCCATGTTTAAAGACCCTGCAATTCCATAAAATTTGTCAAAACCAACAGCATTAGGACCATTTTTTACAGCTTTGCTAACATCAAACTTTAAATCTTTTTTACCGCCTTTGTAATTTTTATTAGGTTGCCAGTCCATTCCTAAATGCCATTTTCCAAAACAAGCTGTTTTATACCCTTGTTTTTGTAAAAAACTAGCTACTGTTTCTCTAGATGGATTAATTAAGTGTTTACTCATTCCTCCTAAAACCCCTTCTTTTTTATTAGTCCTCCAAGCATATCTTCCTGTAAGAATTCCATATCTTGTTGGAGTACATACAGAAGAATTGGTATGAGCATCCATAAACTTAACTCCTTCAACGGCCAATCTATCAATATTTGGGGTCATTATTTTACCCTCTTTATTATAGGCTGAAACATCACCTGGCCCCATGTCATCAGCTAAAATATAAATGATATTTGGTCTTTTTATATTTTTGTTTTTTTGAGCATACATACTTGCAGCTACTAACAAACAACTTAAAATTAATTTAGTTTTTTTCATTTTTTATAATATAGATTTATTACTTATTTACGAACTACAAATTATACACACACCTAATAACCAAAGTATTTTAGCATCCAATTAATGTACTTGCTAGTCTTTACTTACATCAAATAAAAGCATAAAAATACCTCCCTTATCAATTTAAGTATTCATGGTGGGTTTAGAGAAGGTTGTAACTTTTGTCTAATGTTTTTTAGTTTGCTTTTTTCGATTATTTATGTAAATATTCTTTTGTACTTTATCTAAATACTGATGAGAAATTTCGATGGCTCTATTTTGATCGTTTTCATCGTAATCCCAAAAATCATCTATCACTTTATTAAAAGTAAATTTAGAATCATCTTCTCCATATTCTTTTCGTAACTGTTTTAATTGCTTTTTTAGTTTCGCAATTACTTTCTTGTATTTAGGATTGTTGTAAACATTATTGTCTTCTCTAGGATCTTTTTCTAGATCATACAATTCCCAACCAGGAGGGGTTTGAGGTACACTACTTTTGATAGCTGTTCCATAGAAAAATATAAGTTTGTGTTTTTTGGTTCTAATCGCAATATGTCCTGGATTATCGTGGCTAGTCATATGCATCCAGTAATGATAATAGGCTGCTTTTTTAGATTTTTTTGTTTCTTTACCTGTTTCTAAAATAGCTTTAAAACTTTTTCCATGCATATATTTAGGAGTATCAATCCCTGCAAAGTCTAAAATAGTAGGTGCATAATCTATATTTTCTACAATCGCATCAATTTTTCCTTTTTTAATGGTTTTAGGGTAGCGAACAATAAAAGGCATTCTCATAGACTCCTCATAAGCCCAACGCTTATCCATATAATCATGTTCTCCTAAAAAGAACCCTTGATCTCCTGTATAAACAATTACTGTGTTGTCATATAAATCATTTGCTTTTAGGTAATCTACCACTCTTTTTAAATTATCATCAACCCCTTTTACACAACGTAAATAAGCCTTCATATAACCCTGATAAGCATCCCCATGAATTTCTTCATCACTTTTAGATAAATCTAAATCTTTAACCCATGCTCCAGAATTGGTGTAATTTCTTCTAGGATTTCTTTTTCCTATAGAAGTTCCTATGTAAGGGATTAATTCTCCATTATGACCTCTTGTAGCAATAGAACCATTATTTTTTCTATCCCTCATATTCTCTGGTTCCGGAATGCTTACATCTTTTAAATAGTTTTCGTAGCGTGGTGCGTATTTAAACATATCATGAGGTGCTTTAAAATGCAAACTTAAATAGAACGGTTTATTTGGATCTCTTTTGTTTTTAAACCAATCTAAAGCAGAATCTCCAATACAATCAGAGGAGTGTCCTGTCATTTGTGAAGCCTTTTGTATATCATATTTTTTCCACTTTATACGTTCAGTACCATCACTGTCGTAAAATACAGGATCAAAATAATCTCCCTGACCAGGCAATACTTTATAATAATCAAAGGTTTCTGGAATTTCATGTAAATGCCATTTTCCTATAATTGCTGTTTGATAGCCCGCTTTTTTTATTTCTAAAGGTAAATATTGTTTGTCTTTAGGTAAATGATCATCCAGTGTTGGACATCCGTTTACAGCACTACTTTGTCCTGTCATAATAGATGCTCTACTAGGAGTACAAATTGCATTTTGACAAAATGCATTGGTCATAATCACACCCTCTTTTGCTATTTGATCAATTGTTGGTGTTGGATTTAATTTTTGAAGTCTTCCTCCATAAGCACCTATTGCTTGTGATGTATGATCATCTGACATGATAAACAAAATGTTGGGCTTTTTTGATTGTGCAAAACAACTACTGAAAGCCAATAACAATAAACTAAATTTTAATAGTGTATTCATTGAATGTTAATTTTATGGATATTTTTATGATTAGCAAGATATTCAGTCATTAATTGAACAAAGTACTTAAGAGTCTAAAATATGTTTCCATAAGTTTATTTTTAATTGTATTCCTATTTAACACCCCTGTAATTTATTAAACACAGTATCCTATTTTAAATAAAACAGCATCTTACATAATTACGTAAGATGCTGTTTACATGATATCAAAAATTCTATTCTATAAAGCTGTTTCTAGCTCAATATCTAAAAACACAAATAATCCACAAGGCACATTAATAGTGGCAACTGCTGAAGAAAACTTCACTTCTTCATTCGTTAATAAATTTGTGATTTTTTTCACCTTTGCCGTATGAAATTTTACGGTAGCAACACGATCATTTGGATTTACATAACCTCCATCAACAATAGTTAAACGTAAATGTTTTGGAGCCGTATGAGCAGTAACCCAAGCCACACGACCTTCAACAGTTAATGGTAGTTTCTTAGCTCCTTCATCAATTGCTTTTTTTATCGTTTTATAATAAGTATCTGCAGCATATGTTTTTGATTTATTCACATCAGAATAATAATTTTTTCCATCCATAAAAAATTCAGTTGTGTTATTTTTATAAATAGGGTTTAGGTTACTTTCCAAAGTTCCTCTTTTAGAATTTTTATCATTTGGAGGTGTTGTTAACACCAATCCTCTTGAGTAATTAGGCAAATATTCTAGTCTTCTTTCTTTTGTATTAGAAGTATACTTAGAAAAATCCCATTCATTTACTGGTGCTGCTGAATAAACACCTTTAGTTTTACCCACTATCATCGGATTTTCTTTTTCGAATTTAGCATCATAAATAGTTACATCTTTTACGCCACTTCCAGCTAAAAATAGCGGATTAGGATCTAGCATACTTAAATGAACAGGACTAAAACTTACAATTTCCTTTTTAGTAGGAACATACAAAATCCCTTTTGCAATCATTTCCCATAATACTCTTTGATATTCAACATTTACTGAAGTATTATGCACTACCGAAGCACCACTTGCTATTCTATGTACAAACATTCTTAATGCATGATTAGGAACTTTTTGATAAGATAATTGTCTTAAACGATCATAACATACATTATCTCTGGTAAATCTTGTACCCCACTGATTCATAGAACCAGCAGCCCATAAACCAATTCTTCCAGAAAAACTCATGTCCATTACCTTGCTGTTTGATTCTTCCATTGAAGACACAAAAGCATCTGCATATTTACCAGAAACCAATCCTTTATAGGCAGGTGTATATACTTCACATTGCCAAAAATTAAATTTATTTCTAACTGAAATAAAACTATTTGTCCCTTTTAATAATTCAGCTAAAGGATACATAAAATTTTTAGCAGACCATATAGCATCTTTATCAGTAGCTCCCATTTCTGCAAGAATTGGAATGACTATTTTATCTCCTGCCTCTTCAATTACTTTTTTCATTGTTGGCAACGAGTAAAAGAATATATCTCTACCATGTCCTTGCCAATATTGAACTCCATGTTCAGATTTACTCAATTCTGTTTTAAATTTTTGTACTACTTGATCACTCGTTAAGTCGTACTTTTTTCTATGATCTTTCGTTTCTCTAGCAACTTTATTGTCCATTCCAGATCGATCCCAATTTTCTACATGAGGATATAATTTTTTAACACTATTAATATTTATAAAATTTTTAGCGTTTTCTCCTCTTAAATTACTTGCTTCTTCATCACTTAAACCTGAAACCAATACTTTTACTGCTACTTTATGCTCTTCCCATTTTGGAATTTTAAATTTTTTAAGCTTTTTTCGAAAGTCACTTGTGTTGGTTAAAATCTTCGCCATTTTTCCGGCTGGTTGTAATTGCTGAAAATCTTTTTTCCATGCATTGCTAGAATAATCTATTACATGAATACAACTTCCTCCACTTTGCGCACTTGCTAAAATTAGTTTTTCGCTATCACCATCTTTACACATATCGTTAAAAGCATAATTACTTTCAATAATTTCTGTTGGATCTCCATTTTTTTCGGGTGAAACTAAATGCATTCTATTCCCATAAAGCACATAATATTTAAAACTCTTTTTATACGGAATAGCTTCGGCAGAGGCTAATCTATAACCTACTTTACCTATATCTTTTCTTGCATTTTTAAATTTAAATTGTAATTGTCCTGCAGCACATTTCTCTACAGATGCCACTGATACTTGTAATGTATTTAATCCATTTCCTCCTAGCAAAATCTCGGTATTACCAGGAATAATATCGTTAACAGAAAAAGTCCCAGGACAAGATCCACCACCACCTTTACCCTTCATTTTAGTAAATTGGTAAGGTTGATCTTCAAATGGTTTAAAATAATACAAAACTCCTTTATCGTAATTTGTATTAAATGCGCTTAATACTACTAAAACATCTTTTCCGTTTTGCTGAATTTTTCTAAGATAATTAATCGCATGATTCTTATGTTTCTTTTCAATACCATATGAAACCGAAGGTATTGATTTCAACAATTTTCCTTTGGTAGATAAATAATGAATATTCTTATCGAATCCACCACAAACAACATAATTTGTTTTTCCTTTGGTTACCATAGTAGCCGATAAGATTGGAGCCGAATTCTGTTTAAACTTCCATAATAGTTTTCCATTATCATCTAAACAGTATAAAGTTCCATCTGCATTTGGTGCCAAAATTTCGTCTTTACCATCATTATCAATATCCGCGCAATAAATATCATTATTCATAAAGCCAGAAAGCTCATTTTTCCATTGTAGCTTTCCGCTATAATCATAACAAACTACCGTACCTTCGTAACTCGTCCCAATAATTTTTGTGGTGTTTTTGTACTGCATCACTCTAACTTTCATGATGGTATAATCGGTTTCAATACTTTTAATTCCTGAATTGGCATTTATATTTTGCAACCCCAAAAAAACAAGTAAAAGACATGCTATTTTTTTCATATGATTTATAATTATTAATTGTTTGTTTCTATGTATTAAAAAACTCCTAAAACAAAAAACATAAAACCTATGTAGTTTTATGTTTTTGTGCAATTATTAAATGTTAGTTAGAGTCCTAAATTGTTATTATCTATTAAAATTCTATTTCTTCTTTTTCTTTGAATTTGATTTCTTTTTTAATGCACTGCCTTTCTGCGGATCAATTTTAGCAACATCTTTAATTAAAGGTTTCCAATCGTCTACTGGATGAAAATTCTGATCGTTATAATCTATTCCTGCTTGACTTTTTTGGATACTTTTAAATTTTTGCAACAATTCTATTTCCATAGCTGCTACCAAATCGGGATGTAATGAAGCTAAATTATTTTTTTCTTCTCTATCCTTAAAAACATCATACAACTCTTTAAGTGGATACACTAATTTGTAATTTCCTTTGACCAAAGTTGTAATACCTCCAGAATATCTAAACACAACAGATTTATCTCTATGTTGTTGTTTTTCTGTTAAAATAGGTAATATATTTTGTCCATCGATTGGTCTAGAATCTGGCATATTATAGTTTACTATACTTTGTATTGTTGGTAAATAATCTAAAGTAGATAAAACAGCATTAGATGCTGTATTTTCTTTAATTACACCTGGCCACACTGCAAAAGCAGGTACTCTAACCCCTCCTTCATACAAAGAACGTTTTCTTCCTCTAAGACCATTTGTAGTTCCTACAATTCTTCCTGCTGGTTTACGTCCTTCAGGACCATTATCTGAACAGAAAAAGATCATTGTATTTTCATATTGATTTGTCTTTTTTAGTGCTTCTACAATTCTCCCTACTTGCTCATCTAACTCTGTAATACATCCGTAAAAATGCGCAGCTTCTCCATGTCCTTCGTACATTTTTAAATACTCAGGTCCTGCTTGTACATCTTTATGAGGTGCATGAAACCATACTACTGATAAAAAAGGTATTTCTTTTTTAGCTGCATTTTCTATAAAAGGTACCACTCTATCTACCACAACTTTTGCTGCTCCCCCCATTAAACTTTTATCACCTTTTTTTAAAGCAACTCCATTTTCATAAAAAGGATTATTAACTGCTCTTGATCCAATACCTGGGTTCCAAGTAGTAACAGCAGACTCTGTTACAAAAGAGGCATCATAATTACGTAACCAAGGTGGAGCGAAATTTAACGCAGGTTTTCTAGAAGCTCCTTTTGATGATTCTGTTTTACTTAAAGTACCTAAATGCCACTTTCCAAAATGCCCTGTTGTATATCCTTTAGATTTTAACATTTTAGCCAAAGTAATCTCCTGTTTTGGTAAATGTCCTTTGTTAGCTACGTAAACCCCCATTCTATCATGATGCCTACCAGTAAGAAATGTTGCTCGTGTAGGAGAACATACGGAATTACCTGCATAGAAGTGATTTAACAACATCCCTTTTTTTACCAAAGCATCCATATTGGGCGTTTTAACAATAGGATGTCCGTTAAAACCTGTATCTCCATAGCCCATATCATCTGCCATCATTAAAATAATGTTTGGCTTTTTTGATTGAGCTATTACCAACGTATTCCATTGAAATATGAATAAAAATACTGTAATAACAATACTTTTATTTATTGTTAATATTTGTGTCGTAGTAATTTTAAAATTTGTTCTCATCATCTATTTTTTGGTCTTTTTAGTCTTTTTAGCTTCTAAATTAAAAGCTAAAGATGCTTTTTGATTCCATGTCAAACTTCTATCAAACAACACACTGTATCGCTCATAATTGTTATAAGTTACTGCCAACTCTTTCCATTTTTCTATTTGAGCATCATAAGAATTTCTTAATACAGTTAACTCTTTATCAGACTTATTTACCATATTTTGAAGTTCTAAAGGATCGTTTTTTAAATTGTATAACTCCTCTGTTGCCTTGTAACCTTCAGAAGCATATCCCCAATAAATATATTTGTGGTTTTTAGATACAATGGATAAAGAATGTGTTTCTGACGGCCCCCAAACATTAATTAAAGGAATTGTTTTATGAATTTCTTTTTTAGGATCGTTATAAAGAGATATGATATTTTTTCCATCTATTCTATTCGTCATTTCTATTCCTGCCAAAGCTAAAATAGTTGGAGCAATATCAATATTAGCTGTCAAAGCATTGGAACGAATTCCTTTATGACTATTGGAGTGTCTAGGGTCGTAAATAATTAAAGGTACTTTAGAAGATTCTTCATAGGGTAATACCTTAGATCCATATCCGTGTGAACCACAAAAATATCCATTATCAGAAGTATATATTATTACGGTATTTTTATCTGCCCCAGATTCTTTTAAGGCATCTAAAATCATTCCAACAGACTGATCTATTCCGTATACTTGTTGATGATAGGTTGCCATTACCTGATCATATTTATCATTATAATGCCATTCATAAAATCTTGGATATTGTCTACCTTGTTTGCTTTGTTTTGAAAAATGCTCTCCATGAATTCTTCCATAATTATCTGGCTTTTTAAATTTAACGTTTGAGTATACATCATTAAATCGTGGATCTGGAGTAGCTGGTCTGTGTGGAGCTTTGTAACTTATAGATAAACAAAAAGGTTCTTTTTTAGCTACAGATTCTATGATAAAATCACTACCAAAAGCTCCATATGCCAAGGTAGAATGAGGGTATTTTTCTTTATATTTTTCTAAAGCTTTATTTTTTTCTGTATCATAAGAAGACTGTCCTGCTGCACCAGCCCAAACATCAAAACTATTTACTAATATCTTTTTATCCTTTTTACCTTCTATGTGATCTTGAACATCAAATCCAAATTTTCCTGCAAAAGCTGTACGATATCCAGACTTTTTAAGCAATACAGGGTATGAATTATTCCACGTTTCTTTTTTCATAGGACCGTGTAAAAAATTAGTTCCGGTTCTATATTCTACCAAACCTGTCATTATTGTAGCTCTACTCGCCATGCAAATAGCTGTAGTAGCATAATGATGATCAAAGGTTAAACCTTTATCAGAAAGGTTATCAATATTGGGTGTTTTTACATCTTTATTTCCATAACAACCCAACGTATAAGATGCCTGATCGTCTGCCATTAAGAAAATAATATTTGGTTTTTCTTGCGACATTCCTATCGTTAATTTTAAGAACAGACAACTAATAAATAATCCTAGATTTTTCATTTATAATATTTTTTTTATCTCTTGTTTTTCCATTAATTTCTGAATTCTTATCTTCATTTCTTCTGGAGTCTCAATTTCATAATCTTCATTAGTTACTCCTTTGTTGGTCATCCACTTTGTTCCTACGTGTGATGCAACCCAAGCTTTTTTAGTATCATGCCTATTTTCTGTTTCTTTTCTAAGAATAGACGGTTCAAACGGAAAACTAGAACACGTTACATTGCTTATAGAAACTTTATACGCTATTGGTTGCTCAGAAATGACTCCTAAAGAAGGGCCTGAAAAAAACTTTCCATCCGACCACATTTTTAATTTCTCTAAATATTTAGGGTTAGAATAAGCTCCTAAACTTGTTCCTTTTACTTGTGCCGATTCTCCATAAATAGCGTGAATATTTTTTACAGAAGATTTAGAATCAAACCAACCTGGTGTTTGATCTGGAGCCTTTTTTTTCACATGTCCATTTCCCATAGAAAATGCCTTTACACATCCTATTGCTAAAATTCCATCAACCGTAACAATACCATTTTTTGCTGAGTGAGGCCCCATCATTACAGCAATTTTACCATCTTCACAAATCACATTTTTTGCAGACATATCAAACACACCTACATTTTTATTATTAGCTCCAACTTCTAATCTAAAACCAACACCTCCATAGGTATATATATTTTCAAAATGCACTGTTTGTCCACCATGACACTGAATAGCTCCATAGCCAGGACTTCCTCTAAAATGACGATAATTTCTAATTAAACCATCGGTAGGACGAGAAACCTCCCAATCTGAAACATCTCCTTTTGAACTGGAAGGCCCAAAGCTTGTTCCACAATACACTGTATAATTATCTTTAATATCTACATTTTCAATTAAGAAATTCCTTACCATTTTCAACATAAATGCGCGTTGTTTGTCTCCGCTTTTTAAATGATGATAATCTATAACAAATGGCCCGTTAACCCCTCTAACACTTACATTTTCTATAAACGCTCTGCTGTTTTTATTTTTTCTTCCTTTTGCGGAAGAGCTCTCTGCATCAAATTTAAAAACTACTCCGTTTGTACTTTTAGATTTTTTTTTCATGTTAGATTCAGAAGCACTTTTTTTACCATTTTTTAAATTCTTTGCCCCTGTAGATTCTTTTAGTACTTTTAGAACTGTTCCTACCTCTATTAAAACATGAACATTTGATTTTAGAACAATTCCTTCAATAGCATACACTCCTTTTGGCACATATACAATTCCCCCATTATTTTTTCTAGCTACATCATCTATTGCTTTTTGTAATTTATCTCCTTGTGGATTCTTTGCATTATCGTTTACTAGATTGTAATCTATTTGCAGGTCTACTCTGTATCCTTTTGGATTCATCTTCTCTACATATTGTGCATTTACAAACTTGATGTTGCACATTAACATCACAATTATCAGAGATAATTTTAACTTTGTATTATCCCAATTTTTAAAATTATTTTTTATATCCATTATTATTGCTTCTATTGTTACTTCCTCTATTTTTAAGCTCTTTACCTGCTTGTTCATTACTTTTTATATGGGTAACTTCTACTCTTTTATACTTAAAGCAAAATTTATGTTCTCTTGACCGTAAAATAAAGATGAAATCAGAATTAGTAAATAAGTTATGTACAACTTCATTCAGTTTTATTTAGTAAGGAATTCTATATCTACAAATCGCATAGCACCTGCTGGTACTGTTAACTGCATTTTGTTATTCTTGATTGATATTTTTTCTTTAGTTAAAATATCTATGGCCTTGGATGGTACCATCGATTGAAAAGAAACATTCACCTCTCTTTTTTTAGGATCTATGTACCCAGGATCTATTAAAACCAACCGCGCATGTGTATTATCTAACTTTATGAAACTCCAAGAAGCACCTGTTACTAACAGCGGTAATTTTTGAGCACCATTTGTCACTGCTTTTTGCATCGTTTTACCAAAATCTTTGGCTACCACAGGTTTATGATGCACATAGCCCATTTTCATATTACTAACCACATAAGAGGCTTTTTTTTCTTTTAATGTTGATTCGAATTCTACTGGTGCAATAGGAACCATTCCATTTGGCATTTCAGGAATAAAGTTCAACCACCTATAATTTACTCCTAAAGCTATTTTTGAATAATCATAATTTGGAACAGTGGCTCCACACCATGTTACCGAATTAACTGCAACAACAGCATTATCATCATTTTTACTATAGTTTATTAAATTATGACCATCTTCGGAAAGATGTGTAAGATCTTCATCTATATCTTTTATTAAGTGCCAAGATCCTATAGATAGAAGATCTTCTCTTTTAACAATTGGTAAAATTCCAGACTTCATTAAAGAGAATAAAACATTCATACCTGGATCTTCTAAATATTTAATATTAAAAAGAATACCATACCTAGCTCCATAAGAAATCATACTAGCCCCATTTCTTAAATAAGGAGAAACAGTTCTTTGCCCACCTGGAGAATAAGGTCTCCAACTTGTTGGATTATCATCTACCAAACGAATAGACCAATCATTTACATAGCCTCCTGCAAACATTCCCACTCTCCCACTAAAGTTTATGTCTTGTAATCTGCTATTTGTATCTTCTGCTGAAGGCACCAAGATGTCACTATACTTTTTTGAGAAGAACACTTTTTTCCAAGTTTCTGTATGTGAGGTAGCGGCCCAAAACATGTTTTTATAACGGAAATAAATTTTTGCTTGATTTCCATGCTTACGAATTGCTGTTGCCAAACGTGGCAAATATTCATCAATCCAATAATGCACTCTTGGATCTTTAGGATTGGCAATTTCTGCATAAATAAATCCATGACACATGGTAGGAGCAACTTTTAAGATTTGCTCTAAGGTTTCTATCTGAAGATAAAAAGGATCTGTTCCATGTCCTGCCCAAATAACAAAAGGTTCCTTATTCGCTTCAGACTCTCTTGCTATATTTAAAACATCTTCTCTTGACAACTCATATTTTTGACGTTTGTCTTTTTTTAAAGCATCTTTTCCAATAACACGAACTATATACCCACGATCCGTGTTTTCACTTAGCGTATATTGACGAATATAATTTACAGAACCTCCTTTTAATTTTTTTACTTCCTCATTGGGTTTTATACCCGTAATCATATTAAAACTCTTCGTCGATTTTTTCTGATAGCTTGGAAGTTTAAATTTTAATACTTGTTTATACAACGTATTTATATTGTTTTCTACTTCAGCAATACGACCTTGAAGTTTATGATGAATTGTCCACCATTTCTTTTTAGATAAAGGATAAAAATACAATCCATTCCCCCCACCAACTTGTCCTCCTCCAATAAGAATATTGTCTGCACAAACTAAATTGTTATAAATAATTTCTCGGTGTGGTTCTCCTGTTCTACTTAGCACCTTACCTGTTAAATCAATTCTATACATAACACCTCCATGTTGTAATACAATTTCATCTTTATAAGGAAGTAATGTAGTTCCTTTGGTGTGCACATAACGCTGTTTGTCTTTTTTAGATCCTTTAAAATCTATCAGCTTTTTAAAACCACCATCCATAGCAACTACTACAGGAGCTCCTTCTCCTCCAAAAAATAAAAGATCATCGCGTCCATCTTTATTTACATCTGCAGTAGCTACATCCTGAATCATAAAACGCCCTATAGGTGTTGACTTTGTGTTTTTCGGCCTTATCGAATGATTTGGATTGTTAAAATGTTTTGGTAAAATAAATCCAAAAAATTCAGCTCCATATTTGTCGTGTTTTAAGGTATGCACAAAAAGGATTTCTTCTCCTTCTTTTATAAAATCCCCTGCTTCAATTTTTCGAACAGAACCTTTAATTGCTCTAGCATTGACTAATTTTCCTTGGGCATCTATTTCATAAATATGATAATCATTCCCCCCAGCAAATATTCTAATTGAATTCCCCGAATGAATTACAGCAACTTCATTAAAACGAACCTTATGCCCTGGATTAAATTTCCAAAGTAAGCTTCCATCACTTTTCAAAGCAGTAATGTAACCATCTCCACTAGCAGTTAATACATCATCATTTCCATCTTTGTCTATATCTACAGCTTCTATTTCAAAAACTACAGCAGGATGGGTTGATTTTTTATGCCATAATTTAACTCCATTTGTTTTGTAACAAGAAATAGCACCATCTATTTCTGAAATATAAAGAACCTCTTTATTATTTATTTTGGCTTTTACAACATTGCGTATTCCACTACCATCCGTATGAAAATTCTGTGCATTTACAGATAGTAAAACTGTAAAAAATAGAATTATTAATTTATACATATACTTTTATATTTAGGGAGATTGTAACAATTAATCTATGCTATTTACTTTCCAGTTTAGAGATTTGTTATTTGATCTTTCAGGTTCATCTGTATTTGCTGGAGACCATTTTGGGATTCCTATTGCTGCCTTTTGATCTGTATATAATTTTTCAAATGGTGCTTGTGGATCTGTCCAAACATTATTTTGATTAATCATATAAGGAATCATCGTTTTATACCAATCAAAATGAGATTTTGTTAACTCTTTTACTACAAAAGGATATTCTTTTGCTACATTTTTTTGTTCGTAAGGATCGTTTTTAAGGTCGTATAATTCTTTTCCTACCAACCTCCATCGATCAGTTCTTACAGACCACATTTTATCAGAAGAATCTTCAGGATTTTTAGCAATATTTCCTCTTTGTGTTTGTAATATTCTTGGTTCCCATTTAAAATTTGGATTTTCTAACAATGGCAATAAGCTTCTGCCTTCTAATTCTTGTTTTGACATTGCTATATCAGCTCCAGCTAATTCACAAAATGTTTGGTATAAATCTATATGTGCTGTTAAAGCCTCTATATCTACATTTTCTTTAAACTTTCCTTTCCAATACCAAAAAGCAGGTACATGTACTCCACCTTCAAACGGAGTTCCTTTTCCTGTTTTATGTCCTTGAATAAAATCTGGATCAGAACCTGGAGCACCATTATCAGATGTAAATATTACAATGGTATTATCTAACATATCCCATCTTTCTAATTTTTCCATCATAACCCCAAAATTGTCATCTATATTTTCAATCATAGCCAACCTAGGTTGAGGTTTTTTAAGCCCTCTTTTTTTCATTCTTTCTAAATTTTCTTTGGGTGCTATTAAAGGTGAATGTGGTGCATTTGTAGAAATGTATGCAAAAAATGGTTTTTTATTCTCCTTTTGCTCTTTAATCCAAGCTAAACCAGCATTAAAAAATATGTCTGTACAATATCCTTTGGTTTGAACAATCGTGTTATTGTGTAATAAAACAGGATCAAAATATTTTGCTTTTTTTCCTTCTCCTTGGTTTGGCGGAAAATCTGCATAACTTGTTATTTTAACTCCTCTTTCTCTTTGTCCAATTCCTCCAGCACCATGCATTAATACTTCTGAAAACCCTCTGTTTTGAGGTAAATATGCATTAGAATCTCCTAAGTGCCATTTTCCAAACAATCCTGTTTCATAACCTTGTTGCTGTAATAACTGAGGAAAAGTTGTTAAATCTAAAGCCATACGTTCACACTCATTATGTGTTGCTGTTACTGCGGCTCTAAATTCATGCACACCACTCATTAATGCAGCTCTAGAAGGAGCACAATTGGGACTCATATAAAAATTAGTAAATCGTGATGATTTTTTGGCAAACTTATCTATAAACGGAGTTTTAACTACCGGATGTCCTAAGGATCCTAATACCAAACCTTGATCGTCTGTCATTACTAAAACAATATTTGGTTTTGTATTTCTTAAGGATTGTGCATGAACTCCAACTGTCATGATAAATACAACAATTGCATTTATGATATTTATTTTCATATTATTTGTATTAATTTTTAGTTATACTAGTCTTAAAAGCAACTGGTTTTATATTTCTCGATAAAATTTTAATTTCAATAGGATAATCTTTGTCTTTTATTAGTTCTTTATTAAATGCTACAATAAGCTCAGTTTTTCCGTAAGGTTTAATTTTAGGAACAAATTGACTTGTTAATTCTTTTAAAACTCCTTTTTCATCATATCCATTAATTGTTAGAAGAGTTTGTTTAGAGCTTACTTGACCATGGTTTTCTACAACAACCGTTAATTTCCCATCCTTATAAATAGGTTTTCTTGCAGATAAAATTGGAGTTATATACGCTAGCCAAGGTATACGTGCATAACCAAACAACATATCTCCTGTTTTGTTTTTTCCTAACATCTTAGGTGCAAATACATCATCACTAATGCAGTGATCTTTGGCTTCAAAAACTATTATTAAGTCTTTACCGTCCACAATACTCTTTATTGCTTTAGCACCTCTCCCATAATTTACTTCTGATGAAGCCCCAAAGCGAAGTGATGTTACATCTACTTCTTTAATAGGGTTAAAGTTTTTTTCTGCTTTAATTCTAACTTTAATTTCCTTTGTTTTATATTCAAAAGGAGTTTTATTCTCTATCGTAAGCAACATTCCAGGGTTTAAAGGCAAGCTTATATTTTTAGAACTATGGTTATCGTTTGGTAAGTCTCCATGCTTATCATAATCAATTACAGCAAAGTTAGCTTGAATTGCTCTTCCATATTCATCTTGAAACATACGGATACGCTCAAACTTATACCAACCTTCTTTAGTACCATCTTTATGAACAGCAACTCCAGGAGCATAAGCCCTACCTTCTTCTGTAATCCAATTTATACCATCTTTAGATCGCATATAAAATGCTGTTCTTCCAATCCAATCGTTCACAATTGCATGGTATTGAATATGATCTTTCCATATCACAGGATCTTCGTACTTACCAGAAACCATGGGATAAATTGATTTTGTAGTAATTAAATGATAGGGACTGATTCCTGTTTGACTTACCCAAATGGAACCTTGTCTGCTCAGCATTAATACAGAACCGTCTTCTCGCTTTGTAAAACTTAAATTATGAAACCAATTCCCTCCTCCTAAACGTAAAACTCTATCTCTATTATCCATAGAAAAAGTATGTTTTTTCCAAGGCCCATTTAAATCATCTGAAATTAAATAATTACAATCTTTTTCTACGTCGTGTCCTGTAATGTGGTATATCACATATCGACCATCTTTTAATTGAAATATTTCTGTATTGTGCCCTTCTCCTAATTCTTGTGTAACCTTAAAAGGACCTATTGAGTTTGTGGCTACTGCATGAAACATTCTTGAATGTGTCTTATATCCCATATGTCCATCAGGAGTATTTTCATTCCACCCACAAAGGAAAAAATGAAATTTTCTATCTTTTCCTTTTAAAATATTTCCTCCCCAATAAGATATTTGATCATCTTCAATTCCATTATCTACATAACGGGGTATTACGGCCTTATCTCCCCATACTTTTTTTGTTAATTTTCCATCAGGCATTGGTAAAATTCTATCCATAAAATTTCCCCCCATAACCAATTGATCCCATTCGGCTGGTAGTGGTCTATATTCTATTTGAGCCTGAGTTCCATTTATAAAAAAAAATGCAACTATTATTAGGTAAATTTTATTTTTCATTGTTCTATTTATTTTATTTTTCACCTTTATATTCTGCTAATAATTGTTTTTTTAAGATTGCTGCTCTTTCTGGATATTGATTTATAAGATTCTTTATTTCTTTATAATCTTCAGGTAGAAAGTACAATTCGAAAATATTTTTTTTAACAAAATATCGTATTTTCCAACCATCATTAGTAACCAAGGCTGGACCTATTTTTGAATTAAACACAGTATAAGGTCTTTCTTTTGCTTGTCCTCCAAATAAAGTTTTTGCGTAAGAAATTCCATCTTTACCTTCTATTTCTTGTTGTCCTGTAATTTCTGCCAAAGTGTTTAAAAAATCGTAGTTAGACACACGTTGTTCTGAAACAGTTCCTTCTGGAATTTTTCCTTTCCAATACCAAAACAAAGGAACACGAACTCCTCCTTCCCAGTTGGATCGTTTTAAACCAGACATACCATCGTTCCCATCAAAAACATCATTCCCTAACTCACTTAAAAATCTACTTTTTACATTGTCATATTTTTTTTGTGTTGTTAAATCTATATTCTTGCTCGTTCTATCTTTTTGCTGTGTATACACCTCATGTCCATTGTCTGATGTAAATACAATAATGGTGTTTTCTAATAACTGTAAAGAATCTAATTTTGATACAATTCTACCTACATCTGTATCTAACATTTTAACCATTGAAGCATATTCTTTTTCAAATTCTGTCAAACGATCATCGTGTTTAAAGTCTGGATGAACCTCTGGAATAGCAATGGGTCCGTGCGGTAATTGTGTTGGAAAATACAAAAAGAAAGGCTTTTCTATTTTTGAGGTGTGATAATGGTCTATATAACCTAACAACTTATCCATAATAAGATCTTCTGAATAAAATGTTTTACCCGTCATATCCCATCTTTTTTGATAACCTTCTAGACTCTCAACATCATTTGTTTTAGCACAATCTGCATGTGTATTGCCTGGAATGTCTATTTTTTGTCCATTCTCAAATAAAAACGGAGGATAAAAACCATGACAACGTTGATGATCGTAATAGCCAAAATGATAATCCCAGCCATGTCTTTCCATTCTTTTAGGAGTTGTTGCAAACCCCCATTCTAGTTTTCCAAATTCAGCAGTAGTATATCCAGCTTGTTTTGCTACTTGTCCTAAAAAAACTTCGTTAGGCTTTGCAGGCATCGCTGTTTTTTGAATAGAATCTTTAATTTGCTGAAATGTCATTCCATTACCTAAATTCTTATATATCCCCCCCTTTGTAATTTTCCATTGATTAGGACGAACATCGTGTTTACCTGTTAATAAACTTGCACGAGCAGGTGCACAATAATGACATCCATATGCATTCTCAAATCTAATTCCTTGATTTGCCAGCTTATCAATATTTGGAGTTTTGATAATTTTTTGTCCATAGGTACCTAACAAACCTCTTCCTAAATCATCTGCATAAATTAAAATGATATTGGGTTTACTTGGTGAACTATCTATCTTACGACAAGCTGTAAAATTTAAGCTTGATATAATAGTTCCTATTATTAAAAAACACTTCATTTTATCTAATTATTTATTATTCAGTTACAAGGCTAAATTATATATGAACAACAATAAAAATGTATGCATTGGTAGATTTAATGTACTTTAGAGTCTTTAATTTAATTATTTACCAATAAAAAACACATATATATTCTTTATTACTAACAAATAAGCGTTTCAATTATAAAAAACACAAACGCCAACAAATAAAGGCTTGTAGACGTTTGAACATTGATAACTATGTTTTTTATGATAGCTTATTTTCTTCTTCTACTTTTTGAGCATATTTACTAGGAGAAACATTGTATTTTTCTTTAAACTTTGTAGAAAAATGAGTTCTACTTTTAAAACCAGTCATAAAAAACACCTCTGTTACCGATAGTTTTTCTTGCGTTAAAAGTTCGCTAGCTCTTTTTAAACGATAATTAATAATTAACTCTAAAGGAGTTTGATTGGTTAATGTTTTTACTTTTTGATAAAAAGCAGACTTACTTAAACACAAATCTGAAGCTAAGTCTTTTAAATCAAAATCTTTATTGTCTAAGTTTTCATCAATTACGCTATAAAACTTTTCTAAAAAGGCATTATCATTTCTACTGTTTTTATTGTCTTTGGTTAGTGGAATACCAATTTTAAACCGTTCTCTTAATTGTTTTCTATTGTTTAATAAAGCTTGTAATGTAGTGGTTAATTGCTCTAAATTAAATGGTTTTTTAATATAAGCATCGGCTCCATCTCTAATACCTTGTAAATGATCTGTTAGGTTTGTTAATGCCGTTAGCAATACAATTGGAATATGACTTGTTTTTAAATCTGATTTGATTTTTATACACAAATCCAATCCATTCATTTCTGGCATTTGTACATCACTAATTACCAAATCTGGCCATTCTTCGTCAAAAGCATCGTAACATTCTTTACCGTTTCTAAAACTTTTAACTTTAAAAAATTGAGATAAAAATCGTGTAATGTAATTTCTCATTTCATCATTATCCTCTGCATAAAAAACAAGAGAATCTTTAAATTCTGGAGATACTTCTATTTTAGACCATTCCTCATTATTCATAATATTTTGTACAGAAACTTCTTTTTCTTTAGGTAAAACTATTTCTTCTGTCAATAAAACATCTCCTTCTTCTTGCTCTTTTACGATTGGAAGTTTTACAATAAACTTAGATCCTTTTCCTAGTTCACTTTCTACATTAATATATCCATAATGCATTTCTACTAATCTTTTAGAAAATGCCAAACCAATACCAGATCCCCCAATATGTTCGTTGTTGGGTAAGTGAGATTGATAAAATCTTTCAAACACATGTGCTAGGTCTATAGGATCAATTCCTCTTCCACTATCTTCAAAAGTGAGGATTAAATCTTTTTCATCGCAATGGTAAGAAACTTTTATCTGATCGTTTTGACTGGTATATTTAAAAGCATTATTTAATAAGTTATTAACTATTTTTTCCAATTTATTTTTGTCTGCAGATACAATAATAGGGCTTTCATCAACAATTAATTTTAGTTCCTTTTTATCACTGTAAGCTATGTACATAAAATCATTTACTACTTCGTTTATAAACGAGTTAAACTCAAATCGTTCATAAGTCATTTTTAACATATTAGCATCTGATCTTCTAAAATCTTGTACTTGTTCTAAGAGTTCGTGTATTTTTTTAGACTGACGTAATACAATGCTTAATTTTTCTCCAATGTCTGGGTTGCCTTTAAACCTTTCATACAAATTGTGAATAGGGCTAGATATTAAGGTTAGCGGAGTTTTAATTTCATGAGAAATATTTGCAAAAAACCTCAGCTTAGCTTCGTTTACATCTTTTTCATTGTCTTTTTCTAATTGTTCTATTTCTATTTTATGGTTTAATATATATATTTTTAGAACAGTTCTATTAATTAAATATCCAATTGCAATTAGTAACATTACATAAATTCCGTAAGCCCAAGGAGTTTTCCAAATGGGTGGATGGATGGTAATTTTAATTATTTTTGGAGTTCCCCACTCTCCTAAAGAATTAGAAGTAGCTACATTTAATTGATATTCTCCTGGTTGTAAACCACTATATGTAATTGTATTTTTATCGGATGCAACCTCAACCCATTCTTTATTTATAGGTTTTAATTTGTATTTTATTAAGTGATTTTCTGGATTTGAATAGTGCAAACTAACAATATCTAAAGAAAAAACATTTTCATTATGTTTTAAGTTTATCTCTTTTATTTGCCCTATAGATATTGGAAAAATAACTCTATTTGCAATGGTATCACCAACACTAATTTCTTTATTAAAAATTTTAAAATTCTCAAATTCAATTTTAGGAATACTCTCTTTTTCTAATACATCTTTTGGATTAAAATAACACAAACCTTTTTGTCCTGTTAATACAAAATTTCCGTTTTTTAATTTTTTAGAACCATAGTAAAAGTCTTCAAAAGGCAATCCGTCTGATTTACCATACTTGGTTACTTTTAGTGTATTTGTATTTATTTTGTTTAATCCAATGTTTGTGGCAGCCCATAAGTTAGAATCCCCATGATTTAGTATGCTTTTTACCACATTATTAGACAATCCATTTTCTTCTGTAAAAGGAATAAATTTGGGATACCCTTCACTATTATCTATTCTACACACCCCACCTCCTTCTGTTCCTATCCATAATTGATTATTAGGCAAACGTAAAACAGCAGTTACAAAGTAACTTGGTAACGAAAACTCATCATCTTCATTTGGAATAAATTGTTCTACTTCTACGTTTTGTAAAGAAATAGCGTTTCTTTTTTTAATTCTATACAGTCCTTTGTGATCAGTGGCCACCCACATAAAATTGTTGATAGGATCTGGGTAAATACCTCTAATTCCTGATATTTTTTTCTTGGTAAAGAATAAGTGATTATTTAGTGATTCTGACTTTAAAATATTATTGTTTTCATCTATAGTTATTCTATAAAGTCCACCAAAAGATCCAATCCATATTTTACGTATCTGGTTGGTTTCTTCGGTAATACAACGTATTTTATATATTCCCTTAGAAGCATCTTCTTCATTTAACTTAATTATTTCTTTTTCTAATGTTTTAGAAGATAATCTAAAAAAATTATCCTTTCGGCTGTTTACCCAATAATCTCCCTTAGAATCTTTATATATATAATCTGAATTTTTTAATTCCTTTAAGGGTAAATTTTTAAAATCTCTTGTTGCTAAGTTATATATAGCAACATCATTAAAACCTCTAGATACAAATATTTTAGAACTATCTATTTCTTCTATATTGTAAACCTTATTTTCCTTTTTACCCATATTACATTTTACAAAAACATTTTCTTTGGTATTAAATTTATAAACTCCCGAATTAAAAGTAGCATACCAACAACTATTCTGAGAGGTAGCTAAAATATCACTAGAAGTTAATACGCTTTTAGCTGTATTAAATTTTTCTATTTTGTAGGTGTTTCCTTTAAAAAAAGCATCCGTGTTTTTTATGTAAATTAATCCAGATCGTTGGGTACCTAGCCATAAACTTCCCTCAGTATCCATATTCATTTTAGTAAACCTAGCCTCTTTTAAATACGTTTTTTTATTAGTAAAAGAGATCAATTCACCAAATGTATCTATCGACAGTAAATGAATACCACTATAGTTTGCTGCCAACAAGTTTTCATCATCTATTTTTAATAAAGAATAAGTTACTCTTAACTGTTTTTTTAGATGATGTTGGTATTGTTTTGTTTTTAAATTAAAGGTAAGTAAGCCAATATTTGTAGCAATTAAAATATAAGATTTGTTTAATTGAATTGCATCATTAACTTTTATAGTTTCATTTATGTTAAGAGCTCTATTGATACTATATTCTCCTAAGTACTGATAATCATCTGAGAAAATTTGAATTCCTTTATTCTCCAAAACAGCATAAATTAAATGATCACTTTTACTAATGATAATTTTTTTAACTACTTTTTCTCTGTAAGAATTTTCTACAACATTTTTTAATTTAATAAATTTCTGAGAAGCGCTTTGGTACACAGTAACTCCCCTGTCTGTACCTATCCAAATAGTTCCATTTTTATCTTCGGCTAATGAACGAACTCTATTGCTACTTAGAATTACTTTTTTATTAGTGTTTTTATATGTTTTTATTTTATACCCATCATATCTATTAATACCCGAATAAGTACCAAACCACATAAAGCCTTTAGAATCTTCTAATATAGAGGTAACTCCATTGTGAGACAACCCATTGGAAATTGATAGCTTTTTATGATTGTAAAAGATATTTTCTTGCGCATTTGTAGAATAAAAAGAACTTAAAAAAAAGAAAAGGTATATATATTTTAACATATGTTTTAAATAGAGTTAAATATTACTTATGATAAGCTTGTAAACTAAAATAACAAAAACAAACTCATTAAAATTTTTGAAACCAATAATAAATGAGTTTTAAAAAGTATAACCTCATCCAAATAAAATTGAATGAGGTTATACTATCTATATAAAATTACTAGGGTCTATCTAGCCACTCTATATTTACATCATCTACAAAGAACAGTGCATCATTTGATGATGATTTTTTAAGAATTTCAAACGTAAATCCTGTAGTGGATGATAATACTGGGAATGCTTTATCATTTACCCAAGAAATGGTATGCCATTCTCCTGTAGACAAACCAAATACATCGTCAAATTCTACAGTAAGTTTTCCAAGCTTTAAATTAACACTTTTTATGGTAGTATCTTCTCCTAAACTATTTTTCTCTAACTTTATTTTAAAACTTACTTTATATACAGGAAACTCTGTTCCTGGAACATCAAATTCAGACAGAATTTTATCACTAATTGCAGAAAAAGTTTTTCCTTTTCCTCCACCTACATCATTAGATTCAAATCTTAAACTTTGTCCTAAATCTGTTTCTTCAAAACCTACAAAAAATTTACTTTTATTTGGTATGGTCCATGCGCTTGGATTTTCAAAACTAAACACTTCGTTACTGTAACTTAAAGTCTTTTTAACTGTACTTAAATTGCTAAAAGCTTTTAAGGTTCTTCCATAAACGTCTGTTATAATAGATTCATCAGCTCCAGGATTGTAAGAAATAGTAATAACATCATCCGCGTATATAGGCTCTCCTAATTCAAGAACAATTCCTGTTCCTTCTTTAGATAACTTTGCAGCAGCAATAACCATATCTCTATGAACTCCCTTAGCACTGTTATTTAACGAAACTGTAAAATTTGCTATTGTTGCAGTAAAATTCTCATTCTCTATTTTTCCATTTAATCCAAATTCTATAATAGAAGAAGCATCAATATTAATAGCTGTATTAATCGCTAATGGTTTGGTTGGTGTAATTACATTAATTTTTGCAGGAACCATAATGCTATCACTTACTTCTAACAAGCCTGTAAGATCTCTTTCTATTTTTAATTTAAATCCCGAAAAACTTTCAATTTCTGCAAAACTTACAATTGCTTCTTTTTCTTGAACTGTTGAGGGACTTGCACCCGTAAGCTCCCAAATAGATTTTGTGGGTCTACCTATAGAAATGTCTTTAAAAGTAACAGGCTCTCCTGCTTCTACCTCTATAGTTGGCCAAGTACTTTCATCAGAAATAGATATTGTAGATAAATCTGTTTCTACCTCATTATAAACAATAGCTGCTTGTGGTTTTATATCCTGATAAACATCTATTTTAAAGGTGTCTTCGTACAGCCAACTTCCATTTTTTTCTACCGAAAAAACTGCGGGTGTATTAAATACATTTTTAACAAAACGATCAAATGTATTGATTAATTTTACTTGATGTATTCCAGGTTTTGTAAATAGAACATTGGCTTTGTAGTTCGTGTTTTTAGTCCCTAACTCTTTATCTATAAATTTGCTATAATCTTCGGCCTCTATACTAAACTTAGACTTTAAGAATACAGTACCTTCTTCTTGTATTTTCCATTCATGCGATAAAGGTTCAATAGAAAAATCGACAAAAGAAATGTAATCATTAATACTAATATTTCTTTCCCTTGTTTGTTCTATATCCGATAACACCCACTTTACGCCTTTAAAATCATTAGGTTGTGTTAATTCTTCTTCTTTTTGACATCCAACACCTATTGCCATAAACACAATTAATGTTATTATATATTTTAATAGTTTCATTGTTCGTATATTTTGGTTAGTTAACAGCTCCATTTGTTGTTTTTTCGTTTAATGGAATTGGTAAATAAGCATGAGCTTTTTTACTGTAATTGGCTGCTGCTTCTGTATATTCATCATCTAGTTCTGTTAAAGGATCAAAATCTGCATCAGCATCAGAAATAATCATTGCTGCTTCTACAGTATCAACTACTCCTTCTATATTTTTTCCTGTGTAAACAATCTCTTTGGTACCATAAACTCTAGTTGATAAATCTTGAAATCTTTGTTGAGTAATTCCCCATCTACGTAAATCTATAGACCTAACAGAGTGTCCTTCTAAACAAGTTTCTAAAGGTTTATCTATATACATTAACTTGTCCATTAAACTTGCAGCATCATAAGTTTGATTGTCATAAGTATGCATTCCATCACTAAATTCTGCTGGAGCACCATACAATACCAATCCCCATCTTTCTCTAATCTTATTAATATGCAACAAGGCTTTGTCTATTTGATTTTTATAGATATAGCATTCAGCTAGCATTAAATGAACCTCAGACAATCTGTTTACAATTACATTTTTTCCTGAATTAAACTTACCTGAAGGCAGGTCATTTTCACTTGTTAAAATATCGTGATTTGTATATTTCTTAAATACTGAATAGAATTCTTTTGTTTGATTAGTTGCCAATGTAAAAATTGGTTTGGCTCCTCCATAAAAACTAGAAATTGAATCTTGAGCCAAAGCAATCATCGTAGATGCTCTCCAAGATGTGGTACGATTAAAGACATTTCCTTCTTCATCTTCTGTTTCATTAATCGGATTTAATGGATCTACGGGTTCTTTACTATACTCATCTATCATCCAATATGCGGGTGTATAATTACTATTACCATCTGCATTTGCTTTGGTAGCCCAACTGTTTATCAACTTAAAAACACCTGAACTTCCATCATCAGATAAACCATCAGTAGTATAAGATACTTCTAATATAGATTCTTTATTAAACTCACCTGCCGTGGTAAACAACAAATCAAAATCTCTTTCTAGTTCATAATCAAAATCATTAATAACACTTTCAAAATTTTCAATAGCAGCATCAATTTTGGATATATCTTTAATACTCCCTTCTACAACTGCTTCGTACAAATTAGACATTCCTAAGATGGTTAACACTGTTCCTTTGGTAGGTATTGCTTTATTGGCACCTCTGGTAGTTGCTAAATTTTCTTTAGCATATTCTAAATCTGCTGTATAAAATGCTATTACATCTGCTGATGATGATAAAGGCACTGCATAATCTGGAAATCCTTTAGGAGATTTATCTCTTATAACCACACTACCATTATTATAACTAGAGTGCAAATAGAAGTAAAACAAGCCTCTTAAAAAGCGAGCTTGTGCCATTTGAGATTTCCACCTAGCTAAATCAAACACTACAGCTTCTTTGTCTAGTTTAGGCTTTATATTATTTAAAGACTCCATTACAATATTGGCTCTTAAAATGGCATCATATAACAATTTCCATTTAGATTCTACAATTGGTGTAGTTTCTGAAAATTGTTTATTGTACCAAGGAAAACCATTTGGATTTTGATCTTCATCTCGTCTACCTGGATAAGCTATATCCGATCTAAATGCCTCTGTATCTACATCGTATAAAGAAGCATCTATTAAAGATGAATACGTAGCAACTAAAGCTTGTTCTGTACTTTCTAATCCTCTGTTAGAAAAATCTTCAATCGTATCACCTGTATGTGGAGCTATGTCTATATAATCATCACAAGAATATATAATAGTTACTAATAGGCTTAAATAGGTATATTTTATAAGTTTTTTCATCACTTCTAAATTTTAAAAATTAATATTTACCCCTACAGAATATAGAGAACTTACAGGTTTTCTACCTTCATCTACACCAGCCCTAGATACACTTCCTGATATTTGTGGATTGTAACCTGTATAACCTGTAAAAATTAAAGGATTTTGAGCTGTAACAAAACAACGGAATCTATTTACTCCAATGGCTTTGATCGTTTTGTCTGGTAAAGAATATCCTAGTGTAATATTGTTTAATCTAACAAAGCTTCCATCTTCCAACCAAAAATCTGTATTTCCTCTCTGGTTGGGATGTCCTGTTTTATCACTTACATATCTAGGAATATTAGAATTTGTATTTGTAGGGGTCCACATATAGACTAAATCTTTATGTCTTTGGTTTCTATAAGCACCTAATTTAGTTCCATTAATCACTTCTGTTCCTACAACAGCATGCCATTGCATGGTTAAATCAAAGTTTTTATAATCAAAAACACTTCTTAATCCTATTTCATAATCTGGTTGTGGACTCCCTGCATACTCTCTATCACTATCATTTATAATTCCATCATTATTAGCATCTCTAAATTTTAAATCTCCTAATTCGGGTACAAATCCATCTATAGAAGACACTTTACTTCTATAATTTTCTAATTCTTCTTGTGTTTTAATAACTCCATCTGTTTTGTGTAAGAAAAAAGCATTTACTTCTTTACCAACAGATATGGTAGAATAATTAGAACTATCTCCGTTAATAACCCCTTGAGATCTAGTAATGGTTTCTAAGCCATCAGATATAAATACTACTTTATTCCTGTTTTTAGAAAATGTTCCACTTAAATTCCATTTAAAATCTTTGATTTGATCTCTATAAGTTACTGCATATTCTACTCCTCTATTTTCCATATCTCCAACATTAAAGTTTAGTTGATTTCTACCTGTTGATGATCCTCCTCCAATAGATGGTGGTGTTTGTAATGGAAACAACATATCTGTTTTTGTAGTTACATAATAGTCTGTAGTAAAGGTTATTTTGTTCTTAAAGAAACTTAAATCGGTACCTATATTTAACTGCTTAGTCGTTTCCCATCTAGAAGCTGGGTTTGCATGTGTTCTTAAAGTTCCTCCCTGATAACGATTTCCATTACTATCTGCATAATCACTACCATAAGTAACCAATGAATATACACTATCTGGTCTAATTCTATCGCTACCTGTAGTTCCTTGACTTACTCTAATTTTAAAATTATTAACAACAGCGTTTATTGGCTGCCAAAAATTCTCATCAGACACGTTCCAACCTACAGATACTGATGGAAAAGTTTCCCATCTATTTCCTTCAAAAAATTTAGAAGAACCATCTCTACGTACACTTACATTTACCAAATACTTTCCTTTATAATCATAAAGTAATCGTCCTATAATACCTACTGTTCTATACTTGTAGTTGTTTGAAGCCGCTGTACCTGCCCCTGCTGTTACTGACGGATTTCCTGCACCTTCTGAAATTAAAGGCTTCCTTCCGTCCGTAGTAATGTTAAATTCAGATCTACTTACTCTAATAGCTTCTGCATTGTCTTCTTCTATAGACATTAATGCCAATCCTTGAATTCTGTGGTCTCCAAATTTTTTGTTGTAATTCAATCCACCATCTAACAATAATTTAGATTTTTTTGTATTGGTATATTGCAAACTACCTCTACCTCTAGTTTCACCAGCATCTTCTAAATTTCCTAAATCATTAATTGTAAAAACCTGAACTCTTGGATTGTAATTTTCTACTTTTAAAATATCTTCTGTATATCCAAAATTTGATACAAATGACAAATCATCTGTAATATTATATTGACTACGCATGTTAAAAGAACTTCTGTTTCTTTCTCTTTCCGAAATACTATTTAATCCAGACAAAAGACTAAATACATTTTTTAAAAAAGCTCCGTTATCATTACTTGTAATTACTTCAAACTGACCAGGAACAATTGCTGGAGATAAAGCACTGTAGGCTAAAGCATCTCTAAAAATGGATGTACTAGCAGAAATACCTTTTTCGTATTGTATAGACATCCCTGGAGTAAATGAAAAATGACCTTTGGTTAATTTTGCATTTGCTCTTACATTATATCTTTTAAAATTAGAATTGATTATGTTAGATTCTTGATCTAAATACCCTCCTGTTATATTGTATGATAATTCTTTAGTACCACCAGAAATTCCTAAAGAAAGTGTGGTTGATGGTGCCAAATCATTTTCTACAACATCTACAATATTCGTATTATTTAAAAGACTTGATCTTTCGTAATAATTAAAATTGTCTGATTGATATTCCGAAAGAAAGTAAAGCGTTTCTGGGGCATCCATATATGCAATACCTGAGGTAATTTTATTAACTCCTCTAGTAGCATTTAACGAAACTTTTAACGTTCCTTCCTTTGCTTGTTTGGTCGTAATTAATATAACTCCTGCAGCTCCTCTTGATCCATAAATAGAAGCAGATGCAGCATCTTTTAAAATATCAATAGATTCTATATCATTCGGACTAATTTGTGGATCTCCAAACTGTGGAACTCCATCTACAACATACAAAGGCGTATTGTCTCCCTCTGCAGAAGCCAAACCTCTAATTAATATCGTAGCGGCCTCTCCTGGTTCACTAGAAGGTGTAATGGCAACCCCTGCAACCTGACCTTGTAATGCTACAGATAAATCGGGTGTAATGGTGTTGTTAATTTTATCGGCATTAAGCCTATTTACTGCCCCGGTAAGTTCTTTTTTCTTTTGAGTACCGTATCCAATTACGATTACCTCTTCTAAATTTTCTAGACTAGAAGACATTCTAACATTTAAGTTTTCTTGACGAACTTTAATTGCTTTTTCTTCCATACCTATGTAAGAAAAATTTAATGTTTCTCCAATTTTAGCTTTAATAGTATAATTACCATCAAAATCTGTCACAGTAGCTTTTCCGGTTTCTTTTACTACAACAGATAAGCCCGGTATTGGCTCTCCATCTTCGATACTTGTTACAACACCCCTCACTTTTATTTTTTTTTGTGCCTGTACTTCAATCGTAAAGCACATTAAAAAGCAACAACATAAAACAAATACAGTTCTCCAGTTTTTTTGATTTTTTAAATTCATTTAGATTAGTTTAGTTAATTTGGTTTTTACTTATTTATAAACTTTCGTTTCTAATTTTACAATTTTCACATATTCATTATTATTTAAATTTTAAGTACATAGATCTCTGATTATATTTTCCTTGATAATTCTATTTTTTAACTATTATATTTTTAGAATTTAGAGTAACAGCAATTCCTTTGTATTGCAATACAAACAGAGAAACATCTTAGCAACACTGCTATTAAAATAAATTTGTGTTTTTTAGTTTAAACAGTGCTGAAGTGTTTATTGGAAATGTAATTGTTGATAGGAATGTAAAATTGATTTTAAACCTTTAGCATTGAACATAGTTTTATTTTTTAATTATGCTCAAATTTTAAATTATTCCTAAAAAAACATGTTTTTTTTAGATTTAATCATGTTTCTAAGAGTACACAACTGTCAATTTCTATTGATTTAACCACTAAAAATAGAGATTTATCACTATTCTATTTTTTATTAAATGATTTTAAATTGTTTGTTATATAAACAGTCCCTAAAATAAAAACCCCTCAAGATTTATAAAATCTTGAGGGGTTTTTAAAACACTTAAGTCGTAAAATACTTATTCTTTTTTTTGCTTTCTTATGAGCTTTCTCATCTAGATCGCTCATTTTTTAAGCACCTACATCCAAAGCCATTAACTACATAATATTAGGTTGTATTGCTTTCATTCCTTGTTTTACACAATGCAATAGTTAACATGCCTTAAAACTTTGATTAACTTTACTATTACATTCATTATAATTATGTTATTATTCTAACGTTTCTAAATTTCTACTTGGTTTTATGGTTGGATCTGCATCTGCATCCACATATTTAGGGGGCTTATCGTAATGTTCTTTTTTAGGAGTTTGTCTTGTTTTTGGAACCCATTTTTTCAACTCTTTTACAATAGAACTATAGTCTTTGTTGTGAATTAAGTTAGTCCACTCCATTTGATCTTTATGTACATCATACAACTCTTCTGTACCTGAAAGGTTTTGAATGTAATGCCAGTCTTTTGTCATAACAGAAGTTCCACTGTTAGAAACAGTAATACCAGGATATTGCCATTTTGCTTTTGGATCTTTTAATAAGGTGGTAAAATCATGCCCTTCTATATTTGGCTTTTTAGGCAACTTACAAAGGTTTACCAAAGTTGGATAAATATCTAACAAACTTACCGGTTGTTCACAATACATCGTTTTTTTCATTCCTGGTAGTCTTACAAACAAAGGAGGTTTTACAGCCTCAGACCATAAAGTATTTTTTAAATATCGTAGTTTTTCTCCTAAATGCCATCCGTGATCTCCCCAAATAACAACAATAGTATTATCGGCATGCCCACTTTTTTCCAAAGCATCCATCACAATTCCTAAACATTTATCTACATAACTAATGTTTGCCAAATAAGCTCTAGCAGCTTCTTTTTCTAAACCGTGTTTTTTAATCCATTTATATTCACCACTGGGTTCAAATTCTGGTTTTCCATTTGTTTTTAAAATATCCTCTAAATCGTGTTCATTAACAATAGGAGCTTTGATTTTATCAATATCGTACATGTCAAAAAACTCTTTGGGTACATACCAAGGTAAATGTGGCTTTATAAAACCAACCCCCATAAAAAAGGGTTTGTCAAAATCTCTTTGTAGTTGATTTTTTGCCCAATCTGCCACCGCATAATCTACGGTTTCTTCAAAAGTATCAACTGTTGGCCCCCAGCTTAATTTAGATTTTTTGCTCTGAAAACTTGGATCTTTTTTTCCATTAATAATTCCGGCTTTAGAAGATGTTACATACTTTTTATCGGCAACATCATTATTATATCTTCTCCCTCTAGCAAATTCATCAAAAGCCCAATGTCCAAAATCTACACCTCCAGCGGCTGCATGTTTGTGAAAAATTTTACCATTAGACAAAGTGTGGTATCCGTTTTTAGAAAAATATTCGGGTAAGGTTGCATTTTTTTTAACTACATCTGTATAAATCATATTTTGGGCATTTCCATAAACTCCAGAAGTACTAGGTAAAAAACCAGATAGCATTGCTGAACGAGAAGGACCACAAATGGGTGCTGCTGTTACCGCATTTTTAAATACCATAGCTCCCTGCTGTGCAAATTTATCCATATTGGGAGTTATAGCTTGTTTGTTCCCGTCTAAAGGACTTACCCAGTCGTTGATATCATCTATAGCAATAAACAGAACGTTGGGTTGCTTTTTTGTCTGAGCAAAGATTTGTATACTTAAACAGCATACTAAAATTAATAGAATTCTCATTTTTCTTATTTTGTGTTATTTATATAAATTATTCGTTATTTCTTTTGGATGACAAAAACCACACAGACAAAATAAATGCGGTTACAATTCCTATGGAATAGGAAATTGTATAAGGTAATTGAAAACCTTCTGGAGCTACTAAAATATAGGTAACTACAACTGCTGTCATAAATGCTGATGGAATTAGAACAAACCAAGTTGATTTACTTTGTTGTTTTAAATAAACAGCAACCGTCCACAATACTATTGTTGCAATTACCTGATTAGACCACCCAAAATATCGCCATATAATGGCAAAATTTACCTGTGTTAAACCAATAGCTATTAAAAAGATAGGCAAGGTAACCATCAATCGTTTGCTTAATTTTTCTTGATTGATGTTAAAAGAATCTGCAATGGTTAATCTGGCACTTCTAAAAGCTGTATCCCCCGATGTAATTGGAGCAGCAACTACTCCAAAAATAGCAAGGATACCTCCTATTTTTCCCAACATGGTATTGCAAATAATATTTACGACCCATGCTGCATTGTGTCCTTCTTGAGCCATAGTTTCTCCTAATTCACGAACTCCTCCAAAGAAAGCCATTGCAACAGCTGCCCATATTAAAGCAACAATTCCCTCCGTAATCATGGCTCCAAAAAATATTTTTTTTCCGTGTGCTTCGTTAGAAATACAACGTGCCATTAAGGGAGATTGTGTGGCATGAAATCCTGAAATGGCTCCACAAGCTATTGTGATAAATAACATAGGAAAAATTGGAAATTTATCCGGAGAACTATGCATATTATACAACGTATCCATTGTTAATTCTGGAATGGTATAATCTTGATACAACAAAGTAATAAACAATCCTAAGGCCATTACTAATAAAGACATTCCAAATAGTGGATATATTTTTCCGATCAGTTTATCTATGGGAATCATCGTAGCTAGTAAATAGTACACAAAAATTAGAATCACAAGAATAGAACCACTTATACCTGTTAATTCTTGTAGTATGGTCGCAGGTCCTTTTACAAATACAACTCCTACTAGAATTAATAGAACCACTGCAAAAATTCTCATAAACTGCTTAACCCCATTTCCTAAATACTTTCCTGATATTTCTGGAATACTAGCACCACCATGTCTTATGGAAAGCATTCCTGAAAAATAATCGTGAACAGCTCCTCCAAAAATACATCCAAACACAATCCAAAGAAAAGCTACAGGTCCCCACAAAGCACCTGCTATGGCTCCAAAAATAGGTCCTAGTCCGGCAATGTTTAAAAACTGAATTAAAAATATTTTACTCAGTTTTAGAGGCACATAGTCTACTCCATCTTGCTTGGTAATGGCTGGAGTTTTTCTATTTACATCAACACCAAACTTTTTCTCTATGTACGTACCATAAATAAAATACCCTCCTATTAAAACAACTATGCTAATTAAAAATGTGATCATTTCTTTTTGTGTTTATCTCTTTTTTAAATAACTTAGTAACAACGTACTTCAAACATTTTTACATTTGGAGCCCCATGTGTTTCTTTTAAATTTAAACGTACAGTAGTTGTTTTAATCTCATCAAAATTAACCTTAACCAACCTTGTTTTGTTGTAAGTTACTTTTCCTATTTCTACCCAGTTTCCGTTTATTCTTGCTTCTACATTAAAGGTTTTGATTAATTCTGGTGGAATAGCAGTGACTTGCCCTTCGTTTTTAGCCGGGTTTTTATGCATCATCATTTTACGTTGCAAATTGGTATCAAACTTAAGTTCTACACTTGTTAGTTTTTGTGGTTTTATCCATTCCAACTGTAACGTTGCATTTAATCCTTCTGATTGCCAGTGATGAACTTTATCTACTTCATCTCTAGAAACACCATCTAACAACAATTTAGCATCTCCTGAAGAAGTTGATGAAGCAAAAATTACAGCTGCTTTTTTAGCTTTATCATTAGGATCGTTAGCAGGTCTGTTAGGAAAATAAGAATCATCTCTTAACAATTGCTCCTGCAACTCATTCATGCTTTTTTGATATAACTTTCTTGGAGTTACCTTTTTTTGAGCACACATAGCTGCAGCCGTTCCAACCGCTTGCCCCATCATAGAACAGGTACCAATAATTCTAGTAGATGATAACGCAATGTGTGTAACACTTACATTTCTACCAGCAAACAATAAATTGGATATGTTTTTTGAATACAAACATCTAAAGGGTACTTGATACACTTCTTTAAAGCGGGAGTGAAAATAACTAGCTGGCTCGTCTAAATTTTCTATTCCTCCAGGGCAGTGTTCATCTAAACTCCAACCTCCAAAAGCAACAGCATCGTCAAAGTGCTTTGTTTCAAGCAAATCTGTTTCTGTTAAAATATAATCTCCCATAAATCTACGAGACTCTCTTCTACCAGGAATAGAACCTACCCAATCCAAGGCAATATTTTCTGCTTCTGGAAAATCTCCAGAATTTTTTATATGATCCCAAACTCCATAAAAATGTGCCATTAATTTGTGACGGATTTCATCTCTTTCTCCTATAATATCAACATCACTACTCATTTCTACCCACCAAAAACCTTCTTTAACTTGCTTTACTCTTCTGTGCTTATCTTTAAAAGCTTTTTCGGCATTAAAAGGAATGGCATAATCTGGTGCATAAAAAGGAACAGGCCTTCCCATGTCTTTGGTAATCATCATAAAACAATCTCCCATGACCCAACCATCTGGTTGGTCTGGAGCATATTTTTCATTAAATTCAGCCTTACCTTCACGACCCATTCTAAACTCAGCTCCTGCCATAGCAGCCATCAATCCATCACCAGAACAGTCACAAAAAGAATGTGCTTTAATTGTAAAATCTGTTTCGGTTGTTAATTGTCTACAAACAACTGATTGTATCTCATTACCATCCATAAATACATCTGTAGCTGTTGTATTTAATAATAGCGTTAAGTTTTTTTCTTTGACCACATAATTGTACAAAACATGATCCCAAACAGGATAAGATTCTTGTGGATTGTGATGCCAATTTTCTATTAATAACTCTTCTACAATTCCTGTTTCTCGTTCTACTTTATGTTTGTTGTTTAAGGATTGAACTCCGTTTACAGTAACTCTCATTTCACTAGAAGCATTTCCTCCTAACACAGGTCTATCTTGAACTAAAACTACTTTAGCTCCGTTTCTTGCTGCAGATACAGCTGCAGAAATCCCAGACATTCCACCACCAATAACAGCTACATCAACTTCTAAAACTTTTTTTCTTATAGGATCCGTTTTTAGGCCTTTGCCTTTCTCATTTCCTAAAAATAAATCTTTGTTATTTCCTGTTGATGTTTGCGCATGAATATCTCCCATAAATGGAAATAAACTTGCTGCAACTGCTCCTTTAATACCTGTTTCAAAAAACTTTCTACGTTTCATAAAATTATTTTTTAGCTACCTTAATAGGTTTTATTTTTTATACTTATTGTTGTTTTATACTTCTAAAATTGAATTTGGAGGTAGAGGTACTTTATTTTCTTTTCTCCATTCTACCAATTCTTCTAATAACTCTTTAGTTAACTCTGTTTCTTGTTCTGATAAATTTATAGCCTCTTTAGGGTCTTTTTCTAAATTGTATAATTCAACTTTTCCATCTGCTAAAAACTGGATTAACTTATAATTGTTTTTTCTAATAATAGAACAAGTTCCTTGATGATAAATACTTGCCACGTGCCAAAACAAAGGTCTTTTCTTAAACTTTCTAGTATCTTTTTTAGCCAAGTCTAACATAGAATCACCATCTAAAATTCCTTTATGATTAATATTAGCTGCATCCATTAGTGTAGGAAAAACATCTAAACAAGACACTGCTGCATTGCTTCTTCTAGGTTTTACTTTTCCTGGCCAATTAATTAACATCGGTACTTTTAAACCTCCTTCGTAAATATGACCTTTAGCACCTCTTAACAAATTATTGGCACTTTGTCCTCCGTTGTATCCATTATCAGAAGTAACAATGATTAAAGTGTTTTCTCTTAAGTTATTTTTATCTAAAAAGTCTAGAATTCTTTTCATGTTATCATCTACAGATTCTACCATAGTGGCATAACCCGTATGTTCTATTTTTCTTTTAGCTCCTGCTTTTCCTTTTCCTAAAACTCCTTGACCTAAAACTGTATCTTGTTTTTGATAGTATTTATCATACAATTCTTTGCTTCTAGCTCTAATAGGTTTGTGAACAGCATAGTAATCTAGGTTAATTAAAAAAGGTTCCTCTTTATGAAGATCCATAAATTCGATAGCCTCATCGGTTAATCTATCTGTTAACCATTCATCTGTTGGCTTTTGCTCTATAAATGGATTTTGAAAAGGTGCAAAATACCCTCCACCTTTACTGTGATATCCTCCTGCTTCCAAAGCAGGATCTCCTCTATAAGTTCCTCCAACATTTTTAATAAACCCTCTACCTTCTGGGTAATATTGTTGAATTTCTGGAGTTTTGTGTTTTGTAGCCCAACTAAAATCTGCAGGATCTGGTTGTGATAATTTTTGTTGAATAGGCCAATCCATTGCTAATTCCTTTTCTGGATAAGGTCCTACAATATGCCATTTTCCAATATGAATAGACTTGTATCCTTCTTTTGCCAAAGGTTCTGCATATATAGGAAACTGTTTTCCTACCGTCCATCTAGAAAAAATATTCTCTTCTGCCGTACCTCTTTCTAAAACAGGAACGGTATATACTCCTGTTCTAAAAGATTGTTGTCCAGTAAAAATAGCAGTTCTAGAAGGAGAACATGTTGGATACATGTACGCATTATCTAACACCAAACTCTCTTTTGCCAAAGCATCCAAAGTAGGAGTTTCAAAATAATTGGAACCATTAAAACCAACATCTGCATATCCTAAATCATCTACCAAAACAAATACAATATTTGTCTTTTTGGGTGGCTTACTATTTAATGTAGCATTTGATTCCAATGTTCCTAATACCATTAAAAAAAGTAAACCTATCAATCCTTTACTTTTTAATTTTA
Organism: Wenyingzhuangia aestuarii; assembly: GCF_011927765.1. Taxonomy (GTDB): domain Bacteria; phylum Bacteroidota; class Bacteroidia; order Flavobacteriales; family Flavobacteriaceae; genus Wenyingzhuangia; species Wenyingzhuangia aestuarii. The sequence goes on from NZ_JAATJG010000013.1 coordinate 114,372, forward strand.
AGTTTTTAAAACTCATGTGTCAATCTATTCTTTAGTTAATCTTATTTACTTCACAAATCTATATTTCAAAGTCTAAAAAGAAGTTCTTAGAGGTAAAATCAATGTCTTTCTAAGTGTTTTTCGTAACAATTTATCATGTTTTAACCTTATTGCTTAGATATTTTATACTATTTACTCTAAACAATTACATTTCATTAATTTAACACAAAAAAGGTTACCTCTATTTAGAGGCAACCTTTTTAAACAATTTAACCTAAAACAACTTTCATAAAAAGCTGTATCCGTTTACATTATAAAACTACTTTTACAGAGCTAGTAATTCCATTTTTAGAAATCACAACAATATATACTCCTGAAGACAAATTAGTGTTTTCTACAATTTGACCTGTAACTGCATACACTGCTTCTAAGTTAGCTCCTTTAACAGAAACAGAACCATTATTCACAACTACAGATGCTCCTTCTATTTTATTGTTTTTACTACTTAATGTAGGACTACTGCTTAGAACAATACTATGAATTTGAAAAGTAGTACCTGTTAATGTATTTTTAGCTTCTCTAGGTTGTATTACAAATTGAGCTGTAGTAGAATTCCATTCTGTTGCTGCAGACAAATCAAATTCTTTTGTTTGTTGAGTACCTAAGGAAGCTTCAATAGTTTCAAACAATTTTGTTGATCCAACATTTGTTCTAAGACTTGTAGCACTTGTATTGTTAGTAAACACAATTGTTAAATACCTATTTGAAGCTAAGGTACCATCGTAGGTTTGAGAATTCGTTAATACAGGTTGCCCATCATTTCCTGTAACATTATAGCTTAATTCAGCCGGATTTCCTGAGTTTGTTAAAGAACCTTCGGAAACAGTCCAAAAGTCGGTACTTAAGTTAACTGTTGTCTGTGCAGACATCTGTAGACTAAAGAAAGTACCAAATATAAATGCTAAAGTTTTAAGTAATTTTGTTCTCATAATTAAAAAGTTTAAATGAATTAATATTATTATACATCAAACTTAATTTTCAACACACAACAAAATGTTCTTGTCAGTTTTTTTGATGTATTTCTAAGCATGAAACTTAAAGACAGCCTGAGTTTTACTATTAAAATAACCTGTAATAACTAAAATCTTCAAACAAAACAGCTAGCTGTAAGCTTTTCGCTACTTTTGTTACTAAATAGATTAAAAAACAACCTATATGCTTACTTGGAAAGATATTATTCATTATTCAGTTAACGGAAATCCTACTCCAGATGTTAGAGTGGAAAAAACAGAAGCTGAATGGAAAGCGTTATTAACACCTGCACAATTTAGGATTACTAGAATGTCGGGTACAGAAATGCCCCATACAGGAGCTTACTGTAGTAGTCACGATGCTGGTTTGTACAGCTGTATTTGTTGCGGAAATGAGTTATTTGACTCTAGCATTAAATTTGAATCGGGAACGGGTTGGCCAAGTTTTACACAACCGGTAAAAGACAATGCCATTAAATATATTAAAGATAGTACACATGGCATGATACGTGTAGAAATACAATGTAACAATTGCGATAGCCATTTGGGTCATATTTTTCCTGATGGTCCAGAACCAAGTGGTTTGCGTTATTGTGTAAATTCAGAATCATTAGTAAAAAAATAAAATGAAAAACATAGAACAAGCAACATTAGGTGCCGGATGTTTTTGGTGTGTAGAAGCTTTTTTTAACGAAGTAAAAGGAGTTTTAAAAGCCGTATCTGGTTACAGCGGAGGTACTGTTCCTGGAACTCCAACTTATAGAGAAATCTGTTCAGGCTTAACAGGACATGCAGAAGTTATTCGTGTATCGTACGATGCTGATCTTATTTCTTTTGAAGAACTATTGTTATTATTTTTTACAGCCCACGATCCTACTACATTAAACAGACAAGGTGCTGATAGAGGTACTCAATATCGTTCTGTTATTTTTTATCACAACAATACGCAAAAAGAAATTGCAGAAGGAGTTATTAACGAATTTCAACAATACTTTGAAGATCCTATAGTCACAGAAGTGAGTCCTCTAATTAATTATTTTGATGCAGAAGACTATCATCAAGGCTATTACAAACAAAATCCAGAACAAGGTTATTGTGCCATGGTTGTAGGTCCTAAACTCCATAAACTAAGAGAATTGCATCAAGCAAAATTAAAAAAATAAGATTTTGGAAATAGAACATCAAAAAGACAAAAACAGATACATTTTAACTATTGATGATCAAATAGCTAAAGTGGAATATATGATAAAAAACAATCTTATGTACCTTACCCACTCCGAAGTTCCTAATAGCTTAAGAGGACAAGGTGTTGGAAAAAAGTTGGTGACTCAAACTTTTGAAAAACTAACCGAAGAAGGATACAAAGCTGTTGCGGTTTGTAGCTATGTAAAAGCCATAGCACAGCGTAGCGAAAAATGGAAAAACATTATTTCCTAACCATCTACCCTATGAAATTAAACATTCAAGACACCTTTACTTCTGAATTACCTGCAGATAGCAACACCGAAAATTTTACTAGACAGGTAGAAAACGCTTGTTTTTCTTTAGCAAGCCCCATACAGACAAAAGCCCCCCAATTACTACATGTAAATACAGAGGTTGCCCAAAAATTAGGTTTTACTCAGAATGATCTAGAAAGTAAAGACTTTTTAAATATTGTAACAGGAAACAACGTTTATCCTAACACCACTCCTTATGCTATGTGCTATGGAGGGCATCAATTTGGAAACTGGGCAGGACAATTGGGTGATGGTAGAGCGATTAATTTGTTTCAAGTAAAAACCGATGCATCTTATACCTTACAATTAAAAGGAGCAGGAAAAACTCCTTACTCTAGAACGGCTGATGGATTGGCTGTATTGCGTTCTTCTATTAGAGAATATTTATGTGCAGAAGCTATGTATCATTTAGGAGTTCCCACAACACGTTCTTTATCCTTATCCCTTTCTGGTGATGATGTGTTAAGAGATGTTTTGTACAACGGAAATCCTGCCTACGAACCTGGAGCAATTGTAGGAAGAGTGGCAGAAAGTTTTATTCGTTTTGGAAGTTTTCAAATTTTTGCTTCTAGAAATGACAAAACAACCCTAGCCGCTTTGATGAATTATACCATACGTCATCATTTTCCGCATTTGGAAGAAAACAATAAAGAAGATTATGCAAAGCTATTTCAAGAAATTGTAAATGCAACGGTAAAAATGATCGTACACTGGCAACGTGTTGGTTTTGTACATGGAGTTATGAATACCGATAACATGTCTATACTAGGTTTAACTATTGACTACGGTCCTTACGGATGGTTAGATAATTTTGATCCAGATTGGACTCCAAATATTACCGATAGCCAAAACAGAAGATACCGATACGGACAACAAGCCAATATTGGTTTATGGAATTTGTATCAGTTAGCTAATACCTTTTATACGCTTACCGAAGATGCTGCTCCGCTAGAAGAAGCGTTAAATAGTTACAAAACTCAGTTCGAAGCTCAAAACTTAGCAATGATGTGTGCTAAAATTGGAATTCAAACGCCAAACAAGCAAGACTATATTTTAATTCAATCCTTAGAAACCAATCTAAAATTGATAGAAACAGACATGACTATTTTCTATAGATTATTAGCTACAGCTACTAAAATTGAAGATTGTTTAGAAGCCTTTTACATTCCAGAACAATTAAAAGGAGAAACTTTAACAGAATGGCAAGTTTGGTTTGATCAATACACAACAAGATTAAGCTCTGAAACACTATCTAAAGAAGATAGAATTGCTAAAATGAATGCTGTCAATCCAAAATACGTGTTGCGTAATTACATGTCTCAGCTAGCCATTGAAGCTGCCGAAAATAAAGATTATTCGTTGATAGAAGAATTCTATCAATTGGTTCAGAATCCTTACGATGAGCAACCCGAATATCAAAAATGGTTTGCCAAAAGACCCGATTGGGCTAAAAAGAAAGTAGGCTGTTCTATGTTAAGTTGTAGTAGTTAAAAAACACTCATACCACAAAACAACTATTAAGGGGAACATATGTTGTAAATAAACATATGTTCCCCCTATAAAACCAATACTTTCTCTCAAAAAACTGTTCCTTTTAGTTTTCAAAAGCAAGTTCCCCTAATTTTGAAGTATTAACCAAAATAATATTTCAAATTATGAAAACAAATACTCCATTCTTAAAAAGAATTCTTACTACAGTATTAGTAGTTGCAAGTTTTTCTTTTGCATCTGCACAAGATGATAAGGTAGCCTTTACAAACAGAACTAATAGTGTAGTTAACAAAAAACCTTTAAGTTTTGAAATTGAATACACGGCTAAAAAAACTAGAGACATTACTTTAGAACTAAAAAATCCTAAAACAAACAAATGGGTTGCAGGAAAAACTATTAAAGTAAAAAAAGGTTCTGGTAAAATTACCATGAAGTTAAATACAAAAGATCAGTTTGTAGACGGAAGTCATTATCAAATAGGTGTTTCTATTAGACCGGCAGGAACTACTTGGAAAGAAAATATTAATATAGATGTTATTAAACCTTTTACTATTGGAAAAACAGATGTTGCCTCAGAATTAATTGACAAAGTTTCTTTTGTAAACACCCCTACAAGCATTGACAGTGGAAAATCTGCAATGTTTGAAGTACAATATTCTGCTACAGAAGACAGAGAAATTAATTTAGAAATTAAAGACCCTAAAACAAACAAATGGATTGCGGGATCTCTTAAAAAAGTAGAAAAAGGTACAGGTGTTGTTAAAATGAAAGTTTGGAGTAAAGATGGTATTCCACAAGGAGAAGGAAAACAAATTATTGTATCTATTAGACCTGTTGGATCTACTTGGAAAGAAATAATTAACAAACAAGTTGTAAAGCAAGTAAGCATTAAATAATCTCTTATTATTTAATGATTTAAACTGCCATTTATTTATTATAAATGGCAGTTTTTTTTATCGCTATTTTATACATTTGGTATATGACAAAAATAGGATTGGGTCTGGCTGCTTTAGGGAGACCAGAATATATAAATATTAGAGACGAAAAAAACATAGACAAAAGTGAAAGTAGTTTTAAAAACAATGCTTTTGAAATGTTAAACGCTGCTTATCAATTAGGTATTCGTTATTTTGATACCGCACCGTCTTACGGAAAAGGAGAGTCTTTTTTAAAAGAATGGCAAAAAACTACTCAACATTCTGATAGTATTTTAGCTACGAAATGGGGATACACTTACGTTGCCAATTGGCAATTGGGTTATAAAGGTGCTCACGAAGTAAAAGAACACAGCCTAGAAAAACTTGTAGAACAATGGGAAGTTTCTAAAGAAATGCTTCCAGACTTAAAAGTATATCAAATACATTCTGCTACGCTAGAAAGTGGAGTTCTAGAAAATAATAAGGTCTTAAAAAAACTTAGTGAAATTAAGAACGAAACTGGCTTACAAATAGGCTTAACAACAAGCGGACCTAATCAAAGTAGAGTTCTACAAGAAGCTTCAAGCATTAAAATCAACAATCATTATTTGTTTGATGTTTTTCAGGTTACCTACAATGTCTTAGAACAAAGTACTTTTAAAACCTTATCTGATTTAATCAAACTAGGTAAAAAAATAGTAATTAAAGAGGGAATTGCAAACGGTAGAATTTTTAAAAACACTCCTCCCCTTTTAACAGATTTAGCTACAAAACACAATGTAGGTGTAGATGCTATCGCCTTACGATTTATTATAGATACTTTACAACCTTATATAGTACTTAGCGGTGCTTTTACCCAAAATCAATTACAAGAAAATTTAAAAGCTTTAAGCTTTGAATTGAGTAGTGATGACCTAAAAGACTTAACCAACTTAAATGTAAATACAGACAATTACTGGAACGAACGTAAACAACTGTCTTGGAATTAAGTTTTTACCATTTAATTAAAACCTACATAGAAGCCCCATTTGCAATGCAAATGGGGCTTTTTAAATAAACACACATTACTACTAAAAAATCCCTGGAATTCCTGGTAGTTGTCCTGCTACAGCAAGAGAAACCACACAAACAATAAACATTACACCAGGTATTACTAGTTTTTCTTTCCAAGTTAGTCCCTTGGCTCTTTCTCTATCTCCTATTAACCCCATATTATCTAACAACATGGTTAAAGCCCATCCAAAAACAGGGTTTACAAAAGCACAGGCAAAAATACAAGTACCGGCACTTACAGAATCTTTTTCTTTTTTAACCATTTGCATTCCCGCCTCTAACAAAGGCAAAAACACTCCTACAATTAAAGCGACTCTTAATACAGGTTGCCACATGGCCAAATCCATAGGATATCCAAAAATGGAAGCCAACACACAAAAAATAGCGGTTAATAAAGCTCCTCCCGGAATGGGTCTTTTGGCAATGGCAGCTGGAATCATATAGGTTCCCCAAGAAGAAGCAATATTTCCTCCTCCTAAAAAGGATCCTACAACTTGTCTTACAGAAGCTACCGACATAGTATCATCTACATCCATTAATGTTTTTTCTGACCCTTTAGGATAATTCATTTCTTGAAAAACTCTGTGTCCTAAAAAATCTGGAGACCACATAGCCACAGCTAAAATAGTGAAGGGAATTACCGCAATATAGTTTTCTAAACTAGGCCATCCCATTTGCCATCCTGTAGTTTCTCCCCACCACCACATAGGATTCATGTGAGGCAATCCTGGTTTTGTGGTAAACTCAAAATTCGCTCCCATAAAATAAGCAACCAAACCTGCTAAAAGAGAACACAGAGGAATAGCCATCCATCTTTTCCCTACTCTAGCTAAGTAGGCATAAATTAAAATAATCATTCCTATAATTACAAAAGAAATGGTACTCTGATCATTTTTAGCTCCCCAAGCTTCCAATTTATCTATCTGACTAATTAATCCCATAGCCCCTAAATAGATTAGCAAACCTCCTCTTACTCCAATACCTGTAAGATTCATTAATTTAGAACCACCTTTGGTAATACTTAATAGAATTCCAAACACACCAATTAAAATTCCTAACGCTAAAGGATGACCTCCTGCAGCTGCAATAATGGGAATTAAAGGAATCATGGGACCATGAGTTCCTGATAAATTTGCATTTGGATTTAAAATAGCTGAAAATAAAATCACAAATAAACCTCCTGCAATTAACAATTCATATCTAACATTTTCTGCAACAAATTCAGGCGTTAAACCATACTGAGCAGCAAATGCAGCTACTACAGCAGTAACCATTACTACTTTTCCAATTGTTGCGGCTAATCCTGGAGCAATGTCTTCTATTTCGATAGAATAATCTCTAAAAGGTAAATTGATTCGCCATTTTCTAAAATTTAAAATAGACAATTCATGTTCTAAATACTCCTTTCTTGTTTTAAACTCTTTTGATTGTTTTCTTCTATCTTTATAAGATTCTTTACTCATTCTGTATATTTTTATAAAAAACATAAATATAACAACATATCCTTACAAAATACACAATAACAAAAAAAGTCCCTATGAAAACTCATAGGGACTTTTTAAAAGGTATTAAAAGAAAGTTACAGCTACACTAAAGAACTTAAACTTGCTTTAATAGTTTCTATTTTAGACAAAGCATCTGCTTCTTTTTTGCGTTCACTTGCAATTACTTGCTCTGGTGCATTGTTTACAAAACGCTCGTTAGATAGTTTCTTTTGAACTGATTTTAAGAAACCTTCTGTATACTTTAATTCCTCTGTTAACTTAGCAACTTCTGCTTCTACATCAATAGCCCCTGCCATAGGCACAAAGTATTCGTTAGACTGTACACGGAAACTTAAAGCTCCATCTACAGAAGCATCTACATAAGACAATTCTGCAATGTTACACATTTTGGTAATCACAGCATCAAAGTCTTTAGCGGTGTTGTTATTGTTTAAAACAGCTAAATCAATAGTTTCTTTAAAAGAGATGTTTTTATCTTTTCTAATGGTTCTAATTCCTGAAATTACCTCAGAAGCTACTTCAAATCCTTTGATAATTTCATCGTTATAAGCAACTGCTTTTGGATATTCTGCAATTACTAAAGCTTCTTCTGCTGTTCTATCGGTAATTAACTGCCAAATTTCCTCTGTTAAGTGAGGCATAAAAGGATGTAATATTTTTAAGTTATCTTCTAAAATAGCAATTACTTCTTTATAAGTTACAGCATCCATAGGTGTACCATAGGTAGGTTTGATCATTTCTAAGAACCAAGCACAGAAATCTTCCCATACTAACTTATAAATACTCATTAAAGAATCACTCAATCTATAGACCTCAAAATTAGCATCTACTTCTGCCAATGTTTTTTGGAATTTAGCTTTGTACCAATTGATGGCAATGTTAGAAGCTTCTGGTTGAGCTTCAGTTTCAGAAACTTCCCAACCTTTAATCAACTTAAATGCATTCCAAATTTTGTTGGTAAAGTTACGTCCTTGTGCACATAAATCTTCATCAAACATTAAGTCGTTTCCAGCAGCTGCAGATAATAACAATCCTACACGAACACCATCGGCACCATATTGTTGCATTAACTCAATAGGATCAGGAGAGTTTCCTAAAGATTTAGACATTTTACGTCTTTGCTTGTCTCTTACAATTCCTGTAAAATATACGTTGCTAAACGGTTTTTCTTGTTTAAACTCATATCCTGCAAATACCATTCTAGCGACCCAGAAGAAAATAATATCTGGACCTGTAACTAAATCGTTTGTTGGATAGTAATAGTTAATTTCTTCGTTTTCTGGATTGTTAATTCCATCAAAAACCGAAATAGGCCATAACCAAGAAGAGAACCAAGTATCTAAAGCATCTTCATCTTGTTTTAAATCGGCAACTGTTAAAGCACTGTTTCCTGTTTTTTCAATAGCCAATGGCAAAGCTTCTTCTATAGACGTTGCTACCACAAACTCCTCTACTCCTTCTCCGTAGAAAAAAGCTGGAATTTGGTGTCCCCACCATAATTGACGAGAAATATTCCAATCGCGAATGTTTTCTAACCAATGACGATAGGTATTGTTGTAACGCTTAGGATACAATTTAATTTCTTCATCTTTTAAAACCGCATCTAAAGCTGGTTTTACCATATCTTCCATGCGTAAAAACCACTGAGCAGAAATTTTAGGCTCTATAACAGCCTTGGTTCTTTCAGACGTTCCTACTTTGTGCATGTGTTGTTCTACTTTTACCAAAGCCCCAATTTCTTCAAGCTCTTTGGTAATTTCTTTACGAACTACAAATCTGTCTTTTCCTTTGTAATGTAACCCATTGTCATTTAAAGTAGCATCATCATTTAAAATGTCTATTACTTCTAAATTGTGTTTCTCTCCTATCAATTTATCATTTTGATCGTGCGCAGGAGTGATTTTTAAACAACCCGTTCCAAACTCAATATCTACATATTCATCTTCTATAATAGGAATCACTCTATTGGCAATAGGAACAATTACGTTCTTACCTTTTAAATGTGCATATCTTTCATCATCAGGGTTGATACAAATAGCCGTATCACCTAATAAAGTTTCTGGACGAGTAGTTGCAATAGTAACCACCTCTTCAGAACCTTCAATTTTATAATTGATGTGATAGAAGTTTCCTTGTTTTTCTTCAAAAATTACTTCTTCATCAGACAAGGTTGTTTTTGCTTCAGGATCCCAGTTTACCATGCGGTACCCTCTGTAAATGTCTCCTTTTTTATATAAGTCTACAAAAACCTTAGTTACGGCTTCACTTAAATCAGCATCCATGGTAAACTTTGTACGTTCCCAATCGCAAGAAGCACCTAGTTTTTTTAATTGATCTAAAATAATTCCACCATGCTTATCTGTCCACTCCCAAGCGTGCTTTAAGAATTCATCACGAGTTAAATCCTCTTTATTGATTCCTTCGGCTTTTAACTTGGCAACTACTTTAGCTTCGGTAGCAATAGAAGCATGATCGGTACCAGGTACCCAACAAGCATTGTAACCTCTTAAACGTGCACGTCTTATTAATACATCTTGAATTGTATTGTTTAACATGTGTCCCATGTGTAAAACTCCCGTTACGTTTGGCGGGGGAATTACAATAGTGTAAGGCTCTTTTTCGTTTGGTACGGAATGAAAATAATTGTTTTTCGTCCAGTAATCGTACCATTTCTCTTCTACAGCTGTAGCATTATATGTATTAGGAATACTCATGTGTTGATTTTATTATATAATCAGGTGGCCAAAAATACAAATATCCTAAGGACTAAAAAAAATTACGGTATAGTTATTGAATGTTGAATAGAAAAATTTATTTTTATCAAAAATTTAATCAACATGAGAAAATTAGCACTTATCATTTGCATGGCTTTAGTTCCTGTTTTAACTTTTGCACAACACGCAAACGCAGCAAAAGACAATACATTAAAGCCTGTACTAAAATTTGAAACGGAAGTTATTGATTACGGAAAAATAAAACACAATGCTTACGGTGTTCGTTATTTTAAGTTTAAAAACGAAGGTAGCGCTCCATTAGTAATTACAAGCGTAAAAGGAAGCTGTGGATGTACCGTACCAACAAAACCAGAAGAGCCTATTATGCCTGGTAAAACTGGAGAAATTAAAGTGAAATATGCAACAGACCGTATAGGTAGATTTACCAAAACAGTAACCATTGTTTCTAATGCTACAGAACAACCTAAAGTAGTTAGAATTAAAGGAGAAGTTTTAAAAGACTAAATCTCATCATAAAGATAAAAAAGCCACTTAAATTACAGTGCCCCCAAAAAGTTAGACACAATTTGGGGGCATTTTATGTATAGAAAGGTAAAGTTTAGTATTGAGTTTAAAAAAGAATGTATGACTTT
>NZ_JAATJG010000014.1 GCF_011927765.1 Wenyingzhuangia aestuarii
GGATAAAGAACCAGAGGTTACTCTTCCTTAGATGGTCAAAAATAAATGTTTTTTTTCAGTTTTTACTTGGATTTTAAAACAGTACCTTTTTTTGTGTTGCTTATAGGATGTTTATAGATGCTCCTGTTTGTTTGGATTATAGAAGTAGGCCAGTACTTTACTTATTTATATGGTAATACCTAAAAAACGGTTTGATGTTTCATCAAACCGTTTTTTATTATTGTGCTATTAATCTAATGTATTTAATAAATCCCTGACCGTTTATTTTCTGATTGAAAATACTATCGGTTAAGACTATTTCTACATCTTTTTTATAATATTCTTGGTCTTCTACTGCGGTTTCAAACCGAATTTTGTAGCCTTTGTTTATTTTGTTGGGCTCTATTTCTAACATACTCATTCCTCGTTTGCCACTACTTAGTGTTGCCCCTGTAATGGCATCCAAAGAAGTTCTTCTTTTTCCGTAGAAATTCCACCATTCCGAAATGTCAAAATACCATTCATCATCTGCACCGTTTACATACAAGGTTTTTTCGTAATCCCCTTGCTTATTGATTAAAGAGACAATTACATAAGCACCCTCTCCTGTGTAGTTTTGCATTTGAATTAAGCACTTGTATTTGTTTGGATTGGAAGTTCCTATAAAAGCAAACAAACACAAGGCTATAGGGAAGTATAGGAACTGTTTCGTTCTTGTTCTCATGAATTTATTTTACAAAATCTTCTATAATTTTACTGATTTTTTCTTGAGATTGGTACTCGTCAGAAAATAAGTATTTGTACAGTAATTTGTTATTTACTTTAGCTTCTAGGTGTACATCTTTATTTCTACTGTATACTTGATCCCATTTTGCACGTACAACAGCCCATTTGTCTTTGTTTTTTGTCCACCAATCCTGGGCTGCTTGGCATTTTTCATCGGCTACTTTTGTGTAGACATTATACCCTTTTTCATGGGCAATGATGATATCTTCTTTTCCTTTTTCGCGAATTACTTTTGCATTGTCTTGATCGTGAACCCAACCTGTTTTTGTGATTTCTTGACGATTTCCTCTTAATGTTATGTTGTAATCACTACGCTTGGTGTATTCTCTTCTAGGTAAAGGGGCTGTAGTGGTACTTTCCCAATAGGTTTTTCCATCTACATGTACCCAAGAACCTGATCCTTCGTATCTAGGACTGTCATCAACCTGATATACTTTTTGAGTCCATTGGTTGTTTACTTCTTTTTTAGATTTCTCTTTAAAATTCCACTCTCTATCTCCATTAAACACATAAAAATCTCTGTTTTGGTATAACCAATCCTGTCTCCAGTGCTTAACAATAAAAGGTTTGTTTGGATCTCCTACTTGCAGTAAGTGTTGTATAGAAATATGGTTTTTATCATCTTTTACCAATTGAGCCCATTCTAGAGCTGTTTCATTTTGTTTGGTTTTAGAAGGTTGGTACAAAGAATCTTTACTGTAATTAAAAGTTTCGGCAAAATTAAAACTCACTTCAAAGCAACCACACATTTCTTTTATGGCTTCTCTGTCTTTCTTTTTTTGAGCTTGTACATTTCCTGCTAGGGAGAAACACAGCATTAGGCTGGTTATCAAAAACTTGTTCATTTATTATAATTTTTAAGAATTTATCTGCCGACAAATTTACTAAATTAATTTAGATTGATTTAAAATAGTTTCTATATTTGCTGAAAATTTATTTGGAATGATTTTAAATAGAATTCATAAAACCTTGCTTTTTTATTTTATATCTACTTGTTTGTGGTCGCAAACAACAGCGCATGATAAAGAAACAACAGCCGTAGAAGCATTAAAAGCCGTAGTACTTACACATAAAGATCAGGTTATGTCTTTAAGTAAAAAGTTGTTTACGGTACAAGAACTTACCAAAGAAGATCTAGAGAAAGTAGCTGCTAATAACTTAGCCGATTTATTGACTCAAAACTTAAATATTACCATTACACCAGATGCATCTACAGGAAAATCAACTATAAGCATGTTTGGGTTGGATGGTCAGTATGTAAAAGTTTTGTTGGATGGGATTCCCGTAGCCAATGACAATGGGATGGGAAACAACATAGATATTAGTCAGTTAAACGTAGAAGATGTATTACGGATAGAGGTGGTAGAAGGATCTATGGGAGTTTTGTATGGAGACAATGCTGTTGCCGGAGTTATTAATATTGTTACCAAACGAAAACAGAGAAGCACATGGCAAATTCAAGCCTCTCTACAAGAAGAAAGCATAGGAAAGGAATATGCCTTTTGGGATAGAGGTAGGCATTTACAAAACTTAAAATTAGCACATAATTTTACTAAGAATGTGAGTCTAACCTTGGGAGTTTCTAGAAATGATTATCAAGGGTTTTACAATGGATATCAAGGAAAAGACTACGTACACATACAAGATGGAGCTGTAAAAAACGATACGTTAAGAGGAACCGAATGGAATCCAAAACAACAAATGACTTATTATGCCAATACGAATATTGTTTTGGGGAAACACAGTATTTTTTACAAGCTTCAATATTTTGATGAATCTGTTTCTGTGTACGACAAGTTTGTTACTGGAAGAAAACAAGATGATGGAAGTGTAAAAGCCACAGCAACTGATGAAATTTTTGATACTCAGCGCTGGGTAAATAATATTACGGTATCGGGACCTTTAAAGGGGGAAACAGATTATAATTTGTTTTTTTCGCAACAAAGTCAGAAACGCTATTACCAAGATTATATCTACAATATTCTGTTACAAGGAATAGAAGGTTATAATACAAATGCTTTAAGTCAGTCTAGCGAAGTGTGGTTTTCTAAGGGGTTTGTAAATCATTTAATTCCGAATTCTAAGGTATTTAATCTGCAATTGGGTTATGAGTTTTCTTGGCAAAAAGGATTTGATGCCATTGCTACAGGAGCCTATTCTGATGATGTGGTTGAAAATCAACTGAACAATTATGACTTTTTTGGAGTTGCAGATTTTCACGTTAGTTCTAAACTATCTTTTTATCCTGGAGCCAGAGTTACCCATAATTCTCAGTTTGGAAAGAAGCTGATTTGGTCTATGTCTTCTACCTATCAATTTACCGATCAATTAAGTCTTAAAGCCGTATTTGGTTCTGCGTTTAGAGCTCCAAATTTTAGTGAGTTGTTTTACTATTTTGTAGATGCGAATCACAATGTACAAGGAAACCAAAACTTACAGCCTGAAGATGGAATTTCTCTTCTTTTGAATATCAACAAGCAAAGTCAGTTTTCTACTCAAAGTCAATTAAAAACCACCTTAAAGGGATATTATTTTGATATAGAAAACAAAATTGCAGATGTGACCCAAGTAGACGAGGATGGAAGTAATCTGTTTACGTTTGCCAATATAGATAACTCTAAAATTGCGGGAATCTCTTTAGAAAACACATTTCAATACAAACATTTATCCTTGGGACTAGGAGGAACTTATTTAGGAACTTCTACCAGTATTAATTCCTTAGCTGTTCGTAATTCCGATTTTTTATGGAGTTTTAATTTGCAATCACATATCAATTATCGCTTTCCCACATTAAAAACCACTTTGTCGGGTCAGTTAAAATACACAGGAAAAAGGCAAGTCTTATTAGGAAACACAACAGGAGGAAATGAAGTAAGCATTGGACAAACCGATAGTTTTACTTGGTTAGATGCCTCTATTAGACAAGAAATTACCCAACACTTACAGCTCACTTTTGGAGCTAGAAACATCTTAAATATTGTTACTGTTAATGCTTCGGATGTTTCTGCCGAAGCACATCAAACTGCATCCAATGCAAGGCTGTTTGGTAACGGAAGATCTTATTTTTTAAAATTATTATTCACTTTAAACTTTAATTAAACATCAATCAATATGAGAACCTTATTATTTACAAAACTACTATGCACCTTATTACTATTTAGTTCGTGTAGTAAAGACGATAGCGACAATTTAATTGACTTTTCGGCCTCTTTTAAAAATGCTAGTACCGGAATTTTGGAAGGAGATTCTGAAATAAACTTAGATATCAATTTTTCTAGAACAGCTACAGAATCTGGAAGTATTGAGATTGCTTATACGACTGACAACGCTGTTTATGGGACTGATTTTACAACACATCCCTCTGGAGAAAATGGTAGCCTTACATTACCTGTAAATGCAGGAGATGGTAAAGCTACTATTACTTTTACCAAATTAACAGATCCTATAGAGGGAACTTCTAGATCTATTGATTTTTCTATACAATCTTTTGAAGGAGTTGGTTGGAATGTGGGAGCTAACAAAAACCTAAACCTTAGTTTTACACCTGTGGCTTCTAGCGGAGCTGTTATTGATTTGTTAACAGGAGGATCTAATTTTCCTAATCAAGTATATATAGACTTAAGTACTAGTAAACAAACAGCTGTACAAAGAGATACTTGGGAATTGGCAGTGTATAATGGAACTGAAAATCGTGTATTTTTAAACTCTTCCTTATTAGTAGCAGCTGCTCAATTAGAAGGAAAAACAGATTTGTTAGCGGTTACAGAAAGCACAGCCTTAAGCTCCCCATTAACTTTAAACTCTTGGGGACAACCCTCTCAAGTAAGTACTGTTGCAGAGTTGTTGGTAAATTTACCTGTAGGTTATTCTCAGTTTAGCAATTTAGCAGAAGGAATTGTATTTACAGATAGTAAAGAAGGAAATTTAGATGAAACTGCTTTTGCAGAAGTATCTACCACAGCAAGTGAAAACAACGTTTATCTTGTTTCTTTAGGAAATGAAATTCCAACCGATGCTGCCGAAGCAGGATCCATTAATACTACAGGAGCTCATAGAGGATTTTTAAAAGTAAGAATTTTGTCAGATGGAAATTCATATACCATTCGTTATGCTGCTTTGAATGAAACTAGCGCTTATCAAGAAATTACCGTAGCAAAAAATAGCGATCAGGTAAAAACAGCGGTTAGTTTCACAAGTGGAACCGTTGTAGCTGTAGAGCCAGAAGCTTCTAAATGGGATCTTAATTTTACAGGAATTTATTCTTACAGTTCAGGAGGTTATGGATTGACTTATTCTGATTATGGATTGCACAATTCTTTAGGAAATGTAGGTTTGTATGAGGTACTTACTTATCAAATAACTGATGCTGTTAGAACTGATTATGATGTACCTAGTTATACTAATTTTTCTATTAGTGATGTAAATGAGTCAGCCTTAATCTATAACAATCAAGCTGTTATTGCGAGTGATTGGAGAAATAGCGGAGATGGAATTGCTAAAGATGACCGATACTATATAATTAAAGACGGAGAAGGTAACTTGTATAAGTTGCGTTTTACAGCCTTGTTAAGCAGTGGAGGAGAAAGAGGGTTTTCTCAATTGGAATATGAGAAATTGAACTAGTAAACAAAGAAGTTTTGTCTTGAAAAAAGAGCGGCTCTCCCTAAGGAGAGTCGCTCTTTTCGTTAGATAAGCATACCAACTATGATTTATAAATGGGTTTTATTGTTTTAATCCCCATCATTATCTGTAGGTAGAACCGTTACTGATAATAAACTAGCCCCATCTACCGAAAAATGATTGTTTAACAAGGTAAAAGAATTGTATAAGGTGGCTACTTGTGTAGGATTTTCTGTAATAGCAGTGTATAAACTATTAGGAATTGCAGTTATGTTGGCATCTACTTCTGTAAAATGCAGTGCTATTTGTTTGGATAGCTCTTTAGAAGTATCAATCCCATCAATAATACTGGCAAAATTCACTTCACTTTTGCTATATACATATTCAATCTCTTCTAAACTAGCTTTGATCAATTCCAGAGAAGTTTCACTTCTATAAGCCTCTAATAGTGTAGGAGCCAAGTTGTCTGATTTTTCTAAACCTGCTGGCTTTCCTATTTTGGTGACTTTGTTGACATCTAATATGTTGATGATTTGATTAAAAGCCAAACAACGAGCATTGTCTGTACAAGCTTTTCCGTTAGAATTTGCAAATTCTGTTTTGTAACCGTTTTCCCAAAAATTAAGTAGATCTTGAATTTGTTTTTGTACTTCTTGGGTAACTCCTATTAAATAGTCGGTTCTAAAAGCCTCTTCCTGAAATAAGTTGAATGCTTGCTGACGATCTTGGTTGTTAAACAATAAATATTCTAGGGTACCTAATCCTTTGACAGTGGTACTTTTGGTTGCTATGTTTTGAATGTCTGTAGGATCCTTTTTTTGGATGACATTTTCTATTACGGTTGTGTTTACTGGAAAATTGTAAATGTTTACATCGTAAAATAAGTCCTTTACTCGTCCAAAATTATAGACTCTTGTTTTGGCATAGGTAGTAGCTGTTACTTTCCATTGCTCTTGCAAGATTTCTAAATTGGCTAAGGTTTTATTTTGTTGAAATTGTTCTGTGTAAAGAATTTGTTTTTCTATTTCCGTTTTAAAATTGGTTAATGCCGGCTGTATGTTAACCTCGTAATAACTTTGGTAAAAGGTGTCTAAAGGTTGATTTTCCTCTTTTTTACAAGCTACTAGTACGGTTAGTGTAGCTAAAATGCTTAGGAATCTTTTTTTCATCTTATAAAGAGTTTAAAAATGCGATTAATTGTTGTCTGCTGCTGTTGTCTAAATTCATAAAATCTTGTTTAGAAGTTTCTGCTTCTCCACCGTGCCATAAAATAGCTTCCTCTATATTTCTAGCCCTACCATCGTGTAATAAATAGGTATGGTCATTTACCAATTCAATCAAACCTAAGCCCCATAAAGGCTGTGTTCTCCATTCTTTTCCTGTTGCTAAATAATCAGCTCTGTTGTCTGCCAAAGCCTCTCCCATATCGTGTAGTAAAAAATCAGAATAAGGTTTGATGTGAATGCCCTCTAATTGAGGTAAAAAAGGATAGTTTCCAGTGGTGAAATTATCTATATGACATTTGACACAAGACAGTTCTGTAAACAATTGTTTCCCTTTTAAGACCTCTTCATTTTTAAAATTTCTTCTGATAGGTACAGAGATTGCTGCCTGATAGGTCATCATTCTACTAAATTGCATGTCGGGTATTTCTACGGTTTCACCTTCGTTATTTCCATTTGGCATATCGGTACAATCCATCCCTTGAGGACAGGTTTCTTCAGGAAAAATAGAAGAGGTTAAACCCATATCTCCATTAAAAGCACCGGCTACTTGTTGTTCTAAACTAGGTTGGTTGGCTTTCCATCCAAATTTACCAATGGTTAATTGGTTTGCTTTTACATTCCAAACGTAATTGGCTTTTCCAGAAATTCCATCACCATCTGCATCATTCTCATCTGCATTGGCTAATAAACTCTCCTCGCTTAAGGCATCAATAAAACCTAAACCAATAACTTGTGGCCCTACTCTAGAGGATTGTTCTACCCCTGACAAGCTTCCATAATTTGGAAGTAGGGTGTAGGTAGGTTTTCTTAATTGATAAGCAGTACCATCAGGATAGGTTCCGTTGATGAATTCAAAACTAACATTGATATCTCCTTCTGGTTTTACGTTAAAGTTGGCATCATCTTGAAACTGTCCTCCATAATTAGGAAAAGGAATGGGACCCTCTGTAAGACTGTTTCCAGCACTTAATCTTATTAAGAAACCAGATGAGGCAGCACCTGTTTCTAACAAAGGTTTTCCTCTACCATCAGCTAAATGGCAAGCACTACAAGCTCTAGCATTAAATAAAGGTCCTAATCCGTCTCTAGAAGTAGTAGTAGCTGGAGCAGAAACCCAGTTCTGATCAAACATAGCATTTCCAACACCAAAAAGAGAAAGTTCTAACTCTGATAAATTAGGAATGGCTCTACCAAAAGCTTTGTCTGCCGTAAAAGCTTCTACAGATAGTTCGGAAACTAAATTTTCTTCTCCCTCTACGTAGTATTTTGTTATGTATTCATTTTCACTATCTATGTTGTCTGTGTCTGCTGTACAACCAACAAAAAGCAAAGCAATTGATAGTTTATAAAAGGTATTCATGCTAATTATTTTAAAGCCAAAAAACTGAAGCCATTATTGGCTTCAGTTTCTATTATTTATTTACTGGTATTTAGGATCTTATTTCTAGTTGATAGAAATGCTTACTCCTAATTCGCTAGCTGCATCTGCAACCGCTGTTCCTTGTGCTTTTAAGGCAGAAGATAATTGGCCTGCAGGTCCATTAGAACCTAAAGTTTCTTCGCTAATAATCTCATCAAAGTTTTTATTTAAGGCTAACAAAGCATTTAATTTTGTGATGACATTTGTTGCTTTTGTATTTAAATTTGTTGCAATTTCAGCATCATATTCAGCTACTACATCAATTAATGAAGTTCCAGAAACTAGGGTGTTGTTTTTAGCTTTGTAAGAACCGTTAATTACATTGTTTAATCCTGTAGCATTTGCCCACATGTCTTGATTGGTGTTGTCTGAAAAACAAGAATGTTCGTTTTCTTGTCCCTCATCAATAGCAGGATCAATTCTTTCTAAGGCTACCTCTCCATTAGAGATGAAGCCTATACCGTTTAAAATATTTTTTAAAGCAACATCTGTATCTAAAGCATTAAACGTAGTTCTGTAAGAACCTCCTGTAGCCCATGTATCGCTTAAGTCTTTTAAATCTTTTACCAATAAATCTGTTACCACTTTTAGGTAATCTTTTCTTCTTTCTGCAAAATCAGCTGCTGAAGTATAATCTGTATAAGGTCTGTTTCCAGAAACAGAATAATCTGTTGCATGAGTTTCTGAATTATAGTTTAAATCTTGTCCCCATAATAAAAATTCAATAGCATGCCATCCTGTAGAAATGTTTGCATCACCACCTTCTTCGTTTTTGGCTATAATATTAGCTTCTGTAATTTCAAATGTATCATCTGCAATTAAACCGTTATTTACATTGTCATGGGTATTGCTATCAAAAACGTAGTCTATATAACCTTCATCTAAAGGCCAAGCATTCATTTGTCCTTCAGTAGCTAATAAATCATCGTTGTCAATAGGTCCATTTGCTTCTCTAAAAGCTTCAGTTTGTCCATAAAAATCACGAGCATATAACCAAGCCTCTTTTGCAGTTTCTAAAGTAGTTTCAGATGGAGTTGCTAAAAAAGCATTAATAGCTGTTTGCATTTCTACAGCCGATGTATAAGCATCGTTGTAGTTGGTTGCTGCAATATTAGCATAAGTACTAATAAAAGCGGTTTTACTTACTTCTAAAGTATTGTCTGTTACGTTATCATCATCATTGTTACAACTTGTAAAAGCTAGAGCTAATACTAAGCTAGATTTGGTGATTAATTTTAAATAGTTAAAATTCATTATTATTTAGATTTATTAAATATAGTATTTGAATGCAAATATATGTTTATTTAGATTGTATTAAAATAATAGTTAGTTTATTTTATATTTATTTAATAACGTATCCATAGAGAGTTTAAAATCAGTCCCTTTTAACAAATCTTTTAATTGTAGTAATTGATTGTAACTTAACAACATTCTTATTTCGGTTTGTTCTGCTTGATAGATAACCATTTTATTTTTCAGGTCAGGAGGACAGGTACATTGGCTGTGGTAATTGAGTATAGACTCTGTAGATTTTACAAATTCGCTTAATTCTCTATCGTTAATTAGAAAAGAAACTTTGTTAATTTCTAGCGCTAAGAAAGCATTATCTTCTGTGTTGTTTATTCTGTAAGAAGTACCTAAGTTGTTTTGATATATATTTTCTAATGTTCTCATTTGATGTTTTTTTACAAAACTATATATTTATTTTTATTTAGAATAAATTAAAATAGATATATTTGTAATGTCTTTATACAAATATGGTCATGTATAGGATTATTTAGTTTGTTTTTGTTTTGGCGATAAGCCTTCTATTGATTTAGAAGGCTTATTTTATAAGAAATAACTTGTAAAGCACTTAAAAATAGGGGGCTTTTTATTTTAAATAAATCTAAATAGTTTATATCTTTGGCATTCCTTTTAAAGAGAAAACGTTCCCTTAAGTAGTTTGTATAGGCTTAGGAAACTTAGTGTTTAAAGGAGTAAGTTAATTGTTTGACAAGACGATTGACTAGGGAGTTTTTATCCTGACAAATATAGAATTGAATGACAAAAGCAAACACAATTGCAGATTTACAAAGAGGGGAAAGAGCCATTATTAAATCTTTTTTTGAACTAGACGTTCCTTTAAAATTGATGGAAATGGGTTGCATAGAAGGAAATTATGTAGAAGTGTTACAAAGAGCCCCTATGCAAGATCCTATCTATTTAAATATTAGCGGTACTTATTTGGCTATTCGTTTAGAAGTGGCTTCAAAAATTTTAGTAGAAAAATTATGAGCGATATTAAAGTAGCTTTAATAGGAAACCCTAATACTGGTAAAACTTCACTATTTAATAGATTAACAGGATTAAATCAAAAAGTAGGAAATTACCCAGGAATTACTGTGGATAAAAAAACAGGGATTTCTAAGATTGACAAAGATATTCAGGCAGAAATTATAGATTTACCAGGGACTTATAGCTTAAATGCTAGTTCTATGGATGAAGATGTTGCCGTACAAGTCCTTTCTGACACTAGCAACGAGAACTATCCAGATGTTGTGGTTGTGGTGGTCGATATTGAAAATTTAAAACGTAATCTTTTTATTTTTACACAAATTAAAGATTTAGGTTTGCCTACCATTTTGGCTATCAACATGGCTGATCAAATGACCTTAAAAGGAATAGACATTGATATTCCTACTTTAGAAACGCTGTTAAAAACCAAAGTAGCTTTGGTAAGTTCTAAACAGAACAAAGGATTGTCTCATCTTAAAAAACTAATTGCTTCTTATGAAGGTCTTGACACAGCCCCTTGTTTTGTAGAACAAGATACGGTGTTGTCTAAGTTTGCTAAAGACGAAAAAAAGAAGCATCATTTAGAAACGGTAAGAAGATACCAGTTTTTAAAAAATGTTTTAGAAAAAACATATAGTCAAGATCCACAAAACGCTAAAGACATTCGTACTCTTTTAGATCGAGTTTTGATTCACAGAGTTTACGGATACCTTATCTTTTTCACTATTTTATTCACTGTCTTTCAGGCTTTATTTAGTTGGTCTGCCATTCCTATGGATTTGATTGATGCAGCGTTTGCCAATTTATCAGAATTGACAAGAACTCATTTGCCCGAAGGAATTTTTACCAATTTATTGGCCGAAGGAATTATACCAGGAGTTGGGGGGGTGGTTATTTTTATTCCACAAATCGCCTTTTTATTTCTGTTTACTTCTTTTTTAGAAGAAAGTGGTTATATGAGTCGTGTGGTTTTCTTAATGGATCGCATTATGCGTAGGTTTGGTTTGAGCGGAAAAAGTATTGTTCCTTTAATTTCTGGAACAGCCTGTGCCATTCCCGCAATTATGGCTGCAAGAAATATAGAAAATTGGAAAGAACGTTTGATTACCATATTGGTAACACCGTTTACCACTTGTTCTGCACGTTTGCCAGTATATGCTATTATTATTAGTTTGATAATTCCTGAAGAAGCTACTTTGTTAAGTTTTAACGTACAAGGTTTGGTTTTAATGGGCTTATATTTACTAGGTTTTTTTACGGCTATTTTGGCTGCAGCTATTTTGGATCAGGTTTTGCATATTACCTCTAAGTCTTATTTTGTGGTAGAAATGCCTAATTACAAAATGCCATTGTTTAAAAACGTAGCTTACAATGTAATTGAAAAAACCAAAGCGTTTGTTTTTGATGCCGGTAAAATTATTTTAGCTATTTCTATTTTGTTATGGGTATTGGCTTCTTATGGACCTGGAGATCATATACAACAAGCCACTGAAGTAGTTCAACAAAATCACCCTAGTTATCATGATGAAGTTTTGCAAGCAGAGGTTGCTTCTTATAAATTGGAACATTCATATATAGGTATAATGGGGAAACTTATAGAACCTGTTATTAAACCTTTGGGGTACGATTGGAAAATTGGAGTAGCTGTGATTACTTCTTTTGCTGCAAGAGAAGTGTTTATTGGAACGTTGGCGACTATCTATAGTGTTGGAAATGCTCAAGAATCTACCATTAAAGAACGTATGAGAAATGAGGTCTTTAATGATACCAAGCAACCCGTTTATTCTTTTGCAACAGGGGTTTCTATTTTATTATTTTATGCTTTTGCCATGCAGTGCATGAGTACAATTGCAGTGGTAAAAAGAGAAACTAATGGGTGGAAATGGCCTTTGATTCAGATGTTTGTGATGTCTGGATTGGCTTATGTTACTGCTTTCATTGCTTATCAAACACTTAGCTAATGGTGTGGATTCAAAACATATTAACTATTATTGTAGTTGCAGGTGCTATATGGTATTTGTATCGTAAATTTATTCGTCCTTCTTCTAACAAAAAAAACTGTGGAGATGATGGTTGCGGATGCTAATTAAACAATAGTCTTACATGAAAAAAGTTGCTTTGCATTGGAAAATTATGATAGGATTGGTACTAGGAGTTGTTCTAGGATTGATTTGTTCTCAAATCACTGGTGGTAAACAATTTATTCTTGATTGGGTGCAACCTTTTGGAAACATTTTTGTAAAACTTTTAAAATTAATTGCCATTCCCTTAATAATGGGATCGTTAATTAAAGGAATATCCGATTTAAAAGATATTTCTAAGTTTCAGTCTATGGGACTTAAAACCATTGTCCTTTATATTTTTTCTACAGTTATAGCCATTTCTATAGGACTTTCTTTGGCTAACTTTTTTAAACCCGGTGATGGAATTTCTTTAGAAACTGTAGAAACACTAAAGAGTAATTATGTAGATAATGCTAGTGTGAAAAGTAAGTTGCTAGAAGCTGAAACTCAACAATCACAAGGACCTTTACAATTTATAGAGGATATGATTCCTAGCAATATTGTAGAGGCTATGGGAGATAATAAGAGCATGTTAAAAGTGATCTTTTTTACCTTATTCTTAGGGATCTGTTTGTTGTTGATTGAAGAAAAAAAAGCCAAACCTCTAAAAGATTTTTTTGACTCTTTAAATGATGTTATTCTTAAAATGATTGACATTATTATGCTTTTTGCTCCTTATGCAGTTTTGTCTTTATTAGCTACCGTAGTAGTTACTTCAGATGATGTTACTGTGTTACTTGCTTTGTTAAAATATGCAGGAGTTGTTGTTTTGGGGCTTTTGTTGATGATTGTTTTTTACTGTTTGTGTATTTCAATTTTTGTAAAAAAATCACCTATATGGTTTTTAAAGAATATTTCACCAGCTCAACTATTAGCCTTTTCTACCAGTTCTAGTGCTGCTACTTTGCCTGTTACTATGGAAAGAGTAGAAGAACATTTAGGTGTAGAAAAAGAGGTGTCTAGTTTTGTGTTGCCAGTGGGGGCTACTATGAATATGGATGGAACTAGCTTGTATCAAGCTGTAGCAGCAGTATTTATTATGCAAGTTTTATGGCCCGAAGGACTAACGTTTAGCAATCAGATTACAATTATATTAACCGCTTTATTGGCTTCTATAGGTTCTGCTGCAGTTCCTGGAGCAGGTATGGTAATGTTGTTAATTGTATTAGATACCATTGGCTTTCCAAAGGAATTATTGCCTATAGGATTGTCATTAATCTTTGCTGTAGACAGACCTTTGGATATGCTAAGAACTACTATTAATGTAACAGGAGATGCTACAGTAGCTATGCTAGTTTCAAAAATGGAACGTACAAAATAAATTTGTTAGGCCATTTTTACACTCATGATAGGGTAGTTGTTTTTGTCAGAAATATCGAATTTCTCACTCTTTTTCAAGAATTTACCTACACTTGTTTTTCCTTGTGTAGACATGGCAATAAAACCAATATTGTTGTCTTCTGCAAAAGTATGCGTTCCTCTACCTACAGATTTACTATCTATGCTTTTAAAGTTTTCTAAGTTGTCTAAATTTCCATCCGCAGCCAATAAAAAGATTTTAATTCTTTCTTTAACTTCTATTGCAGATAAGTATTTATCTCCAAATTTATTTACAAACAAAAGCGTAGGAGTTATGTTTAATCCCTTAAAAATTTGCATTGCTTTTTGGTAGGCAGCAATGGCATTAGGTCTGTAATTACTTACAAATAAGGTATTTTTTGTGTCTAAATCTATTTCAGCTTCTTTCACAACAATTACAGGAATATCTGTAGTTCTTACTGCTTTTTCGGTATCAGCACCTAAAAAGTAATCTTCCACATTGCTAGTACCATGAGTTCCCATGATAATTAGATCACCATTTACGGTGTTTGCAAAATCACCCAATTCACTAAAAATTCGGTAATGCTTAATTAAGTAATCTACTTTTATATCTTTTAAAAGTTCTTGTTTTACAAAAACTTCCATTTTAGCTTCTGCTTGTTGTATAGAAAGAAAGTTATCTTTAGAAAAAGAGATGGTTTCTTCTGAAAAAGAAGAAGGATTTTTAATCATTGTAATTAAAGTAATCTGCAAGTTATTTTTCTTTGCTAAAGAAACTGCAGTTTGTAAAGCATGTTCAGAATACTCCGTAAAATCAATCGGTACTATAATCTTTTTCATTCCCTTTTGTAAAAGTTTGATAATTGTTAAAACAAGAGGCAATTATACTAAGATTCTAGTTAATACACAACCATATTAAAGACAAAAAAAGCCCTGTTTCCGTAGCAAAAACAGGGCTTTTTGTAAAAAAGATAAATATTTTAGATTAAGACTGTTAATACAGGTCTTGTAGATTTATTTGCAATGTCTAAAGAGATACTTTTGTTAAAGAATTTTGATAAACTAGACTTTCCGTGAGTAGCTACAGAAATTAAAGAAATATCATTTTCATCGGCAAAATATCTTACTCCACTAGCAACGGTATAATCGTCGTAGTTTGCAAAAGCATCTAAATTGTCTAAGTTCCCATCTGCTTTCATTAAAAAGTTTTCAAATCTAGCATTCATTTCACTGGTAGATACAAAGCCACCATCAGGTTTGTTAATAAATAATAGGGTAGGTTTTACATTTATAGATTTAAAGAAGTTTTTTGCTTTTTGATACGCTTTCACAGATTCCATTTTAAAATCACTCACAAATACCGAGTTTTTAAAATCAATACTAGGCAGCTCTTCTTTGATCACTAAAACTGGAATAGGGGAATTTCTCACCACTTTTTCGGTATTAGAACCTAAAAAAGTATCGTTGTGTTCGCTAATTCCATGAGATCCCATAATAATTAAAGAAGCATTGTGTTCTTCTGCCAAGTCACCAATTTCTGGGAACAAGGCAAAATGCTTGATAATTACTTGAATTTTTACATCCTGCAAATAGTCTTTTTCAATAAACTTTTGCATTTTCTTTTCAGCATATTTAATTAAAAAAACAATGGTTTTTCCATAATCACTATCATGATCAGAATAGCCCGTTGGCATCTCTAACATGTGCACTAAAATTAGGGTGGAATTTTGTTTTTTTGCAAATTTAGCAGCTGCTTTTAGTGCATATTCAGCATATTTTGAAAAATCTACAGGTATAATAATATTTTTCATAATTGTATTTGTATTAGAGTGTCTATTAAAGTTACTAAAAAACGAGTTGATATACAAAGGTTTAAGGATTGAAAATTCTTTAAATTCCTTTAGTTTGAATCGTTTTAAATGTTGTATATTTGCATGCAATTAAATCATAACTAATTGCAAATGTCTACAAACAAAGTTATTTCTGAAGGACTTACTTACGATGATGTATTATTGGTCCCAGCTTATTCAGAAGTTTTACCTAACACCGTTTCAATAAAGTCAAAATTTACGAAGAATATTCCTTTGAATACTCCGATTGTTTCTGCTGCTATGGATACTGTAACAGAAGGAAGAATGGCTATTGCTATTGCACGTGAAGGTGGAATAGGAGTGATTCACAAAAACATGTCTATCAAAGAACAAGCTAAACAAGTTAAAAAAGTGAAGCGTTCTGAGGCAGGTATGATTTTGGAGCCTGTAACCATTACTGCTGGAGAAACTGTCATGGCTGCAAATTCCTTAATGAATGAGCATAAAATTGGTGGAATTCCTGTTGTAGATGCTGATGGTGTTTTAAAAGGAATTGTTACCAATAGAGATTTGCGTTTTGAGAAAAACAGTCAAAGAAAGATTTCAGAAGTAATGACTTCTAAAGGATTGGTTACTGTTTCTGCCGGAACTTCTTTAAAAGAAGCCGAAGTTATTTTACAAGATAATAAAGTAGAAAAATTACCTATTGTTGATGACAACTTTAAATTGGTAGGCTTAATTACTTTTAGAGATATTGTTAAAGTAAGAGAAAACCCAGAAGCAAATAAAGACGAATACGGAAGATTAAGAGTTGCTGCAGCTATTGGAGTTACTGATGATTGTTTGGAACGTGTTGCTGCTTTGGCAAAAGAAGGAGTAGATGCAGTTGTATTAGATTCAGCTCACGGACATTCTATTAATATTTTAAATAAATTAAAAGAAGTAAAAGCAGCTTATCCTAATTTAGATGTAGTTGCTGGAAATATTGTTACAGCAAAAGCGGCTTTAGATTTAGTTGCAGCAGGAGCAGATGGTGTAAAAGTAGGAATAGGACCTGGTTCTATTTGTACTACACGTGTTGTTGCAGGAGTGGGGTATCCACAATTGTCTGCTGTTATGCAAGTTGCCGAAGCTTTAGAAGGAACAGGAGTACCTGTTATTGCTGATGGAGGAGTTCGTTATACAGGAGATATTCCTAAAGCGATTGCTGCAGGTGCAGATTCTGTAATGTTAGGATCTTTGTTAGCAGGAACTAAAGAAGCTCCAGGAGAAGTTATTTTGTTTAACGGAAGAAGATTTAAGTCTTACCGTGGAATGGGATCTGTTGAAGCTATGAAAAAAGGTTCAAAAGACAGATATTTCCAAGGAGATGAGGATAATAGTAAGAAATTAGTACCTGAAGGAATTGAAGGACGTGTTCCTTATAAAGGAGAGTTGTACGAAACAATGCACCAATTTATTGGAGGGTTACGTGCAGGTATGGGATACTGTGGTGCTGCTACTATAGCAGATCAAAAAACAGCAGAGTTTGTAAGAATTACAGCTTCTGGAATTGCTGAAAGTCACCCACATGATGTTACAATTACCAAAGAAGCTCCGAATTACTCAAGATAATCGTAGTTTTTTTTCAAATAAACAAGGCCACCTACAATTCATGTTAGGTGGTTTTTTTATACCTTTTTAGCTTAAAAAAAAATGAAAAATTAATCGTTTACACAACACCTGTTTAACCTTTTAAGTTATGAATTACATCCTTTTTGATGGTGCTTGTAGAGAAGCATTGTTGCCTTTTACATTTACCAGACCTGTTGCCGATCTTAGAATTGGAATTTTAACGATTCGAGAAAAGTGGGAAACTTTTTTAAGATTTACCACCACAACATTAACAGAAGAATATTTAGAAGAAAAATATCCTATGTTAGAGTTGGAAGAAAACATTTTTATCAATGCAGGTTATTTACCCAATCTAGCTTTTTTTAAGGCAGTTAAAAATTTAAAGAAAAATCAAGCTGTTTTTTGTGATGATGAAATGATTGCTTTTTACAGTTGTGAAGATCAAGAAGAAGTAGATTTTTCTACTTATGATATTATTGAAGTTCAAGATGTAAAAGCTATTGAACACAAATGGGATTTGTTTTTGTTAAATGATTATGCCATTCGACAAGATTTTGAATTGCTAAGCAAAGATGAGTTTTCTGCAGATATTCCTGTTTATGTACAAGCCATCAATAAAGAGCAAATTTTTATAGAAGAAGGAGCGCAAATCAATCCCTGTATTTTAAATGCCTCTTCCGGACCTATTTATATTGCTAAAGATGCAGTTGTTTTAGATGGAGCTATGATTAGAGGGCCTTTTGCTTTGGGAGAAAAAGCTTTGGTAAAAATGGGAGCTAAAATTTATGGAGCTACTACGGTAGGACCTAATTGTAAAGTTGGAGGAGAAATTAAGAACAGTATTTTGTTTGCCAACTCCAATAAAGGACACGAAGGATATTTAGGAAATTCGGTCATAGGAGAGTGGTGTAATTTTGGAGCCGATTCTAATGTGTCGAATTTAAAAAACACATATAGTAATGTAAGATTGTGGAGTTATGAAGAAGAAATTTACGAAGAAACCAATCAGTTGTTGTGCGGGTTAATGATGGGAGATCATTCAAAAACCAGCATCAATACAATGTTTAATACTGGTACAGTTGTTGGAGTAAGTGCCCATATTTTTGGATCTGATTTGCCCGAAAAATTTATTCCATCTTTTAGTTGGAGTGGAAATAAAATTATAGATGTGTATCGTTTTAAAAAAGCAATTAGAACAGCTACTAAAATGATGGAATTGTCTTCTGTAGAAATTTCAGCACAAGACATTGCTATTTTAGAGCATGTAAAAAACATAACAGAAAAATACAGAAAAAAATAACATGAATTTAAGCCTTCAAGACAAGATCAAATCCGTGATTAGAGATGTTCCCAATTTTCCAAAAGAGGGAATTTTATTTAAAGACATTACTCCTATATTATTAGACCCTATTTTGGTTGATGAATTGGTGAGTGCTATGGTAGTACAATTTAAAGATGATGCTATTGATGCAGTTGCAGGTATAGAATCTAGAGGTTATTTGTTTGGGATTTTATTGGCTCAAAAATTACAAGTTCCTTTTATCATGATTCGTAAAGAAGGTAAACTACCCGCTAAAACCATTAAAGAATCTTATGATTTAGAATATGGATCTGCAACTATAGAAGTTCACGAAGATGCTATTGTTCCTGGAAGCAATGTGTTAATTCACGATGATTTGTTGGCAACTGGAGGAACGGCTATTGCTGCGGGAAAATTAATTCAGCAAAAAGCCAAGGTCGCTGGTTTTAGTTTTGTGATTGCCTTGGAGTTTTTAAATGGAATACAGCATTTGAATGAAATGAGTTTAAATACAAAATCTTTAATTACGTATTAATTTATGAAGAGAATAGCCACTTATATTTTATTGTTTGCTGTTGTTTTTTATAGCCATGCGCAACGTGTGTATCGTTATAACGACAATGGAAAAACAAGTACCAAAGAATTTAACTTGATTGACACCAAATTGAATTTAAAATTTGATTTTGAAGAGCAAACCGTAGATGGTGAAGCTTGGATTCAATTAATTCCACATTTTGATAGTGCTAACAGTTTACAGTTAGATGCTAAAAAAATGAATGTGTACGAAGTAAAATCAGAAAATAAAGATTTAAAGTTTTACAATTCAGGTGAAAAATTAAATATTGATTTGTTAAAAACGTATACTAGAAATGATACCATCAATCTTTATGTTAAGTATAAAGGAAATCCGAATAAAATTCAGAACGATGGAGGAGTTGCTATTACGGATAATAAAGGATTGTATTTTATCAACCCTAAAGGATTGGACAAAAACAAACCTACTGAAATTTGGACTCAAGGTGAGCCTGAGCAAAATAGTGCTTGGTTTCCTACTATAGACAAACCCAATCAGAAAACAACAGAGCAAATTACTTTAACGGTTCCTGCTAAATACAAAACCTTATCTAATGGTTTGTTAATTTCTCAAACAGAAAATGCAGACGGTACTAGAACCGATGTTTGGAAACAAGAATTGCCACATGCACCATATTTGTTTTTTGTAGGTGTTGGAGAATTTGAGATTATTAAAGATGAGTGGAACGGGAAAGAGGTAAGTTATTATGTAGAGCCTTCTTATAAAGATACTGCTGCGGAGTTGTTTAAAAATACTCCCGAAATGATTTCCTTTTTTTCTGAGTTAACAGGAATTGATTATCCTTGGGATAAATACAGTCAAATGATAGTTCGCGATTATGTGAGTGGTGCTATGGAAAATACCAGTGCAGTAATTCACGCAGAACAAGCAATGTTGAGCAAAGGGGAGTTGTCTGAAAGAAATACTTGGGAAACAGTTATTGCGCATGAATTGTTTCATCATTGGTTTGGAGATTTGGTGACTACAGAAAGTTGGGCGAATATTACGGTTAACGAATCTTTTGCCAATTATTCTGAGTATTTATGGTTAGAGTATAAATATGGAAAAGATAGAGCGGATGAACATATGCAGAAAACCAAAGATGCTTACTTAAATAAGAATCCTGAGAAATTAAAGGAGAATTACGAAAAGCACTTGGTGCGTTATAACTACACTAAAAAAGATGATGTTTTTGATGTGATTAGTTATAACAAAGGAGGGATGATTTTACACATGCTAAGAAAGTACTTAGGAGATGAAAAATTCTTTGCAGGTTTGAAACATTATTTAACGACTAATAAATTTAAATCTGCCGAAGCTCATCAGTTGCGTTTGGCTATGGAAGAAGTTTCAGGAGAAGATTTGATGTGGTTTTTTAGTCAGTGGTATTACAACAGTGGGCATCCTAAGTTAAAGGTTACTTTAGAAAAGGATTTGTTAGCAGGTGAGCAAAAAGTAAAAATTACACAGTTAGAAAAAGTGTACGATTTTCCGTTGTCTATTGATGTGTACACTAAAAAAGGAAAGCAAAACTATCAGGTATTTGTAGATCAAAAAGAAAAGGTTTTTGGTTTTCCTTATAGTGATGATATTCGATTGATAAAGGTGAACGGAGATTATGATTTGTTGGCAGAAATTACTCAGGATGAATTGACTACTAAAGAATTGATTTATCAATATCAGAACGTAGCACATTTTGTAGATAGAATGCAAGCTCTAGAATTGCTAAAAGATCAACAAGAAGAAAAAGAAGTCTTTAAAGTGTTTGAAGAAGCTATGAATGATCCCTATGATGTGGTTCAGGTGTATGCTATTGAACATATTAATTTATCGGCAAAACACAGTAAAAAGAAAACTATTTCAAAAATAGAGAAGTTGTCTGAAGCTAAAAATCCTAATGTAAAAGCTGCTGCAATTTCTACTTTAGGGAAGTTAATTAATATTGATTATTTACCCATTTTTAAGGAAGGAATTGAAAGTATTTCTCCTAAGGTAAAAGGAAACAGTTTGTTGTCTATGTATTATGTAGATAAAAAGACTGCTAAAGAATATGCTAATAAATTACCTAATGAAATTAAAGATGTTATTTATGTGCCTCTGTTAAAAATGTACTTAGAAGATCGTAAAGATGAACATGTTACTTTTGTGGCTAAGTATTTATTAACAGGAATGTATTTGATCCAAGATGAGAAATTTAAGAAAGATTTTGAAGATGCCTTTGATTGGGTAGCTAGTACTAATAATACAGAAGCTATACAGGTAATGACCGATGATTTTGTAGAAAAAGGACTGAGGTATAAAAAATACAACTTTAATTACGAGGCGATTCGTGTGTTAAGAAAAGTTATAGACAAACAAAGAGAGGTAAAGAATCCTCAACAGTCTAAAATTATTGCTATTATAGAACAGGGAATTCGAAAGTTGGCTGTGGACTAAGCTAAGAATCCTTATTACTTTTCGGAATATTCTTTAAAAGTTCCGTCTTTATAAAAAATAACAATCCTTTCAATAGCTGAAGGGGTTGTTTTTTTTTGGTCTGGTATGAGTTCTATTGCTTTCTCTATATCAGTTGTTGTTTCTTTTTGAGTAAATAGATTGTTATCTTCTGGTTTATCTGTTACTGTAGTTCCTTTTCTTTTAGGGAATGTATTCTTTCCGTAGAGCAACCAATCTAAATCTACTTCTTTATAAGTGTCTACAATTTTTAAAACAAACTCTAAGCTTGGTTTGTTTCTACCAGATAGGAGATGGGAAATGCTTGATCGTTGTA
The DNA here is from genome assembly GCF_011927765.1 of Wenyingzhuangia aestuarii. Taxonomy (GTDB): domain Bacteria; phylum Bacteroidota; class Bacteroidia; order Flavobacteriales; family Flavobacteriaceae; genus Wenyingzhuangia; species Wenyingzhuangia aestuarii. The sequence continues at coordinate 21,761 of NZ_JAATJG010000014.1, forward strand.
CTTTGATTTCATCAGCAAAGGTAGAAGCACTTAAACCGTAATGGTTAAATACTTTGTGGAGTCTATCTATAAATTCTTCTTGGTTTAACATTGTAAACTATTTAATTCCATTGGTTCTTTTGTCACTTGTTACAAATGTAATCAATTCTATTCAATATCACTATACATATATAAATATAAGACTTTACAATACACTAAATAACTTTAGGTAATTGTTCTTAAATTACTAATTTATAGTGTTTTGCGTGTTTTTAATTAGAGTGTTTTAAACCGGTTGGTTTTTAGTATTTTAAAGGTTTACAGAAGTTAAAAGATTGGGTTAGGGTCATTTTTAAAACACCTCAATAAGTTTACTTTTGTAAATTACAATTGTAAACAAAACTTGGTTTACTTTTGTAACATGAAAAAAACAGAATTAGATATTTTAGAAAAATGGTATGCTGCTAATTTTGAGAACCAATTGGCAGGAAGACGAATTTTAATAGAAGATATAGAACCTATACTTAAAGACTTAAAAGCTCCTTTTCAAGTTCAAAAAATTGGAGAGTCTGAAGAAGGTAGAAATATCCATCAGGTGAAGTTAGGTACAGGTCCAAAAAAAATATTGCTATGGACTCAGATGCATGGTAATGAAAGTACAGGTACTAAAGCTTTGTTTGATTTGTTTAAATACATTAATGACTCTGCTCATCAAGATTCTTTTGTAAAGGACTTGTTAGAGACTTGTACTTTGGTTTGCATTCCGATGTTGAACCCTGATGGTTCTAAAAACTTTACACGTGTTAATGCACATCATGTAGATTTAAATAGAGATGCTGTAGACTTAAAAGCAAAAGAGAGTCTTTTGTTAAGAAGTGTTTTAGATAGTTTTCAGCCCCAATTTTGTTTCAATCTACACGACCAGAGAACGATCTTTAATGTAGAAGGATTTAAGAATCCTGCTACCATATCGTTTTTAGCACCTTCTATAGATGTAGAAAGAACCTTAACAGCGGGTAGAAAAGAAACTATGGCTGCTATTGTTGCTATGAATGCAACTTTACAGCAAATCATCCCTAATCACGTAGGAAGATATACCGATGAGTTTTATCCAACAGCGACTGGAGACAACTTTCAGAAGCTAGGACACAATACGATTCTTATAGAAGCAGGACATTATAAAGACGACTACGATAGAGATGTTGTACGTAAATTTAACTTTTATGCACTCCTAAGCGGACTTACCTATCTTGTAAACAACGATACCTATACCGATTATCAGCCTTATTTTGATATTCCTAATAATGGAAAGCAAAATTTTGATCTAATTGTTAGAAATATGAAAATAGACAATAATACACAGGTTGATGTGGCTTTTCAGTATGAATATGAGGTAGTTAACAACGAATTGGTGAGCAAATTAGTCGAATATCAACGAGGTGGTTTGAAAGAATTTTATGGGTATCAGGAATTTTAGTTTATATTATCGTTAAGAATTCCTATATTTAGTTTGTAAAACATCAATAATTTTTTAAAATATTGTATTTTTGTCACTTATAAAATTATAGAAAGTAAAGTACTCATTAAGCCATGAAAAAACATCATTTAGACGATATAGATCACCAAATATTAGATATGTTGATCGAAAATGCAAGAACACCTTTTACCGATATTGCTAAAAAGCTACTGGTGTCTGCAGGAACCATTCACGTACGTGTTAAAAAAATGGAAGATGAGGGAATCATCAAAGGATCTACTTTAACATTAGACTACGAAAAAATGCAATACAATTTTATTGCTCACGTAGGTTTGTTTTTAGAAAGTAGTTCTAAGATTAGAGGAGTTTTACAAGCTTTAGAAGATATTCCAAACGTAACTGTAGCCTATATTACTGCAGGTAAATACAACATCTTTTGTAAAATTAGAGCAAAGGATACCAACCAAGCTAAAGACATTATCTTTCAAATAGATGATATTGACGGTGTAAGAAGAACCGAAACAATGATTTCTATGGAAGAAAGTATCAACGATAAGAAAAGAATGATGCACGCAATTTTTAAAGATTATTAATTGTTTTTATTCTTTGTAAGGAAACACCTTAGTAATCTACTACTAAGGTGTTTTTTTATATACTGTATTTACTTATATGCTTGATCAACCCAAACAGGTTTCCCTTACTAATTCACTTACATTTGCCTATTCTTTCTCTATACAGAGTTTGGAGCGTGATTGGTTACAAACTAAGGTTGACACTATTTATTTACAGCCTAGTTATTTAAAAGCTTTAGAAAACAGTCTATCGGACAAGGTTACTTTTATATATGTAGTTGTTTATCAAGACAAGCTACCTATAGGGGTTGTTTACTTTCAGTGGATTCGTATTGGAGGTGATTTTTTTACACAAGAGAAGTTTCCTAAGGAAATACATTCTAAGCTTACTTCTAGTGTATTAAAACGAGTTAAAGGAAGTCTTTTGTTGTGTGGTAATTTTTTTGCTACTGGAGTTCATGGATTTTATTTTAATTCAGACCTTCCCACATCTACATTATCACTACTTGTTAAAAAAATAAAGAAGCAACTTTGTGCTTCTAAAACCATAGCACATGTAAAGTTTGTGATGTATAAAGAGTTTTGGTTAAACCAAGACGTTGCTTTGCAAGAAAACCTCCTTGAAACGCATGCCTGTTTTCAGATTGATGTAAATATGGTTCTTGAAATCAAAGAGCAGTGGACAGGTTTAGATACATATTTAGAGAGTATGACAACTAAATATAGAACCAGAGCTAAGAGTGTTTATAAAAAAACAGCAGTAGTAAGCAGTAAAGAATTTTCGGCCAAAGAGATTCAGGAAAACTTTAGCATCATTCAACGCTTGTATCAGTCGGTACTAGACACGGCAAGTTTTAATATGGTAGAATTGTCTGTAGCTAGTTTTTATGAATTTAAAGTCAACCTTAAAGAGAACTTTATTTTTACGGGTTATTATAAAGATGATGCATTGGTTGCTTTTAGTACAGCCTGTGTCAACCATCATTATTTGGATGCCAATTATGTGGGACTTGATTATGAGTTGAACAAGGAGATTCCTGTTTATCAAAGAATTTTGTACGATTATGTACAATTGGCTCTCCGTAAAAAGGTTGTAGAATTAAGACTGGGTAGAACTGCAGAACTTATGAAGAGTTCTTTAGGAGCAGTTCCTAAGGAAATGAATCTCTATATTAAGCATAGCAATCCCTTACTGCATACCTTGTTAAAACCTTTAACTCATTATGTAAAACCAAGTACTTATGAAATAAGAAAACCCTTTAAAAAGAGTTTTTGTCAATCTTAAAAGCCAGAGCGTAGAACTCTGGCTTTTGTTTTATAAGGTTTTGTATCTGTGTTAAGAGAATTGACAAATAATTCCACCCATGATCGCTAAACAAAGTACCCAATACCCAGCATGTATCATTACATATTTAAAAGATTTCTTTTCAAACATCGCATTGATCCCAATTACAGGAGTTATTAGCAATAATGCGTTTATAGTTCCGTGCAACACCCCGTGCTTAAAGGTTCTAAAATTGTTTCCATAGTTGACCATAAAATCACTAATATATTTACCTAATTCCGAAGTTGGTTCTTCAAAACCAGGCTCTCCATATAAAACAGAGTAAAAGCCAAATTGATGAATTACCATAGGAGTTAGCATTAAGGCAATTAAAAAGCTTGCTAAGTAACACCACAAGAAAATTAGGGGATTGGGTTTGCCTATTTTTTCAGTTGTCATTCCACTTTCTTTCATCCAAAGAGTTCCCAAGACTTTAGGATTGTACCAAATAAAACCTATTATTAAAGGAATTAAAGCTGCTGTTAAGTGTACTAATAAATTGAATTGCATTGATTTAGTTTTAAGATTTCGTGTTTTAAATATACGGAATTTCAAAAAATAAAATCTAAAGGATGCTAAATGCTATATTTTATTGGTAAAAGTGGGGTAATAATTTCGTAGAACTTTAAAAACTGCGTAGTTTTGCAAAACTCATAAAGCACCATATGGAAGTAGAAGAAAATAAAAAAGTGAAGAAAGGAAAGGAATTATACGATTATCAAAAAGAGAATATAGATAAGGTATTTGCCACTATCGATAAAAAGCCTTCTAATTATAACTTAGTATTTCAGTTACCTACAGGAGGAGGAAAAACCGTTATTTTTTCGGAAATAGCCAGACGTTTTATAGAAGAGTCTAAAAAGAAAGTATTGATTTTAACTCACCGAATTGAGTTGAGTAGTCAAACCTCTAAGATGTTAGCAGAATTTGGTGTTGCCAACAAGGTAATTACAAGTGATGTAAAGTCTTTAGACGATCAAGATGAGTACATGTGTTTTGTAGCCATGGTAGAGACTTTAAAAAACAGGTTAAATGATGACTTGTTAGATATGCAAGACGTTAGTTTAATTATTATTGATGAAGCTCACTACAACTCTTTCAGAAAATTATTTAAATATTTTCAGAACTGTTTTATTTTAGGAGTTACCGCTACACCTTTAAGTTCTAACATTAAGCTTCCCATGAACGAGATTTATGATGAGTTGCTAGTAGGGGAGCCAATTAATACTTTAATAGACAGAGGATTTTTAGCGAAAGCCACTACATATACTTTTGATGTAGCACTTGGAGGATTAAAAGTGGGAATTAACGGAGATTATACCGTAAAATCATCGGATGATTTGTATTCTAGTAATTTAATGCAAGACAAGCTTTTGCATGCCTATGTAGAAAAATCACTAGGAAAGAAAACTCTTATTTTTAACAATGGTATTAACACTTCTTGGCATGTGTACGATACTTTTAAAGCAGCAGGATACGAAAACATTCGCCATTTAGACAACACGTTTTCTAAACAAGAACGTAGTGAAATCTTACGATGGTTTAAACATACACCCGATGCAGTTTTAACTTCGGTAAGTATTTTAACTACCGGTTTTGATGAACCGAGTGTAGATACTATTATTTTAAACAGAGCTACCAAATCTATTACGTTGTATTATCAGATGATTGGTCGTGGATCTCGTGTGTATAAAGACAAAAAAACGTTTAATGTTATCGATTTAGGAAATAATGCAGCCCGTTTTGGTCTGTGGAGTGCACCTATTAACTGGAAACGTATTTTTAAATCTCCAGATTATTACTTAGATAATTTGATTAATGACGAAGATATAGAACGTCAGTTTATTTATGAAATGCCTCCAGAGGTTAGAGAAAAGTTTAAAAACTCAGAGGACATAACATTTAAGGTTAAAGAAGAATACGAAAAAGCCATTAAACGAGGAATTAAGTCTAAAATAGTGCTAGACAAATCTGTAGAACAACATGCACAAATGTGTTTTGAAAATGCAGACGATGTTTTTGATGCTAGAGATTTAGCAATTTTGTTAGATGATGATATTAAAGACAGAATTAAAAAGTACTCACATTATATGATTAAGAGTACTAAAAACTACATTATGTGGTTAGAAGAGGATTACAAACGAAAATTGAATACCTCTATTAATATGAAGTTTAAAGAATAAAAAAAAGCCATCTATTTCTAGATGGCTTTTTTTATGCGTGGTTATTCAGGGGTTTAGGTTTATCATTTGTTAAATTATAATTATTTTTAATGAAAGAACGTTGTTTATAGATGTTCTAAGCAAAAAACCATTTATTTTTACAGCATTAAAAAATATAACCATGAAGAAAATTTTTAAAAAATTAGTATTAGTTTGTTTAAGTGCAAGTATGTTTACAGGATGCTCTAGCATGAACAACACAACCAAAGGAGGTCTTTTAGGTACTGGAGCTGGAGCAGCTATTGGTGCTGGTATTGGAGCTTTAATTGGAGGTAAAAAAGGTGCTGCTATTGGAGCTATTGGTGGTGCTGCTGTTGGAGGAACAACAGGAGTTATTATTGGTAAAAAAATGGATAAGCAAGCAGAGGAATTAAGAAATTCTATTCCTGGAGCTCAAGTTTATAGAGTTGGAGAAGGTATTGATGTTGTTTTTGACGAAGGTTCTGGAATTTATTTTGGATCTAACCAAACAGTAGTAAACCAAGACACTAAAAATGTATTAGATAAATTAGCGGTTGTTTTACAAAAATACCCTGATACTAATTTATTTGTAACAGGACATACAGATTCTGATGGTTCTGAAGCTTACAATTTAACATTGTCAGAAAAAAGAGCAAATGCTGTAGCAGGTTACTTAAAAAACTTAGGCGTTCCTGCAGATCGTTTTACTGTTAAAGGTGAAGGAGAAGTTTTACCAATTGCTGATAATTCTACAAAAGAAGGGAAAGCAAAAAACAGAAGAGTTGAATTGGCTATTGTAGCTAACGAAACGATGATTAAAGAAGCAAAGGCAGAAGCTAAGCAATAAATCAAAAAAAAGGACTGATGTAATTGTCAGTCCTTTTCTTTATGTTATTCTATTTAACATAATATAAATTATAGTACAATATTATATCTGTTACTTTCTTAAATAATATTGATGATGTGAACAATACATAAATAATTACTTATTGAGGAGTTATTTAGCTTTTATAGATTTAATTGTTTGATATGCACTAAGTTAAAAAATATATTTCGTAACTAAATAAAATTAGGAGTTATTTAATTGGTTTAAAAGATCTAATCCTTTTACAGAAACCAATCTGTGTATAAATAGTGAGTTTAAAAAAGCTACTGCATTTTTATTGGTTTGGTAATTAAAAGAGGCATCTGACGTAAAAATAATTTTAGAAATAGTATCAAAAGATTCACAGGTTTCCTGAATATTTAATTCTTGTTTGTAAAGCCCTTCTTGTATTCCTTTTCAATATTTTGTAAAACATAGGATCATTCTTCTGTCTACATCACTTACATAAAAAAACTCTTTGTTTAAAAAACAAAGAGTCTAAAATATTTGATATCAACTAATTTTATTCTTCTCCACCTTCATCCTCAATAGTTTCTGACTCTTCTTCTACCACTTTAATTGGTTTTTTAGCTACGTTGGCTTTTTTACCTTTTTGTGCAAAAGCTAAAAACTCCTCTAAAGAAATAGAACCATTTTCATCTTTATCGATTGCATCGAATTTGTCTTCTATTTTTTTACCTTCTAATTCAGCTTTGCTAATTTTACCATCTTTGTTTTTATCTAAGTTTTTAAACCATTTTTCTGGTGATGGTTTTTCTTTTTCTTGAGAAAAAGAAGTTATAGATGTTACTAAGCAAATTGCACTTGCAATGATTGTGATTTTTTGTGATTTCATTTTATTTTTTTATTTTAAAATTGTGTGTCTACATCTACATAAATAACTGACAACCTTATAGTTATCCCATGTTTTAATGTAATTTTATGCAGCAATAGTAATCAAAGTTTTAAATTAAAATATTTAAATTCTTTTTTTATTTTTAAAACTTACGTATTGTTAACTCCTTATGAAACAGTTATCTAACTGTGATTTGTTTAATTTTATATATTTTGGCTGTAAAACATATAGTTTTAGGTATTAAAAAGTATCTAAAAATTTAGTGTTTATGTCTTATTTCAGATCCTGTTTAAATAGACAACTGTTAACCATTAATGTACTTTTCTTGTATAAGAAAAATAAATACGGAAAACTCTATTTAAGCTATTTGGCGAATAAATAATAAGTAAATAGATATCTACTTAATTAAGAAACTCAAGACCTCATTAAATTGTATATTTGCGCTTATTACAATTAAAAAATTATGTCATTACTTCCTATGCCTTTTAAGAAATTACATGTGCATTTAAAAGAAACGCTTGAACGTCTTGAAATCACAACACCTACGCAATTTCAAAAAGAAACTATTTCTTTTATTAAAAGCGGTGTAAACCTTTTTTGTACAGCTGAAAAAGGAAGTGGAAAAACCACCACATTGGTGCTTACTACTTTGCAAAAATTAAAATGCGAAGCCGAAGGAACTGCTCCTAGAGCTATTGTACTTGTAGAGGATAATGAAAAAGGTAAAGAACTTAACGAGGTTTTTTTACGTTACACTAGATATAGTGAATTACGTGTGTATCACGCTAATGAAAAAGAACATATTGATTTGTTAAAATCCGAAATTTTTGAAGGTGTAGATGTTCTTATTGCTACTCCTAAAACTATAGATAAATTACTTTTACAATACGGAGTAAATACCTCTAATGTAAAGTTATTTAGCATTGATGATGCTGAATTTTTATCACAAGCCAATGCATATAAGTCCGTTTTGGCTATTACACAGAGTATTAGTAAATGTCAATATGTAATTTATGCTGAAAAGATGACTCCAGGTATTCAACGTTTAGAAGCTACATTTATGGAACATTCTAATATCATAAGTGTTTGATATTAATGAATATCCCCTAAAAAAAAGCCTAAATGTATATACATTTAGGCTTTTTTTGTTTTTAAATTTTCTATAAATACTAGGATAAAAACACCTCTCAACATGTTCTGACCCATCTTGAAGAGGTGTTCAACTTAAATAAATCTAACCCTAAAAATTAATAGATTTCTTTTTTCCTTGTTCCGTATAAGTAATGTTAAACTGCAAAGAGTTTAAGTTGGCTTTTAGCTCAGCTGTTTCATCTTTGTGTTTCCAAATCACATTTAATTCATTTTCTAGGGTATCTTTAAAGGTAATTTTTCCTAAAAAGGCAGTATGTGTATTTCTTAATCGAATTAATTCTAGCTGATTGGCTACAATTTCTTTTTCTAATTTATGTTCAACGGTTGCTAAACTTAGGTTGGTTCTGTTAATTTCTTTATGACTGTCCTTCCCTCCTCTTTTTACTGCTTCATAATCATTGGAACCTGCAAAAATATCTAAATACCAAATTTGTGGAGTTCCAGGCATAAATAACTGAATGGCTCTTGCCAATAACATTTTTTGATCATTTTCTCCTAAAGCACTGTAGAACGTAGCGTTTATTTGATAATATGAAATCTTTTTTCCTTCTGCATTGTACAGATTTTTGACCATTCCCCCATTATCCATAATGGTAGTCATAATGTTTTCTATTTCACTATCTTCTAATAAACCTTTGTTATAAGTACCATTTACTTCTTTTCCTTTTAAATCTAGCACAGGAATTCCATCGTGACAACCTAACATATTTACTGTTTGATAGCCTTTTGTAATAATTTCTTTTGCCCAATTTAGTAGTGCTTTGTTGGTTCCTTTTTCTAAGGTATGAATCATCAATCCTGGCAGAAAAAAATCATAAATATGATATCCTTTTTCTGCTACTTCATCATGTAAGTCCAAGCCATATTCAGCATGAATTTCGGGTAATAATATCAAATTATTTTTTAGAGCTATTTGTTTAATTCTCTCCAAATACTCCCAAGTTCCTGGTTTGTTAAAAAAATTGCTCTCTCCCACTTGTTTGTGTAAATAGGCAAAGGCATCTAGTCTTAATATTTTACAGCCAAAATTGCTTAGCTTCTGTAAGGTTTCTTCGTAAAACTCCCATACTAAAGGAGAATTTGCATTCACATCCATTTGTCCTAAATAACAACTATTTAAGACCACTACTTGTAGCGCTTCTTTTTTGTAAATGCTATATTCTCTAAAGTCTAGTTCAAAAAGATCTTCGTTTTCTTCTATAGCAACGTTAATTTTATTCGCTATTTCTTTTGCTGTTGTTAGGCTTACGTAAGGAATGTCTGTTAATTCTTCAGGTTTGATTTTTTGATATGTTATTTTCTGATAAAAGGTATTCCAATAAGCTTGTTCACTTCCATCGGGAAAACGAACTTTTAGAATAGGTAAGCCCGATTTACGCATGAACAGTTTGTCTAAATGTTCTTTTTTGGGTACTACAACTCCATCGGCACCTAAAGTTCCTTCGTTGTTCCAAAAATTATTCCAGTTGATGAAAAAGTCTTTGTATTTAGAATTGTGTCCGTTTTTTAACAAATCTTTAAATTGTGGAGAAGCCACAGATAAGTGATTCAACACGATGTCAAATTTTAATTTGATGTTTAGCTTTTCTAGATCATCTAAATCTTTTTCAGAAACTAAATCTTTGTTAATGTTGTAATCTATAATAGAAAACCCTCTATCTAAATCGCTATTAAAAAAGGTAGGTAATACATAAAACAGTGAGAAAAGATCTTTGAATTCTGGTTTCTTTAATACCGTAATCATGTCGTGTAAATTGTTTCCAATACTGTCTGGATATGCATTAAGCATTACTCCATTCATATGATTTTTCATGTTTTTCATAGTTGTATTTTTTATAGCTGAATAGCATCTGGTAAACCTCCAATATTTTGTAGTTTGATGGCTGCTGTTTTTAAACCCGATTCCAAACAAATACGCATGGGTTTGTTACGGGTGTAGCTTGTTAAGAACCCAGACCAAAAGGCATCTCCAGCTCCTGTAACATCTGCAATTTTCTCTAATCTAATGGCTGGTAACTCTATTGTTTCTTTTCCTTTTTGTGATAAAATAACTCCCTCAGCCCCTAGTGTTAAACAAATAGTTTGTACCCCTAAGTTGTGGAAATAATCAAAAATTTGTTGATGTGTTAGTGTTTTGTGAAACAATCTAAACATATCATCTTCGCTTACTTTTACCAAAGGATTGTATTGGCAATATTCTTTTAATACCTCTAAGATTCCTTTGCTACTATCCCATATTTTTTCTGAGTAATTGACATCAATACTTAATTGACAACCTAATTCATAAGCCTCTTTAGCTTTGTTTAAGATCGTTGTTTGTGCTATGTCTTTACTCAGAGCAAAACAAGTGGTGTGAAAAATTTTGGTAGCTAATAACATCTCCTTGGTAATTTGATCTTCTGTAATATGAAAATCTGCATCACGATAAGGAATAAAATCAGGAGTAGTTTCTGATTTTGATACAAAAATTACACTGGTTGCTTTTTTATCTATTTTTTTAATGTAGTTGGTGTTTACCCCTACTTTTTCTATTTCCTTTAAAACAAACTCTCCAAGACCGTCATTTCCAATAGAAGAAACAATAGCAGAATTTAAGCCTAATTTGTGGCAATTCATAGCTACATTGGTAGGAGAACCTCCTAAATATCTACGATAATCGCTAGTGTTGTTTATTTGTGCTCCGGATTGATGACCAATAAAATCAATCAATACTTCTCCAACACAAAGGATGTCTATGTGTTTTGTATTCGTTTTCATTTTTAATTTTATTTTAGTGATTGCTAGAAAGAACTACCTCTGTTGTTGTCTTTTTTGTTTTCATAAAAAGCGTAACTACAGCACTAATTAGTAAGAGTACTCCTGCAAATGTAATTGCCAAACGAGGGTCGTTGTTTAGGAAGTTTTTTAAGATGTATCCAAAAGATAAATTTTGAATAATCATTGGAATCACAATCATCATGTTGATGATTCCCATGTACACGCCGTAACGCTCCTTTGGAATGTCTGCCACTACCATTAAATAGGGAATTCCCATCATACTAGCCCATCCAATTCCAAAACCAGTAATGGCAATGAATAATAGATTTTTATCTTCAATATTAGGAAAGGCTAAAAAACCAACAGCTGCTAATAACAAGCAAATTGCATGAACATTTCTTGCACTGTATTTTTTAGCAAAACCTACTAGTAAAAAGGCAACTAAAAAGGTTACAATGTTGTACCATCCGTTTACCAAACCCGTCCAACTTACGGCTTGTTCATAAGCCTCTGGATTGTCTTTTGGAGTTGCATTCCAAACAGATAATGCAATACTTTTAGACGAATTTTGCCAGTAACAAAATAAAGCATACCATTGAAACAGGTAAACCAAAGCCAAATGCCACATAATTCTAGGCATGTCTCCAATTGCTGCAAAAATTTCTATCAAAGGTTGAAAAGCACTTCTTTTTTCGGCTTTCATTTTTGCCAGTTCCTCATCCGTTGGTGGTATTTCTTTGGTGGTTTTAATACTCCATAAAATAGAACCTATAGAACACACTGCTCCTAAAAAGAAAGAAGCATATACCCATGTTGGTAAAGAACCTGTTTTTCCAATAAAAATCATTGGAAAAATAAATAAAGATAAGTTTGCTAATGTTTGTCCAAAACCTGTAAAAAAGCTTTGCATTTGAAACCCTAAAGGTTGTTGTTCATCATCTAATTTGTCTGCAATAAAAGCTCTGTATGGCTCCATTGCTGTATTGTTTCCTGCATCTAAAATCCATAATAATCCTGCTGCCATCCATAAAGAACTACTAAAAGGAAAGGCTATTAAACACAAACTACACATTAATGCTCCAATTAGAAAGAAAGGTTTTCTACGTCCAAACCTAGGAGACCATGTTTTATCGCTTATAGCTCCAATAATGGGTTGTACTAACAAACCCGTTACTGGACCTGCAAGGTTTAACAATGGAATTTCGTGAGGACTAGCTCCTAAAAAATCATAGATAGGATTTACGGCACTTTGTTGTAATCCAAAACTGTATTGAATCCCAAAAAAACCAACATTCATGTTTAGAATTTGCCAGAAACTTAATTTTACTTTTTTGAACATAACTTTTGGGTTTAGGTAAGTTAGCAATTTGTTTTATAAAGAGTTGCTGTAAGAAAATTTACAGCAACTCTTATAGTTATTGAGTTCTTAGAATTGGTATTTTAATGCTAAGCTCATAGATCTACCTGGTAAAGTTCTAGCTCTTACGTAGTTTACTTGGTTGTTTGTAATACTACCTTCTTCTGCTTCTGTTACTGCAATTGAATCAAAGATATTATTTACAGAGAAGTTTGCATTTAATGATTTTGTAATTGCGTAGTTGATAAATCCACTAGTTACAACAAAACTTGGCATTACTAACTCGTTAGAATCTTGTGCATATGCTTTAGACTGTCCTACAAAACTTAATCCGATAGAGTTTTGTTTTTGTGTTCCAAAGTTATAAGATGGCATTAAGTTGTAAATTACATCCGGTTGTCTTCTTGGCTTGTTACCTTTGTTTGCTCCCGAAGTAATTTCTGCTTTAGTATATGTTACAGCACCTCTTAAGTTAAAGTCTCCAAAGTTATAGAATCCTTCAATTTCAACTCCCATAGATTTGTAATCATTTTCTATAATACTGTTAGACGATGCTTCAAAACCACCTTCTTCATTGGTTGTTGCGTAAAAAGCTGTTGCATATACTGCACCTCTTTTTAAGTTTCTTTTGAATCCAATTTCTGCTTGAGAAAGGAAATCTAATGCGTTAATTTTATCTCCATCTAAGTAATCCAATCCAGAGAATAAAATACGATCTGCTTTTGCAGAAGCTCCTTTACTATATCTAGCAAATATAGATTGATTGTCAGAGAACTTATAGTTGATACCTGCAGAATAAGAAATGTAGTTGTAATCATAATCTACTGCTGTAGGGTTTGCATTGTCTACCACATGAGCTGTTTGTTCTGGAGTAGAAATGGTTCCGTCACCGTTTACATCAATAGCACCTTCTTTTCCTCCTGCAAAAGATCCACTTACTGATCCCATATCATATCTTACACTAGCATCAATAGTAAGGTCATCTGTAGCATCTACTGAAATGTGCGCATAAGGTGCAGATACATTGTATTGAGTATCGTAGTTACGTTGTAAATTTCCCCAAGCAGGTGTTCCGTAGTTTAACAATCCGTTTTCACTTAAGGTTCCTACATTGATTAATTTAGCATTGTTATCTGTAGCATCTTGTACGTATGTGTTCCATAACCAAGACATAGAAACGTTTTGGATTGATTTAAAATACCCTGCTGTAATACTTACGTTTTCAATTGTTTTAGACAATTTTACATCGTTCATAAAATTGTTAAAGTTGTTTAACTCTACATCAAACATATGAATTCTACTTACTAAAGTATTTCCATCTACAGCATTTCCATTAGCAGCAAAGGTTAAAGGACCTCCTAAAGTTACCGCCATATCGTTTGCTGTTCCCACACTTTCTACAAAAGGAGTTACAAAACTACCTTTGTTCATAGAAAAACGTCCGTTGTTGGTAATTTTCCAATCATTATCTAAATCAAAACTCGCTTCAAAACCTAAAGATGTAGATATTGGGTGCATTCCATCTGTTACGCTTCCTCTTGTTGTCGCTCCATCTGCTCCTGTACGTAAAGTTTGTGTAAGGTTTGCTGTATGAATAGAACCTGTAGTTGCATTAAAACCTGGTGCATTTTCCCATGTTGGGTTGCTGTTAGTTCCTGTTACTTTAATAGGAACTGGCATGTAAGCTGCTGTTCTATCGTTTAAGTATTTTGCATATAACCTAACACGTCCGTTTTCAAACTTTTTTGTCAAGCTCATTTTTAACTGACCACCATTGTTAGCTGTAAATCCTGTAGATCTAATTCCTTCTCCTGCTCTGTAGAATCCACCAGCATGTAAGAATAAATTATTGCTTACTTCTGTTCCGTAATCAAAATCTGTTCTAAAAGAGTTGTAGTCTACTCCAAAAGTAGTTCCTATAGAACCTCCTTCGTTTTCTCCTGTTTTACTAATAATGTTGATGATTCCACCAGGACCATTAGATGTTAATGTAGATGCAGAACCTCCACGGATTGCTTCTATTTTGGCAACGTTGTTGTCAAATCTTGTAAAAATATCCGAAGTACCAAAAGCAATATCTCCATATAATAATACTGGTAAACCATCTTCTTGTAATTGTACATATTTAGAACCTCCAGAAGAAATTGGCACCCCTCTTACAGCAATGTTAGAATTTCCTTCCCCTCCTGATGATTCAGCACGAATACCAGGAATAGTTCTAAAAATTTCTGCTGTAGATCTTGGAGCAGATTGTGTTATTACAGAAGGTTTCATGGTTGTTACAGAAACACTCGATTCAATTTTAGATTTTGGAGTGGCTACCCCTGTAATAATAATTTCATCTAAAGATTGTGCATCTGCATTCATTACAAAATTCTGTACAAGGTTTCCTCCTTGTGCATTTAATTTTTTTGTGTAGTTGGTATATCCAATAGAACTAGCCTCTAAAATATAATTTCCGTTTTTTACATTTATAATTGTATAGTTCCCGTTAAAATCTGATACAGATCCTTTTCCTGTTCCTTTTAAAAGAACGCTAATTCCTAATAAAGGTTCTCCGTTTTGATCTGTAACATTTCCCGAAATAGTTGTTTGAGCTATTATTGATGAAGCAGAAAATAGCATCACTAATAAAAATCCCCATCTGACTTGAATTGTTTTTTTCATAATCGTATTATTTAGTTATTTGTTAGTTATTCACTTATTTAACTGCTAAATTATCATAAGAATACATTTTAAATTTACAATTATATAACGAAAACGTTATCGATTTTACCTAAAACGTTTTCGTTACTTATTTTTTTACTACATTTAAACATCAAAAAGAATCCATGAAGCCTGTAACCTTAAAAGAAATTGCCGAAAAATTAAATATATCTGTTACTACCGTATCTAAAGCCTTAAAGGATTATCCGGATGTTAGTAAGAAAACCAAGGCCTTGGTTAAAGAGTTGGCAGAGACCTTAAACTATAAGCCTAATAGTTTTGCAGTACATTTAAGAACTAAAGAATCTAAAACTATTGGATTGGTAATCCCTGAAATAGTACATCACTTTTTTTCTAGTGTGATTAAAGGGATTATTTCTGAAGCAGAAAAAGAAGGGTATTTGGTGATTATTTTACAGTCCAATGAATCTTATGAATTGGAGAAAAAACAAATAGATTTGTTATTGAGTCATCGTGTAGATGGTATTTTAATTTCGTTGGCTAATGGAACTGCAGATTTTAAACATTTGAATGCTATTTTAGAACAAGACAAACCTTTGGTAATGTTTGATAAAATTGCCAAATTGGTAAAATGTTCTAAGGTTATTATTGATGATCAGAAAGCTGCATTTATAGCTACGCAACATTTAATAGATAGTGGTTGTAAACGCATAGCTCATTTTAGAGGACCTTTATTGCCTCAGAACTCCATTGATCGATTTTTGGGATACAAAAAAGCTTTGTTGGCTAATGGTATGGAGTACGATCCAAGACTGGTGTACTTAAGTGATTGTGGAGAAAATAGTTTTGACGATGGAAAAGTAAACGCAGCTCAACTCTATAAAGATCATAGTGATGTGGATGGTATTTTTATCAATACCGATTTGGTTGCTATAGGAGCTATTTCTGAATTTCAGAAGTTAGGAGTTCAAATTCCGGAAGAAATTTCTATTGTTGGATTTAGTAACTGGTTTATGTCTTCTGTTATCTCTCCTACTATTACAACAATTGATCAGCCAGGTTATGTTATGGGACAAACTGCATTTATTCAATTGTATAAAGAGATTCAGGCTCTAAAGAAAGGTACTCCTTTACAACCTGAAACTATTACGTTGGAAACCGCTTTGATTAAAAGAGAATCTACCAAAGGGAGTTGATTGATCTAAGTTCTTCGGTAGTTTCCATTAATTCCTTTATTTTAAACTTGTTATAGGCATCTGGGTGTGCGTTGTTAAAACCTCCGTTGTCATTGTCATAATAAGTTCCTGTACTATTTTGGTAATTTTCAGAACAAGCTAACTCATACAAAATATCAGAACCTTTACTTGCTGGAGACCAATGCTGTCCGTAAGCTTCATTTGCCATTTTTGTATTTAATAAAGATCCTGGGTTTACTGCAATTATATTTAGTTTAGGTTCTTTTTTAGCTAAGTAAAAACTCCACATGGTTAAGGCTAATTTGCTCTGTGCATAAGCTTCGTTTACCAATAGTTCTTTGGTTCCTTTTAAAGCTTTTATGGATACGGTTGTTTGAGCAGCAGAACTTAAATTGATAATTCTTGTTTGAGTTCCTTTTTTTAACAAAGGCAGTAGCGTATTGGTAAGAACATAGGGAGCTAAGTAATTGACTACTAAACGTAAATCTATTCCTAAGTGATTTATTGTTGTTGTTGTACTTTTGAATACTCCTGCATTGTTAATTAGTACATCTATTTTTGGAACATCTTTTATAATCTGTTCTGCTAATCTTGAGACAGCTTCTAAATCAGAAAAATCTGCAACTAAACCATGAATATTGTGATTGTTTGTTATTGTTTTTATTTCCAAAATAACAGCATCTACTTTAGCTTTACCTCTTCCATGTATATAAACCGTATGTCCTTTTTTAGCAAAATTTAAAGCTGTTAACTTTCCAATACCGTCTGTACTTCCCGTTACTATTATTGTTTTACTCATAATTTTTAGGTTGTTTATTTTGATGTCACCTTTATCGTTGTTGAAATATTTTTTTAATTTTAAACGATGCTCTACCTTATGTTTTTTTATGAAAAAAAATGTGCTAAAAAGGTGCAAAGGTGTCTTTGGGACTCTTTGGCACACTCCAACGCTCACGAGCACTAATACTATCTGATGTCACAACTTTAGACTCTGAGTTATCGACACTAGCATAGCTACTTGCTCCTCCTCGTGGGATTTGCATACGATCTCCGTATAACCATACGACCAAATTACTGCGCTGTCCACTGATAATTGGATGCGTAGCGTGTGCTACATCACCTCTGTGAATTATTGCTTTCCCTGATTCAAACGTAGTTTGTACTGTTTTTCCTGTGGTTTTATCGTAAAAATCAACTTGCGAACCTGTAAATACTTCATTCGGTAAATTTATATTTATATTCAAGGTAGCGGCCGAGGCATCCGTGTGTGCACGTAAATCTACATCTTTATCTGGGTTGTATTGAATAGAAAACCCAAATGTTTGGTTGTCATAGCCATAAGTACCTAATAGCAAACGAGCAATTGGACGCATGTAACGATCCATAATGTTATTGTAAAATGTCTGAAAATTAGGAGCTGCAAGATAGCCTTCTGAGCGTGGATCAAGCATAATTCCGTAACGATTCAATTGAATTCCGTATGGTGCTCGTTTAGGAATTTGTGAATTTACTACAGCTTCTAGATAATTACGAAATTCCGCTAAGCGTTCAGGATTAAAAAATTGTGCAACATAAACCCCAGGACTAATTTCTTCCCATAAATCAGCAACAGCAACTTCTTTTTCAGGATTTTCCCATGCTTCTTTAATGGCCTTTTGTAAGCGTGCATCAAGCAGTGTTTCGTCAGGAATTAGTAAACTATCTTTGTTTTCAATTTCCCATTCTGTCCATGCATTTTCGAGTAAATTTTGGTTACTCTTCCAAAAATGAGAAACAGAAGCTTCACGGTTTAAAGACGCTTCACGAGAAGGTAAAGTAAGTGCACGAGCTTGTGCTAGCATATTTTTATTAGTCATTATTTCTATATTTTTTCACCAAAAACTATTGCAATAGGATATTTGGGTTTTGTGTCTATTTTTTAAGTGGTGTTGATTGTTGTTAGCATACGTTGTTTTGTTACCTGAACGATACCCCCTTAACAATAGGTTTGAATCTGAATATATAAAAGGGTTTGGTTGCTGTACTTTGACCGTTGTTAAACACAGCACCTCTATTTACCTGTGCAGCTGACACATACATATAACCATCTACATGATTGTAACTCACTCCATCTGGCCATACCAAGCGAGGATCTTGTATTAGGGTTTGATTTGTTTGATCTTTGGCTAAAACTACAGCTACACTATTAGTTTCTAATGCTGTTAAATATAGATTTCCTTTTTTGTCTATCGACATTCCCCCGTTGTTAGGCTTTTCAGCATAAACATCAATTTTAGCCTCTAACTCTGTTTCTGTCAATTTTGGATTGATTAAATCTAAGGTTTTAACTCTGTATATTTTGGTTCCGTTTAAAGGACCATAATACACATATTCAAAATTAGCATCGGCTGTTATTCCATCGTTTCCAACTAATAAGTCTTTTCCATTTACTGCTAAGTGCTTTCCTTTGATTATGGTTGGTGTATTTTCTGGTTGGGTTGTACGAGTACCTTCTAAAATACGACGAGCTTTTCCCGTTTTCATATTCACCAAAATAAAAGCAGCTTTACTCCCATCTCCCCCATTTCCAATACCTTCATCAGCAATTATAAAGTATCCGTTTTTGGTATCTACTACCATATCATTGGGTTGAGCTATTGCTGGTATTACAGATTTTGGCAAATAATAAATACGTTCTAATTGATTTTTTTGGGTGTTCCATCCTACAATTTTAGGTGTCACATCGTTACGTTGTGCCATATCTAGCATCCAAATAATCCCATTTTTATCGTTTCTAATACCTAGTACATTGCTCAAATAATGATCGTCAGTAGTTCGTGGTGTATTCCACGATTTATTAGGAAATGGTTTGCTTTCTTTAGTTTTTGCATCCATGATCATCACTCTATTTTCTGGTGAGAAAAAAGGATGATGACTATACACTAAATCGCCAGTATAAGAAAAGGAAATATTACCGACTGCTTGCGCTGTAGTTGCAAAAACTTCGGTTTCACCTACTGTGTTTTGTGCTTTTATGGTCATAACTGAAGCGAATACTAATATTTTGAAACTTACGTTTTTCATGATTATTTTACTTCAAATTTTCCGTTACTTCTAATATAAAGAACAGTTTCTTTTTTTGCTGAAATGATGGAAGTTGCGTTTTCTTCTGCTCCAAAATAAGAACCAGGTTCTAAAACATTTTTATCCTCCTTTATAGAAAACTGATGTGTTGCTTTACCAGAAATAACCACCACTCTAAAATTTGGACTTAAATTTTTAATTTTTCCTTTAAAACCTGCTGGTAATCTTAAAAGCGTTGCACGTAATTGATTTTTTTCGTGACTTCCCCATAAAAAAGCAGTTTCTACATTACTTTTTGAAGCTACCCATTCTATATCGTTGGCATTTAACCAAACCATATTCGATTTATCTACATTTACTG
The DNA here is from genome assembly GCF_011927765.1 of Wenyingzhuangia aestuarii. Classification (GTDB taxonomy): domain Bacteria; phylum Bacteroidota; class Bacteroidia; order Flavobacteriales; family Flavobacteriaceae; genus Wenyingzhuangia; species Wenyingzhuangia aestuarii. The sequence continues at coordinate 41,570 of NZ_JAATJG010000014.1, forward strand.
GACGCTCTCCATTATCAAAAGCATCTGAAGTTGGTTTTACTAAATATGGACCTTCTTGAATATCTAAAAACGCCATATTTTCCTGACCATCTGCAGCAGTTATGTGTGCTTCACCTGCTGGTTGTTGCCAATAAGAACCTGCTGGCAGCCATTGTTTTTCTGCTTGTTCATCATCATTATGTAATAAACCTTGAATTACTACTCCACGATAGGTAATATTGTGAATGTGTGGTGGCGAAGAAAAACCTTTCTTGAATTTTACTAAAAATCCTGCTGGTCCGTTTTTTGTTCGGTCTCCCCAAAGTTTGCCTGCAGCTGGACTTTTATCTCCTCGTAACGGATTTAACCATCCCCATTCTACATTGCCTGCGGTTACTACTTCATTTATAGATTTTGTAGTATCTGTTGTTGGTGTCTGTGCATTTGCATAAAAGCCTACGACTAATGCTATTAGGATATTTTTTTTCATTTTAAAGTTTTTAAATAGTACTAATCTTGTTTTTCTGTCTTTTTTAAATACTCTGGCAACTCTTTAGATAACCAATCTTGACGAACAGGTACATGTACATCTAAATCCACCGTTTTTTCTAAAGCCCAAAATTCATGTGGTACATTTTCTGGAAATACAATTACTTCTCCCGTTCCTACTATGATTATTTTTTCTTTTCCATCAACGATTGTTTTAATTTTTACCTTTCCAGACATGATATAGGTAATTTGTTCGTTAGGATGTTTGTGCCAAGGAATATGGGCCTCTTTTTCTAGGTTAAAAATGGTCATTTGTCCTTTGTCACCATGAAACCATTTTCTTTGAATCCCTTTTCCTATAGTTTCAGACTTCATCTCTTCAAAATTGAAATGTTGTACTTTACTAACAGGTGTTTCTTGGGCACTAGTGTTCAAAACCATCCATAGTCCTAAAACTATGGATAGTAAATTGTTGTTGTTCATTTGTGTGTTGTAAAACAATTATTAAAAAGCAGGAATTATTTCCAAGAAACAATATCTTCTATATTTCTTCTTGATTTTGGGAATTCTGGATCTGCTTTTCTATATCCAAAAGCGACCATGAATGATAAACCGTATTTGTCGGTATCTACTCCAAATTTTTCTCTTAATAAAGCTTCTGCTTTTTCTTGATGAAATCCTTCTATAGGGCAACTATCTATACCTGTTAAAGCTGCCGAAGTCATCATATTACCTAAAGCAATGTAGGTTTGTTTAGAAGCCCAATCGAACATTTTTTTATCGTTGTCTAAGTTAAAATCACGCTCTTGAAATTCTCTATAAAACTTAGTGTACATTTCTATAACATCTTCTGGTAATTGTTTTACCTCTTTCATCATGTGCATAATGTATTCCGAATCCCATTTTACCATAGGAGCTTTCATACTTAAGCCTAATACAAAATGACTAGCAGTGTCTAATTTTACAGGGGCACCCCAAGCTACAGGCTTTAACAACTCTCTTAATTCTTTGTCTTGTACTACAATAAAATGCCATGGTTCAAAACCAAAAGAACTCGGTGATAATTGTGCTGTTTCTAAGATAAAGTTGATATCTGCATCTGCTATTTTTTTAGTCGCATCAAATTCTTTGGTTGCATGTCTAAAGTTAAAAGCATTTATAATTTCTTGTTGTGATATTTTAGGTGTGTTCATAATTTTTATTATTTATTTTTAAGCAAAGATAAAACGGAACAGACTCTATTATAAGGTATAATAAAAGGAGATATATGTACAAATAAAGGTTTTAGGAGGTTGATTAACATAAAAAAGCCTAGTAACTATTGCTACTAGGCCTATTATCTGTAAAAAACAAATTTATTATTACGCTTCTCTTCCTCCTTTTTTTCTTTCTGGTTTAGGAGCGTTTTCAAATTCATCTTTGTTGATGAACCCATCATTATCGGTATCTATCTTCTCAAAATGCTTTTCTAAAGGTCCCTTAGCTTCTTCTTTAGAAATCAATCCATCTTTGTTTGTATCTTTTTTATCTAATACCTGTTCAAAAGTAAGACGAGACTTTTTTCCTTTCTTTTTACTGTTTTTCTTTCCTTTTTTCTTAGGAGTATTTTCTAATTCTTCTTTGGTAATAAAACCATCTTTATTTGTATCAATTTTGTCAAAGTGCTTTTCTATAGGTCCTTTTGTTTCTTCTTTAGACAGTTTTCCATCATTATTAGTATCCATTTTTTCTAATAATTGCTCAAAGCTTGGACGACCTTTACGTTCTTCTCTATTACCTTGTTGAGCATTTGCTTGTAGGGTTCCTAATGTGATGAAAGCTATTGCTAAGAAACCTTTTTTTACGATTGATTTTTTCATTTTATGTGTTTTTATGATTAACTATGGTTCAAAGATGCAGTTATTCTATGTATGTAATTTGAGTTTTCTGTGAATAGGGGTTTCTTTTAAGTGAAACCCCTTTACTAAGGAATTAAGCTCCTCAAAAACTATGTAGGGACTGGTTTATAGTATTCTCTTATTTTAAATAATTTTTAACTGCAGCCACACGAGAAGTTACATGACTTTTTAAGGTGTTGATTGCCGATTGAAAATCTGAACTTGAATTTAAGAACGTATAGCCTTGCTTTTCTGTAGTAGCGTAGGGTTCTATTAAGGTTGCATAAGCATTGTATTTGATCTGCATAATGCTTGTGTTAAAAACAGTCTCAACTACATCTCCTACATAAGAATCGTACTTTGCTCTATAGATTGCATCATTATAGATATAACCAATTAGTGGCCATTCGGAATCATTTAAGTCTGAAAAATCTAAGGCAAGAGAACCTTCTCTGTTTCCTGTTTGTAAGGCTTCGTTGTTATCCCAAGGAATCCAATTTAACTTGGCTGTATCTGGATTGTTGTATAAAAAATAGTTGTGTGTCATTCTACCATACGTGTCCCAGTTTTGAATGACGGTATTTACGGCCAAGTATATTAAAAATACATCTACATCAAAAATAGCTTCTAAGTCTGCTCTCCATGTTTCAGGGTCACTAGTTCTTGTACTTGCATTTACAATGGCTAGTAAATTAGAGACATCTGAAAAGTTTGCATCCTCTTCATTTGTTTTTTTTACATACTCCTCTTCATTATAAGTACCTACAGCAAAGGTTGCTGCATCACCGTCTGGTTTGTATAAATTTCCATCATTGTTAGAAAACTGTGTATCAATTACCGTATCATCAACTTCTTCTACTAAGGTGTATACTCCAAAGTATATGGGCCCATTACCATGATCTACATATACGGTGTAAAATGCTGCATGAGAACTAACGAGTCCAAAACCTCTAAAGACATCGGTAGCTACTTTTTCACGTAACATAGATTTGTCGTTATAATTGTTCTTTAGACTTAGTTTTTTAAATCCATAAAAACGCTGATTGTCTATTTGTGGGTATTCATCTTCAAATTCGTCAAAATCTAGTTTGAATGATAATTTTAAATTTCCATTAGACCAAGTAGATTGTAAACTAGAATTCCCTTTAAAACGAACTCCTACTCTGTACCATTCTTTCTCTTTATACCTAATTTCGGCAGGTACAAAAATTGGGTTTTCATCAACTTCTATCAATCCAGCTCCTCCACCAGGACGACCGCCAGTTCCGCCAAAGGCTCCGTAGTTAGCAGTCATGTCCTCTAACATACTTTGCCAACGTTCTTCTGTAATTACAATATCTAATCGTTTTACGGCATTATCTTCAAAAATTTCATCAAAATTAGGATTTGCATTTTTACTGTGGGTGTCCCCTGTCCAATCGGTTGTCTCAAAATCTGTATCTTCATACAATTCTGTATATGTTTCACTTGTGGTTGTTCCTCCTCCAGTTGTAGTTTCTTCTTCTGATGTGATGTTTTCCATATGATCAGTAGCACAAGCACAAATAAAAACGGCTTGAAGTACTACTAAAAATGGAATATATACTTTTCTCATTTTACAATACTTTTATGTGTTATGTATATATAACAACTATGTAATTTATTACCCTACCCTAATTCTGTGAATGGGGCTTGTTTTTAAGTGAATCGGGTTTTAGCAACCTTAAATAGGGGTTCTAAGTCTATAAACAGGAAGGTTTTGAGTCTTGAATTGATTTTTATTTCACTTAATTTGTGTTATGAATACAACAAAAAGATTTATTTCTCAGCTCCTGTTTTGGTTGCTTATATGGTTAATTTTATGGGCACAAAAATCTTGGGATATCTCCTTTGTAAGAGAGAATACCTTGTCTTTTCTATCTCAAATACTCATTATTGCTAGTTTGGTTTATTATTTAATTCCTCAACTTTTAGTAGAAAAAAAGTATTTGTTATTTGTATCCCTATCATTGGTCTTGTTATTTGTGGTTTCTTATGTATGCTTACAATTCCCTGATAAAACAGTACGATTCAAAAATATGCCACGTCCTCCTATGGGAAGGCAAGCTGCCAGAAAATTTCTGTCACCACGGGTGTTTATGACTCTTTTGTTGTTGTTTTCTTCTTATAGTTTAACTACAGTTATCGAAATTTTATTGTTTGCTCAAAAGAAGGATGAGGAAATTATTAGAAGTAAAAACGAGAATTTACAAACTGAATTAAAGTTGTTAAAATCTCAGATCAATCCTCATTTCTTATTCAATTCACTAAATAATATATATGCTTTATCTGTAATGGATTCTAACAAAACTCAACAGAGTATTAGTTATCTATCAGACATGTTACGCTATGTATTGTACGAGTGTGAACGAGCTTTTGTTCCCATAGAAAAAGAAATTCAATACATAGAAAACTACTTGCAATTGTTTTCTTTAAAAAGCAGTAGTAAATACCCAATAGAAATTAGTTACCAAATAAAAAACTCACAAATTTCTATTGCTCCTATGTTGTTAATTCCTTTTGTTGAAAATGCTATTAAACACAGTAATATAGAGCGTATTACCGATACTTTTATTCACATAGAATTAACAGAAATAGAGGATGCAATTTTGTTTAGCGTTCGCAATAGTATTGCTTCTTCTGCTATTAGCAAAGATCAAGTGGGAGGCATTGGTTTGGAGAATGTAAAAAAGAGGTTGTCTATTATTTATCCTGACCAACATACCTTAGCTATTCATACGGAAGAAGGGGTTTTTCAAGTAAATTTAAAATTGAACAAGCATGTTTAAATGTATTATTATTGATGATGAGGAGTTGGCTAGAATGTTGTTAAAAACATATGTAGATAAACTAGATTTTCTAGAGTTGGTTGCTTCTTATGACAATCCTTTAGAGGCTATGGCTACGCTTAAAAACAATTCCATTGATGTGGTGTTTTTAGACATACAAATGCCTGATTTGAAAGGAACAGATTTTGCAAAAATGATTCCTCCTACTACCAAGGTTATATTTACCACGGCTTATTCAGAATATGCTTTAAAAGGGTTTGAATTGAATGCTTTAGACTATTTATTGAAACCCATTACTTTTGAACGTTTTTTAAATGCGGTGAACAAACTACAAACGTTAGCCATTTCAAATCCCATAGCAGAACAAAGTATTACCGTAAAGTCTGGTTATGATTTGCACAAATTAAAACTAAATGACATCATTTATATAGAAAGTGATAGTGAATATGTGATTTTTCATACCAACACTCAAAAAGTGATGAGCAATCAGACTTTAAAAGCTTTGGAAAAAACGTTAGATGCCAATTTGTTTCTTCGTGTACATCGCTCTTATATTGTTAACAAAACTAAAGTAACTAGTTTAAAGTCTAGAGAATTATTATTGGGTACTATTAATATTCCAGTAAGTGATTCTTATTATGAACAGGTAAAAAAAGAGTTGTTTTAACCAGTTTTTCTTTATTTCTGTATTCATAAACAATTCATTTTTATGCTTTACAAGTTTAAAATGAATTCTTTAGCATTAAGATTAATGCTTTCTTTTGTTCTTTCTTAATAGAACAACACAGATGATGATTACAATGGGAGTTCCTAGGTAAAAAATGACTTCCATCGGGTTCGAAAAATCAAGAGCTTTGTTGTGATCTGGATGTGGAATTTCTGAAGGTATTTGGAGGAATAATAAGGATTTAAATAAAAACATACTTAACTTTTTTTTAGGATTCTCTTTTTAAGATACAAAATAGTTAGCGCATTAAAAAACCTCCTGTTTCTTTACGCTTTTAAACGCAAAACACAGGAGGTCAAACTTAACTATTGGGGTACTTAACTTTAAAAAGGGTATTCAAAATTTTAGGCATTTATAATTTCGTCAATAGCTTGTTGCTCAATTTTAGGATTGGCTCCTTTACTACTAGCCACAATAGCTCCCACGGCACAAGCAAAATTTATAGCTCTTTGTGGATGGGTTTCTTTTAATAGTTGATCTATTAAAGAAGCTAAAAAAGAATCCCCAGCTCCTACGGTGTCAACTACTTTTATTGGGTAGCCTGGGTTGTTGTAAAACACATTGTTGTAATACAACATAGCTCCTTTGCTTCCTTTGGTTACACAAATAGATTTTGTATTGGTTTTTTGAGCAATTAATTTTACAGCCTCCTCTAAGGATTCCATAGAGGTATCGTAATTTTGGGCAATTTCTAAAATCTCCTCATCGTTAAATTTGATAAAATCAGCCTCACACATTAAGTGATTCAATACATCTGCACTGTAATGTGGTTTTCTTAGGTTGACATCAAATATTTTATAAGGAGCTAGTTTTAACAATTCATACAACGTATTTCTAGAGGTAATATCTCTAGATGCTAAACTTCCAAAAACAAAAGCATCTGTAGTTTGTAAAGCCGTTTTTGCTTGGTCTGTTAACTGAATGTTGTCCCAGGCTGTAGGGAATTTTATATCATACGAAGCAGAACCTGTTGGGTCTAAGGTTACTTTTACTTTTCCTGTTTCTAAAACAGCATCTTTTTGAACTAGTGATGAGCTGACTTTGTTTTGTTGAATGAAATCTATAATTTCTTCACCATCTCCATCTTTACCTACACTACTTATTAATGAAACATGATTCCCTAAAGATTGTAGTCTTACGGCTACATTTAAAGGAGCTCCCCCTATTTTTTTATGTTCGGGAAATACATCCCACAACACTTCTCCGAAGCAAATTATATTTTTCATTTTGTTGGTCTTAAAGGGTATTGTTTATCTCAATCACACATTTTTCTACTCCGTGTGTGGTTATGTTTTCATAAGCTTCTTTGTATGCTTGTACAAATACAGCAGACTCTTTTAATGTTCCAAAAACAGTTTCTATGTCTAAAAACGCTGTTGGATTCTTTTGTGCTACTTGTGCTTTGGTATGTAATGTAGATTTTAAAGCATCTTTAATGACCAATTCCTTCCCTTTTTCATCGGTACCTATACTGTATACCGCCCAAGCTGCTAATACAAAAGCTGCACGTTTTACCAATGCCTTGTCTTTTAATTGGGCTTGCACTGTTGGTAACATAAAAATTGGAATTTTAGCAGAACTCTCAGAGCAAATTCTGTCTAATTGATCTTTGATATTGCTATTTCCAAAACGTTCTATTAAAGATTGTTTATACACTTCTAAGTCTACTCCTTCTAAGGTTCCTAAAGTAGGTGTTACTTCCTCATCCATGTATCCTTTTAAAAAAGTACTAATATTTGGGTTGTGTACTACTTCATCAATGGTATTGTATCCTAATAAAGAACCCAGTATTCCTAAAACGGAATGTCCTGCATTTAATAAGCTCAACTTCATTTTTTCATAAGGAACTACATCTTTTGCAAACTGTGCTCCTACAGTTTCCCAAGCAGGTCTTTCTGTAGCAAAATCATCTTCAATTACCCATTGTTTAAAAGGTTCGCAAACCACTGGCCAAGCATCTTCAATTCCTGAAGTTTCTTTTAAATCAACAATATCAGAAGGTGCTGTTGCTGGAGTAATTCTGTCTACCATGCTATTAGGAAAAGAAACGTTACTTTCTATCCAAGAAACCAATTCTGGAGCTGCAACTTTTACATAACTCAACAACATTTTTTGAGTCATGTGTCCGTTTCCTTGAATGTTATCACAAGATTGTATGGTAATCCCTGGCAACCCTCTTTCCTTTCTTAATTTTAAAGCTTGTGTTAAGTAACCAAAAATGGTTTTAGGAGCCTGTGGATTTTCAATATCTGACTGAATCTGTGGATTCTCAAAATTAAATTCTCCCGTAGCTTCGTTGTAATTGTATCCTCCTTCTGTAATGGTTAAAGTGATGATTTTTACGTCTGGACTGGCCATTTTTTCAATCACTTTTGATGGATCTTCTGGAGCAAATAAACACTCTACTATAGAACCAATAATTCTTTTGGTAAAGGTCCCATCTAGTTCTTTAACGACTAGTGTATACAAACCATCTTGTTCTTTTAAGGTGTTGTATATTTTTTGATCAAAGTCTAACAAGGCTACTCCACAAATCCCCCATTGGTTTACCGATGGATTGTGTAATAATTGTTCGGTATACAAAGCTTGATGTGCTCTGTGAAAACCACCAATACCTACGTGTACAATTCCTGTTTTAACTTGACTTCTATCATATGTAGGAACAGCAACTTGATCTTTAAATTTTGCTAAGTTCTGATTGTTTAATTTGTAACTTTTCATTTTGATTTCTTTTAAAATTATTTGGTTTCAAAACGTTGTAATAACACGGCAAACACAATAATTGCTCCTTTTACTACTTGTTGTGGATAAGAGGGTACATTTAATAGGTTTAAAATGTTTCCTATCAATCCTAAAATAAGAACTCCCATTAACGTGTTAATAGCGGTTCCTTTTCCTCCATTTAAACTAGCACCACCAATAACTACCGCAGCAATGGCATCTAATTCCCAGGCCATTCCCATGTTAGGAGATCCTAAGTTGGTTCTAGAAGCCACAATAATAGCAGCCGTAGCAGCCAAAGCTCCTGAAATAGCATAAACTAAAAACTTGTATTTGTTTACTTTAATTCCAGACAAACGAGCTGCTTCTTCATTACTACCCATGGCAATAATTAAACGTCCAAATACATTGTATTTTAACATGACCATAGCAGCCATTACAATGATAAAAAAGACAATAGCAATGTTAGGAATTCCTAAGGTTGAGTTGTTTGCAAAATTAGACATAAACAATCCTCCTGCCGTTTCAAAAGTAATAGGAGAACCTTTAGAATAAATAAACCCTAAACCTCTGGCAATGGTCATTAAGGCTAACGTTGCAATAAATGGAGCCATTTTTTGAAAAGCAACCAAATACCCTGCAATACTTCCCAGTCCAAACCCAATGGCAATGGTTAATATAATGGCAAGAGGCAATACTATAGTGTTTACCAGTATGGCAAAGGTTACCGCAAGTAAAGCGACCATAGAACCTACAGATAAATCTATCCCTCCGGTTAGAATTACAATCAGCATCCCAATACTAATAATTCCAATTCCCGATACTTGCTTTAATAAGTTTGATAAGTTTACCGATGTGAAAAACACATCAGAAATAAAGGCTGAAAAGACAACCAATAAAATGAAAATAAAAATTGTGTTGTGCTTGATTAAAAAGTTAAGCCATCCCCTTGGGCTGCTTAGTTGTTGTTTTATAGTTAAAGCCATAATATTTTTGTTTATTTTTTGATAAGTAAGTTTATTTTAATTCTTTTCCAATTGCGTAACGTAAAATGTTTTCTTCAGAAAATTGTGCTTTAGATAGTTCCCCATAGATGCTACCTGTGTGCATTACCTGAATTCTGTCTGCAATTCCCATTATTTCGGGCATGTCTGACGAGATGACAATGACTGCTACTCCTTTTTCGGCAACTTCATTAATTAGATTGTAAATTTCAATTTTAGCTCCTACATCTACTCCACGTGTAGGTTCATCAATAATAATAACTTTACTATCTATACTTAACCATTTTGCCAAGGCTACCTTTTGTTGATTTCCTCCACTTAAGTTTTTTACCGTTACTTCTGAACTAGGTGTTTTGATATTTAATTTGCTAATTAAATCCGAAACATTTTCTTGTTCTTTGTCTAGTTTTAGAAAGCCAAATTTGTTGGAGATAAAACCAAAATTAGTCACACTAATATTCTTTTTGATAGACAGTGGTAAAAAGACCCCTTCTTCTTTTCTGTCTTCTGATACAAATCCTATTTTGTGTGCTACAGCTTCTACTGGAGAGCTGGTTTTAATTTCTTTTCCGTTTAAAAGAATGGTTCCAGATTTCTTTTTGTACAATCCAAAAATAAGCTTTGCCATTTCGGTTCTACCACTTCCTCCTAAACCTGCAATTCCTAAGACTTCTCCTGGTTTTACGGCAAAAGAAACATCGTGTACCAGGTTGTCTTTTGCGGTTAAGTTTTTAACTTCAAAAATGGGAGTATCTCCAATTTTAGCCGTACGTGTAGGGTATAAATCCTTTAATTCTCTACCAATCATTAAACGAATTACGTGATCTGTATGGGTTTCTGCTGTTGGCATACTTCCAGTATCTACACCATCTCTTAATACGGTAATGGTATCTGCTATTTTAAAAATTTCTTCTAAATGATGAGAAATGTAGATAATAGAAATTCCCTTTTCTTTTAACTTAAACAGATTGTCTAATAACTTTTGTGTGTCTTTAGGATCAAAAACGGTTGTGGGTTCATCTAAAACCAAAACCTTTGTGTCTTCGGACAAAGCTTTGGCAATTTCTACCACTTGTTTTTGGACAATACTTAAGTCTCTAACAATAGCCGAGGCATCAATTTCAAACCCTAAAGAATCAATTAAGTCTTGTGCGTTTTTAGTAATTTCTTTCCAGTTCATCCAAAATTTACTACTCCCTAATTTGTGTAGATAAATATTTTCGGCTACTGATAAGTCATTTACTAAAGACAATTCTTGAAACACCACACTAATTCCTAATACCTGACCATCGTGTGTGTTTTTAGGATTGATTTCTTGTCCGTTTAATAAAACCTGACCACTATCTTTTTGATGCACTCCACTTAATATTTTAATTAAAGTAGATTTTCCGGCACCGTTTTCTCCAAGTAAAGCGTGAATTTCTCCAGGTTTTACTTTAATGTTTACATCTTTTAGTACCGACACAACACCAAAACTTTTTGATATTCCAGTCATTTCTAGTCGGTAGTCACTTGTTGAATTTTGCATATTGTATCGGTTTAACTATTAAAATAATGCTTTTGGATTGTAGTACTGAGCTGCATTTTCTTTGGTAATTAATAAAGGAGCCGTAAACGATGTTTTAGCAAAATCTGTTTTACCATTCATGTATTCAATAGCATATTGTACTGCGTTTTTACCTATTTGTACAGGACTGTTCATGGCTGTACATCCGTAAAAATCTGTATCCATAATGTATTTAATAGCTTCTTTTTGACCATCGGCACCTGCAACAATTAAAATATCATCTGTTTTACCTGCTTGGGCAATGGCTTTAATAGCTCCTAATACACAAACATCAGACTCAGTAATCACTACATTAATATCTGGGTGTGCTACTAAAATATCTTCCATAGCTTTTAACCCTCCTGCATAAGACCATTCTGTATAGGCTTGTGTTTTTACGTTTAAGTCAATTTTTCCTTGTGTTCTTAATTGCTCTTCTGTAATACCTTGTAACAATCCTTGTTTACGGGTTCTTCCTACTGGGTTTCCTGCGTTACCACTTAACAAAGCAATATTCATTCTATTCCCTTTAAAGTTTTTTACCAACCATTCTCCAGCTAAAGCTCCGTTTGCCAAGTTGTTAGATTGTACGGTAGTTACATAATCTGCTTTAGGGTTGATAGAACTATCTATAATAAATACTGGAATTCCAGCTGCTTTTGCCATTTTAGTTACCCCTACTAAAGCATCAGGATCTTTAGGGTTTAACAATAAGGCATCTACTCCTTTGGTAATTAAATCTTCTACTGCAGCAATTTGCTTGTTGATGTCATCTTGTCCATCGGCAGATAAAAATACCATTCCATTTTTTTCTGTGGTACTTTTAATGCTTTGCAATAAAGCTTGGTAATAAGGAGCGTTTAAAGAAGGTGTACAGTATCCTATTTTTTTACCTGTAAGATCTATAGCACTTTCTATTAGTTCTCCTGTTTGTTCTGTGTTTGTACTTGTATCTGATTTAGATGAATTTAATTTTTCTACACAGCTTGTTACACTTAAAGCCAAAGCACCTGCTAAGATTACTTTTGAAATTTGTTTGAAACTAAATTTTATGTTTGTTGTTTTCATAATATATATAGAATTAAGTTGTTCGTTTATTAAATAGTGTTTGTTGTTATTAAAAGATAGTGAAATCTACTTGAAGAACCGTTTTTTCTTGTTCCGGATTCCACATTGCTGTTACTTCTACAGGTAATTTAAAGTTTCCTAGGTTTACTTTTTTATTTAAAGTAGCCCCTACATTAATTAAGTTTCCTTGTCCTTTGGTGTAAAATGTTTTGTCTGTTAAGAAAGACCATGCTCCTCCTGCAAATAAAGATAAGCTAGCCTCTTCTTTTTCCCATACTTTACTTTTTACTTCAAAATAATGAGTCCAAGAGTTTTCTGTAGAACCATCAGATTTTGTTTCGTAATCACCAGAACCCCCACCTATAATGGTTGCTAAGTATAATAATGTATTAGGGGTAATGTTATAACCAAAGTTTACATCTACAAAATTATATCCTTGTGTAATATCGTAACTCCAATAGTGTAAGGTATCTCCTCTTTCTTCTACTCCAGTGTAGTTGTTGTGTGATACTGCTTCTATAAAAAATTTATCAGAAAAACGATAAGCCGTATATATAGAAAACTCTTTATAGTTAGCACTTACGTTTTCTCCTGTTGTTTTGTTTACTACATCGGTACCTGCAAAACTTGCTCCTCCCCATACTCCAAATGTGTATTTTTTATCTCTAGAGTTAAATTCTAAGTTGGTGGCAATCATAGCTCCAGAATTTACTACAAATCCGTGCCATAGGTGCATGTTTTTAATATGGACTCCCCCATTAAAAGCTTGGTAGGTATCTGCTACTTCTGTTTCAGTTTGTGCATTCATAGTAGTGAATCCTAAAAACAATACAAACAATGTTTTTTTTAACAAACTTACTTTGTTCGTAAAACTAGTTTTGTTTTGTATGATTTGATTTTTATCCAATTTTGATTTCATGATATAGAGGTATTTAAATTAGTTGTTTTCTATAAAACGTATAATTGACGTTTGTTTTACAAATGTATATAAATTAAATAGTAGAAAACAAATAATAATTAAATTATTTGATGATAAATTACTTAAATCCAACAAATACTAGTGTTTTAGTGGTGATTTTATAAAATACTATTACTATATTTGTGGATATCTTAAAGTGTATTAAATTATTTATAATGTATTTTTAACGTTTAATAGATTTAAGAGCACAATAAATTAATCATTAGAACCGTTGTATTAGCTATGGAATTTATAAAGAACCCGAACATCTCTGTTGATTGTGTTGTTTTTGGTTATGACCCTAAAACAAAATCATTAAACCTATTATTAATCAAACGTTATTTAGAATCTAAAGATGGATCTGAAGTTTTGGTGGATGATTATGTGTTAACAGGATATCATATATATGAGCATGAAACATTAGATGACTCAGCTACACGTGTGTTAAAAGAGTTAACAGGATTAACCAATACTTATAAAAAACAGTTCAAAGCTTTTGGAGATCCTAATCGTTTAAAAAACGAAAAAGACATGCTTTGGATAGATAACGAAGCCTTTAACTTTAGAACTGTTACGATTGCCTATTATTTTTTAGTAAAAACAGAAGATGTAGATGTGAACAAAAATAAATACCAGGCAAAATGGTTTCCTATTACAGATTTACCCGAATTAGGATTTGATCATGAAAAAATTATTCTAGAAGCCTATGAAGATTTAAAAGTTAAATGTTTGGCAGAACCTATTATTTTTGAATTGTTGCCTGATAAGTTTACCATTAATGAAGTACAAGATGTGTATCAATCTATATTAAACATAGAAATAGACAATCGTAATTTTAGAAGAAAACTCATCAATAAAAAATACATTATTCCTTTGGATGAAAAACAAGTTGGAGTTTCTAAAAAGCCCGCACAACTCTATATGTTTAGTAAAGATATTTATGAGAAAATGTATCAAAAGAATTATTTAATAAGCATGTAAGTATGAAACCAACTACTTTTATTTTTGATATGGACGGAGTCATGATAGACTCTGAACCTTTTTGGCAACAAGCACAAATAAATGTTTTAGGAAACTTAGGAGTTCCTATTACAGCTAAAGACTGTGAAACCTATACCATGGGAAAAAGAATAGATCATGTGGCAGAAACTTGGTATAATTTGTATGACTTAAGCAGCTCTCCTATTGTTTTGGCAGACCAAATTTTAGATCAGGTAGTGTTTCAAATTCTAAAAAACGGAAACGCTATTAGGGGCTTAACAGAATTGTTGTCTTATCTAAAAAAAGAAAAATATAAAATAGGCTTAGCTACTTCTTCTAGTTGGAAAGTGATTGATGCTGTTTTGCAACGATTAAATGTTGCTTCTTACTTTGATCAAATTTGTAGTGCCGATGATGAAGTGTACGGAAAACCCAATCCGGCAGTGTATTTACAAGCGATGAAACAATTAAACTCCCAACCCGAAGAATGTATTATTTTAGAAGATTCGGTAACAGGAATGATTGCCGCTAAAGCTTCTATGGCATATACCATTGTATTAACCAACAATAGTAAAGCTCCCAAATTTGCTATTGCCGATGCTAGATGCGCTAGTTTGATTGGTGTTATAGACCAGCTACAAAAGCTATAAAAAACAAAAGCCCCTTGTAAGTTTACAAGGGGCTTTTTAGGGTTTTAAATTAGAGATTATTCCTCTCCACCATCATTGTCTTCGTTGTCTGTATCTTCGTTATGGTTGTGAGCAGGTTTTTCTTTTTTAGCTTTTCCTTCTCCCTTACCTTTTCCTTTCCCTTTCTTGTTCATTGCATTTGTTAACTCTTCTAAAGTAATAACACCATCACCACTAGCATCAATTTTATCAAATCTGTTTAAGATTTTTTTACCTTCTAATTCTTCTTTAGTTACTTTTCCATCTTTGTTCTTATCAAAATTCTTGAACATTTTTTCTGGAGATGGTTTTGGTTTTGCTTCTTGTGCAAAAGAACCTACGGTAGCAAATAAACAAATTGCTGATGCGATCACTGTAATTTTTTGAGATTTCATTTTTCTTAATGTTTTTTAATTTTATTGTAATTATTTCTTTTATACGGTTCAATCTTCTAGATATATATACTTCATCACCTAATTTTTTATATATCTATGAATTGAATCTAAGCTAAGACCTCCTTTTATAATTATGGTTTAATCAGCTAACATAAAAAAACTTCTTTTTTTATGATTATTTTCAAAAACACACCTAATCTACTGTAAGTCAATAGTTAATATTTACTAATGATTTGCATTTCTTATTAAATTTTAGAAGTATTAGTAAATAAATGAACGTTCATTCATTTATTTACTATCTTTGTATTGTAATACCAAAGAGATCATGAAAGAATTAAGCAAAAGTGAAGTAAAAAGAGAAGCCCTTATTAAGGCAACCATTAGTTTGGTGATTAATAATGGTTTTCATGCCACTTCTATGTCTAAAATAGCCAAAACAGCAGGAATCTCTCCTGGTACTATTTATTTGTATTATGAAAACAAGCAGGATTTAATTAACAAGGTGTATTTACATGTGAAAGAAAACTTTACCACTTATGTATTTAAAGGTTATCATGAATCTGTACCTGTAGAAAAAGGATTTAAAATTATTTGGCATCAAATAGCAGACTTTAGGTTAAAGTTTGTAGAAGAGGCATTGTTTTTGTCTCATTGTGACAATACTCCTATTATTGATGAAGAAAGTAGAAAAGAAGGAATAAAACACATTCAGCCTTTGTTGGCTTTATGGGAAAAAGGACAAGAATTAGGTATTATTAAAAAAGCCTGTCCTTATATATTATACGCATATACCGTGTATCCTATGGCTTTTTTAACCAATGCACAGCAAAGAGACGAATATCATTTAACAGAAGAAAATAGAGCGCTAGCCTATCAAATGTCATGGGATAGCATTAAAATAAACACAAACAAATAAAACAAATAAAAGAAATATGGAATTATTAGACAAGTTAAACTGGAGATACGCAACCAAAGCGATGAACGGAGAAAGCGTAGCTGAGGAAAAAGTAGCTAAAATTATAGAAGCCGCAAGATTGGCTCCAACCTCTAGTGGGTTACAGCCTTTTGAAATTATTGTGGTTAAAAATAAAGAGTTAAAAGAAAAGATTAAAGCGGTAGGATGGAATCAATCTGTAATTACAGACTGCTCTCACCTATTAGTTTTTGCTGCTTGGGATACTTATACAGAGGATAGAATTAATTATATGTTTGATTTGACCAATGAAATTCGTGGATTTAAAAACGAAGGATGGGAAAATTACAGACAAATGTTATTAGGAGCTTATCCTCAAAAAGATGCTGAAGAAAACTTTAACCACGCTGCAAGACAAGCATATATTGCTTTTGGAATGGCTATTGCTGCTGCTGCTTTTGAAGGGGTAGATGCAACTCCTATAGAAGGTTTTGATCCTGCTTCTGTTGATGAAATTTTAGATTTAAAATCCAAAGGATTAAGAAGTGCCATTTTATTACCTCTTGGATATAGAAATGCAGAAAATGATTGGTTAGAACCTTTAGTAAAAGTTAGAAAAAGTACAGAAGACCTTGTAACTGTTATGGAGTAAGTTTTACAAGCCCTATAGATAGCATTACAAATTTCTAAATTAGAAGAACATGAACAATTTTGAATACCAAAATCCAACCAAAATATTGTTTGGAAAAAATCAAATAGAAAACTTATCCAAAGAAATCCCAAGTAACACTAAAGTTTTAATGTTATATGGAGGTGGAAGTATTAAAAAGAATGGAATTTACGAGCAGGTTTTAAATGCATTAGAAGGTTTTGAGGTTGTTGAGTTTGGTGGGATTCCTGCCAATCCAGAATATGCTGTTTTAATGGAGGCCTTAGAGCTTATTAAAAAAGAAAATATTGGTTTCTTATTAGCTGTAGGTGGTGGTTCTGTTATTGATGGAACTAAGTTTTTAGCTTCTGCTGCGTTGTTTAAAGGAGAAACCCCTTGGGATATTTTAACTCAAAACATTAGAACTACCAAAGGAATGCCTTTTGGAACGGTATTAACCTTGCCTGCTACGGGATCTGAAATGAATTCTGGAGCTGTAATTACAAGACAAGAAACCAAGGAAAAACTAGCCATGGGTGGACCTGGTTTGTTTCCACAATTTTCTGTTTTAGACCCTACAGTTATTCAGTCTATTCCTGAAAGACAATTGGCCAATGGTATTACCGATGCTTTTACCCATGTTTTAGAACAATACATGACCTACCCTATTGATGCTTTGTTGCAAGATAGAATTTCAGAAAGTATTTTACAGACCTTAATTGAAATTGCTCCAAAAATTATAAAAGATCCTAGCAACTATAAGGCTGCTTCCGATTTTATGTGGAGTTGTACCATGGCTCTAAACGGATTGATTCAAAAAGGAGTTCCTACCGATTGGCTTGTACATGCTATTGGTCATGAATTAACAGCTTTGTATGGTATTGATCATGCAAGAACTTTAGCGGTGATTGCTCCAAGTCATTACAAATATAATTTTGAAGCTAAAAAAGAAAAATTAGCGCAATATGCAGCACGTGTTTGGAACATAACCGAAGGTTCTGTAGAAGAAAAAGCTCAAGAAGCCATTGTTAAAACTGAATTGTTTTTTAACAGTTTAGGTATTAATACTAAATTGTCTGATTACACAAAAGACTATCAAGGTACAGCAGAAGAAATTGCTAAAAGATTTACTGCTAGAGGCTGGAATGGTTTGGGTGAGCATAAAAACTTAACTCCTACCGATGTTGAAAAAATAGTAAAGATGTCTTACTAGTTATAAAAATATTAGAATAAAAAATCCAGTAATTTAGTTTACTGGATTTTTTTATTTGTATTTAATTTTAAGAAGGTTCTTAATCTTAATACAAAATCTTTTTAGTCTCCTTAAACACTGTGCTTCAAGACTTCGCTCGAAGACCGTATAGTAAGATATTCAAACAGCAATAAGGGCGTTCGAGTAGCCTGTGCTGAGTTACACCGAAGTAGAGTCGAGAACAAAAATATTTCTTGTTATAGTAACCTTTAATTGTACCTAAACACTGTGCTTCTCGACTTCGCTCGAAGACCGTATGTTAATAGCAAATCATTCGAAGCGTGTTCGAGCAAAGGCATCCTCAGAGGGTGTTCGAGCTCATTCGAGAACTGGAAGATCTCTTGTTTTAGAAACCTTTAATTATACCTAAACATTATGCTTCTCGACTTCGCTCGAAGACCGTATATATTACACTACAAAGCCACAAAGGGTGTTCGAGTAGCTTGTACTGAGTTACACCGAAGTATAGTCGAGAACTGGAATATTTCTTAATTATAGTAACCTTTAATTGTACATAAACATTCTACTTCTCGACTTCGCTCGAAGACCGTATGTTAATAGCAAATCATTCGAAGCGTGTTCGAGCAAAGGCATCCCTAAAGGGTGTTCGAGCGCAGTCGAGAACTGAAATATCTCTTGTTATAAGAAACCTTTAATCACACCTAAACATTATGCTTCTCGACTTCGCTCCTTTAGATTAGTAAAGTGTATTTTTTTTAAATTTAGAAAAGAGAAAAAGAAGTTTAAGTAAACTATGACATCCGCTCTGAGACTCCAATCTCGTGTCTTGATTTAGACTTAAACTTCTTATTCATCAAAAACTCAAATAGAAATTCGGGAGGTAGAGCCCATTATTAAGGAGTTAAGTAATTGATGATTTTTCTCATTTCACTTCACTTAAACGCTAATTTATGCAAAACATCATTATCGGTATTGATATCAGTAGTAAAACTTTAGATATCTGTTTAAAACAAGAAAAGCTAATTGAATATTACAAAATAGAAAATACTCAAAAGAGCATTAGAAAATTCTTCAAGTCTTATCAAGAAGAGAAGTTAATTGTTGCTATGGAGAATACAGGGAGATATAATTGGGAATTATATGATGTATTACCAGAGTTTAATTTTACTGTTTTTGTTATTAATCCACTACATCTGTCTAAAAGTCAAGGTTTAGTTAGAGGTAAAAATGACAAAGAAGATTCTTATCGAATTACGCTATTTACAGAAAAGAATAAAGAGGATCTATCTCCTTGGATGCCTAGCTCACTAGCTATTAGAAAAATTAAAGTTTTAATGACCGAACGAAATGCTAGGATTAAAACTAAAAGAAGATTAATCAAACAAAAAAATGATTATAAGAAAATGAGGACTTTAGGATTGACACAAAGCCTTACTAATTGGAATTTACAGCAAATACATCAGTTAGATAAACAAATTAAAAAAATAGAAGAGTTGATTCAACAGACAATTGACTTAGAACCTGAGCTTAAAAAACAACAAAAACTAATGCTTAGTGTACCGGGTGTAGGAAAAGTTGTGAGCTGGACTATGATTGCCAAAACAGAAGGTTTTAAAAAAATTACAAACCCAAGGAAAATGGCTTGTTATTCTGGTGTAGTGCCTTTTGAATATCAATCAGGAACTTCAGTTTATAGGAAGCCTAGAGTCTCTATGTTTGCAGACAAACAAATGAAATCTATATTACATCTTGCTGCAATGAGTGCGATTCGTTTGGAAAACGACTTACAAGTGTATTATCGCAGAAAAGTAAAACAAGGCAAAAATAAGATGGCTGTTTTGAATGCTGTCAGAAACAAAATTATACACCTCATTTTTGCTATTATAAAATCTGAAAATTTATATCAAAATCGTTTGGTAACGTCATAGAAATCGATGACCGTATGTTAATAGCAAATCATTCGAAGCGTGTTCGAGCAAAGGCATCCCCAGAGGGTGTTCGAGCGCAGTCGAGAACTGAAATATCTTTTGTTATAGCAACTTTTAATCACACTTAAACACTGTGCTTCTCGACTGCGCTCGAAGACCGTAGGGTAACACCACACCCCTAAAGGGTGTTCGAGCGGAGTCGAGAACTGGGATGTTTTTTGTTATAAACAAACCTATCACTCAAAGGGTGTTCGAGTAGCTTGTACTAAGCGGAGACGAAGTAGAGTCGAGAATACATTATAAAAGCATCCCTAAAGGGTGTTCGAGTAGCTTGTACTGAGTTACACCGAAGTAGAGCCAACAATATATTATCATACATCCCTAAAGGGTGTTCGAGCGCAGTCGAGAACAAAAATATTTCTTGTTATAGTAACCTTTAATTGTACCTAAACACTCTACTTCTCGACTTCGCTCGAAGACCAAATAGTAAGATATTCAAACAGAACTAAGTACTCCCCTAGTGTGCTCCCTATTTGTTCCCAAAAAAATGAATTTTTAAAAAATACAGCCTAAGCTCACCCGAAGGATTCCCGAACAAGACCCGAACAAAACCCCCTAAAAATCCAGTTTTTGGGTCTCTGTAAATCACAGTAGGTCTTTAGAGGTCTCAAAAGGTCTCAACATCTTATTCAAGATCAAGACTGTTCAATAAGTATTACTTTAGGTTGCTACGTTTCAGTAGGTGTCAGTTTGTGTCAAACAATTGTTTAGTAGTGTTTTAGCTTTTATGTTTGTAGTCTATTAACCAATAAAAAATAAAATTATGGCTACATTTGAAAAAGGTATTCTTGGTGGATTTTCTGGTAAAGTTGGTAACGTAGTAGGTAGCAGATGGCGTGGTAAAAACGTAATGCGTAGTTTGCCACAACGTGGTACCTATACTCCTACAGAAAAACAAGAAGAACAACGCGAAAAATTTAAAATTGTGATTGCTTTTTTAAGTCCCATTATGGAACTTTTAAATATGTATTTTGGAAGTCCACAAGGCGATCGATCTCGTTCTAATTTGGCTACTTCTTATCATCTTAAAAATGCAGTCATCAGCAGTCCCACAGGTATGGTGATGGATTATGCCAAAGTACTTATTAGTAAAGGCGATTTAAGAGGTTTAGACTCTGGAACTTTAGCAGCAGGGGCTACACAAACACTTGTTTTTGGCTGGCAAGACAATAGCGGACAAGGAAAAGCTGCTGCTACTGATGCTTTAATGGTGGTGGTTTATGCTCCCGATTTAAATTTGTTTTACAGCAATGTATCGGTTGCTACTCGTGATGCTACCACAGCCACAGTTACACTACCCGAATATATGGCTGGTTTTGAGGTACAAGTTTGGGCTTCTTTTAGCAAACCCAACACTAACTATGCAGCTATCAGTACCTACATGGGTGCTATTACAGTACTGTAAAAACAAAGCTGTGTAAAACATTAAATACATAGATCCTTTAAAATGTGTTAGTTTGTAACCTAAAGAGTGTTATAGGCTAACACTTTTTTTTAAGTATATAGGGAAGGTATTTATTTAAAAAGCAATTTCTTATGGAGTACTGCCTGCCTCCTATTGAATATTGCTAAGGGATTTTTGTAAAAACAACTTATTTAATAAGTGTTTGGGATACATGGGAATACGACCTAATTTAAAACTAGGAATCTGATGGTGTTTTCGCAATCGGTAAATGGTACTACGACTCACTTTTAAATAGTCCATAGCACCTTCGGTGGTTAACCATACCTCATTTTCAAATAAACGGGCATCAAATTCTAAATGCTTGTGTTTTAACAAGGCAGGCTTGTTGTTTTTTTTTTTTCCATAAAGCTTCTTTTTTAATTTTAGATATATCTATGAATTAGAGCTGTTTAGCATAATAAATATACTTATTTTCTAAAAAAAACAAAACACCTATTGGTTTAAGTGTTGTAAATAAGAGTTTTACAACAAAAACCACTCCGTTGTAAGCAAGGAATTGTTAAACATTGTTTGATTAAAAACTATTTTTTGTGAATATTTTTAATACTAACAAAAGTTAATTATTTAAAATATGTAAATTAGATCTTTCAACAAAAAAACACCTTTGTTATTGTTATTAGGTGTTAGCCCACATTAAAACCAACAATGAAAAATAGTACACCAATTCAAACCGATTCACAAAATCTAGGAGATATTGGAGAAACTACAGTTCAGTTGATATTAAAGAAATTTAAGTGGACTGCTGACATTATAAAAAGTGATTTTGGAGAAGATATAGATTCTAATATTTTTATTGACAACTCTAGAACAAATTATCATTTGAGATGCCAAGTAAAATCAACTACAAAGGATAGCGAATATGTCAAACTATTAAAAAATGGAAATTATAGCGTTTCAATCGCCTCTAGTACACTTAAAGCTTGGTTAACATCATATTTCCCAGTATTCTTAATAATTTACGAAGAACAATCAGATTTATGCTATTGGTGTAATCCAATAGAACAGATACTTAAAAATCCTTCAAAACTTGAAAAGGAAAAACCCTCAATACAAGTACCAAAAAAGAATATTTTTAATTTATCGTCAAAAGAAATAATTCTTGAAGAGGTAAAAAGTTTTTACCGAAAAATTCAACGCTTAGATGAATCTATAATTGAATGTAAAATAGTCCCTATTCTAATGCCAAATTATCGCATTATTCCATTTCATCACTATTCAAGTTTCATTTTTGAAAGCAATGAACTATCACCAGAAATATCAGGAGATTATATTGAACTTTTACCAAGTTGGATGTCAGTTTTAAAAAGAATAGACCCAACTAGTATTTTAACGTCAATAAAGTTGAAATCCAATAATACAGAAATAGACGTTTTTTTAACAAATCTCAAAAAGAAAATAAACTCATTTGAATACAGCTTAAAAGATAATGAGTGGATTTCTTTTATAGTTAGTCCAATAACAATAGAATCAAACAAATCATCTTGGTCAAATGAAATAACATTTTGGAATTCTTATTCAAAATTAAAAAACACTCTAATAGATGATTACGATTATTGTTTTGAAATACCAAATAACTTTTTAAGACAAGTTAGTAGACGTGCGAGAAGTTGGGAATATTTGCATCACGTTAATCCGACAAAAGATGTTGCAATCCAACTATTTGGCTCTTTTGAAATTACACCAACAATAAAAAAAATAGACCAAATTCACGACAATAACATTAAAGGTCAATTAGTTTTATGGAGCTGTAAAACAGAAGAAATAGAACAGCTACAAGAAATACTTTCTAAAAATGAATTAACAATAAGAATAATTGAAAACAATAAAGCAAAACAATTATTGGCTATAACAACGCCAATGTTTGACCCTTTTATTGGATTATATAGTGTTCCAATGGATTGGGATAGTTTTGAAAAAGGAAATGTCAGAAATAAATTAATTCAAAATAAACTATTTGACTTAATTCCTGGAAAAGAATATAAAGGCAAAGTACCTGAATTTTTGTCCGAGGTTTTAAATAAGTACTCTGATAAAGATTATAAAAGTGTAACAATAACCGAATCTGAATATATCGCTGGATTTCCATTAAAGTTAGAAGAGAGAGAAATTTTTGTTTCAAGATTTCAAATGATACCAAATGAAAGTGTTCAAGAAATCAAGGAGAAATTAAATAAATCTCAACCGTTAAACTTAAAAAATTATCATATAGAGTTTGGGCTAAAAGACGATTCTATGTGGGAAACCCCTATTTATGAATTGTTAATATCTTGGACACCAGAAATAATTAAATCATCTAAAGAGTCATATATAGATAATGAAAGTAAAATTCTAGAAATATTCAATAATTTAATGCCTACTAAAGAAATAGATTCCTTACGATTAAAAAACACATATGAAATTCTTCGTTTCGCAGGAGAAATAGGATTTGAAAAATAACGTGGGCTAACAACGTGTATAAAACATAGCTATTATAGGCTTTCCGAGAGGTTTTTGTATATTTACAAAGTACACCAAATTTTTTATTTGGTTATATTTAGAAAAGAAAATTAAACATAAAAATAAAAAATTCGGCTCGTGCTAAATCCGAAAAGTTAGCGTTTATTTATACGCTACGTTTCATATACAAGACCGTTAGTAGTAGTTGACTGTAACGTAAAAGGACATTCTAGAAAATAAAGAAAATGACTCAATCTGAACTTATAATTTTAAATTTTACTGAAATAAGGAGAAGAAGTATAAAACTTTGGAATGGGCTTCCTAAAAAATATTATAATTGGAAACCAGACGAAAAAGCAATGACAGCCATAGAAATGGTAAGACACGTTTTAGAAGCCGATTATGGATGGAACATTATAATAAACAAAGGAAGTATAACAAATTATAAAACTCCATGGGAAAATAGACCCTTTATTAGTATAACTGACGAACTTGAATTTGCGGAACCCTATAGAAAAAAATTTATAGAAAGTGTTAGACAATTTTCAGATATAGAATTAAAAAATAATGAAATTATTCATCCTGGAAATGGAGATAAGAAAAACCTTGGAGAGTATTTATTACGAATTGGATATCACGAATCTGTTCACGCTGGACAATTCCTTTCATATTTAAGAGCCATAAAAATTAATAGACCTGATATATGGGATTAAAAAAACACTACAGTCAATACCCGCTAAACTTTATGTAGGTTTTGTGCCAACTTAAAGCTTTGTGTATTTTTACTAAGTTGCCAAATCTTGTTGTCCCGATGCTTGGGGATAGCTTAGTTAAAACCAAAAAGAATAAAACTAAAAAAAAAGCCTAGCCAAAACCTTTACATACCATTATAAAAATGAAAAACTTAACAATATTTTCGATACTATTTATATTACTCTTATCAGGATGTAAGTGTTCTAAAAAATTGAATTATTCTGAATTATCTCAACAACAATTGATAAATGAAAAAAACAATTTAAAATTATCTCTAAATTATATAATAGTAAATTCAGTAATAAGCGATATAGAAAATGGAAAGAACCATATGCCTTTAACAAAAATTGACAATGTAATTTCTAACAAGTATTTAAAAATTGATTCTAGGCTAAAAGAAACTGTAAATAATTGGAAATTTCACTCTTCAAAAGTTGGTGAATTTGAAAAAGAACATAAACCTCAATTACAGGAATTAGGTACGCTTTTAAGAAAAAAGGAAATATCTAGAGATATCTATTTTGAAAAAAACAGACAATTCAGAAGCGAATTAAGAAATGAGTTTCCTAAAGAATACCCAAGACTATCACTTAATCACATAAATAGTCTAAAAATAATGTGGAGAAAAGCGGGTCGATTAATGATTGAAGATTATAAGAAAGAAAATAAAGAATTTCCTACAAATTGGATTCCTAAAGAGGATATAGCTAAAGCTAAATCCTTAAAAGAATACAAATGTATTGAAAATACTATTAAAAAGATTGAGAAAAAAACCGATAGGTAACAATAGCTATAAGTAATTGCTGGTGCTTGCCTACTTCTAAAAATTCTTGAAAATTTATGGTTGTTTTTAAGCACTGTGCTTCTCGACTACGCTCGAAGACCGTATGTTGATAGCAAATCACTTAAAATCTTATCATAACAACTTTTAATTGTATATAAACACTGTACTTCTCGACTGCGCTCGAAGACCGTAATATTTATACCATATCATTCTAAGCGTATTCTAGCAAAGGCATCCCTAAAGGGTGTTCGAGCGCAGTCGAGAACTGGAATATTTTTTGTTATAAGTAACCTTTAATTGTACATAAACACTCTACTTCTCGACTGCGCTTAAAAAAACATCATATAAAGTATGTTAAAACAATCTAAAACTTAACGTCTTTCCTTATTCTTAAAATGCGTATCATTTTTACATTCAGAAAGTATAGGTAACAGTTTCCAGTTGTTTTCAATCAATGCCTTTTTTTTAGCGTGCGACCATTTCTGAATTTTCTTTTCGTAATGGAAAGCATCAGCTATATTTAAAAAGAATTGTTGAAAAACCAATCTTACTGGTAATCTAGTCTTGGTATAATTAGCTCCCTTTTTAGATTGATGTTCTGCTAATCTTCTTTCTAAATTTCTTGTACTTCCTGTGTAATAGGTTCCATCGGAACATTCTAATATATATAAGTATCCAGCCATTTTTCACCCTAAGATAAGGATAATTGTTAAATATTTAATTTTGAGTAGAATCAAAAATACATCATTACATATCTCACAAAAGGTGTTCGCGTAGAGTCAACAATACATCACTAGGCATTCCACAAAGGGTGTTCGAGTAGCTTGTACTGAGTTACACCGAAGTACAGTCGAGAACAAAAATATTTCTTGTTATAGTAACCTTTAATCATACTTAAACACTCTACTTCTCGACTGCGCTCGAAGACCGTATATTTATATCATATCACTCAAAATCTTATTATAACAACCTTTAAGCAAACCTAAATATTGTGCTTCTCGACTTCGCTCGAAGACCGTATATATTAACACCACACAACCACAAAGGGTGTTCGAGCGGAGTCGAGAACTGGAATTCTTCTTATTATAGAAACCTTTAATTATACTTAAACACTCTACTTCTCGACCGCGCTCGAAGACCGTAATATTTATACCATATCACTCAAAATCTTATTATAGCAACTTTTAAATATACATAAACACTGTGTTTCTCGACCGCGCTCGAAGACCGTAATATTTATACCATATCACTCAAAATCTTATTATAGCAACTTTTAATTATACTTAAACACTGTGCTTCTCGACCGCGCTCGAAGACCGTAATATTTATATAATATCACTCAAAACCTTATTATAGAAACTTTTAATTATACTTAAACACTCTACTTCTCGACTGCGCTCGAAGACCGTGGAGCATAGGGTTATAAAACTGTTTTCTTTACATACCTAGCTAGGTTTTTTAATTACTATACTCTTTATTTTAAAGGGATTATCCCCTACTCAATTCCTTTATATAAGCTATACTAACTGCTAGTACACAGTTAATTAAAGCCTTATTTTTCTACAGTTAAGCCTTAACAAATGTTACTAAATAAAAAAAAAAGAAACTTTCAAGTTCCTTAGGTTCGGTTTTTTCCGAACTTAGAGTATATTTGCAAACACAAGAACTTAAAAAATAAGATATGATAGAAGATAAAAAGCTATGTCAACTTATAGAAAAGCTAGGAGTCCATTTTGAACAAAAAGAAAAAATAGCTCCTGTAGCTGCAAGAATAAAGAGTTATATCATCTTAAATGGTAAAAAAGGAACCACGTTTGAGGAGTTGGTAGAAAAATTATGTGCTAGTAAAAGTACTATTTCTACACACTTAACTCATTTACAAGGATCTAATAAAATAACGTATTTCACTAAAATAGGAGATCGTAAAAAATATTTTATTCTAAATCCAGACAGTATCATTCAGAACATAGATGAAATGGTTTCTACATGGACACATCAAAGAGATTTACACTCAGAAGTAAAAGAATTTAAAGAAGAAATGAATCATGACTTAGAAAAAATAGAAAAATTTGATTTGGACTTTCATAATGACTACGTAGAATTTTTAAATCAAACAATAACATCAGTTTTAGAGTTAAGAAAAAAATTAATAAACAAAAATAATTAAAAAATGAATACAGTTTATAAAGCAGCAGCGCTACTACTAGTCTCTGCAACCTTGTTTAGTTGTGGAAATGGCAAAGAAGCACAAACAGCTCCAGTAGCTCCTCCTCCAGCTATACCTGTAACCACTATTCAGCAACAAACCGTAACGGGTTATACAGAATATCCTACTACAATAGAAGGAATTATTAATAGTGATGTAAGAGCAAAAACCTCAGGATATATAGAAACAGTATTGGTAGATGAAGGACAAAAAGTACGTAAAGGACAGGTTTTGTTTGAATTAGAAACACAATCTTTAAGTCAAGATGCTAGTGCAGCCAAAGCTAGAATTAACCTAGCACAAGTAGAGGTAAATAAATTAATTCCTTTGGTAGAAAAAAAGATTATTAGTCCTGTACAATTAGAAACTGCCAAAGCTAATTTGGAGCAAGCCAAAGCTAATTACAGTAGTGTTTCTGCAAACATTAGTTATGCGACTATTAAAAGTCCTATTGATGGATATGTAGGTTCTATTAATTTTAGAGAAGGATCTTTGGTAAGTCCAAGTGATGCTACTCCATTAACCAAAGTAAGTGAAATTAGCCAAGTATATGCTTTCTTTAGTTTTAACGAAGCTCAATACATAGACCATTTACAACGTTACGAAGGAAAAACAAAAGCAGAACGTATTCAGAATTCTCCTGACTTAAGCCTGATTTTAGCCAATGGTAAAGTGTACTCTGAAAAAGGACGTATTCAAACTAGTAGCGGTCAAATTAACCAAAGTACAGGTACCATACAAATTAGAGCAGCTTTTAACAATCCAAACGAATTGTTAACCAATGGGAATAGTGGAAAAATTAGATTCCCAATCACCTATAAAGATGCTATTGTAGTACCTCAATCTGCTACTTTTGAGCAACAAAAAGACATTATTATTTATACATTAGATAAAGACAATAAAATAAAAGCTACTTTAATTAAAGTAGAAGGAACTGTAAATAACTTATATGTTGTGAAGTCTGGTCTTAAGGTAGGAGATAAAATTGTGATCACAGGAATTAATAAATTAAGAAATGGTGCTACTATTTCTCCACAAGACACTCCTTTTGAAAAAGCCATAGCACCTATTGACCCATTATTTAAAAATTAATATCACTTAGAAATTTTATCATTATGTTAAAAACATTTATTGAAAGACCCGTTCTTTCAACAGTGATCTCTATTATCATAGTTTTGCTAGGAGTTATTAGCATTACTAGCTTACCCATAGAAGAATACCCAGATATTGCACCGCCTACTATTAAGGTAACTGCAAATTATACAGGTGCCAATGCGGAAACTGTATTAGAAAGCGTTATTATTCCTATTGAGGAACAAATTAACGGTGTAGAAGGAATGACGTATATTACTTCTACAGCATCCAATACAGGAACTGCAGAAATTACCGTTTATTTTGATCAAGAAATGGATGCAGATATTGCAGCCGTAAACGTACAAAACCGTGTAGCAAGAGCTACTCCTTTGTTACCACAAGAAGTAACACAAACAGGGGTAATTACACAAAAGCAAGAAACAAGTGCTTTGATGTTTATTTCTATGTATTCTGAAAGCGAAGATTACGATGCTACTTTTATTCAGAATTACTTAAAAATTAACGTAATTCCTGCTATGCAACGTATTAGTGGTGTGGGAGATGTAAGTGTATTCTCTCAACAAGATTATGCGATGCGTATTTGGTTAAAACCAGAAAAATTAGCTGCTTATAACTTAATCCCTTCGGATGTTACTGCTGCCTTAAAAGAGCAAAATTTAGAAGCTGCTGCTGGATCTTTAGGTCAAAACAGTGGAGAAGCTTTTTCTTACACCTTAACTTATAGCGGACGTTTTAAAAAAGAAAGTCAATACAGTGATATTGTTATTAAGGCTTTAGGTAACGGACAGTTTTTACGCTTAAAAGATGTAGCTACTATTGAGCTAGATGCACAATCTTATGCTTCTAATGCCATGAGTAAAGGGCATCCTGCCGTATTTATGGGGATTTTTCAAACCAAAGGATCTAATGCTCAGGAAATTATTGAAAACATTAAAGAAACTTTAGGAACTATAGAAAATGAACTTCCTGATGGATTGGATATTTTTATTCCTTATGATACCAGTTTGTTTTTAAATGCCTCTATAGAAAAAGTAGTTCATACTTTATTAGAAGCCTTTTTATTAGTATTCTTAGTAGTTTTTATCTTTTTACAAGATTTAAGATCTACTTTAATTCCAGCTATTGCTGTACCGGTATCTATTATTGGTACGTTCTTTTTCTTAAATGTTTTTGGATATTCTATTAACCTATTAACACTTTTTGCCTTGGTATTGGCCATTGGTATTGTGGTAGATGATGCCATTGTAGTTGTAGAAGCAGTGCATGCTAAAATGGACGAGGGTGAAAAGAATCCTAAAAAAGCAACATTGGTTGCGATGAATGAAATTTCTGGAGCTATTATTTCTATTACCTTAGTAATGGCAGCTGTATTTATTCCTGTTACCTTTATTACAGGACCTACAGGAGTGTTTTACGAACAATTTGGAGTTACCTTGATTATTGCTATTTTAATTTCAGCAGTAAATGCATTGACTTTAAGTCCTGCCTTATGTGCTTTGTTATTAAAAACACATCACGAAGACGAAGAGTTAAAAAGCAAAGGACCTTTACAACGTTTTTACACCTTATTCAATCGTGGGTTTAATGCAACCATTCATAAATACGGACAATCACTTCAGTTTTTATATAAGAAAAAATTCATTTCTGTAATTCTTTTACTGATTGCAGGAGTTGGAATTTATTGGGCATCTACCACTACTCCAACAGGTTTTGTACCGAATGAAGATAGAGGGATTATTTTTGCCAATGTAGAATTACCAGCAGGTGCTTCTTTAGATAGAACTGATGCTGTTACCAGAAAATTATATGACAAAATTGAAGGTATAGACGGAATTGTAGCCGTTAACTTTATCAAAGGTAGAAGTTTAATTAACGGTTCGGGTTCTAACTATGGAATGGGAATTATTAAATTAAAAGATTGGAGTGAGCGTGAAGATCCTTCACTTTCTGCACAAGCAATTACTGGAAAATTATTTGGAATTGCTGCAGGTGTTCCTGAAGCTAAGATTATTTTCTTTTCACCACCAAGTATACGTGGATTTGGAAATTCATCAGGTTTTGAGGTGAACTTATTAGACAAATTTGGAGGAGAATTTTCAGATTTAGACAAAGCCAACCAAAATTTTGCAGCAGCTTTAATGAGTCATCCAGAGATTAAGTATGCACAATCTGCTTTTAACACCAACTATCCACAGTACGAAATGGAAGTAAATGTACCTTTAGCAAAAGAAAAAGGAGTTGCTGTATCTAGTATCTTCTCTACTTTGCAAGGTTATATTGGTGGAATTTATGCTTCGGATTTTTCTAGATTTGGGAAACAATTTAGAGTGTATATTCAGGCTTTACCAGAAGACAGAGCCGATGTAGATGCTTTGAACAGCATGTTTGTAAGAACCAATGCTGGTGAAATGGCACCTATTACAGAATTTGTAAACTTAAAAAGAGTGTATGGACCTCAATCTGTAACTCGTTTTAACTTATTAAATTCTACGAGTATTTCCGGAGCTACTAACGAAGGATATAGTACAGGAGATGCCATAAGAGTTATTGAGGAAGAAGTTGCCAAATTACCTAGTAATTATACCGTTGCGTATTCTGGTTTAACTCGTGAAGAAGTAAGTGCAGGAAACCAAACTACGTTTATTTTTATACTAAGTATTTTGTTTGTGTACTTTTTATTATGTGCACAATACGAAAGTTACTTGCTACCTTTTGCCGTAGTATTGTCCTTACCTTTTGGAGTATTTGGAGCTTATATTAGTACTAAGTTTTTAGGCTTAGAAAACAATATTTATTTTCAAATTGCTTTAATTATGTTGATTGGTTTGTTAGCTAAAAATGCCATTTTGATTGTAGAAATTGCATTGCAGCGTAGAAAAAATGGAGAAAGTATTGTAGATGCGGCTATTTTAGGAGCTAAATCTCGTTTACGTCCAATTTTAATGACTTCTTTCGCCTTTATTTTAGGATTAATGCCATTGGTATTGTCTCAAGGAGTTGGTTCAGAAGGAAACAAATCTATTGGTACAGGAGCTGTTGGAGGGTTGTTGATTGGTACTGTTTTAGGAGTTTTTGTAATTCCAATACTCTTTATCTTGTTCCAATGGTTGCAAGAAAAAGTATCGTCATCAGCACAAGAATTAAACAAAGAAATTGATTAAATCATGAAAAAAAATAAGAACTATAGAATAGTCATTTTGTTAGGAGTAGTTACCCTCCTAACATCATGTCTGGCTGTTAAAGATTACAAACAACCAGAAGTTAAAGAAACTTCTAAGGAAATCTACAGGGTAGATGAAACTACAGCCAAAGAAATGGACACTGTATCTATGGCAAATGTATCGTGGAAAACCATGTTTACAGATGCTTATTTACAAGAATATATAGCAGAAGGTTTGGCTAATAATTTTGATTTGCAAATAGCCATCAAACAAATGAGTTCTGCTGAATCTTACATGAAACAAGGAAAGGCAGGTTACTACCCAACCTTTAGTATTGGAGGAAGTGTTACCGATCAGGAAATTTCTAAAAACAGTCGTTTTGGAGGTTTGTCTCCTAACCGATCTATTCAAACTTATGAATTGTCTGGAAATTTAGCTTGGGAAGCAGATATTTGGGGAAAGATTAGAAGTAACAAAAGAGCTAGTTATGCAAGCTATTTAAAAACTACAGCAGCACAACAAGCAGTAAGAACGGAGTTAATTGCTAGAATTGTAAAAAACTACTACCAATTATTAGCTTTAGATGCCCAATTAAAAATTACCAACAAAACCATTGCTGTACGTAAAAAAGGAGTTGAGACTATTAAAGCTTTAAAAAAATCTGGGCAAGTTACTCAGGTTGCTGTAGATCAAAACATTGCACAATACAACAGTGCAGAAGCTTTAAAGGTAGATTTGGAAACTGCTATTTTTAAACTAGAAAATGGATTGAATATTCTTTTAGGAAAAAGTCCTCAAAAAATAAAAAGAGGTAAATTAACTCAGCAATCTATTGATACAGAAATGGAAATTGGAGTGCCTGCTTTATTATTGAGCAATAGACCCGATGTAAAGGCGGCTCAATACAGTTTGATGGAAACTTTTGAGTTGAAAAATGTTGCTAAAACTAGCTTATACCCTTCTTTTACTTTAACAGCTTCTGGAGGTTTTCAAAGTTTAGAGGTAGATAAATGGATCAATGCAAATTCTATTTTTGCCAATATTATTGGAGGGCTGACACAGCCTATTTTTAATCAAAGAAAATTAAAAACTCAACTAGAGGTCGCTAAGAATCAAGAAGCACAAGCTTTGCTCCAATACAGACAAACCTTATTGGTAGCAGGTAGTGAAGTATCTAATGCATTGTTTGCTTATCAGGCAGAGTCTACTAAGTTCCAGTTTAGAGTCAAAGAAGCTGAATCATTAAGCAATGCCGTAGCAAACTCTGAAGAGTTGTTAAACAATGGATATGCAACCTACTTAGATTTATTAACAGCTAGACAAAGTGCTTTGAGTGCTAAGTTAAATTTGGTAGATAGCAAATTGCAACAATTGTTAACTGTTGTTGATTTGTACAAATCCCTTGGTGGTGGTTGGAAATAAATTTTAAACCTACTAATTTGATCAATAAAAAAGCTCCAACTGTTTAAAGTTGGAGCTTTTTTTTTACAGTAATATTTTACATCTCGACTCTACTTCGGTTGTGACTCAGTACAAGCTGCTACCCTCCCTTTTGAGTGATAGGTTATAAATAATACGGTCTTCGAGCGAAGTCGAGAAGCACATTCTTTAATTGTAATTAAAAGTTGCTATAACAAGAGAAACTCCAGTTCTCGACTCTACTTCGGTTAAACTGAATACAGGCTACTCGAACACCCTTTTAGGATTGTGTTGTGTAATGTATGGTCTTCGAGCGTAGTCGAGAAGCACAATGTTTGAGTATAAATAAAAATTACTATAATAAGAAAAATAACAGTTCTCGACTGCGCTCGAACACCCTTTGGGGATGCTTTATAATGTATTATTGACTCTACTTCGGTGTAACTCAGCACAGGCTACTCGAACACCCTTTTAGGATTGTGTTGTGTTAATATTACGATCTTCGAGCGTAGTCAAGAAGCATAATGCTTAAGTATGATTGAAAGTTTCTATAACAAAAAATATCCCAGTTCTCGACTCCGCTCGAACACCCTTTTAGGGGGAGCTAATGATGTATTGTTGGCTCTACTTCTACAAGCTAATCAAACACTCTTTTAGGGATGCGTAATGATGTATTAATGACAAGCTAATCAAACACCTTTTTAGGATTGTGTTGTGTAATATACGGTCTTCGAGCGAAGTCGAGAAGCACAATGTTTGAGTGTAAATAAAAATTACTATAATAAGAAAAATAACAGTTCTCGACTTCGCTCGAACACCCTTTTTGGGGTGTCTAATGATACATTGTTGATTCTACTTCGTCTCTGCTCAGTACAGGTGACTAGAACACCCTTAGTGAGATGTGATGTTACTATACGGTCTTCGTACGAAGTCGAGAAGCATAGTGTTTAAGTGTAATTAAAGATTTTTATAACAAAAGATATTCTAGTTCTCGACTGCGCTCGAACACCCTTTGGGGATGCTTTATAATGTATTATTGACTCTACTTCGGTGTAACTCAGCACAGGCTACTCGAACACCCTTTGGGGCTGTCTAATGATATATTATTGATTCTACTTTGTCTCTGCTCAGTACAAGCAGCTCGATGACCTGTTGTACTTGATTTAATTGTATTTAAGATAAAAGCTCCAACTGTTTAAAGTGGAGCTTTTTTGTGTAATATTTTGTGTCTCGATGTGGTCGATGAACTATTGTGGTTGTTTTATTAACGTGTTGGCCACAAAGCATTGTCATCCTCGTCCCATTTTACTCCTAATTGAATTTCTTGTAAAATTTCGTTGGTAAACCAAAAAAACATGTTGGCTTCATCCACATCAATTAATTCGTGGTTTGGATTTTCAGGAGTAGAATAATCTTCAAATTCCATCTCTCCTAATTCATTTTTTTCGATAAAATCTTGAACTTCTTGAATTCCTTTTCCTACCAATCCTACTCCATTCAACTCAAAATAACTTGAATTGATGGTAATGGTTTCTAATTTCCAGTTTTCTTCTTCATCAAAAGAAAAAGCAATTCCACAGTTGTCGTAATCCCAAGTTTCTACAGCATCTCCTGTTTCAAAATCTTTTTCTACTTCTTTGGCTGTAGGCATTCCTAAAACGCTTAAAACATCAGCTTTTAGCATTCCAAATTTAATGGCACCAACTCCTGTACCTATTTCTATATTCTTAATTTTTTCGATCATATTTATGGGCTTATTGCCTTTATTTAAGTGGTCTTTTATTTACTTGCAAACATTTTTACATCTGTAGCGCTAATTTCTTTTTCTCCTAAGATTAACAAACGCTCTACCACGTTTCTTAGTTCACGTATATTTCCTGTCCAATTGTACTCTTTTAACAACTCAATAGCCTCTTTAGAGAATTGCTTAGGAGTCATTCCTTGCTCTTTGGCAATCACATTGGTAAAATGCAAAATCAACATAGGAACGTCGTCTCTACGTTCATTTAAAGCGGGTACTTGAATTAAGATTACTGCCAATCTATGGTATAAATCTTCTCTAAATCTACCTTCGGCAATTTCTTTACGCAAGTCTTTGTTGGTTGCCGCTAAAACTCTAACATCTACCTTAATATCTTTATCAGAACCTACACGGCTAATTTTACTTTCTTGCAAAGCTCTTAATACTTTTGCTTGAGCCGATAGACTCATATCACCTATTTCATCTAAAAAAATAGTTCCTCCATTGGCTGCTTCAAACTTTCCTGCACGATCTTTATTAGCTCCTGTAAAAGAACCTTTTACGTGTCCAAAAAGTTCGCTTTCTATCAATTCTGATGGAATGGCTGCACAGTTAACTTCTACCATAGGGGCTTTAGAACGTTCGCTTAAATCGTGTAATCTATGAGCAACCAATTCTTTTCCCGTTCCGTTAGGTCCTGTAATTAATACACGAGCATCTGTAGGAGCTACTTTGTCTATCATTTGTTTGATGTGAGTAATAGGATCACTCTCACCAATCATTTCGTATTTTTTACTTACTTTTTTCTTTAGAATTTTATTCTCAACAATTAGTTGCTTTTGGTCTAAGGCATTTCTAACCGTGTTTAACAATCTATTTAAATCTGGTGGTTTAGAAATATAATCATAAGCTCCCATTCTCATGGTTTGTACAGCCGTATCTAAATCTCCGTGCCCAGAAATCATAATTACAGGAATTTCGGGTTTTAGTTCTTTTAATTTTTCTAAAACTTCTACTCCATCCATTTTAGGCATTTTAATGTCGCATAAAATTAAATCGTAATCGTGGGCTTGCACCAATTCCAATCCTTTAATTCCATCCTCTACATCTTCTACCAAATAGGCTTTATTTTCATCTGCAATAATTCTTTTTAAGACTCTTCTAATTGCATCTTCATCTTCTATAATTAATATTTTACTCATGTAATTTTGTTCTTATTTTTGAAACATCCACTTTACCAATTGCTTGATATTGGGCTTATTTCCGTAGGTTAAAATACCAATTCTATATATTTTACTTGCTATATAAACTGTAGTTATAAAACTAACCAATAATAATGCCAAGGACAAAATTATTTGCCAAGTAGGAACTCCGTAAGGAATACGCATTAACATTACAATTGGAGAGGTAAATGGGATGAATGAAAACAAGGTAGCTGTGCTCCCATTTGCATTACCATTTACTACGGTTACAATTCCTATGTACACGGCAAACATTAAAGGTAATAATATAGGATGTACAAATTGTTGGGTATCAGTTTCGCTATTAACAGCAGCACCTACTGATGCATAAAATCCGCTGTACAATAAGTAACCACTTAAAAAGAACAACACAAAACTGATGAAGATTTCTAAGTAATTAATGTCCCAAATGACCGTAAATATTTGAGCCATTTTTTCTGCTTCTCCTCCGCTACTCGGAAAACTAGTTTCTATTAAAAATAACCCTACAAGTAATAAAGCTCCCCATATAAAAAACTGTAACAAACCTGCTAGTGCGTTTCCTATAATTTTTCCTAATAATAATTGAAAAGGCTTTACGGTACATACCATAATTTCTATAACACGGCTATTTTTCTCTTCTATAATACTTCTCATTACAGAATTTCCATAAATAATAACAAACATCATTACCAAATACCCTGTACCCACAGCTACGGTTCCTTTTACCCATTTTTTAATTTCATCTTCTGATTGTTCTTTGTGGGTAACGTGAACCATTTGTGTATTGGTAACCTGGGTTATTAGCGAAGGGTTGATGTTGTTTTGCGCTAATAAATACTTTCTTTTGTGTTTTTCTAAAATGGATTTTAAAGATTGAAAAGGAATATTTTTATCTCCATAAATTTCCATTAAGTCTAAACTAGGATTGGCATAAATTAAACCATTGTAGTTCATATCATCTACCAATTGCTTGGCTTGGTTAAAAGAAACCGCATTTCCTTGTTGGTATTCAATATTTGGATGTACTTTACTTAGCTCTCTATTGATTTCAGGAGTGGTAATAGTTAATAAAGATATTTTGCTGTCGTTTGCTTTTTCTTCTTTACTAGCAAAATAAAAAATTGCTGCAAACATTCCCAACATTAATAAAGGACTTAAGAAAATTAATACCAAATACGCTTTGCTTCTTACTTTGGTTAAAAACTCTCTCTTTATAATTAATAGTAACTTATGCATTTTCTATTGTTTTTATAAAAATTTCTTGAAGACTAGGAACATATTGTTTGTACAGGGTAAGTTTTCCTATGCATAATACTTCCTTTAACAAATCGTCTGTAGTATTTGCTTTGGTTACTTCTAATTTTAGTTCTGCACTGTCTTCAATTATTTTGGTACTGTATGCCTCTTTTTCTAGAAAAGCAGTGACTAGATTTTTATCAGCATCCATCAAATGAATCTCATAAATCTCTTTTGCATATTTTTTTTGAATATCTGTAATAGAGCCTTCTAATACAATTTCTCCATGATGTATTAAACTCAAAGCATCACACATATCTGCTACAGATTCCATTCTATGAGAAGAAAAAATAATAGAAGTTCCATGTTTGGCTAGGTTTTTAATTTCATCTGCAATTAATTGGGCATTGATGGGGTCAAAACCACTAAAAGGTTCATCAAGTATTAACAATTCTGGCTGATGTAAAACGGTAATGATGAACTGAACTTTTTGAGCCATTCCTTTGGATAAATCTTGAATTTTTTTCTTTTTCCAATTCACTATATCAAAACGCTCTAACCAGTAATTTAACTGTTCCTTAGCGGCTGTTTTTGTCATACCCTTTAGCTGTCCAAAATACAAAGCCTGCTCTTCAATACTCATGTTTTTATACAAGCCCCTTTCCTCGGGTAAATAACCTAGGCTTTTAATATCTTCAGGAGAAATAATTTGATTGTTTAAAAGAATTTGACCACTATCTGCTTCAATAATCTGATTTAAGATTCTAATCAATGTCGTTTTACCAGCACCATTTTGTCCAATAAGACCATATATGGTTCCTTTTTTAATGTGTATAGAAACATCTTTTAATGCTGTTTTGGCACCGTAGGTTTTACGTAAGTTCTGTATACTCAGAATTGTTTCTTGCATAAATGCTTTTTCTTTAGGGAGCATAAATATATTATATGTAATTCACTTTACTCTCTACAAGCAAGAATTAATTCAAGAATGCTATCAGATTGTTAATTTGATATTAAGTAGACTTTAATATTGGTCAACACTTAAATTTATGAATGTAAAAATAAGTATATCGTAATTAATTTTATCAAAAAACTATGCAAGCATAATTATTTTTGGTATATTTAAGTCTATGAAAACAACACCCTTTGATTATTTATATCGTAGTACATGGCAATCTATTAATAAAATGTACAATGAAGAAGCTGTGAATCAGAATAGTATTATGACTATTGGCTTTGTATTGATCTGTATTCACTATAAAAACGGAACTCCTTCTACTCTTTTAGGTCCTAAAATGGGCATTGAAGCTACTAGTTTATCTAGAACTTTAAAAAAAATGGAAGAACAAGAGTTAATTTACCGGGAGAAAAATCCAGAAGACGGTAGAGGTGTTCTAATAAAGCTTACTGATAAAGGAAAAGAACAAAGAGAAATTTCTAAGCAATTGGTTCTAAAGTTTAATCAAACAGTGGAAGAAAATTTAACTCCCAAACAAATAGAAACTTTTAAAGTAGTTACAGAAACTATTCAAGAGTTAATTGATAAAAAATTAATTTTTTAGGTATGAAAAGAAATATAAATAAAATAGCAGTTATTGGATCTGGAATTATGGGGTCTGGAATTGCTTGTCATTTTGCAAACATTGGTGTAGAAGTTTTATTATTAGATATTGCACCTAAAGAATTAACTGCAGGGGAAAAAGCCAAAGGCTTAGAATTGGAGCATCCTTTGGTAAAAAACAGAATTGTAAATACCAATTTACAAACGGCTATTAAGTCTAACCCTGCACCTTTATACAATAAAGCTTTTGCTAGTAGAATTTCTACCGGTAATTTAGACGATGATCTTGTAAAAATTAAAGAGGTAGATTGGATTATAGAAGTAGTTGTAGAACGTTTAGATGTAAAGCAAAAAGTATTTGAACAAATTGAAAAACACAGGAAACCAGGAACTTTAATTTCTAGTAACACCTCTGGAATTCCTATTCAGTACATGAATATGGGGCGTTCTAAAGATTTTAGAGAACATTTTGCTGTCACACATTTTTTTAACCCTGCAAGATACTTAAAGTTATTTGAGGTAGTTCCAGGACCCGACTGTAAGCCTGAAGTGGTAGATTTTCTAATGAACTTTGGTTCTCAATTCTTAGGAAAAACAACCGTTTTAGCCAAAGACACTCCTGCTTTTATAGGAAACCGAATTGGAATTTTTGGAATTATGAGCATGCTTCATATTGTAAAAGATTTGGGAATGACTGTAGAAGAGGTAGATAAATTAACAGGACCTATTATAGGAAGACCTAAGTCTGCAACCTTTAGAACGGTAGATGTGGTAGGACTAGATACCTTGGTACATGTAGCCAATGGTTTGTACGATAATTGTAAATACGATGAATCTGTGGACTTGTTTCAGCTTCCAGATTTTATGCAAACCATGCTAGAAAACAAGTGGTTAGGAAGCAAAACAAAACAAGGATTTTACAAAAAACATGTAGATGAAAAAGGAAGAAAATCTATTCTAGCCTTAGATTTAAATACCTTAGAATATCATCCCTCTAAAAAAGCTAGTTTTAGCAGTTTAAACGCTACCAAAACGATAGATAATGTTGTGGATCGTTTTAAAGTTTTGATCAAAGGGCAAGACAAAGCAGGTGAGTTTTATAGAAAAACCTTTGCAGCATTATTTGCGTATGTAAGTCATAGAATTCCAGAAATTTCTGATGAAACCTATAGAATTGACGATGCTATGAAAGCTGGTTTTGGTTGGCAACACGGTCCATTTGAAATATGGGATGCTATTGGTGTAGAGAAAGGGATTGCATTGATGAAATCTGAAAATTTATCGTATGCTGCTTGGGTAGATGAATTTGTGGCACATGGAAATTCATCACTTTATACACTTAAAGAAGGGAAAAAGTATTTTTATGATCTTCCTTCTAAAGAACAAGTTAAAATACCGGGACAAGATAGTTTCATCATTTTAAATAATATTAGAGAAAGTCAAACCATTTGGTCTAATTCAGAAGCTTCTATTCAGCATTTAGGAGATGGTGTTTTAAATGTAGAATTCCAATCTAAAATGAATACGTTAGGTAGCGGAGTTTTACAAGCTATTAATAAAGGGATTGATTTGGCAGAATCGGAATACGATGCTGTAATTTTAGGAAATCAAGCCACTAATTTTTCGGTAGGAGCCAATTTAGCCATGGTATTTATGTTGGCTATTGAACAAGAATATGACGAGTTAAATTTTGCCGTTCAATACTTTCAGAATACGGTAATGAGAATGCGTTACTCCTCTTGCCCTACCCTAATTACTCCTAGAGGATTAACTTTAGGTGGTGGTTGTGAATTAAGTTTACATGCTGATAAAGTAATTGCAGCTGCAGAAACCTACACTGGTTTGGTGGAGTTTGGTGTTGGAGTAATTCCTGGTGGTGGTGGAACCAAAGAAATGGCTAAAAGAGTTTCTGATTCCGTTTTAAAAGATGATGTAAAATTAAATAGAATGCGAGATGCGTTCATCAATATTGCCATGGCCAAAGTAGCTACATCGGCTCATGAAGCTTATGATTTAGGATATTACAAAGAACACAAAGATTTGGTGGTTGTAAATGAACATCAACAAATAGCTACAGCCAAAAGACATGCTATACAAATGTTGGAAGATGGTTATTTAAAACCTACTCCTCAAAAAGTAAGAGTTTTAGGTCAGCAAGTCTTAGGAATGTTTCAGGTAGGAGCTGATAGTTTGGTGGCCGGAAAATACGCATCAGAACACGATCGATTGATTGCAAACAAATTAGGTTATGTTATGGCCGGTGGAGATTTGTCGGAACCTACGGAGGTATCTGAACAGTATTTATTGAATTTAGAACGAGATGCTTTTTTATCTCTTTTAGGAGAAAGAAAAACCTTAGAAAGAATTCAGCACATGCTAAAAACAGGAAAACCTTTAAGGAACTAGTATTCGTAAGTTAGTAGACTTAAAATTATTAACCTAGCTAAAAGCAAAGAGCTAATAGCCAAAAGTTTTAAAAAAATGAAACAAGCATATATAATTAAAGGATATAGAACAGCAGTAGGAAAAGCACCTAAAGGTTTATTTCGTTTTAAAAGACCTGATGAACTGGCAGCAGAAACCATTGAATATTTATTAGAAAAAACTCCCGAATTAGACAAAACCAGAATTGACGATGTGATTGTAGGAAATGCCATGCCCGAAGCAGAACAAGGTTTGAATATGGGACGTTTGATTTCTTTAATGGGATTAAAAATTGATGATGTAGCCGGTATGACGGTGAATCGTTATTGTGCTTCTGGAATAGAAACCATTGCCATAGCCGCAGCTAAGATCCAGTCAGGTATGGCCGATTGTATTATTGCAGGAGGTGTAGAAAGCATGTCGTACATTCCTATGGGAGGATACAAACCCTCCCCTAACTATAAAGAAACCAAAGCAGGTAATGAAGAGTATTATTGGGGAATGGGATTAACTGCTGAGGCAGTTGCAGAACAATTTAAAATCTCTAGAAAAGATCAAGATGCGTTTGCATTTCACTCACATCAAAAAGCTTTAAAAGCGCAAGCAGAAAACTTATTTGATGATGATATTGTTCCCATTAACATAGAAGAAATTTTTGTAGATAACGATGGTAAAAAACAAACTAAAAACTATGAGGTAACTCAAGATGAAGGACCTCGAAAAGACACTTCTTTAGAAGTCTTAGCCAAGTTAAGACCAGTATTTGCCAACAATGGATCTGTTACTGCGGGGAATTCGTCACAAATGAGTGATGGTGCTGCTTTTGTAATTGTGATGAGTGAAGAAATGGTCAAAGAATTAAATCTAGAACCTGTTGCTAGATTGGTTTCTTTTGCTGCTGTGGGTGTAGAACCTAGAATTATGGGAATTGGTCCAGTAAGAGCGGTTCCAAAGGTTTTAGAAAGAGCAGGAATGAGTTTAAAAGATATTGATTTAATTGAATTGAATGAAGCTTTTGCTTCACAGTCATTAGCTGTTATTAATGAATTGGGTATAGACCCAGAGATTGTGAACGTGAATGGTGGAGCTATTGCTTTAGGACATCCCTTGGGATGTACCGGAGCAAAATTATCAGTACAGTTAATTAATGAAATGAGAAGACGGAAAAATAAGTATGGTATTGTGACCATGTGCGTTGGTACCGGACAAGGTGCTGCAGGAATTTATGAGTTTTTGAAGTAACATTATTAATCAATACTTAAGTTTAAAATTTTTAAAAAAATACTAGAATGGGAAATACAATTAAAGGAGGAGAATTTATCGTAAAAGAAACCAACTCCAACGATGTTTTTATTGTTGAGGACTTTACAGAAGAGCAGTTGATGATGAAGGAGTCTGTAAAGGAATTTATAGATCGTGAAGTTTGGCCACACAAAGAACGTTTTGAGAAAAAAGACTATGCTTTTACCGAAGAATTGATGGAGAAAGCTGGAGAAATGGGCTTTTTAAGTATAGCTGTACCAGAATCTTATGGAGGAATGGGTATGTCATTCATGTCCACCATTTTGGTTTGTGATTATATTTCTGGAGCTACAGGTTCTTTTGCAACAGCCTTTGGAGCACATACAGGTATTGGAACGATGCCTATTGTATTGTATGGTACAGAAGAACAAAAACAAAAATACGTTCCTAAATTAACTACTGGAGAATGGTTTGGTTCTTATTGTTTAACAGAACCAGGTGCAGGATCTGATGCCAATTCAGGAAAAACTAAAGCTGTATTGTCTGAAGATGGTACACATTATAAAATATCAGGTCAAAAAATGTGGATTTCCAATGCGGGATTCTGTAATTTGATGATTGTATTTGCCAGAATAGAAGATGATAAAAACTTAACAGCCTTTATTGTAGAGTACGACAAAGACAATCCTAATGGGATTACCATG
This sequence comes from Wenyingzhuangia aestuarii, assembly GCF_011927765.1. Lineage (GTDB taxonomy): Bacteria > Bacteroidota > Bacteroidia > Flavobacteriales > Flavobacteriaceae > Wenyingzhuangia > Wenyingzhuangia aestuarii. The sequence continues at coordinate 85,003 of NZ_JAATJG010000014.1, forward strand.
GGAGAAGAAGAAAAGAAATTAGGAATTAGAGCCTCCTCTACCCGACAAGTGTTTTACAATGAGACTGTAGTTCCAGTAGAAAACATGTTGTCAGACAGACAAAACGGATTTAAAATAGCTTTAAATATTTTAAATATTGGTCGTATTAAATTAGCAGCCGCTTGTTTAGATGCTAGTAGAAGAATTATTAACAATGCGGTAAACTATGCCAATGAACGTAAACAATTTGGAATCAGCATTGCTAATTTTGGTGCCATTCAAGAAAAAATAGCTCTAATGTGTACCAAAACTTTTGTTACAGAAAGTGGTGTTTACAGAGCTGCAGGTGATATACAAAAGAAAATTGATGCCTTAAGTACTAGTGGAATGCCACATGCAGATGCTGAACTAAAAGGTGTAGAAGACTTTGCTTTAGAGTGTGCCATTTTAAAAGTTTATGGATCCGAAGTAGGTCAATTTAATGCAGATGAAGGTTTACAAATTTATGGAGGTATGGGATTCTCTGAAGACACACCTATGGAAGGAGCTTGGAGAGATGCACGTATTTCTCGAATTTATGAAGGAACCAACGAAATTAACCGATTGTTATCTATTGGTATGTTGATGAAAAAAGCTTTAAAAGGAGAAATAGATTTAATGACTCCAGCCATGGATGTGGCTAACGATTTAATGGCAATTCCTTCTTTTGATACTCCTGATTACAGTGTATTGTTTTCTGAAGAGAAAGAAATTTTAACAAAATTAAAGAAGACCTTTTTAATGATTGCAGGAAAAGCTGTAGAAAAGTTTGGAATGGAATTAGAAAAACAACAAGAAATTGTATTGTGTGCTGCAGAAATTTTAATAGAAGTTTATATGGCTGAATCTACCTTGTTAAAAACAGAAAAGTTAGCTAATAAGACCTCAGAGAAAGAAACTAGTTTGCAAATTGCTATGACTCAATTAAATTTATTCAACGCTGTAGAAACTATCAGCAGAAAAGGAAAAGAAGCAATTATTTCTTTTACAGAAGGGGACGAACAAAGAATGTTATTAATGGGATTGAAAAGATTTACCAAATATCAAAACTATCCTAACATAGTAGCTCTTAAAAAAGAAATAGCCGCTGTAGCCATTGCTAAAAATGAATATCCTTGCTAAAGAAATAAAAACTGTTTTTTCTCAGTTTTTATTTAAAAAGCTATATATTAGCAAAGTAAATTTAGGTTGAATGAAATTTACGAAGAAATCAGAAATTAGAGTTTATTGCACACTCTGTTTCTGATTTTTTTTATTCCTCTTGTTTTGTTTTTATTTGCTCTTTTAAAGCTTTTAAGCGATCTTTATGAGCTTGTTCTTTCGCTTTAATTTTGTTCTTCTTTCTATCCATTAACTTAGAGTGCTTGGATTTGTTCTTTGTGTTTTTATCACTTCCTGCTTTGGCCATTGTGTATATTTTTAAGAATGAACTCCATCAATGTAGGTCCAATGATTGTTTTCTTTGATAAATCTAGAGGTTTCGTGTATGGTATTTTTAGTTCCATTTTCTAAAAAATGAGCCATAAACGTTACAAATCCCTCATTAGTAGTTGGTGCTTCTGCTTTTATAATTTCTAATCCTAACCAAGTAACAGCTTTGGTCCATGCTGAAATTTCATCTGCTTCTTTGGTAGGTCTAGTTGATGAATGATGACTTTTTAATAAATAATCTATATCAGCAAGTACATAAGCTGTATATCTAGATTTCATTAACTCTAAAGGAGATTGTACTTTTAAAATATCTTTGTGAAATACTCCACAACAAACTTTGTATGATTTTTGAGAACCACAAGCACATAACACCACATCCCTATTGGCATTGGTTTTAGCTTCCAAGTTAAAGTGATCTTTCTTGGTTTGCTTTGCTTCCTTTTGTTTTTGAATTAATTTTGAAAACTTAGACACTTTCTATCTTTTTATGAATCCACAAAAATACAACTAATCCTTTAGTTTTATTAAAAAGAGCTTTTGTTTGTTTTTGTATTTTTTCCCTTTGACTTTGTTTTTAGAGGCCTCTCTTGTAATATACACCTCATTGTTGTCTTTCCAGGCAATAGCTTCTATTTGATTTGCGTAGTCTAATTTTGGTGTTAAATCTATTTTACTGATTTTTTGACGACTAAGGTAAAAGTCTTTAATAATTATTAGATAGGATTTATAATCTTTATCATAAGCTGTTCCTGCAAATAAATTATTATCATGATTGTATTCTACAGATGTTAGGAGAGCTCCAATATCTAAAGAATGTATTTTGATTGCACTATAATTCCCACTTTTGGTAGGTACCTTGTATATGTTAGTATGATAATCTCCCCAATTCTTGGTAAATAATAGTAATTGATTTTGATAAATGGTGATGGCTTCACAATCAAAATTGGTGTAGTGTTTTTGTCTTTCGTAAAAGAACTGATCTTCGTAAGAAAAATAAATTTTTTCTGCATTAACAGCATTTTTTCTTATAAAATCTTTTTTCAACACTTTATAAATAACTAAATCTGTTCTATCTCCGTAGTTGTTTCCTGTGTCTGCTATGTAAATTGCTTTTTCATCTTGAGCAATGGCTTCCCAATCTACATTTTGAGCATTTTGAATTCTAACCGTTCGGTTTCTTTTTCCTGTATAAGGATTTAAAACATACAATTCTGCCTTTCCCCCAGAATCATTAAAAGAGACCAATTCTTTGCCAATATAGATGATTCCTGAAGTTTCTTCAAGTTTTTTTGGCAAAGTTACTTTACGACCAATTTTAAAAGACTGAGATGAAAGTATTTGTGTACATAGCATTACAATCACAATAATATACTTCATATACTTAATTTACAAAAATATAATAGGTTAGCATAAAAAAACTCTTTCAAAAAATTGAAAGAGTTTTTTATATACATATGTAAAAGAAAATTAAGCTTTGTAGTTAATTTTTCTCATTCTTAAACTTTCTGGAGTAATCTCTAAATATTCATCAGCTTTAATGTATTCCATACATTCTTCTAATGAGAAGTTTACTTTAGGGAAAATTTTCATTGCTTCATCAGTACCTGATTTACGCATGTTTGTTAATTGCTTTCCTTTTACCAAGTTTACTGACATTTCATCAGACTTGCTATTTTCACCAATTACCTGACCTACATAAATTTCATCGTTAGGATCAATAAAGAATTTACCTCTATCTTGTAAACGGTCTAATGCATATGCAGTTGCTTTACCAGCAGCAGCAGAAACTATAGCTCCTTTTACTTCTTCTGTAAAGTCTCCTTTGTAAGGTCCGTATTCAGAGAAACGGTGGTTTACAATTGCTTGACCAGAAGTAGCTGTTAAAATTTTATTTCTTAATCCAATTAATCCACGAGATGGGATTACGAACTCTAAGTGTTGTAAATCTCCTTTAGGCTCCATAACCATTAAGTCTCCTTTACGTAAAGAAACTAAGTTTACAGCTTTAGAAGCAACATCTTCAGGAACATCAATAGATAATGTTTCGTATGGTTCGCATTTTTTACCATCAATTTCTTTAAAAATTACTTGAGGACGACCTACTTGTAGTTCGTATCCTTCACGTCTCATTGTTTCAATTAAAACAGATAAGTGTAATACACCACGACCAAAAACGTTGAATTTATCTTCAGAATCTGTCGTCTCAACTTTCATCGCTAAGTTCTTCTCTAATTCTTTAAATAAACGATCACGTAAGTGACGAGAAGTTACAAATTTACCTTCTTTTCCAAAGAAAGGAGAGTTGTTTATAGTAAACAACATACTCATGGTAGGTTGGTCAATTTCTGTTCTTGGTAATGCTTCAGGATTTTCTAAATCAGCAATTGTATCACCAATTTCAAAACCATCAATACCTGTAATAGCACAAATATCTCCACATCTTACTTTTTCTACCTGAACTTTACCCATTCCTTCGAATACGTGTAATTCTTTAATTCTAACTTTTTTAGTAGAACCATCAGCTTTACATAACATGTAGTCTTTTCCAATTTCTAAGTCTCCACGGAAAATACGTCCAATAGCAATTCTTCCTGTAAAAGCAGAAAAGTCTAAAGATGTAATTTGCATTTGAGGAGTTCCTTCGTTGTAAGGAGATGCAGGAATAGATTCTAATACAGCATCTAATAAAGGTACGATGTCTGTAGTTTGGTTTTTCCAATCAGTACTCATCCAGTTGTTCTTTGCAGAACCGTAAATCGTAGCAAAATCTAATTGCTCTTCAGAAGCTTCTAAAGCAAACATTAAGTCAAAAACTTTTTCGTGAACGATGTCAGGAGTACAGTTTTCTTTATCTACTTTGTTTACTACTACAATAGGAGTTAATCCTAATTCGATTGCTTTTCCTAATACAAAACGAGTTTGTGGCATAGGACCTTCAAAAGCATCCACTAATAATAAAACACCATCAGCCATTTTTAATACACGTTCTACCTCACCACCAAAATCGGCGTGACCAGGAGTATCAATTACGTTGATTTTTGTTCCTTTATATTGAACTGATACGTTTTTAGAAAGAATTGTAATCCCTCTTTCACGCTCTAAATCATTGTTATCTAATAATAAGTCCGTACGTTCTTTACGTTCGTCCAATACTTTTGCTTGATCAATAATTTTATCTACCAAAGTAGTCTTACCGTGGTCAACGTGGGCTATAATAGCAATGTTTCTTATTTCTTGCATGGTTGCACTTTAAATTTAAAGCGCAAAAGTAATCAAAAGAAGTTAGAAATTATGATTAAAAATTGTTTATTAATCCTTTTCCAAAAGGTTGTATATGTTGGCTTTATCTTAGTTGCAATTAATTGGCACTAAAATAATCTTCTTGATTTGGTTCTCCTAGTTCGTCAGCCGTTAGTTTACGACACATTTCAAAAGCATTTTCTATGGCAATTTCTTCGGTCCATTTACCTATTACTACATCGGGAGTTATAAAACTATATGCTACAATTCCGTTAAAATATTCATTTTCTACACTGTAATTAAAGCTAATTACTAAGGTATTGTTAAACACAAAACCGTAACCTGTTTGTTGTTGCTCTCCTTCTATTAACCAATTGGCTTCTATTTGGTTGCTTATTAAATCTATATTTAACAAACCCGTGTAGTAGCTGTCTTTAATATCGGGATTCCCTCCTACAATTTCATAAACACCACAAACATTAATCATGTTGATGGAGAAATCTGGATTGTATTCAGCGTGTTCCAACAATTCTTTTCTTTTAAAAAGCTCTTGTTCTTTAAGTTCTCTACCTACTAAGCCTAGTTTAGATTTATCGTACCAATGTTTTAAGGTTTGATGAAATGCATTCATGTATTAACTTTTTTGATGTAGGGTAATTACGGTAATTTCTGGCCAAATACCAACTCTCCCTGGAAAACCTAAGAATCCAAAACCTCTATTTACGTATAAATATTGTTCTTTGTTGTTATACAAACCTGCCCAACGTTTGTAAATATATTTTGAAGGACTCCACTTAAAACCTGGAATTTCTACTCCAAATTGCATTCCGTGAGTATGTCCAGACAAGGTTAAGTCTATCTGTTCTTTGTGAGGTATTACTTTTTCATCCCAGTGTGTAGGGTCGTGAGATAATAGAATTTTAAAATTGTCTTTATTAGCATTTTCTAAAGCTTTAGACAAATCTCCTATTTGTGGAAAAGGCGGTTTTCCCCAGTTCTCTACTCCTACAATATCAATTTGTTCTCCATTTTTAGAAATGGTTTTGCTGGTGTTGTTTAACAACTCAAAGCCCATGTCTTTTTGATGCTGGAACAAGTTTAACAAATTCTGTCTTTTTTCTTCAGAACTATTCCATCGTTTATGAGTTCCATAATCGTGATTTCCCAAACTAGAGAAGACCCCTAAAGGAGCTGTCATGCTTCCAAACAATTCTTTATAAGGAACAATTTCTACCGCATCGTTGTTTACCAAATCTCCAGTAAATAAAATCAAATCGGGTTTTTGTTCTTTGATCATGTTTACCCCATGGGCAACTTCATCAATATCATCAAAACTACCAGAATGAATATCTGAAATATGTACAATTTTTAAACCGTCAAAAGATTTAGGTAAGTTTTTAAAAGACAGTGCTACTTCTTTTATTTTGTAATTGTATTTCCCTTTTGTAATTCCGTAAAGCATTGATAAGAACGGAATACTGGCCAAACCTAAACCTATTTGACCTATAAACTTTCTTCTTTCACTTAAATTTACTGCTGTATTAGAACTTGAAAAAACATTCGCTATAAATTTCCCTACAAACTCAACAATTCTAACGACATCATCAAAAGCAGCTGTTAAGAACATTCCTAGTTTTAATGCTATAAAAGCAAAAGTGTAACCAAACCATAAATTGATGATTAAGGTTCCTTGCGTAGGTCTATTATCTATATTTAAAATAATTAAGGCAAAACAAGCATAACTAACGAACATGCTTATACCGTAGAACCATTTAAAACTTAATTTAACAGTGTTGTTGGTAAAATAATTTTTAAAACTAGTAAGAAGATAAAGGTCTAAAACTAATAGTATGGTAACAAATATTAATATTCTTTGGATCATTCTGTTTTTATTCTAAGGCTATTTTTTGAGTAAAACTACCATTATTAGTGGTTAACTTTACCACATACAAATGTGTTGCCAAATTTTCTAAGTTGATAGTCGTATGACTTGTGTTTAGGTTACTGGTTTGGGCAATTAATTTTTGTCCTGCCAGATTGTAAAGTTCTACTTGTTGGATGGTACCTTGTTCTAAAACGACATTCATGATTTTATTTTGAATGTAAATCACTGTTTTTGATTTGGTATCTATGTATTCGGTATCTAAGTTTTCTGCTTCTTTAAACACCAAACTAAATCTATCTTGATGATCTCCTGAAGCTACTGTAGTAGTGTAGGTATTGTTTCCACTAATTTTAGCAACGTTTCCTAATTCTTTATCTAAAAGATAGATGTCATTTGCTAAATTTTCTACATCGTCTATATTAAAGGTTACTTCCTTTTCTGAATCAACGACCACTCCAATAGGTAGTTCTAAAGTTTCACTTACATTAGGTACACTTGTAATAATAAATCTATCGATGTCATTCTCTACAATCCAATAAGCATCGTTGTTATAGTAATCAAACATAAATGCATCTTTCCCTATTTCTTTTTCTAAAGTATTTCCTTCTAAGCTAGTTACCAATTGTCTATGGTAGGTTTTGTTATCATTTGTTTGATATTCAAACCCTAAACGCACCAATGGCTTGATGTCGTTTAATGTTTTGGTATTGTTGGTTTTAAAGAAATGTCTGCTTCCATCATAAGGAACTCCATCTCTCATGGTATTGCTAAAAGAAACAGTTCCTCCACTAGTACTATACACAATAAATCCTTGCCCAGGTTTTATGAATAAAGAAGGTGTGGTTGCCCCAGATACAGCTGTGCTCTCATCTTCTAAAGTAGCTGCTGCTACCGTTACTCCATTGGTAATTGTTGCATAGCCTCCACTATTATCTGTATCTGCATTAAAATGATCTCCAGTATCTACGGGTTGATCCCATAAATAAATGGTTCCATCAGTAACTGTATTATTCACTGTATTAAAAGCATTGGCACTAATAGTTGATGGGTATGGATTTCCTGTTAACAAGAACTTTCCTGCTGAAATAGACACATCAATGTCTCCATTGTTTGGCGTTCCTATTAAATTATAAGCATTGGCAGTGCTTGTTCCTTTCATGGTAAATCCTATTCCAGGTGCCATGCTAGTGTTTTGATCAATTTCTGTAAAATAATCATCATTATTTAGGGTATGAAACCAACGGGTGCTGAAAGTAGTTCCAAAACCATCTAAATCATTATTAATAAACCCTGGATTGCTATTATCTCCTAAAGTAGGTCCCTCGTTTATTTTTAAATTGTTAGCAATACTAAATACCCCTCCTGTATGTACAGGTGATGCAAAGTAATTGTATCTGTAAATAGAACTGGTTGCTTCGTTTAAAATTTTATAAACACTACCTGATCCTGTATTTACATCTCCAGAAGCATTTGATTGAATTAACTCTGCCGAACCTTCTAAATACAAATTTCCATCTAATTCTAAACTATTAATTACTTTTACATAACTAGCCGTAGGCACTGTTAGTATGCTTCCGGTAGCAATATTCATACAATCACAAACTGCATTTTCAGCTAGGGTTACATTTTCTAATATTTGAACAGACTTGCTACTGTCTGATGTAGAAATGGCATTTGCTGTTCCTGTACCTCCGTACCACACTCCATTTCCATAAATAACCAATCCTGTTCTTGTTTTACTTTGTAAAGTAAAGACTTCTCCATCTAACAAAGTAACGCCTGTAAACGTTAAAGTGCTTCCTGTTACAACTCCTGTAGTAATATTTTCTACAGTACCTGTATCAAAATTTCCATCACCGTCTTGATCAATTAGTAAATCATAATTATCAGGATCTGGTACATTAGACAAATCAAAAGATAAAGTAACTGCTCCTACAGACCCCACATTACGAACTTTCCAATCTCTATTTATTTTTTTAGAACTACGTAAACAAGTTCCTGAAGGAGTGTCTGCATCTTCTATAGTAACAGCTGTTCCTGCTGAATTGTTAGACCAAAACAAAAAGTCCATATTATCATCAAAACCACCTCCATTTAATTGATTGCTACTCGCTACACTTGTGTCAATAGACATGGTTAAAATAGCGTTTGTAGACTCTGATTTGGATTGTTTTTGAAACAGACCAGATTCTTCATCTAAACCAATGGCTGCTACTCCATAATTATAAGCAGTATTGTCAGAAGCATCCCAAATAGTAGTTCCTACACTATTTACATAATCTCCAGATGTTCCGCCACCACTGGCATCTAAAGTAATTCCATATTTAATGGCTAAATAAGTTTGAATTTTAATTCTGTCCGTATTACTAAGCGCTGTGTTATACGATATAATTTCTGCTATTTGTCCTGTAATAGATCTTACACCTCCACTTCGATCACTTCCTAAAGTATATTCTGTATTGGCTGTTTCGTTAGTTGTAAGAATTCTAGAATGAATTTCTGTTGTAGTAGGTCTTGCATGGGTTAATAAATCTGTAGACAATCCATTTACATAAGAAGTACCTCCTTGAGCTTTTGCTGCAGTATAGGTAGCATTGTATACTTGAGTACCATCTGAATGTCCATGAAATAGACCATCTGAATTGTTATTGGTAAAAGGAGTTTCCCACTCTCTAGTAGAGGTGTGATTGTATACAATAAAAAAGGAACGGATATCTAAATTTCCAGTCATTTTTAAATTGTCATCTCCATCAAAATCAACAACAGGATTGTAGTTTAATCCATTGCTACTTAATTGAGGACTTCCTGAATTGGTTGTGAAATCAAAAGAGTTTTCACTATCTCCCCAAGCTGTAATACTAGTTCCAGATGTTGTTAGGTTCGCATCTGACTTTAACCAAAAATTAAGTCCAGCCCCAATTCCTCCAGGTCCTGACAGCGTTAATCCTACCCCTAGGGTAAACGTTGCCCCATCTGCTAAACTAACATTGGTAAATGTTAACTGATTTCCAACTAAGGTTGCTCCTGTTGTATGAACAACAGCATTTGAAAAATTAGTATCTGTATCAATTAACAGAGCGTAATCATCTACATTGGTGGTATTGGTAATTCCAGATCCTATGGTAAAACTAATATCTATAGTTCCTGGGGTACCTGTTACTTGAGCTTTCCATATTCTTTCTACTCTATTGGTGTAAAAAGGACTTTTACCTGTAGATGTTAAACCTATAGTTCCTGAATTGTTACCTATTAAAATAAAATCTTGATTGTTGTCAAAGCTCGTTCCTTTGTCTATGATAAGTTGTGTAGAAGATCTAGGTTCTATAGATTTTTGTTGGTTTAATGCTGAATCTTCATCTTTACCAATCCCTATTACCTCATTATGATAAGTTGCATTTGCAGATGCATCCCATAGTATATTTGAAGAACTATCAGTATAATCTCCATTGGTAATTCCATCAGTTGAATCTAAGGTCATTCCGTATTTAATTGCTAAATAGGAATATATTTTTGCTAAATCTGCATTTGAGAGTGCTTTGTTGTAAAGAATAACTTCTGAAACATATCCTCTAAATCCATTTGCATTAAATCCTCTACCCAAAACACCAGGATTATTCCCTGTTAATTCTGTTTTGTTTGTATGCGAGTTTGCAGAGAAAACACCATCTCTTAATTCTTGAATTACTTTTCCGGTACTTCCATCCAATTGACCCCTTACCAATGCTTTTGAGACTGCAGGAGTATCATAATTATTTACAACAACATCAATGTCATTGCTATACTGTGCAAGGGTTAGTGCATTGTTATTTCTATAACCGAAATGCAATCCTTGATTGCTAGAAGATTGGGTAGTTCCTAAAAAGTAATTTTGAGTTTCTGTATTGTCTCTTTCTACAATGGCAATTATGTTGTAATCTGTATTGTTTATGGCATCTAAATCTAAATCAAAATATCCATCATCACCATCTAAAAAATAAACAGCCGGATTAAAGTTATGTATGTTTTCTTTATAAGTTGGAAAATTTGTGGTTCCTGCTTGGGTTGCATGTGTAGCCCCTACAGTATTATTCCATTGTGTAATTGCTACTCCATCTGTAGTGGTAGAAGTACCAGAGTTTGCCTTAAACCAACTTACAATTCCATCATTAACATTCCCCGGTGCAAATAAAATAGAATTGATTCCTAAAGAAAAATAGTCACCATCAGAAAAATTCACATTGGTAAAGGTTAATACATTACCAACAATAACCGCACCTGTAGAATGAGTAGTTGCATCTGTAAAATTGGTATCATTGTCTTTTAGGATTACATAATCCGATGCATTTCCTGTATTGGGTATATCTCCTCCCAAAGTAAAACTAACAGACACCAATCCGGGTGAGCCATTAGTTTCTACTTTCCATGTTCTTTGTGATTTGTTTAAAACTCCAATAGGCACATTACTTGATGAAAATTCTAAAGAAGCTCCATCATGTCCAAAAATCATAAAATCTAAATCGCTTGTAAAACTAGCTCCTTTGTTAATGGTTAAATTAGATGAGGATAATGACTCTGAAGCAGATTGGATATCAAATCTATTATCGTCATCTCTACCTAAAACAAAAATCTCATTATGAAAAGTGCTATTTACAGAAGCATCCCACACTCTAGTTCCATCACTAATAATATAATCTCCTGTGGTTCCTCCATCGGTATTGTCTTGAAAGATTCCATACTTAATTGCTAAATAAGTTTGGACTTTAAGCCTATCTGTGTCCGATAAAACAGAACTATAAGCTATAATTTCTGCTATTTGTCCTGTGATTCCTCTAGCCCCTGTAAAGGTTCTATCTTGACCAATATAATAGGTTAAACTTGCATTTTCATTGGCCGTTAAAATTCTAGTATGAATTTCGGTACTGCTAGGTCTTGGGTGTGTTAACAAATCTGTAGACAAACCATTAACATAAGATGCTCCACTTTTTGAACTTGTAGATGTCCATGTGTTATTATAAACTTGAGTAGCATCTGAATGTCCATGAAATAAGCCCCCATTACTATTGGTAAAGGGTGCTTCCCATTGTCTAGAAGATGTATGATTGTATACAATAAAAAAAGAACGAATATTTGGGTTTGTAGTGGCTCTACTTAAATAAGAGTCTCCCGAAAACTCAATTGCACTGTAATTATTAATTGCATTTGTATTTAGTTGGGGTGTTCCACTTGCTGTATTAAATACATAAGCATTGCTAGATTGGTCTGTCCAACTCGTAACATTTGTTCCTGAAGTAGCAACTCCCATTTCGGCATTTAACCAAAGTGTTAAGTTTGTAGCTACATTTCCAGGAGATTGTGAGTATGTCTTAAATAAGCATACAAACAATAGTATTGTTAATATTTTTGTTGTTTTCATTTTCTACACATCTGTGATATATCATGCGAAGATAAATGATATGCTTATTCTATGGCTATTTTTTCGGTAAAACTACCCTTGTTTGTTGTTATTTTAACTAAATAAAGCTGTTGTAGTAACTTTTCTAAATTAATAGTCATTTTAGTAGACTCTGTATTATTCTTTTTTGCCACTACCTTTTGTCCTCCTAAATTGTAGATTTCTACTTGTTGGATGGTACCTTGTTCTAAGACGACATTCATGGTTTTATTCTGAATGTAAATCACAGTTTTAGATTTGTTATCAATGTACTCTGTATCTAAGTTTTCTGCTTCTTTAAACACCAAACTGAATCTATCTTGATGCTCTCCTGAAGCTACTGTAGTGGTGTAGGTATTGTTTCCACTAATTTTAGCAACGTTTCCTTGTTCTTTGTCTAAAAGATAAATGTCATTTGCTAAATTTTCTACATCATCTATGTTAAAGGTCACTTCTTTTTCTGAATCTACCACTACTCCAATTGGTAACTCTAAGGTTTCACTTAATGTTGGAACACTTGTTATGATGAATCTATCGATGTCATTTTCTACCATCCAATAGGCATCATTGCTGTGATAATCAAACATAAATGCATCTTTTCCAATCTCTTTTTCTAAAGTACTTCCACTTTCTAAAACTGTAGCTAACTGTCTATGTGCATATTTTCCATTCTCTTTTTGATATTCAAACCCTAAACGAATGATAGGTCTTTCTGTTAACGATTCCAGTGTTTTGGTTTGTTGAGTTTTAAAGAATTTACGACCTCCATCATAGGTAATTCCATCTCTTAAACTATTGGTAAAACTTACAGATCCATCATCTGTACCATACACTATAAACCCTTGTCCTGGTTTTATATAAGCTGTTGGCAATGTTGCTCCTGCAACAGGAGTGTCCGTTTCAGATTTAGCGGCTGTTTTTACACCATTGATAATGGTTGCGTACCCTCCACTATCATCTGTATCTGCATTAAAATGATCTCCAGTATCTCCCGGTTGATCCCATATATACACTGCTCCTTCTGTAACTCCTGATCCACTTGGTCCGTTAGTTGTGTTAAAAGCATCTATATCTATGGTTGATGGATATGGATTTCCTGTTAATAAGAACTTTCCTGTAGAAATGGCTACATCAATGTCTCCATTGTTTGGGGTTCCTATAAAGTTATAAGCATTGGCGGTGCTTGTTCCTTTCATGGTAAACCCTATTCCAGGTGCCATGGTAGTGTTTTGATCTATTTCTATAAAATCAAAATCATTATTTAAGGTATGAAACCAACGAGTACTAAAAGTAGTTCCAAAACCATCTAAATCATTATTGATAAACCCTGGATTACTATTGTCTCCCAAAGTAGGTCCCTCATTAATTTTTAAATCATTCCCAATGCTAAACACTCCTGAATTGTGTACAGGTGATGCAAAGTAATTGTATCTGTAAATAGAACTGGTTGCTTCGTTTAAAATCTTATAAACTTTTCCTGTTCCTGTATTGGTATCTGTATCCGTTTGTATTAATTCTGCAGATCCTTCTAAATAAATAGAACCGTTAGATATTAAAGTATTGGTTACTTTTAAATACTCATCCGTAGCAACTGTAACTACAGCTCCATTGGCAATGTTTAAACATTTACAATTGTGAGATCCTGTTAAGGTTACATCTTCTGATATTTTTACAGATTTTACCAAATCTGTAGCAGAATCATTAAATTCTTGATCGGTACCTGCTCCCCCTACCCAAGCACCAACTTTGTACACTATATCGGAACTATTATCTACTAAAGTAAATACACAATCATTAGGTAGAGTTACATCTGTAAAAATAATATTATTTCCTGTGATGGTTCCTGTAGAAATTGTTTGAATTGTTCCTGTAGTATAATCTCCATCACCATCTAGATCAATAATTAAATTAAAATCTCTAGAACTAAAAGCTGATAAATCAAACTGAAGTGTAACATTTTGTACGTTTCCTGAATTGCTAATTTTCCAATCTCTATCAAATTGTTTTAAACAAGCATTTTCAGAACTTATATGATCTACTAAACTAATGCTTGAAGTACTTCCGTTATTTCCCCATACTAAATAATCTAAGTTATCATCAAAAGCACCAAAGTTTAATTTATTGGTTGCTGTTACTGAACTGTAGATGGATATAGCTAAAATATCATCTGAACTTTCTGACTTAGATTGTTTTTGAATTAAGTTAGAAGCTACATCGTATCCAATACCTGCAACATCGTTATGATATGCACTGTTTTCTGAAGCATCCCAAATGGTATTTCCTGCACTATCTAAATAATCTCCATTTGTTCCCCCTCCTGAGTTGTCTAAGGTGATTCCGTATTTAATGGCTAAGTAAGAGTGTATTTTCTTTAATTCGGTATTTGTTAGTGTTGAATTGTATATAATCATTTCTGAAATAGCTCCTTCAAAACCTTGCGTAGCAGTATCATATGCATTTCCTAAAAATCCATTTGAAAGTCCACCATCTCCTCCTAAAGCAGTAGTGTTCCCATCGTTATTAGAAACTTCTATACCATCTTTTAATGCTGCTATGGTTTTTCCAGAGGATTGATCTAAACTTGCTGTTATTAAAGACGATGAAGATGTTGTAGGATTATAACCTCCAACTGTCACATCTACATCATTTCCATATTGAGCAAGCGTAAGACTTGTATTGGTTCTATACCCAACATGCAATCTTTGATTTCCGGTACCAGAAGAAGTAGTTCCTAAAAAGTAATTTACATTTTTAACATCATCTCTCTCTATCACGGTAATGATGTTATAATCATTTGCTCTTAAATCATCTAAATTTACATTAAAGTAACCTTCATTTCCGTTAGTAAAATAAACAGACGGATTGTAGTTGTGTAAATTCTCTGCATAGCTTGGATAGTTTGTAGTCCCCGCTTGTATAGCATGATTGGTTCCTTTTAAATTATCCCATTGCGTTATGGCTACTCCTTCTGTTGGTGTAGGTATTCCGTCATCAGCTCTAAACCAATGAGTTAATCCTGTAGTTACGTTTGCTGGTCCAAAAGACAAACCAATTCCTAGTGTAAATACATCTCCATCAGACAAGTTTACATTGGTAAAAGTTACCGTATTTCCATCTAAAGAAACACCTGTAGTGTGAATGTTACTATCTGAAAAATCCGTATCTGAATCTATCAACAATGCATAATCACTAGTATTTCCAGTGCTTGCTATTGGCAAGGTAATGCTTATAGTTACTCCACCAACTGTTCCAGAAACAGCTGCTTTCCATGTTCTTTCTATTCGCTCGCTATACACCGGGCTAGTTCCTGAAGAAGTAACGCCTATAGTACCGTTGTCATTACCTACAACTAGAAAATCCAAATTGTTATTAAAGCTTCCTGCTTTGTCAAGGGTTAAATTTGTTGATGAAATTGGCTCTGATGATTTTTGCTGATTTAAAGCAGAAGCATCATCTCTACCAATTCCTATAATTTCATTATGATAAATACTATTCTCTGAAGCATCCCAAATAACGTTTGCATTACTATCTATATAGTCTCCATCAGTACCACCGCTAGAATTATCTAATGACAATGCGTATTTAAGAGCTAAATAACTTTCTATTTTATTTAAATCGGTTCCTGATATAGCAGTATTATAAATAATTAGCTCAGACATATATCCTTCAAAACCTCTTACAGTACTATTTCCTTTCCCTAATACTCCAGCAGCGGTACCTGTTAAAGCCGAAAAATTAGAATTATCATTTTCATACTCAATTCCAGACATTAACAATGATATATTTCTTTCTACTCCAATATCTAAAACGGCTCTATATAAAGTAGCTTCTTCTGTAGATGCATTATAACTAACAAAAGAAGATGAAACAGAATTCCCCGAACCTTGGTGATGAAATAAACCTCTAGGATTCGTATTGTTATTTCTATACCCAAGTCTTAAGCTCTGATTAGTAACAGTTGATGTAGTTCCTAGAAAATAATTATGATCATTTGTATTTGTTCTTTCTACAACTGCCAAAACACTATAATCATTATCTTTTATATCATCTAAGTTCAAATCAAAGTAGCCATTATCTCCATTTGAAAAATAAACAGATGAATTATAATTATGCTTATCTGTTTCTACAGCAGGATAATCGGAACTTACAGTACCATTTCTTACAGCGTTATTACTACTACCTGTTGTAGCTTGATTTCCCCAATCTGTGATACCATTTACATCTGTTGTAATACCTGTATCTGCTTTAAACCAATGCGTTAAACCTGTAGAAACATTCCCAGGAAATTCGTTTACAGGAGTGTAAGCTAAAGTAAAAAAAGAAGCATCAGCAAGAGATACATTGGTAAAGGTTAGTACATTCCCACTAATACTAGCTCCTGTAGTATGTATAGTTGCACCTGTTGTAAAATCTGTATTTGTATCTATTAACAAAGCATATTCTGATGGATTCCCAGAATTTGTTAAACTAGTCCCTAAAGTAAAACTCACAGAGATTGTTCCTGGAGTTCCATTGGTTTCAACTTTCCATGTTCTTCCAGATTTGTTGGTAATAGATCCAGGCACTCCTGTAGTGGTAAATGCTAAGGGATCTGCATCGTTTCCAATTAGTAAATAATCTAAATCGGTGGAAAAACTAGTCGTTTTTTCAATAGAAACAGTTGGGTCAGAATTAAATTCTGTAGATTTTCTTTGGTCTAAAGCTGTACTATCATCTCTACCAATACCTATTACTTCGTTGTGATAAGCTATATTTTCTGAGGCATCCCAAATTACAGCACCTGTACTTATACTATAATCTCCATCTGTTCCTCCATCTGTATTATCTAAAGTAATACCATATTTTATAGCTAAATAACTTTCAATTTTTTTTCTATTTGCTATAGAAAGTTCATAATCAAAATAGATAATTTCTGCAATTTCTCCATTTAATTCATTTCCGCTTGTACTATCATCTCCAATTACATAAGCTCCATTCTCCCAAGTAGTAGAAAACAAATTTTCTGAAGTAAAAAAGTTTTTAGAATTTAAATATATGGTAGAATTGGCTCCAGAACCTGAACCACCAGGATCGGAAACAGAAATAATCTGTTGAATTCCTGTAGGTAATGTAAAAAATGGCTCGTTGGCATCATATCTTCTATCAATATAGAATTGTCTAGAGCTTCCTTCATAAAATTCTATAAAACAATCATCTGTTGTAGCAGATTTTCTTTGCACAATAAATGAAGTACTTTCTTCCGTACTGCTATTAGGCCCTACACCACGTGTAATGGTAGTACCTGTTATTGGTTGAGAATCGTCTGTAAAACTAATTACAGGATTTCCGTTAATGGCATTTGTAGTTGAATATACAGCAGCTCCTGTTCCAGTCGCATTGAATCCATTCCCACTTTGATCTGTCCACGATGTAATTCCAACACCATTTGTAGTTGTATTGGTTCCTGCATTTGCTTTTAACCACAAGACTGTTCCTTCAACACCTCCTGGTGTCGGAACTTGAGCTTGTATAGTAAGGGATAGTAATAAAGCAATGATTACATTGCTTTTCAAAAAAATAGTTTTCATGTTTGATATTGGGGTATTAAAACATATAAATTAACCTACATCAAAAATACTATTTGTTTTCTATTGATATAGTTATAATTAGATAAAAGACGGATTTTAATAGATTAAAGCCTTTAAAACTACTCTATTGTTATTTTTTGAGTGAATGTAGAATGGTTTGTAACTACTTTAACTATGTAGATTTGATCTGCAAATCTGTGTAAATTAGCTGTTACTTTATTTGTTTTTAATCCCGTATTTTTTATCATTAATTTTTGTCCTGCCAGATTGTAAAGTTCTACTTGTTGGATGGTACCTTGTTCTAAAACGACATTCATGATTTTATGTTGAATGTAAATCACTGTTTTTGATTTGGTATCTATGTATTCGGTATCTAAGTTTTCTGCCTCTTTAAACACCAAACTAAATCTATCTTGATGATCTCCTGAAGCTACTGTAGTAGTGTAGGTATTGTTTCCACTAATTTTAGCAACGTTTCCTAATTCTTTATCTAAAAGATAGATGTCATTTGCTAAGTTTTCTACATCGTCTATATTAAAGGTCACTTCCTTTTCTGAATCAACGACCACTCCAATAGGCAGTTCTAAAGTTTCACTTACATTAGGTACACTTGTAATAATAAATCTATCGATGTCATTCTCTACAATCCAATAAGCATCGTTGTTATAGTAATCAAACATAAATGCATCTTTCCCTATTTCTTTTTCTAAAGTATTTCCTTCTAAGCTAGTTACCAATTGTCTATGGTAGGTTTTGTTATCATTTGTTTGATATTCAAACCCTAAACGCACCAATGGCTTGATATCGTTTAATGTTTTGGTGTTATCGGTTTTAAAGAAATGTCTGCTTCCATCATAAGGAACTCCATCTCTCATGGTATTGCTAAAAGAAACAGTTCCTCCACTAGTACTATACACAATAAACCCTTGCCCAGGTTTTATGAATAAAGAAGGGGTGGTTGCCCCAGATACAGCTGTGCTCTCATCTTCTAAAGTAGCTGCTGCTACCGTTACTCCATTGGTAATTGTTGCATAGCCTCCACTATTATCTGTATCTGCATTAAAATGATCTCCGGTATCTACAGGTTGATCCCATAAATAAATAGTTCCATCAGTAACTGTATTATTCACTGTATTAAAAGCATTGGCACTAATAGTTGATGGGTATGGATTTCCTGTTAACAAGAACTTTCCTGCTGAAATAGACACATCAATGTCTCCGTTGTTTGGCGTTCCTATTAAATTATAAGCATTGGCAGTGCTTGTTCCTTTCATGGTAAATCCTATTCCAGGTGCCATGCTAGTGTTTTGATCTATTTCTGTAAAATCAAAATCATTATTTAGGGTATGAAACCAACGGGTACTAAAAGTAGTTCCAAAACCATCTAAATCATTATTGATAAACCCTGGATTGCTATTATCTCCTAAAGTAGGTCCCTCGTTTATTTTTAAATTGTTAGCAATACTAAATACCCCTCCTGTATGTACAGGTGATGCAAAGTAATTGTATCTGTAAATAGAACTGGTTGCTTCGTTTAAAATTTTATAAACACTACCTGATCCTGTATTTACATCTCCAGAAGCATTTGATTGAATTAACTCTGCTGAACCTTCTAAATACAAATCTCCATCTAATTCTATTTCATCTTCTAAATGAAGATAATTTCCATCGGAAACTGTTACTACTGTACCTGTACCAATATTTATACAATCACAAAGTGCACTTGTAGGTAAGGTAACATCTTCTAATATTTGAACTGTTTTTCCTGTATCACTAGTAGATAAAGCTCCACCTGTTCCACTTCCTCCAAACCAAACTCCACTACCATAAATAATTTCTCCAGTTCTTTCTTTAGTTGTTAGGGTAAAAACATTTCCATTAGCTAAAGTAACACCTGTAAACGTTAAGGTACTCCCCGTTACCACTCCTGACGTTTCTGTAGCAATAATTCCTGAAGTATATACTCCATCATCATCAATAACTAAATCATAATTATCAGGATCAGGTAAGGCTGATAAATCAAAAGATAAAGTAAGCCCAGACATAGAACCTGATGCGTTTACCTTCCAATTTCTATTGATTGTTTTGTTACTTTTTAAACAGTTTCCAACTCCATCTCCTGCATCAACTAAGCTAATGGCACTTCCTGCACCATCATTCCCAATAATTAAGTAATCTAAATCCGAAAAAGTTCCAGTAATATCGTTATTGTTAGTAGCTATTGAACCATGAATTGAAATTGCCAAAATACCATTGTCATTTGCCGATTTACTTTGTTTTTGTTCTAACTCAGAGTCTTCATCTTTAATTAATCCAAAAACATTGTTGTGATAACTTGCATTGGTTGTTGCGCTCCAAATTGTAGTTCCTGCACTATTAACATAATCACCAGGAATAGTAATACCATATTTAATAGCTAAATAGGTTTCTATTTTAGAAATATCTGTTGGAGCAATTGTTTGATCTTGATAGTAAATAATTTCTGCTATATTTCCTTCATAGTAATCTCCTGTATTCCCACCATCAAAGCTAGATGCTGTTGATCCATCTCCTACATAACCATATCTTGTTGTGCTTCCACTACCTATAGTAGTGTCGTTGGTGTTATTAGCAAGTTCTTCATCTCCATTTAGCCTTATAACGGTTGCATTGCTTAGTGTTTCATCTTGAATAAATCCTGCTATTTTTATTTTTCCATCATTTGTATCTGTGGTTCCTGTATTGGTCACAGAAGCTCCTCCTGAGGTTTTGTATTTAAAACTTAAATTATCAGCACTCACCGCTAAGTCAAAATATTCATTTTCATCAAAGCTTAAAAAAGAACCATTATTTGAATTGGTACTTTCTGTTTTGTACACTACCCAAGCATACAGTTTATTTATTTCTCCAGATGTTGTATAGTTTAAATCATTTACAGCAAAGTGTTGTCTAGTCCCATCAAAATCTACAGAAGGATTATAGTTAAAGGTTCCATCATTAACAATATTTGGTTTATCTAAGTTGGTAGATTGAGATATGTCATGTGAATTAATTCCTGAATCTGAAATTGATGTAATAATCCCATTTGAACTTACTACATTTTTATCTGATTTGATCCACATTGCTAAACCTGAGTTGACTGCCCCAGGAGAAGGAACACTTGGTAGTGTAAATGTAAATGCCAATCTGTCTCCATCAGAAACATCAATATTGATATAGTAGTAATCAGCTTCATCACCTGTTCCACTTGTTACAGCTATAGGAGTTTCTTCCGATAAACTAAAAGTATCATTGCTACTAATTACATAGTTTATTGATGTAGCATCTTCTGGAAAATAGGATTTTAAAATACCTATATAAACAGTCCCTGTATTAGCTCCTACTTCTTTAAACAACCATTTTCTTGCAGTGATATATTCGGTAGAAGCTCCTCCGGTAAAACTAGCATACCCTGTACCAGATCCTTCGTTTCCAAACAATAAAGAGCTTCCTTCTGTTAAGGTAGTAGGTCTATTGGTGTGATTGTTATTCCCTGAAACAAAATCTAAATCTGTAGCTAAAATAATGTCTTGTGCTGATGTAGATTGCGCTACTCGTTGATCTAATTCACTATCTGTATTGTCTTTAACAATACCAGCTACTCCGTTCCAATAAGCCGTATTATCCCACAATACAGTTCCTTGAGAATTTTTATAAGAGCCTAAAACACTATTTAATGTAATTCCATATTTTAAAGCTAAATAACTTTCTATTTGAAGAGTTTCTGCAGCAGAAAAACTTTCTCTATCAGCTAATAAAACTTCTGATATTTGCCCATCGTAATAAGAATTGTTTCTACTACCGTTTTCTGAACTAGCTTCTGAACCATCTCCAATAAATCCATATCTATCTTGAGCAACCAAAATACCACTTGTTGTTAAATCTGAGTTGAATTCAACATTCCCATCAAATTTCATAAAAGTTTCATTTGTTAAGTCTGCATCAAAAATAAATTCTGCAATATGTGGTAATCCATCATTTCCTAAAGATGCACTTTCTAAATCTCTAGTTCCTTGAGATTGATAAGAGAAGGCTAATTCTCCACTAGGTACAATATAAAAGTTATAGGCTTCACTTCTATCAAAATCTATAAACGACCAGTTTCCGGTAAGGTCATTAGCGGCAGGATCATTAAAATCGGTACTGTACACCACAAACCCATGCATATCTTCAATTAGATCTCCTGCATCATAATTTTTGTTTTGCAAAGCAATGTAATCATTTGCTCCATCAAAGGTAAGCGTTGGATTAAAGTTCATAAAACTTGTAGTATTAGGTATTCTACTACTAGAGTTCTGAAATCCATTAACAGCATACAATCCTCCATCTTGCCATGTTAAAGAAGATCCTGAATTTGTTAAGTCTTTATCAGCTCTTAATACAATATCAAATCTATCAATATCAATACCTGCTAATTTTTTATCAAGACCAGAAACACCATCAAAAATAAAACTAACTCTGTTATTGTTGTCTATGTCTTCTTTAAAGTAATAATAATCTGTGGTGGTTCCCTCTTGAGTTACAAGAACATCACTAGCCGTTGTAAATGTATCATCAGCACTAATCATCATTCTTACGTTGCTAGCACCTGGAGGAAAAATATTTTTGGGAATAGCAATATAATAATCATCATTGTCATCTGTACTTTCTTTAAAAAGCCATATTTTTTTTAAAATAGCATCGGTAACCTCAAAAACTTCAAAACCACTTTCATCATTATTTCCAAAAAACAAAAAGTCTCCATCTGAAGTAGAAATAGAAGTCCTGCTTACATTACTGTTTTCAGAAGTAAAGTCCTCATCATTAGCCACTACTAAATCTCCAGCTACTGAGGCTGCAATTTTTTGATCTAAATCATAATTATCAGCTTTTATAAGTGCAGCCACATTGTGGTGGTAAGTGCTATTGGCAGATGCATCCCAAACAGTTGTAGTAGTGGTTCCATTGTAATATAAATAATCACCCGCAGTTCCACCTCCAGTGTTGTCAAGAGTAATTCCATACTTCATAGCTAAATAACTCTCTATTCTCAATACTTCTGTCGTATAGTTAATACTTCCTTTATCTATTAAAATAATTTCAGCAATGTCTCCATCATAGTAAAGATTGTTTCTAGTTCCATTTTCTGAATTTGCTTCAGAACCATCTCCAATAAACCCATAACGATTGCTTGAAATTTCAATATCCCCTAACAAATTTTGTGTTTTATCTTCAAACCCATCTAATCTCATTTTGGCTAGATTGTCTGTAGATCTATCTATGATAAAAGTTCCTATGTGAGGTACATTATTGTTAGAAGGAGTATTTGCCTCTATGTCTAACACATAATTTGTAGCTCTAGTATTATCATTAATTCCATCTCTATAAGAAATTGCTAATCTACCATTACCATGTACATAAAAGTTATAGGCTTCACTTCTATCAAAATCTATAAAAGCCCAGTTATCATTATATTCGGAACTTGAAAACGTTGTTTTGTACACGATAAAAGCGGCCACATCTGTTAAACTTGTTCCTGAAGTATAATTTAATCCACCCTCGATTGCGAAATAATCATTACTACCATCAAAAGTGAATGTTTTATGGAAATTGAACAAGTTAGATTGTGTAGCTTTATTTCCTGATGAAGGCTGAAAAGCTTTGTAACCAGTACCTCCTACGGCACCAAGTTTATCTCCCCATTCTAAATCTCCTGTGTTTGTTACATTATCATCTCCGCTCAACCATATTGACATGTTGCTTACCGATACTCCTCCTGGAGTTTGTGAATAGACTAGAGTATTTATAAAAAAGACTATTATTAGTATTTTTTTCATAAGATTTTTCTGAGGTATTTTTTTGAAACGGCTACTAAAATATCATTATAAATTATTTTTAAGCAAAAAAATAGACAGACGGTCTTATTTGCAGGATTAACACATAAAACAAAGAAAAAACCCTAACAAATGATAGTTTTTTAACATGATTATTGAATAAAAACGGTGAATTGTTCAATATTTATTAAAATCATTTTTTTTTTATTTTTCGAATAATTTGACCTTATTTTGTATCCAAACTTTATCTGAATATGCAAACCATACAATCTACAAGCTACCCTGTTCATTTTCAAGAAACTGGATACAATGCCTTAAACGATTTTATCAACTCTAAAGGATTTAAAACTGTATTTGTTTTGGTAGATGAGAACACACACGAGCATTGTTTACCTATTTTACAACAAGAGATTGATGCAGATGTTTCTTTTGAAGTGATTGAAATTGAATCTGGAGAAGTAAACAAAAACTTAGGTACTTGTATGAGTTTGTGGCAAGCCTTAACCGATTTAGGTGCCGATAGAAAAAGTTTACTAATCAATATTGGTGGTGGTGTTATTACCGACATGGGAGGTTTTGTAGCTTCTACTTACAAACGTGGAATTCAGTTTATTAACATCCCTACTACTTTGTTAAGTATGGTTGATGCTTCTGTAGGAGGTAAAACAGGAGTGGATTTAGGAGTGTTAAAAAATCAAATTGGTTTGTTTGCAGATCCAGAAATGGTTCTTATTGATCCTTTGTATTTAAAAACTTTGTCTGAAGTAGAAATTACCTCTGGAATGGCAGAAATTATTAAATACGGATTGACTTACGATAGCTCTTTATGGAATCAATTTTTAGACGAAAGTAAAGAAGTTGATTTGGTAGGAATGATTCACCGTTCTATAGAAATTAAAAACGAAGTAGTTTTAGAAGATAGACTTGAAGCCAACTTGCGTAAGATTTTAAACTACGGACATACTATTGGACATGCTGTAGAATCTTACTTTTTAGAATCTGAAGATAAAAAAACACTAACACACGGACAGGCTATAGCTTTGGGTATGATTACCGAAGCCTATATTTCTACTAAATTATGTGGTTTTCCTCAAGAGGATTTACAGATAATTAAACAAACTATTACAAGAATTTTTGGGAAAGTACCTGTTTTAAAAGAAGATTACGATGCTGTTTTAGATTTAATGAAACACGATAAGAAAAACGTAAACGGACAAGTGAACTTTGTGTTGCTAGAAGGTTTAGAGAAGTGTAAAATTGATTGTAAAGTGTCTCCTGAACTAATTATTGAATCTTTAGATTATTATTTAGTTTAAAACAAGTCCCATCAAGTACAGTCAATATTTTAGGGTCATCGAGCGTAGTCAAGATGTATTAAATATAAAAGAAATTATAGTCATCGAGCAACCTGTACTGAATTACCACCGAAGTAAAGTCAAAATATTAGGGTCATCGAGCGTAGTCGAGATGTATTAAATCAAAAAGAAGTTATAGTCATCGAGCAACAAGTACTAAGATACAACCGAAGTAAAGTCAAAATATTAGGGTCATCGAGCGTAGTCGAGATGTATTATTTTCTAAAAAATATATAAAATTAATGAGTACTACTGATGATTTTTTTAACAAACAAGAAGGACCCAATAAAGAGGTTTTTCTATTTCTTAGAAATTTTATCTATCAATATCATTCTGAAATAACATTGCATCTAAAATGGGGACTCCCCTATTTTTATTTCAAAGGAAAACCCTTGTGCTATCTTTGGAAAGATAAAAAAACAAACGAACCTTATGTGAGCTTTGCCAAAGGCCCGCAATTAGAACATACAGCATTAATTCAAGGCGATAGAAAAGTTTTTAAAATTTTACCCATTCCGCCCAACCAAGATATTGATTTAAAGGTATTACAATCCATATTAGATCAAGCCATTAAATTATATTAAACCCTTTACTATGACCAATCAAGATATCCTTTTACACCAAACCTTAAAAGATTATTTTGGTTACGAACAATTTAGACCCCTACAAAAAGAAATCATTTCTAGTATTCTTAAAGGTGAAGACAATTTAGTGATTATGCCTACAGGTGGAGGAAAGTCTATTTGTTTTCAGCTACCGGCTCTATTACTAGAAGGCTTAACTTTAGTCATCTCTCCTTTGATTGCATTAATGAAAGATCAAGTAGATGCTTTAAATGCAAATGGAATTCCTGCTGCATATGTCAACAGCTCTCAATCTACTACCGAGAATACAGACATTATACAACGTGTAAAAAAAGGAGATATTAAACTTTTATACTTAGCTCCGGAAAGCCTTGCTTTTTTTGAGCAGTTAAGTCAGGTTTGTCAAATTAGTTTGATTGCCGTAGATGAAGCTCACTGTATTTCCTCTTGGGGACACGATTTTAGACCTGCCTACACACAACTTTCTTTTTTAAAGAAAAGACTCCCCAATACTCCTTTAGTTGCCTTAACCGCTACTGCCGATAAAGCAACTAGAGAAGACATCGCATCTCAATTAGATATTGTAAATGCTAACCGAAACATTAGTTCTTTTAACAGAGCTAATTTAAGTTTAGAAGTTAGACCAGCACAAGACAGAGTCACCCAAATTGTAGATTTTGTAAAATCTAGACCTAAAGAATCTGGAATTGTGTATTGTTTGAGTAGAAAACAAACAGAGCAATTGGCCGATCGATTAAAAAAGAACGGTTTTAAGGCTGCTGCTTATCATGCAGGTTTGCCAGCAGATGTTAGAAGCAAAACCCAAGAAAACTTTATTCACGATAAAACTCCTATTATTTGTGCAACCATTGCATTTGGAATGGGGATAGACAAATCTAACGTTCGTTGGATTATTCATTACAATTTACCTAAAAACATAGAAGGTTATTACCAAGAAATTGGTCGTGCAGGTCGTGATGGATTGGATTCTGAAACGATTTTATTTCATTCTTATGCAGATGTTATTCAACTAAAAAGATTTGCAGAAGGATCTGGAAATAAAGAAGTGCAACTAGCTAAGTTAGATAGAATGTTGCAGTATGCCGAAGCCAGAAGCTGTAGAAGAAATATTTTATTGAGTTATTTTGGAGAAATAGCTACCGAAAATTGTGGAAACTGCGATGTTTGTAAACATCCCCCAACTATTTTTGACGGAACTCTTATTGCACAAAAAGTATTGTCTGGAATTTACAGATTGCAAGGCAATGAACCTTTAAATGTATTGGTAGACTTTTTAAGAGGATCACAAAACGCAGCTATTTTAGAAAAAAACTATCATCGAATAAAAACCTATGGAGTTGCCAAAGATATTAGTTGGAAAGATTTACAGCAATATGTGGTACAACTCATTAACCAAGGATTTATTGAACTTGCTTTTCATGAGAACAATGCTTTAAAACTAAATGAATTGTCTCAAGAAGTTTTGTTTAACGGATTAAAAGTATCCTTAACCAAACCGGTAGATTTTGTAAAAGCAGAACCTAAAGCACAGCAAAAAACAAGCACTCCTAAAAACAATTTATTTGAGCGTTTACGAACTTTACGTTTGGAACTAGCAACCGCCAAAGGTGTTCCTGCTTACGTAGTATTTAGTGATGCTACTTTGCAGAAAATTGCTAGTGAAAGACCTGTTACAGATGAAGAATTCTTAGAAATTGATGGAGTTGGAAATCAAAAACTACAAGATTATGGTTATGATTTCATCACCGAAATCATCAAATTCAATAAAGAAAAAGTAGTAAAACCTGCTAAAAAGAAAAAAGGAAAATCGGCAACACATTTAGAGACATTTGAACTGTACAAACAAGGTTTGTCTATTGATAAAATTTCGGAACAAAGAGGTTTAACAGCCAATACCATTCAAAGTCACTTTGTTAAATTATATAACGAAGGCCTAAACATCAAGCTTACCGATTTTGTTTCTGAAAAAGAAATAGAAGCCGTTAGAGATGCTATGAATAAAGTAGAAAACCCTAAGGCTTTAAAAAGTTTTTACGAATATTTTAACGAACAAATTGATTACGCAGCTATTAAAATGGCTTTGGTTGTTTTAGAAAACGAATAGTATTCTTAGATTCTTTTCCTATCTTTAATCTATTCATTTTTAAAAGTCGTCAAAACCTTTATGGAATTAGAACCTTTGTATTTAACCTTTAAACTAGCCGCTATTACAACGTTTTTGTTGTTTTTTATAGCCATTCCTCTTTGTTATTGGTTGGTACAAACACGTTCTAAATTTAAACCTATTATAGAAACTATTGTTAGCATGCCTTTGGTGTTACCTCCTACTGTTTTAGGGTTTTACTTTTTGGTATTTTTAGGACCTAACCATTTTCTAGGTTCGTGGTTGCAAAACACATTTGGCATACAACTGGTTTTTTCTTTTACAGGATTAATTGTGGCTTCTATTATTTACAGCCTACCTTTTATGGTGCATCCCATTCAGGCAGGCTTAAGTTCTTTGCCAAAGTCTTATACAGAAACAGCTCAATTAATGGGAAAATCACGTTTTTTAATTTTAAGCAAAGTTTTGTTACCTAATATAAAACCTGCCATTCTTACGGGTATTGTCTTAACTTTTGCACATACCATTGGAGAGTTTGGAGTGGTTTTAATGATTGGAGGAAATATTCCCGAAAAAACCAAAGTAGCTTCTATTGCTATTTATGATGAAGTAGAAGCTTTAAATTATACAGCAGCCAATCAATATTCTCTTATTTTATTAGGGATTTCTTTTGCTGTGTTACTAAGTGTGTATTTAATTAACGGAGGCTATTTAAAACGTGTGGTACGATGATTAAATGTGAATTTTCTAAAACTTATACCAGTGATAAAAGAGCGTTTACTTTAAACATTCAAACCTCTTTTAAGCAAAAGGCTATCAATGTAATTTTTGGTCCTTCTGGAGCCGGAAAAACATCTTTATTACGATTGATTAGTGGACTGGATCAAATTGATGAAGGAATTGTAAAAGCAAATCATATTTATTGGGAAAATACCTCTAAAAAGAAACGTACTTCCATTGCCCAAAGAAACATTGCTTATGTGTTTCAGGATTATGGTTTGTTTCCTAATATGACGGTTTTAAACAATTTAAAATTTGTTAAAAAGAAACTGAATCAAGAATTGCTAAACGATGTGATTGCCACTTTAGAAATCAAACATTTATTAATGACCAAACCCAATGAACTTTCGGGGGGGCAAAAACAGCGTGTGGCTTTGGCTAGAGCATTGGTACAACAACCCGATTTGTTATTGCTAGATGAACCTTTAACGGCTATTGATGAAGTTTTAAGACACAAATTGCAATCGTACTTAATTACTTTGCAAAAAAAGTATCAGTTTACCGTTATTATGGTTACGCATAGTTTACAAGAAGTTTTAAAAATAGCGCATCACGTTTGTGTAATGAACCACGGAGAAGTTATAGACCAGGGAACTACAGCTATTTTATTATCTAAAAATCCTGACAATACTTTAAAAGGAACTGTTTTACATATCAACCAAACAACAGTAACAGTGTTAGTTGGAGTGCAACAAATTTTGGTAAACAAATCACAAATACTAGATACAGACTATACACAGGGACAAATTATTCGTATTTTAATTCAAAACAACTTGACTTAAGTTTTATGTCCCTGGTTCTATTGTTTTCTATATAGATCTAACTACTTCAGTTATTTTTTTTCTAGATTTTGGTTTTATGTGTAGCTGATTTACATCTTTTTCATGTCTATATCCTATGGCTACAGCCAAAATACTTCTATAATCATCGTTACCTAAAATAGCATCATAAGCCTTTGGCTCTATTCCTTCCATGGGAGTTGCATCTATTTCCATACTTGCACAAGCACTTAAAAAAGTACCCAAAGCAATGTAAACTTGCTTGTCCATCCATGTTTTTACGTCATTTTCAGAATGCTGTTCCGCAAAATCATTATAAAATCCTAATGCATACTCAGGCAACCTTTCTGACAATTCATTTTTAAATGTTGATAAATTATCAATACTTCTAAAAACAACCACTGTATCACAATCTAATACCTTTTGAGTATTGTGTTGAGACACTTTAGACAACTGCTCTTTTGTTTTAGCATCAGACACAAAAACAAATTCCCAAGGCTGACTGTTGATGGATGATGGAGACAAGGTTAAAATTTCTTGTAACTTTTGAATTTTACCCACATCAATTCTTTTAGAATGATCATATAATTTAGTCGTATATCTATTTTTTATTGCTTTTAAAAAATCCATTTCTTTCTATTATTTATTTCTACAAAGTTTCACATTTTCCTGTTTCTACATCACAAAAATCACCTATAATTTCTTTAGGTGCCAATTGATTTAACATATCTACCAAAGTAAAGTTAGAAACCGCTCCCGAAACCCGATGTTTTTGTGCTACAATATACGTTGGCACAGCTTTTATATATAATGCTTTGGCTTGTTTTTCTTTGGTTAGCACCGCATTTTTATATTGACTGTCATCATTCCATACATCAACAACTTCTTCTTCAGACAAAAAATCCTTAGTTATCTTGATAAGATTATTTAATGCTGTTAAATCTTCTCCTTTAGTAAAATAGGCCGTTTGAATAACATGTAAAACTTCCAAGCCTACTCCTTTTTCTTCGGCTTTTAGAATTACTTGATGAATTTTTAAGGTATTCGGAATCCTAGAAAACTTATTCGGGTTGATATCTAAATTTTCTGACTCTCCAGCCTCTATCACTTTTTCATAAGCCTCTAAAACATTGGTAACTCCTTTTGCCTCCCAATATTCTTGGATGGAAATTCCTGATTCAGGAAGATTAGGTCTTATTTGAAAAGGAATTAAATGTATTTGAACCTGAGCATTTGTTTTTTTGATAGCATTCACCAAACGTTGATGTCCTACATAACACCAAGGGCAAATAATATCGTAAATCAAATCTATTTGTAAAGCTTCTGTTTTCATAATTTTTTTAGACGAAATAAATTCTAAAACTGACAAGATCTAATTTCCTACTAGAACCTAAAAATAATCTTTAATCCTAAGTATCTAAATACTATTTTTGCCCTTATGGAGAATATAAAACAAGTTACTAAAAAATTGCACCGTGCTGTGGGAGAAGCTATAGAGCAATTTACAATGATAGAAGATGGAGATAAAGTAATGGTGTGCTTGTCTGGAGGAAAAGACAGTTATGCCATGTTAAACATGATGTTGCATTTTCAGAAAGTAGCTCCTATTTCTTTTGAAATTGTGGCTGTAAACTTAGATCAAAAACAACCAGGATTTCCAGAAGAGGTACTGCCTACTTATTTAAATAACTTGGGAGTTGATTATAAAATTATAGAAAAAAACACCTACAAAGTGGTGATGGAAAAAACTCCAGAAGGAAAAACCACCTGCAGTTTGTGTTCTAGATTAAGAAGAGGAACTTTGTACGAAGCTGCCAAAGATTTAGGCTGTAATAAATTGGCTTTAGGTCATCATAGAAATGATATTTTAGAAACCTTTTTCTTAAACTTTTTCTTTGCTGGAAAAATAGAAACCATGCCTCCTAAATTTGTAAATGATGCCGGAGATTTGGTGATTTTAAGACCTTTGGCTTTTTGTAGAGAAAGTGATATTGAAACCTATGCGCATCATTTAAAATTCCCTATTATTCCTTGTAATTTGTGTGGATCTCAAGAAAACTTACAGCGTAAAAAAGTAAAACAAATGATAGAAGATTGGGAAGCAGATTTTCCTGACAGAAGTTCTATTATGATGAATGCTTTGCAAAACGTATACCCCTCTCACCTACTAGATCGTAATTTGTATGATTTTAAGAATCTTGAGAGTTTGGTTCCTAATAAAATTTAATTCTTTTTTTAAATAGTTTTAAAAATGACATCTAAAACTATATACTATGAATCTGTAGCTTATTTTTTAGAAAAGTTAGAACAACCTAAGTCTAACTTTACTGATTTTGCCTACATCAACCTAAAAGATTTACATGTTCCTAAAGAGCTTATAAACTTAAAAGTTACTTGTGAGTTTTATTGTATTATGTTTAATAAAGCCCCTAACAATCTTCGTTACGGTGTTCAAGAATACAATTTACAATCTGGTTCATTAGCTTTTGTAGCCCCAAATCAAGTGATAGAAGGAACAGAAAACAGCAACAGTAAAAAAGGATGGATTCTTTGTTTTTCTCCTAAATTTTTAAAAGAAACAAACTTGTTAAACACCTTAGATCGTTTTAATTTGTTTTCTTACGAACTAAACACTGCGCTAGAATTAAACCCTGAACTAGAAAAAATAATCCATAGTTGCGCAGAACGAATTGCCAACGAAACAACCATTAACGATGAATTTTCTAAAGGTATTATTTGTTCTGAATTAGAATTAATACTTAGGTATGCTTCTAGAACACTACAAAAGCAACTACAATTAAAAGCCATTACCAAAACCAATGATATAATTGTGAGTATAGAAAAAATTCTTGAAAATTATTTTTCTGAAGAACTACAATTAACATATGGAATCCCTAAAATAAACTACCTATCTGATTGT
This sequence comes from Wenyingzhuangia aestuarii, assembly GCF_011927765.1. Lineage (GTDB taxonomy): Bacteria > Bacteroidota > Bacteroidia > Flavobacteriales > Flavobacteriaceae > Wenyingzhuangia > Wenyingzhuangia aestuarii. Next base: position 116,928 of record NZ_JAATJG010000014.1, read on the forward strand.
TTAAATTTTTCCGATAAATATTTAAGTAATTTAATTTATAAAATTACTGGAATTAAAACAACAGATTATATCAATCAGTTTGTCATTAATAAATCCAAAATAAAAATACTAAGTACCACTAAAACCATACAAGAAATAGCTTACGAAATGGGGTTTACCCAACCCCATTATTTCATCAAATTATTTAAAAAATACAACAATGTAACCCCAAAAGCCTATAGAGAACTACACCAATAACTTATTTTCTACTTTTTTGTTATTACATCCATCTTTTGTGTTATTCCAACTATAAAATCTTCTGTTTTTTTGTTTTTTATAAATTATAAAAACATGAAAAAAAAATTACTATCTATTTTAAGCTTTTTAGCAGGATTTTCGGCTATAGCACAAAACGTTAACATTCCAGACTCTAATTTTAAAAACTACTTATTAGCAAATACAGCTATTAACATCAATAGCGATTCCGAAATCTCTGTTACAGAAGCACAGGCTTTTACTGGAACCATTTCGGCGACCAATCTTGGAATTACTGATTTAACAGGGATTGAATCCTTTGTAAATATTACCATATTAGAAGTATATAATAATAGCCTAACCTCTTTAGACCTAAGTAATAACACTAAATTAACAAGATTACATTGTGCCAATAACCAAATAACCCAATTAGATGTTAGTAATATCCCTACATTAAACCAAATTCATTGCCAAAACAATCAATTGGTTGAGTTAAATTTAGCTAATGGCAACAATGCTAATTTTTCTTACATGAAATCTTATGGAAATCCTAATTTAACCTGTATTCAGCACGATGCCAGCTTTATTGCACCCTATACCAATGCAGGTCAATACGACCATGGTTGGACTAGAGATACAAGCTCTAGTTATTCTACAGATTGCGGTTATGAACCTATGTATGTAAATGCTAATGCTACAGGAGCTAATGATGGTAGTTCGTGGGCTGATGCCTACACGACCATACAAGATGCCTTAGCTATTGCCGGTACTAATAGTAGAATATGGGTGGCTAAGGGTATTTATAAACCTTCAGCACAAAACACACCTTTAGAAATTAACGCAACTATTTCTATTTATGGAGGTTTTGAGGGTACTGAAACTGAATTATCGGAAAGAGATCTTACCAAAATTAACACAGATAATGCCACTATTATTACAGGTGATATAAATGGCGATGATATTGATGGTGATTTTACCTCAAATAAAACGGATAATGCCGATAGGTTAATTCTTGTAGATGCTGTTGGTATCAATCTTGATGGTTTGGTGTTTCAAAATATTTACGACAATACAAGCAATGCACACAATCAAGACAATGGTGTTATTTATTCAAAACAAATTGGTGCAGCTACTTGGATAGAAAACTTAAGCATCAAAAACTGTGCTTTTAAAAATAATTACAGTAACGACTTTTTAATAAAAGGAATTGGTTTAAAAGACAATTTTAAATTACAAAATGTAAGTTTTACAAATAATGTAAGTACTGGACAAAGTATTATTTTATTACATGTAGATCGTTTTAATGAAATTTATGCCGATTTTACCAATGTATTGTTTGCAAACAACCAAACTAAGTTTTCAGTAATCAATGCATACAGAATTCCTAATGGTTCATTTACAAACTTTAGAGAATTACACCTAACTTTAACTAATAACTCATTTATTAACAACAATGTAGTCAATACCAATAACACATCTTATGGTCAATGTATTATTATGGGATCGGAAAATACTTGGGGTCAGTTATTTGTAAACAATTCTATCTTTTTTGGAAATACCTTAAATGGAAATTATGCAGATAGAGATATTTCTTATGGTACTCAAGGGAATCATTACCTATTAAATATTAAAAACTCAGTTGTTCAAACCTCAAATAACGGAGGAGCTTCTGGAAGTTATAGTGCACCCTCATTTACCAACGTTCAAAACCTAGATCCTAATACTGTATCATTGAATTTAGATACTGAATTTAAACCTACATCTTCTTCTAATTATGTATTAAATCAGGGAGATAATTCACTTTTTGACACTAGTGTTTACGGGAGTATAGATCTAAGAGGAGCTAATAGAATAGTTAACTCAACCATAGACCTAGGAGCTTATGAATATGATGGTACTTTGAGTTCTAAAAACCTAACAAAAGACACTTCGGTTCGTATATATCCTAAATTAGTGGAAAATGAATTACACATTGCAACAAACTCATCTATCATAAAGTATGTTATATACAATATTACAGGAGGCTTGGTACAAGAAAACAATCTAGTAACAAACAACACAATTGATTTATCTAATTTAACTACAGGAGTATATATGATCAACCTAAAAACTGAAAAAGGAGTTTCAATACAAAAATTCATTAAAAAATAATTTAATGTAAAATCAATATATAACATACATTAAAAGTCCTCATTTGTAACAAATGAGGACTTTTTAAGGATCAATCACAAAAGTTGTGTGTGAATTAGGATCGTTTTAATTTTGAGGTTTAAATTTATTCGTATTGGAACTTACTTTAGATCTTTTAAAACTTATACTTCCTGAATTCTTAATCGACAACTTCGATTTAGTAAAGCACACTAAAGCGAAAGAAACACTTCATCTATATTTTGAAGAGAAAATAACAGTACCTAAAGAGTTTACTCATCAAATAATGATTGCGCATGGATTCCACAAATAAATAACCATACAAGATTTTCCTATTAGAGGAAATACAGTTTACCTACATATCAAACGTAGAAGATGGTTAGATAAAAACAATGGACAAATTTTACAAAGAGA
>NZ_JAATJG010000015.1 GCF_011927765.1 Wenyingzhuangia aestuarii
CTCTTTAGGTGCTGTTATTTTCTCTTGAAAATATAGATGAAGTGTTTCTTTCGCTTTAGTGTGCTTTACTAAATCGAAGTTGTCGATTAAGAATTGAGGAAGTATAAGTTTTAAAAGGTCTAAAGTAAGTTCCAATACGAATAAATTTAAACCTCAAAATTAAAACTATCCTAATTCACACACAACTTTTGTGATTGAGCCAAAGTAGTCTTTCTAGATATAAATAAAGCCTAACTATATTTATAGTTAGGCTTTATTTATAGTATTGTATTTAGGTTTACTTACTTGTTTAGCAATTCTATTTTAGAATTGTTTAATCGGGTTTGTAACCAGTTTTTAAACTTGATGTTTAGTTGTTTGGTGTTCTTTATAGAATCGTTCCATTTCACTTCAAAAACTGCTACGGTATCAATACTACTAAAATTGGTTTCTAGTTTGCTAGCGTAGCTTAATTTGTCTAAGCCTGCGTAAATAATTCGAGCTTCTTGACTTAGCTGTACAAATGGAATTTGTTTTTTGTAGAGCTGTTGTAGCTGATGCTCTTTTTCTATAATTAAAGCTTCCTTCTGTAGAATGATTTCATCTTTACTCGCAATTAAATTCTGATTTTTTACGTAAGAATTTTTGATAGTGTTGATTTCATCTTGTAGTAAAGAAGTCTTATCGTCTTGTTGAATAATTAAAGATGAGTTTGGAATGCTAAATTCATCCATTTTATTAGACCAAATTTTCTTTTGAACTTCATCAATATTAGTTCCTAGTACTACAATTTTGATCGATTTTTGATCATAATTAACAGTGGTGCTAATAATACCTGCACCTGTTTTTTCTTGCAGTTCAGAAATAAAATGTTCTGCATTTAATTTGTATTGATTTTCTTGAAACAGTAAATAGAATTGGTAAATACTAAAACTGATAATGATAGTAGCAATAAAACCAACCAACTGAGCAATTCTTTTTCTTTTTGCTTGATTGATATATTTTACTACTGGAAAACGTAAAAATTTAACCACAGCAAAAGTTGCCAAAGCAATAAATATAGCGTTGATTAAGAATAAAAACATGGCTCCTCCAAAGTATTTAAAGTTCCAGGTAGCCAATCCGTAACCTGCTGTACATAGAGGAGGCATTAATGCCGTTGCAATGGCAATACCGGCAATGGTGTTGGTCATTTCTGTACGTCTACTTAAGGCAATAATTAAAGCCAATCCTCCAGCAAGCGCAATTAATACATCTCTAACATCGGGAGCGGTTCTGGCAATAATTTCGGGAGTTGCATCCTGAAACAAAGGAATGCTAAAGAATAAAAAAGATGTGGTAATACTTAGTCCCACCATTACTCCAAGGTTAATTAGAGACCTTCTTAGTGTATCAATATCGTTAATACCAATAGAAAGTCCTAAACCTAAAATAGGTCCCATTAGGGGAGATACTAGCATGGCTCCAATAACTACGGCAGTAGAACTTACATTTAAACCAATAGAGGCAATAAATATGGAGAATATTAATACCCAAGCGTTGTGGCTTTTTACGGCAATTCCTGCTTTTATTTTGGTAATGGTTAGTTCTTTGTCTGTGTCTTCTCTAATGTTTAGAAGATCGCTTAAAAAGGTTTTAAAAGCGGTAAAAAAGCCTTTAAACTCTTCTTGAACTACCTTTTTTTTATTTTCTAATTCTTGATCGTTTTCGTTCTGAGCTGTCATAATCTTTGAGCATTGTTGTTAAACAATTTCTACGGGTGCATTTCCTTTTATTAGATATCGTCTTTTTGTTTGCACTTCTAAACATTCATATCTCGTTCTTCGTTTGTTTAAAAGTTTAAAAGTTCTCTTGTTTAAGAGAAATAAAGTCCCTGGTTTTAAATCAAATATAAAATAATTATGGGTAGGGTTCGTATTCTTTTTTCCTTGTAAAATTACAGACAATTTCATGTCAGAATCTGTAGTTGCTTTTGGGTTGATTAAATGTTTGGCTAAAGGCTTTAACAGTTCTTCGTCAAAAATAGTAGGTGTTAAAAAGGGAAGCATTAGTTGTTTAAAACACTGTTTCCATTCCGTTCCGTGAGGTTTTACTTTAGGGTGGTGAATGTGTGTATGTAAATGAGCAATTTCGTGCACCAAGGTGATTAGAAATTGCTCTTTTGTTAAATCGTTATTTATGGTAATTGTTGCTAGTGGTAGGGTCGCCCTAAAATCACCTCTTTTTGTTTTTCTACCGTTCACAATTTTTAACTTAAAAGCATGTTTTTGTAATAGGTAGTTTAGAGGTTCTTTAGCAGCAGTAGGAATGTAAGGAGTTAGTTGTTCAATCATAAACATTAAGGAGTTGTGCTAGAAACTTCTAAAACTTTTCCGTTGTAAAATTTATTTCCTGTGGTGGTAAAATCAAAAATGTATTTAGCCATTTCTGAAGGTTTTATAGGAGCTTCGTATCCTGGGAAAGCCTCTTGTAACATTTCTGTTTGTACGGCACCCAAAGCCAATACATTGAAGGCTATTTTTTGTTCTTTGTATTCCTCAGCTAATAATTCAGACAGTGTAATTACAGCTCCTTTAGATGAGCTATAGGCTGCCAAACCAGGAAATTTTAAACTTCCTTGAATTCCCCCCATACTACTAATGGTAACTACATGACTATTTTGTGGCATAAATGGAATTATTTTTTGAGTTAACAAAGCCACGGAAAACACATTTACTTGATATACTTCTTTAAAATCTTCTTGAGAAATTTCAGCAAAAGGTTTGTTGACCAATTTCCCTGCATTGTGAACCAGTCCCTCTATTTGAATATTGTTTTTAGCTATATAATTTACTAAGCTATCAATTTCGTTTTCTTGACTTAGATCTACTCCAAAAGTTTTAATATTTGGATGGTTGATTGCTTCTAGTGTATTGGTGTTTCTAGAAATGGCCAATACAGAATAATTATTATTGGCAAATAGTTGAGCCAATTCAAATCCTATTCCTCGGCTAGTTCCTGTAATTAAAACGGTTTTATTCATCTTCCTCTGTAGGTTCTAAAGTTGTAAAATCTATATGTTGATATGCACCTATATCTGGTGCGGTAGTTCTATCGGTTCCTAAAATATCTAAAGGAACGCTGTTGGCTGTAGTTGGATCTGCTTGGTTGATTCCTTCGTTTTCTAAACCAATCCTTAAATCGTTACCCCCCGTATTTTTAAAATCTGTTTTTTTGTTAAATAAGACATCCGTATAAAAAGTGGAATTATCAGTATCTAATAAATCCTCTCCTTTTTCTAGATTGATGAGGCAGTTTTTAAATTGAAAATTAAAAATAGGTTCTTCTTCATTTTTATCTAAATCTATTTCAGATGTTTTAGTTCCAACTACTATGCAATTGGTAAAATTGGCACTTTGCAAAGGAAGATTGATTTTTGTATCCTCTTCTACATAGTAATTTGCTAAATAGAGGTTTTCTTTAAAACGCAATCCTTTGCTCCAATAATTGGCAAAGGTGCAATGGTTAAAGGTGTAGTTTCCTCCTTGTAAAAATAAGTCTGATTTTCCGGCTTGTCCAATCACTAAATTATTAGCTGTTATGTTTGCGTTCTGAGTATAGATTCCATAATCAGCAGCATAGTAAATTTCGGTATTGTTAATAGTCGCTGTGTTTGTATTGTCTATAATTTCTATTCCTGTGGATGGGTTTAGAATTTTTAAGAAATTGATGGCAACTGTTGTGTTTTCTTTTAGTTTGATTCCGTTCCATTGTCCGGGAATATCATCGTATTGATAGCTAAGTTTATCGCCTTTAAACACAATAGAATCAGTTAATGTTCCATTAATATTTAAAGTAGCCCCCGAAGAAATTGTTAAAGAAGCATTGTTGCTAAAATGAATAACACTACCAGCATCTATGGTTAGGCTTCCGTTTTCTGGAACAATAGCATTTCCATAAATAACGTAAGGTTTGGTGTTGGTAAAAACTGTTTGGGACAATTCAAAATCTGTACCTGTAGTAGGGAATAGTAATTCAGCATCTTGTACCAAAGTCACCAAATCTACATCTTGTTGGTTTCCGTTGGGATCAAATAAAATTTGATCTTCGTAAAGCATTTCGCTATTAGTGTCCGATACATCAGCGGTTACTTCTACAAAAACAAAAATACTATCTTTTTTAAGTAGCAAAACATCCTCAAACTCAGTTCCAGTAATTCCATCAACGTTTATTCTGTATTTAGAATCGTTTTTGGCTAGTTTAATTTTAGGAATGGTAATGTCGTTTTTACTCTTGTTGTAAACGGTAAGTCGGTGGGTAGTGGTGCTTAAATTGTTAAAAACGGTGTCTAAGAATAAGGTATCTACAGAAAAGCTTAAGTTTCCGTTACTTATTTGAGTGTCAAAATCTTTTCTGCAAGACAATTGACTCATTAACAATAGTACAAATCCTATTTTAAAAAAGATTTTTAACAATTTCATACACTTATTTTACAATTTCTATTTCAAAAATTTTATCCCAATTTTTACCTGTCACATATAGTTTTTTGGTGATTGAGTTGTAAGCAATTCCGTTTAATACTTTATCACTAGAGTTAACAACTGTTTTGTTATCTAATTGATTGGCTAAACCTTTCATGTTTACAATAGCTTCTACCGCACCATTTTTAGGGTTGATGATGGCAATGGCATTTTTGGTCCATACATTGGCATAAATTTTACCGTCAATATACTCCAATTCATTTAAGTTTTCAACTCGTCTGTTGTTGGTGTAAGCTTCTATGTAAGATTCTTCGGCACCTGTTTCAGGATTTAAGAACCAAATTCTCTCCGTTCCGTCAGATTTAATTAAATGCGTGTCGTTGTGTGTTAATCCCCAACCCTCATTACTTTGTTTAAAAGGAAAGGTGCTTAAGGTTTTAAATGTATTTACATCGTAAATAAATCCTATTTTGCTCTGCCAAGTTAATTGATAAACTTTATTGTTAAAAATAGTAATTCCTTCTCCAAAATATTTACTAGCCAATGCTTGTTCTAATAAAACGTTTCCTGTTTTTAAATCTACTTTTCTTAAAACAGATTTTCCTCTTTGTCCAGTTCCTTCGTACAATTCGTTTTTGTAAAATTCTAAACCTTGGGTAAAAGATTCTCTATCGTGCGGAAAGCTGTTTATTACTTTGTACTTGTATACTTTAGGTTTTTGAGTATTTAAAAAGGTAATGGTTGTTTCTTTACTAGTGGTATCATCAAATTCTCCAACCACAACTTTTACTACGTGTTTTCCTAATTTAGCATTGCTAATGTCTAAAGAAATATTTTGAGTATTTCCAATTTCTTTATCGTCTAAAAAATAAGTGACCTTTAAGTTTTTATCTTTGCTAGAAATACTAAGGTTTAGTTTTTTGTTGATTTGAATTTTTTCTGGAGATTTTAACTCAAATTCTGGATTATTTTGACAAGAGTAAAGCCCGATGATTAGGGTAAAAGCGACTAAAATTCTGTAAATTTGCATGGTTTTGAAAAAAAATGGTTATTTAGATGAATTATTTCTTTTTAATATTTTGATTATTCAAAAATATACTTAAATTTGCAGTCTCAAAAATAAACACAGTTAAAACATACATATAATTATGAAAAAAGGAATACATCCAGAAAATTATAGAATGGTAGCTTTTAAAGATATGTCTAATGGTGATGTATTTTTAACTCGTTCTACAGCTAACACAAAAGAAACTTTAGAGGTTGATGGTGTTGAATATCCAGTTGTAAAAATGGAAATCTCTAGAACATCTCACCCGTTCTACACAGGTAAATCTAAATTGGTTGATACTGCAGGACGTATTGATAAGTTCAAGACTAAATACGCTAAGTTTAAGAAGTAATTTTAACTTCTTAGTATATCATAAAAAAGCTGTTGAGGAAACTCAACAGCTTTTTCTTTGTTATAACAAATCGTTGGCTAAGTTGGCTAACTCAGAACGTTCTCCTTTTTCTAGTTTAATGTGGGCAAATAATCGGTGTCCTTTTAACTTGTCTATTAAATAAGTTAAACCGTTACTATGTTCATCCATATAAGGAGTGTCAATTTGATTGATATCTCCAGTAAATATAATTTTGGTTCCTTCACCCGCTCTGGTAATAATGGTTTTTACTTCGTGCGGTGTTAGGTTTTGAGATTCGTCTATAATCATAATTACATTGGCCAAACTTCTACCTCTAATAAAGGCTAGGGCTGTTAAGACCAAATCTTCGTTTTCTTCCATTTCGTCCAAAGCTTTTCTTTTTCTAGAATCTGCTTTGTATTGCGATTTGATAAATTTTAAGTTGTCAAACAAAGGTTGCATGTAAGGAGATATTTTTTCTTCGGCACCTCCTGGTAAAAATCCAATATCTCTGTTGCTTAATGGAATAATAGGTCTTGCTAAAATAATCTGATTGTAGATAGATTTTTGTTCCAACGCAGTTGCCAAGGCTAATAATGTTTTACCTGTACCAGCCACTCCTTGTAAAGCTACTAATTTGATGTTTTCGTTTAACAAAGCATCAATAGCAAAGGTTTGTTCTGCATTTTTAGGTTTGATTCCGTAAGCGTAACTTTTTTCTACACGTTCTATTTGATCGTTTTCTGGATTGTACCTTGCCAACACAGAATCTTGGTTGTTATTGATGATATAATAACCATTTGCCATTTTCTGATCTCCTAAAATTCCGTTTTCTGGAATGGCATTGTTTTGATATAATTCTTTAATGACATTCGACTCTAAATCATCTAAATTAATAGACCCTTTAGACACTTTTTTAATATCATCAACCTTACCTGTTAAATAATCTTCTGCGCTTAATTCTAATGCTTTTGCCTTAATTCTTAAGTTGATGTCTTTGGTGACCAAGGTTACTTTAGAATTGGGATAAGACTCTTTAATTAACAAAGCTGTATCTATAATTAGATGATCGTTTTTCTTAGAGCCATAAGCATCTTTTGCGTTGGTTCCTGCTGCATTGTTGTGCATAGAAATAAACAAATCTCCTTTTCCTTTTCCTAGACTAATCCATTCGTTAAGGTTTTTGTTTTCAGAAATTTTATCTAAAAAACGAATGACTGATCGAGCTTCAAAGTTTTTAGTATCGTTACCAATCTTAAAATTATCGAGCTCTTCTAAAACGGTAATAGGAATTACCACACTGTTGTCTTGAAAATTTTTGATGGAGTTGTGATCAAAAAGTAATACCGAAGTATCCAGTACAAAAATTTTTTTTGGTTGATTTTGAGCCATATGGAAGCAATTAAGTTTACTTAAATGTAGCAATCTTTTTCATGCAAAACAATGTACGTAAACGGCTCTTTTGTACTTTAAATGGTTGATATGTTCTTTGTTTTTATAGGAGTGTTTTGTTAAGTGGTTGGTAATGAGAATCACAAGTTGTTTGTACTATTGTTCCTAATTGTGGATAACTCCCTTAAATTAATTTTAGAGAGGGTTTATAAAATGTAAAAGTATTGATACATAAAAAAGCAGCTACCCAAGTGTTTTAGGTAGCTGCTTGATAAAAGAAAGTTTGTTTTAAAAAATTAGGGCCTTAGGATTGTATTCCATTCGGTTAATTCAAAAGCGTTTATCCAAATCCCTTTATTACCAATTCCTTTGTAGTTTATAGTAAGTGGATTTACTCCGTCTGAGGTTAGTATAATTTCAGAAATTCCAGCAGGTTGATATTGCATATTTTTTCCTTCGGTAACTTTGGCCGTTATTTCTGTTTGGGGAGCGGCATTTTTAGAACTTACTGTAATATTTTTCTCATAAGGTAACTTATAAATACGTTGAGATTTTAATTTTTCTTTGTTAGGATCCATCAAATCAGAATTTGTTCTAGGAGCATGGTGCCAAACTTTTAATTTGTAAGTTCCTTTAGGTAGTTTGTTAAAAACCAAATTCACCCCTTTTTTGTCTATGGCAATCATACCATCAGCATAAGCAAAACCATATTTACCCACCACGTTCATTTCTCCTAACCAACGAACAATTCCTTGATCGCTTGTTTTTTGAATTTCTGCTGTAGCTCCTTTAAAAGCTTTAAAAGCATAGGTGTTTTTTTCAATAGTATCTTCTCCATTCCAAAAATTCCATCCAAATTGTGTCAGTTGGTCTGCTGCTCCTAAATCTACACGTTCCTTGGTAAAGTCGTAAATAGGTTTTGCATTTTTTAGAATTTCATTCTTCACTTTAGGGATTAAGACGGTTGATACTTTAGCCGATTTTAAACCTTTGGCCGTAGCTTTTAGCGTAATAGTTCCCGTTTTTTTACCAGCCTTAACTAGTACAGGAGCAACTCCGTATTCTGTAAACATAGGATTGGCATTGATTGCTATTTTGTCTCCAATAATAGAAGCATCTTTGTTTACTGTAAATTTAATTTTGTCTTTAAAATCGGTAATTACAGTTCCATTTTTATCAACAACAGTTGCATAAGCTACTATGATATCGTTTTCATCAGCTGTAAAGTTTCTTCCTTTGTCATCAAAAAATAGCTGAATTTTAGAAGGCTTTTCGGGAGTGATTTTAGCTGTTTCTTTTACAGTTCCATTATTAAAATAAGCTTTGGCTACCAGTTTTCCTTTTTTGTATTGAATGTTCTTAAAGTGAAAAGGAGCATGGTCTAATCCCTTATAAATAGTGTCTTTGCTAGGTTGCTGTTTTGCAATGCTTTTGTTGTTTAAAAATAATTCAACTTCTTTTGCATTGCTATACACAGTAATTTCTTTTGTATTTGGTTTCCAATCTTCTAGAATTTTAACAAAAGGAGTTGTTTTTAGTTCGGTTTTGTACCAATCTAGTTCAGGTCTTGGTTGTCTAAAAATAGTCATCATTCCGCTTCTTGTTCTGTCTATTTTACTTTTAGACTTGGCATGTGTTGGATGAAATGTGTAGTAAGCATGGGCGGTCCAAGAAATTAACCCTAGCATTAAGGGATCTCTTTTATAAGGTCCAATAGCCTCAGCTCCATGTCTACCTTCCATAGCAAAAATAGGTTCAGATCGATCCCAAATAAATGGACCGTACAGCATATTTGCGTTGATATCTGTTAAGCCAGAAGTTTGCCAACCTGTCCAGCGTGCACCTTGAGAAGCTGTTAATCTATTAGGATCTTCTTGTTTGATGGTGTTGTGTACTCTTGGCACATAACCTCTATGGTTTACTCCAGCACCCCACATCACAATAGAAGCGTGGTTTCTGTGATTTCTTACCATAGTACGAGCTGTTTTTTCTAAGTTGTTCCACCATGCATCGTTCTGAGAAATGGAAATCCATGTTGGAGCTTCTTCGTAAACTAAAATTCCTAATTCGTCACAAGCTTCTATTAACGCATTGTCTTGAGGGTAGTGTGCTGTACGTAAAATATTAAATCCATATTCTTTAAACTGTAACACATCTTTGTAATGCAAAGCATTTGGTACGGCATCTCCAATATAAGGGAATTGTTGGTGTCTGTTTGCTCCAATTAATTTGATAGGTTTGTTGTTTAGGATAAATCCTCTAACAGGATCTAATTCAAATTTTCTTAATCCAATTTTTGTTTCTACAAAATCTACTTCTTTACCATCAATGCTAATAACACTATTGACTCTGTATAAATAAGGATTGTCAATGTCCCAAAAGTGGACATTGTCTTCAATACTTCCTATTTGGTTGAATTGATATTCTTGATTCTTAAGAATTTTAGAAGCACTGTTTAAACGAAGTACCACCAATCCTTCTTTGTTGATTAATCTGGTTTTTATGGTACAGTTTACCTCTTTGTCACTTTCGTTTTTTACAGCAGTTTTAATATCAATAGTTGCATTTTTGTTGACAACATCAATAGTAGGAGTGGTAATGTTCACCCCTGAATGAAGGGTTTCCCAGTTGAAAGTAACGTGAACATTGTTGGTTTCTACCAAATACACATCACGATACAAACCACTAAATTTTACATAATCAAAAGGACCTGGATCTGGAGGGATTACTTCATTTCTTCGGTTGTCTACCAATAAGGTAATTTGGTTCTCGGTTCCTTTGTTTACATAGTTTGTAATATCAAAATGGAAAGGAGTGTAGCCTCCTACAGCATGCTGTCCTACATGAGTTCCGTTTACCCATAAATCGGTAACTTGATGAGCTCCTTCAAATTCTAAAAATATTTTTTTGTTAGAATTTTGAATTGCTAAGTTTTTGCGATACCAACCTACTTGTCTGTGGAAGACCAATTGTACTTTATCGTCCTCTAAATCATCTAATGTTAAGGAGGTTAATTTAAGTGTATGAGGGATGCTTACTGTTTCCCATTTAGAATCATCTAAGTTGGATGTATAATTTTTTGCGTTTGGATTTCCTAGTTGGAATTTCCATTCGTTTTTTAAATTAATTTTAGTTCTATCCGTAGTTGGAAAACCATCGGGTAGATTTTGTGCTTGTAGTTGTATTCCTGTAAGAAACAGAAAAAGACTCAAAAGAAATTGTTTCATGTTGCTGATTTAAATATCTAGCAACTAATTTAGAGCTTAAACATAAAAAGGAAAGCTACGTATGTTTAATAAACTATAGGATTTGGTTTTTTGGATTTAATCGTTGTTTTTAACATCCCACTTGTCTCTTAAAAGGTTTCCTATAATCATAAAAGATAAGACAAGTAATACAATAAGAGTTCCAGGAATTATGGCTAAGTAAGCCTTACCTGTTACAATATAATTGTAGTGGTTTTTAATAATAATTCCCCAAGACGGAGTAGGAGGTTGTGCCCCTAAACCTAAAAAGCTCAATCCACTTTCTACTAAAATAGATGCAGCAAAATTAGAAGCTGAAATTACAATAACAGGCCCTATGATATTGGGAATGATGTGTTTGATGATGATGCGTAAGTCTGACAAACCTAAGACTTTGGCAGCTTCTATGTATTGAAGATTTTTAACACTTTTGGTTTGCCCTCTAACCACTCTGGCAACTTCTACCCACATGGTTAACCCAACGGCCACGTATATTTGCCACAAACCTTTTCCTAAGCTAACAGTAATGGCAATTACTAATAAAATGGTAGGAATGGACCAGGTAATATTAATTAACCACATAATAACACTGTCTACAAATCCACCATAATAACCCGCAATTGCACCTAGTAGCAAACCAATAATTAAAGAAATGGTTACGGCAACTACACCAATGGAAAAGGAAATACGAGCCCCTATAATTAATCTACTTAATAAGTCTCTACCATATTTATCTGTCCCTAACCAAAATGTTTTTTGGATTACTTTTACCTGATCGGTTTTGGCAATGGTTAAAAAATCATTTTGTAGTTGAGGTTTGTAATGGATGCTCGTCTCAGTGATTTGATATTCTTGACTGATTGGAGTTTCTTTGATGTAAGAATTGTTTCCATTTAGAAATTTATTCCAAAGACTTTGTTTCTCTGTCATAGAAGTTTCTTGCAACATATAGGTTGTAAATCCTGGTGGTTTTGCCTGAATGGTTACATGCATTGTGTTTGCATTGGCTGTATTGTCAGGAGCTATAAAATAGGCAAACAAGGCTATAAAACTACCAAAACATATAAAGCCAACACAAAGGTTGGCTAGTATATGTTTAGAATTCAAAAGGTTTTTTAGAAACTTCATTTCTAAGTTATTGAGCAACTTTTAATTGACTAAGTGCTTCTAAGGCTTCATTTACATAAATATCTTCGTGTAAATTTTTATGCCAAACTGATCTTTTGTCTTTTAAAATAGTATCTACTTGTACTAATTTACTTTCATATCCTGGCGATACGAATTTGTATGGGGAGTTGTATTTTAAAATATCTTTGTATTTCTCCGCTTCTATATTTAGTTTTTCTTGATCAGATTGAAACGTTTTTAAATTTAGCGAATAGGTTAAATGATCTTGATTTCTTTTTAGCCATTTAGCATACTCATCAATTTTATTGAATTGTTTGTTTGTACTAATGCTATTTTGAACTTGAGAAACCACTTGAGAAAAATTGGAGTAATAATTATTATTACTATATGTTGCTTTTGCAATTTGATCCCAGTTTAAGGGAGCTTCTAATTTACTTTCTGCAATGTCTAAATAACTATATCTATCTGGCATTACAATATCAGAACTTACTCCTTTTAATTGTGTAGAACCTCCGTTAATTCTATAGAATTTTTGAATGGTTAATTTTAAAGCTCCTAAGTCTTCACTGTAATTTAAGTATTGGTTGATAGGAATTACATTTTGTACCGTTCCTTTTCCGTAGGTTTGTTTACTACCAATAATAATGGCTCTTTTGTAATCTTGCATAGCAGCCGCTAAAATTTCTGAGGCAGATGCAGATAATTCGTTTACCATAATTACCAAAGGACCGTTCCATACAATCTTACTATCCTCATCGTTTCTAATGTCTGGTTTGTTGTTTTTGTATTTTACTTGAACCACGGGACCTTTTTCTATAAACAATCCAGCAATATCAATAGCGGTGCTTAAAGAACCCCCACCGTTATTTCTTAAATCAATAGCCAAACCTTCAATCCCATCTTTTTTAAGCTCTTCAATTTCTATACGCATATCAATAGCAGAGTTGCGTTGTTCTTGTTTGCTAAAATCAATATAGAATTTAGGTAGGTGAATAATTCCGTATTTTTTACCGTCTTTAATGGCAATAGAAGATTTTACAAAAGTGTCTTCAAATTCAACAATGTCTCTAACAATGGCAATTTTCTTATAGGTATTGTCTACTTTTTTTACTGTTAAAACAACCGTAGTTCCTTTTTTACCTTTGATCAATTCAATAGCATCTGTTAAACGCATCCCTACAATATCTGTAGGTTCACCTTTAGTTCCTTGTGCTACTTTTACAATATAATCTCCAACTTCTAAATCTCCTTGTTTGTAAGCAGGACCTCCAGGAATTAATTCTACAATTTTTGTATAACCTCTTTCGTCAGATAATCTAGCACCAATTCCTTCAATAGAACCCGCCATGCTAGAGTCAAATCTCTTTTTCATGTCCGGAGCAAAATAACTTGTATGAGGATCAAACTGAGCCGTAATACAGTTTAAGAAAATAGCAAAACGATCACTTTCTGGTGTTTGGTGTTCGTAGTAAAATAAATCCTTAATATTATCTAAGGTTTTTTCTCTAGCTTTTTTCTCTAAAACGTCAAAATATTGCGCTTTGTAGTTTTTATCCTCTTTCGCTTTATCTTCTTCCTCTTTTAAGTAATCATTTAGTTTGTTTACGGTAGAAAATTTTAAATGCTTTCTCCAAATATTTCTTTGTTCCTCTTTGTTTATTGGAAATTCAGCCGTTTCTGCATCTAGGTTGATAGATTCTTTTACAGAATAGTCAAACTTGTTTTTTAAGATGTCTTCATACAATCCTTCTGATTCTTTTAATCTTATGGCAAAGGTTTCGATAACCTCATTGTAAAAATCAAACTTTCTTCTGATGATTTGATTGTCAATATCGTGATAGTATTTTTTAAACTGAGCCACATCACTTGCTAAAAAGTAACGTTTGTATGGATCTAGATTTTCAATAAAATTCTTAAAAATACCTTCAGAAAAAGTGTCGTCAATCAATTTAGGCTCGTAATGTCCCTTTTCTAAGATAAAACGCAAAGCCTCCATTAATACCTGATCTTTTTCAGGATTTTTGTCAGATTGATGTTCTTTAAAACTATAAAATACTGATACTCCTACAATTAAAGTAAGGATGTATAGATGCTTAATATATTTTTTCATGAAATTATGTGTATTCGGTAATAAGAGCTACTAATTTAGTTTTTTTTGCTAGGATTAAAAACAATTAACGAGTTGATTTAAATAATCGTTAAAGAGGGTTTATCCTTACTGTTAGCTAAATTTAATATGCTAAATTTGTTATTCAATATTCTAGACATGACAAAAAACAAGCCAAAAATTTTAGTAACCAATGATGATGGTATTACAGCTAAAGGAATACGAATTTTAATTGCAGAAATGTGCAAGCTTGGTGATGTGTATGTGGTAGCTCCGGACAAACCACAAAGTGGTAAGGGGCATGCGATTACGATTGATGCTATTTTAGAATTAAAACCTCAAAAGGTAGATGGAGATGCGATTCAAGAAATTTCTTGTACAGGAACTCCTGCTGATTGTGTAAAATTAGCAATTAACGAAGTGTTGGATGAAAAACCAGATTTGTGTGTGTCGGGAATTAATCACGGAAGTAATTCTTCTATTAGTGTTATTTATTCAGGAACGATGAGTGCAGCTATTGAAGCGGGTATTGAAGGGATTCCATCTATAGGATTTTCTTTGTGCGATTATTCTACCACGGCCGATTTTAGTCAAACACAACCCTATGTTTATAAAATAGCGAAAGAAGTTTTAGAAAATGGATTGCCCGATGGAGTGGTTTTAAACGTAAACTTTCCAAAAGTATCCGAAGAAAAATACAAAGGCTTTAAAGTTTGTAGACAAGCAAGAGCCAATTGGAAAGAAAAGTTTGACAAAAGAGTAAAGCCCACAGGAAAAGAATATTACTGGTTAACAGGGGTTTTTGAAAATCTAGACAAAGGAGAAGATACGGATGAATATTGGTTGGCTCAAAACTATATTTCTTTGGTACCTATTCAGTTTGATTTAACGGCTCATCACATGATTCAGAAATTAAATACTTGGAATTTAAATGAATAACATTCAGAAAGATGTTTTGTTAGGAGCTTTACTAGGGCTTATTGTCTGTTTTTTAGGAACGGTCATATACATAGTCATTGTTTTGCCCATTCATTCAATTTCCGAAACGTTTGCTGTTTTAGTAAGAGAAAACTTATTAACCAAAGTAATTACCTTAGGAGCTTTGCCCAACGGATTACTTTTTCAGTTTTTTATCAAAAAAAATCAATTGTATAAGGCAAGAGGGGTGTTAATGTCTGTAATTCTGATTGCAGTTTTTTTTATAATCTATAACCTAATTTAAATGAAATATTATTTAATAGCCGGAGAAGCTTCTGGAGATTTACACGGTGCAAACTTGATGAAAGCCTTGTTGGAAAAAGATCCAAATGCTGAGTTTCGTTTTTTTGGAGGAGACTTAATGCAACAAGTAGGAGGTACCTTGGTAAAACATTATAAGGAACTTGCTTTTATGGGGCTTTTAGAGGTGTTAAAGAATATTAGAAGCATTTTTAAAAACATCTCTTTTTGTAAAAAAGACATGTTAGGATTTCAGCCAGACATGGTTATTTTAATTGATTATCCTGGTTTTAATTTAAGAATAGCTGAATTTGCAAAACAAAACAATATTAAAGTTCATTACTATATTTCTCCTAAAATTTGGGCTTGGAAAGAAAATAGGATTCATAAAATTAAAAAGAATGTAGATCACATGCATGTGATTTTTCCTTTTGAGGTAGATTATTTTAAGAACAAACACAACTATGAAGTTAATTATGTAGGAAACCCTTTGTTTGATGAAATAGCTCAAAAAGCTCCTATTGATGAAACTGAATTTAGAAAAGAACACCATTTAGGAACCAAACCCATTATTGCTTTATTACCGGGAAGTAGAACACAAGAAATTACTAAAATTTTAAGTGTTATGCTTACAGTGGTTGATGTTTTTAAAGAGTATCAATTTGTTATTGCAGGGGCTCCAAGTAAAGAGGAATCTTTTTATACCCCTTTTATAGGCAATTCTGATGTAAAGTTTATAGGAAATAAAACGTATGATTTGTTATCTATTTCTACAGCTGCTTTGGTAACCTCTGGAACAGCCACTTTAGAAACCGCTTTGTTTAAAGTACCTCAGGTAGTTTGTTACAAAACAAGTGGATTAACATACTTTATTGGAAATCTTTTGGTGAAAATTGAATTTTTCTCGCTGGTAAACTTAGTCATGCAAAGAGAAGTAGTTACCGAATTGTTACAACATACGTTTACCAAAGAAACCTTAATAAGTGAGTTAAACTCTATTTTATCTGGAGAAGGAAGAGAAATTATGTTGTCTGATTATGAAGAATTACAGAAAAAACTAGGAGGAGTAGGTGCTTCTAAAAAATTAGCAGAGTGTATTTTAAATGCTTAAATAATTTCTTAGCTTTAAGATGCTATGAAATTATTATATTCCTATGTGCCTTTTCAGGTACTTATAGGTGTGCTTTTGGGAATCCTATTTCCAAACAGTTCTACCGTTGTATTTGTATTAGGTTTGTCACTTTTAGTGTTGTCAATATTATTGATACTACTAAACAATGCATTTAAAAATTATTTTGTTTTAAGCGCTTTGATCCTGCTAGGATTGCTTTCTGTTTGGTATTCTAAGGATCTTAATAACGATTTAAAGAAGGAGTCACATTATTCTTATTCAGACTCAAAACCAGCTACTTTACAACTTACAATAGTCAAGCAATTAAAATCTTCTGAGAAATTATTTAGATATTATGCTAGGGTAGATGGAGTTAATTCTAAAGCTTCCTCAGGAACTATTTTGGTAGAAGTTTCTAAAGATTCTGTGTCCTTAAATAGACTGTATATAGGAGATGAGTTTGTTTGTAAAACGAAGATTAGGCCGATTAATTTGCCTAGTTCACCTTATGATTTTGATTATCGAAATTATTTAGCCTTAAAAAAGGTGTATGGAAAAATAAGGCTTAAAAATTTTATAAAAACAGGAAGCAGTACTAGTTGGTTATTAAAGCTTCAGAACTATAGAAGTGGAGTGGTTGCTAAATTACAAGCTTCTGTTCTATCTAAAGAAAGTAAAGAGCTATTGATGGCCATGTTGTTAGGAGATAAAGAGCATTTGTCTAAAGAAATGCAGCAATCTTTTGCCAATGCAGGAGTGGTACATTTAATCGCTATTTCTGGAATGCATGTTGGGGTATTGTACTTCTTGTTATTTTATACGTTTGGCTTTGTCAAAAGTTTTCGTTATGGAAATTATATACATGTTTTTACTGTTGTTATTTGTTTGTGGGGTTTTGCTGTTTTTTCGGGATTGTCTAGTTCTGTGGTAAGATCTGTTACCATGTTTAGTTTTATTATTCTAGCCAAGTTAAAAAGAAAAAGAGGCTTGTTGTTAGAACCTATTGTGAGTTCTATGTTATTATTGTTGGTGTTAAAACCCAATTATTTGTTTGATGTAGGTTTTCAGCTAAGTTACACGGCAGTTATTAGCATCGTGGTTTTTTATCCTTTACTAACTCAGAACATCCGCTTAAAAAATAAAATTGTAAAGTACTTTGTAGATGTTGTGATTGTTTCTGTGGTTGCTCAGCTAGGAGTATTGCCCATTACCTTGTATTATTTTCATCAACTTCCGTTACAATTTTTAATGGC
Source organism: Wenyingzhuangia aestuarii (assembly GCF_011927765.1). GTDB lineage: Bacteria > Bacteroidota > Bacteroidia > Flavobacteriales > Flavobacteriaceae > Wenyingzhuangia > Wenyingzhuangia aestuarii. The sequence goes on from NZ_JAATJG010000015.1 coordinate 17,294, forward strand.
TAATTTTATAGCAGTATCACTCTTGCCTTTGGTTTTGTATGGTGGTTTTTTAGTGTTGATGAAAATCTTGTTGCTAGAACAGTTTACGTTTATAGAAGCCTATTTTGATGTTTTTGTAAAACTATACATTCAGGTAATTGATTATTTTTCTTCCTTAGAGTTTTTAATTCTAAAAGATATTTCTATTACAAGCATACACGTATATGCATATTATATTTTGTTGTTTTTAATATGGAAACTATTTCAGAAACAGACCTATAAGAATGTTGGACTTTTATTGATGGGTATCCTTTCTTTTCAGTTCTATCACTTCTACCATCAATATAAAATTCATCAAAAAGAAGAGTTGGTCATTTACAATGATTACCGAAATAATACGATTACCTTAAAAAATAAGGAACAATTATTTGTGTTTTCAGATACTATTTATCTACCTACAATTCATCAGAATGTACTGTATAACAACATTAAAAAGCAGAAAAAAGTTGCTTCAAAAATTATAGAATTTAAAAAAGCTTCTTATTTAATTGTTGATGAATCTTATGCGTATTATAGCATTAACAAAAAGGGAATGAATTTAATTTTAATGAACAATCCTAAGATTAATATAGCTCGTTTGGTAAAAGAATTATCACCTAATTTGGTGATTATTGGAGCTGGAAACTATACAAATCATGTTCAAAAATGGAAAAGCACCTGTAGAAAACTACAAGTGCTTTGTTATGATGTAAATTTACAAGGAGCTTATGTTGTAAATTAAAGTTTGCTTTTAAAATCTTTTTCAAATGTTTCCCAATCTTTGTTTAAATACACTTCTTGATGCATAAAATTAACAAGTTTTTCCATCATTGGTTTTTTTAAATATCCCGGAGCTACATAAACTACCTTTGCTTCTTTGTTAAAAAATACGGTAGAAGGATAACTTAGTTGACCTTTTAAAATAGCACTAGCAAATTCGTGATGACCTCTTCTTCCGTTAGGAATGTACTTAAAGGTTTGTCCGTTAAAAGTTAAAGGTTCTTTTTGTTCAGCATCAAATTTAACAGCATAGTAATTTTGGTTGATGTACTCTGTAATGGTACTATCTGTATAGGTTTCTTTATCCATTACTTTACACCAGTGACACCAAACTGTGTACACATCTACAATAATAGGTTTTGGATTTTTTTTGTTCAAAGCAATGGCTTCCTCAAAACTAAGCCATTTAATTTCTTTAGGTTCTGGATTGGATGCCCATAAAATTGTAGGAAGTACAAATAGTGTGAATAAGATATGTTTCATTATGATGTTTATTTTAAGAATAGGTCTGTTAATAGAATTAATGCTTACAATGTGTTATTGAATACCATGCATTTTTCGTACCAAAGTTTTATTTAATAAGGTGATTATAATTCCAGCTACTATAGGAACAATAGTAAAGATTAAAAAGAAGGTTGATAAGTCGTAAGCTTCTGTTATTGCCTCAATTTTACCCCCTAAAGAACCTGCTAATTTGTTACCAATAGCAATGGCTAAGTACCACATTCCGTACATAAAACCTATCATTTTTGCAGGGACTAATTTGCTTACTTGTGACAAACCTAAGGGAGAAAGACAAAGTTCTCCTAAAGTATGGAACAAGTAAGCCATAATCAACCAAATCATGCTCACCTTTACAGAACCTGCTACGGCATCTGAAGGGATCCTGTTGGCTCCGTAAGATAAAAAGGCAAAACCAATTCCTAATAAAACCAAGCCTAAACCATATTTTTGAGCAGATGTAGGGTTGTATTTACTTTCCCACCATTTAGAAAAGAAGGAAGCAAACGCAATAATAAAAAAGGAGTTTAGGGTGCTAAACCAAGCCACTGTAACGGTTGTAACATCGGCAGAAAATTCTCTGTACAACATTCCACCCACCACAATCCAGATAGCCAAAAAACTAAGAATTAAAATCCAGTTAGACGTTTTAATGGTGTTGTGAGTTTGTTTGTATAGTAGCCATAATACCCAAGAAATAATAGCTAAGGGAATTACAGTAAGTAAGGTGTTTATAATGTTAAAAATAATGGCATAGTTTCCAACCAATTCACGTTGGGTATAATCTCTCGCAAAAATAATAAGTGAAGTTGCTCCTTGTTCAAAAGACATCCAAAAGAAAACGGTAAACAAAGCAAATACAATTAAGGCAACCATTCGGTCTCTTACCACTTTTTCGTATCTAATTATTCTGCTGATGACTAAAAATAAAAAGATAAACAATCCTATAATAATTAGTTCTGTAGGTCCAGAAAGATGTTCAGAAATTCCTAAAAACACTTCAGGTAATAAATTGATGTTGGCAATTTTAGAACTAGGGTCATTAAGTAAATAAAGCAAACCAATTACAGAACTGACTGCGATTAAAATTTTATCAATATTGGTAAAGTGATTTGTTTTTTCTGTAGCTTTTGTCATGCTCTTTTCTTTTTTAGGAACTTCTCCAATTTCACCAAACAAAGGAGCTGCTAGCCAAAACTGTAGGGTTCCAAACAACATAAAAATTCCAGCCAAACCAAAACCATAAGCCCAGCCTTGGGTTTCTGCTAAATAACCACAAAGCATCATTCCAAAAAAAGCACCTGCATTAACACCCATATAATAAATGGTATAGGCTCCGTCTTTCTTTTCGGGTACTTTGGTATACATTTCAGAAATTATAGAGGTCATGTTGGGTTTAAAAAAACCAGTTCCTAGAACTAATAATGTCAAACCAATGTATAAAGAAGTTTCTGTTTCTAAAGCCATGGAAGCATGACCTAGGGTCATGATAAAAGCACCAATGACTACTGCCCACTTGTAACCTGTAAGTTTATCGGCAATAATTCCACCAAGAATAGGGGTAATGTATAGCAAACCCGCATAGGTTCCAAATAAAGCTCCAGCTTGTTCTGCACTCCATCCCCAACCGGGATTGTTTACACCAGTAATGGCCATAGTTAAAAAATTAACCAATAAAACTCTCATTCCGTAAAATGAAAATCGTTCCCACATTTCTGTAAAGAACAATACAAATAAACCAGAAGGATGACCTAATACTGTTTTTTGATTGGCTTTACTACCACCGTATACAAACTCCATACACTTAATTATTTTAGAAACCTAAAAATACACTTTTTGTTAAGATTACATATCTCTATTAAAAACAAAAAAGCTGTCTAATGAAAGACAGCTTTTTTACTATGTAAAAGGTTGTTAAATTTTACAACCATTTGTTGTATCCAAATACAAAGTTTAAACCAAATCTAATGTTAGCTTGTTTTAAATCTTCCACAGGACCTAATATTCTGTTTAGGTTGTCTGTAGCTAAATAAATTTGTAGAGGTCCAATTTTAGTAGCTAAGTTTACACCTAGGTCCATCTCTCCATATGCATTTTTAATACCTACAATACCGTAAGTAGTTCTATCTAAAGATAAGTTGTATCCTAACGCTAAAATAGCTTCACTATCTTCTACAGTATGGTTGTTAAACATAGTTGCTCTAAACTGGTGAACGTTTGCTAATTTATAACTAGCAGATAAGTAAGAAGTTGTAGCTAAAGATGTTTTGTAAGAAGAACCTTCTCTTTCTCCAAGTTCCATGTTCTCTTCTAATTCATCTACTAATTCTTCTAAAACATCACCACCAGCATCTAAGTCAGCTCCGTCAATCACTAAGTCAGTTACATTTTCCATGTAATACTCTTTAATGTTTTCTTTCCAAGTAATAGAACCTATATCGTTAACGGCAGCTTCAATCACTAAGTTTGGAATAATTTCATAACTAGCACCAATGTCAAAACCAATACCAGAGTTGTTTGTACTAAATTCATAGTCTTCATCATCTCCTAAAGGAACACCAGCTACTCTAGCAACAGCCTCATTTGTGTTGATAGTCCATGTTAAATCATCGTTTACATTAATTTGGGCAGTTCCGTTTTCTTGTGTAGATCCGTTAGCTGCACCAATTAAATATTTAACTCTAACCCCCACAGCTAGTTTATCGTTCAAAAATTGTTGTGTGAATCCAACTCCTGCTTCTGCATAAGTTGTAATATCCATATTGTCATCAAACAAAACTTGGTCTGTAATACCATTAGCTAAAATGTTAACAATACCATTCTTGCTCATTTGCCAGTTGATGTTACTCTTTTGGTTTACAAAGAAAGATAAAGATCCGTGTTTGCGTTTAAAAGCAAGGTTTAAGATATTGATACTTTGAACAAAATCTAAATCGTTATGATCTCCTTCTATTTGGTCGTATACGTTTTTGTAGTTGTATTCTAACTCTTCTTTATCATTTCCAAATTGATCTGTAGTGTTTTCTGTACCAGGAACTACTGTTAATAAGTCTGAACTTGAAAATCCGTTACTTAATGATAAAGAAACACCAGGCAAACCAAAAGAAAAAGAGTTCTTAGGAATGTATACTGGAGATACATCTGTTGATTGTTGTACATAATCTCCTAAATGGAAAAAGGAAATTTGACTTTGGGCTTTAACACTGTTTGTTAGTAAGACAGTGAAAGCGGTTGCTGTAATTAGTTTTATATAATTTTTCATGCCTTACGTTTAGTTGTTATCGTCTTCGTCTTTTGTCGTAATCTTTAAATCACCTTTAATTGCTAAATCAAGTCTAACTTGGTCAGTACTTTGGATTTTAGCAGGATTAGGATTACCATCGTTGTTACTATCTACAGTATCAAAGGTAATGTACGCTTGAATGTGAGTAACTTCATCCATAACGGCTATTTGTTCTTTGGTTAAGTTTAACCAAGCTACACTAGGCTCTATAATGCTAGATCCTTCTTTTAACACACCTTCATTGTCTAAAGTGTATTTAGAGAATCCTTGCGCATCAATAGGAGCAGCATTAATAACATTAACACTTTCTTTAAAGTCTGTAACAACATTATCAGCATTTGCATATGTTACAACTTCATAAACAGGAGCTTGTTCAGTACCTGTATTTTTAACAAATTCTAAAGTAACTATACCTTTTAAAGGAATTGAGTTTCTAGATCCTACTCTTAAAGAAAGAGAAGAAGCATTGTCGCTAATATCTTCAGAGTCAAATTCAAAAGGATCTGGTGAAAAAGATAAATCTTTAAAAGTAACATACAATGGTAACTCAACGTTTACATCTACTGCTAAAGTATTGTCAACATCAAAAAAGTTTGCATTGTTTGTTCTGTTAGGGTTTGCACCTGCAGTAACATTTAAATTAAACTGAGTAGGCTTTGCATTTAATAAGTCTGCTAAGTTAGAGTTTTGATTGTTTAAGATAATGTTAGACGTTTTAGTTTCTCCATTAGTAGCAGCAGCATCTATAATAGCATAATTTCCAGTTCCTCCAACAACAGGTTCAATATTGTCCTCAGCAGGACTTGCATCTGTAATTGCTAAATTAGTAGTTGTTGTTCCGTCTGTAGCTGCTATAGATTCAAGAGTTAATCCTACAGGGAATCCATAACCGCTTGTTGCAGATAATTTTAATGTTGGATTTTCAAAATTAATGGTTCCATCTCCTAATTCCTTAAAAAAGTCTAAGTCAAAAGTTTGATTTTCTACATTAAAACTAGCATCTTTAAAATCTCCTTCGGCAGTTTTTACTTTAGGATTTGCAAGACTAATAGTATAGTTTAATTCGTCTGAAGTTGAAATGTTGTCACCATCATTAAATATAATAACTGCTTCTATTTCAACTGCTATTTTGTTGAATCCATTATTTGTTTGAGATGGATTAAGTTGATCTATTGTAAAATCAAATTCGTAGTTTGATAAGTTTACTGTAATTGTATTTACATTATTAGCAGGAATAGAATGATCTTTTAAAAGGAAGTCTTTATTGTATGGATTTCCATTATCTTTTCTAATTAAAGAAGGGATTTTAAAATTTAATTCTGTTTGAGCTTCAGTAGTGGTAGTAATATTAATCGTTAAAGTACCTTCTGAAAATTCAGCAGCAGTTAAGTCAGAATCAATATTAGCCAGTGTTTGAATTTTTTGAAGAATGGTGTCTTTTGACGCTCCGATTTCATCATCGGCAAGTTGAAAAGTTCCATACTCATAGCTACCTCCTGGAATTGGAGCATCTGCTAATAATTGAAAATCTCCTTCAAAAGTTTGGTCATCAACACTCACAAAATCTGAGTTTTCACCAGCACTTAAAGATTGAGAGTAAGAAAAACTTACAACAGATTTTCCATTGTCATCAGTTGTACCTACTTCAATATCGTCACCAATTTCTTCAAATAGCTCTTTGGCCGTGTATGTTGTGTAACCAATAGGTAACCCTGCTAATTCAATATTAAATTCAGGATCCTTAATGTCTTTTTCAAAAAAGGAAGTGTCAAAAGATTCGGCACAACCAATCAGGCTTAAGCAAAGCCCAGCAACAGCCAGTCCCTGCATACCTATGCGTTGGGTAAGATTTTTCATTTGTTTTATTGTATAGTTGAACTTCAAAAGTAAGTAAATTATCGCAGTTAACAAATGTTAAAATGATAATAATTGTTATGTAATTATTAAGATTTATGAATGTATATTTGTATTTTAAACAATTTCACAATTCATATGCCCAAGTTAATATCAGGTTTTTCTAAGCTAAATAAACAAGAAAAGATTCAATGGTTAGCCAGTAATTTTTTAAAAGAGAACGTAAATGCAAGTGAAATTCTAAGTTTGTATTGGAATTCTGATCAACAATTACAGCAGTTACATGATGATTTTATAGAAAACACTATTTCTAATTATTATATGCCTTTTGGAATTGCTCCCAATTTTGTGATTAATGGAAAGCATTACACCATTCCTATGGCTATAGAAGAAAGTTCTGTAGTAGCAGCAGCTTCTTTGGTCGCTAAATTTTGGTCAGATAAAGGAGGTTTTAAAGCAGAAGTTCTGAATACTGTAAAGGTAGGACAAGTACATTTTATGTATGATGGAGATCAAGAGTCTCTATTAGATTATTTTAAAAGTAAAAAAGAAGATTTATATACGGTAACAGATGCGATTACGAAAAACATGCGTAAGCGTGGTGGAGGTATTTTAGATATTGAATTGCGTAACAAAACGGACGAGTTAGCAAATTACTATCAGCTACACGTTACTTTTGAGACAAAGGATTCTATGGGGGCTAACTTTATAAACTCTTGTTTAGAAGCTATGGCACAAGAATTTAAGAAAGAAGATATTCAAATTGTCATGAGTATTTTGTCTAATTATGTTCCAGATTGTGTTGTGCGTGCAGAAGTGAGTTGTGAAGTTGAAAAATTACACCCTACAGATGGTGCTCTGTTTGCTCATAAAATGATGCAGGCTGTTGCTATTGCTAATGTAGAACCTCACAGAGCCGTTACTCATAACAAAGGAATTATGAATGGTATTGATGCTGTGGTTATTGCTACCGGAAATGATTTTAGAGCCATAGAGGCTGGAGTACATGCTTATGCTGCTAAATCGGGGAACTATAAAAGTTTAACAGCTTGTAAGGTGGAAAATGGAATTTTTACCTTTTCTATTGAAGTTCCTTTGGCTTTAGGAACGGTTGGTGGCTTAACAAGTACACATCCGTTGTCTAAATTGTCTTTAGAAATGTTAGACAATCCTAGTGCTAAAGAATTAATGCAAATTATTGCTGTAGCTGGTTTGGCTCAAAATTATGCTGCGTTAAGAGCTTTAACTACTACAGGAATTCAGGAAGGACATATGAAAATGCATTTGGTGAATATTTTAAATCAGCTAGAAGCCAATCAGCAAGAAAAAGAAGAAGTAACCCAAAAGTTAAAAGGAAAAGTAGTGAGTTATAGTGGAGTTGCAGAAACGCTTAAAAAAATTAGAGCGTAATGGAACACTATTATAGCAATGGGAAATTATTGATTTCTGGAGAGTATCTAGTTTTAGATGGTGCTGTTTCTTTAGCGTTGCCTACTAAATTTGGTCAAGATTTACAGGTGATCAACAATACAACTAATGTAATTTGTTGGACAAGTTATAATGTAGCTAAGGAATGTTGGTTTACTGCTATTTTTGATCTTGGTAGTTTTCACATTATAGAAACCAATTCTACAGAAGTTGATGCCCTAAAAGTAGCTGGTACTCTGCAAGCTATTTTGCAAATGGCAAGAACTTTAAATCCTGAATTTTTATTAGGTGCAAAAGGACTAACTGTTAGTACACATTTAACCTTTCCTAATGAATGGGGGTTAGGAACATCATCAACTTTAATTAATAGTATTGCCACCTGGGCAAGTGTAAATCCGTTTGAGTTGTTAGAAAAATCTTTTGGAGGTAGTGGATATGATATTGCTTGTGCTAAGCATCCTAGCCCTATTACTTATCAAAGAAATGGCATACATCCTAATATAGTTGCGTTGACTTTTGATCCTAGTTTTAAAGAGGAATTGTTTTTTGTGTATTTAAATGAAAAACAAGATAGCAAAGAGGGGATTAAAATGTATAGATCTTTAACAGATGATAAGTCTAGTTATATTAAAGAAATCAATCAACTAACAAAAGACTTAATTCTAGCTAAGGAGTTAAAAGAATTTGAAAGTCTTTTAGTAAAACACGAAACCATTCTTTCACAAGTTTTAAACATAAAACCTGTAAAAGAAAGATTGTTTTCGGATTTTAATGGAGCTGTAAAAAGCTTAGGTGCATGGGGTGGAGATTTTGTGTTGGTTACAGGTAAAGAATCTTATGTAAAAGATTATTTTACTCATAAAAAATACACCACTATATTATCTTATGATGAAATGATTTTAGCTTAGTACTTGTCTAAATCCAAATCATCAATATTATCAAATTCATCAAAATTACTGTCAAACTCATCATCATCAAGATCAAAACCATCTGTAGATTTATCTGCTACAAATTCTTTTGCAGGAGCTTCGTCTGGAGTATCTCCAATAGATAGAATTAATTTAGGTAATTCAGAGTCTGTTGTTTTGGTTACTTCTATCAACTCACAGTAAAAAGTCCACATACTTAAATAATCGTATAAGTAGATTAACTTTTCTTCTGGGTCTTCTATATTTTGTTCTAAAGTGGTTGTTGCCATGCACAAAGCATCGGGAGCATCGTCCATAGAACATAAAGGGATTTCTTCACCTTGGTTCCATTCATCATCAGATCTAAAGAAAGAAGACATTTCTTGTCCGTTAAACCCAAAAACTTGAGCAATTATTTTGTGAAATTCTTCCAATGTAATTTTAGAATCAACCAATAGGGTTCTAATTACATCTTCTTTGGTGTCTAAAATGACTCTTATTTTGTATATCATTAAATAGGTGCTTTAATGGTGCAAAAATAGTTATAAAAGTCAATAAATACTTAATTTTACAGGAATTAAAATACAAACAATGGATTTAGACAAAGCCTTAGCACAATTAAATCAGGTTACTAAAAATACCTTAATGGAAACATTGGGAATTGAGTATACAGAAGTGGGAGCAGATTATTTAATAGCAACCATGCCTGTGAATTCAAAAGTACATCAACCTATGGGGATTTTACATGGTGGTGCTACCGTTGCTTTGGCAGAAAGTGTGGGAAGTGCAGCTTCTTTTATGTTTGTAAATACCAAAGAATATGTGGTTAAAGGAATTGAGATTTCTGCCAATCATTTAAAAAGTAAAGTAGATGGAGTTGTAACGGCAAAAGCTACGCTAATTCATAAAGGGAAAACTACCCATTTATGGCAAGTTGCCGTTACCGATGAGCAAGGGAATTTAATTTCGCTTTGTAAAATAACCAATATTGTATTACCTAAGTAAACGTTAAGTTTGAATTTACTAGAACAAATAAATAAAGCTGAGCAAGAAGGAATTCCTTTTGCTGCCTACAAAAATCCAAATGAGAATTCTTTAACTTTAATTCTTCAGCATACAGATGATTTGTTTGTGTTTGATGATTTTACAGCTAGTGGATATGTATTTGCTCCTTTTGATAGCAAAGAGGATGCTTATATTTTAAAGCCAGATCGAGTCTATAAGGAGTCCTTAGCTTCATTAGAACTAATCAGCGATACAGATATTGATGTACGTACGGATGATGTGGCTAAAAATAGTCATATGACTAAAGTTGCTGAGGCTGTAGCTAGTATACAAAGCACGGATTTATCTAAGATTGTCATTTCTAGAAAAGAAGAGTTGTCGGTTCCTAATTTTGATACCATTACTGTTTTTGAAAAATTACTAAACACTTATGCAAATGCTTATGTGTATATCTGGTATCATCCTAGAGTAGGGAAGTGGATGGGGGCAACTCCAGAGACTTTGTTAAAGGTGGAGCAAGGTGTTTTTAAGACCATGTCTTTGGCAGGAACACAAGCTTTTAAGGGAGATTTAAATCCTACTTGGGGAGCTAAAGAATTGGAAGAACAACAAATGGTTTCAGATTTTATAAAATCTAGTTTAGAAACTAAAGTTGATGATTTACAATTTTCGGAAGTAAAAACGGTAAAAGCAGGAACCTTATTACACTTAAAAACCAATGTTTCTGGAAGATTAAAGCAAGCTAAGGACGTAGAAGTTTTGGTGCATTTATTACATCCAACTCCAGCAGTTTGCGGTTTGCCTAAGAATGATAGTAAGTCTTATATTTTAAAAAACGAGGGCTATCACAGATCTTTTTATACAGGGTATTTGGGAGTCTTAAATATGTTTAAACAAACGTCTTTGTTTGTGAATTTAAGATGTTTTTCTGTAAACAAAGAAACGGTTTCTCTATATGTAGGTGGAGGAATTACAAGTAATAGTCATCCAGAAAAAGAATGGTTAGAGACTGTGGCTAAGAGTAAAACAATTAAGAGAGTGTTGTTTTAATCATGTTTTTTAATTCTTTCTAATAATTTTTTCTTAAAGTTCACTTCGGCATCTCTAAGTTTTAAAATTTGCTTGTAACTTAAAACAACAGTTAAATCGTCGTTTAATTTTTGTTTTCTTTCTGCAGCAGCCAATTCAAGATTGTTTAGTTTGTTTACTAAATCTTTAGCTTCTTGATCTGTAATTGTTTTAAGGTTTACGTTTTTTTGTAGTGTGTTTTTTTCTTTATTAATGGCATAAAATTCTGATTTTCCTTTGTTGTAAATAGGCCAAAATTTTTCTGCCTGCTTAGAAGTTAAGGATAGTTGGTCTGTTAAAAAACTTATTCTAGCAGCAGCTATTTTTTGAGCATAAGTTTTTCCTTTGTTTTGACCATAGAAACTAAGACTTAAAAATAATAAGAATATAAGAGTAACGTTTTTTTTCATAATTAAAAATCGATAATGTCAAATTCGCTTAATTCTAAAGACACTTGGTCTATAGTGGGGTTAAGGTCATTTATATTAGAATACATAAAAGATAAGTCGCTATCTTCTGTATTGTTTATAATTTCATTAATATCAATACTTTCTTCAATAGCTAAATAATTGATAATGTCGCTATTGTTAAGCTCATCGTAAGTATTGGTGTTTGGTTTAAAAGTAAAAAATCCAATAACAACTGCAGCCGCTATAGCAATATAAGGGGTTAGTAACCTAACTTTTGATTTTGGTTTTTGAACACTAAAAGTTTCAAAATAATTATTAGGAACTTTAAATCCACTATTTTTAGGTAGTGATTCTTGAAACTGTTGCGTTGCAATTCTTTCTGAAAGATTATCGAAATAATTTTCAGGAGTTGTAAAAGAATTTTTGTTACCTGTAATCTCTTTTAAGAACTGTTCGCTATGTTGGTTTTCTTTATTCATGTTAAACCTTAGATGCTTTTTTTAGGGAAAGGTTTAATAATTTTTAATATAACTTTCTATTTTCTTAACAGCGTGGTGATAAGATGCCTTTAATGCTCCTACCGAAGTATCTAATATTAGAGACATTTCTTCGTATTTTATTTCGTCGTAATATTTCATATTAAACACCAGTTGTTGTTTGTGTGGTAATTCTGCAATTGCTTTTTGCAAAATTAGTTGAATACTATCTCCATCAAACAATTCATCATCTTGTAAACTAGATCTAAGTTCTTTTTGATAGTCTTCTATAGGAACGTTAGATTTTTTAGCGTTTTTATTTAAAAAGGTAATGGCTTCATTGGTTGCAATTCTATACATCCACGAAAATAACTTACTCTCTTCTTTAAAGCCACCAATATTTTTATAGACTTTAATAAACGTGTTTTGTAAAACATCATCCGTATCATCATGATTGATTACAATTTTACGGATATGCCAATACAAACGCTCTTTATAAAGCCGTACTAGTTCATCAAAAGCTTTGGAAGATTTTTTGGGATCTTTAAGATTTGCAATAAGTTGTTCTTCGTCTATCAAAGTCACTAACCGTTTATCTGTTTTTTGTAGCCAAACAATCCTTTAAATTTAATTGTTTCTGCAATTCCTTCAGGTAGCATTGCCTCCCATCCTTCTTCATTAGTACGTATTTTTTTAAATACATCTGGAGCTTGGATTCTCATATGCTCTATCCTGTAGTTGGTAATATCTATTATTTTATGCGATGCTTTAAAATAAGCATACAATTCTTTTACTCGGCGATTTAATTTTAAATTGTTACTATCAATAATTGTATCTTCTGTTTCACCTAGAATTGGGTAAAGATATATTTTTAAGTTGTTAGAAAATAATTTTCCAACACCTTCTAAAATACTACCTTTTAAATTGTTGTAATATTTAATATCAAAAATGTTCATAATACTATCTGCACCCATGGCAAAACCAATTTGTTCGTTGGTAAATTCACCAAAATATTCTACCAGTTTGTAATATTCCTGAAAGTTGGTAATCATTACTATTTGTCCTAAAGAACAAAGTAAATCTGCTCTATCTAAAAAGTCCCTTTCGTTAATTTCTCCTTCATTTTTTAAATTAGAAAGTGTAATCTCAAAAATAGTTTTGGTTCTTTTAGGATCTACTCTTTTGTCTGCAAAAAATAATTTTTGAGACTCTTCGTACACATCCATATTTACTTTGGTAACGGGTCTAAATCTACCACGCAAAGCCAAAATATTCTTTTTGTATAATTCTTGAGCAGGCAATAGGTTTTTTCCGGTGTCGTTAAACATTACGGCATTGGTCATTCCATTTTTTACCAATTGTAAACTCATCAATCTGTTATCTACATAAGTAAAACGAGGTCCAGAAAAATTAATCATATCAATTTCTAGCTCATCAATCTCAATATTGTCATATAAAGAACTAATTAAGTCTTTAGGATTGTCATTATGATAAAAAGCACCATAAATTAAATTCACACCTAATCTTCCAAGCGTTTCCTGTTGTAGGGTTGCATCGGTTTGTTTAAATCTTAAGTGTAATACAATTTCGTTGTGAGCCTCGTGGGGAGATAATTGAAAATGAATTCCTACCCAACCATGACCTTTAAATTGTTTAGCAAAATCTATAGTAGCTACGGTGTTTGCATAACTAAAATACATTTTGTCAGGATGTTTTTGTCTATTCAATCTGCTTTCTATCAGTTGAATTTCGTGACGTAGCATTTTCTTTAAACGACTTTCTGTTACATATCTTTTATCATCTTCAATTCCGTAAATAGCATCAGAAAAATCTTTATCATAAGCACTCATTGCTTTTGCAATAGTTCCAGAAGAACCACCTGCTCTAAAAAAATGACGAACAGTTTCTTGTCCGGCACCAATTTCGGAAAAAGTACCGTAAATGTTTTTGTTTAGGTTGATTTTAAGCGCTTTGGTTTTACTCGTTAGGACGTTTTCTACTAGAATATCTCCTTTATGTGATACTGGCATGTTGATTATTTCTATGTTACCAACCAAATATACCAAATTTAGGGCTTTAAGTTACTGTGTTTTCGTATTTTTGATATAAGATTTTACACCATGAAAGTTACTTTTTTAGGCACAGGAACTTCTCAGGGAATTCCGATGTTATTATCAGACGAACCGGTAAATTTTTCTACGGACCCTAAAGACAAAAGAATGCGTTCTTCTATTTTTATAGAATGGGACGGTTTTTCTTGTTTGATAGATTGTGGTGCCGATTTTAGAATGCAAATGTTAGCGAATAAAGTAACAGCTATTGATGCTGTTTTGTTTACACACGAACATTCTGATCATATTGCTGGCTTAGATGATATTAGACCTTTTTGTTATAAAAAAGGACCTATGCCTGTTTATGCCATGCAAAGAGTTATGGATAGTTTGGCAAGCCGTTATGATTATATTTTTACAACAAAAAACAGATACCCTGGAGCCGCCGCTGTATTACCTACTATTATTAACGATGTTCCTTTTGTTTTAGGAAATAAAACAATTACACCTATTAAGGTTCATCATGGAGGTTTGCCTATTTTAGGTTATAAGATTGATGAATTTGCCTATTTAACGGATGTAAAAACTTTAGATAATTCGGAATTAGAAAAGTTGCAAAATTTAGATGTTTTGGTTATTAATGCCTTACGAATAGAAGAGCATCCTACACATTTAAGTTTACAAGAAGCCATTGATTTGGTAGCTGTTTTAACACCTAAAAAAGCCTATTTCACACATATCAGTCATCGATTAGGTTTTCATGAAGAGGTTAGCAAAAACTTACCTGAAAACGTGTTTTTATCTTACGATGGATTGTCTATTGATTTGTAAGAGATATTTTTTACCTTTCAAGGTATAACCAACTTAAAAAATTATGACTAATAAACTTTTATTAATAGTACTATCTATTTTATTACCACCTTTGGCGGTGTATTTAAAAAGAGGAACAGACAAACAATTAATTATTAATATCGTATTGTGTTTCGTGTTCTTTTTCCCTGCAATTATTCATTCTTTATGGGTAGTAACACAGGAATAATATTGTTTATAACCTCTATGATTAGTAGATAGAAATTAAAATCATAAAAAAACGCTCAACTGATGTTGAGCGTTTTTAGTTGTATATGTATTGTAATTTAGTCTTTTATTAAAAGAAATACATTTAGAATGAATATTTAGCTCCTACTTGAAGTTTCCAAGTATTACCATAATAACTATCATAGTCATAAATACTATCTGGATATTCATTGTTAACCTTATTAAATGAATAAGAAGGAACATTGTTTGCATCTTTCCCTTCGTATTTTAAAACTTGTCCGTTGTTAGAAACTCTATTTGTTTTCTCAATTCCCCATTTAGAGTTTAACATGTTCCCCAAGTTTATAATATCAAAAGTAAGTTGTAATGTGTTTTTAGTTTCTCCAACATTAAAATAGTACTCACGAGCCAATCTTAAATCAAAATTATGTACCCAAGGGCTACGAGCAGCATTTGCTTCTGCATATTTTCCTTTGTGGTTTTTTAAGTAATCATCTTGTTCCATAAATTTAAAGAAAGCATCTTCATCAGCAGCACTAATAAAATTAATATCACCTTTTTCTTTAGGAATGTAAATTAAGTCTGTAGAAACTCCATCACCATTCATGTCATTAGAATAGGTAAAGCTATATCCTTCTGGAGATGAACCTGAGTAAAATAAGTTAAAAAATGTAGCAGATTTTAATTCATTCGTAGCCCAAGGAATTTTGTAAGAAACCGATCCTATTACTCTGTTTGGTACTACATATTGAGAACGCTGTAATTCTGGTAAGTGTGGTCCATTAACAGCATCTAAACCAGAATATGCAGAAAATGCATTACTACCTGGCATTCCAGAAATCTCTTTAGATTCAGTATATGTGTAGGCAGCCATTAAGTTTAAGTCTTTTACAGGTTGTGCGTTTACACTAATGTTACCAATAGCTCCCCAACCTTTGTTTGTATTAGATAATACATAAGCATCTTTTGATGTGTAAGTAATGTCTGCAGGATAAATATATCTGTTGTCAGCACCTGAAAAACGTTCCCATGTAGCATCTGGCTGCATTAGGTTGTAGTTTTTAAGCATTACCCCATTTATGGTTTTTGTGTAAATACCTTCTACGGTTACTTGCATAGGAAAAGAAGTTGGCACTTGATAATCAAAAGCTAAAGATGTTTTCCAAACCTGTGGCATTTTAAAGTCTGTAGCTACAGCATTTACAGCACTAGGTAAAACACCATCTTCTGGAGTAATGGTATTCGGTAGGTTTAATCTGCTTATCATTTCATCTACATCCGTAATCATAGGACCCGCTAAACCAGCTAAGGCAGGGTCTACAGAACTTACAGATCCATCCGCATTGTATCTTGTATTAGCTTGGTAGCTTCCTTGTACCATTCCAGAGTTGGTTGGCATGTTGGTAAAGAATACCAATGGTAATCTTCCTGTAAAGAATCCTGTTCCTCCACGTAATTTCATAGAATGATCTCCTTTTACGTCCCAAGAAAAACCAACTCTTGGAGAAATTTGTACATTAGCATCTGGCCATTTACCTGTGTCAATATTTACACCATTGTAATCTAAATCGTAAATAGCATTGTTTCTAATTAAATCATCCTTATATTTTAAATAATCAGCACGAACTCCGTATGATAATTTAAAGTTTTTATTGATGTTCCATTCATCTTGTAAGTACACTCCTAATTGTGTAAAGTTAACTTCTGCATTTGGATTTTTTTCACCATCATATCCGTAAGTCAATGCAAAATCTCTAGGAGCAGCTTGATTAAGAAAATCATCAACACTAGCATATCTATAATAACCCGTACCATTTCTCATATAAGAGTTGTTTGCCAATTGGTACTCAAAGCTTACTCCAGCAGTAATGGTATGATTGTCTAAATAATACGTTAAGTTGTTAATAGCTGTAAAAGTATTGTTGTTAACAGCATTGTTCCATGTAAATAATTCGTAACCAGCAGAAATGTATGGTTCGTCAATTTGATTTCCAGAACCATCAAGACCATTCATAATATCAATAAATGGAAAAGGTGATGAGTTACTACCACGAGCATCTTGTATTTTAGAATAAGTAGTTAAAAATTGATTAGACAATTTGTCTGAAATTCTACTATTTAAATCTAAAGAGAAAGAACTTACAATGTTGTCCATTGAATAAGTGGAGTTAGAGAAAGCCATAGAATTAGCAGAAATACGATCCATAGCTCTGTTACGAGAACCCGCATTGTTAGAGTTTCCGTTGGTAGCATTCCATCCTTGATTTTTAACGTAGTTGTATCTAAAACTTAATTTATGATCGTCGTTAATGTTCCAATCTATACGAGCTAATAATTTTTTGTTGGTTTCATCAGCAGGGTAATCAGTGTACGATCCTGGGTTGTAATTATAATTATCTATTAAATGTTGTTTTACTCTTTCCATGTCTGCTATACTAGTACGAGATAAGTATTGGTCAAGATTAGCTACACCGTCTTCAGAAGGTCTCCAGTTTACTACTTGTCCTGGTTCTACTACAGATTCTGCATTTACAAAAAAGAACAATTTATTTTTAATAATTGGACCTCCTAAAGTTACCCCAAAAGTTTTGGTAGATTCTTCGTTACGTTCTCCTAGATCCATTTCGTTAATTCTGTTACCACGCATTTCTTGGTTGTTGTAAAAACCGTATACAGAACCTTTAAATTTGTTAGTTCCAGATTTTGTAATAGCGTTTATTCCTCCACCAATAAAGTTTGTTTGGCGAACATCAAAAGGAGAAACTACTACTTGAATTTCTTCTATAGCATTGATAGAAATAGGGTTTCCACCTCCAGGTAGGCTAGAGCTTAACCCAAAGTTGTTGTTAAAGTTAGCCCCATCAACAGTAAAGTTTGTAGAACGACCATCTCCACCAGCCATACTCATACCGTTTGCGTAAGGTGATATACGAGCAATGTCTGAAATACTTCTATTAACAGTAGGCATAGAAGCTATTTGTGTGTTAGAAATGTTTGTAGTTGCCCCTGTTTTATCTGCTGAAAACTTAGATCTTCTTGCAGAAATAACAATTTCATCTAAAGAAACATTTTCTTCGGTTAAAACAACGTTATGAACATAGGATGCTCCTAAACCAATTGTAATGTTATTCGTTATGTTTTTTCCTAATCCAATATAAGATACTTCTACCGTGTAAGGTCCACCAACACGCATACCTGGTAAATTAAAACGTCCTTCGTCGTTTGTTATTCCTCCATAAATAGTACCAGAAGGTATGTGTGTTGCAATAACCGTAGCTCCCATTACAGTTTCTTGATTATTTGTAACTCTACCCTTGATACTAGAAGTTGTTACTTGAGCCGTTATTTCTGAAGTGAGTAAAAGCACTAAAGAAAGTAATAAAAATTGAAATGTTTTAGTCATAATTATTAATTGAAATTGAATTGTAATTTTACATACTTATTCAAATGTTGATATCAATTAATTGTTAATAAAACCCTATTTTATAGATAGATAGATAGATAGATAGATAGATAGATAGATAGATAGATAGATAGATAGATAGATAGATAGAGGTTCTTAGACTGTGGTTCTTTTAAGTAAGAGAAAAGTAAAAAAGATAACAATGTTTAAGAGTCCTATAAAAAAAAGGAGTGCAATACTGCACTCCTTTTTTTTATAATCTTTCTGTAATCCAATTTTTAAAATCGTAAAAATTGGTAGGATGTACTCCGTGGCCTACAGGATATTCTTTATAGCTATTTTTAATTCCTAAAGAGTTTAGTAATTCAGGAGCTTTTCTTGCCCAGTCTGGAGGAATTACTTGGTCTACACTTCCGTGAGAAATAAAATAATCTACCTTGTTTGTAGTAGGTTCATTTATTAAAAAGTCGTGATTAAAGTATCCGCTTAATGCCACTACGTACGGAACTTTTTCTGGATAGGTAAAGGTGTATGCATAGCTTAAAATAGCTCCTTGACTAAAACCAGTCATAAAAATTTTAGAAGTATCTATTTTGTATTTGTTGATGATTTCATCAATAAATACATTTAGCTTTTGTACAGATTCTTTTCCTTCATCAGGATCTGAGAATTTATTTTCATCTGCATCAAAAGTAATGCTATACCAAGCATAACCACCAAAAGGTAAAGCGGTAGGAGCTTGCACACTTACAACGAATGCTTCTTTGGGTAGTTCGCTAGCAAAGGAAAACAAATCGTCCATATTGCTACCGTAGCCATGAATTAATAATATTAAAGGTGCTTTTTCTGTGGTAGTTAAAGGTTCTCTAACTATATATTCTAAAGATAAATCTGTCATTAAGCTAAGGTTAAAATGCTGTTATTGTAAGAACCATATACTTTTCCAGAAGTTTCTTTTCCAATATAGGCACTGTTTGTAGAGGTTGATAAAATAGCCTCTTTAGTAAAAGTATTAGTTCCTTTTGTACTAAATAAACTCAAATTGGCTTTTTGTCCTATGTTGATAGAAGTACTTTCCAATCCAAAAATAGCTAGAGGAGCTGTTGTTATTTTTTCAATTAAAACATCAAGACCTAAAACAGTTTGTAAGCTTACAAATAAACTTTCCAAACCAATAGTTCCATCAATTGCATTGCTAAATTCTAATTTTTTATTTTCAATATCAATAGGATCGTGATCTGATGTGATAAAGTCTATTGTTCCATTTTTAACACCTTCTATTAAGGCATCAATGTCTTTTTGAGTTCTAAGGGGTGGAGCAATCTTATAGTTGGCATCAAAAGCGTGTAACTCATCATCTGTAATTGTTAAATGATCTGCACTTACACTACAAGTAACATGAAGTCCTTTGCTTTTAGCTTCTTTAATTAAGGCTACTGATTTTTGGGTACTAATGGTAGGAATGTGTAATCTACCTCCCGTGTATTCTAGTAAAAATAAATCTCTACTTACTTGTAATTCTTCTGCCAAAGCAGGAGTTCCTTTTAAACCTAAGTGCGTACTGTTAATTCCTTCGTTTACCACACCTTCACCTGCAATGTTACAGTTGTTAGGGTAGCTCATTACCAAACCATTAAAACTTTGAGTGTATTGCAAAGCTATTTTAATAAGATTGGCATTTTTGGTTCCTTTTTTATAATCGTTAAAAGCAATGGCACCTGCTTGTTGCATGTCGTACAGTTCTGCAATGTCTTGTCCTTTGCTTTCTTTGGTTAAACTTCCTATTGGATGAATGTTAACTCCTGTTCCAAAAGATTTTGTTTTTAGATAGTTTACAATGGATTTAGAATCTGTAAAAGGATAACAGTTAGAATTTAATCCTACCTGAGTAAAACCGCTTTTGGCAGCTACTTCTATTCCGTTGGCTATGGTTTCTCTGTCTTCGTAACCAGGTTCTCCAAAACTTACACTAGCATCAAACCAACCGTTAGATATGGTTAAATTGTCAAGTTTAACTTCTTGGCAATTATTAGGACAAGTAAGTTCTTTTTCTATTTTAGAAATATGACCGTTTTCAATTAAAACATCAGTTGTTTGATTGTGATGTTCGCTTTTAGGGTCAAAAATAGTAGCCGATTTTAGTAAAATATTCATGCTATAAAATGATTCAAGGTAGTTGAAAAAAGGTGTGTTGTGTTCCTAGAACTAGGAAAATAAACAATTGTACTCGGATGAGTTGAGCAGTAATTCGCAAAAAGATAGTTAGCGTTTCTTGTCATTGTTTAAAGATTAATCAAAGATACGCAAAGAAAATTAACTGCAATAATTTTCTAGAATGCCTTTTGCATATTTACTAGCAACTTTTTTGGTGAAAATAGGAAAATCAACAGGAGCACTATGGTCTGCTTTGTCTGATATGATTCTAATAATAGAAAAAGGAATTTTGTATTCGTAACAAACTTGAGCTACTGCAGCTCCTTCCATTTCTACACATTGTAAATTTGGAATGCTATTTTTAATGTTATTAAAACTGTTAGCATCACTAACAAACTCATCACCACTAGCAATAATTCCAGAGACTATTTTAGGACTCTGAATTCCAAATTCATTGGCTTCATTTATATTAATATGTTTCAAATAATTTTGCTGAAAGAGCGTAACAGACTCAAAAAGAGATTTGTTAGAGTTTGTATTTATATAAGTTATGCCTAGTAAAGGAATTTCTAATTTGGGAAATAGGGGAGAGGCATCCATGTCGTGTTGTACCAAAGAGGTTCCATATACAAGGTCTCCAATATTTAATTGTGAATCCATAGCTCCTGCAACCCCTGTAAAAATAATTTCGGAAGGAGAAAAACGGCTAATTAATTGTGTTGTAGTAATGGCAGCAGCTACTTTTCCCCATTTAGAAAAAACAAGAACTACTTTTTTAGTTTGTAAGGTTCCTGTGTAGTATTCACGATTTCCAAGAACCACAGTTTCTTTGTTTTTTAAAACGCATAAAAGTTCAGCCAATTCATCGTGCATGGCACTGATAATTCCTATCATATTTCTGAAGTTTCAATTTTACCATCTCTCATGGTTAATTTTCTATCGGCCATGTCTGCCAACTTTTCGTTGTGGGTAACAATCACAAAAGTTTGATCAAATTTATCTCTTAATTCAAAAAACAAATCGTGTAAATTGTTGGCACTTTCTGTATCTAAATTCCCACTAGGTTCATCTGCAAAAACAATAGCAGGCTGGTTTATTAAAGCTCTAGCTACCGCTACACGTTGTTGCTCTCCACCCGAAAGTTGATTTGGCTTACTTTCTGCCTTGTCTTTAATACCTAAAAAGTCTAATAATTCCAAAGCTCTTTTTTGGGTAGCATTGTCTTTTTTGTTTCCTATATATGCAGGAATACAAATATTTTCTAGCGCTGTAAATTCTGGCAATAATTGATGAAATTGAAAAACAAAACCAATGTGTTGATTTCTAAATTCAGATAGTTTTTTATCCTTTAAACCAACAGGATTCGTGTTGTTAATAATTAACTCACTATTAGGAATGTCATCAGGTTTGTCTAAGGTACTTACTATTTGTAAAAGCGTTGTTTTACCAGCACCAGAAGGTCCAACAATAGCAACTACTTCTCCTTTTTTAATATGGATATCAATCCCCTTTAAAACTTGGGTATTGTTAAATGTTTTCTGAATGTTTTTGGCTATTATCATAGGTAAGAAAGTATCAAAACGAAAGTACTAAAAAAGATACGATTCTGGCTTTTTTGTTAAATACTTATTTTTTAGCCAAAAATCTTTTAAGAATGAGGGAGTTAGTGAAACGATATTTATAAATTTGGAAATATTACACACAATTTTAAGAGAAGTTTTATGAATTTACACGAATTTCAAGGAAAAGAAATTTTAAAGAGTTTTGGAGTAAAAGTGCCTATGGAGCTTGTTGCATCAACACCTGAAGAAGCATTAGAAGCTGCAAATAAGATTCATGCAGAAAAAGGATGTACCGTTTTTGCAGTAAAAGCACAAATACATGCAGGTGGACGTGGTAAAGGTGGTGGTGTAAAAATCGCTAAATCTATCGAAGAAGTTAAAATGTATGCTGAGCAAATTTTAGGAATGATGTTGGTAACTCCTCAAACTTCGGCAGAAGGAAAAGAAGTACACCAAGTATTAATTGCTGAGAATGTTTATTACGATGGACCTTCTAAACCAGAGGAATACTACATGTCTGTTTTATTAAACAGAGCTACAGGTAGAAATATGATTATGTATTCTCCAGAAGGAGGTATGGATATTGAAGCCGTTGCAGAAGCAACACCTGAATTAATTTTTACAGAAGAAATAGATCCTGCTACAGGAATGTTACCATTTCAAGCTCGTAAAATAGCATTTAACTTAGGTTTGTCTGGTGCTGCTTTTAAAGACATGACAAAATTCGCTATGGCTTTGTATAAAGCTTACGAAGGGTCTGATTCTTCTTTATTTGAAATTAATCCAGTATTTAAAACTGCAGACGATCAAATTTTAGCTGTAGATGCAAAAGTTTCTTTAGATGAAAACGCATTGTACCGTCATAAAGATTATATAGAGTATAGAGATATTAAAGAAGAACACCCTACAGAAGTTGAGGCTAAAGCAGCAGGATTAAACTATGTAGCTTTAGATGGAAACGTAGGATGTATGGTAAACGGAGCTGGATTGGCAATGGGAACTATGGATTTAATAAAGCAAGCAGGAGGAGAGCCAGCTAACTTTTTAGATGTAGGAGGTACTGCAGATGCAGAAAGAGTAGAGACTGCTTTTGGAATTATCTTAAAAGATCCAAAAGTAAAAGCAATATTGGTAAATATTTTTGGAGGTATTGTACGTTGTGACCGTGTGGCACAAGGAGTTGTAGATGCTTACAAAAACATGGGAGACAGTATAAATGTACCTATTATTGTACGTTTACAAGGAACCAATGCTGTAGAAGCAAAAGCATTAATAGATGCAGAAGAAGGTTTAAATGTAATATCTGCTACAGAATTTCAAGAAGCTGCAGAAAAAGTACAAGAAGTATTGGTGGGATAATTCTCCAGTATTTTTTAAAATAGAAACTCCGTTTTCATTTGTTTGAAAACGGAGTTTTTGCGTTCTAAATAGTCTGTTTTTAGGGAGAGAAAACGTTCTAGAAGTTTTTAGAAAAAAATATAAGTTTTTCTAAAAAAATAGATTTCAATATCATTACTTTTATGCCGACTAAAAAAATAACTTATTTATATAAAAAATGAATTTACACGAATATCAAGGAAAAGAGATTCTAAGTAGTTTTGGAGTAAGAATACAAAGAGGAATTGTAGCTCAAACCCCAGATGAGGCTGTAGCTGCTGCAAAAGAATTAACAGAACAAACTGGAACAAGTTGGTACGTTGTTAAAGCTCAAGTTCATGCAGGTGGACGTGGTAAAGGTGGTGGAGTTAAATTAGCTAAATCTATTGATGAGGTAAAATCTATTTCTGATGATATTATTGGAATGATGTTAATTACCCCTCAAACTTCTGCCGAAGGTAAGTTGGTAAATCAAGTTTTAATTGCAGAGGATGTTTATTATCCTGGAGAAAGTGAAACTGAAGAGTTTTATGTTTCTGTTTTATTAAACAGAGCTACAGGTAGAAATATGGTTATGTATTCTCCAGAAGGAGGTATGGATATTGAAGAAGTTGCTGAAAAAACACCTGAATTAATTTTTACAGAAGAAATAGATCCTGCTACAGGAATTTTACCATTTCAGGCTCGTAAAATTGCTTTTAACTTAGGATTGTCAGGAAACGCTTTTAAAGAAATGACAAAATTCATTATGTCTTTATATAAAGCATATGAAAACTCTGATTCAGCCATGTTTGAAATTAACCCTGTGTTAAAAACTTCTGATGATAAAATTTTAGCCGTAGATGCAAAAGTTTCTTTAGATGAAAACGCATTGTACCGTCACAAAGATTATTTAGAGTATAGAGATATTCGCGAAGAGCATCCAACAGAAGTTGAGGCTAAAGCAGCAGGATTGAACTATGTTGCCTTAGATGGAAACGTAGGATGTATGGTAAACGGAGCTGGATTGGCAATGGGAACTATGGATTTAATAAAGCAAGCAGGAGGAGAGCCAGCTAACTTTTTAGATGTAGGAGGTACTGCAGATGCAGAAAGAGTAGAGACTGCTTTTGGAATTATCTTAAAAGACCCAAAAGTAAAGGCAATATTGGTGAATATTTTTGGAGGTATTGTACGTTGTGACCGTGTGGCACAAGGAGTTGTAGATGCTTACAAAAACATGGGAGACAGTATAAATGTACCTATTATTGTACGTTTACAAGGAACCAATGCTGTAGAAGCAAAAGCATTAATAGATGCAGAAGAAGGTTTAAATGTAATATCTGCTACAGAATTTCAAGAAGCTGCAGAAAAAGTACAAGAAGTATTGGTGGGATAATTTAGATCACTATAATTATATAAAAAAAGGCTCTGTTTTTACAGAGCCTTTTTGTTGGTTATTTTTTTAATACTTCTAATATAGTTTCAGGATCTAATCTTGTTGTGTAGTCTTCGGGAGTAAATGCATATAAAATAACACCCTTACTATCTACCACAAAGGTTGCAGGCATAGGTAATTCAAAATTAGTATTCCCATTGTGTTTTTCTATGTCAAGATTAAAAGCTTTATAAATGGTTTTAATTTCATCAGAAAGTTCAAAAGCTAAATTTAATTCTTTTGCATAGCTATTGTTGTCATCTGTTAGAATATCAAACTCTAAATTGTTTTTTTCTGAAGTACTTAAAGAATTGTCTGGAGTTTCGGGTGTAATAGCCACCAAATTAGTTCCTAATTCTTTTAGCTGAGGTAACAGATTATTTAAGGCTTTTAGTTCTAAGTTACAATAAGGACACCATCCACCTCTGTAAAAAGAAATTACCACTTTTCCTTTTGCCAAAATATCAGCTAAACTAATTGTAGTTCCTTTACTATTAGGTAAGTTAAAGTTGGGGATTACTTCTCCTTTTTTGGGAGCTTTTTCGGATAAGTGTTTGTCAACCAAATCTTGCGTAGCTTTGGTCATTTGGGCGTAAATTTCTTTAGGAATTTTAGCAACTCCTTCTTGTTTCTTTTGTAATAATTGTTCTGTTAAATTCATGTGTGTCTTTTTGTAGAATTTGTGTTACTTAATCAGTCGATATAAAACAAAAACCTATCTAAACACTTGTTTATAGATAGGTTTGTTTTTTAAGAAGAAATTGTTCTAGAAATAAAAAACTCAGCTAGAATAGCTGAGTTTTTTATTTAAATATCGTCAAAATTTACTTCGGTAAAATCGGCTGTGGCCAAGTTGTTTTCGTTGTAGTCGGCTTCGTCTTCTTTTTTAAAGTCTTTTTGGTGTCTTTCACTAATCACCTCTAAGCCTTTTTCGTTGATAATAAAATCCGTAGCTTCTTTTAATTGCTCATGGAACTCTACAAAATCTTCTTTGTATAAATAGATTTTGTGTTTCTGATAATGAAAACTCCCATCATCGTGCGTAAATTTTTTACTTTCTGTAATAGTTAAGTAATAATCTCCTGCTTTAGTAGATCTAACGTCAAAAAAATAGGTTCTTCTTCCTGCTCTTAGGATTTGAGAAAAAATTTCTTCTTGCCCTTCTCTTTCTTTCATTTTTTGCTGATTATTGTTATCTACTCAAATATATAAAAATAATTATTTTGAAGTAAATTATTCTATTTCTTTTTCTTCTAGCTGTTGCTTGTATATTTCTTGATAGATTCCTGCTTTGTTAACCAATTCAGAATGTGTTCCTTGTTGAGAAATTCTTCCTTCATCTAACACAATAACTTTGTCAGCATTTTGTGCTGCACTAATACGGTGGCTAACAATAATGGTTGTGTTGTGAGCACTTATCTTTTTTAGATTAGATAATATTTTTTCTTCGGTTTCTGTATCAACAGCAGACAAACAATCATCAAAAATATAAATTTGAGGAGCTTTGATAATAGCCCTAGCAATAGATACACGTTGTTTTTGTCCACCAGAAAGAGTCACACCTCTTTCTCCTAAAACGGTATCGTATTTTTTAGTAAAGCCCATAATATTATTGTGTACTACGGCTTTTTTAGCAGCATCTTCAATTTCTTCTTGTGTTGCATCTTCTTTACCAAAACGGATGTTGTTTCCTAAAGTATCTGAAAATAGAAATGGGTCTTGTGGCACAAAACCAATGTGATTTCTTAAGTTGTATAAATTGTGTTTGTCAATAGAAATTCCATCTACTAAGACTGTTCCTAAAGTAGCATCGTAGAGTCTACCTACAAGATTTAAAATACTAGATTTTCCGGAACCTGTTTTTCCTAAAATGGCTAGGGTTTCTCCTGGGTTTACCTTAAAACTAATCTCTTTAAGAGCCGTAATATCGGTATCGTCATAAGTAAGAGCTACGTTTTTAAATTCAATAGCTCCTTTAATAGGAATTATATCTTCTGTAGGATTAACAATTTCGGGTTCTTGTTTTAAAAATTCATTAATTCTTTTTTGAGAAGCTTCTGCTTGTTGAATGGTAGAGGTTACCCAACCTACAATAGCTACTGGCCATGTAAGCATGTTGGTGTACATAATAAACTCTGCAATTACTCCAATGCTAATGTGTCCTTTTATGTACTGCATTCCCCCTACATATAAAACAATTAGGTTAGAGGCCCCAATTAATAAAATCATTAAAGGAAAAAAGAAGGCTTGAATTTTAAATAATTCGATGTTTTTATTTTTATTTTCTTCTGCAATCTCTAAAAAATCATTTTTAGTAATTCCCTCAATAGCATAAGATTTTACCACATTCATTCCCGAGAAAATTTCTTGAGTATAAGTAGTAAGCTTAGATAATTGTTCTTGTACTTTGGTGCTTTTTAAGTGAATGTGCTTGCTTAAAACAAAAATTGAAATAGATAAAATGGGAAAAGGAATTAAAGTAAATAGGGTAAGCTTTATGTCTATTTGTACCATTTTATAGATGGCCACAGAAAACATAACCAACATGTTAATGGTGTACATAATAGCAGGTCCTACATACATACGTACTTTACCAACATCCTCACTAATACGGTTCATTAAATCTCCCGTTCTGTTTTTTTTGTAAAAGTTTAAACTTAAACGCTGGTACTGTTCGTACACTTTGTTTTTTAAATCAAACTCAACCAACCTAGACGTTACAATAATGGTTTGTCTCATTAAAAAAGTAAAGAATCCAGATAAAAGTGCTAAACCAATAATTAATAAAATATTAAAGAGCAATTCTTTTTTAACAATGTCTAAATCTGTAATAATTCCTTTTTGGTAATCGCTGGCAGCGTTGATGGAGTTTTTTACAATTTCGGGAACTTTTACAGCCAAATACCTTGAGGCTATAGAAATTAAAATTCCTAGTAAAAGTCTGAATCTATATTTATAGAAAAATTGATTGATATATTTTAATTCTTTCATGGAAAGGGAGGTGGCTATTTGTGTTTACGAAGATACTAGAATTTTGTAATTTAAGCTTGTCAATTTATATGCCAAATGGCAAGGTATGTTTAAAACTTCGTTAATATTTTTAAACGAATCTTTTCACATCATTTAATTAAGTGTTACTTTTGTAGTCGTAAAACTATATAAGTTCTTTCAAATGATTAACAGAAGACATATTCGTGTAAAGGTGATGCAATCGGTTTATGCGATTACTCATTCTAAGAGTGATAATATTGTTAAAGAAGAAAAATTCTTAAGACAAAGTATTGATAAGCTATACGATTTGTACGTATTGTCTTTAGATATGATTGTAAGAGTTAATCAACTAGCACAAAATACTCAAGAAGCTGCTAAAAGAAAGCACTTTGTAACAGCTGAAGAGCTAAAACCCAACAAAAAATTTATTGACAACAAAGTAATTAACATTTTTAAAGAAAGTGTTTCCTTACAAAGTTATATAGAAGAAAACCATTTAAATAATTGGTATTTAGATGATAAGTACGTGTCTAATATTTATACAGAATTATTAGCTAGTGACTTGTATAAAGAATACATGGCAGAAGAAGAAACTTCTTTTAAAGCCGATGTAAGATTTGTAGTAAAGTTTTTTGCAGAATTTATTGCACCTAGTGATAAGTTAGCAGAATACTACGAAGGAGAGAACATTAGCTGGGCTGATGATATTCCTTTTGTAAATACTTGGATTGTTAAAACCATACAAGAGTTAAAAGAAAACAACACTTTTGTGTTAGGTAAATTGTATAAGAACAGTGATGATGAGGCATATGCTTCTGAATTGTTTAGAAAAACAGTTTTAAACTTACCTCAATTTGAAGAAGAAATCGTTGATAAAACTCCTAACTGGGAAACAGATCGTATTGCAGATTTAGACATGATTTTAATTAAAATGGCTATCTGTGAATTTTTAAAATTCCCATCTATTCCTGTTAAAGCCACCATAAATGAGTATTTAGAAATTGCTAAAGACTATTCTACCGATAAAAGTAGTGTGTTTATTAACGGAGTTTTAGATAAAATTTGGAAAGATTTTCAGGCAACAGACCGATTGAACAAAATAGGAAGAGGAATGTTATAAAATCTATTTTATAGATTGATATTTTAACGTTTCTATTATATTTGAACTGTGTAAAACAGTGTAAATAAAAAACAAAATAAATTTAAAATGATAGTATTACAAGAAAGCCCAATGAGCCCAATGTTTTTAGTTGTGATGGTAATTTTCATCGTATTTTTTATGATAATTCCACAAGTAAGAAAATCTAGAAACGAAAAGAAATTTAAAGAATCTTTAGTAAAAGGGACTAAAGTGATTACTTCTGGTGGTATTCACGGGAAATTAATAGAAATTAACGAAGGAACTGTAATGATTGAAACCAATGCAGGGAAATTGTTGTTAGAAAAATCGGCTTTAAACATAGAGTTGACTAAAAAATACAACGCTCCAGAAAAAAAATAGTGTTTTAAACATATTTTATAAAAACGTCTTTAGTTCTGCTAAAGACGTTTTTTGTTTTATAGAATATACAATTAATAAGAACCATTTGTTAATTTAGCATCTATGACAGATAAGAAAAAGTTTATTACCTATAGATTTAATAAAAGAAGAGATTCCATTTTTTTACTCTTTGTTTTAGGAACATTTATCTTTTGGTTTTTAAATAAATTATCTAAAGATTACATACAGGTGGTAAGTTATACCATAGAATATGTAGATCTACCTAATCAGTTTGTTTTTCAGGAAGATCCGTTAAAACAACTCTCTTTTAGAGTAGAGTCCGATGGATTTTATTTTTTTTCTCATGCATTTAAAAGTAATCGAATTCAAATTTCTTTAGAACATATCAAAAGAAAAGATGAATACAGTTATTATTTACCCAATGCCGAGTTAAAAAAACAAGTAAGAGCTACTATTAAAGATAAAATCAACCTTTTAGATATTATAGAAGATACTGTAGAGGTAAAGCTAGGAGCCAAAAGTTTTAAAAAAGTACCTGTAGTTCCAAATATTTCTATCAAATATCAACCAGGATACAATTCCTTTACCGGAATTAAATTAATTCCAGATTCTTTGGTGGTGTCTGGTCCTGCCATGCAGGTTTCTAAAGTAAATAAAGTACACTTAGCAGCTTTTGTAAAAAAAGATGTGATCAATCCTATTGATGAGAAAATAGAAATTTTAAAACCCAAAGTTCCAAAAATAGAGTTTGATAAAGAATATGTTGAATTAAAAGTAGAAGTGGAAAAAATTACAGAAAAATCTTTAATGGTTCCTGTACAAATTATAAACTCTCCTTTTGAAGATGTGGTTGTATATCCTAAAAAAGTAAAGGTTACCTGTCAGGTACGTTTGTCGCAATTTAACGCTGTAAAGGTAAAAGATTTTACAGTTATTTGTGATTATAACAATAGAGGTACAAAACACATAAAAATAGAATTGGTTAAAAAATCAGCGGTAGTTTCTGGAGCAAAATTAAATACAGATCAAGTAGAATACTTAATATTAAAGTAATGGTTGTAGGCTTAACAGGTGGAATTGGAAGTGGAAAAAGTACAGTGCTTAATGAGTTTAAACTACTTGGAGTACCTGTATATATTGCGGATGTAGAAGCTAAACATATTATGAATACTTCGCTTGTTGTTAAAGAAAAAATAATAGCTTTATTAGGTACATATGCTTACCATAACCATCAATTAAATAGAAAGTATATTGCAGATAAAGTTTTTAATCATAAAGAGTTACTTGCACAGTTAAACGCTATTGTTCATCCTGCCGTTCATCAACATTTTAAAGAGTTTGTCGCAAAGCAAACAGCTACTTATTTAGTCTATGAAAACGCAATTTTGTTTGAAAACAATAGTGAAAAATTATGCGATAAAGTAATTGTTGTTACTGCTTCTGAAGAAAACAGAATCTCTAGAGTTATTAAAAGAGATGGTGTTGCAAAAGAAGCTGTATTGGCTAGAATGAAAAATCAATGGAGTCAGGAAGCTAAAATTAAAAAAGCTGATTTTGTCATTCAGAATGATGATATTTTAATATTAAAAGAGCAAGTCTTAAAAATTCATCAGGAATTGATTGAAATTAATTTGTAATTTAAGTGCTATCAAAAAAAAATAATACCATATTTTAATTTGAAGCGTTTATATTTGTCCAACGTTTAGAATTTACATGAGATATATAATTATAACTATTTTAGTTTTTCTTTCTCAAAATCTGTTTTCACAAACAGGTGGTGAAACCGTTTACGCATTTCTAAATGCACCTACTTCTGCAAAACAAATTGCATTAGGTGGAGTTACTTTAACGAGTAGAGATGATGTTTCTCAACTACTTTGGAACCCATCATCAGTAAACAGCAAGGTAGATGGAGATTTGTCTGTAAACTTTGTGAATTATATAGCAGATATTAACGTAGGTTCTTTGGTATATGCAAAATCTATCAAACCAGAATATGGAACTGCATTTTTAGGAATTCAGTATTTTGGATATGGAGATTTAGAAAGAACAGAAGCTTCAGGACCCGAAGTCATAGGAACTTTTTCTGCCAGAGATATTTCTTTTAATTTGGGATACGGATATACCTATAAACAAGTTGCTTTTGGAGCCACTATAAAATACGTATCATCTAAGTTAGACACCTATACATCTTCTGCTATTTTATACGATTTAGGAGTTACTTATTTACATCCAGATTTACCATTTGTTGCTTCTTTAGTCGTTAGAAATTCAGGAGAACAATTAACTCAGTATTTAGATAGAGAAGAAAAAGTAAGCAAAAATGTAATTTTAGCAGCCGAGTATAGATTAGAACACGTGCCCATTAAAATTTATGGAGCTATAGATGATTTAAGTAATTGGGATATTAGTGAACCCAATCCATCTAAAGATAAAACGGATTTAAATGATAACGTAACCTCAGAAAAAATTAGTGATATTTCTAATGCTTTAAGACATGTTTCTTTAGGAGCAGAACTTTGGCCAGAAAAAAAGCTAAATTTAAGAATAGGATACAATCACCGTAGATCACAAGAATTTCAATTAAACGAGGTAAGAACAGCAGCCGGTCTTTCTTACGGGTTCGGAATTAATACAAAGTACATTAAGTTTGATTATGCTTTTGCTAAGTTTCAAGAAGGAGCAAAGTATAGTACTTTTGGATTAACACTACATTTATAATTTTATGGAATCAAAAATTATTGTTGCTATTGATGGATTTTCATCAACAGGAAAAAGCACAGTAGCCAAACAATTAGCCAAACATTTAGGATATATTTATGTAGACACAGGTGCTATGTATAGAACTGTTGCTTTGTATGCTTTACAAAACGGATATGCTAAGGATGGAAAAGTTCAAGAAAAATTATTGATTGCTAACTTAGCAAATATTCATATTTCTTTTCAGTACAATCCCTCTTTAGGGTTTTCAGAAGTGTACTTAAACACTGTAAACGTTGAAACTGAAATAAGAGGAATGGAAGTTTCTTCTTATGTAAGTAAAGTAGCTGCCATTTCTGCTGTTAGACAAAAATTAGTAGCCTTACAACAGCAAATGGGAGAGTCTAAAGGAATTGTTATGGATGGTAGAGATATTGGTACCGTAGTGTTTCCTAATGCAGAATTAAAGTTGTTTATGACAGCATCTGCTGAAACAAGAGCTCAAAGAAGATACGACGAGTTAAAGCAAAAAGGCGATACCACAGTTACTTTTGATGAGGTTTACAACAATGTAGTAGAACGAGATCATATAGATACCACACGGAAAGATTCACCATTAGTAATGGCTGATGATGCGGTAGAAGTAGACAATTCAAATCTATCAAGAGAAGAACAGTTTACTTATATTTTATCTTTAGTAAAAGCGAAGCTTTAAGGGATGTTTAAATACTTATGAGTTTGTAAAGAAATTTTCCATTGAGGATTTTTCATTACATAATCTACAATTTGTGGAGTCATTGTTTCTTTTTTACTCCATTCAGGTTGCAGGTACAAAGTACATTTATCAGAAACTTTAGCCGCTTGTTGCTCAGCAAATTCAAAATCACTTTTGTTGTGAATAATCATTTTTAATTCGTGAGCTTCTGGGTAAATACCCTCCAAAGGTAATTTTGTTTTTTTAGGAGATAAACAAATCCAGTTCCACTGTCCACTTAACGGATAAGCCCCCGAAGTTTCTATATGCGTTTGCAAGCCTTTATTTTGTAAAGAAGAGGTTAAGTATTGCATATCCCACATTAAAGGTTCTCCACCTGTAATTACAATAGTTTTGTATTTACTAGCGTTTTCTACAATAATGTCAGCATGTGTAGGTGGGTGTAAATTAGCATCCCAACTTTCTTTTACATCACACCAATGGCAACCCACGTCACAACCTCCAACTCTAATAAAGTAAGCAGCTGTTCCTGTATGATTTCCTTCACCTTGTATGGTGTAGAATTCTTCCATTAACGGAAGCATAACTCCTTTGTTTACAAGTTCTTTGGTTTTAGTATCCATGCGTTTTGTTTTGTGGAGTGCAAAGATACAAGAAATTAAAGAATAAAAATTATTTGTGACCTAAAGGTTTTAAACGTTCATAAACTATAGGATTTGTGTAACTTTGGGGTTTAAATTTTATACTAAAGATGAAGAAACTAATTTCCCTTTTTACCGTTTGTTTACTTGTTTTTGCTTGTTCTAAGCCAGATACTACTATTGCGTTAAACAAAGTAGGTGCTATTACCAACCATACAACCATACAAGATTTAGCAACGTTATTTAAAAACGATTCTATTGTATCAAGATATAGTGAAGGTGATTTAGGAAACATAAATGATTATGTTTTAGATAATGATACACACTTGATTTATGCAAAAGGAGGAGAGTTGTTGTTGTCAATATCTCCTGTTAACCCTTTAGATTCTGTTTCTAAAATAAAAAGCGTTACCGTATTTAGTGAAGCTTATCAAACAAAAGAAGAGGTTGGGGTGGCTTCAACATTTAATGATGTAAACGTAAATCATACCATAGAAAAATTAGAGGCAAGCTTTAAATCTGTTACTGTTTTTGTAAAAGACATTAATGCTACTTTTACTATGGATAAACAAGAATTAGGAATTAAAACATTTACTTTAGGAATTGTAGACAAAGCTCAAATTCCAGGAGATGCTAAATTTACTTCACTAACCATTTGGTTGGAGGAATAGTTGGTTTAGAAGCTCATAAAAAAAGGCATCCTAAAATTTAGGATGCCTTTTGTATTTTATCATAGTAGAGAACTAAACTTAAGCTTTTTGTTCTCCAGCTAATAAAGTGTTTTTTAATAACATAGCAATGGTCATTGGACCTACCCCTCCTGGAACAGGAGTAATAAAACTTGCTTTTGGTGCTACAGATTCAAAATGAACATCACCTGCTAAACGGAAACCGCTCTTTTTAGTAGCATCGTCTAAACGAGTAATTCCTACATCAATAATAGTAACTCCTTCTTTTACCATATCACCTGTTAAGAATTCTGCCACTCCTAATGCTACTACAATAATGTCAGCATTTAAAGTTAATTCTTTTAAGTTTTTGGTTCTAGAATGTGCTACGGTAACGGTAGCATCACCTGCAGCTCTTTTTTGAGACATTAAAATACTCATAGGACGACCTACAATATGAGAACGACCAATGACTACTACGTTTTTACCCGAAGTAGGAACTTTGTAACGTTCTAACAATTCCATAACTCCATAAGGAGTAGCAGGTAAAAAAGTAGGTAATTCTAAAGCCATTCTACCTACGTTTGTAGGATGGAATCCATCAACATCTTTGGTAGCATCAACGGCTAATAAAACTTTGTGCTCATCAATGTGCTTAGGTAATGGTAATTGTACAATGTAACCATCAACCGCATCATTATTGTTTAGCTCATCAATCTTAGCTAACAATTCAGCTTCGGTAGTTTCTTCTGGTAATTCTACTAAAGTAGAATCAAAACCAACTAATTCACAAGCTTTTACTTTAGCTCCTACATAGGTTTTACTAGCACCATCATTCCCAACAATTACTGCTGCTAAATGAGGTGTTTTTTTACCTTGTGCTTTTAATTCTTTTACTTTTTCTGCAATTTCAGCTTTGATGTCTGCAGAGGTTTTTTTACCGTCTAATATTGTCATCTTGTTGTTTTTTAGTACTGAGTATAGCGTACACAGTAGTAAGTTTAATTGTTGCTTGTAAAACTAATTACTCAGTATTTTGTACTGAATACTAAAATATTACATTCCAGGCATTCCACCTTTCATACCCCCCATCATTTGCATCATTTTTTTAGCTCCGCCCCCTTGCATCATCTTCATCATTTTGCTCATTTGGAAGAATTGCTTTAATAGTTGGTTTACTTCTGTAATGCTAGTTCCAGATCCTTTAGCAATTCTCTTTTTACGAGAAGCGTTAATGGTTTTAGGTTCTGTTCTTTCTAAGGGAGTCATAGAATTAATAATGGCTTCTATTCCTTTAAAAGCATCATCATCAATATCTACATCTTTTAAGGCTTTTCCAGCACCTGGTATCATTCCTACCAAGTCTTTCATGTTCCCCATTTTTTTGATTTGCTGAATCTGTCCTAAGAAATCGTCAAAACCAAATTGATTTTTAGCAATTTTCTTTTGCAATTTTCTAGCTTCTTCCTCGTCAAATTGTTCTTGGGCACGTTCTACTAAAGAAACTACATCTCCCATTCCCAAAATACGATCTGCCATACGATCTGGATAGAAAACATCAATAGCTTCCATTTTTTCCCCAGTACCAATAAATTTAATTGGTTTGTTTACAACAGATTTAATTGTTAAAGCAGCTCCACCACGTGTATCACCGTCTAACTTTGTTAAAACAACTCCATCAAAATTTAATAAATCGTTAAAAGCTTTGGCAGTATTTACAGCATCTTGTCCTGTCATAGAATCCACAACAAATAATGTTTCTTGTGGGTTTACAGCTTTGTGAATGTTAGAAATTTCTGTCATTAAAGCTTCATCAATAGCCAAACGACCTGCTGTATCTATAATAACGGTGTTCTTCCCGTTTGCTTTTGCATAGGCTATTGCATTGGTTGCAATTTCTACTGGGTTTTTATTTTCAACTTCAGCATATACTTCAACTCCAATTTGTTCTCCAACAACTTGTAACTGATTGATGGCTGCCGGACGATATACATCGGCACCCACTAATAATACTTGCTTTGTTTTTTTTGTTTTTAAGAAGTTGGCTAATTTACCAGAAAAGGTAGTTTTACCTGATCCTTGTAAACCTGCCATTAAAATTACGGTTGGACTTCCTGTTAAATTAACTCCAGCAGTTTCTCCACCCATTAAATCGGTTAATTCGTCTTTTACCAATTTAACCATTAACTGACCAGGGTTTAATGTAGTTAATACATCCTGACCAATTGCTTTTTCTTTAACTCTTACGGTAAATTCTTTTGCAATTTTAAAGTTTACATCGGCATCTAACAATGCTCTACGTACCTCTTTAAGAGTTTCTGCTACATTTACTTCCGTTATTTTTCCGTGACCTTTTAAAAGATGTAAGGCTTTATCTAGTTTATCTGATAAATTATTAAACATATGCTGTTATTTACTTTGGTTAAAGTTGAGGTGCAAATATACAAGAATCTGCCAACTTATAAAGGGTTTCTACCCAACAAAAAACCCTCCAAAATTGGAGGGTTAGAATTGTAAAACATAAAAACAAATACTATTTATTTCCCTTGAATTTAATGTAGATATTAGTCTTTACACAAAATGTGGGACTATAAAGTTAATGAATAACTCTCTTATTATCATTGATTTGTGTTAGGTTGCTCTGTTTTTTTAAATGTTAAAGCTGCGGAGTTTACACAATATCTTTTTCCGGTTGTTTTTTTAGGCCCATCCTTAAATAGATGACCTAAGTGGCCATTACAAACATTACAGATGATTTCTGTTCTAATCATTCCGTATTTTTTATCTACTAAAAAATCTATATTGTTGGCAATATGATTGTCAAAAGAAGGCCATCCTGTTCCCGAATCAAATTTTGTTTGAGAACTAAATAAGGGAGTGTTGCAAGCTGCACAATAGTAAGTTCCAGGTTTGTAATGTTTATTATACTCTCCGCTAAAAGCATATTCTGTTCCTTTTTGTCTAAGAATATGGTATTGTTTTGCTGTTAATTGTTGTTTCCATTCCGCATCTGTTTTTACAATTTTTTCTTGTGCATGTATATTGTTGATGGTTGCAAAAACAAAAAGAATAACCAAGTGTAAAAAGTGTTTCATAAATAAAGGTTTATTAATCTGTCGATTGTTGATAGGAATCATTACCTAATAACGTTTCAAATATTATCTTTGTGAGGAAATAAATACAAAAAAATGAATAAGATTATCTCCTCTATACTAATTGCTTCTTTTTTAACTGCTTGTTCTACAGTACCTATTACAGGTAGAAAAAGGTTAAACTTTGTGTCTGATGCTACGGTATTACCGACTAGTTTTTCACAATATGATACTTTTTTAAAAGAAAATAAATTATCTACCAATACGAGTAAAACTCAGGAAATTAAACAAATTGGAGCTAGAATTTCTACGGCTGTAGACAAATTTATGCGTAAAAATGGAATGTCTGCAGAGGCAGATAGTTACCGTTGGGAGTTTAATTTGGTAGAAGATGATCAATTAAACGCTTGGTGTATGCCAGGTGGTAAAGTTGTTTTTTATACAGGAATTTTACCTGTAGCTAAAAATGCTGATGGTATTGCGGCAATTATGGGACACGAGGTTGCGCATGCTTTTGCAAAACACGGTCAGGAACGTATGAGTTCTTCTCAAATTCAAGAATATGCTGGAGCAGCTGTGGCTATTGGTACTTCTACTCAAGATGAGAAAACGCAACAAATGTGGAACATGGCTTACGGATTAGGTTCTCAGTTAGGAATGTTAAAATACAGTAGAACACACGAAACGGAAGCCGATAAGTTAGGTTTGGTTTTTATGATAATGGCAGGTTATAATGGAGAAGAAGCGGTAGCTGTTTGGGAAAGAATGAAAGCTTTAGGAGGTTCTTCTCAGCCAGAATTCTTAAGTACACACCCTTCTAACGACTCTAGAATTAGTACTTTGCAATCTTTTTTACCAGAAGCTAAACAATTAGCTGCTAAGTATAAATAAGATAAAAAATAGTTTACAAGTAAAAGCCCAATTGAACATTTCAATTGGGCTTTTTTAATGTTTATTCTTTTTGAATATGGATGTAATAATTAAGGTCTACCTTTAAATCGTCTAGTTTTCCTTTTATTCTTTGCTTGTTATTTGCATTAGGAGTTATCCAAATTTCTTGGTTTTTTAGGTATACTTTAACGGGAATAGAAAAATTAGCGACTGTGTTTTCCCATTGGTAAGTAATTGAATTTCCATCTTGTCTTAAAATCAGTTTTGGAATTTTAGTGGTGTTTAAATATTGATGAAAGAAGGGGGTAAGATCAATTTTTGTTTTGGTATTGATAAAATTGATAATCTCTGTTCCGCTAACGGTTTTGTGGTAAAATGTTTTGTTTAAATCTATTAATATAGTTCTCCATAAAGTATCGTTGTTTATTATTTGCCTAAGTGTGTGGAGCATTAAACTTCCTTTAAAATACATATCTCCACTCCCTTGATTGTGAACGTTGAATTTTCCAATAATAGGCTTGTTGTTTTTAACAAAGGGTTTTAGACCTTGCACATAATCATTGGCAGCCTGTGTTCCGTAATAATAATCAATATATAAACTTTCTGCATAGGTGGTAAAAGATTCGTGGATCCATAAATCGGCAACATCTTTACAGGTAATGTTATTGGCAAACCATTCGTGTCCAGACTCGTGAATAATAATATAATCAAACTCTAAGCCCCAAGGAGAAAGTCCCATTCTTTTTCCCAAATACCCTTTTTGATAATGGTTTCCATAACCAATACAACTCTGATGCTCCATTCCTAAATAAGGAACTTCTACCAACTTATATCCATCTTTGTAAAAAGGATAAGGTCCCATCCAGTATTCAAATGCTTTTAACGTTTTAGGAACATCTTTAAACTGAATTTTTGCTTTTAAGTAATTAGAAGAGAGTACATAATAATCGCAAGTTAAGTCTCCGTTTAAGCCTTTATAAGTTTCGTTAAAATGAGCATAATTAGCAATGTTCATGCTAATTCCATAATCGTTAATAGGATTATTTACCTGCCAAGTATAAGATGTTGTGTTGTTTTTATTTCTAGTAATTCGGGTACATTTTCCGTTAGAAACATTGATAAGTGGAGTAGGACAGGTTACCGTTATTTCCATGCTTTCTGCTTCATCAGCAGGATGATCTTTACATGGCCACCAAACACTAGAACCAATGGATTGGTTGGCTGTA
The DNA here is from genome assembly GCF_011927765.1 of Wenyingzhuangia aestuarii. Taxonomy (GTDB): domain Bacteria; phylum Bacteroidota; class Bacteroidia; order Flavobacteriales; family Flavobacteriaceae; genus Wenyingzhuangia; species Wenyingzhuangia aestuarii. The sequence continues at coordinate 56,452 of NZ_JAATJG010000015.1, forward strand.
GCAATAAAATGATTGTTATGTGTGTCTTTGCTCCAAATAATTCCGCCATCCCAAGGAGGATTTATAGTTTCTTTAGGTTTTCCGTGGTAGTAAATAGTGATGTTTTCTGTGTTGTTTACTTTTTGCTTTTTTGTAAGATTTACAAAATAACTAATTCCTGTTTTTGTATAGGTAAGATGTATTTTGTTTTGAAGAATAGAATCGATAATTAAAGGAGCTTGCAATTCAAACTGAAGCGTTTGATGTGGTCTTAGAATTTTGTAGGTAATGGTATTGCTACCTAAGATTGTTTTGGTTTCTGGAAATACAGAAATGTCTAAGGTGTATTTAGCTACATCCCACCAGGCACGGGTATTAGTAATGCTACCTCTTAAGGAATCTTGTTTGGTAAAGCTGTTTTGTGCTTGTAGACCAAAACTAATAAGAATAAGTAGAAAAAAGCTTTTGTACATAATTGTGTTATTAGTTAAAGTGATTACAATCCTCTAATCTAAAAAATCTATGCTATATATACTTCAATAAAAAAGACAAGTTAAGGGCTAGCCCTTAACTTGTCTTTTTTGCTGTGAAAACTTAAAAATTAGTTTACCTCTGGAATTAGATGTGTAGGAATATTTAACACTCCATTATGTGCTCCTTTTGCAAAGTTACTAATGTTGTAGGTATTGGCTTTAGACCAATCACATTCTATTCTACCGTCTCCTAATACAATGTTTCCTAGTCTATTTCTAAACCAGTCTGCTAATTTTCTGTATTCTTTATCTGTAGCAATATTGTTGTTTTCTAAAGGATCCGTTCTTAAATCATATAAGGCTAATTCTGCTTTTTCAACAGGACAATTTAAAGCCCATTTGATATTTTCGTTAGGAGCTGATTTTTTTTGAGGTCTTGTTCGCATAGAAAAAGAAAAATCTTTAGATCTAATGTAAGCTCTGTGTCCTGCAATTAAACTAATTTCTCCTACAATATAATCTCTTTTTTGTTTTGGAGAATTTAAAGTTTCAAACAAACTAATACCATCTAAATAGTTGTATTCTTTAGAAGCAACATTTACTCCGCCAGAAGTTAATATAGTAGGTGCAATATCTACATATTCTACCATGTGATTATTTACCACTCCAGCAGGAACTTTAGTTTTGTCTGATGAAACCATAATAATAGCTCCTTGGGTAGATTGTTTCCAAGGTGTAAATTTTGCTTCAATTCCTTGTTCTCCTAGATGCCATCCGTGATCTCCAACGGTAAATACAATTAAATATTCTTGATTGTGTTCTTTGTTGTATTTTTTAAAAGCTTCTACAGCATCACCAATTAAAGAATCTCCATATGCACAAAAAGCATAGTAATCTTGTATGGCTTGTAGCTTGTCTTTTTCATCCATCTCATACATGTTCAAGTTTTTGTAGTATCTCATCATTTGAGGAGTAAACTTGTCTAGTTGCTTTCTATTGAATTCAGGAATGTTGTATTTTGTTTTTTTGAATTTATCTCTAAACTCTTTAGGAGGTAATACAGGAGTGTGTGGTAAGTGAAACCCTAGATTTACTAAAAGTGGTTTTTTACTGTCGGCACCTTTTACGGTTTTCCCCCATGTGGTTTTGTAATTTTTATCGGCATTGGCCAAGTAAGACTTTAATTCGTATACCAGTTTTCCATCTACAGTTTCTCCGGCAGGCATTGGGTTTTCACCTCCAAAAATTAAGTTTTTGTTATAACGCTTGTAACCTCTTAAAATTTCGAATTTCTTTTCTACTTGTGCTCTTTTTTCTAAATCTTCAGATGTTAGATTTCCATTCGCTCTCTTTGTATAGTAGCTTATCATTTCTCCATTAGGAAGTTTAGCTGTTTCTTGGGTACCTAATTTTTTCCATTTTCCGTTTTTATCATAAACATCATGTCCCCATAAATCACCTATGTTGTTTTTTTGTAAATCGTGTTTAAAGTGAACTTTAAAGTTATAGAGGCCAGCATCACGATAGCCTTGTCCAGGTCCCCATTTAAATATATAAGAATCTCCTTTTCCAAAAAGAGCTGTTTTGTAACCTTTTGTTTGCAATGTTTGTAAAAAAGAGGGTTTTACAAAATCAGGATTTTGATGTGTTAACTCAAAAGCATAGTGTCCGTTTCTAAAAGGATAACGACCGCTAACTAAAGAACCTCTAGAAGGTCCACAGGCAGGGGAGTTGTTATAGCTGTTGGTAAATAGAACTCCTTCGCTAGCTAATTTATCAATATTGGGAGATGAAACGTATCCAATAGAACTTTCTTTTTTTCCTGTAGTAGCTTGGTTATAACATTCCAAAGCATCTGCTCTGTGATCGTCTGTTATAATCCATAAAATATTGGGTTGCTTTTGTGCGTTTACGTTTAAGGTAAACAAGGCACATAGAATTAATGATTTTACTATCGTCTTCATTGTTATTAAATGTTTTAAGAGAAGTAAAAATAGGACTTAATTTCTTTTAAATATTGACTTTACAAGAGGTGTTAAGTTAATGTCTAGTCGTAAAATGACTGATTGTATGCAGTTCTAGAAAGAACGGATAACTTATTCAGAAAGTTTATATGTTGTTCCTTCTTGTTTAAAGTTACTTCCTAAATAAGCCCCTTTAAATTTGTAGTAATTCTCTTTAATAGCCGTAATTTTTACTACAAAAGGAATACTATCTAATTTGCTTGTAGGATTTACTTTTCTAAGTTCGTACTCAAAGTTAGATTTCCAATGGATGTCAAAAGTATCTACTTGGTTTCTGTAGCTTTCAATCTGAAATTTTTCAGTTCTGTAAAAAGAAGAACTGTCTTTTCTTTCTCCTAAATAGGTTTTAAAAGATCCTGTTTTAAAAGATAAAATATCCGTTGAGTTTCCTGAAGAACAAGAAACCACAACGGATATACATATAAGGTATAGAAATCTCATAAGTCTAGATTCCTGTGTAATTACTAGGAGTAATTACTTTTAATTCATTTTTAATTTCATCAGAAACCTCTAAAGTGTCAATAAAGTTAGCAATAGTTGTTCCTGTAATTTTTTCGTTTACACGAGTCAATCCTTTTAAAGCTTCATAAGGATTTGGGTAAGCTTCTCTACGTAAAATAGTTTGAATAGCTTCTGCAACTACAGCCCAATTGTTTTCTAAGTCTCTAGCAAAAGCATCGCGGTTAATTAATAATTTACCTAATCCTTTTAAGGTAGAAGCAAAACCAATTAAAGTGTGTCCAAAAGGAACTCCAATATTTCTTAAAACAGTAGAATCTGTTAAATCACGTTGTAATCTAGATACAGGTAATTTAATAGCTAAGTGTTCAAAAATAGCATTTGCAATTCCTAAGTTTCCTTCAGAGTTTTCAAAATCAATAGGATTTACTTTGTGTGGCATTGCAGAAGATCCCACTTCTCCTTTTTTAATTTTTTGCTTAAAGTAGTCGTTAGAAACATACGTCCAAACGTCTCTGTCTAAATCTATAATAATAGAGTTGATTCTTTTTACAGCATCAAAAATAGCAGCCATGTGGTCATAGTGCTCAATTTGAGTCGTAGGAAAAGAGTGGTGTAAACCTAATTTGTTTTCAACAAAATCAGTACCAAAAGATTTCCAATCAATATTTGGATAGGCAACATGGTGTGCATTGTAGTTTCCTGTAGCTCCACCAAATTTAGCGGCATGAGGAACTTGCTTTAACAAGTTTACTTGTTGGTTGATACGTTCTACAAAAACTCTAATTTCTTTTCCTAAACGCGTAGGAGAAGCTGGTTGTCCGTGTGTACGTGCTAACATAGAAACATCGTCCCATTCTGTCGCCAATTCGTTTAATTTAGTAACTACGTTTGCTAATTCAGCATCGTAAACTTCATCAAACATATCCTTAATAGATAAAGGAATAGCTGTGTTGTTAATATCTTGAGAAGTTAATCCAAAGTGGATAAACTCTTTAAATGCTTGTAAGTTTAAAGCATCAAATTTTTCTTTAATAAAGTATTCAACCGCTTTTACATCGTGATTGGTAACACTCTCAATATCTTTAATTTTTTGAGCATCAGCAGTTGTAAAGTTTTTGTAAATAGCTCTTAATGCCTCATATAACGAAGCATCAAACTCTTCTAATTGAGGCAAAGGAATTTCGCATAAAGCAATAAAATACTCAATCTCAACTTTAACTCTATACTTAATTAATGCTTCTTCAGAATAATAAGCAGCTAAAGATTCTACTTTTCCTCTATATCTTCCATCAATTGGAGAGATGGCATTTAAATTTGATAAACTCATTTCTTTTTAAATATTTAAGGGACAAAAGTACATTAAAATAAGAAAAGTTAAAAGATGTTTTTTAGTATACTTTAAACTTTGTAATTTCAATTTTTTATATCGATAAAATACTAGGCAAACACTAGCCTAATCAATAGTTAATAATTAGGTGTAAACCTTAAAAATTTGTTTAAATGCAAGTAAAAAAGAGTTTCTTTTTGTTGTTTTTGTTACCAATGATTGTTTTTGCTCAAAAAATAAATCAATTTGATGCTCAAGGAGAAAGACATGGTTATTGGGAAAAAAGTTACGATTCTGGTAGAATTAAATATTCCGGAAAATTTAATCACGGTAAAGAAGTAGGAATTTTTTATTTCTATGAAAATAAAATCATCAACAATCACCCTGCAGTTAAAAAAATATTTAGACCCAATTCTGAAGTTGTAGATGTTATTTTTTATGACATTTACGGAACGTTAAAAAGTGATGGTCAAATGATCCACAAAAAAAGAACGGGACTTTGGAAATATTACGATGGGAAAAGAAATATTATTCTAACAGAAGAATATAAAGATGGACAATTACATGGAGAACGTATTGTTTATTTTAAGAATGGGAAAAAAGCAGAAGAAAGCTATTATGTAAATGGAAAGCTAGATGGAGTTTCTACCAGATACTCTCAAAAAGGAGTTGTGTTGCACGAAATGACTTATCAAGATGGTTTGCTACACGGAAGAACCAAGTTTTACGAAACTAATGGAGACATTAAAGAAACCGGTTTGTATTACAAAGACTACAAAGTAGGAAAGTGGGATTTCTATATTAAAGGAGAGTACATGGGATTCAAAGTACCTAACAAACAGAGATTGCATCCTACCAACGAAGATATTTTAGCCAATATAGAAGGTAAAAAAGAAAAGCCTAGAGTGTATCCTAAATTGTCCGATGAAGCTATTTTAGAAAATATAGAAAGAAAAAGAGAAAAAGAACCCACGTACCAACCTTTGTCTGATGATGAAATTCTTAAAAATATTCAAGGAAAAAAAGGAGAAAAAAGAACCTATTCTAAAGTAAGTGATGATGCCATTTTAAAAAGTATTTCCGCTAAAATGGAAGACAAAATAAAAGAGTACAAAAGACTTGATGATGCTTTAATTTTAAGAAATATAAAGCTAAAACAAGAACAAGAAGAAAGAAATAAAATTAAAAAACTAACAGACGAAGAAATTTTAGAAAATATAGAAAAAAAGCAACAAAAAGAAGCTGCTTTGTTAGAGGAATCTAAATTGTCTGATGAGCAAATTCTCGAAAATATTAGGAGAAAAAAAGAAGCCACAAAGAAAGAATAAATAATAAAAAAGGAGTTTGTCTGTACAGATAAACTCCTTTTTTTTTGAACATCTGTTAAGGATGTTAACTCTTATTTTTATACTATCTTTGTACTCTCAATTTTTTGAATATGAAACGTGTAGTAGTTGGTCTTTCAGGAGGAGTAGATAGTAGTGTAGCCGCATATTTATTGCAGCAACAAGGATACGAAGTGATTGGTTTGTTTATGAAAAACTGGCACGATGATTCTGTAACTATTTCTAATGAATGTCCGTGGTTAGAAGACAGTAATGATGCTATGTTGGTAGCAGAAAAACTAGGAATTCCTTTTCAGGTAGTAGATTTGAGTAAGGATTATCAAGAACGTATTGTGGACTACATGTTTAATGAATACGAAAGAGGAAGAACTCCAAACCCTGATGTGCTTTGTAATCGCGAAATTAAGTTTGATGTGTTTATGAAAATTGCACTAGAATTAGGAGCCGATTATGTTGCTACAGGTCATTATTGTCGTAGAGGAATTGTTCAAAGTTCTGATGGGAATGAAGTTTATCAATTAAAAGCAGGAGTAGATAACAACAAAGACCAATCTTATTTTTTATGTCAATTGTCACAAGAGCAATTGTCTAAAGCTTTATTTCCTATAGGGGAATTAACCAAACCCGAAGTAAGAGAAATAGCCAAAGAATTAGATTTGGTTACAGCAGATAAAAAAGATTCACAAGGATTGTGTTTTATTGGGAAAGTAAGATTGCCTGAGTTTTTACAACAAAAACTACAACCTAAAGAAGGGGTAATTGTACAAGTTGCTAAAGACAATGAAACATATGTAAGAGAAATTCCAAGGTTTGCAAATAAAGAAGAAGAATTGGCTTTTTACAGTCAAAAATACAGCTACACCATAAACAGTGGAAAAACAGTAGCCAAACATCAAGGAGCTCATTATTTTACCAAAGGACAGCGTAAAGGTTTGGCTGTGGGTGGAACCCAGGAACCTTTGTTTGTCATAGAAACCGATGTTAAAGAAAATGTGATTTATGCAGGTGAAGGAAAACAACATCCTGGCTTGTACAGAAAAGTATTGTTTGTAAGCAATGCAGAATTGCATTGGATTCGCGAAGATTTAGCTTTGGAGCAAGGGGAATCTATGGAGGTTTTAGCTAGAATTCGTTACCGTCAACCTTTAGAAAAAGCAACATTGTACCAAACAGAAGGGGGAATGTATGTTGAGTTTGAAAATCCACAATCGGCCATACAAGAAGGACAATTTGTAGCCTGGCATTTAGAAGATGAACTTTTAGGATCGGGAGTAATTGCTTAATTTTAAGAAGTAAAACAAATCTAGATGAAAAAGTTTGTGTTTTTGATGTTTCTATACGCGGGCTTTGTTCAAGCTCAGCAAGAAGTTCAAGAACACGCTTGGGTGTATTTTAAAAATAAACCTGATGCTGTTTATTTTTTACAAGCTCCTCATTTAATGCTAAGTCAAAAAGCATTGGACAGAAGAAGTAAACAAGGTTTAGCTCCTAACGAGCAAGATGTACCTTTGTGTCCAGATTATGTTTCGTCCGTAGCTACTGGTACAGGAATTACGGTAAAAGCAAGATCTAAATGGTTAAATGCAGTACATGTATTGGGTACAGAATTCGCAATTTCCAATCTTCAAAATTTAACAGGAGTTGATTCTATTCAATTTGCGAATAAAAATATAAATGCTATCCAATCATCTACTACTGTCTCTCAACAAAAAAAATCAAAAATTAATCAACTTAAAACCATTGCTAGTTATAGTTATGGAAATGCAACCAACCAAACTACAATGTTAGGAGTTGATACTTTTCATAACGCTACTTATGAGGGACAAGGTTTACAAATAGCCATTATAGATAGTGGTTTTTTTGGAACAGATACAGCAGGTGCTTTTCATCATTTGGTAGATGGAGATTTTAGTAACGGAGAAATATTGGGAGGACATAATTATGTAAATAATACTACAGATTTTTATGCTCAAACAGGTTCTACTCATGGAACGCAAGTACTATCTACTATAGCAGGAGTGATAGAGGGTGAATTTGTGGGAACAGCACCCAAAGCAAGTTTTTATTTGTTTGTAACAGAAGATGTTGATCATGAAACTCCTTTAGAAGAAAGTTTATGGGTACAAGCTGCTGAAAAAGCAGATAGTTTAGGGGTTGATATTATCAATACTTCTTTAGGATATAGTGAGTTTGATGAAAGTAAGTATAATTATACTTATGCCGATATGGATGGAAAAACAACTTTTATTTCTAGGGGAGCAACTATTGCTGCTCAAAAAGGAATGATTGTGGTAAATTCTGCAGGAAATTCAGGAAATGACTCTTGGAAATACATTACAGCCCCAGCAGATGCTGATGGAGTAATTTCTGTAGGAGCTGTAGATACAAATGAAAGTGTAACTGCTTTTTCTTCTTATGGACCTACAGCAGACAATAGAATAAAACCAGAAACTTTAGCGCAAGGAGGTGATGTTTTTGTAGTTGAAGAAAACAATACTGTAGTCGCTAGTAATGGTACTTCTTTTTCGGGACCCATTATTTCGGGAGTTTCAGCTTGTTTGTGGCAAGCTTTTCCAAATAAAACGAGTGTTGAAATTCGTCAAATGATCATCGAAAATTCAGAAGATTATTTAAACCCAACTGCTCAAGGAGGTTATGGAATTTTAAGAATTGGACATTTAGCATCACAGTTAACATTATCACCTGTGAAGGAAATAGATAAGGCTCCTTTTTATCTTCTGTTTTTAAACCATTCAAAAGTCATTCAGTTTCAGTTTTACAAACCACAAACCGAAGTTTTAAAAGTGGAACTATTTTCTGTAACAGGAAGGGTTTTAGAGCGTAAAGAAATAAAAGGGAATTATAATCAGGTAGATATTAGCAGTTATGCTAACGGACTTTATTATTTAAGATACCGTTATCAGGGTAAAAATCAGATAATGACTTTATACAAGATTGATTAATGCAAAACAATAGAATTACAGAGTTATTTGGCATAGAGTATTCCATCATTCAAGGAGGAATGGTGTGGGTAAGTGGTTACAAATTGGCCTCGGCAGTAAGTAATGCAGGAGGTTTAGGATTGATAGGTGCAGGTTCTATGTATCCAGATGTTTTTAGAGAGCACATTCAAAAATGTAAAAAAGCCACAAACAAGCCTTTTGGAGTAAACCTTCCATTAATATATCCTGATATAGATAAAATGGTAGCCATTGTAATAGAAGAAGGAGTTCAGGTGGTGTTTACATCGGCAGGAAATCCCAACACATGGACTTCCAAATTAAAAGCACATGGAATTACAGTTGTGCATGTAGTTAGTAGCATAAAATTTGCTTTAAAAGCACAAGAAGCTGGAGTAGATGCTGTAGTTGCAGAAGGTTTTGAGGCAGGAGGACATAATGGTAGAGAAGAAACTACTACTTTTACCTTAATTCCCATGGTGAAAGAACAAATTAGTATACCGTTAATTGCAGCGGGTGGAATTGCAAGTGGTAGAGGAATTTTAGCGGCTGAGGTTTTAGGAGCTGATGGAGTTCAAATAGGAAGTCGTTTTGCCGTGAGTGAGGAATCATCAGCACATATTAAATACAAAGAATTAATTACAGAATTACAAGATGGTGCTACACAATTAACGTTTAAAGAATTGGCACCTGTAAGAATTGTAAAAAACAACTATTATCAAAAATTATTAGACTTGTATAAAACGCACCCTACTAAAGAAACTTTACAAGTTTTTTACAATGAGGCTAAGTTAAAAACAGGGATTTTTGAAGGCGATGTAGTGGATGGAAAAATAGAAATAGGTCAGATAGCAGGGTTAATTCACCAAGTGCAATCTATTAAAGAAATAATGTCGGACATGATTACAGAATATCAAGCCGTAAAAAAACAATTAAATTAAAGAAAATGACAAATAACGATGTGTTTAGAAGGTTAAAATATGCGTTTAACTACAATCCAGAAAAGATTATTGTTTTTTTTAATCATGTAGGGATTACAGCAACTAGAGAAGAGGTTTCTGTTTGGTTGGCAAAAGATACAGAAGAAAAAGAAAATTTATCATTGTCAGATGAGCAGTTTGCCAATTTTTTAAATGGGATGATTATTGATTATAGAGGAAAAAAAGACAATCAAATTCCGGTAGCAGAAAAAAAACTAGATAATAATTTAGTGTTTAAAAAACTAAGAATAGCTTTAAGTTTAAAGGATACCGATATTTTAGATTTGTTAAAATTAGCAGGTCTTAATTTTGGAAAGGCAGAACTTACGGCCTTTTTTAGAAAGCCAGGACATCAACATTATAAGGAGTGTCAAGATCAAGTATTAAGAAACTTTTTAAACGGTTTGTTTTTAAAAAATAATCCCAAACCTAAAAAGTAAAAAATTATCTATTAAAAATAAGTGAGATGAAAAAATATCTATTTGTTGTTATGTTAAGTTTTGGGTTGTCTGTTTTAGCAGTAAATCCAGAGCCTGTAAATTGTACAGAATTATTGGCTGTTAATTTTGAGAACAAAACGATAGAAGGTTTTGTACCTGCCCAAATAGATAAAAGAAATAAGGTGTTAATGGTAGCCAAAAGATTAAAAACGGCAGCTGTTAGCACTGTGTATAAAGGAGCTAAACAAAATGTTTATGTAGTCTTAAATTCTTTACAAGAAACAGATGGAGAGTCTACCTACCGTGTAAGTATAAATGGAAAACAAATAGGTGATGAGGTTGTAAATACTAGAATTTACAATGCCGGTATTAAAGAATATACGGTAGAAAAACACCGTTTAAATACCAAGAAAATTTGTCTTAAAAAAGGAGATGTTATTCAGGTTACATTTACCAATGCAACCAACGGATTTGTACCCGAAGGAAACTTAACGGCTACAGCCAGAGGGAGATGGAAATCTATAGAACTTTGCAAATAGTGTATTCACAAGCACAAAATATGTACATTTAAGAAATCAACTGTTTTACATTCAACCTATTTTTGAAAAAAACAGTCCCCATGATTTTAAAATTACTAAAACCTCTTTTTTATAATATTGTATTCTTTGTAGCCCCTTTAGGTTTGTATTCTCAAACCTTAGAAGAAACAGCACAGTCAAAAATTACAGAACTAAACGCATTAATTTCCCAGGCAGAAACGGAGGGAATCAATGCACTTGCCGAAAAAACAACGGTAAGAACTGCAGAAATATTTTTAGAATATGCCAATTGGGATGAAGCAAATGTGGCAATGAACACAGATTTGTTTGCTTTGGTGACGGCCTATAAAGACAATTCATCAGAAATGGCCAATTTACTGCCTAATTTTGAAAGAAATGATGTGATTAGCATGTTAGATGAATCTATCGATTTTTTAACCAAACTCATCAATAAAGAATATACAAGAAGTACGGCTCCTGCTGTAGATTGGACTCAAGTAAATCACACCAATGATCAGTTAACTTTTAATGGTAAACCTGCCTTTGTAGCAGATTATACATGGAAACCTAAAACTGATTTGTTAACAGAATATCATGGGAATCAAGATGGATTTTTTTTAACCCCCTCTTATGTTACTGATGAAAACGGAACGATAAGATCAAGCATTATTAATGATTTAAGTGCTAAAGAATCAGGGGCAATTGGATTTATATTTATAAACAACAAGAATGTACCTTCTTGGTCAAAAACTAAATATGGAGAAAATTTTGAAATGCGTACAGATACCTATACTGGCTACGATATAGATCATCCTGGAGCTAAAGAAATGATGGGGCATTTAATTGCAGGGACTGTTCCTTATATGGCCAATCAAAAATATTCGGAATTAGGTTATATGTTGTGTAACGAACCTCACTTTTTTACTCAGAAAACGGGAGATAAATTAGCATGGGCATCTGGACCGGTATCAGATTATACAATTGATAAATTTAAAACTTGGCTAGCAAGTAAACACACAACTATTGCTAGATTAAATACCTTATGGGGAACAAGTTTTGCCTCTTTTAATGAGGTAGCTATAGAAATTCCTATAGACACAAGTCTTAAAGGAACTGCTATGTGGTACGATTGGGCTTTGTTTAATATGTACAGAGTTACAGAATGGTATCAGTTTTTAAAAATAGAAATTAGAAAATACGATGCTGATGCCAAAGTACACTTAAAGATTATGCCTAATTTATGGACAGATAATCAAAGAATTCACGGTATAGATTTAGAAGCTTTAACCAATTTAAGTGGTATTGTAGGAAACGACTCTGGAGCTGATTATAGACATATGTGGAAAGATAATTTGGAATGGCAAGAGCATTATGGTTTTGATTGGAGAGAACTTTGCATGGGCTATGATTTTATGAAATCTATAGCTCCCAATAAAATTAATTACAATACAGAACTACATTATTTATCTACAGGAAGATCTAGAGATTTGTATATGAAGCCTGCTTATGCTAGGGCTACCTTTTGGTTAGCACATACTTTAGGGTTAGATGCAAGTCAAACTTGGTTTTGGGCAAGAAGAGAAGATGGTTCACCAAGAAATGGTTTGGCTGTAGGAAATGGTTATGCGGGATCTAACAATCATCAACCTAGAGTTACCAATGAGGTAGCTTTAACCATGTTAGATTTAAATGCACATTCAGATATCATCATGAAAATGCAAAGACAAAGAAAACCAATCCGTATATTTTATTCTAAAACTTCTGCAATTAACAAAGCAGAGCATATGGATGATTTATTTCATTTGTACGAAAAATTACATTTTGATGGAGTTTCTCTTGGGTTTGTAACTAAAGATGTTCTTACCAATCAAGACAATTCTTTATGGGATGTAGTTTTAGTTCATAATAATGAGTACATCACTCCAAAAGAACAAACTGCTTTACAAAACTATTTAGACAACGGAGGAACTATTATTACAGATGCAATTAGTTTGACAAAAAATGAATATGGAGAATCTGCAATTACTCCTTTAAACACCAATAATGGTGGAATGTTACTTACCGCTTCATCATTGTCAGATTATAAAACAAAAGCTTTTACTATTTTGGATTCAAAGAATAGTTTGCCAGAGATTACGGTAACAGAAACAAATGAAAATAGTATAAAAACTTGTGTTTGGAAAACCGTAAAAAATAACAAAGGAAATACGGTTTTGTCTATTGTAAATTTAGGAAATACAAATGCTAATGTATCTATTGCATTAAAGAATGTACAAGGACAAACAGAGATGCTTGATTTGTTAAAAGGAGTTGCTATAGATACCACTCAGGTATTGGAACCTTATGAAATGTTATTTGTAGAACTTACGGATTCTGCGTTAACACAAAGTATTGTACCTAAAAGTCCTTATGGTTTTGAAAACACCAATGTGTTTTGGTCTAGTGGAGGACATGATGTTACTGTGGCAGGGAATATTGTAGATGCGTGGACACAGAATGCAGGATTTACTCAAACATCTGAAAGAGCTAAAGAAGGAACGTATAGTATGAAGTGTGATTTGGTTGCTACAGCAGGAAGCAATCCAAAGTTGCAAACGTGGAGAACAAACACTAATAAAGAACATGAATTTACTACAGAAGTAGCGGATTATGATGTGAAAATGTGGGTATATTTAGAAGGAGATACCCCAAGTGGTGTTAAACTTTCTTTAGATAGTCAAGCTGCAAAGCCTCAAGTTAATTTTGATTTTACAACCCTAGCTAAAAATCAATGGGTACAAGTTGAGGCAACTAGTAAACTTACATCTGCCGAAGCTATAGAAACCAATTGGTTTTCTTTTGTAATGACAGGTTTAAAAGCAACTCCTAGTGCAGGGAGTAAAATTTATTTTGATGAAATTACAGTTCAAAAATCGAATTCTTTATCGGTGAATAAAACCGTTTTAGAGGGAGTTCAAATCCATTCAGAAAATAAACAAATACGTGTTTTAGCTCCTGCAAAGAGTAGTGTTTTAATTACTAATATGTCTGGAAAAGTAGTGTTTCATCAACAAGAATTAAAACAAAATACAGTAAGCACTCCATTTTTACCAACAGGAGTTTATTTGGTTAAAGTAGTAAGTCAAGGGAAATCTACGCTAAAAAAAGTACTAGTATCTAGCTAATTACTTGCTAGTAGTTTTAATGTTTTAAATCTACTATAAACTATTGTTTAGTTCGTTTTAAAAAGTAAAAATCCTTAGTAGTAGCTATTAAAATGAATGTACATTTGCATCGTTTAAAGTTTAAACTAACACTAGGATTTATTTATGAAAAAGGAATTATTACCCTTGGCTTTAGGAGGCTTGTCTATTGGTACAACAGAGTTTGTAATGATGGGTTTGTTGCCAACTATTTCAGAATATTTTAACATTACCATTTCAGAAGCAGGTGGATTTATATCCTTATACGCATTGGGAGTGGTTATTGGAGCTCCGTTAATTGTATTCCTTTCTGGACGATTTTCGTCTAAGAATATATTAATAGGCTTAATGATTTTGTTTACCCTTTTTAACTTATTAAGCGCTTTAAGTCCTAACACTACGTTTATGTATATTTTCCGATTTTTATCGGGATTGCCACATGGAGCTTTTTTTGGTGTGGGTTCTATTGTTGCTAGTAGATTGGCTAAAAAAGGAGAAGAAGCCAAAAATATATCAATGATGTTTGCGGGTTTAACTATTGCTAATTTAGTAATGGTGCCTTTAGGAACTTTTTTAGGTCAGGCATTTTCTTGGAGAATTACCCTTGGTATTGTTGCCTTTATAGGATTGATGACTTTACTTTCGTTATTCTTTTGGTTGCCTAATTTACCGATTAGAAAACAAACCGATATTAAAGGAGAATTGTCTTTTTTTAAAACTAAAGAAGCTTGGATTATTACTTTAATGACCGCTATTGGTACAGGAGGTGGTTTTGCATGGTTAAGTTATATAGCTCCTTTAATGACTAAAGTAGCAGGTGTTTCTGAAAACTATTTAATGGGAGTAATGATGCTTGTAGGTTTAGGAATGTTTGTAGGAAATATTATAGGTGGTAGATTGGCAGATAAAATATCTCCTATAAAATCTTGTATTGTTTTGTTTGTAGCTATTAGTGTTAATTTATTATTGATGTTTTTATTCGCACAATATTCAATTATTGCTTTGATTTTATGTTTTACAGGAGGTGCTTGCTTTTTAGCTTTAGGTGCTCCTATTCAGATTTTAATGATAAAAACAGCGGGAAAAGCAGAAATGGTTGCAGCTGGAGTTACGCAAGCAGCATTTAATGTAGGGAATTCATTAGGAGCATTTTTAGGAGGAGTTATTTTAACCTTTGGATTTGGTTATAAATATCCGTCTTTATTAGGAGCAGTGTTAGCCTTAATAGGGGTTGGCTTTACCTTGTTGCTCTTAAAAACAAAAAAGTCTAGAGCTGTTTAAAAGTAAATACAGTGAATAACAACAAAGCCTAGCAGTACTGCTAGGCTTTGTTGTTTTGTATAGAAAATGAGTTATAAATTGATAGGAACTCCAAAATAAAATTCTAATACTTTAAGTTTAAAAATATAATCATATTTAGCCTTAATTACATCTGTTTCGGCATTTATATAACTGGTTTTACTTTGGTTAAACGTAAATGAATCCAAAGCCCCTACATTAAATTTTTCGGTTGCATAGTCATAAGCAAGCGTTCTGGCCTCTAAAGCCTTTATGCTTGCTTCATAGGTTTTTAAAGCTCCTTTGGTATCATTAAAAGCTTGGTATACTTTATCTCTTAAATCAAACTGAGTTTGTTTTAAATTTAGTTGTGCTTGTTCTAATTGTAGTCTAGATTTTTTAACTGCATTTTTTGTTTGAAATCTATTAAAAATAGGGATGCTTAAACTCAATCCAAAAGAATGTCCTTTGTTGCTGTCTATTTGAGTTTTAAAATCAGGAGAATTAAATAATTCTGATGTAAAGTAACTTGTATTAAAACCATAGGAACCGCTTAGGGTTGGTTGATATGCTCCTTTGGAAATTTTTATATCATTTTCTGCAATTTCAATCGCAACTTCCGATAGTTTGATGTCGTTTCTTACCGTTAAAGATTGTTTGTAAATAGCTTGTGGACTGTTAGAGGTAATGTCTGTAGGAATTAATTCGTAAGTGTCATCAGCAATATCAAAAGCATCAAAATCTTTTAGTACCAATAAATTAAATAAACTTAGTTTAGAAATTAGAATATTGTTTTCCATGTTTACAATAGCCTTTTCTTGATCGGCCAGTGTTGCTTCTATTTCTAAAATATCTCCTTTAGGTTTTCTACCAGCTTTTACCAATTCTTTGGTTCTTTCCACTTCTTTAACGCTTAGTTCTTGTTGAATTTTTAAGGCTTTAAGAGATTCTTTGTTGAATAAAATTTGTAGAAAAGCATTGCATACATTTAGAGAAATATTATCCTTCATATCATCTAACTGATATTGTTTAGATAACAAGTTTAAGTTGGATTTATGTAGCTGTTTTATGTTTCTCATTCCATCATACAAAGTAATATTAGAACTTAGACCAAACCCAGTGCTTTGTGTGGTGGCAACTACGTTTGTATTGGTAATAGGGTCTGTGTTTAAACCTGTTCTCCAAGAATGATTGACATTGGCATTTAAATTTGGTAAAAAGTTTCCTTTTGAGGTTGATACATCAATTTTAGCAGCTTCTATTTCTAGTTCAGATTTTTGAATGGTAATGTTGTTTTCCAAAGCATAAGCCACACATTCCTTTAACGTCCATTTTTTGGTTTGAGCGTTACTAAGACAAGTACATAGAATAAGGGTGAGTAATAATTTTGTTTTCATGTGCTTATTTTTTCTTTTTAGAATAGTCAGACTCTTTTCCAGTTACCTGATTCCAAACTTTAATTTTATCATCCTTAGAAATGCCTTCTGTAATTTCTACATTAATTCCATCAGAAATTCCTAGAACTACATCTTTACGTTCAAATACTTGATTTTCGGTTTCTATTTCTAAGTAAGGTTTTTCTGTTTTTCTATCGTATTGAATTAAAGATTCTTTTACGGCTAAAATATTTTCTTTTTTGTCTAAAATTAAGGCTGCATTGGCACTGTACCCTGCTCTAATATTTACATTATCTGATAAGTCTAAACTAGCTTTTATTTTAAATAACACAGCACCTTGTTCATCTATTCCTTTTGGAGCAATAAAAGTTAAGTTGGCCTTAAATTTTTGAGTGTCAATAGCACCAATAGTAACTTCTAGTGTGGTGTTTTCTTTTAATTTTCCTACTTCGGCTTCATCAACTTTTCCTTCAAAAATCATTTTCTTTAAATCGGCAATAAAAGCAATAGTAGTACCTGCGTTAAAGTTGTTACTTTCTATTACTTGATCTCCTTGTTTTACGGGAATTTCTAAAATAGTTCCAGAAATGGTTGCTCTAATATTGGTGTTTGCAGACGAAGATCCGTTTGCAGATCCTAACTTTATAATTTGATAGTCTTTTTTTGCGTTTTCTAAATCTTGCTTAGCTTGATTGTATTGTAGTTCAGCAGTATTAAATTCTTGAGTAGCAATAATTCCTTTGTCAAATAACTGTTTGTTTCGGTTGTATTCTTTGGTCATGTTTTCTAAACTAAGTTTGGCGTTTATAACTCTACCATTGGCACTGTTTAAAGACTGCTCGTTGGGAACAACTTTAATTTTAGCAATTAAATCTCCTTCTTTAACATACTTCCCTTCTTCCACAAAAATTTGTTCAATAATTCCAGATATTTGAGGTTTAATTTCCACTTCATCTTCTGGAATAACGGTTCCTGTAGCTACCGATTTTTTTTCGATAGTGGTGATAAAAGGAGTTTCTGTTTTAAATTCTACGGCAGATTTACTATTCTTATCTATAAAATATTTAATAACGAAACCGAAAATTCCTAGTAAGACTAGAATGATGATGATTCTGATTGTTTTTTTCATGGCTTTGTATGTATGTAATTTCTTTTGTTAACTGTTTAATGCTTCTATTGGGTTTACTTGCGTGGCTTTGGTTGCAGGTATTAATCCTATTAGGGTTCCTAAAATCACTAAAATTCCTACGGATATAAATATAATAGGAATGGATACAGATGGATTTACCAAAACTGCATCTTCTCCTTGTCCCCATATTTTATCAATAACAATTAAGACCAATCCTCCTCCAAAAATTCCCAGAAAACCAGCAACTAAGGCAAGCGTTACAGCTTCTAGTATTATTTGTCTTTTAATCATTAATGGGGTTGCTCCAATAGCTCTTCTTATTCCAATTTCTTTGGTACGTTCTTTAACCGTGATTAATAAAATATTTCCAATAGCAAATACTCCAGCAATTAGTGTTGCAATTCCTACAAACCAGGTTAAAAATTGCATTCCGGTTAAGAAACCATTCATTTTTTCAAATTCTTTTCCAAGGTTAAAACCACCAATAGCACGTGTATCTTCTGGATGAATGTTGTGTAGGTTTTTAAGTAGTAGTTTGGTGTCTATTTCTACTTGTTTAATATCGCTATCACTTTTACCTGTCACCATCATCATTCCAATATCCTGACCGGTATTGTAAATTTGTTGAAAGGTTGTAAATGGAATGTGAATATCTGAAGTCATTCCAATATTCCCGTTTTTAAAAACTCCAATTACAATAAAATTTATCTGATTGAGTTCTAAGTTTTCTCCTATAGGGTTTTCTTTTTTATCAAAATATTGTTTATAAATTTCCTCGGAAATAACAATTACTTTTCTCTTTTCTGTAATATCTGTTTGGTTGATGAATCTACCTAGGGTAAGATTTTTTTTCTGCACTTTATCTAGCACCGGAAAATCTCCATTAATAGTAAAATCTCCCGATTGAAAATTTCTAATAATGGTACCGTTTCTTCTATTTCTAGGAACTACAAATTCAATTCCGTTAATTTCTTTTTTAATGCTTTCAACATCGTTTAAATTTAAGAGTACTCTTTTTCCTTTTTGAAAACCTTGAAAAGCTTTTTCTGTGGACTGTCCCCAAATAAAAACACTATTGGTGGCAAAATCTCCAAACAATCTGTTAAAAGAATTTTCCATTCCTCTTGCACACCCTAATAGCGTAACTAACAAGAAAATTCCCCAAGTAACTCCAATAACCGTAATAAAGGTTCGCATTTTGTTTTTGCGAACACTCTCGTATATTTCCTGCCAGGTATCTCTTTCAAATAAAAACTTCATATGTTATTCGTCTCTTAGTGCTACAATGGGTTTTATTCTAGAAGCCCTTTTGGCAGGCACATAACCTGCTATACAACCAGAAATAACCAAGGTAATCATAGCTCCTATAATAATAGAAGTATCTACACTTGGATCTGTAATAAAATATTTTTCTAAACTGTTTCCTATTAATTTTACGGAGCCAAGACCTATTAAAATTCCAGCATAACCCGCAATAGAGGTAATGGTGATAGATTCTAATAAGATTAACGCTACAATAGATTTTGGAGAAGCCCCTAGTACTTTTCTAACCCCTAACTCTTTTGTACGTTCACTAACCACATAAATCATAATGTTGCTAATTCCTACAATTCCAGCAATTAGAGTTCCAAAGCCAATAAAAAAGATTAATACAGTTAAAACCATCATCATCATGTTGGTTTTTTTAACAGATTCTGCAACGTTTCGTACCCTAATTGCACTTTGATCGTTTGGAGAAATAACCAGTAATTCTTTTAATTGAGTCTGTAACGATTCGCTAAAAGCAACTACCTCTGGGTAGCTCATGTTTTTATTGTAGGTTAAAGATATTTGATTGACATAATCGTTATTAGCATATAAGGTTTGGGCTGTACTTAATGGAATGTAAATGATTCTTTCGGCATTGTCATCTCCTTCTTTGCTAAAGACTCCCACAACCTTAAAATTAATGCCTTGTAGGTTGATGTATTTTCCAATGGCATTTTTGGTTTTAAACAAATCGTTTTTAACCAATTGTCCTATAACAGCTGTTTTTTTGTTTTGATGAATGTCGCTAATGTTTATAAAACGACCTTCACTTAATTTATAGGTATCAATAAATTGATCATCGGGTAAGACTGCATTTATAGCATAGTTGTTTTTGTGATGCTGATAACTAACATTAAAATTCTTATTGATTTTAGAAGATAAGTAGTCAACTTTGTTTCCATTAATATCTTTAATTGCTTTAGTTTCTTTGTTGCTTAAATGTATTTTTCTTCCTGATTTTTTTCCTTTGTAAGGAATAGAAGTTTTACCAGAATAAATATGAATTGCGTTTGGAGTGTTGTTTACAAAAAAACTAGAAAATGTATTTTGGAGTCCGTTTGAAATTCCAAATAGTAGCGTGAATATTAGAATGGCAAAAGTAATGGTAAAACCAGAAAGGATACTTCTTAATTTGTTTTTACGAATGCTTTGGAAAATTTCGGACCATAAATCTCTGTCAAACATATTTTTATACGTTTACATTAGATTTTACAGCATCATCGCTCATAATTACACCGTCTTTTAACCTAATAATTCTATTGGTTTGTAAAGCAACATCTTCCTCGTGTGTAATAATAACAACCGTCATCCCTTCTTTATTGATGTTTTTTAACAACTCCATTGTTGTTTGCGTTGTTACAGAATCTAGTGCACCTGTAGGCTCATCAGCTAAAATAATTTTAGGTTGTGTAACCAAAGCTCTAGCAATGGCAACACGTTGTTTTTGACCTCCAGATAATTCGTTAGGTAGGTGAGTGGCCCAAGGTTTTAAGCCCACTTTGTCTAAATATTCTAAGGCTATTTTTTGACGTTCTTTTTTGTTGTATCCTCCTTTGTAATACAAAGGTAGCGCAACATTTTCTACCGCTGTTTTGTAGGAGATTAAATTAAAAGATTGAAAAATAAATCCGATAAAGTGATTTCTTAATAATGCAGCCTTGGTTTCGTTTAAATCTTTTATGATTTCATTGTTTAATTTGTAAAGTCCCTCATCATGAGTATCTAACAAACCAATAATATTTAAAAAAGTAGATTTTCCAGAACCAGAGGAACCCATAATAGAAATAAACTCACCTTCTTTAACATGAAGATTAATTCCCTTTAGTACGTGTAAAGAATCATTCCCTACTTTGTAAGATTTGTGTAGGTTTTCTATCTGAATCATAGTGTTTATTTTTCAGTACTAAATATAATCATTAATTAACATTTATAGCTGTTTTAGGGCTACGAATCTATTTGTTCTGGGTTAGGATTGTTTTTCCATGTCCAAGCAATTTTTATAATGATTAGCAATGCAATTACCTCAATACTAGCACAAATTAAATAGTGGGGGAGTAAACTTCCTCCTCCAATCACAAAAATGATGGTTATAAAACCTGCAATCATATTCAACTTACGGTTTATAGAAAAGCTTAAAGATTTAGAAAAATAAATCATTAAAATGGGAATGTTGGTAAGAACGGCTGCAATTGCCATGGTAGAGGTTACTTCTCCTAGAATATCATCAAGTGTATTTTTATTGACAAGCTCTACCATAATAGATAAAACATCGGCAAACAGTAAATTCATCATTACTATAATCCATAAGGTTGATAGTTTGTTTTGTGTTTTCATAGGTTTAGTTTTAAAAATTATAACCAAAATGCAATTCAGGTTCTCCAAAAAAGAATTTAGAATATTTACGGTCTTGTGCTTTAAAAGAATTGGACATTTGGGTGTGGTATGGTCTGTGTGTTATAGCTATGGAAGGTTCTATAAAAAAACTGTTTTTAAAAAGTTTAACATGATAACCTAATCTATAGGTGTTAAATATTTGAAAACCTTTGTCTATTTTAGTTCCTTCGGTATTTACAAAAGATTGCCAAGCACTCATTACATGAACTCCGGTATACAATCCTTTCCACCAAAAATGTTGGTAAGCCAAAGCAAATCCTTTTTCACGAATATAACCTGGAAA
Source organism: Wenyingzhuangia aestuarii (assembly GCF_011927765.1). GTDB lineage: Bacteria > Bacteroidota > Bacteroidia > Flavobacteriales > Flavobacteriaceae > Wenyingzhuangia > Wenyingzhuangia aestuarii. The sequence continues at coordinate 77,953 of NZ_JAATJG010000015.1, forward strand.
GTTTTCATTGGGATCTTCAAAAGAGTCACCATATGGAAGGCCTAAAGGTTGATGGTATTTCCAAGTCTTAAGTTCTATAGAAACAACATCTTTTTCGGTTATACGATAACCAATGTTGAGCTGTATAAAATCTGGCTTTTCATCGGGAAATAAGTTTCCTAACATAGCAAAGGTACTTCCAACAAAACATTCTTTGTAGTTAAGGTCTTGTTTATGGTATTGTGCTGATACGTGCAAAGTGCTAAAAAAAAGAAATGCGAGAATAATGTTTTTGTTTTTCATAAAAATAGAATTTAATATGAGAACAAAAATAAATTGAGTGTGAGGAAAGATTCATTCACTTAAGGTAATAAAGAATCTGTTTTTTAGGTTATTTATCTACCAGTCTTTTTCTAATTCTACTTAAAGATTGTGGAGTAAGCCCTAAGTAACTTGCTATTTGGTATTGAGGAACTCTTTGTAATAAATCGGGTCTGGTATTTCTTAAATGCGTGTAACGATCTTCTGGGGTAGCCATTTTATAGTTCACAAATAGCTCTTGTTGTTTTTCTAGAATAATTTCTCCAAGAATTCTACAAACAGATTCAAACTCTGGATGTTTTTGAAACATTTCCGCTTCATGCTCAGGAGAATTTACATTTACAATGGTTTCTTCTACACATTCTAAATATTGTTCTGTGGGAATTTTTTTGCCATAATTTTTAGGAACTACAGGTTGTCCTTCCGTATAGAATTCAATTGTTTTTTCATCACCATCTTTAAGTAGATAGGATCTTAAGCAACCTTTTAACACAAAGAAACTTTCGTTAGCAATTGTATCTTCTTTTAAGATTAGCGTTCCTTTTTTATATTTTTTTATGTTAGAACTATCAAGAACAATCTTTTCAAGTTTTTCTGGCAAGTCCATGTGACTCGAAATGTAATTTACTAATTCTCTTTTCATTTAAATCTAACTTTGGCTTTAGTACTAGTCTATTTAGATTTTAAAGATACTTAAAAACCCTTTGCGGTAAGCAAAGGGTTTTTAGTGTTATTGTTTTACAGGAATTTTAATTTTATATTCTGTTCTAGTGCTATTGTTTAGTTTGTTTTCTCTAAGCCAAGGATTCAGAAGTTTTAGCTCTTTGTAATTGGTGTTAAAGTTTTTGGCAAAACCAGCAATGTTATGTATTACGGAATCTAGTTTTACGGTTCTGTATTTAGGCAATAAATACAAATCGTTTTTTTCGTAAACAAACCCATAATCATAAGGTTTGCTTAAAATTTCTTTAATAGCAATAATTCTAGGTAAATATCTGGCGGTTTCATCAGGTAAAAGTACATCGTAATAAGAACTAACTTGTTGTTCTTTCATTCTTCTAGACAAACCGTTCATTCCAACATTATAAGCTGCAGCCGCTTCTGTCCAAGTACCAAATTCTTCTTTAGCTTTTAATAAATATTGACAAGCTGCTTCTGTCGCTTTTTCTAAATGATAACGTTCATCTACATTATCATTTACCTCTAAACCATATTCTCTAGCTGTTGTAGGCATTAATTGCCAAAACCCTTTTGCACCGGCAGGAGAGGTTACATTTTGCAATCCACTTTCTATAACTGCCAAATATTTAAAATCATCAGGAATGTTGTTTTTTGCTAGAATAGGTTCTATGATAGGGAAGTATTTATGAGCCCTTTTAATTAATAACAATCCGTTAGATTGCCAATAGGTGTTTACTAAAAACTCTCTATCTACTCTTTCTTTTACATCGTATTTATGGAGGGGTACACTTTCTTCTGCAAAATCTAATCCAACAGGTGTTTTAATAGCCTTAATAATATAGGTTTCTCCTGTCTTTTTGGTAGAGGGAACCGCCTTAATTAAAAAAGGAATTATGGCACAAATAGTTATAATAGGTAGTATCCAAGAAATGTGTTTTTTCATAAAGTATTGTTTCTATTAAATTAACAAAAATCAAGCCAAATACTTAGTAATTTCAGACTGAATTGTAGAAGTTTTAGTCAAAATCATCACATGAGTTCCTCCTTGGATTACTTTTGCGTTTTTAATGTATTTTAAAGGGAGCATTATGTCTTTATTTCCGTGCAAATGCAAAACTTCTATAGTTTGATTTTGTTTCCAATGTAAGAAAGATTGTATAGCCCATTGGGTGTATGTTTTATTTCTTAAAGGCATATAAATTCGATAAGAAATTAAAGTTCTTTTGAATTTTTTGTAGGCAAAATAATAGCTTGTTTTTTCTAAGAAGTTGATTAGCGAAACAGGATACAATTTGTGAAAGTTGGTTTTTCTTACGAATTGTAAAAAAGGACTTACTTCATTATGATGTTTGATGCTAGAAATAATAATGACTTTGGGACTCTTAAATTTTTTAGCTAATTCTTGAGCAATAATTCCACCAAAAGAAACTCCTATAAAAATAGGATTGGGTTCTTTAACAAAAACAGAAATTCGATCGATATAACTTTCTAAAGATTCGTTTTTATGCAAAGGTTGTATCCATTCCAATAAATGAATTTGATAGATATCTTTGGGTAATTGAATGCGTTCAAAAATTTTTGAACTTGCAGACATTCCTGGAATAAAATAGAGATGTTTTTTCAATTGGATCTTAAATCAATTCACTCAAATTTACGGTTTTTTCTGTAGGTTGATGCACCCAATCAAAACGAACCGAACCATCTTCATCTATTTTAGTTAACGTTATTTCATGCAATTCATTTACCAATTTAGGATTCCAAGGAGTTTTTACTTTTACATAGTTTTCTGTAAATCCGTGAATGTAACCTTCTTTGTTTTCACTTTCGAACAAAACCGTATGTGTAGTCCCTAATTGACTTTCGTAAAAAGCTCTACGTTTTTTAACAGACAAACCACGTAACATTTTACTACGTTTGGCTCTTACATTTTTGGGAACTACACCCTCCATGTTTGCTGCTTCCGTATTGTCACGTTCAGAATAGGTGAAAACGTGTAAGTAAGAAATATCTAGTTGATTTAAGAAATTGTAGGTTTCTAAAAATAATTCATCGGTTTCTCCAGGAAAACCAACAATTACATCAACCCCAATACAAGCATTAGGCATAGTTTCTTTAATACGAGTAACTCTGTTTACATACAAATCACTCATATACCTACGTTTCATTTTTTTCAAAACTTCATCGCTACCACTTTGCAAGGGAATGTGAAAGTGAGGTACAAAACTATTAGAAGTACTTACAAATTTAATTATTTCATCTTTTAACAAGTTAGGCTCAATAGAAGAAATTCTTAAACGGTGAATACCCTCAACTTTGTCTAGAGCTTGTACCAATTCGTAAAAAGTATGTTCGTGTTTTTTGTTACCAAATTCACCTTTACCGTAATCTCCAATATTTACCCCCGTAAGTACAATTTCTTTAATACCACGTTCCGAAATTTCTTTGGCATTTTGTAAAACATTTTCCAAAGTATCGCTTCTAGAAATTCCACGAGCCAAAGGGATGGTGCAATAAGTACATTTGTAATCGCAACCATCTTGTACTTTTAAGAAAGCACGAGTTCTGTCTCCAATAGAGTAAGAACCTACATAAAAATCAGCCTCTTCAATTTCGCAAGAATGTACTTCTCCCAAATCGTTTTTAGACAAATCGTTAATGTAATCAGTAACTTTAAATTTTTCGGTAGCCCCTAAAACCAAATCTACACCGTTAACGGCTGCCAATTCTTCGGGTTTTAATTGTGCATAACATCCCACAGCAATTAAAAAAGCATTTTCGTTTTTCTTTAACGCATTTTTTACAATGGTTTTAAAACGTTTGTCTGCGTTGTCTGTCACAGAACAGGTGTTAATTACATAAATATCAGCCTGTTCCTCAAAATCTACACGTGTAAAACCTTCGTCTTGAAAGTTACGTGCAATGGTAGAAGTTTCAGAAAAATTAAGTTTACACCCTAATGTGTAAAAAGCTACTTTTTTTTGCGCACTCATTCTTGTAAATTTACGGGGCACAAAGGTAGGGTTTTTTAACGATATGTACTTGTTTAAGGATGTTTGATTTTTGTGGTTTAAAAATTGTAATAAATTCATTTGTAGTAAATTAACCCAATGATTAAAAATATACTTTCTTTTTTGTGCTTGTTGTTTGTATTGATAGCTTGTAAAGATAAAACCAGTAAATACAAGACTTCGCAAGTTTTTAGGTACAACGAAAAAGATAATATTACCACCTTAGATCCGGCTTTTGCTAAAAACGAACCCATTGTTTGGGCAACAAATCAGCTATATAATGGTTTGGTTTCTTTTGATGATGAACTAAATGTAGTGCCTAGTATTGCTAAAAAGTGGAACATTTCTAAAGACAATAAAGTGTATGACTTTACTTTAAGAAACGATGTTTACTTTCATAAAAACGCAGTATTTGGGAAAGATAGTACCAGAACAGTTACCGCTCATGATTTTGAATATAGTATTGGACGTTTGTTAGATCCTAAAGTGGCCTCTTCTGGAAGATGGGTCATGCAAAACGTTAAAAGTTTTAAGGCTTTGAACGATTCTGTTTTTAGAATGGAATTGCACAAAGCTTTTCCTCCTTTTTTAGGCTTATTATCTATGCAATATTGCTCGGTAGTTCCTAAAGAAGCTATTGAGTTTTATGGAACAGAATTTAGATCTAACCCGGTAGGAACAGGACCTTTTCAGTTTAAAATGTGGGTAGAAAATACAAAATTGGTATTTCGTAAAAATCCTTTGTATTTTGAAAAAGACGAAAAAGGGAAACAACTTCCGTATTTAGAAGCCATTGCAGTTACTTTTTTTGCAGATAAGCAAACAGAATTTTTACAATTTATTCAAGGAAATTCCGATGTGTTGTACGACTTGCATACCTCTTATAAAGATGAACTATTATCACCAGTAGGAGATTTATTACCTAAGTACAAAAACAAATTAGCTATTGACAAAGCTCCTTATTTAATTGTGGAGTATATTGCATTTTTAATGGATGGAGAAACGGTAGACAATCATCCCTACATCAGAAAAGCAATAAGTTTAGGTTTTGATAGGGCTAAAATGTTACGATATTTAAGAAACAATATTGGAACTCCAGCTACAGGATTTATTCCTAAAGGATTGCCATCGCATTATAAAGGAGCACTAAACACTTACCATCCAGAAAAAGCCAAACAACTGATAGAAAAATACAAACAAGAAACGGGCGATCACAATCCAACAATAAAAATAACCACAGTTTCTAGTTATACTGATTTGTTTGAATTTATTCAGAGAGAATTACAAGGAGTTGGTCTTGCTGTAAAATTAGAAGTGTTGCCATCACCTGTGCTAAGACAGTTAAAGGCCAATGGAAAATTACCTACGTTTAGAGTAGGGTGGATTGCAGATTATCCGGATGGAGAAAACTTTTTATCTTTGTTTTACAGTAAAAACTTTGCTCCACAAGGTCCCAATTACACCCATTACAGCAATCCTGTTTTTGATGAGCTTTACGAACACTCTTTGGCTATTACCGATAAAAAGGAGCGTATAAAAATTTACAAACAAATGGATAGCATTATTATGGCAGATATTCCTGTAGTTCCTTTGTTTTATGATGAAGTGGTTCGTTTTAAACATAACAATGTAAAAGGATTAACTACAAATGCTACCAATCTTTTAGAATTAAAAAGAGTGTATAAAACAGAATAGTATGGAAGAAATAACTTGGGGAGACTTTTCCAAAATAGATATGAGAGTTGGTACTGTGGTAAGTGCTGAGGTTTTTAAAGAAGCTAGAAATCCTGCTTATAAATTAGTTGTAGATTTTGGAGTGTTGGGACTTAAAAAAACATCGGCACAAATAACAAAACTATATCAGCCAGAAAATTTAATAGGCAAGCAAGTGGTAGCTGTTGTAAATTTTCCTGCCAAACAAATTGCCAATATTATGAGCGAGTGTTTAATTTTGGGAGGATTAGGAAATCCTGGAGAGGTTACCTTATTACAGCCAGAAAGAAGGGTAGAAAACGGAACTAAAATAGCCTAAAGTGGTTTTTAAATTAACCAAAACTTAAGAAATACTTCTTTACATTGGGTGGTTCATCTGCATCACTAAGTTTGTATCTTTGCGCAAATTTATTTTGCAACCTCCCATGAATTTAAAGCAATACACATCAGAATTTAAAACCAATATAAGCATTGCTGTTCCTGTAATGTTAGGACAGTTAGGAAATGTATTGGTAGGTTTTGCCGATAATATTATGGTTGGGGAACTAGGAGCTCCTGCTTTGGCAGCTGTTTCTTTAGCCAATTCTATTTTTTTTATTTTAATGGGATTGGGAATTGGTTTTTCTTTTGCCATTACTCCTTTAATTGCAGAGTCGGACAGTGCTAAGAATTATATAGAAGGAAAAAAAGATTACCAACACGGAGTGGTGTTGCTAACTATTATAGGTGTGGTACTAGCGGGTATTTTATTATTGATAGAGCCTGTGCTTTCTATGATCGATCAACCTGTTGAGGTGGTAGCTTTGGCTTTACCATATTATAAGATTATAGCGTATTCCATGGTGCCTTTGTTAATTTTTCAGGCTATCAAACAGTTTACGGATGGATTGAGTCAAACCAAATATGCCATGATTGCTATTTTGGGAGCCAATTCTATCAACATTCTTTTAAATTATATGTTAATCTACGGAAAACTGGGGGCTCCGGCATTGGGAATTAGTGGAGCCGCATACGGTACTTTGGTATCGCGTATTTTAATGATTTTTGTGTTGTTGTATTTCATCAGCAAAAAGAAAGAATTTAAGCCTTATAATATGGCCATTTCTTGGTGGAAAATTGAAAAAGAACGCGTATTAAAAATTATTAAATTAGGGTATCCTGCTGCTTTGCAAATGTTTTTCGAAATAGGAATTTTTGCATCAGGAGTGTTGTTGGCAGGAATGTTAGGAACGCAAGAACAGGCGGCTAATCAAATAGCTTTAAATTTATCTACTATGACTTTTATGGTAGCTACCGGAATGGGGGTTACAGCTACTATTAGAGTTGGAAATCAAAAAGGGTTAAAAGATTACATCAACCTAAAAAGAATTGCCATTTCTACCATATTGTTAATGATTATTATTGCCATTATAGCTGCTATTGGTTTTATGGCTTTAAGAACCTACTTACCTTGGATTTATATTGATGATAAAGAAGTAGTAGACATTGCAGCCAAATTGCTAATTATTGCAGGATTGTTTCAAATATCTGATGGAATACAAGTTGTAGTTTTGGGGGCTTTAAGAGGTTTGCAAGATATGGTGGTGCCTATGTGGTTGGTCTTTATTTCTTATTGGGTTATAGGTTTTCCTGTTTGTTACTATTTAGGAATTTTAACAGACTTAGGAACTTTTGGAATTTGGATTGGTTTATTGGTAGGATTAACCGTTGCATCGATATTATTATATATAAGGTTTCAACATCTAACAAAAAGATTACTTTTGTCAGAAAATAAATAAATACAAAAAACATGGAATTACCTAGGTTTTTATTAGCAGATAACACAGCGTGTGATGAAGATATTTTTGTGATTCACACAGATTTCCCAAGATTTATCATTAATTTAAAGGATGATGAAATAGAATTGTGGGATGATTTAGAAGGATCTGATGAAGAAGAATTGTCTACACAAGTAGCACAATATATAGAAGAAGCATCTGCTTTTTACGACGAAGAAATGGAAAAATATTCTGAATAGTTACCCAAACTATTGAATTTTTAGACCAACGATTAAATTACCTGATTATGGCAAAATTTATTAAAATTTATCCGGATAACCCCAACGAAAGAGAAATCTTAAAAGTTGTTGAGGTGTTAAGAAATGGAGGAGTCATTATCTATCCATCGGATACAGTGTACGCTTTAGGTTGCGATATTACCAATACCAAAGCCATGGAAAGAGTGGCTAAAATAAAGGGGATTAAATTAGAAAAAAACACCTTTTCTTTTGTGTGTAACGATTTAAGTCACCTATCTGATTACGTAAAATCTATTGATAACAGTACGTTTAAAATCTTAAAAAGAGCTTTGCCAGGACCTTACACTTTTGTGTTGCCTGCCATTAACAACTTACCTAAAGGTTTTAAAAAAAGGAAAACGGTAGGAATTAGAATTCCAGACAACAATATTACAAGAGATATTGTTGCCATGTTAGGAAATCCTATTGTATCTACTTCTATTCATGATGACGATGAGGTGATTGAATACACAACAGATCCTGAATTGATTTACGAAAAGTGGGATGATATTGTAGACTTAGTTATTGATGGTGGTTATGGAGACAATGTAGCTTCTACTGTTATTGATTTAAGTGATGGAGCTCCTGAAGTTATACGTGAAGGAAAAGGAAGTTTAGATATTCTATAAATATTGTGTCTACTAAAAATCAATTAAGTGTAGAAGAGGATTTTCTATTTCACAGTCTTCAAATAGAAATCAATCAACTAAAAAAACAAATTCATCAAACCCAATTGGAAATTGATGAATTTGAAGACTTTCTTAGGTCTGAACTTGAAGATAATATTATAGAGGTTCAAGAGCTAACAGTTCTTTATAAAAAGATTCAGAAAGCAAAAAAGGAGAAAAGACTTTCTCAAAAAAAGAAAGGAAAAAATTATAAAGAGCCTAGTGTTTTACCATCTGTTTCTAAGGCTTTAACGGTAGAAGAAAAGCAAATCCATCAAAGTAAAAAAAGTTTGTACAGACAAGCTATGCTGTATGTACATCCAGATCGATTTTCTAAAAATCAGGAAGAGGAATTGTTGGCTACAGAAATTACAACCCAATTAATTCAGATTTATAAAGAAGGTAGTTTAGCAGAGTTGGAACAAATTCACGCAGAAATTACTTCACAAAAAGATTTATCAAAAATCACAATTTCTTCAGCGGTTCAGGTAGCTACCGTAATAAGCTTGCAAGAGCAAAAACAGCGTTTACAAGAGGAATTAGGTCAGCTACAAGAACGATACACCTATGTGGTTTTAACTAGTTATTCAAATCCTAAAGAGTATTTAACAGAGTTACAAGAGTATTATGCCGATAGGTTGTTAAAACTTAGAAAGCGTACTAGGAAAGCAACAGTTCTATAAATTCATAAAAAAAGCAGCTCTTTAAGAGCTGCTTTTTTTTTATTCAAAATGTTTTTTAGAATCGGAAGTTAATTTATTTAACTCTTTTAATTCTTCTTTGGTTAAATCTCTCCATTGTCCTACAGGCATATCTAAATAAATATTCATAATTCTAATACGCTTTAGGTAAGTAACATCGTAATCAAGGTATTCACACATTCTACGAATTTGTCTATTTAAACCTTGTGTTAAAGTAATTTTAAACTCATAAGTATTTACTTGTTCTAATTTGCATTTTTTGGTAACGGTTCCTAAAATTGGAACTCCGTTTGCCATTTTAGTTAAAAATTCTTGAGTAATAGGTTTTCTAACTCTCACCAAATATTCTTTCTGATGATTGTTGTTGGCTCTTAAAATTTTATTGACAATATCTCCATCACTTGTTAAAAAAATCAATCCTTCACTTGGTTTGTCTAATCTACCAATAGGAAAAATTCTTTTTGGATGTTTAATATAATCGATGATGTTGTTTTTTTCTCGCTCTTGATCTGTAGTACAAACAATTCCAACAGGTTTGTTAAAAGCAATGTAAATATGATCTTCGGTAGGAGTTGTAACTAATGTACCATCTACACGTACTTCGTCTTTATCCGAAATTTTAGTACCCATTTCTGGAACTTTACCATTAATGGTTACTCTACCTTCGTCAATTAATTTATCGGCACCTCTACGAGAGCAATAACCAATTTCGCTTAAATATTTATTAATTCTTTTTAATTCGTTAGACATATATTTAAGGTTTTATACAGTGTGTTCTTTGTTTATAAAATAACTCCAAACAATACTTTTTTTTGTGTAATAATTTGTTTTTTGATGTGCATCTCTTTTTTGATACATTTTAAAAAGGTTTAGGTAAAAAGAACCATGAGCTTTTAAAATACTCCAAAGATGTTTTGGTTTACCTTTAAGTAAAAACTGAACTCCAGCAACCCCATCTAATAGCATTCGCACAAAAATAACAGAAAACAATTTATTGCTTGGTAGGTTTTTAACTAAGGTAAATAATGAGTTTCTAAAGTTTAAATAAGTTTTATAAGGATTGGAGTTTTTTAAAGTTGCTCCACCAACATGATACACGGTACTAAAGGCAACATAATGAATTTTTAAACCTTTGTTTTGCGCTCTCCAACACAAATCTATTTCTTCGTAATGCGCAAAAAAATCTTCATCAAATCCATTTAGAAGTTTAAAATCTTTGTTTTTAATAAACAAACACGCTCCCGTTGCCCAAAAAACAGATGCAGAACGGTATTGATTTCTATCTTCTTCAATACTATCAAAAATCCTTCCTCGGCAATAAGCATAACCATACTTATCTATATAACCACCACCAGCTCCTGCGTATTCAAATAAGTTTTTGTTTTTGTAGTCTAGTATTTTAGGTTGAACAATACTAGCGTTTTTGTTGTTCTGGTAGTAAGAAATAATAGGATTTAACCAATTAGGAGTTACTTCAATATCTGAATTTAACAATCCTATCACATCAGCATCTACTTGTTGTAAAGCAAGATTGTAGCCTTTGGCATAACCTTCGTTTTTAGGATTTTTAAGAATAGTAACTTCAGGAAATTTTTCTTGAACATAAGCCACCGAAGTATCGCTAGAAGCATTATCTGCAACATAAATTTTAGCTTCAGAACTATAAGCAACTACAGAGGGTAAAAATTGTTCTAGCAGTTCTTTTCCGTTCCAGTTTAAAATAACAATGGCAATCTTCATGAATGGTTGTAATTAGGGATGTCTTTTAAAAATACATATTGTTGCTTTTCAAAATCCATTTGACAAAAGTAATGCTCTAATCCGTTTGTGACAATTAAATAGGTAGCATTTAATTTTAAATTATACCTCGCAATCTGATCAAAGGTCTTTTGGGTAATTTTAACATCCATAGCCTTGCATTCTACAATAATTTCGGGAGTTCCTAAAGTATTGTAAATTACAATATCTGTTCTTTTTTTAGTGTTGTTTAAAAGGAGTTCTCTCTCTAAAACCGTTAAAGAGGCTGGGTAATTTTTGTGATATACCAAATAGTTAGCAAAGTGTTGTCTTACCCATTCTTCTGGGGTTAACAGAATGTCTTTTTTTCTAAAAGGGTCAAAAATAAACAGCTTATTTTCTTTACTTTTGATTTTTAATTCAACATCTGGAAGATTTAATTTTTGCATGCTCAAAAATAAACAAACTTTCCTAGCAATTTAGACACAATTACAGTAAAAATGGTAGAAGTAAAACAGTTGGTTACCGATATAAAAAATGGAAATATAAAACCTATTTATTTTTTAATGGGGGAAGAGCCATATTATATTGATAAAATAGCTGATTATATAGAAGATACTATTTTAACAGAAGACGAAAAAGGATTCAATCAAACCATTGTTTACGGAAGAGATGTAACCATTGATGATATTGTTGGTCAAGCAAAACAGTATCCTATGATGTCCGAAAAAACGGTTGTAATTGTTAAAGAAGCTCAAGACTTATCTCGTACTATAGAGAATTTAGCAACCTATGCAGAAAATCCTTTAGAAAGTACTGTTTTGGTGCTTTGTTACAAGTACAAAAGTTTAGACAAGCGTAAAAAGTTAATTAAAACTATTACTAAAACAGGAGTAGTTTTAGAATCTAAAAAATTATACGATAATCAGGTTGGAGATTGGATTGCTGGAGTTTTAAAAGGAAAAAAATACCAGATAGAACCTAAAGCATCTCAAATGTTGGTAGAGTTTTTAGGAACTAATTTGAGTAAAATTAGCAATGAATTAGATAAGTTGATGTTAATTTTACCACAGCAAAGCATCATTACACCCAAACATATAGAAGAAAATATTGGAATTAGTAAAGATTACAATGTTTTTGAATTGCGAAAAGCTATTGGGAAAAAAGAAATTTTAAAGTGTAATCAAATCATCAACTATTTTTCTGAAAACCCAAAGAACAATCCATTGGTTATGACTATTTCATTAATTAACGGGTATTTTACGCAGCTGTTAATGTATCATGGTTTAAAAGACAAATCAAAAGGAAGTGTTGCTAGAGCATTGCGTGTCAATCCTTACTTTGTAGATGATTATGTTATTGCTGCTAAAAACTATCCAATGCGTAAAGTTTCTCAGGTAATAGCTTTGTTACGAGAAGCCGATGTAAAAAGCAAAGGGGTAGGAGCAGCACACATTTCTGATGGAGATTTGTTAAAGGAATTGCTCTTTAAAATTCTACATTAAAAACAGATTTGTTATCAACCTTGCTCACTATTCTAATATTTAAATAAAGTTGTACTTTTGCAACGCTTAAAAAAGATGTCAATTTGACATTTTTATACAATTGGCAAATCTTTTGCCATAGCAAGTACAAACATTATTGATAATTAGTTACCATGAGTAAGAAAGAAGATATTCAACAAGAAGAAAAGGCAGTAGAAGAACAAGTAACTGCTGAGCAAGTAGAAGAGACTGTTGAAACAGCTGAAAACGAAGCAAAAGAAGAGGTAAAGGAAGAGCCATCTGCAGATGCATTAATTCAAGCAGAAAAGGATAAGTATTTGCGTTTATTTGCAGAGTTTGAGAACTACAAAAAACGTACTTCTAAAGAACGTATGGAGTTGTTTAAAACTGCTGGTAAAGATATTATCGTGTCATTATTACCTGTTGTAGACGATTTTGACAGAGGAATGGTAGAAATTGCCAAAAGTGAAGATGAAGAATTGATTAAAGGAGTTGCTTTAATTCAAGACAAGTTGGTAAAAACTTTAGAGCAAAAAGGATTAACGTTGGTAGAAGTAAACCAAGGTGATGCTTTTGATGCAGATACACAAGAAGCAATTACACAAATACCAGCTCCAACAGAAGACTTAAAAGGAAAAGTAATTGATGTGATTGAGAAAGGATACAAATTAGGAGATACTATTATTCGTTTCCCTAAAGTAGTTATCGGTCAATCATAAACAAGAATAATTAACAATGTTCAATTAACAATGAACAATTAGCTATTTAGAGTTAGTTGTTCATTGCTAATTTTTAATTGAGAAAATATGGCAAAACAAGATTTTTACGAAGTATTAGGTATCTCTAAAGGAGCAACCGCTGCAGAGATTAAGAAAGGATATCGTAAAATGGCAGTAAAATATCACCCAGATAAAAATCCAGGAGATAAAGAAGCTGAAGAAAAATTTAAACTAGCTGCAGAAGCATACGAAGTTCTTAGTGATGAGAACAAAAAAGCTAGATACGATCAATACGGACACCAAGCCTTTGAAGGAGGTCAAGGTGGTGGTAGAGGCGGATTTGGTGGTATGGATATGGATGATATCTTTAGCCAGTTTGGAGACATCTTTGGAGGCGGAGGCTTTGGAGGTTTTGGTGGCGGACAACGTGGTGGTGGACGTAGAGCTATGGTAAAGGGTACCAACATGCGTATACGTGTAAAACTAACCTTAGAAGAAATTGCCAACGGAGTTGATAAAAAAATCAAAGTTCGTAGAAAAAAGCAAGCCAAAGGAGTTACCTACTCTACTTGTACAACTTGTAATGGGGCAGGACAAGTAATGCAAGTAACGAATACTATTTTAGGTAGAATGCAAACAGCAGCTACTTGTAATACGTGTGGAGGTGCAGGAGAATCTCTTAAAAACAAACCATCTGGAGCAGATGCACAAGGATTGGTGGTAGAAGAAGAAACAGTAACTATTAATATTCCTGCTGGAGTTACAGATGGAGTACAGTTAAAAGTTTCAGGAAAAGGAAACGAAGCTCCAGGAAATAATTCTGTAGCTGGTGATTTGTTAGTGTTGATAGAGGAAATTCCTCACGAAACATTAAAAAGAGAAGGTGTTAATTTACATTACGACCTATATGTAAGCTTCCCAGAAGCAGTTTTAGGAGTAAGTAAAGAAATAGAAACCGTTTCTGGAAAAGTTAAAATTAAAATTGAAGCAGGTACACAGTCTGGTAAAATATTAAGATTAAAAGGAAAAGGATTACCTAGTATAGAAAGATATGGATCTGGTGATTTAATGGTACATGTTAATATTTGGACTCCACAAGAGTTAAATAAAGATCAAGTTAAGTTCTTTCAGTCTAATTTAGAGGACGATAACTTTAAGCCAAACCCAACAAAATCAGATAAATCATTTTTTGAAAAGGTTAAAGATATGTTTTCTTAACATTACAAATGTTAAGAAATGAAGAATAAATGAAAAAAAAAGATTTTTTATTTTGTCATAACAAACAAACTATATATCTTTGAACCGTTGTGTTATTTATAACACACTTTTTCTTTTTCATAGCAATTTTTCCCACCTGGTTTACTAGGTGGGTTTTTTATTTTAAAGATTAAAAGTTCATTAAAAAGTAGGCCATCTTATCGCTGCGTGTAAACGGAGAGGAAAGTCCGATCACCATAGAACAGCATAGCGGATAACATCCGTCATCTTAATTTATTTTAGGAGAGGACAAGTGCAACAGAAAGCAAGTACAGTTCGGCTGTAGTGAAACCAGGTAAACTCTATGCGGTGCAATGTCATGTATATTGGAGCCCTATTTATAGGTAAGAGTCGTTCGCTCAATTCCAAGGGGTAGACAGATAGAGATTGTTGGCAACAGCAATTCTAGATAAATGATAAGAACCTTAAACTTGTTTAAGGTACAGAACTCGGCTTATCGGCCTACTTTTTTTTTAATTTCACTCTTTTTTGTTGTGAAAAATTCAACAAAAACACCTCTTAAAGTTTTATAATATTTAGAATTTACGTTTTAAACCCCACTTCCATATGGTTTTGTGTGGTAAAATATATAAGAATTCGAGAATTTGTTAAAAATCAATCGTTTGGTTAAAACAAGTGAATACTGTTTTTAATATGGTATTGTTATTTTGTATATTGCCCAACCAAAATAGAACAATTAAATAAACTATAATAAATCGTATGAATATTTATAACGATTACATCAAGGAAATCGAAGGACGAAAAGATCAGGGATTAAACCCGTTGCCAATTGAAAGTGCTGAATTATTAAGCCAAATTATTGAGCAAATTAAAGATTTAGATAACGAGTATAGAGAAGATTCTCTTAATTTCTTTATTTACAATGTTATACCTGGTACTACAAGTGCAGCAGGTGTAAAAGCACAATTCTTAAAAGATATTATTCTTGGTAAATCGGTAGTAAAAGAAATTACTCCTGCTTTTGCTTTTGAATTATTATCACATATGAAAGGTGGACCTTCTATTGAGGTATTGTTAGATCTTGCTTTAGGAAACGATATTTCTGTAGCTAAAGAAGCTGCTAAGGTTCTTAAAACACAAGTATATCTTTACGATGCTGATACAAACCGTTTAGCGGAAGCTTTTAAAGGTGGAAACGAAATTGCTAAAGAACTTTTAGAGAGTTATGCACAAGCTGAATTCTTTACAAAGTTACCAGAGGTAGAAGAAGAAATAGAAATTGTTACTTACATTGCTGGTGTAGGAGATATTTCTACAGATTTATTGTCACCAGGTGCTGATGCTCACTCAAGATCAGATCGTGAATTACACGGTCAATGTATTTTTGAGCACAACAAAGACATGCAAAAAGAACTTTCTGCTTTAAAAGAACAACACCCAGATAAGCGTGTAATGTTAGTAGCAGAAAAAGGAACTATGGGAGTTGGATCTTCTAGAATGTCAGGTGTAAACAATGTGGCATTATGGACAGGGATTCAAGCAAGCCCTTATGTTCCGTTTATTAATATTGCTCCGGTAATTGCTGGAACCAATGGTATTTCTCCAATTTTCTTAACCACTGTAGGTGTTACAGGAGGTATTGGAATTGATCTTAAAAACTGGGTAAAGAAAACTGATGCAGAAGGAAACACAGTTCGTGATGCAGATGGAGAACCTGTTTTAGAAGAAAAATATTCAGTTGCTACAGGTACTGTTTTAACAATCAATACTAAAGAAAAGAAATTATACAAAGACGGTGAAGCTGTCATGGATATTTCAGCCGCTTTAACTCCTCAAAAAGTTGAGTTTATTAAAGCTGGAGGTTCATATGCAATCGTATTTGGTAAAAAAATTCAAACATTTGCTGCAAAAACTTTAGGGATTGATGTACCTCTTGTTTATGCTCCATCTAAAGAAATTTCTGTAGAAGGACAAGGATTAACAGCAGTAGAAAAAATATTCAATAAAAACGCAGTAGGTAATACTCCAGGGAAAACTTTACATGCAGGTTCTGATGTTCGTGTAGAAGTAAACATTGTAGGTTCTCAAGATACTACAGGTTTAATGACTTCTCAAGAATTAGAAGCCATGGCTGCAAAAGTAATTTCTCCAATTGTTGATGGAGGTTACCAATCAGGATGTCATACAGCTTCTGTTTGGGATGATAAGTCTAAAGCTAACATTCCAAGATTGATGAAGTTTATGAATGACTTCGGATTAATTACAGCTCGTGATCCTAAAGGGGAATATCCTGCAATGACAGATGTTATTCACAAGGTATTAAATGATTTAACTGTAAGTGATTGGGATATTATTATTGGTGGAGATTCTCACACACGTATGTCTAAAGGTGTTGCTTTTGGAGCAGATTCTGGAACCGTTGCTTTGGCATTGGCTACAGGAGAGGCTACAATGCCAATTCCTCAGTCTGTAAAAGTTACTTTTAAAGGACAAATGAAATCTTTTATGGATTTCCGTGATGTTGTACATGCTACACAACAACAAATGTTAAAGCAATTTGGTGGAGAAAACGTATTCCAAGGTAGAATCATAGAGGTTCACTTAGGAACATTAACTGCCGATCAAGCATTTACATTTACAGATTGGACTGCAGAAATGAAAGCAAAAGCTTCGATCTGTATTTCTGAGGATGCTACTTTAATTGAATCTTTAGAGATTGCAAAAGGTAGAATCCAAATTATGATTGACAAAGGAATGGACAATCACTTAAATGTTTTACAAGGATTAATTGAAAAAGCAGATAAGAGAATTACTGAAATTAAATCTGGAAAAAAACCAGCTTTAAGACCTGATGCAAACGCTAAATATCACGCAGAAGTTGTGATTGATTTAGATGAGGTTGCAGAACCAATGATTGCCGATCCAGATGTAAATAATGATGATGTTTCTAAACGTTATACTCACGATACTATTAGACCATTATCTTACTATGGTGGAACAAAAACTGTAGACTTAGGGTTTATTGGTTCTTGTATGGTTCACAAAGGAGATATGAAAATTTTAGCTCAAATGTTAAAAAACATCGAAGCTCAAAATGGAAAAGTTGAATTCAAAGCACCATTAGTGGTAGCTCCTCCTACTTATAATATTGTAGATGAGTTAAAGGCAGAAGGTGATTGGGATGTGTTAACAAAATACTCAGGTTTTGAGTTTGATGATAACGATCCTAAGGCAGCAGCTCGTACTAAATACGAAAACATGTTGTATTTAGAACGTCCAGGATGTAACTTATGTATGGGTAACCAAGAAAAAGCAGAACCAGGAGATACGGTAATGGCTACTTCTACTCGTTTATTCCAAGGTAGAGTTGTAAAAGATTCAGGTGAGAAAAAAGGAGAATCATTATTATCATCTACTCCGGTAGTTGTATTGTCTACGGTTTTAGGTAGAACCCCTACAATGGCAGAATACGAAGCTGCGGTAGAAGGTATTGTTTTAACTAAATTTACCCCTTCTTTAAAGCAGTTGATTAAATAAGTATCTATTTCTTAGTTATATATTTTAAAGCCCGAGTCTGAGACTCGGGCTTTTTTTTGTTATCATGTTTGAGAAATTTCTTACTAAATAATTACGGTCTTTTTGTTGATTTTAAACAATTTAAGGTGAGAAAATCATTTTTAATAAGCAGTCTATATTTTGTATATTTACTAGGAAAGCAAACAATAAAAAAATAAATCTTATGGCATTTGATATAGAGATGATTAAAGAGGTTTATGCTCGTATGACCGAACGAGTAGACACTGCAAGAGACATTGTAGGAAAACCGTTAACATTAGCAGAGAAAATTTTGTACAACCATCTTTGGGAGGGAAATGCTACTACGGCATTTAAAAGAGGAGTAGATTATGTAGATTTTGCACCCGATAGAATTGCGTGTCAAGATGCAACTGCACAAATGGCATTGTTGCAATTTATGCAAGCAGGTAAAAATAAAGTAGCTGTTCCAACAACAGTACACTGTGATCACTTGATTCAGGCAAAAGAAGGAGCTGCTAAAGATTTGCAATTTGCAAATAAAACTAGTGCAGAGGTGTTTGACTTTTTGTCTTCTGTATCTAATAAATATGGAATCGGATTTTGGAAACCAGGAGCCGGTATTATTCACCAAGTAGTTTTAGAAAATTATGCGTTTCCAGGAGGAATGATGATTGGTACCGATTCTCACACTGTAAATGCAGGAGGGTTAGGAATGGTAGCTATTGGAGTTGGAGGTGCCGATGCTGTAGATGTAATGGCAGGGATGGCTTGGGAGCTAAAATTCCCAAAATTAATAGGTGTAAAATTAACAGGTAAATTATCTGGATGGACAGCATCTAAAGATGTGATTTTAAAAGTAGCAGGTATTTTAACGGTAAAAGGTGGAACAGGTGCTATTGTAGAATATTTTGGAGAAGGTGCTAAAAACTTATCAGCAACAGGAAAAGGAACTATTTGTAATATGGGTGCCGAAATTGGAGCGACCACATCTACTTTTGGATACGATGATTCTATGGATCGTTACTTACGAGCTACCGATAGAGCTGATGTTGCAGATGCAGCAAATAAGGTTGCTTCTTATTTAACAGGAGATGATGAAGTATATGCAAATCCAGAAAAATATTTTGATCAAGTTATTGAAATCAATTTAGATGAATTAAAACCACACATCAACGGACCTTTTTCACCAGATTTAGCTTCTGAAGCAGGTGCAGACGTAAGAGCAAAAGCCGAAGCAGAAGGGTGGCCATTAGATGTAGAATGGGGATTGATAGGTTCTTGTACCAATTCTTCTTACGAAGATTTGTCTAGAGCTGCATCTATTGCACAACAAGCAGTTGACAAAGGAATTAAAGTAAAAGCTGAGTTTGGAATTAATCCAGGTTCTGAGCAAGTGCGTTATACAGCGGCTAGAGATGGATTATTAGAAACTTTTGAAAAGTTAGGAGCAACTATATTTACCAATGCTTGTGGTCCTTGTATTGGTCAGTGGGCTCGTTATTCCGATCCTAAAAATGCACCTAAAAATTCTATTGTTCACTCGTTTAACAGAAATTTTGCCAAACGTGCTGATGGAAACCCAAATACACATGCATTTGTAACTTCTCCAGAATTGGTGGCAGCTATTGCCATTTCAGGTCGTTTAGATTTTGATCCTACAAAGGATACTTTATTAAATGATAAAGGAGAAGAGGTTATGTTTGATGAACCAACAGGAGATGAATTACCAACAAAAGGATTTGCTGTAGAAGATGCAGGATTTCAAGCTCCGGTAGCAGATGGATCAGGTATTGAGATATCCGTTTCTTCTGAATCTGAAAGATTACAATTGTTAGAGCCTTTTCAGCCCTTAGGTTCTGATATTAAAGAGGCTAAATTATTAATCAAAGCGTTTGGAAAGTGTACAACTGACCATATTTCTATGGCTGGACCTTGGTTGCGTTTCCGTGGGCATTTAGATAATATTTCTAATAACTGTTTAATTGGTGCTGTAAATGCATTCAACCAAAAAACAGATACCGTTAAGAATCAATTAACGGGTGAGTATGGTCCTGTGCCTGCTACTGCAAGAGCCTACAAAGCTGCGGGTGTTCCTTCTATTGTTATTGGTGATCATAATTACGGAGAAGGTTCTTCTAGAGAGCATGCTGCTATGGAGCCTCGTCACTTAGGAGTTGCAGCTGTAATAGTAAAATCTTTTGCACGTATTCACGAAACAAACTTGAAAAAACAAGGAATGTTAGGATTAACGTTTGCTAACGAAGCAGATTATGAATTAATTCAAGAAGATGATGTATTCACTTTTACTGATTTAGCTGATTTTACTCCGGGAAAACCATTAACGTTAGATATTAAGCATACAGATGGATCTGTAGATAGTATTAAGTTAAATCACACTTATAATGCAAGTCAAATTGCTTGGTATAAAGAAGGTTCTGCATTGAACTTAATTAAAAAAGAAAATGCGGCTTAATTTTAAGAAATTTTAATTACATAAAAAATCCCTTAAGAAATTCTTAAGGGATTTTTTTGAATTATATATTTCTAGTTTCTTAAAACAAAAATTGATTACTATTTGTATCATAAGTAATATCATCAGAATTAAATACACAAGCTAAGTTTTTCTGAATATTATCTTCTATGGCTTTTCCTATTTCAAAAGTAGCGTTGTTAATAATTAAAAGACGATGTGCATTTTTTAAGGCTAAGTTAATTTCGTGTGTAGAAATTAAAATAGTTTTCTGTGTTTCTTGACTAATCTTTCCTAAAATCTTAAAAATATTTATTTTATGATGAATGTCTAAATGGGAGGTAGGTTCATCTAACAAAATAATGGGGGTGTCCTGTGCCAAAGCTCTTGCAATCATAACTCGTTGCAATTGTCCATCACTCAATTGATTGACTAAACGATTTTTTAAGTCAATCGTATCTGTTAACCCCATAGCATTTAAAACAATTTGCTCGTCTTTTTCTGTAATTTTTCCTAACCAATTAGTATAAGGTTGTCTACCTAGGGCAATGGTTTCAAAAACGGATAAAGAATTTTCGGGTAAACTTTCTGTAAGTACTACCGCTATATTTTTAGCAAAGTCTAGTGAACTTAATTTAGAGTAATCAATATTGTTAATTTTGATAGTTCCTTGTAAAGCAGGAAGCATGTTTCCTATTGTTTTTAAAAGGGTTGATTTTCCAGAACCATTTCTTCCTAGTAGACAAATTAACTCTCCTTTGTAAAGATCAAAATGAATGTCCTTACAGATGACATGTTGCTTTTTGGAAGATTGATATCCTATTGATAGATTTTCTACACTTAAAACAGTAGTATTCATTAGGCTGTTTTTTTAGATTTAGAAACCAACAACCAGATAACTACAGGTGCACCAAATAAAGAAGTAATTGCGTTGATAGGTAAGTTTTTGTTTCCTAAAGAAATATGAGATAAAGTGTCACAAATTAACATTACAATGGCACCAATAATAGCTACAGCAGGTAATAAGGTTTTGTGATTAGATGTTTTAAAGACTAATTTGGTAATGTGTGGAATTGCTAAACCTATAAAAGCAATAGGTCCTACAAAAGCGGTAATGCTTCCTGTTAACAAACTAGTAATAATAAAAACTGTGTTTTGTGTTTTTTTTAAAGAAATCCCTAAGCTTTTTGCATAGTTTTCTCCCAATAGTAAAGCATCTAAAGGCTTTATTATAGTTAATAAGCTTAGACAACTTATAAAGATTAAAGAACAGAGTAAGTAAATCTCATTCCACTGTAAGTTGCTTAAACTTCCAAAACTCCAAAAAATATATTGTTGTAATTCCGAAGCAGAACTAAAGTAAGACAGAATGCTAATAATTGCCGAAGTAAAACTACCAAACATCAACCCAATAATTAAAATAGACATGGTGTTTCTTATATTTCGGGCAGTAATCATTACAACGCTTAACACTAAAAAAGCTCCAAGACTAGATGCTATAGGAATAGACAAGCCATTCATATAAGGTAAGATTCCTAAAAAACTTCCTCCCATAATTAACAAAGCTACACCAAGACTAGCACCCGAACTAATTCCTAATACAAAAGGTCCGGCCAAAGGATTTCTAAAATAGGTTTGCATTAACAAACCACTAATTCCTAAACCAATTCCTGTTAAAATACTTGTAATACTTTTGGGCAATCTGTAATTGGTAATAATGTATTGATAGCTTTCATCAACTTTAGAAGACTGGAATAAAGCATTCCAAATTTCTTTAAAAGGAATAGACAAACTACCTGTGCTAATATTAATAAATACAAGAGTTATTAATAACAGTGCTAAAAAGCTAAAAGAAGAATAATATTTTTTTTGCGTTGAATGCACGTTATATTTTTTGTAAAAATTCAATTAGTTTCTGAACTGCCAAACCTCTGTGACTAATTTTTCCTTTGGCAGCCAAACTCATTTCTGCAAAAGAACTATCAAATCCTTTGGGTTTAAAAATAGGGTCGTATCCAAAACCTTCTAAGCCTTGTCTTTCTTTTAAGATTTCTCCGTCACACACACCTTCAAATAAATGTTGCTGATTGTTTAGGTTCAAGCAAATAATGGTTTTAAAATAAGCACTTCTGTCAGATTTCCCTTTAAGATTTGTTAAAAGTAAATCCATGTTTTTTTCTGCATTTCCATCTTCACCTGCATATCTAGCAGAATATACTCCAGGTTCTCCGTTTAAAGCAGTTACTAATAAACCAGTATCATCTGCAAAACAAGGATATCCGTATTTTTCGGTAACATGATTGGCTTTTATTTGGGCATTTCCTTCTAAAGTATCAGCTGTTTCAGGAATTTCTTCTGTGCAACCAATGTCTGTTAAAGACAAAAGATCAATATTAGGTAATAAGGCAGCAACTTCTTTTAATTTGTTGGGATTATGAGTGGCAAAAACTATTTTCATAATTGGTTTTTTAAGGATAAAACTAGGGAATAATTATGTTTATTCGTGATGATAAGGTTCGTTTTTAAGAATGGTAAATCCTCTATAGATTTGTTCTACCATAAATAAACGAATCATTTGGTGAGAGAAAGTCATTTTAGATAAAGAAATTTTTCCTTTGGCAGCTTTGTATACTGTGTCAGAAAAACCATAAGGACCTCCAATTACAAATACCAGTTCTTTAATACCGGCATTCATCTTTTTTTGTAAATAATCAGCAAATCCCACAGATCTAAAGTCTTTTCCTTTTTCATCTAAAAGGATAAGTACATCAGTAGGTTGTAGTTTTTTTAGAATTAATTCTCCTTCTTTTTCTTTTTGTTGACTCTCAGAAAGGTTTTTAACATTCTTAATGTCTGGAATAATATCCAGTTCAAACTTAATATAATGTTTTAGTCTGTTTTGATAGTTTTCAATTAACTGAAGCAAATTTTTGTCATCAGTTTTACCAATTGCTAAAAGACGAATTTTCATGTGTTCTATTTTCAATAAAACACAAAGGTACTAAGAACGATTGATTATGTGCTTTGGTCTAAGGAAGAAGGTGTGTAATAAAATTCTTCTTTGATGATTTTTTCATCTTTTACGTGGTATACACAAAGTTCATCTAGCTGAACTCTACCTAAGCCCCTTACAGTAACATCAATAGACATTTTAAAACAGATGTAATTATCTACAACCAATGGATCGGAGATACTGTAATGATGAATTTTTTGTGCCAACTCAAAAAACATAGCGGTTTTGCGTTGTACTTTTTTAATTCCTTTTGTTTTTCGGTATCTAGAACTTTGAGATTCAATACTCTCTATGTCATCATCATAAAGCTCAACTTGTGCCAAAGCGTTTTGTCCTCTACGGCATAAACTAACAAGTCTTTCGGCAATTTCTTCAGTAGTCATAGATTTTTGAATTTTTTCTTATAAAATTATAAGTACTATTCTTTATTCCTACTGACAGAAAATGTATTCAAAACTGTTTTTTCGCATTTTATGTTCTAATATTTAGATGGCTAATCAAGTTTTATTTTCATCCTAGAAGCTTATATTTGCCTTAAAATTAAAATAGATGATAAGTCAAGAACAGTTTGATAAAGAAATTGATTTAATTATTTCGAATGCTATTAGAGAAGATGTGGGAGATGGTGATCATTCTTCTTTGGCATGTATTCCAGACACAGCTCAAGGAAAAGCCAAGTTATTGGTAAAAGATGAAGGTGTAATTGCTGGAGTAGATTTTGCTTTAAAAGTTTTTGCTTATGTAGATGCAAATTTAAAAGTAGAAGTTTTAATTAACGATGGTGAAAAGGTTAAGCACGGAGATATTGTTTTGTATGTAACAGGAAGTTCGTTGTCTATTTTAAAAGCAGAGCGTTTGGTGTTAAACGCTATGCAACGCATGAGTGCTATTGCAACCAAAACGGCATCTTATGTAACTTTATTAAAAGGAACTAGTACTAAAATATTAGATACTCGTAAAACCACACCAGGTATTAGAGCCATAGAAAAATGGGCTGTTAAAATAGGAGGGGGAGAAAATCATCGTTTTGCTTTGTATGATATGATTATGTTAAAAGATAATCATATAGATTTTGCAGGAGGAGTTTCACAAGCTATTCAGCAAACAAAAGAGTATTTAAAAGCAAATAATAAAGATTTAAAAATTATTGTAGAAGCTCGTGATTTAAAAGAAATTGAAGAAATTATTCAGTTTGATGGAATTCATAGAATTTTAATAGATAATTTTAATTACGAGGACACAAAAAAAGCCGTAGCTTTAATAGGTAATAAAGCGGGAACAGAATCTTCTGGAGGAATTAATGAAGAAACACTTAGAAAATATGCAGAGTGTGGCGTACAATATATTTCATCTGGAGCGTTAACTCATTCTGTTTACAATTTAGATTTAAGCCTAAAAGCTGTTGATTAATTTTGATAAAGTATAAAGTGCAAGAAACGAAAGATATATCTAAAAACGATTCGGTAGAAGAAGAGTTAAAAGAAGTTCCAGTAGTAAATTGGTTTGTAAGAACGGGTAAAAAAATTCCTGTACCTGGTTTAGAAGGAATGAGTTTGTATGATCTTTTAGAAATGTACTTTATTGGTATATTAAAAGGAGCATTAACTTCTAGAGCTGGAGGAATTTCCTATAGTTTCTTTATGGCTTTGTTTCCCTTTATGCTTTTTATGTTAACGCTAATTCCTTATATCCCCATAGATGGATTTCAGGAAAATTTTATGTTGTTAATTTCTGAGTTACTACCACCCGAAACATTTAATGCTGTAGATTCTGTCTTATCAGATATTGCGAATAACAAATACGGAGGATTGCTTTCTTTTGGTTTTTTGGTATCCATTTTTTTAATGACCAACGGAGTAAATGCTGTTTTTGCAGCGTTTGAATATTCTGTACATGTTAAAAAAATAAGAAACGTAGTAAAACAATATTTAATCTCATTGGGAACATCGTTAACCATGTCTTTTATGTTGATTGTAACGGTGGCGGCCACTATTTTTTTTGAATTTGGATTAGATTTTCTAACGGCAAAAGGGTGGGTGTCCGAAGAATTAATATGGCTAAGTAGTTTACGTTATTTATTGTTTATGTTTCTAATCTTTTGTACTGTTTCTATGTTGTATTATTTTGGAACATCAGAAGGAAGACAAACCCGATTTTTTTCAGCAGGATCTGTTTTAACGTCAGTTTTGTCATTGCTAACTTTTTATGGTTTCGGAATTTATGTAGTAAAGTTTTCTAAGTACAACGAACTGTATGGATCTATTGGAACCTTATTAGTTTTAATGTTGTTTATTTGGTTAAATGCAATTATCCTTTTGTTGGGATTTGAACTAAATGCGAGTATTACCAGGTTAAGAAATCAGCATAAAGAAAAAAAGTAATTCAATATAGAGTCTTGTTTTTTAAGAATAAACATCTTCAAAGCAATTACATTGTTATCGTTTGCTCAAAAACTTTTGTAACCAAAGTCCAGATTTTTTAATAAATCGTTTCTGAGTCACAAAATCGGTATAATACAATCCAAAGCGAGCACTAATACCTTCTGCCCATTCAAAATTATCTACCAATGTCCAGGCAAAATAACCTTTTACTTTACTGTTTTTTTCAAGAGCCATTAATGTGTAGTAAAAAGTTTTTTTAAGATATTTAATACGGTTTTTGTCTTTAATTTTTTCATCTTTCAGTTTGTCGTCAAAACACACTCCAGATTCGGTTATATATATGTCTTTTACGTTTTCATAGGCACTAAACTTTTCCAACATTTTTAACAATCCTTTAGGGTAAATTTCCATTCCCATGTTGTTTGTTTTTACGTTTCGTTTTGTCGCTGGAATTTCAGTAGCAAATAAAAGAGGAGGTAGTAAACTGTGTTTGGCAACAATTTTAAAATAATACTGTACCCCAATAAAATCAAAATCAAATTGCATTAATTCTTTGTCTCCTTCTTTAAAGTAGTTTTCAATTTGTTTTAGTCCAGGTATGGAGTCGGTAGGGTAGCCTAAGCCTAAAGCCGGTTCTATAAAAAACCTATTTAGCAAAGCATCTATTCTCTCTGCGGCTCGTTTATGTTTTACCAATCTGTTTACTGGTTTTACAACCGAACAAGAAAACGTAGTTCCAACAAAAGCATTTTCAACGTTTTTTCGTACAATTCTTCCGCCAATAGCTTGACAAAGTGTGGTGTGATGTGCTGCAGGTAAAAAATTAAGAATACCCTTTTTGCCAGGAGCATGCATCCCCATAAAATAACCCAAACCTACAAAACTCATAGGTTCATTAAGTACAATCCATTTTTTTACTTTGTTACCATATTCTTTCGTACAAAATTCAACATACTCACTAAACCAATCAATAATATTTCTATTTGTCCATCCTCCTTTGTTTTCTAATGTCTGTGGTAAATCCCAATGATATAGTGTTACCCAGGGTTCAATATCTAATTCTATACAAGTATTAATAACATCATGATAAAATCGAACACCTTTCGGATTAATGCTACCCGTTCCTTTTGGCAAAATTCTAGCCCAAGATATAGAGAACCTAAATACATCTAAATTTAAATCTTTAGCTCTTTTAATATCCTCTTTATAATGATGGTAAAAATTAGTAGCTACATTGCCATTTCCTTTTTTAAACCCTGGTTCATTTGTAAATGTATCCCAAATAGATTTTCCTTTGCCGTAAGTATTCCATTTCCCCTCATTCTGATAAGCAGATATTGTAACTCCCCACTTAAAGTCTTTTGGGAAATTTTTAGCTTTTACATTAGTCATATTCATATTTAACAATCTATCATGAGGTTTCTTCAAGAAGGCTATACTATACTATATATGTATACATCATGTTTTCTTTATCCTATTATATAGTTAAATAACCTGTAAAAATATTTTTTCTAGCGTTTCCTTGCAGGCCGGGCTGTCGTTACTCGCTTTTTCTATAAGCTCTAAAGTCCTTTTAGAGCTTATAGAAAAGAGCTCAAACAAGCCTCTCCATCCCTAACGCGTTTGTATATAACAAGGAATAGTATTTTTTAAAGCATAAATTTAACTTTTAACCTACGTAAAACAAGGCAGTTAAGAGAAGTTGATAAAAAAGATAAAAAAAAGGTTAAAAAAGATAGTTGAAAAAGGGTGAAGGTTGTGTATCTTTGCACCCGCAACAGCAACTAGGTAACTAGTTAGTGGAGCAAAAAAGTTCAGATACATTTAGGGGATTTATTTCGGTTATTAGTTTAACAAATTAGAGGCAAAAAAGATTTAGAATTTATTTTAGATTTATTTGTTTTAGAAGAAATAAAGTTCTTATATTTGCATCCGCTTAGCGCATTAGTTAAGTGTTT
>NZ_JAATJG010000016.1 GCF_011927765.1 Wenyingzhuangia aestuarii
ATGCGCTAAGCGGATGCAAATATAAGAACTTTATTTCTTCTAAAACAAATAAATCTAAAATAAATTCTAAATCTTTTTTGCCCCAAATTTGTTAAACTAATAACCGAAATAAACCCCTTAAATGTATCTGAACTTTTTTGCTCCTCTAACCAGTTACCTAGTTGCTGTTGCGGGTGCAAAGATACACAACCTTTTCCCTTTATCAACTATCTTTTTTAACCTTTTTTTTATCTTTTTTATCAACTTTTCTTAACTACCTTGTTTTACGCAGGTTAAAAGTTAAATTTATATTATTATCTATCAATACTAACTAATAGTATTGGTCTTTTAGATAAAATAACATTTCTTTTATTCAGCTATAAATAATAGATAATACTAATGAATAACAATCCTAGAGAAATTCAACATAGTAGTAGTAATTAAATAAAACAAAAAAAGCAACCTTAACTAAGGTTGCTTTTTTAATATAAAGGATTATTTCTTATTTATATTGACACAAATATGAAGTTTGTCCTGATACTTTTACTTCGAATTTTTCATTTGCTTCTATTTCATACGCTTCTCCAGCTTTGTAAGTAACCCATTCGCTTGATCCTGGTAACTTAACTAACATTTCCCCCTCTACAACATTCATTGTTTCATGTAATGATGTAGCGAATTCATACTCTCCAGCCTCCATTACACCTAATGTAGATTTTCCTGTTGCTGATTGGTATCCTAAAGACTTTACATTTCCGTCAAAATATTCGTTTGCTGAAATCATATACTATATCTATTTTTATGTTTGTTGGCAAAAATACACATCTTTATTGTGATAGAAAAACAAAATAGGTTTTGTAAATACTGATATTAATCAACTTATAATTTTGATAAAACAATATATAATGTAGTGCTTAATGCTAAGAATAAACATAAAAAAACTCGATTGGGAAACCAATCGAGTTTTTTTATGTTTATGTATTTTAAGATTCTTGCTCTCCTGCTTTCAAAGGAACAGTTTGCATGATGTAATCTTCTCCGAAAATGTATTCTCCATTTTCATCAACTTTACTGTAATCATATGGCCAACGGTGTACTTCTGGAATTTCTCCAGGCCAGTTACCATGAATGTGCTCTACTGGTGTAGTCCACTCTAAAGTATTAGATCTCCATGGGTTTTGCGTTGCTACTTTTCCCTTGTAAATACTCATAAAGTAGTTTACTAAGAATACAATCTGTGCAATTCCTCCAATGATAGCGAAAATAGTCATCACTTGATTTACGTTTGCTAAATCATCGAATAATGGAAAGTTTGTGTTTGTGTAATATCTACGAGGTAAACCTGCCAATCCGATAAAGTGCATTGGGAAGAAAACTCCGTATGCAGCAATAGCTGTAATCCAGAAGTGTACATACCCTAAGGTTTTGTTCATCATTCTACCATACATTTTAGGGAACCAGTGATATATACCAGCATACATTCCATAAATTGCAGATACACCCATTACTAAGTGGAAGTGAGCTACTACAAAGTAAGTATCGTGAACGTTAATATCTAAAGCTGAATCTCCTAATACAATTCCCGTTAATCCTCCAGTAATAAAAGTAGAAACTAAACCAATAGAAAATAACATTGCAGGGTTAAACTGTAAATTACCTTTCCATAAAGTTGTAATATAATTAAAAGCTTTTACAGCAGAAGGTATTGCAATTAACAACGTTGTAAATGTAAATACAGATCCTAAGAATGGATTCATTCCTGAAATAAACATGTGGTGCCCCCAAACAATTGTAGATAAGAATGCAATTGCCATAATAGAACCAATCATTGCTCTATAACCAAAAATTGGTTTACGAGAGTTTGTAGATATAATTTCTGAAGTTAAACCTAATGCAGGTAATAATACAATATATACCTCCGGGTGACCTAAGAACCAAAATAAATGTTCAAATAATACAGGTGAACCTCCTTGGTAGTTTAATACCTCTCCTCCAATAAAAATATCAGACAAGTAGAAAGATGTTCCAAAACTTCTATCGAAAATTAATAATAATGCTGCTGAAAATAATACTGGGAAAGATACTACACCAATAATTGCAGTAATAAAGAATGCCCACATTGTTAATGGCAATCTTGTCATTTTCATTCCTTTTGTTCTTAAGTTTAAAATCGTAACAATATAGTTTAATGATCCTATTAAAGAAGAAGCAATGAAGATAGCCATAGATACCAACCATAATGTCATTCCTGCTCCTGAACCTGGTATTGCTTGAGGCAAAGCAGATAAAGGTGGGTAAATTGTCCATCCTGCAGAAGCTGGTCCAGCTTGAACAAATAATGATACAACCATAATAACACTAGATATAAAGAACAACCAATAAGATAAGCAGTTCATAAACCCAGAAGCCATATCACGTGCTCCAATTTGCAATGGAATTAATAAGTTAGAAAACGTTCCACTTAATCCTGCTGTTAATACAAAGAATACCATAATAGTACCGTGAATTGTAACTAAGGCTAAGTAAATATCTGGTTTCATTACCCCTGTTTCTGATTGGAAACGTTCAGGTAAAAAAGCTTCAATAATAGAGAATGATTGTTCTGGCCAAGCAATTTGAAGTCTAAATAATAAAGACATTAAAACTCCAATTACTCCCATGATCATACCAGTTACTAAAAACTGTTTTGAAATCATTTTGTGATCAAAACTAAATAAATATTTAGTAACGAAAGTTTCTTTATGATGATGTTCTGACATAATAAATTTTTCTTTTTGTGATTCTAAAAACAGATCTTATAACTTAAATAATTCTTTTGCTGTCTTTTGTTGGTTCAACCAGATTAAGTAATCTTTTTCTGATTCAACAATAATTTTCATTTGCATGTTGTAGTGAGAAGGACCACAAATTTTGTTACATAATAACAAATAGTCAAACTCATATGGCTCTTCACCATTTGCAGTTCTTACAGCGTTTACACTAGCAACTTTACGAATAACATCTTTTTGTTGACGCATTTCTTCGGTAGTAAATTTTGGAGTAAATCCAAATTCAGTAATCATACCAGGAACACAGTTCATTTGGGCTCTAAAGTGAGGCATGTAAGCTGAGTGTAAAACATCTTGAGAACGGAACTTGAAAACAACTTTTTTACCTACTGGTAAGTGCAATTCACGTACAGGAATATCATCAGCAGATTTAGCATCTGTTAAATCAATACCTATTGAATTAGCTCCTTCTATATTACGTACGTTTCCACGCCCTAATTCATTATCTCTACCAGCATATCTAGCTTCCCATGCAAATTGTTTTGCATAAACTTCTACTAAAATAGCATCGTCTCCTTCTAAATCAGTTACGTCATTCCAAATAGATAGTCCGTATAAAATTAATACCGCTAAAACAACTGTAGGAATTGTAGTCCAAATTAATTCTAACTTATGAGAATCTGCAAAGAAACTTGCCTTTCTTCCTTTAATACCTCTGTACTTGTAAGAGAAGAAGTACAATAAAGCTTGTGTGATGAATTGAACGATTCCAATTAACCAGAAAGAAATTCTGTATAAGTTATCATAATCTTCCCCTTCTACTGAAGCTGAATCAGGTAACATAATGTCTTGTAAGAAAATTAAACAGTATCCCATTAAAAGGTAAAAACCAATTAAAAAGATTAAGAACAATTTACCTTGTAGGTCATTGTCTTTTTCTGTTGCAACGGGATTGTCATCATTCTCGAAAGTGATGATCTTTTTACCGTCTTTAATTTCTTTAAAAATAACTCTGTATGTAAGTAGTTTATTTACTTGCCAAACACCAATGGCAAAAGCAACAGCTACGAAAAAATAAAATAAAGCTAACATAATTTTGTTTTAAGTTTTTTGCAAATGTAATGATATATATTAATAATGGAAGTGTTCACTTTCATGTAAGAAAGGATTTCCTTTTGCAATTAATGGAGCTTTACTTAAAGTAGTAAATACTGCATATATAAATAATCCTAAGAAAAATAAGATACTTGCAATTTCAGTAATTCCGAATCCCCATTGATCACCAACAGTTCCAGGCATAATCATTACAAAAACATCAATATAATGTCCTACTAATATAATGGTACCAACTCCTAAAACAATTTGAGGAATACGTTTAAAGTCACTATTAACTAATAACAATACTGGTAAAATAAAGTTTAAAGGAATCATTCCTAAAAACAATAATTTGTAATCATCAAAACGTTGTACAAAGTATACAGTTTCTTCTGGCATATCTGCATACCAAATTAACATAAACTGAGCAAACCATAAGTATGACCAGAAAATAGAGAAACCAAACATGAATTTAGCTAAATCATGTAAATGACTATTGTTTACAACTTCTAAGTATCCTTTAGACTTTAAATAAACTGTTACCATTGCAATAACTGTTAAAGCAGATACTAATCCTGTAGCTAATACATACCATCCGAATAGTGTAGAGAACCAGTGTGGATCTAATCCCATAATCCAATCCCATACAGACATTGATTCTGTAAAAATAAAGAATGCTAAGAAAGCAACTCCAATTTTATAATTCTTGTAATAGTTAACTAAGTCTCCTGCATTATCTTGTAGTAAAGAATACTTTCTGTTTAAGTAACGGAATACATTCCAACCTACTAAATAAATAATCCCTGAGATTAACCATCTTGGAGTATTTAACCATGCTGATTTATTTGCAATTAATTCGTCATAGTTAGCTGATGTTGGGTCTACTGTTCCATCTGCCATCCAAACAAATAAGTGATTTCCATGGAAAGCTGTAATAACTAAGAATACAATAAAAATTGCTGATACATATGGTAAGAATCCTGAAATTCCTTCCATAACTCTAAATAATACGATTGACCAACCTGCTTGCGCTACTCTTTGAATGTTTAAAAATGCAAACACAACAACTGTTACAAAAGTAAAAAAGAACAAAGCAACATAAAATGCAGCCCAAGGTCTGTTTTGTAATTGATGTAGTACATGTGCTAAGTGATGGTCGCTATGTCCTTCTGTATGTGCACCTGCTTCGTGAGCATCGTGTTTTGCAACTTCATGATGAGCATCATGAGAAGCTTCTTCTGCATGTGCATCGTGATGAGCTATTTCTTTAGTTGCATGAGTATTTCCATGAGCACCATGTGATTCTTGGTGCGCTAAGATCTCTGCCACTTCCGCTTCCGTACTTGGAGCAGAAACAAATCCGATAATAATACCTATTAAACCTATTACCATTAAAGCAATAGCTGATATTTTTAATTTACTTGAAAATTGATACATAATCTATCTAAGTGTTTGGTAATTATTTTAACAAGTTGTTTCTTAATTCTTGAACGTGTTGAACAATTAACCAACGTTCTTTTTCATTTAATTGAGAAGCGTGAGATCCCATCATGTTTCTACCATGCATAATTACGTGGTAAATACTTCCTTCAGTAATATCTCTATCCTTGTAGTTAGGAATTCCTAAGAATTTTTCTCTTTTCACTAAGTCTCCTTGTCCATCACCTTTTTTACCGTGACAAACTGAACAATAGATTGTATACAATTGCTTAGCGTTTTCGCTATCTAAATCTGCTGCTGTTAATGGAGATTTTAAGTTTTGTTTAGCTTCTTCATAACCTTCATTTGTATCAGGATATTCGTAAGGAATGTGACCTCTAGAAATAGAACCTGCTACAGGTTGTTGAGCTTCAATACCATCAGCAAAAACTACACTTTTTGCGTAAGGCTCTCCAGCAACTGACTCATACATATCTGGCATGTATTGTAAGTTACGTTGTGTTTTATCGCATGAAGTAAACACTAATGTTACTACTGCTAAAACTGCTGTAATTTTAAATAATCTACTCATGGTTATTAATGCTTTTCAATTACTTTAATCTCAACAGCATTTGTAGTATTTAACAAAGCTGTTAATTCTTCTTCATTATTATGTACAGGAATTTCCATTAAGAAAATATCATCTGTAGTTCTTGGATCTGGATTTTCAGCTTCTTTAAAAGGCCATAATCTACTTCTCATGTAAAAAGTAATTACCATTAAGTGAGCTGCAAAGAAAACTGTTAATTCAAACATAATCGGCACAAAGGCAGGCATGTTTACAATCCAAGAAAAACTAGGTTTACCTCCAATATCTTGGGGCCAGTTTTCAATCATCATGTAATTTGTCATCCAAATTGCAAAAGACAATCCTAGTAATCCATATATGAAAGCACAAATCGCTAAACGCGTATGTGGCAATCCTAATAATTTATCTAAACCGTGAACTGGAAACGGTGTAAAAACTTCTTCAATATGATGATTTGCTTCTTTTACTGTTTTAACGGCATCCATTAAAACATCATCATCATTATATAATGCGTGTATAACTTTATTAGTGCTCATTTTTTCCGTCTCTTAATTGTTTATAATGTTGTCCTGAAGATTTCATAATTGTTTTTACTTCTGCCTGAGCAATTACAGGGAATGTTCTAGCATATAATAAGAACAATACGAAGAAGAACCCAATAGTTCCAACAAATACACCTACATCAACAAAAGTAGGCTCAAAACGTGTCCAAGTTGATGGTAAGTGACCTTTACTTAATACAATTGCAATAATATCAAAACGTTCAAACCACATACCGATGTTGATTGCAATAGAAATTATGAATGACCAAATAAAACTTCTTCTTACTTTTTCTATCCACAAGAATTGAGGTATAGCAATGTTGAATAAGATTAATGACCAGAATGCCCATCCGTAAGGTCCTGTTGCAGCACCAATAGACATATATGTATAATTCTCATAAGGAGAACCTGTATACCATGCGATAAAGAATTCTGAAGCGTAAGCTACAGCTACAATTCCACCAGTAACCATAATTACAATATTCATGTACTCAACATGTAAACGTGTAATATAGCTTTCTAAATTAGATACTTTTCTCATAATTCCTAACAACGTTTGTACCATTGCAAATCCTGAGAAGATTGCTCCAGCAACAAAGTAAGGAGGAAAAATAGTTGAGTGCCATCCTGGGTTGATAGATGTAGCAAAGTCCATAGATACAATTGTGTGTACAGAAAGTACTAATGGAGTAGCTAAACCTGCTAATACTAATGAAACTTCTTCAAAACGTTGCCAATCTTTTGCTCTACCAGACCATCCGAAAGATAACAAAGCGTAGATCTTTTTTTGGAAAGGCTTAACAGCTCTATCTCTAATCATAGCAAAATCTGGTAATAAACCTGTCCACCAGAAAACTAATGATACTGATAAATAAGTAGAAATTGCAAATACATCCCATAATAAAGGTGAGTTAAAGTTTACCCATAACGAACCAAATTGGTTAGGAATAGGTAATACCCAATATCCGTTCCATGGACGTCCCATGTGAATTAACGGGAACAAACCTGCTTGGAAAACCGCAAAAATTGTCATTGCTTCTGCAGAACGGTTAATGGCCATTCTCCATTTTTGACGGAACAATAAAAGTACTGCTGAGATTAATGTACCGGCATGACCAATACCTACCCACCATACAAAGTTTGTAATATCCCAAGCCCATCCAATGTTCTTGTTTAATCCCCAAACTCCAATTCCTGTTCCGATAGTATATAAAATACAACCAACACCCCACAAAAATGCGATCAATGCAATTGTAAATGCTATATACCAGTTTTTATTTGCCTTACCCTCTATAGGTTTTACAATATCCATTGTGATATCGTGGTAACTCTTTTCCCCTAAAACTAAAGGTTCTCTGATGGGTGCTTCGTAATGAGACGACATATAATTAATTTTAAATTTTAGTTATTCCTTTTTAAGCTTCGTTTGTGTTTCTGATTTTAGTTTGATAAACTACGTTGTTATCTGTTCCAATGAACTCTAACAATCTGTATGCTCGTTTATCTTTACGTAATGCAGTTACTTCGTCTTCTGGGTTATTGATATCTCCAAACTTAATAGAACCTGTAGCACAAGCACTAGAACAAGCTGTAGAGAATTCGTTAACGTCTATTGCTCTACCTTCATTCTTAGCTTGTAAGATAGTAGCTTGTGTCATTTGAATACACATAGAACATTTTTCCATAACACCACGAGAACGTACAGTTACGTCTGGGTTTAATACCATTTTACCAAAGTCATCATTCATATTGAAATCAAACTCATCATTATTATTGTATTTAAACCAGTTAAAACGACGTACTCTATAAGGACAGTTGTTAGCACAGTAACGAGTACCTACACATCTGTTATATGCCATTTGGTTTTGACCTTGACGACCATGAGAAGTTGCTGCCACAGGACATACAGTTTCACAAGGTGCATGGTTACAGTGCTGACACATTACTGGTTGGAAAGCTACTTGAGGGTTTACAGTCTCAGGTGTTTCTAAAGCTTCATAAACTGCTGCTTGATCAATAGAAGAAGCTTGGTTTATTTTTTTGTTAGCAGAACCTGCATCTCCTTCTGATGTATAGTATCTGTCAATACGCAACCAGTGCATATCTCTACCTACACGTACTTCATGTTTACCTACTACAGCAACGTTGTTTTCAGCGTGACATGCAATTACACATGATCCACATCCAGTACAAGAAGTTAAATCAATAGATAAGTTAAAGTGATGACCTACAGATCTATCGTGATCTTCCCATAAATCAACAGAAGTTACATCTACAGATTCGTGTTTTAAAGAGACCTCTGGTCTTGGGTTCCATTCTTTTGCATCACCATGAGTAAATTCTTCGAAACTAGTTTCTCTTAAAATATCGTGACGACCTGCAATTGTATGTTGTAATTGTTCACAAGCAAATAAATGCTCTCCTCCTGCATTTGCAACAGAAGCAATTTGTGTACCTCCAAAAGCAACAGCGTAAGCATTTACACCTACTTTCATTTCTTCTTTTAAGGCTTTTGTTTTACCATATCCGTATGATAAACCAATAGTACCTTGAGCTTGACCTGGCTGAATTAATACAGGTGCGTTTTCAATAGTAACACCGTTTACTGTAATAGTAGCGTATTGACCGTTGATAGCTCCGTTATCTTGAACAGGGTTGGTAAATCCTAATTTATCAGCATCTGCTTGAGACATTAATAAGTAGTTATCCCAAGATGCTCTTGTTAATGGATCTGGTAACTCTTGCAACCAAGGGTTGTTTGCTTGTTGTCCATCTCCTATAGCTACTGAAGAGAATAAAGTTAATTCAAACTCTCCTGTTTTAGTGTTCGCTTTTAAAGCTTTAGCTGCACTTGCAGTATCAATATCTTTTCCACTTAATGGACTTGTACTGATCGCAGCAAAACCATCGTGTAAGGTTTTGTTCCAAGAAGCACCTCCTAAAACTTCAGACTTAGCAAAAGCTGCTAAATAATCGTAATAAGAAACTGTTTGTCCAGTCCATGCTAATAAACAATCTTGGAACTGTTTTGTATCAAACAAAGGTTTGATAGTAGGTTGTGTTAAACTGTATTGATTTGCAGAAATAGTTACATCTCCCCAAGCTTCTAAATAACTAGGAGTTGGTAGTGCAAATTGCATTTCGCTTAACGTTTCATCTTCTTTAGAAGAAAATCCAACCGTTAATTTTGTTTTCGTCAAACCTGCTTTAAAATCAGCAGCATTTGCTAATGTATATACTGGGTTTGTATTGTATGTAATTAAAGCTCCTACCTTACCTGCTTTTAATTCAGCAACTAAACTAGCAACCTCAGCATCGTTTCCAGCTCTAGTGTATTTTACGTTTGCAACGTCTAATATTTCAGAACTTAAAAAGTTGTTGATTGCTAGAGTAATTAATTGAGCATTTTTGTCTTGAATTCCGGTTACAACAACCGCTTTACTTCCAGCTTTCTTTAGTTGAGCTGCAGCTTTTTTAATAGCAGCATCTTCTGGAGTTTTCTTAGACGGTAAGTTTTGTCCCGTAACAGCGTTGTATAAATTAATTAAAGCGTAAGATTGCTCAGATGGCTTTAATACAATTCTTTTATCTGCATTTGCTCCTGTTAAAGAGTAATTAGCTTCTACTTGAATATGACGTGAAAACTTTCCAGCTTTAGCATCTCTACCTTGAGCATATGCTGCTTCAAATCCTCCACCTTGCCAGTCTCCTAAGAAATCTGCTGCAATAGATACAATTACTTTAGCATCCTCTAACTTATAGTTAGGTAAAGCTCTTTCTCCGTATACTTCTTGAAAAGCATCTAAAGCTGCTGATTCAGAAATAGCATCATATACTACGTGAGAAACATTATTGTATTTTTTTGAAAACTCTCCAATTAAAGCTTCTGTAGATGGACTTGCTAAAGTACCTGTTAAGAAAACAATTTTCTCACCAGTTTTAGAAACCTCTTCTAACTGCGCTGTAATTTTCCCGTTTACATCCGACCAAGAAGCAGTATTACCTTTTACTTTTGGCCCCTGTAATCTTAAACTATCGTACAAAGATAATACAGATGCGTTTACACGAGCATTAGTAGTACCCTTAGCTTCTTTGTTTGGTAAAATAAAAATAGGACGACCCTCTTTTGTTTTTACTAACACATTTGCAAAATCAAATCCATCTGCAATTGTAGATGCATAGTAGTTTGCTATTCCAGGAGTAATCTCCTCTGGCTTTACAACGTAAGGAATCGATTTAATTACCGGTCCTTCACAAGCTGCTAAAGATGCAGCTGCAGTTGTAAATCCAACGTATTTTAAGAAATCACGTCTTGTTGTACTAGACGTTTCTAAAGTCTCTTTATCACCTAAAAACGACTCAGGAGCTTGTCCTTCGTTAAATTCGTTTTGTTCAAGCGAAGCAACAATAGAACTATTTTCATTTAGTTCTTCAACACTTTTCCAGTATTTCTTGTTTGATGCCATGTTTATTTGTTTTTACTATATAGTTGATGCTAACTAAAAACTTAGCTTAAATTCTTTGTATTCTAGTAGTGACACTTACCACACTCTTTACCTCCTAATTGAGCGATCGTTACCTTCTCTACTCCGTATTTATGAGATAATTGTTCGTGTATTTTCTTGTAGTATCCGTTACCTTCAATATTCACCTCTGTATCTTTGTGACAGTCTATACACCATCCCATAGTTAATGGAGAGTATTGATATACTTCATCCATTTCTTCAACAGGTCCATGACATTTTTGACATTTAACACCTGCAACAGTTACGTGTTGTGAGTGATTAAAGTATGCGAAATCAGGTAAATTATGAATACGAACCCATTTTACAGGTTTTGTTTCTCCTGTGTATTTTAAGTTTTCCGCATCCCATCCAGCTGCATCGTATACTTTTTGGATTTCCTTATCTAAATAAGCCTTTCCTTTTGTATCAATCTTAGTATCCTCTGCTACTTCAGAAATATTCTTATGACAGTTCATACAAACATTTACCGATGGAATTCCAGAAGTTTTAGAATGCTTAGCTGAAGAGTGACAATATTGACAATCGATTTTATTATCTCCTGCGTGAATTTTGTGAGAAAAAGCAATTGGCTGTACTGGCTGATATCCTTCATCTACACCTACAGACATTAACGCTGTAAATCCAAAATAAACACCTAAGAACACTAACACGATTACAGAAACAATCTTTAAGAAACCGTTATCGCTTTTTAAGAAAACCCATCCTATTAGTGATAACAACACCAACACTACAACTACCGTTGCAACAACAGGTAAAATTTCACCAGCAGTAGAGTCTACTTCAGCAGCTTGAGCAACCGCTACAGCAGCTCCTCCTTTTTTAACGTTTCCAACTGTTGTGTATGCAATAATATCTTCGATTTGCTTGTCTGACAAGAATTCGAAAGTACTCATTGCAACCCCACCATACTCTTCGTAGATCGCTTTTGCATCTGCATCACCAGAAGCTCTTAATTTGTTGTTGTTCTTGATCCATGCTTTTAGCCAATCCAACTCACGACGTTCTGCTACTTTTCCAAGAGCAGGCCCCGTAGCCTTTTTGTCTAACTTGTGACAAGATGCACAATGCATATTAAACAATGCTTTACCCGCTTTAACTTGCTCGTCCGATGGAGTATCTTGTGCCGATAAACTCAAAGAAAAAGAGAAGAAAAGCACTAGACTTAACTTTAAAACACTAGATAGTTTTCTGTGTAATTTCACAATTTTCATACAGTTGTATAATAAGTTTTAATATTGTTCTAACAGTAAAAAAAGACCCTACAAATAATAGAAGCCATTTTTAAACGTTGCCACAAAAGTAATATTATGCATTCAATTGGAGAACAGATATACGTACGAAAAGTTAATTTATACATATTCTAAATAACGTGATAATATCATTTAGTTTTATTACTTTTGTACAACAAAATAAATTTACTCATATGCTTAGAAAATCACTTCTTATTACATTTGCTACTGTGGCATTTTGTTTCTCAAACCGCATTCAGGCTCAAGAAACTAATTCTTCTTTGAACACGTTTATAGAGAAAAAGAAAAACTATAATAAGAACAGTAAAAATGGAGTAAGCGTACTATTATATAATGGTTCCGAGGAAAAAGCGAGAGAAATCTACAATGAATTTAAAACTGAGTTTAAAGACATTGATATTAACCTTAGATACGTTAGTCCTGACTGGAAAGTACTAACAAATGCTTACAGTTCAAGTTTAGAAGCTGAAAGGATTGCCATTATTATTCGACAAAAGTACCCTAGCGTTAAAATATTATAAGATCTTAAAAGGGCTTTATCAGAAATGATAAAGCCCTTTTAATTTATTGAAAAAACTAATTTATTATCTGATTAGTTTTTTATACTTGATTCGTTTTGGAACTCCATCACCTCCTAAACGTTTGTTTTTATTCTCTTCGTATTCAGAGAAAGATCCTTCAAAGAAATACACTTCTGACTCTCCTTCAAAAGCAAGAATATGTGTACATACTCTATCTAAAAACCATCTGTCGTGCGAAATTACAACACCACAACCTGCAAAATTTTCTAAACCTTCTTCTAAGGCTCTTAATGTATTTACATCTAAATCGTTGGTAGGTTCATCTAATAACAATACGTTTCCTTCTTCTTTAAGTGTCATTGCTAAATGCAAACGGTTACGCTCCCCTCCTGACAATGTAGATACTTTTTTGTTTTGTTCTGATCCACTAAAGTTAAAACGAGATAAGTAAGCTCTTGAGTTTACCATTTTACCTCCCATCATTACCAACTCTTGTCCATCTGAAAAGTTTTGCCAAATAGATTTTTCTGGATCTATATCTGAGTGATTTTGATCTACATATGCAATCTTAGCTGTATCTCCAACCACAAACTCACCACTATCAGGAGTTTGTTCTCCCATAATCATTCTAAAAATGGTAGACTTACCAGCTCCGTTTGGTCCAATAATACCTACAATTCCGTTTTGTGGTAAATTGAACTCTAAATTATCGTACAATAATTTATCTCCAAAAGCTTTAGCCACTCCTTTAGCTTCAATTACATTGGTTCCTAAACGAGGTCCGTTTGGAATGTATATTTCTAATTTTTCCTCAACCTGTTTTTGGTCTTGGTTCATTAATTTATCGTAATTCTTTAAACGAGCTTTAGATTTTGCTTGACGTCCTTTTGCTCCTTGCTTAACCCATTCTAATTCTCTTGCTAAAGTTTTTTGACGTTTAGAGGCTGTTTTTTCTTCTTTAGCCAAACGCTGTCCTTTTTGATCTAACCAAGAAGAATAGTTTCCTTTCCAAGGAATTCCTTCACCTCTATCTAATTCTAAAATCCATCCAGCAACATTATCTAAGAAATATCTATCGTGCGTAATTGCAATAACGGTTCCTTTGTATTGAGCTAAGTGATCTTCTAACCAATGTACAGATTCTGCATCTAGGTGGTTGGTAGGTTCATCTAACAACAACACATCTGGTTCTTGTAATAATAATCTACACAAAGCAACTCTTCTTCTTTCCCCTCCTGACAGGTTCTTAATTGGAGTATCACCTTCTGGAGTACGCAAAGCATCCATGGCAATTTCTAACTTGGTGTCTAATTCCCAAGCATTAGAAGCATCAATCTGATCTTGCAATTCAGCCTGACGAGCCATTAATTTATCCATTTTGTCGGCATCAGAATATACTTCTTCTAAACCAAACATGTCGTTAATCTTGTTGTATTCTTCTAAAATTGCAACCGTTTCTGCAGCTCCTTCTTTAACAATATCCATTACGGTTTTGTCATCATCTAACTGAGGCTCTTGCTCTAAATAACCAACTGAATACCCATCTAAAAAAGTAATATCACCTTGATAGTTTTTTTCTACACCTGCAATAATTTTCATTAAAGTAGACTTACCAGAACCGTTTAATCCTAAGATTCCAATTTTAGCTCCGTAAAAAAAACTTAAATGAATATTTTTTAATACTTGTTTTCCTGTAGATTGATAGGTCTTACTCAATCCAGACATGGAAAAAATTACTTTCTTATCGTCTGACATATTTAAAATTATTTTATGAATAGGCAAAAATACTATTTTTTAAATCAGCTAACAGATAAGTTTTTACATGTTTTAAAAAACAACAGTCAAAGTTTATAAATTGTACTGTTTTATGCATAATCTGAATATCTTAATTATAATAACAATACATCACACGGTTATTTGATCAACTTAAATTTCCCATTTTTCCTTCTTGATAATCAATAAAAGCTTGATAGGTTTCTCTTCTAGAATTCATTACAAAAGGTCCTTCCATCACCACAGGTTCATCAATAGGCTCTCCAGATAACACTAATAATTTAGAAACTTCTTTTGCTTTTAGCGTAAAACCATCACCATTATTATTAAAAGTTGCCATAGCTGTTTCTCCATAGATTAATTCCTCCAAAGTATTTACGGTAACTGCACCTTTAATTAAATAAACCAAAGCATCTTGATTATTTGGAATTTCTACAAAAACTTCTCCATTAGTTTCTAAATCTACCCAAAAAGCATTTACAGGAGTTTGTGTTTTAATCACTCCCTTTTTTCCTTTTTGTTCTCCTGCAATAACCGTAAGCGTTCCTTTATTAAAATCAATAGTTTCCATTTGTTCTAGGTCCGCTTGCTGATAATTGGGTTCCATCATTTTTTTACTCCTAGGTAAATTTAACCACAATTGAATCCCCTCTAAACTCCCTCCTTTTTCTACAAATTCTGGAGTGGGTCCCTCTGCATGCAAAATTCCTTTACCAGAAGTAATCCATTGTACACCTCCACTTTTAATGGTTTGTACATTACCTAAAGAATCTCTGTGTTTTTGCTCTCCCTCAATTAAAAAAGTAATAGGTTCAAAACCTCTATGCGGATGTGCTCCCAGATCAAAAGGATTACTTTGTTTGTTGATAGGATATGGTCCATAATGATGTAATAACAAAAACGGATCTACTCTTTGTATTTTTTGACTAGGAATAGGCTGTCTTAACTCAATAGGTCCCATCAAAGTAAATGGAGAATTACTGGTACTTTTTATGCTATTATTTTTCATAACTTTCTTTTTATCCTCTTATTTTATCTAATAAGGTATTTAACAAAACAGTTTCTTCTTGATTTAAATTCTCCATCAACCTTGGCACTTCTGTAAACACTACATTAGACAAAAGTCCTAAACCTTTAGCTGTAATAGATAC
The DNA here is from genome assembly GCF_011927765.1 of Wenyingzhuangia aestuarii. Classification (GTDB taxonomy): domain Bacteria; phylum Bacteroidota; class Bacteroidia; order Flavobacteriales; family Flavobacteriaceae; genus Wenyingzhuangia; species Wenyingzhuangia aestuarii. The sequence continues at coordinate 15,614 of NZ_JAATJG010000016.1, forward strand.
ATAGACTGCTCGCCTATCATTTTCACATCTTACACGTTCTATTAATTCTTTGTCACATAACTTATCTGTAAGTCTAGTGGTGTTAGGAGATTTTTCTATCATACGTTCCTTTACCAATTTCATAGGAATCGCTTTTTTAGCTCCTCTAAGTATTCTTAAAATATTGTATTGTGCAACTGATATTTGATAGGGCTCTAACTCTTTATTAGTAATTGTATTTATAAAATTAGCTGTGTACTTTAAGTTTAACACAGCTTTTACATGTTCCGATTCAAACGTTGTGTTTACCTCTTTAGAAAATTCAGCCATACTATTTATATTATAATGCTTTTATAAAATCTTGAATGATTATATCCAACTCTGCATCTAAACTTTTATTAATAATTTTATTTTCTTTAAAATTTTCTCCAAAAGAAGGTACAGAAAAACTTCCTACAACAGTAGCTCCATGATAAGGCATTCTTCCTTTTGCAATGTCTAAAACTGTTTGCCCTCCCCTTGCTCCTGGTGATGTTGCCATTAAAACTACTGGTTTATTATTCCACATTTTAGGGTTGATTCTAGACACCCAATCAAAAATATTTTTAAACGCTGTGGAATAAGCTCCATTATGTTCTGCAAATGAAACTATAAATCCATCTGCAGTACCTAATAACTCACTAAAAGCTGTAGCTTGTTCAGGAATTCCGTTTTCAACTTCTCTATCCATTCCATAGATAGGCATTTCAAAATCGTTTAAGTTTAAACTTTCTACCCTTACATCTGTTAACTTACTACCTGCATACATAGCCAATTGCTGGTTAATAGACACCTTACTATTACTTGCTCCAAATACTATTACTTTTTTCATTTGATTTATTTTTTAGTTGCATATAATTTCTTTCCTAAAAAGAAAGAACTCAAAACCAATATCATTCCTATTAAAGCTGCTCCTTGCTCTCCATCTTGTACATGTGTATGAGCTGCAAAAGCCAACAAAGCATCAAAAAATAATGCTGAATATACCCAGTCTTTAATACTAGATTGCTTTTGACTTAACAACACAACTACTGCTATTACCTTTAATACAGCCAAAGGATAAACAATATAAGTAGGATGTCCCAACTTGATAAATTCTGCCGAAACATGGTCGTAATTAAAAAAATACATACCTGCAGAGAATAAGAATAGAGCACTTAACAAACCTGTTGTAGCCCAATAAGAAATTTTAATTGTTTTCATTTTTATCTATTTAAATTTTATGAGACAAAGATATAAATTATTTTTAATTATCTACCATGGTAAATAAAAACAGGGTTAATAAATTTCTTCTTTAATATTATTGAATTGTTAAGCATCAATAATCTAAGGGTTTTTGTACATTTGGCACTGCAAAAAATATACGATGGATATCAAATTCAATAAAAACGAAGACCACAATAAACTAGCTTTGTCTGATTTAAGATCAAGATTTGCAAAAGTTGAAGTGGGTGGAGGTTTAAAAAGAATAGAAAAGTTACACGAAAAAGGAAAACTGACTGCCAGAGAGCGAATTGATTATTTATTTGATAAAAAAGCAAAAGCTATAGAAATTGGTGCTTTTGTAGGTGATGATATGTACACCGAACATGGAGGATGCCCTTCAGGAGGTGTTATTGTTAAAATAGGATATGTTAGCGGTAAACAATGTATTGTAGTTGCTAATGATGCTACTGTTAAGGCAGGTGCATGGTTTCCTATTACCTGTAAAAAGAACTTAAGAGCGCAAGAAATTGCCATGGAAAACAGAATTCCTATTATTTACTTGGTAGATAGTGCTGGTGTGTATTTGCCTTTGCAAGATGAAGTTTTTCCGGACAAAGAACATTTTGGTAAAATTTTTAGAAACAATGCCAAAATGAGCAGTATGGGAATTACTCAAATTTCTGCGGTTATGGGAAGTTGTGTTGCTGGTGGTGCCTACTTGCCAATTATGAGTGATGAAGCATTAATAGTAGACAAAACAGGAAGTATTTTCTTAGCAGGAAGTTATTTGGTTAAAGCTGCCATTGGAGAAAGTATTGATAACGAAACTTTAGGAGGAGCAAGCACACATTGTGAAATATCTGGTGTTACAGATTACAAATCTAAAGACGATAAAGACTGTTTAGATACTATTAAAAACATTATGGATAAAATTGGTGACTTTGATAAAGCTGGTTTTAATCGTAAAGAAGCCATTGCTCCAAAGGAAAATCCAGATGATATTTACGGAATTTTACCAAAATCTCGTTCAGAACAATATGATATGAATGAGATTATTAAACGTTTGGTTGATAACTCAGACTTTGAACCTTATAAAGAAGGTTATGGAGAAAGTATTATTTGTGGTTATGCTCGTATGGAAGGTTGGGCTGTTGGTATTGTAGCCAATCAACGTAAAGTCATTAAAAACAAAAAAGGAGAAATGCAGTTTGGTGGAGTTATTTATTCTGACTCTGCAGATAAAGCTACTCGTTTTATTGCCAACTGTAATCAAAAGAAAATTCCATTGGTATTTTTACAAGACGTTACCGGTTTTATGGTAGGTAGTAAAAGTGAACACGGTGGAATTATAAAAGATGGTGCCAAATTAGTAAACGCTGTTGCCAACTCTGTAGTTCCAAAATTCACCGTAGTTATTGGAAATTCATACGGAGCAGGAAACTATGCCATGTGTGGTAAAGCATTTGATCCAAGATTAATTTTTGCTTGGCCATCTGCAAGACTTGCTGTAATGGGTGGTGTGCAAGCTGCAAAAGTATTAGCTCAAATAGAAGAAGCTACTTTACAACGAAAAGGGGAAGAAATTACTCCAGAAAGACATGCGGAAATCTTAAAGAATATTGAGGACAGATACGACAAACAAACCTCTCCTTATTATGCAGCATCAAGACTATGGACAGATGCTGTTATAGATCCTTTAGAAACTAGAACTTGGATTAGCATGGGAATAGAAGCAGCTAACCACGCTCCTATTCAAACTCCTTTTAACTTAGGAATTATTCAAGTTTGATAAAAACTTGTAGCAGAATATAAAAAATAATAATTTTACGACACTTTATAATACAACATAGAAATGGGTAGAGCATTTGAATTTAGAAAAGCTAGAAAAATGAAACGTTGGTCTGCAATGGCAAAAACGTTTACAAGAATTGGGAAAGACATTGTAATGGCAGTTAAGGAGGGTGGACCAAATCCTGATTCAAACTCTAGACTACGTGCTGTTATACAAAATGCTAAGGCAGCTAACATGCCTAAAGACAATGTAGAAAGAGCCATTAAAAAAGCTACCGATAAAGATACTGCCAACTATAAGGAAACTTTGTTTGAAGGGTATGCTCCTCATGGAGTTGCTGTAGTTGTAGAAACTGCTACAGACAACAACAATAGAACTGTTGCTAATGTTCGTGCAGCTTTTAACAAATGCAATGGAAACCTAGGAACTTCTGGTTCTGTTGTTTTTATGTTTGATCATACTTGTAACTTCCGTATCAATGCAGAAGGAAAAGACATAGATTTAGAAGAGTTAGAATTAGAATTAATGGATTTTGAAGTAGAAGAAGTTTTTAAAGACGAAGACGGAATTTTAATCTACGGTCCTTTTACACAGTTTGGAGCTATTCAATCTTACTTAGAAGAAAACGAATTAGAAATTTTATCTTCTGGATTTGAAAGAATTCCTACAACTACTACTGAGCTAACAGAAGAGCAACAAGCAGATGTAGAAAAATTATTAGAAAAATTAGAAGAAGATGATGATGTACAAAACGTATATCATTCCATGGCATAATAACTATTTTACAAAAACTAAAAACCCTCTACTTTTGTAGAGGGTTTTAATTTTACACAAATGACAGTACAACAATTTAGAGAACAATATATTATTGGGTTTGGTTACGAAAAAAACTCTAAAACCAAAAGGTTCCGCTTAATGGTGTTAGATCGTACCACTATGCAAGTAATAAACGAAGTATTAGAAAACGAAAACAACACTTGCTTTAAACAATTTTTAGAAGGTAAAGATTTAAACAAAGCCATTTTAAAGTTTAAGATGGATTCTTTAGAAGAAGTTTTACAACTACACAATGTAGAAAACATCAACTTATCCGAAAACGAAGTCAACAAATATTTTGATTAATATGAAAAAGCAACACTTCTTTCTACTTTTATTAATATCAATTTTAATTGCTTGCAGTGTCTTTATCAAAAGAGAACCTACTAGTTCCATAAATACCATTAAGAGTGATGGATTGTCTTTTAACTACAAAACTTATCAACCTAGTACTACAAGTACAATAGCCAATAAAACGTATTATTCTTTAGAATATAATGAAACGCATGAGCAAGCCAATTGGGTATACTATTTATTAACTGCTGAGTTTGTAAACGGAACCGCTAAACGCAAAGACAATTTTAAATCGGATACTAGTATTCCAACAGAATCTGCTAGTTTAAACGATTATAAAAAGAGTGGTTATGATAGAGGTCACCTATGCCCTGCTGCAGATATGAAATTGAACAATCAAGCCATGAGCGAGACCTTTCTTATGTCTAACATGTCACCTCAGCTTCCTAGTTTTAACAGAGGAGAATGGAAACGTTTAGAAAGTCAGGTTAGAAAATGGGCTGTAGAAGAAGATTCTATTATTGTTATTACCGGGCCCATCTTTAAAAATAACATTGGCCAAATTGGTAAAAACAAAGTCACCGTTCCTGGAGCTTATTATAAGGTTCTTTACGATTTAACCCAACCTCAGAAAATGACGGCTTTTATATTGCCTCATACAAAAGAGGTAAAAGCTTACCACAATTACCAAACATCCGTAAATAAAGTAGAACAAGAAACAGGTATAGATTTCTTTGCTATCTTGCCAGATGAACTAGAAGAACAATTAGAAACCAATATCCGTTGGTAAATAAATATAGATATTTTGAGCAATCACGAACACCACAACCGCGAACACAATCATAAACATGAGCACGAACATCATCACCATGATGATGAAGATGGTATTATGACCATTCAAGAATACCACAAAGCCAACTTAATGATGTTTAATGTTAAAGATTTAAAAACTACAGATACCGTTCTTTGCACCTTAACCTCTATAGACCGTATGAGCTTTTTGGCCAATGGTATAGAACATCACGAATGCAAACGTTCAGAATTAACAGAACATTTTACAGAAGTTGTTAAAAGAAACTTAATTTTAGCTTTCTTTGACAAGATAGAAATTGAAGCATACGATCCTTTAGATGTTAACAATAACATCGATTTTTTATTTGAATAAAATACCACACAATTATGGACATAAAAGAATTTAACAAAAAGTATATTTTAAATTATACCATCAACGAAACACATCCTGAGAACATAGAATTTTCTTTGGAAACTATTGATAGAAAAACATTACAACCAAGTTTAGATTTTAAAAAATTAAAATCAGAAACTCCTGTTGAATGGTTGTCTGATAAAATTGGAGAAGAAATTTTAGCGGGTAGAAACCCTGGTCAATTTCAAACAAGTTTTTACGACAATGTAAAACGTAAGTTGATTAATACCTTATTAATTAAAAACAGAATTAAAGGTTTTGATCCTTTAAACACCAATGAGAGTATTGACTTCTTATTAAGATAAAATAAAAAAGGCTTTCTATATATTAGAAAGCCTTTTTTATTTGAGTTTAGAAATAGAATTTTACTCCCGTTCTTATTACTTGTGTTTCGTAATAGTTTTCATACAAAGCCGTAAAGCCATTTGCTTTTATGTTTTGTCTTAATGCGTATTGATTTAAGATATCGCTAAACGCAAAAGAAAACTCTCCTTTTCCGTTCCAATATTTCTTTTTAGCACCAACATCTAAAGAACTTCTGTACAACTGACGACCTTGTGCAATGTTTTTAGGAGCCATGTACAAATAACTTAACTGCAATTGCAAATCGTTCTTTAAACTCCACGTAGAATTTATTTTGGCATCCCAAGTAATTTCACTTCTATCTTCTACATTAAAGGTTTGTTCTATTGGAAACAAAATAGTTCCTGTATACCCATTAATGTTATTTTGATAAGCATTTATATTTCCAGACAATTTCCAAAAATCAAACAATTCTTGATCGTAAATTAATTCCAAACCTGCATTGCTAGCACTTCCTGTATTGGCATAACTTTTAATAACCACAGGCACTCCGTTATTTTCTGCTGCACCATAAACTCTCATATAAGGATTGTCTATATACTTATAATAAGCTGCCAAAAACAAAGAACTTTTGTTCCATCGGGTTCTGTATGCTATTTCTCCAGACTGTGTAAACTGAGGTCTTAAATAAGGGTTTCCGACTTTTAACAATTCATGATCATCAGACTTGGCAAACATTCTTAATTCTGGTTCTCCAGGACGGTCTACTCTTCTATTATAAAACAACGATACTTTTTGCTTTCCTGTTAATTTGTAAGTCCACCTTACGTTAGGAAACAATTCAAAATAGTTGTATGCATCTTGTTTTTTATCAAAATAAATATTGGCAGGATCTACATCGTAAACCACAGAAGTTTGCTCCGCTCTAATTCCTCCTTCAATATCATAGGTAGGAGTTTCATAAATTAAATTTGCATAAGCAGCATAAATAGTTTCTTTCCAGTTAGAGTTGTTTCCCATTCCTTCAAAAACAATAGAATTATTAGCATCAGGTGTTACCGTATACTCAACAGGTAAATCTCTGTATTGTAATTTTACTCCTGTTTCTAAAATACCGCTTTCAAAAGGTTTGGTATAATCAACATTGTTTACAAAAATATGCTCCGTTGCTAAAATATTGGTAATATCTCTACTTGGTGTAGCGTTTAAACTATCGTTTACATAATAGGTTTCATCTTCCCATCCTTTAATGTATTGCACTCTTGCTTTTATGTGATGACCTGGCTCTAAAAATTTATGTTCATAATCTGCAGCTACATTAAAATATCCTGTAATTTCTTCTTCTCTCCAATTGGTATAACGGTATCTGTTTCCTGTATCCATATTTATGTAGGGAACTTGAGCTGTATCTGTGTGTTTTTCCCAATCGTAAATAGATGATATTTTTAATTTATTTTGTTCATCAATGTTAAAATCTACTCCGCCTTTTACAATGTAATGAATTTGTTTTCTGTTTTCTGGAACCTGAGAAATAGTGTTTCTTCCATCGTTATAATTACGTGTAGTAAATTCATTATTGGGCAATTTTTCTTGCTTCATTACTTCTGATTGTAAAAAGAAGGCCACTTTCTTTTTTACATAATTTAAATCTAAACTAGGAATGTACTTAGGGGTAAAATCATAACTTCCTAATTGGGTAGGTAAATCTTGTTTCTTTTTTGATAAAACACCTAATCCGTACGTAAAGCCTACAGAACCGTTTAAACCTTCTTTCTTTTCTTTTTTATAAATAATATTGATGGCACCCGCATTTCCAGAAGCATCGTATTTAGCAGAAGGGTTGTTGATGATTTCTATCTTTTCTATATTGGTAGCAGGAATATTATCCAATCCTTTTTGATTTCCAAATCCTGTTAAGCTAGATTGTTGTCCGTCTATCAACACCAATACTTTGTCACTTCCTCTTAGCATTACCTTTCCTTCTTGATCTACAGATATTCCAGGCATTCCTTTCATAACATCTAACACAGAACCTCCTGTTTGCGAGATTACATTGTCTAAATCAAACGTTTTCTTTTCCAGTCCTTGGCTTATGACTGATTTTTGAGCTTTAATTTCTACGGCTGACAACTCTGTAGCATCTTCTACCAACACAATAGTCCCAACATTTAAATAAGAATTAATTCCACCTACAAAAACATTTTTAGTGATTTGTTTAAACCCAATGGCATTGAATAACAATCCATACTTTCCAGGATTCACATCTTCAAAAACAAACAAACCATTTTCATCAGAAAACCCTTGTTTTAAATTGGCTGTTTCAATATTTTTTAACGTAACCGTTACATAAGGAATTGCAATATTACCTTCTGTTTTTAAAGTTCCCGAAATAGCCGTTTTTTGTTGACCAAATACCGTAGCTACCATCAACAATAAAAATAGTTGAATGTAATTTTTCATAAAGTTTTTGTTTAGTTTAGCATAGACAGTGTTTTTTGTCTTTGAATTTTATTAGTAGTAGTTTCTATAAATTGGGGTAAAAAATAAATTTCTTTAGGCAATTCGTATTTAGATAAATTCAAACCCGTAAGGTTTAATTCAGAAGAAGTTCCTTCTACAACAAGAATTAACTTTTCTCCTAAAACCTCATCAGAAACACCCGCAACAAAAAAACGTTGTTGAATGCATTTAGACAATTCTTTTTCTATTTGTTCTGGATGTAATTTTACTCCTCCTGAATTGATTACATTGTCAAAACGTCCTAGCCACTCAAACTCGGAAGCCGAGTGCTGTTTTATAATATCATTGGTAATTACTTTTTCATCACTTAGTAAAGGTGCATCTATAACCAAACAACCTCTGTCGTCTTGAGAAATGGTAATGTTGGGTAATAATTTGAAATAGCTTCTCGACTCTACTTCGACTCCGCTCTGCACAGACTTTCGAAAACCATTTGAATCAAAATTCTCGTGATTTTGGTCATCGAGCGGAGTCGAGATGTAATGATTCAACCTTTTAACAGCAACATGAGAAACCGTTTCTGTCATTCCATAAGAAGCATAACATTGCGTAGACAAGCCTTCTAAACTTTCTTGTAAACTTTGCGATACTACTCCCCCACCAATCAATAATTTTTTAACCAAATGCAAATCCCATAAACTTGCTTTTGCTTGCATGGGAACCATGGCACAAAAATCGTACGGTTCAAAAACATTTTCTAACGGATTACTAACAGGTGCTACTACATCTAACTCCCAACCCAAGGTTAAAGCTCTAATCACCATCATTTTTCCTGCAATATAGGCTGTAGACAAACAACACAAAGCTTTGGTACCCTCTTGTAAATTAAAAAAAGAACCAGTGGCTTTGGAGGAGTTTTCCATAAACTCTTTTTTAATAGCCACTAACTTTGGAGTTCCTGTAGAACCCGATGTTTGAACTATTAAGGTTTCAGAATCTGAAAACCATTCTTGCAAAAACCAATACAAATCATCAGAAACACTTTCTGAATAAGAAATTAACTCTAAAGGAGTTTCAAAACTTTCTCCGTTTAGTAAAAATGAGGGATGTATACTAAAATTTGACATTCAGTTCTTTTTCTAATTGTGATTGTTTTGTGGCTAACTTTTTTAAAAACTCTTGATGTGCTAAAGAATCTAGCTGAAAAGGTTTGTGCAATTTACTTTGTTGAATGGATGCTATTCTTTTAAAATAACCTCTTGCTTTTTCTGAAATCCATACTTCAGTAAATTTTTCCCAAATGTAATCTATAGCAACACTGTTAGGATGAATTAAATCTGCTTCGTAAAAGCGATAATCTCGTAAATCATCCATCATTATTTCATAACTACCAAAATAGGCCACATTGTGGCTTTCTTTAATTTTATGTGTAGCGGTTAACAGTTGGGCTTTACTTAACGAATTTTCAATCAATCCATCTTTGGTATGCCTTACAGGACTTATTGTAAAAATAATTTGGGTTGATGAATTTACGTTTCTAATGGTTTTGATTATTTCTGTCAATGCCGTTTCTATTTCCTGAATAGACAACATTCGTTTCTCAAACTCCGTCTGTGGAATTTTATGACAATTTGCCACCAACTGATTGCTTAACAAGTGTCCGTACACCCAAGAAGTACCTAATGTAATTATAATATGTGTAGCGTTTTCTAACTGCTGTAAACACTCTTTTTGAGCATTGTGAATATTATCAATAACTTGATTGTCCTCTACATTAGAAATATCTGAATGATGCTGTAAAGAATGATACAAACCATTTTGAGACACCAAATCATTACTAGTATATATTTGTTGATGTACCGTATCTTTTAAAACTTTTGCAATAGCGGTGGGACTAAACAAAACTCCAAAAGGATTTATCAGCGTATCAAACTTATAATACGCTAATTGATTTCCTATATTTTCGGAAAAACAAGACCCCAACAACAGAACCTTAGACGTATGATCTAATTGGTTCTCCTTTTGTGATTCTAATTTTATTTCTGTTCTAAACTTCAAAAGTGAGTCGTTTTATAATTTCACAACAAATATAGTATCTTAATTATTCCTATTTATAGATGCTCTATTTTGTTTGTTAAACTTAACGACACAAAGAAAAAGGATTTTTGTGTATTTGTAGTTTTAAGTTCGTCCAAACTAATTGTATTGCACTAAATTAAACCTTATTTAGTTGAGTCTTCTTGTATTCAGACGGAGTTAAACCTTTGATTTTCTTAAACGTAGAATTAAAAGATGATTTAGAACTAAAACCAACATCCATGGCAATAGCCAAGAGTGTAAACTGATTAATTTGGTCGTTTTTTAACCTAATAATAAACTCTTCTACTCTATATTGATTGATGAGATCTTGAAAACTAATATTCATGTGAACATTTAAAATCTCCGAAATATATTGACGAGGAATATTTAATCTTTTTGAAAATTCATGAATCGATAATTGATTATTTAAATACAATTTTTCTATTTCCATTGCATGAATAATTTCAGCTTTGTATTTCTGAATTAACTCTGGATTAAGATTGGAGTTTTTATACTTATTCACTTTTATACCTGGAAGCAATTGATTGTCTTTGGTAATTAATTTAAAGGCTATAAAATAAAACAGAAACGCAACAATTAATAAAAGACTGGTGTTAAAATATTGATTACTTATAGTTATTGCTGTAGCGGGGTTTATTAATCCTATAATTTCATTTACTATTGAAAACGCAAACAATAACATAATAGGAATTGCAAAATAAAGAGCCCAATGTTTAATTTTGGTTGTAACTATGGAATAAATCATCAAGAATAAATAAACCGCAAAAGTTAGTTCTATTAGCGTTTCTACTATTTCTACTACTAAGTGATCGTATCCCATTTTTATTTCTATCGCTTCAACAATAAAATAGATAAGATTGGGAATAAAAAAAAGAGCATCCCTTTTAGAAAAAACCTCTTTCCCATTTTTATAATACCTAACAAAAAGAAATAAAAAAGTGATGAAAAGAGAATTATCAAAAAGAAACCAATCTGAATTTTTGATAAAAATATTATTCTCATCATCGCAAATAATATAAATTAAAATAGATAATAAACTTCCAAACAACAACCAAAAAGGAGTTTGTCTATATTTTTTTCTATTTACTAACAAAACAGAAAGCACAAAAACACCTTGTAGTAAAGCTATTATTTGAATGATTGTAAGCATTGTAATGTTGTTATTAACTTTAGGATTAAAACTTAAATTCTATGATTCTATACTTTGCTTTAAAACAACATCCCAATAACAGAAACCTTAGTTTTGTTATTGGGATGCTAGTTTTATTTATATTCTAAACCTCAAACCTTTGATTAGCTTTTGGCACCTTGGTAATCTAAAGGCAATAGCTAACAATTAACAGCTATTATAGGTATTCTTTTACTTTATCAATTGCCTCTGACAATCCTGCCGGATTTTTACCTCCCGCTGTTGCAAAGAACTTTTGTCCTCCACCACCTCCTTGAATCAATCGACCCAATTCGCGAACTATTTTACCAGCATCGTATCCTTTTTCTTCTACTAAATTTTTAGCAATGTAAGATGTTAATGTTGCTTTTCCATCATTTTCTGCTCCTGCAAAAAAGAATAAATTATCAACCTCTCCACCTAATTCATGCGCAATATCTTTAATAGCACCTGCATTCATATCTATTCTTGTTGCTAAGAAATTAATTCCGTTGATTTCTTGAATGCTAGATTTTAAATCTCCTTTAATATTCTTTGCTTTTTCTTTTAACAAAGATTCAATTTCTTTCTTTAAAGCTGCATTTTCATCTTGTAAAGAAGTAATTGCTTTTACGGGATCTTTAGCATTTTTTAAAGAACCTTTAACCGCTACCAACTCTTTATCTTGTTTTAAAAAGAAATCCATAGCAACAGTTCCTGTAATTGCTTCAATTCTACGAACTCCAGCAGCTACTGCCCCTTCTCCAGAAATTTTAAAATGCCAAATAGAACTTGTGTTTTCTACATGCGTACCTCCACACAATTCTTTAGAGTTTCCAAACTGAATCATACGAACCGTATCTCCATATTTTTCTCCAAACAAAGCCATAGCACCTTTGTCTATTGCTTGTTGCATTGGAATGTTTCTAAACTCTTGTAAGTCTAATTTTTCACGAATACGAGCATTTACAAATTCTTCTATTTCTTCTATTTGCTCTGCTGTTACTTTAGAAAAGTGAGAAAAATCGAAACGTAAATATTTAGCATTTACCAAAGAACCTTTTTGTTCTACATGTGTTCCTAAAACAGCTCTTAATGCTTGATGTAATAAGTGCGTTGCAGAGTGATTGTTATTAGACAATGCTCTGTTTTTAGCATCTACCACAGCTTTAAAAGTATCTGTAGGGTTTTTTGGTAAGTCTTTAGCTATGTGAATAATTAAGTTATTCTCTTTCTTGGTATCAATAATATGTAAAACATCACCATTACTAGCCTCTAGAAAACCTCTATCTCCTACTTGCCCTCCTCCTTCTGGATAAAAAGGAGTTAAGTTAAATACCAATTGGTACAACTCCCCGTCTTTTTTAGAGGTCACTTTACGGTATCTTGTAATTTTAACTTGAGTTTCTAAATAATCGTATCCTACAAACTCTTCTTCTGCATCTTCTTTTAAAATTACCCAATCATCCATATCCATTTCTGCTGCTGCTCTAGATCTGTTCTTTTGCTTTTGCAATGCAGCCTCAAACTCAGCTTCGTTTAATGAATATCCTTTTTCGCTTAAAATTAAAGCTGTTAAATCAATAGGAAAACCAAAAGTATCGTACAATTCAAATGCTTTATCTCCAGAAACTTCCTTTCCTTTTGTTCCTGCAATTACATTGTCTAACAATCCTAATCCTTGACCTAAGGTTCTTAAGAAAGATGCCTCTTCTTCTTTAATTACATTTTTCACCAATTGTTTTTGAGCGGTAATCTCTGGGAAATAATCTCCCATTTGATTACTCAACACATCTACCAATTGATAAATAAATGCTTCTTTTTGATTTAAGAAAGTAAATCCGTAACGAATAGCTCTTCTTAAAATTCTACGAATTACATATCCTGCTCCTGTGCTAGATGGTAATTGTCCATCTGCAATAGCAAAGGCAACCGCTCTTACGTGATCTGATATTACACGTAAAGCAATATCTATTTCTTCAGACTTTCCGTAAACAACTCCTGTTTTAGATTCTAATTCGTGAATTAATGGAGTAAATACATCTGTATCATAATTAGATTGAACCCCTTGTAATACCATACACAAGCGTTCAAATCCCATTCCTGTATCAATATGTTGGTTTGGTAAATTCTCTAAAGAACCATCTGCTTTTCTGTTGAACTGCATAAATACCAAGTTCCAAATCTCCACCACTTGTGGATGATCCATATTTACCAAATCAGCTCCTGGAGTTTTTGCCTTTTCTTCTGCAGAACGAATATCTACGTGAATTTCAGAACAAGGTCCACAAGGTCCTTGCGCTCCCATTTCCCAAAAGTTATCTTTTTTATTTCCTAATAAAATTCTATCCTCAGAAATATGTTTCTTCCACATATCGTAAGCTTCGGTGTCTTTTACCAAACCTTCAGACTCATCTCCTTCAAAAATAGTTACATATAAAATATCTTTATCTATTTTAAAAACTTCTGTTAACAATTCCCAAGACCAATCTATAGCCTCTTGTTTAAAGTAATCACCAAAAGACCAGTTTCCTAACATTTCAAACAAAGTATGGTGATAAGTATCTATACCTACTTCTTCTAAATCGTTGTGTTTTCCAGAAACTCTTAAACATTTTTGAGAGTCAGTAACCCTTGTATTTACAATTTTACGTTGCCCTAAAAAGTATTCTTTAAAAGGAACCATTCCTGCATTTACAAACATTAAAGTAGGATCGTCTTTTAAAACCATAGAGGCTGACGGTACTATTTTGTGTTGTTTTGATTCAAAAAACTCTAAAAACTTCTTTCTAATATCCTGAGACTTCATATTGTAAATTGGGTTAAGCAATCTATTTAAGTACCTTAATAAAACATTTTGTAGTTTTGTGCGTTGGTAACATTCAATTAAATTGCTTTTATTTAATTGGTCACAAAAATAGTTAAATTAGTTTCATGGCGAAAGCAAAATTTTATTACGATTCCGATACCTTATCTTATCAGCCTATTGAGAAGAATAAAAAGAGAATTCTAAGGAATACAATTCTTTATATTATGGCTATTTTACTGATTGGATTACTAGGTTTTGTTGCCTTTAGCACCATTTTAAAATCTCCATCTGAGCGCGCAACTTTAAGAGAATTAAACAATTTAAAGTTTAATTATGAACTTTTAGAAAAGCGAATGGGTGAATCTACCGCTATTTTAGAAGAAATTCAGCAACGTGATAACAACGTATATCGCATTATTTTTGAAGCCAAACCTATTTCCGAAGAAGAAAGAAGTGCTGGTTTTGGAGGTGTAAACAGATACAAAAACTTAGAAGGATATAAAAATAGTGACTTGGTAAAAGAAGCTACTCAAAAAATGGACATTTTAGCCAAACGTTTAGTAGTACAATCTAAATCTTTAGACGAAATTGTAAAATTGGCAAAAAACAAAGCAGAAATGTTAGCTTCTATTCCAGCCATACAACCTGTGGCTAATAAAGACTTAAAAAGAATGGCTTCTGGTTATGGTATGAGAATTCATCCAATATATAAAACTAGAAGAATGCACTGGGGAATGGATTTTTCTGCACCGCAAGGCTCTAATATTTATGCAACCGGAGATGGAGTTGTAAAATCTGCTAAAAAATCTAGAAAAGGATTTGGGAATCATATTGTGATTGATCATGGATTTGGATACGAAACCACCTATGCCCACATGAATAAGTTTTTTGTAAGAAGAGGTCAAAAAGTAAAACGTGGAGACTTAATTGGTTTGGTAGGTTCTACAGGATCTTCTACTGCACCACACTTGCATTACGAAGTAAAAAAAGGAAATCAGAAAATGAATCCTGTGTATTTTTATCATAATGATTTAACTCCGGAGGAATATGAGACCATGTTGATTTTATCTTCTCAAGAAAATCAATCTTTAGACTAATGCATATAGAACTACCTAAAAAACGATATTATAAAATTGGTGAGGTTGCCAAAGCTTTTGGAGTGCCTATTACCATGATTCGTTATTGGGAACAAGAGTTTGAAATGATTAAGCCTAAAAAAAATAGTAAGGGCGATAGAATGTTTACAGAAGTAGATATTGAAAAACTAAAGCTTGTATATCATTTAGCAAAAGAACAGGGCTATTCTTTAGAAGGTGTTCGTAAAAAATTACGAGATCAGCCTAAAAAAACCATTACCACCATTACCACCATTAACCGCTTAGAAGCGATTAAAACAGAACTCTTAAAGATTAAGAATCAATTGTAAAAAGACATTCTGTCATATTACTACATTGGTATAGTTTATGTACTTTAGTACTTGTAATTATTAAATTATATCATGAAAAAAATTGTAAAGTATTTAGCTGTAATTGTTACAGCCATCACATTAAGTTCTTGCGGATACAACGGCATGGTTACAGCACAAGAAGCTGCAACAGGTCAATGGGCAAACGTAGAAAGTTCTTACCAACGTAGAGCAGATTTAATACCAAACTTGGTAGCTACTGTAAAAGGATATGCTAGCCATGAACAAGAAACATTAACTGGAGTAATTGAAGCCAGAGCCAAAGCAACCTCTGTAAAAATTGATGCTAGTAAATTAGATGCCAATAGCATTGCTAAATTTCAAGAAGCACAACAAGGATTAACAGGAGCGCTAAACAAATTAATGGTAGTTTCTGAAAGATATCCAGAATTAAAAGCTAGTCAGCAATTTATTGGATTACAATCTCAGTTAGAAGGAACAGAAAACAGAATAAACGTAGAACGTAATCGCTTTAACAACTTGGTAAAAGATTACAATACTATGATTAGAAAGTTTCCTAAAAACTTAACTGCAAGTATGTTTTCTTTTGAAAAGTTAGATTATTTTCAAGCAGATCCATCGAGCAGTAAAGCTCCTGAAGTAAAATTTTAAGCATGAGCAAACCTAGTTTTTTTACTAAAGAACAAGAAACACTAATTGTAAACGCAATTAAAGAAGCTGAAAAAAACACCTCTGGTGAAATTAGAGTTCATTTAGAACCTACGTTTGAAGGAGATGTTATGGACAGAGCTATAGCTGTGTTTAACGATTTAAAAATGCATGAAACCGAAGCAAGAAACGGAGTCTTGTTTTACGTTGCCACCGAAGCAAAACAATTTGTTATTTTAGGTGATGATGGTATTAACGATGTGGTTCCAACCAATTTTTGGGAAACCACAAAAGACAAAGTAATCAATCAATTTAAACAAGGACAATTTGCACAAGGTTTGGTTGATGGTATTCAAGAAGCAGGACAGCAATTAAAAACCTATTTTAAATACCAAAGTAACGATACCAACGAATTGTCAGACGAAATATCTAAAGGATAATATTATGAACCCATTTTCAATTGAATCTAGCACAGCAAAGGAAGCTGTCTTTATGAACAAAGTATACGCTTGGATGAGCGGTGCTTTATTAATTACTGCATTTGTAGCTTGGTGGGCTGCCACTACTCCAGCTTTTTTAGAAATTTTATATCCACCCCAAGGAGGTATTAACAAAATCCTTTTTTATGGTTTGATTGGTGCTGAACTAGGTTTGGTCGTTTGGTTATCGGCAAGAATCCAAAGCATGACGGCTGAAAGAGCTAGCTTACTGTTTATTTTATATTCCGTATTAAATGGATTAACCATGTCTACTATCTTTTTATTGTATACATCAGCTTCTATTTCTACTACCTTTTTTATTACAGCAGGTACGTTTGGAACTATGAGTTTTTATGGATACACCACTAAAAAAGATTTAACTAGCTGGGGGAACTTATTATTTATGGGATTAATTGGATTGATTATAGCAACTGTGGTAAACATGTTTCTACAATCTTCTGTAATGGCTTACATCTTAAATTATGTAGGTGTACTTGTATTTGTAGGATTAACCGCTTATGATACTCAAAAAATTAAAAGAATGGCTGGTCAGATGAACTCTGAGGAAGATGCTAAAAAAGGTGCCATTATGGGTGCTTTAACATTGTACTTAGACTTTATTAACCTATTCTTATACTTATTACGTTTATTCGGAGACAGAAAATAAAAACATATGTATAAACACATTACAAAGCTAGTCCTTGGACTGGCTTTTTTTTCAATATTAGTAGCAAACGCACAAGATCCTTTAGCTAAAAAAGAAACTAGCTTTAAGGGAGTGTATGATTATGCTAACATGCTTACCAAACAAGAAGCAAGCACATTAGCACAAAAACTAATTAGATATGCAGACACCACTTCTACACAAATTGCCATTGCAACCATTAACAGTTTAAATGGTAATGATATAGCTATGTTAGCTACAGAAAAAGCACATGAATGGGGAATTGGTCAAAAAGGAAAAGACAATGGAGTCTTTATTTTGGTTTCTAAAACCGATAGAAAAGTACACATTGCTACAGGTTACGGTGTAGAACACTTGCTAACTGACTATTTAAGTAAACAGATTATAACAGAGCTTATTACTCCAGCTTTTAAACAACAACAATATTACTACGGATTAAATAGTGCTGCAGATAGAATTATTAAAATTTTAGCAGGAGAATACAAAGCAAACCCTAAGAAAAAAACTTCTAAAGGAAAAGGAAATATTTTAATTCTTGTACTAATTGTAGGAGCTGTTATCTTTTTTATGAGTAGAGGAAACAATTCTGGAAAAGGAAATGGAGGCTCTAATAACAAAGGCGGTAAACTAGATTCTTCTGATATTTTTACAGCTATTTTACTAGGTAGTTTAGGAAGTAGTAGAGGATACCGAGGAGGTTCGTCTTCAGGTGGCTTTGGCGGAGGTTTTTCCGGTGGAGGTGGCTTTGGCGGCGGAGGCTTTGGTGGTGGTGGTGCCAGCGGAGGTTGGTAAACTACACTTAAACAACAATACAAAAGCTCTTTATCTCTCTAGATAAAGAGCTTTTTTTGTGACTTTTATTAAACGTTACTATCACAATTTTTAAACTGCATCTTCTAATAATAAACTCTAATTTATGTACATTCGTAACACTGTTTTTTACACCTCCCAATACATTAAACAATGAACATTAGAACTTGGATTATCATTATTATCAACTCATTACTATTTGTAGTTGTTATTTCTCTTTCCACCTCATTTTACAATCAGTTTGAAAAAACATTAGACGAAAAAATACTATCTCAATTAAGTTCTATTGAGCGACTAAAAAGAGTTCAGATAGAAAAGTACTTAGATGCTGAATGGAAACACTTTAAACTAAATGAATCTATAGACAATGGAATTAATTTTGATTTAAAGGATTTAGAGAAATTGTCTTATAAAATTAATGAATCTGGAATTTATGACTTTACTCCTATTTCTAAAGATGGAACTCTTTTAATTGGGTTGGTTATTGTTAAAAACAATGTTATTAAAAGCATAAAAACACTATCTAATAATTTTATACAGCAAATATTATTAGAACGTACAGGAATGGGGAAAAGTGGAGAAACCTATTTGGTTGGAACAGACTACAAATTAAGATCTACTTCTAGATTTTTCCCTAACAAAACTCCTTATAGCATCATAGCAAAAACCAAAAGTGTTCAAAACTCTTTTAAGAATGTTTTAAAAAATGGAATTTATAAAGATTATAGAGGAATTCCTGTTTATAGTGCTTATCACAACATTACTATTTCTAACATTCATTGGTCTATACTGTCGGAAATGGATGTTGATGAGGTTATGGAGCCTTTACAAAACATGCAAATTAAATTGCTAATTATTGCTTGTTCTATTCTAATTATAGCACTTTTATTAGGTGTTTATTTTACACAGTTTCTATCAAAACCTTTAAAAACAATGGAAACTCAACTGTTAGCCATGACAGATGGAAACTACAATGTAAATATTGGTGAAAAGACTCACTTTAGAGAAATTAACGATATTTTAAAAGCTTTAAACTCTTTAAAAGTATCCTTAACCAAAGCAATTAGTTTTTCTCATGAAGTTGGAGAAATGAAACTAGACAGTACTTATCAACCCAAAACAAGTGCCGATGTTTTAGGAAATTCGTTGGTTAAAATGAAAGATAAACTGGTAGAATATCAACAAAAAGTAGCTCAAGCAAATACCAACAAAAAAAGAATTTTAATAGAAGGACAAGAAACCGAACGTAAAAGATTGGCTCAAGAATTACATGATGGTATTGGTCCTTTATTAACCAGTCTTCGCTTTTTTGTAGAAAACATGAATATAGATATTGAGGAAAAAGAAAAAATGAAAGCCTTAATAGATCATACCATTGCAGAAATTAGAAGAATGACCTATGCACTAATGCCACCTTCTTTAATAGATTTTGGTGTAGGAGAAACGTTAAAAACATTTGTAAAATTAATTAAAAATACAACTCAAATAGATATAGATTTTAACAACTCTATTAAAGACAAAAAATCTAAAATTAATACCAACATTGCTATTTCTATTTTTAGAATTAGTCAAGAATTAATTAACAACAGTGTTAAACACGCAAACGCAAGTAAAATAAGAATTTCCATAACAGAATTTGACAACTACCTTTCTATTTATTATTTTGATGATGGTATTGGTTACGATACAGAAACTGTGAATTTAGGTTCTGGAATCATCAATATAAAAGAACGTGTAGAAATTTTAAATGGGTTGATTACTTTTGAATCTGAACCTGAAAACTCTAATGTAGAAATAGAAATTCCTTTAACTCATGAATAAAATCAATCTTATTGTAGCAGATGATCATCAATTATTTAGAGATGGATTAACTGCGCTGTTAAACAAACATCCTTTTTTAAATGTATTGGCCACTGTAGAAGATGGATTAGAGTTGATTAAAGTACTAAAACAAGGAACTTTACCAGATATTATCCTACTAGATTTATCTATGCCAAACATGAATGGTTTTGAAGTTTTAAAAACCATCAGAAAAAAATATGCTACCGTAAAAGCCATTGCCATTTCTATGCACGATGATGGAAACTACATTGCCAAATGTGCAGAATATGGAGCTTTTGGTTACCTATTAAAAAACACCGATGAAGATGAGGTTATTGATGCTATTAAACAAGTCCACAATGGCTCTAAATACTACAACCAAGACTTGTCTAAAAAAATGATAGACAGCATGGCAGAGGTAAGAAGTGTTAAAAACCTAACCAAAAAAGAAACAGAAATTTTAGATTTTTTATCTAGCGGATTAACCACCAAAGAAATTGCTTCTAAATTATATATTAGCACTAGAACTGTGGAAACCCACAGATCTAACATGTTAAAAAAACTAGAAGTAAAAAACACCGTAGAGTTAATTAACAAAGCCACTACTTTAAAGTTAATTTAGAATGTATCCGTAAAAACACGTAGTTTTTTATACGTAAAACCACCATAAAAAAATACCATATTTCTCATATTTCAAAACCCTCTTTTTGATTGTATTTTTATCATAAATAAATCAATAAAAGGAATAGTATTATGAAGAATTTAATTTGGGTTTTAGCAATTATGGTTGGAAGTAGTGTATGCGCTCAAAAGAAAAATGATTTGACGGGGCCAGAAGCAAAAAACTATAAACCTTGGCAACACAAAGCTAAAAGCACAACCGTAGTTAGCACCTCTAGTCAAAAAGATTTACAAGGTCCAGCGTATAAAAACTACAAACCTTGGAAAGACAACGCAGAACAAAAAAGTTATGCTATTGTTACAGACAACAGAAGAAACAACTTACAAGGACCAGCATACAAGAACTATAAGCCTTGGAAAAAATAGTGTTCTATACAACCTAAGAAAAAAAAGATAGATAGACACTAAAGGAATGGACGAACTTTTAGAAATGTATACCCGAAGAATAGATCCTGTGGAGCTTTTGTTACAAAAAACAAAATCTCCCGAAAGACGAATTCAATTAACAGAAAGATTACTTGAAATATATAGGGCTATATATGAGATAAAAAAAAGAATGTAACACACAGTATTCATTTAAACCAAAAAAATGATTTAAAAAAATTGAGGTTGGTAGTTAGTTAAAAAGCTTTCTGAGTATTTTCAGAAAGCTTTTTTTATATCTAAAGGCAACCTAAATCTATAGGTATTGATCTACATTTTCCCAAGGTCCTCCGTTAATAACATCTACACCATGTTGTTTTAAAAAATCTGTTGCCTGTTGGCTTCTTGCTCCACTTCTACAAACTGCAATAACTTGCTTACCATAATCTTTTACCACACTTACTTTTCCTGGTAAAGTTTGTAAAATAATGTGTTCAGAACCTGCAACATGTCCTTCTGCAAATTCTTCATTAGTTCTAACATCTAAAACTACAGCTCCATTCTTTAAATACTCCTGAATTTTCTCGTTATCAAATTGACTCATGATCTAAATTTTATTTATACCAACAAATTTACTAATTGTTTTAGTATCAACATAGCTTAATGCCGTACAAAATAATACTTTAACAAATACCTCTTTATTCTTAATATTGGTTTACGTAACTTTGCAGTTCAATTAACACACATGACACACAAAGCCGGTTTTGTAAATATTATTGGAAATCCTAATGTTGGGAAATCTACCTTAATGAATGCCTTTGTTGGAGAGAAGTTATCTATTATAACCTCAAAAGCACAAACGACTAGACACCGTATATTAGGAATCGTTAATGGAGATGACTACCAAATTATGTTTTCTGACACTCCAGGGATTATTAAGCCTGCCTACGAAATGCAAACTTCTATGATGGATTTTGTAAAATCTGCCTTTGAAGATGCCGATGTTTTAATCTATATGGTTGAAATTGGAGAGAAAGAATTAAAAGATGAAGCCTTCTTTAATAAAATTCAAAGCTCTAAAGTTCCTGTAATGTTGTTGATCAATAAAATTGACACTTCTAACCAAGAAGAAATTGAAGAAAAGTTAGCTTACTGGGAAGAAAAAGTTCCTAGAGCAAACGTGTATTTAATTTCGGCTTTGGAAAAATTTAATATAGAACCTGTTTTTGAAAAAATAAAGGAGCTTTTACCAGCTTCTCCAGCATTTTATCCTAAAGATCAGTTAACGGATAAGCCAGAACGTTTCTTTGTAAACGAAGCTATTCGCGAGAAAATATTATTAAACTATAAAAAGGAAATTCCTTATGCTGTTGAAATTGAAACAGAGGAATTTTTTGAAGAAGATAACATTATCCGTCTTCGTTCTATTATTATGGTAGAGCGTGAAACACAAAAAGGAATTATTATTGGTCACAAAGGAGCTGCTCTTAAAAAAGTAGGAATGGAGGCTAGAAAAGATTTAGAAATCTTTTTTGATAAAAAAGTTTTCTTAGAACTATATGTAAAAGTGAACAAAAACTGGAGATCTAACGACAGACAGTTAAAACGTTTTGGATATAAAGACTAAAAAAAAAAGCAACTCTTAAGAGTTGCTTTTTTTTTTATGCTATAAAGTAGTTCTCTTTTAAAAAAGAAACGTGATGTTTTACATGGCCAATGCAAATAAACCCAAAGATTAATGGACTCACATCAATACCTGTACATACTCCTGTTTTTAAAAACATTTCTTCTGTAAAGTTCTGAAACTGATATATTGTAGCTTTTCTAACTACTTTAAACTCTTCTAACAAATCTTCTACAGTTCTGTTTTTTACGTTCGTATTTTTAGCATATTTGTCTTCTTCAAAGCCTAACAACTCTTGTTGTTCTCCTCTAACCAATGCTAAGGCTCTATAAGCCATTATTCTTTCCGTATCAATTAAGTGTTGTAAAATATCTTTAGGAGTCCATTTACCTGGCTTATATTGATAATCTTGATTTTTAATAAAATCTGCTTTTAAAACTTCTAGTTCATTTTCTGTAGCCTTTAACTCCTCCACAACATCAATTCCATCAGCTATTAAATCGATGTATCGATCATAGAAAAAAGGCATTTCTTTAATTTGACTCTTATTCATACATTTAAAAATCTCTATAATTATTAAATAAATCTGCTTTTACTCCTACGGTAAACCATTGCGTATTTTCTGTATTAAAAGTAAAACCAGTAGACTCTGGTGCAATTCCAACTCTTGTGATAGCACTGTCTGAACTAAAGTTTCTTAACAAAACTGCTGAATATACTTTTAAATTGTTTGATGGATTTACCAAATAACTAACCTCTACATCTACATTTAAAATATCTGCTAAATTTCCTTGTTTATTTTTTTGGTTATAATCTTCACTTCTATTACCTGAATCTACAAAAATATTTCCTCCATAAGAAATCTGGTTAACATCATCCGCTACATCAAAATCAAATCCTTTTTGACCTAAGACTAATTTGGTATTTACTCCCCATCTATTTTTGTTATAACGAGCTATAAAAATAGCCTCCCAAAAGTTAGCTCCCCATAAATGCGCTAAAGACTGCCCAAAATGTGCATAATTATGTTGTTCTTCATGAGAATATGTAAAAGGCTTTACTTTATTGTATTCTGCTTGTAACATTAATCCTTCTACTTTAAAAGCATCAAAAAATTTGGCTCCAAGCTGTAACGCATATTTGTTTCCCCAATAACCATCTGATTTAAAGAATTCATCTGCAGAAAACTCATCTAACAAAAACTGAGAATACACATAATTGTTTTTTCCAATTTTTACTTTAGCATCCATACCAACTACTCCACTTCCAGCATCTTCCCCATTTGCAAATTCAATGTTTTTATAAAAAATAATTGGATTAAAATATTCTGCTTGCATAGAACCTGAAGTTCCTGAATTGTCTGATATAATTCCTTCAAAGAAACCAAGGTTCAACTCGGGAATTACATTCCAACTTAAATGATGAAAGACTCCATATTTTCTTTTATGTGCAGCATTGTTTGCAGGATCATTATCTATAGAAGAATTAAAATCTCGTAACCAAGTCCAAATGTTTGTATACTGTACCTTTCCTACAGTGGTAGTTAATTTTGCATAAGTACTAGGTGCTGCAACATCTGACAAAAACAAAGAGCGATATCCATCTCCTATAAAGTTTTGTCCGTGTCCAAATTGAACATTAAAAAACTTGTTAGGTGTATAAGAAATATAACCTGTAGAAATTCCATAATCAAACCCTGTTTCTCCAAAACCTTTAGCTTTTCCTCTACCTGGAATAATTCCAGCTCCATCTTCTGGTTGTTGAATTTTTATATACTCATAAATATATTGAGGAAATTTGGCTTGTGTTTCAAAAGCAGATGCTGAAAAAGATAGTTTTTTTCCTAACTGACCTTCTATTTTTAAAATTCTGGTATTATTAATAGTTGTACCAATGTTTCCGTTTTCTTTACCTATACCAACATCTAGCAAAGCATCTAAATTTACCCAATAATCGTTTCCTCTTATTTCAGCCAAATGTTCATTCCACAACTTTCTACCTCCCCAAGATTTTTTAGACTTAAACAAAGACGATTTGTAAGCATCTAAGCCTGCATCTTTGCTAACTACATTGTATATATATGGTTTTATAGACGTGTGACTATTTTCTGCCTCATAAATTCCTTTTTCAAACACACTGTAATTATTGTGATTAAAAGGAATTCTTAACTGACTTGAATGTTCTGGAAATTCTTGTTTTTCTTGTGCTTGAACAAATCCTGCACTTAAAATAATTATTGAAAGTAGTTTTTTCATAAGTTGATTCTTGATACTTTTCCGTTTTCTAGTTTATATTCTTGTAATGATTCTGAACAAACAGCAAAGCCATCAGCATCAAAATTTAATCTGTGACCATATTCACTTACCCATCCTATTTGTTTTGATGGATTTCCTACCACTAATGCATAAGGTAAAATTTCTTTGGTAACTACTGCTCCCGCACCAATCATAGCATATTCTCCAATAGAATTCCCACAAACAATAGTTGCATTTGCCCCTATACTTGCTCCTTTTTTAACTAAGGTTTCTTTATATTCATCTTTACGAACAACAGCACTACGTGGATTGATTACATTGGTAAACACCATAGAAGGACCTAAAAACACATCATCTTCGCAAGCCACCCCTGTGTATATAGAAACATTGTTTTGTACTTTAACATTACTCCCTAATTTTACAAAAGGAGAAACAACAACATTTTGTCCTATATTACATCTTTCTCCAATATCTGCATGAGACATAATGTGTGAAAAATGCCAAATTTTGGTTCCTTTTCCTATTCTACATCCATCATCCACTACAGATGTTTCATGTGCAAAGTATTCTTTAGTCATTCGTTAGTTTTGGTTTATTTTAAAAGTACAGAACAATTTAAAAAGAGACAATAATATTTAGAGTAGTTTTTCTTTCCAGTTGTTCCATTGATATTTTTTAGCAAAAAGAAAAAGTAAAAACGGATATAAAACAGCAATCAACAATAATTCTATTGCTAAATTAGGTTCCGAAAAATCTTTAAAAATCGCATAAGTCTGAAAAGCTGTCCAATCTGTAGTAATCAACAATGCGGTAATTAAATTATTAGCTGCATGAAAACCTAAAGACAACTCTATTCCCTCATCCATTAAAGTTATAATCCCCAACAACAAACCTGTTCCTATGTAAAAAACCATAATACCATTTCCTAATTTAGCAACCTCTGGGTTAGCAATATGCATCAATCCAAAAGTAACAGAAGTAACTAATAATGGGAACCAATTGGTTTTACTTATCCAACCTAAACCTTGCATTAAGTAACCTCTAAATACGTATTCTTCAAAACTTGTTTGGATAGGAATCATAATGATAGCTACACAAAAAAGAATGACAAATTTTACAGGTTTAAAGTTTAGTACAACCTCTTCCGGACTTAAAAACACTCCTAACAATATAATGACAGCACTTATAAAACCCCACAATAAAAAAGAAAACTGAATTCTTTTCACATCAATTTTAGGTCTACTTGTACTAAACAGAGACCAATTAAGTTTATGTATTTTAGTCACTACAAAATACAAAGCCAAAAGACCTCCTACAAAAGGTAACATCATGTAAATTAAACTTACATTGCTATCTAACAAGGTCATTAAATAAGTAAAATCTTCTATTCTAGAACCATCAGCTTCACCTGTATTTACTTTGGATGCGATTACTAAATTATAAGGTAAAGAGAACAAACCTGTAACAATTACTACAATTACAATTCCAGCAATATATAGTAACGGATGTGTTTTTCCTTTACCTGCTTGTGTTATATATTTATTTTCCATGCTTTGCTAGTATTGTATTGAATGTTTCCATGAACAACTTCTAGAGGACTCTGAATATTATTGGTATACAAACTTCCGGTTCCTAAACCTTGTGGCAATGTAACCCCCAAAGTATAGGTATACTGACTAATTGCATTTAACCCTATATTGCTCTCTAAGGCAGATGTGATCCAGTAAGGAATATTCTGTTTATTCGCTAAATCAATCCACTCATTACTTCCTTTAATTCCTCCAACCAAACTTGGTTTTAGAATAATGTACTGAGGGTTTATTTCTTCTATTATTTGTTGTTTGACTTCAGCATTAAAAACTCCAATCAACTCTTCATCTAAAGCAATAGGAACAGGAGTCTGCTTACACAATTCTTTCATGGCTTTTAACTGCCCATGTTTAATGGGTTGTTCTATTGAATGGATTTCTAAATTGGCCAAAGACTCTAACTTGGTTAGGGCATTTTCTGGAGTAAAAGCTCCATTAGCATCAACTCTTAAAGTAATTTCTTTTGATGAGTATTGATTTCTTATTGCTTTTAATAATTTAAGTTCTGTTTCAAAATCAATGGCACCAATTTTCATTTTTATAGTGGTGAATCCTGCTTTTAATTTTGATGCTATTTGCTCTTGCATAAAAGTTTCACTTCCCATCCAAACCAAACCGTTAATAGGAATACTTGCTTTTTTTTTGGTAAAATCCGATGGAAACAAATCAAAACCTGTAGTACTGCCTAAAGACAAAAAAGCCTGCTCCAATCCAAATTGGATGGATGGAAATTCTATTAATTGCACTAATAACTCCGAAAGTCCTAAATGAATATGATTACATGCCCAGACAAGTTTAGCTTCGTAATCTGGTCTATCATCAGCACTTAAGCCTCTAAACAATCCTGTTTCACCATAACCTATTTTTCCTTCATTTTCTAAAATGATAAAATAAGTTTCTTTGGTTCTTAACACTCCTCTTGAGGTTCCTGAGGCTTGCTTAAAATTTAAAATATATTTTTTATAGCTTGCTTTCATACACTAAAAAAACCTTTTGACTTTCATCAAAAGGCTTCTATTTTATTTGTTACTCTTCTTAGTTTTCTAAATTAGATTTTGCTGTGGTTAGACCCTTTGTAAAATCATCCCCTAAAATCTTGTCCATATCTACAAACATCATAAAAATGCTTTCTAAAAAACCAAGATTTCCATTGTATCCCCATATAACTTCTGTACCATTTGGCACGGATTTAAACTTTAAAAATCCTTGAGAGGTAGATTCAAAAGGTTCTTCAAATCTTAATTCAGATATAATTTCTTTATTTTGCTTAATATCTGTAATCTCTTGCTCACCAGTTCCCACTTCTTTGTGTGTAGAAACCCATCTGTGTACAGAACCTACAGTATTTCCTGCTCCTCTATATTCGTGAACAGTTTTAGGATCTCTTGCTTGCCAAGGAGAATATTCTTCCATGTTTTGCAAAGACAAAAAATAATCAAACACCACATCTACAGGTTTTTCTATAACTACAGAGCGTTGTACTGTTGTTTCTTTTGGAGCCATAATTCCTACAATGATAATGGCAACTATAATTACTACTGATCCGTATAGGAAAAACTTTTTCATAATATTCTTCTTTTAATTGTTAATCTAAGATAAAAAAATAATCTCTTTTTCTGTATTTAAACCTAGGCTTCCTGTTATTCTATTGATGAGATATAAAATTCTATAATAAACCTATTCCAAATAAAATAGCAAAGAGAAACGTACTTAACGCTACTTTTTTTAATTCTGGATCTAATACAGCTTCATTATTATGCATTACTACTTTTATGTGTTTTGCTAAAGGAATAAAAGCTACTAAAAATAAAAACTCTTGATAAGAACCGGTATTTAAAACAGTATAAGTTATAACAGTTAGCATTCCTCCAAAAATTAAAAAGTAATGATAAATTTTTGCTTTTTGCACCCCCAACTTAACTGCCAAAGTATTTTTATTGGCTAAAATATCCGAAGCTCTATCTCTCATATTGTTTAAATTTAGAACGGCTACACTAAACAATCCAATACTAATGGCTGGTAAAAAAGACAATACATCTACTTTTTGAATAAATAAGAATTCACAACCTACAACTCCTAACAATCCAAAAAACAAAAAGACAAATACATCTCCAAAACCAGAATAACCATATGCTTTTTTACCCATGGTATATTTAATTGCTGCTCCAATAGATGCCAATCCTAGCACGAAAAAAACAATAGAAAGCACAAAATTCTCACTACCAAAAGAAACATAAATTAAACCTATAGCAATAAGTAAGGTAATTAAAATGGTAATATAAATTCCTTTTAACATTTGCTGTGGGCTAATAGCACCACTTTGCAAAGCTCTCTGTGGCCCTACTCTATTTTCATTATCAGTTCCTTTTACACCATCACCGTAATCATTGGCAAAATTAGAAAGCACCTGAAAACCTACCGTGGTTAACAAAGCCAATGCACAAATATCCCAACGAAACATTCCTTTTGATGCCGCTAAAAAACTACCTACAATAATACCCGATAGCGATAAAGGCAAGGTTCTTAATCTTGCTGCTTGTATCCAATGTTTCATATTTTTAAACATAAAAAAAGTGACTATTCCACTTAAACAAGTACTGCATAGTCACTTTTATATTTTTTGATTTTTTTAATTACAATCCTAAAGCCTCTGCAACCAACTCGGCCACATCTTTTACTTGAACTTCAGCTTCTTTTTTCTTGTTTTTAATTCCGTCTGTTAACATGGTATTACAAAACGGACATCCTGTAGCAATTACATTAGGATTAGTTTCTAAGGCATCTTGAGTACGTAAATCATTTACATCCATTGTTCCTTTTTCTGGCTCTTTAAACATTTGAGCACCACCTGCACCACAACACAAAGAATCTTTTTTAGACCTTTTCATTTCTACCAAGTTAGTTCCTCCTAATGCTTTTAATAAAAACCTTGGAGCATCATATTCATTATTGGCTCTTCCTAAATAACAAGGATCGTGAAATGTAATAGTAGCTGCATCTAATTTTGCATTAGACAAATCTAACTCTCCATTCTCTACCAATTGTTGAATAAATTGAGTGTGATGAAAAACCTCATAGTTTCCTCCTAATTCTGGATACTCATTTTTAATTGTATTGAATGAGTGAGGGCAAGCTGTTACAATTTTTTTAACATTGTACATATTCATCACCTCTATGTTGGTTATGGCCTGCATTTGAAATAAGAATTCGTTTCCAGCTCTTTTAGCAGCATCACCACTAGAACTTTCTTCGGTTCCCAACACAGCAAAATTCACGTTAGCTTTGTTTAAAATTTTTACAAAAGCTCTTGTAATTTTTTTAGCTCTATCATCAAAACTTCCCGCAGAACCAACCCAAAATAAAATATCGGGTTCTTTTCCTTGAGCAAACAAATCTGCAATTACTGGAACTATTAAACTCATAATTTTTTGTTTGTATTTATTCTTCGTTTACCCAATTCAACCTATCCATTTGGCTATATGGCCAAGGAGCTCCGTTGTTTTCTACATTCTGCATCATAGCATTTAGCTCTTGTGGAGCTGCAGATTGTTCCATCACTAAATATTGTCTCATATCCATAATAATAGACAATGGATCAATATTTACAGGACATTCTTCTACACATGCATTACAACTTGTACAAGCCCAAATTTCTTCTTGAGTAATATAATCATCTCCTAACAACTGCTTTCCATCATCTTGAAAAGTTCCATTGTTAGCTTCTATATTTTTTCCTACCTCTTGCAAACGATCACGAGTTTTCATCATAATAGCTCTAGGTGATAATTCTTTCCCTGTTAAATTAGCTGGACACACAGAAGTACAACGTCCACATTCTGTACAGGTATAAGCATTCATTAATTGCACCCAGTTTAAATCGGTAACATCACTAGCTCCAAATTTTTCTGGTTCTCCTTCATCTTCGGCAGGAGCTGCATAAGGATCTGCATTGGGATCCATCATTAACTGTACCTCTTTAGTAACGTTCTTGTTATTAGAAAACTGTCCTTTAGCTTTTAAATTTGCGTAAAACGTATTTGGAAATGCTAATAAAATATGTAGGTGCTTAGAGTAGTATAAATAATTTAAGAATACTAAAATTCCTGTAATATGAATCCACCAAGAAACACGCTCTATTGTATGCAACCCTTCTGGTGATATTCCTGAAAACAATGGAGCTATAAATTGACTAACTATGTTCCCTATTCCTGCTGCTTGCAAATGTGCATCTGTAGCGTTCATGATTAAGAATAAAGACATTAAGACCATTTCAAAATAAAGAATAAAGTTTCCATCGTTCTTTGGCCAACCTGTCATTTCTTTATTTAAAAAACGTTTTATTTTAATTACATTTCTTCGAATCCAGAAAACTATTACAGCTACCAATACTAATAAAGCTAACACCTCAAAAGTACCAATTAAAAATCCATAGAATCCGTTACCAAGTATAGGTAAAAACAAACGGTGTGTTCCTAACAACCCGTCTAGAATTATTTCTAAAACCTCAACATTTATAATAATAAAACCGGCATATACAATAATATGCAACAATCCTGAAACAGGTCTTCTTACCATTTTAGATTGCCCTAAAGCAATGCGTGCCATGTTTGCCCATCTTTCAGATTTCTGATCTGATCTATCTACATCTTTCCCTAGTTTAATGTTACGAATTATTCGTTTTACATTACCTACAAAAAAATAAACTCCAGCCACTAATAATAGGGCAAAAATAAGGTTTGGAATATATTGCATAATTCTTATTTATCAGTGTTTTCTTTATAAGGCTTTTCTTTTTTTCCAAATAAAGAAAAGTGAACAAATCTTTTAGGATGCTCTTTCATGTCTCTTAACAACTCCTCTAATTCTTTGCTAGCAGCTTCTAGGTTATTATAAAGACTTTCGTCTTTAGCTAACTTTCCAATGGTTCCGTTTCCTGCTTGAATTCCAGCAGTAATACTATCTAAACTTGCAGCAGTATTGTTAATCTTTTTAGAGATTGATAAAATTTTAACTTGAGCTAAAGAATCAGAAAACACTTTTAAATTTTGTGTAGTCGCATTCATACTTTTTAAAGTAGCATCTAAGTTTTTTTCGTTTTTAGAAATTACATGATCAATTGTTGCAGATGTGTTTTTTAAAGTCCCTAAAATCTGATTGATGTTTTCTATACTTTGTTGCATATCAACAATCATATCATCACTTAACAAAACATTTACACTATGCGCTACAGAATCTATATTGGTAATAGCACTTTCTATTTTAGACTGTAATGGATTTAATTTATTGGTTAAAGAAGAAAGCATGTCTGACTCTACTTCTCCTTTAATAAAATCTCCAGGTTCTGCAAATTCTCCATCATAAGCAGGTACAATTGCTAAGGATTTTCCTCCCATTAAACCTGCACTGTATATTTTGGCGATACTTTTTTTAGAAAACGAAAAATCTTCTTTAATGGTAAATTCTACAACCAATTCTCCTTTTTTTGCGGGATCCTTGCTAAAGTAAATATCAATCACCGATCCAACAGCAAAACCATTTACGGTAACTGGACTCGATTTTCTTAAACCGTTGATGTTTTGATACGTCGTATAATAACTACTTAAACCTCCTTTTAACAAGTTCTTACCTTTAAGGTAACTAAATCCCCAGTAAAAAAGACCTAACACTAGTAAAGCAACGATTCCTGCCTTAAATTCTTTTGAAATTTTTATCATGGAACGAAAATACAAAATATTTAATTTGTTTGTCTTTTCAAGGCTTCTTTTAAGGTGATTCTTTTATTATTTAGAAACGCTACAACAAAAGCCGATTTGTACTTTTTATTTTTTGCAGCTGCTAAATATTCTTTAGCCTTACTATAACTGTTTGTTTTCCCTAAGTAGTACTTGTAATAAACTCCCACTTTTACAGCTTCTACCTCGTTTAATCCTTTAAAATTTGCAGGTGATGTACTTACTTTTTTGGCAGATGATGCTATTTGAACTTTATAATAAACATTAGAAACCTCCTTAACTTCTTTTTTAACGCTAACAACTTTTGATGCTGTAGCTGTTGCCAAATCTCCATTACTTGTAAAAGGAACTATAAATGCCGAAGTATATCCTTTAGCTTTGGCTTTAGCCAATGCTTGATTAGCCTCGTATCTAGACATATATTTTCCTAAATAATATTTATAGAACTTTTCTACTTGTACTCTTTCTACATTTTTAAACCCCTTAAAATTATAAGAAGAGGTACTTATTCTACTTCTACCAGAAGCTATCTGAACTTTATAATAAGCAACACCATTATTATAAGTAGAACCACTACTTACAGAAACTTCATCTACATCTTTATAAGCAATTACATCTGGAGTAGGAGTATATCCACTTTCGGCCACATTCATTTGCTGTCTTTTGTAATAATCTAAAATAGACTTGGCTATAGATTTAGACATTTGTGCTTGTCCTGCTTTAGAATACAAATACTTTCCTTCTATTCTGTTGGTTAAAAAACCTGTTTCTATTAACACACTTGGCATATAGGTTTGATACAAAACCACAAAACCAGCTTGTTTAACCCCTCTGTTAACTCTTTTTAATGTTTTTTCGAACTCTTGCTGAATTAAACTAGCTAACAATAAACTCTGATCTAAATACTCTTCCTGTTCTAAAGACAATCCAATGACTGAAGTAGGAGATTTAGGATCAAAACCTTGGTAACGTTCTTGATGATTTTCCTCTTGTAGTATTACTTCGTTTTCTGCTTTAGCAACTCTAAAGTTTCTTTCATTTGCATGTAATCCTAACACCCATGTTTCTGCTCCAATAGCCTGACTCGTGTGTGCATTACAGTGTACTGATACAAATAAGTCGGCATCAGCATCATTGGCAATATCTCCACGCTTCCATAAATCCACAAAAACATCGGTTTTACGAGTATACATTACCTTAATTCCGGGAATTTTAGACAAAGCATTACCCGTGCTTAATACAATATTAAGCGCTACATCTTTTTCTTTTGCACCTTTATAACCAACTTTACCTGGATCTTTCCCTCCATGACCAGCATCTAAGACAACTATAAAGGGTTTGTTTTTTTGAGCATAAACCCTAGTAAACCCTAGATTTGTAAGTGATAAAATTAAGACGGTTAAAAATAGTAAGGAAAACTTATGACATTTAAATACGGGAATCAATTTCATCTATAAAATTTAATTATTTTTGGGCTTTCAAACTGGCATCTATTTTGTTGCCTACATTGACTATACAAAAATAGGACTAAAAGCATTGCAAACAAATAGACTTCAATTTCTTTTCTCAGTTTTATTCTTGTGCATAAGCAGTTTAACTGTGACTGCTCAAGATAAAAAAGACAATGCTAACAATATAACGGTAGCAAACGATTCTATTGTACAAAACGATAGCATTCCTCCAGTTAAAAAAAACAAAGCAGCTGTTCAGTATATTATAGAACACAGTGCCGAAGATTATATTCTAGAAGACGTAGTAAATAAAAAAGTAAAACTGTACAACGAGGCACATGTAATATATGATGAATATGATATTACAGCCGGACAAATGCTAATTGACTACAGCACCAATACTGTTGAAGCTAGAGGAATTCCAGATGAAGATGGAAAATATTCTCAACTACCTGTTTTTAAAACAAAAGCAAACGAAACCACGCAAGACTCCTTAATTTTTAATTACAAAACTAAAAAAGCCATTATTTATGGTTTAGAAACGGAACAAGACGGAATTAATACTTTAGGAGAAAAAACAAAGAGAGTAAACGATTCTACCATATTTGTAAGAAACATAATTTTTACAACTTCAGACACTAAACATCCTGATTACTATTTAAAAACTACCAAAGCAAAAATTGTTCCTGGAAAAAAAATTATTACAGGACCTACCAATTTGGTTATTGCTGATGTTCCTACACCTGCAATTTTTCCTTTTGCTTATTTTCCTTTAACTAAAAACAGAACTTCGGGTATTATTTTTCCTACATATGGAGAGTCTTTTAGTCAGGGATTCTTTTTACAAAACGGGGGATACTATTTTGCGATTAGTGATTATTTTGATTTAAAGTTAACAGGAGATATTTATTCTAACAGTAGTTGGGGTATAAATGCAGCCTCTAGCTATAAAGTTAGATATAAATTTAGCGGAAACTTTACCTTTAACTATGATAATCTTATTAGTGGTATTGAAGGTTTTTCTGATTATAGTGTTCGTAAAAACTTTAACCTTAGATGGTCACACAATCAAGACAGTAAAGGCTCACCTAATAGCAGATTTTCTTCTTCTGTAAACATTGGTAGTAGTCAATATTTTAAACAATCTGTTAACGAATCTAACACAGGTTTAGGATTACAAAACACTTTAAGTTCTTCTATTAACTATTACAAAAAATTTGTAGACACTCCTTTTAACATGACTGTGTCTGCCAATCACCAACAAAACACAAATACAGAAGTTGTAACCGCAACACTGCCATCTTTAAGATTAAATATGGATAGACTTTATCCGTTTGCTCCTAAAAGTGGAAGTAAAAAGAATGCTTTTCAAAACATAGGACTTACCTACTCTTTTGAAGCCAAAAATCAAGTAGAAACTACAGAAGAAAAGTTTTTTGCTGGTGAAATTTTTGAAGATGCTAGAAACGGTGCCAAACACAACGTAAGTTTAAGTACTAACATGAAAGTTTTAAAATATTTCTCTTTATCACCTAGTGCTAGCTATAGAGAAGTTTGGTATACCGAAAAAGTGAACAAAGAATACAATGCTACTGATGATGATGTAGTAACCGATACCATTTCTGGTTTTTCTACTTTTAGAGATTATAGCTTATCTACTTCTTTAGGTACCACAGTTTATGGTATGTTTAAGTTTAAAGGAAAAAACTTAAAAGCCATTAGACATACCATGAGACCTTCTGTTAGTTATAGCTATAGACCTGATTTTGGTTCTTATTACAAAGAAGTTCAAAATGACATTGATGGTAATACTACTACCTACTCTCCTTTTGAAACAGGTATTTATGGAAGTCCTACAAGAGGTGTTTCTAATGCCTTAAGTTTTAGTTTAGCCAACACCTTAGAGGGTAAAGTTGCTAACAAAGAAGATCCTGATGGAGAAGATAAAAAAATTACTATTTTAAACTCCTTTAACCTAAGTACTGGGTATGATTTTACCAAAGATGAGTTTAAATTATCTAACATAAACCTTACTGCAGGAACCACTATTTTTAAGAAGATGAATTTAAACTTTGGTGCTACATTTGACCCTTATGCTTTGCAAGATGATGGTACTGGAACTTTTAAAAGAATTAATACTTTAAGCTACACCAACGGCGGTCCTATTGCTAGGTTAACAAGTGCTCGTTTTCGTACAGATTATTCTTTTTCTAGCAAAGATTTTGATAAAAAGAAAAACGGAGAAAAAGACGACAAAGAAGAAGAAAGCACAGCATATGACCAAAATATGTTTGGACAAGGGTTCCAAAACACAAACGATATTCAAAACAAACCAGAAGAAAAAGACGACTCTAAAAAAGAAAGCAAATCACTTCCTCAATACATCTCATCAATGCCTTGGAATATTCGTTTTTCTTATTCAACTAATTATTCTGTAATTCAATCTACTGGAAAAGGAAAAGTAAGTTCTAACTCTTTAGTGTTTTCTGGAGATGTAGAATTAAGTCCAGGTTGGAAAGTAGGAGCCTCTTCTGGATACGATTTTGTAAACAACGGTTTTACATACACCACCTTAAATTTCACAAGAGATCTTAGTAGTTGGAGTATGAACTTTAACTGGGTCCCTTTAGGAACCAACAGTTCTTATTACTTTTTTATAGGGGTTAAATCTTCTGTATTAAGCGATTTAAAGTGGGATAAAAGAGCTACTAACAGAGACTTTTAATTAAGACAAATACATTCTTATTTTTTCTTGTAGTTCGTTGTAGGAGTTATACAACTCAAACGCTCCATCAATAATAAAAGAAATTTCTCCTGTTTCTTCAGAAACCACTAAACACATAGCATCTGTTTTTTCTGTAATTCCAATAGCAGCTCTGTGCCTTAGTCCAAATCTGCTTGGCAATTTACTATCCGACAAAGGAAGCACCACTCTAGTCGCTATAATATGATTTTCTTTTACTACAATAGCACCATCGTGTAAAGGGCTATTTTTATAAAAAATACTTTCTAAAATAGGTCCGTTTATTTGAATATTCATAGCATCACCTCTTTCTGTTAAAAACTCAAGATTGCTATTTCTTTCTATTACAATTAAAGCTCCTGTTCTACTTACTTCAAATTTTTCACAAACATTTACCAAAGCCTCTACATCTAAATCGATAGAAATTTCTGCTTTTAAAAACTTTAGTTGCTTGATAAAATTCCTTTTAGTTTTAAAATTGGTAGACCCTAACATTAACAAAAACTTTCGCATCTCAGGATGAAAAATAATAATCAATGCAATAGCACCACCACTAATTAAATTTCCCAACAAAGAGCTAAACATTTCCATGTGTAGTGCTGCTGTTACTTTGTAAATTAAAAAAACAATAGCAATACCTATAAAAATATTAATAGCCACCGTACCTTTTAGCAGCTTGTATACGTTAAATAGTAAAAAAGCAACCAGAAGAATATCTAAAACATCTATAAAACTAAACTCTAAAAATTGGAACACAGACTTGTATTTATGTATAGTTGCCTAAAAGTAATCATTTTTAAAGAAACTCTTATTTTGACAGCAAAAAACTAAGATTTATATTCGCTAAAAATCTTTTAGAATGAACGAATTTATAGAACTTTTAAAATATACCATCCCCTCTATAGTTACAGGTGGTGTAGCAGCTTATTTCTTTAAACAAATATTAGCCAACGAAAGCAATAAAAGAAAATTTAACGCTTTTAAAGAAAAGAAAAAACAAAGTTTGCCTATTAGATTACAAGCATATGAAAGAATGACCTTGTTTTTAGAACGAATTGAATTGACAAATCTTTTAAACAGAATAGAACCTCTTAACAGCAACAAAATTGAGTATGCAAAATTATTAATTACACAGATTAATGCAGAATTTGAGCACAATTTAGTACAACAAATATACATAAGTGAAGATAGTTGGAAACTAATTAAAAATGCCAAACAAACTACCTTAAACACTATTACAGCACATAGTATGAAAGAAGAAATAAATTCTGGAAAAGAATTACAAATAGCTCTGTTAAAAATGAGCAATTCAGACTCTCCAACAACAATTGCACAACAGTTTATTCAACAAGAAGTTCATCAATTATTTTAATTTAAAAAGCCGATACAAAATTTTGCATCGGCTTTTCTCTTCTTCACAGCAACTATACTTCTTATTCTATAAAGTATATTTTAGCAGCTCCTAAACCTACAGCGCTAGTATATTCTGTTGTTTTATCCGATATGTTTATCACTTTTAATTTACACAATGATGTAAATGAGTAAGAGACGGTAAACAAATGATTGTCTTTGGTACTCATTCCATAAATTGATCCTACAGTAATACCGTTTGTAGTTGAAATCTTAGTAGCATCATCTTTAATTGTAAAAACTTTATCATCTTTATAATAATAAATATTTCCATTGTCATAATCCATTAAAGTAGCTCTAGTATTTTCTGCAAAAACCAATTCTTTGTTAATGCTATTATCAGCTGTATTTATAAAAGTTATAGAAGACAGTGTGTTTGTTAATGCCGGATATGGTGGAGTACTACCATAACTTAAAGGTTTTCCTTGACACAATACAACCAACTCTCCTGCATTGTTAAAAAACATTTCGTCTGGATTGTCTTTTACAGTTATAGTTGTTATTTTATTTGCATCAGACAAATCTACTACAGAAACAATATTGTTAGACGAATACCCTCCTTTATGAGACACATATAATTTATTGTCTTTAACTAATATTCTTTCTACACCATTAGCCATTGCTATTTTTTCCGATTCAACTATTTTATTTGTTGCTAAATCTAAAACTGCAAGATAGTCATCTGTTTCATCTGTACCATCTCCCCAATTGGTAATATATCCTTTACTTCCAACAATTGTCATATATCTTGGCAACCCTAATCCTGTTTGTACAATGGCTTTTTTCTTAAAAGTGTATTTATCAACAACTATAATTTGACTTACATCATTTAAGATAATATATGCATCTTCTATTCCAAAACAAATAGACTGAATTAAGCCTGCTACTTTTGCTCCATTTACATTTTCATAATAAAATATATCAGAATCATTTTTACCGAAATAGGACACAGAACCATCTTTTGCATCTAAGTTTCCCTCAGAACTAACAATTATGTTGGTATCTACTGCTTCAAAAACATTTTGAACAATAGTTTCTTCTTTTACACAAGAAACAAAAACAACACTTAGCAGTATTAGCAATTTAAAGATTGAGTATTTTTTCATTTTTTTTAGTTTAAAATTTATAGTGAATATTTATATTAAAGTTTCGTCCGGGCATAGGTCGTAAATTGGTAAAGTAGTATAGATTATTACCAACATTATTTACTTTACCGCCTAAAATTAATTTATGATGTTTTTTATTTAACAAACTATAATTAACTCCACAATTAAACACTGTAACCTTAGCTATAGAATAATTGCTTAATGTATCTTCTGTTGTGTATACTTTGCTTTGGTGCAGGCCTTGTAAATACACACTTAACCTTTTATACGTATAAGATAAATTATAATTGAGCAAATGCTGTGGTACAAAAGGCAAAGAAGCATTTGTTTTTTTGTTAAAAGCACTTGTAAACGTATAATTACCAGTAAGTAAAAGTTTTTGTTCTTTAGGCAGCAATACTTTGTAAGACAAAGCTCCCTCAATTCCTTGATTGGCTACATGTTGTATGTTTTTAGGTCGCCACAAATTGGTACCTCCTGTAGGTAACCAAATAATTTTATCTTTTATATCTATATAAAAATAAGTAGCTGAGACATGTAATTGATGAATGTCTATATCTGCTCCCAACTCTAACTGCTTTGATTTTTCTGGCACCAAATTTAAATTTCCTACTATAGGCCAATACAATTCATTATATGTGGGTACTCTATAATTGGTAGATAAATTGGTTTTTAAAATGATATTTTTATTTAATTTTTGTTCTGCAGCTAACGATACAGACATAGGAACTGAAAAGTTAGAATTAAACTCTTTACGAATATTAAAAGAGGTAGATAATGAAGCAGTAGGCATATAGAATATCATCCCTCCAAAAGAAAATGCTTCTCTATTTCTTGATTGAATTTGATCTGTTGAACCATCTGTAGATTCATACATCATCAAATACTTCACATTTAAAACATTTGAAAACCGATATGAAGCATCATAGTCTACTAACTTTTTATTTGATTTTCCGTAACCAAAATTTTGAAAAGCTTTGTTACTATAATACCTAAATTCCTGAGTTAAATATGCTAATTTTAAAGATTGTTGAAAAGCACCAGATGAGAAATTCCATTTTAATAAATTACGTTGATTAAAATTTTCATTGCGTTCATTTGCATTAGATGGATTGGGAATTCCATCAGAAAAAAGACGATCTCCATAATATTTAGTGGTATAAAAATAAAGTTTGTTTCTTCTAGAAAATTGATATCCCAAACTAAAATCTATTCCATAATTTTTATAGTTCCCATTTTCATTATACAACAAGTTTCCGTTTTCATCTTTATATCTCTTGTCTAAATAAACATAATCATTATCCGAACTATTATAGGTAGAAGATAGCTTTATTGCCCATTTTCCTGTACCTATATTAGCTTTAAAAAAATTAGAACTTGTATTGTAACTACCATAACTGGTAAACAAATCAAAATTTTCATGCTTTTTAAAAGAGAGTACATCATTTAACTGAACAACACCTCCAATGGCACCAGAACCAAATTGCACACTTCCTCCTCCGCTTTTTACCACAATTTGATCTGTAGTACTAGCAGATATGGCATTAAAATCTACCTGACCATTACCTATAGCATTGATACTGATTCCATTCCACAACACCAATGTATTGGTTGCCGAAGTACCTCTAAATCTTGCAGAACTAGCTCCTCCGTTCCCATAATCTTTAAAAGCAATAGGACTATTGTACCTTAATAATTCTGTGAAATTTGTTGGATTTTTTACAACTTGCTCTACTGATAACGTTATTTTTTTGGAACCTAAATCTTCTTGTTTCTTAGTTACATCAGCCAACAAGACCACTTTCTCTAAACGATTGATAGAATCATTTTGAGCTACAGTTCTGGCACAACAAAATATGCTTATTAAAAAAAACGCTTTACATAGTTTCATCATAAATTTCCTTTACTCCCGAAAGAATTTATATTATGAATCTGGCAGGTCTCCTGACTTACGTCTTATTACTACCTTCCCGTTTTTACTATTATTTAAAACAGTGGTTTAAGAATGTAATAAGCACCTTTTACGGCTAAGCTTACAGTTGCGGGTACAGTTCTTGATTTTAACAAGATTCCCTTTTAATTTTACGGTTCAACTTACATTGAATAGCATAAAAACCAAAATCGATGCAAAACTACACCTTATTTTTTGATTACAAATATTTTTTTTAATTACTTAAAATAAGCACAATACTTATGCTCTAAACCTATTGATTCTGTAAATAGTTCTGGATGAAATATTTTAGCTAAAACTTTAATACCATCTACCAAAGTACCTGCAGAAGATTGCGTAAACAAATCAAAATCTGCAATATACACTTGCTTGTTTTGCACAGCTCTTAAGTTTTTCCACTCTGGTTTTGCTTCTAAAAACTTCATATCGTCCAAAGTTCTTTTTTGATTGTATCCACAAGGAGCAATCACCAATACCTCGGGATTGTATTTTACAATTTTATCCCAATCTATCACAATACTATTTCCAGATGGGTGTGACAACAAATCTACCCCACCTGCATATCCTATTTGATGAGGAATCCAGTGTCCACAGTTAAACAATGGATCTATCCACTCTAACAACATTACACTTTTAGACAAGGTTAGTCCTGCTCTTAAAACATCTA
This sequence comes from Wenyingzhuangia aestuarii, assembly GCF_011927765.1. GTDB lineage: Bacteria > Bacteroidota > Bacteroidia > Flavobacteriales > Flavobacteriaceae > Wenyingzhuangia > Wenyingzhuangia aestuarii. The sequence continues at coordinate 57,207 of NZ_JAATJG010000016.1, forward strand.
CTATATTTTTAATTTCATCTTGTAAACGCAATACGTAAGCCTCCCCTTTTTCTGGAAACCCCATGGCGGTTGCAATTGTTATGGCATCGTTAAATACATCGTTTAAAGATTGTGGAGTAATAGAAATTGTTTTAGGAACTACCGGCAACTTAGACAAAGATCTTTCTGCACTTTCTGTATCAATTTGGCATACATCACAAACATCTTGTGTAAAAACTAAAGACGGATTTATCTTATGCATTATTTCTTCATCTACATAATACAAACTTTTTCCGGTAGCTTTGCTTTCAGAAAACAACGTATTTATTTCATCACTTGTATATTCTTTATCTTCTAAAACACAACGCACCATTACCTCTTTTTCTTGCAAAGCTTGTTGCGGACACTCAAAAGTAATTCCGTTTAGCATGTGTTCTAAACCCATATCATAAATCATTTGGGTTACGGCGGGCATCATAGAAGAAACTATCATATCTTTTTATTTTTCTGCAAAACTAGTCTTTTTTTCAAATCCATTTTTTTTGTCGTTAAAACTTAGCAATCTTTGTTAAAAATTAAAGTATGATTTATTACATCACTGGAGGAGAACGTTCGGGTAAAAGTAGCTATGCTCAAAAATTAGCCGAAGAACTCTCACCAAACCCTTATTATTTAGCAACTTCTAGAATATGGGATGATGATTTTAAAACACGTGTAGACAGACATGTATCTGACAGAGATGAGCGTTGGACTACTATTGAAGAAGAAAAAAACTTAAGTGCTGTAATTCCAAAAGATTCTGTCGTACTAATTGATTGTGTGACTTTATGGCTAACCAATTTTTATACGGATAACAACTACAATGTTGCTAAATGTTTAGAACTTGTAAAAGCAGAAATTGAAAAATTAATTCAAATAGAAGCTACCTTAATCATAATTTCTAACGAAATTGGAATGGGTGTACATGCCGAAACACACATAGGACGAAAATTTACAGAACTACAAGGATGGGTAAATCAAGAAATTGCCAAAGTAAGTAACAAAGCCACGTTTATGGTTTCTGGAATTCCAATGATTTTAAAATAAATACTTATGGACAACATTCAATCTGAATTACAGCATAAAATAAACACCAAAACAAAACCTATGGGTTCTTTGGGTGTTTTAGAAACCATTGCACTTAAAATTGGAGAAATTCAAAAAACGACCACTCCCATTTTATCCAAACCCACTATTATTGTTTTTGCAGGAGATCACGGAATTGTAAACGTAGAACCTGTAAGTCCATTTCCACAAGAAGTTACCTCGCAAATGGTTTTTAACTTTTTACAAGGAGGAGCTGCTATTAATGTTTTTTGCAAACAAAATAACATTCATTTAAAAGTTGTAGATGCTGGAGTTAATTTTGATTTTAATGGAGTTCCTAACTTAATACATGCAAAAATAAACAAGGGAACCAAAAACTATTGTAATGAACCTGCTATGAGTATAGCAGATTGCAACCAAGCTATTTTAAAGGGAAAAGAACTGGTAACCAAACAATTTACAGAAGGAACCAATGTAATTGGTTTTGGAGAAATGGGAATTGGTAACACTTCTTCTGCAGCCTTATTAATGAGTGCTTTTACCCAATTTCCTATTCAAGAATGTGTAGGAAAAGGTACCGATACGACTTCTGTAAGACTACGTGCTAAAACGGCTATTTTAAACAAAGCCAGAAACAATCACCAACTTTCAGACAACCCTATAGAAATTTTAGCCACCTTTGGCGGATATGAAATTGCAATGATGACCGGAGCATTTTTACAAGCTGCTAAATTGGGTATGGTTATTTTAGTTGATGGATTTATTGTAACATCTGCCCTATTAGCTGCACAAGCCATTAACAAATCTGTACTTAACAACTGTATTTATTCGCATTGCTCTAACGAACAAGGACATGCTAAAATGTTAGACTTTTTAAAAGCCGATACTGTCTTAAACTTAGGATTAAGACTAGGAGAAGGTACAGGAGCAGCTTTAGCTTATCCAATTGTACAAGCATCGGTTAATTTTTTAAATCAAATGGCTAGTTTTGAATCTACCGAAATAACCAACACAAAAGATTAATGAAAAAAGAAATTGCTATTTTTCTAACGGCTATCATGTTTTTTACAAGAATTCCTTGTCCTAAAAACATAGATCATTCTCCAGAAATCTTAACAAAAAGTAGTCGCTATTTTTCATTAGTCGGAATTATTGTAGGTAGTTTTGGTGCCTTAATTTATTATTTGTCTCAATTTTTATTTAACGATTCTATTTCTATTTTATTAAGCATTGCTGCTACCATTTGGATTACAGGTGCTTTTCACGAAGATGGTTTTGCCGACGTTTGTGATGGTTTTGGTGGAGGTTGGACCAAAGAAAAAATTCTAACCATTATGAAAGATTCTAGAGTAGGAACATACGGAATTGTAGGACTCGGAATTTTATTAGCAATCAAACACCAATCACTAGCAGAATTAGACATTTTTACTTGTATTTTGGCTATTATTTCGGGACATGCCATTAGCCGTTTTGCAGCTACAACTCTTATTTACACAGAACCTTACGTACAAGATATTGATAAAAGTAAAATAAAACCATCAGCAGTAGGAATTACAAAAAAAGACGTCCTTATTTGTGGTCTTTTTGCCATTATTCCTTTACTTTTTTTCTTAAACAGTTGGGTATTTTTAACTTTTATACCTGTATTAATCACCAAATATTTATTAGCCAAATACTTTCACAAATGGATTGGCGGACACACAGGTGATTGTGCTGGTGCTACACAACAACTTACCGAAGTTGTATTTTACTTAAGCTTAATAATTTTACTATGATTGTATACTTTATAAGACACACCACTCCTAATATTGAGAGAGGTATTTGTTACGGACAATCAGATATTGATGTAGCTGATAATTTTGAAGATGAAGCTAACTTTTTACTAAGCAAACTACAATATGTAGATACCGATATTGTTATTAGTAGCCCTTTACAACGATGTACTAAATTAGCCTCTAAACTAAATACTACTTACAAAACCTCTAAAGATTTAATGGAATTAGATTTTGGAGATTGGGAGCTAAGAGAATGGAATACCATTCCAGATGAAGAAACTTCTCCTTGGATGAATGACTTTGTTACCGTTCCTGTACCCAATGGAGAAAGCTATTTAGATTTGTTTGCTAGAGCTATAGATGCCTACAAAAACATCCAAAACAACAACACCATTGTTGTTACACATTCTGGAATTATTAGAAGTGTATTATCACATATAACCAATACAGATTTAAACGATTCTTTTGACTTTAAAATCCCTTACGGAACTATTGTTAAAATAGATACAGAAAGCAACGAATACAATATTTTATAACATGAGATTTTTCCTTTTTTTCATCTTTTTTAGTTTAGTAGCATGTCAACCAAAATCAGATAAGAAGACTGTTGTTTTAAACAATCATAACATTCAATACGCAAAAGGATTTAGCTATCAAAAATTTAACAAATACATTAAAATAATTGTACCCACTCCCTACAAAGGAGCTACTACTCCTTATGAATATATTTTAATAAAAGGTGACACTATTATAACACCTAGCAACCCCAATCAAATTGTGGTACAAACTCCTATTCAAAAAATTGTAGCCACCTCAACCACTCAAATCCCTGTGTTAGAGGCTTTAAATTCTGAACATCTTTTAAAAGGTTACCCAAACACTCATTTTATTTCTTCGTTAAAAACCAGAAAATTGATAGATAATGGAACTATTACAGATGTGGGACACGAAGAACACATGAACACCGAATTAATTTTAGACATCAAACCCGACGTATTATTTGCCTTTGCCGTAAATAACTTAAACAAAAACTTTAATACCTTAAAAAAAGCTGGAATTCCTATTGTAGTAGATGCTAGTTGGCTAGAAGAATCTCCTTTGGGTAGAGCAGAATGGATTAAGTTTTTTGCGCTATTTCTAAACAAAGAACAGGAAGCCAATGCTATTTTTAAAGAAATAGAAAACAATTATAACCAAGCCAAGGAATTAGTCCAAAATGTAACATTACAACCCCGTATTTTGTACGGATCTATTTATAACGGAATATGGTACACACCTGCAGGAGATAGTTTTGTAGCTAAAATTTTAAGTGATGCCAAAACAAATTATCTATGGAAAGAAACTACAGGAACAGGTAGCTTGTCTTTGCAGTTTGAAGATGTATTTATAAAAGCAAAAAATGCCGATTATTGGTTTGCTCCAGGTTATGCTGCCAACAAACAAGCTTTGGCTAACAATAACAAACACTATACACAATTTGCTCCCTACACTCATCATAAAATATACACCTACACCAATACAACAGGACCAACAGGTGGCTTATTATTTTTTGAATTAGGAGCTTTAAGACCTGACTTTATTCTAAAGGATATTATTAAAATTTGTCATCCAGAAATCTTACCTACTTATAAAACTACCTTTTTTAATAGTTTAAATTAAAGGCTAAGTGATTTTTGATTATTTTTAGTGTGTTTTTCGCAAGAAAAAACAACAATTGTACTCTAATACACAATTGATTATTTCTATTTAAACACCATTCTAATGATACAAAAATCAAAATTAGTACTCTTTGTTATGTTTGCTTTTATAGCAACTTTACATGCTCAAAAAATATCAGGTGAGTTAAAAACCTGGCACAAAGTAACACTTACTTTTAACGGACCCAACACCTCTGAAACCGCAACTCCAAATCCTTTTACAGATTACAAACTAGATGTAACGTTTACAAAAGGAAAAACATCTTATACCGTTCCAGGTTATTACGCAGCTTGTGACAATCCTGCAGAAGGATGTACTTCTGGTAACAAATGGAACGTACATTTTGCTCCAGATAGCAAAGGGACATGGACTTACAAAGTTTCTTTTAAAACGGGAAAAGATGTAGCTATTACTGAAACTATACATCCAAAAAGCGCAGGATTTATGGATGGAGCTACAGGTACTTTTAAAATTCAAGCTTCTGATAAAACAGGCAAAGATTTTAGAGCACCAAACAAAGGACGATTGCAATATGTTGGAGAAAGATATTTAAGATTTTCTGGAACCAACCCTAAGAATCCTAACGGACAATGGTTTATAAAAGCAGGAGCAGATTCACCCGAAAACACTTTTGCTTATGATGATTTTGATGCAACTCCCAACAGAAGATTCTCTAGATGGAATAACAAAAAAGGAACATTAGCTAGTTTTAAAAGAACTCGTAAATCGTGGAATGCTCATCAACAAGATTACAACCCGCAAGAAGCGAGTAGCTATACTTGGCAAAACGGAAAGGGTACAGAACTATTAGGAGTTGTAAATTATTTAAGTTCGCAAGGTGCTAATGCTATGTCTTTTTTAACTTTTAATGCCGGTGGTGACGATCAAAATATATTTCCTCATTTAATGAATATTCCCATACAAGCATATGAAGACTTGCCTAATGGTCATGACAAAAAAATGAGTTATGCAGAACGTAAAGACTTATGGGATCATTTACAAAAAGACAGGTTTGATGTTTCCAAACTAGCACAATGGGAAAAAATTCTGGAATATGCTGACACTAAAGGTTTGTATCTACATTTTAAAACCATGGAAAATGAAAACTGTAAGTTTATGGATAACAACAAAAATGGTAGAGAACGTAAATTGTATTACAGAGAATTAATTGCAAGATTTTCTCATCATCTAGCCTTAAATTGGAACATTACAGAAGAAACCGTAATTCCAGATGATGTAGTGATTTCTATTTCTAAATATATCAGTAGTATAGATCCTTATCATCATAACCTAGTTTTACATACTTTTCCTGGTCAACAAAAGCAAAAATATCCTCAGCTACTAGGAAACAAATCAAAATTAACAGGAGCCTCTATTCAAAAAGACAGACATTTAATTCACCAAAGTGTAAAAACATGGATTCAAGCTTCTGCAGAAGCAGGTAAAAAGTGGGTGGTTGCTAATGATGAACAAGGAAGTGCTGGACAAGGAATTAGAATTCCATTAAATGTTATAAGACACCAAGTTTTATGGGCTACTTTAATGGCAGGTGGTGCTGGTGTAGAGTATTATTATGGTTATACAGACAATGATGGTGATATTCACAATCAAGACCATAGATTAAGAGGAGATTTATACAAAGAAGGGAGTTATGCCATTCACTTTTTTAATACCTACTTTCAAAACTATTTAATTGATGCTGTTAGTAACGATGAGTTAACAGAAAACAAAAATGATTACGTATTAGCTAATAATGGAAAAGCTTATGTGGTATACTTACCTAAAGGAGGAAGTACAAAAATTAAATTAGCTAACAAGCGATGGAAAATTCAATGGTATAACCCTAGAAACGGTACAATGTCTAACAAAGAAAAATTAAACAAAGAACATATTCTAAATGCTCCTGACCATCAAAATGATTGGATAGCTTTAATTATGAGGTGAATAGCCTCTACTTTTAAAAAAAATCATTGATAATAACTTCGGTAAACTCCTTTGCTCCATCAATATTTAAATGTGAACAATTACTGAAGTTATTATCATTTTTGATAGACCTTGAATAATCATAAAAATTATTAACTACAGAATCTAACTTTTTAACAAAGCCGTTATCTATCATTTTACTACAGTAGGGAGCTATAAAATAAATAGGCTCAACCCCCATGCTTATACAGGTATTGTTAATTTTATTGTAAATTTTTGAATGACTAATAATGCTTTTAGGTAATTGTTCTTTTGCTAATTTAGAATTGCCATATTTTGGTGTAAAACCATCCTCAAAAGAGATTCGTGGCTTTTTATTCAACAAAGAACTAACAAACTCCCTAAAACCAATACTGTAACTATTTGTTAAGTACCTGTAAAAAGGTATGTAATAGTTCTTATTAAAATCTGTATCTGTTTTTTTAAATATTTCTCTAATATTTTTTTTTCTTATTAGTGGTAAAAGGTTACTCTTACTTCTGTCTGAAAAAGAATTATCTTTTGAATTATACATATAATCTAGCTGTACAAATATTCTGTCAAAAGTAACTTTGTTTTTTTTTAGCAAATCTAACATTAACCAATTATCACCTAAAGTTGCCCCTTCTAATCCCATATTAAGAATTGTAATATTGTTTTCTTTAAACATAGAGGTTACTATTGAATTCTGTACTCTTGAAGACCCCAAGAACAAAACATCATAATGTTTATCTTTTAAAGACAATGCATACCTAACCTTGTTTCTAGGAATTGTTTTTTCTATTACAGTTGTGTAGACAATATCTAGTAAAACAGCAATAAGCAATAACGAGAATACAATACTGATAATATATTTTAAGAATTTTTTCATTTTAAAATTGGAAATAAATAAAGTCTTTTTGATTTGAAAAAACACCTAACATTATAATTAACAAAAGAACACTTACTGTTTTTAAATAAGAGTACTTACCCAATAAAGGTGTTTCTTTATTTATCCCTATTAGCTCTAAAATTAAAAACAATGTTATTAAAGGAATCATTTCAATATTGTATCTATCAATACTCAAGTATTTTATAGGATTAGATATATCAAACTCAAATATTTTTTTAATGTAGCCAAAAGCAATGGTTAGCGAATTTGCTCTAAAAAATATCCAAGCAAAACAGGTAATCGCAAAAGTCATCATCATTTTTAGAATTGACAGAACTGAAAACTCAATTTTATCTGTATATTTTCTATTATTGTTTAATAACATAGATGGTATAAAATAGATTGCATTTAAACCTCCCCAAAACAGATAAGTCCAATTAGCTCCATGCCAAAACCCGCTTATTAAAAAAATAACAAATACATTTCTAACTTGTAATCTTTTACTCCCTCTTGAACCTCCCAAAGGAATGTAAATGTAGTCTTTAAACCATGTGGTTAAGGATATATGCCACCTTCTCCAAAATTCTGCAATATTTCTTGAAAAATAGGGAGTTTTAAAGTTTGGGAGTAAATTAAAACCAAGCAATCTTCCTGTTCCAATAGCAATATCTGTATACCCACTAAAATCTCCGTAAATTTGAAAAGCAAAATAAACAGCTCCTAATATTAAAGTTATTGAATTCTGTGATTCATATTCACTAAAAATATAATCTACATATACGGCACAACTATCTGCAATTACAACCTTTTTAAATAAACCCCAAATAATTAACTCTACGCCACTTTTTGCAAAGTCAAAATTAAACTTTTTGTTCTTATAAAACTGAGGTAATAAATTAGTAGCTCGCTCAATAGGTCCCGCCACTAATTGTGGAAAAAAAGTTACAAACGATGCAAAAGCTATAAAATCTTTTGTGGGTTTTAATTTAGCTCTATAAACATCAATAGTGTAACTTAATGTTTGAAATGTATAAAATGAAATACCTACAGGCAAAATAACATTTAATGTTGATAGTTTTAGATGTACACCTAAAACAGAACATAAATCCTGAAAACTATTGGTGAAAAAATTATAATATTTAAACACAAGCAAGAGCCCTAAATTAGCTATAAGGCTTAGCCATAAATAATTCTTCTGTTTTCTTTTATTTGTTGATTTGTATATTTTTTTAGCAAGATAGAAATCTAATAGCGTGCTAAATAGAATTAAAAATAAAAATCGATAGTCCCACCAACCATAAAAGATATAACTGGCAGCAAGTATAAATATATTTTGTTTTTTAACACTCTTAAACAAGAACCAAAAAGCAAAAAAAACAATAATTATAAAAACTAAAAACGTTAAAGAGTTAAATAGCATATTAAAACAACGTTGGTTGATCTTTATCATTTACCTCTTCTTCATCTTCTACTTCAATTTCATCTTCAGCAGGTTCATAAGGTGAAGGCTCTAATCTATTCACTAATTTTATTTTATCTTCTGTTAATTGATTTCCTAAGGCTTTAATCCCTTTTACAGCAATAAAGTCCTCCAAATCAACTACCATATTTTCTATGTTTCTTTTGCTAAACACTACCTCTACATTAGGTCTAAAATCCGTTACTACAATTTGTAATTGTGTTTTAGGATGTTCGCTAATAAACATCTCTTCTTTGTCTGGAGCATCTATTACAAAACGTTTTACGTAATATTTTTCTTTTTCTCCTTCGTAGTAAACAGCAGAAATAGGCTTGTTAGGTTGCCATTTTTCCAACACAACCATATCATCATCAAAATGTGTGGTTAAAGCAGGAGTAATGGTTTTTATTTTTCCAGATTGCGTTGCTATTAATAATTTATCTTTAGAAGTAAACTCTCCTAACAACTCTCCTCTACCATCTACATTTAAACGTTGTACAGTATCATCAAACCAAATTTTACGTGGCTTTAAGGTAGAAGTACCTGCCGATTTAAATTCAATTCTTTTTACAGGATATTTGGTCATTAAATTTCCTTTTGAAGAACGACCTTTAATTAACAAGTCAGAAAAATCTATATCCCATTTTGTTTTTTTAAGCCCTGCTAACGCTTTTAGTTCTATGGTAACAGTTTCGGCTTCACCATTTGGATTGGCTGTAAAATACCAAACTACAGACCCTTTGCTTCCAGCTGTTAAATCGTATTCACGATCTCTGGTAACAGAAGTTACATTAAAACGTTTCATATAACTAGGTCCGCTACGTCCATCTCTATACATCATGTTGTAAATGGTACGTTTGTCTCCTTTTTTAAAGATGGCAATATGTATAATATCTTTACCTACAAATGTTTTTTGTGCTGCTTTGGTAACTATCATTACTCCGTCTTTACGGAAAATAATTACATCATCAATATCTGCACAATCTGCAACAAATTCATCTCTTTTTAACGATGTACCTACAAAACCTTCGGCTCTATTTACGTACAATTTCTCATTACGCATTACTACTTTAGTAGCTTCAATATCGTCAAACGTTTTAATTTCGGTTAAACGGGTTTTGTCTTTTCCGTATTTTGTTTTTAAACTTTTAAAATAATCAATGGCAAACTCAACCAAATTATCAAGATGATGTCTCACTTTAGCAATTTCATCTTCTAAACTTTCTATGATTTGTTTGGCTTTGTCAATATCAAACTTAGAAATACGTTTAATTCTTATTTCTGTTAAACGAACAATATCTTCTTCTGTAATAGCTCGCTTTAAATGTGCTATGTGTGGTTTTAATCCTTTATCTATGGCTTTAATTACCCCTTCCCAAGTACTCTCTTCTTCAATATCTCGATAAATTCTGTTTTCTATAAAAATACGTTCCAAAGAAGCAAAGTGCCATTTTTCTTGCAACTCACCTAACTGAATTTCTAATTCTCGTTTTAGCAAATGCAAGGTATTGTTTGTTGATATTTTTAAAATATCGGACACTCCAACAAACACTGGTTTGTGATCTTGAATAACACAACACAACGGAGAAATAGAAATTTCGCAATTGGTGAATGCATACAAGGCATCAATGGTTTTGTCTGGTGAAATTCCTGATGGTAGGTGAATTAAAATTTCAACATTTCTGGCCGTATTGTCTTCTATCTGTTTTACTTTAATTTTTCCTTTATCGTTGGCTTTGATAATAGATTCTATTAAAGAAGATGTAGTGGTGCTAAATGGAATTTCTGTAACCACCAATGTTTTTTTATCTAACTGAGATATTTTGGCTCTTACTCTTACTTTTCCACCTCTTCTACCATCATTATAATTGGTAACATCGGCAATTCCTCCGGTTAAAAAATCGGGAAGAATGGTAAAGCTTCGTCCTTTTAAAATTTTAATAGAAGCATCAATCAACTCATTAAAGTTGTGTGGTAATATTTTGGTAGACAAACCTACAGCAATCCCCTCTCCCCCTTGTGCCAATAGCATTGGGAATTTTACAGGTAAATTAATAGGTTCTTTTCTACGACCATCGTAAGAAGATTGCCACTGAGTTGTTTTAGGGTTAAAGACAACTTCTAAAGCAAATTTAGACAAACGAGCCTCTATATAACGAGCTGCTGCTGCACGGTCTCCTGTAAGAATATTTCCCCAGTTTCCCTGCATATCTATTAACAATTCTTTCTGACCAATTTGCACCATGGCATCAGAAATGGAAGCATCACCATGCGGATGATACTGCATACAATGCCCTACCAAATTGGCTACTTTGTTGTAACGACCATCATCCAAATCTTTCATAGATTGCATAATACGTCTTTGCACGGGTTTAAAACCGTCAGCAATAGCAGGTACTGCACGTTCTAAGATTACATAAGAAGCATAATCTAAAAACCACTCTTTGTACATTCCTGTAACTTTGGTAATGGTCTCTTGACTTTCTACCTCATGATTTTCAAATTCGTTTTCTTCTTGATTGTTGATATCGTCTTGCATACTTTTTTTATGATGCTTTTTATAATTGTTTATTCTTTACTCTTCTTCAATAATATCTAACTCATACTTTAAGTTATCTATAATAAACTCTTGACGAGTAGGTGTATTTTTTCCCATATAGAATTCTAACATAGATTCTATAGATTGTTCCCTATCTAACATTACAGGATCTAAACGAATGTTGTCTCCAATAAAATGTTGAAATTCATCTGGAGATATTTCTCCCAATCCTTTAAATCGGGTAATTTCTGGCTTTCCTGTTAACTTTTCAATCGCATTTTGTTTCTCCTCTTCGGAATAACAATAAATGGTTTCTTTTTTATTACGAACTCTAAACAACGGAGTATCTAAAATATATAAGTGTCCTTCTTTAATTACCTCTGGAAAAAATTGTAAAAAGAACGTAATTAACAACAAACGAATGTGCATACCATCCACATCGGCATCGGTTGCTATAATTACATTGTTGTATCGTAAATTTTCTATACCATCTTCTATATTTAACGCTGCTTGTAACAGGTTAAACTCTTCATTTTCGTAAACAATTTTTTTGGTTAATCCGTAACAGTTTAAAGGTTTTCCTTTTAAACTAAATACTGCCTGTGTATTTACGTTTCTAGATTTGGTTATAGATCCACTTGCCGAATCTCCCTCGGTAATAAATAAAGAAGTGTTTAAGTGTCCTTCTTTTTTAGAATCTGCCAAATGAATTCTACAATCTCTTAACTTTTTATTGTGTAAACTTGCTTTTTTGGCACGTTCTCTAGCTATTTTACGAATTCCAGACAATTCTTTACGCTCCTTTTCTGCCTGCATTACTTTGCGCTGAATAGCTTCGGCAGTAGTAGGATTTTTATGTAAATAATTATCTAGCTGTGTTTTAACAAAATCATTAATATAAGTTCTAACCGTTGGCAACTCACCTCCCATTTCGGTAGATCCTAATTTGGTTTTGGTCTGACTTTCAAAAACAGGTTCCATTACCTTAATAGAAACAGCAGACACTATGGATTTACGCACATCCGAAGCTTCAAAACTTTTCCCAAAAAACTCTCTAATTGTTTTTACAATAGCTTCTCTAAATGCATTTTGATGTGTTCCTCCTTGTGTAGTATGTTGTCCGTTTACAAAAGAATGATATTCTTCACTATACTGGGTTTTACTATGAGTCATGGCAATTTCAATATCATCTCCTCTTAAATGGATGATTGGATATGCCATGGTATCTTCATGAATGTTTTCTTCTAATAAATCTTTCAATCCATTTTCCGAAAAATATTTTTCTCCGTTAAAAACAATGGTCAAACCTGGGTTTAAGTACACATAGTTTTTAATCATTTTAATTACATATTCCTTACGGTATTTGTAATTTACAAAAATAGAAGCATCAGGATTAAAGATTACCCTAGTTCCTCTTCTAATGGTAGTTGTTTCTAAAGGAGTTTGATTGATTAATTCTCCTTTTTGAAATTCAGCCGTTGTTGTTTGTCCATCTCTAATAGATTGGATAGAAAAATTACTAGACAATGCATTTACAGCCTTGGTACCTACTCCGTTTAATCCTACAGATTTTTTAAAAGCACGAGAATCATACTTACCTCCGGTATTCATTTTAGAAACTACATCTACTACTTTTCCTAAAGGAACTCCACGTCCGTAATCTCTAATTTTAACCTCTTCATCTTTTACAGAAATCTCTATTGTTCTTCCTGCTCCCATAACAAACTCATCAATAGAGTTGTCTATCACCTCTTTAATCAAAATATAAATACCATCATCTTGCGATGAACCATCTCCTAGCTTTCCAATATACATCCCTGGTCGCATTCTAATATGCTCTTTCCAGTCTAACGATCGTATATTATCTTCTGTGTATTTAGTTTCTTCACTCATGAACAAAGTTCTGATTTAGGTTATTGTTAAATTTAAGATTTTATAAGACTTCATCAACAGTAGTCTACAAGTAATTATTAACAGGTTTTTAACGGAGTTATTTCTCTTTTTTTGATACAATTCTTACTCCTATAATAACCACAATTACTCCTATAGATTGTACAAAAGTAATACTTTCTCCTAATACTAAAGTTGCCAATAAAATAGTAAAAATAGGACCTATACTTCCTATAATTGCAAATTTAGAGGCTCCTAGTTTTTGAATAGCAAAAGACACCAAATAAGAAGGTAAAACTGTACAGAAAAAAGCCATAGCCAAGCCGTAAAAATAAACTTCTTTTGGATAATTTAAAATAGATATTCTATTGGTGCATAAATAATGTACAAATACAGAGCTACAAGCAACTATCATTGCTAAAGATGTAAACCTTAACGTTCCAAACTTTGGAATTAACCAACCACTTCCCACCAAATAAGAAGCATAGGTTAAGGCACTTATAAAGATAAACCCTGCTCCTAAAAACAGATTTTCATTATTGTTAATTTGTAATTCTGAAGCAAATGTTAAAAATACTCCAAAATAGGTAATTAAAATTGCCCAAATTTGCTGTTTGGTAATTTTTGTTTTTAAGAAAACGGCTCCAATTAACACCACCAAAGTTGGATACACAAATAAAATAATTCGTTCTAAACTAGCCGTTAAATATTTTAATCCATAAAAATCAAAAAAGCTAGCTACATAATAACCTATTACTCCTAAAAACAGTAACCATATATAGTGTTTTCTTTCTACATTTATTTTTTGCTCCTTTTGTTTTACCAGCAAAACAGCAATGTAAAAAGGAATTGCAAAAAGCATTCTTAATAACAAAACGTGAATAGTAGGTACATCAAACTGATAAACCAACTTTACAATAATTGCTTTTGATGAAAATAAAAAAACAGCTAACAAAGCTATTAAAATACCTAAGGTATTTTGAGATACTTTTTTCATGATTATTTGGGAAGGAAAGATTGAAATCTTTGACAAAAATGAGAAATTAAAAACTAGTTTTCGTTGTTTATTACAAGTAGTTATTCAATATTTTTTTACTGTAAACCCCTCCAACTTTTTTTCAACACTCTAACAAGAAAAAACACATAAAAACCTACATATAAGCTAACTAACAAATAATTTTAGTTAATCTGTTATAGTGATTAGAACATATCATCTATTCAATTATTCTTTTATCATTTAATTTTACAACTATTAACTAACTATTTATTTTTTATATGATGAAAAAACTACTTTTAATGGTCGGAATTATGGCCTCGCAATTAATTACAGCACAATCTGTTACTATTGATACTGCTCCTAGTAGTGCTGAAATTGGAGAAACTATTACTATAGCAATTACTTTTGATACTGGAAATACCGATGAAGCAACCGAAATTTATTATGAATTAAGAGATGTTACCGAAGGAGTTAGCCTTTGGAAATATTCTCAGTTACTTTCAATTACTGCTGCTAGTTCTGGAACACATAGTACAACTAACTTTACCATTCCTACAACTTCTGGAGGAGTAGATTTAGATGACACTAAGGATTATCAAATAGTTGTAAACTACAAAATTGGATCAGCATGGGGTCCAGGAAACACTCAATCAATAGATATTACTCCTGCTCCCGTAACAGAATCTTGGTCATGGGGAGACAACTTAGTATTTACTCCTGGAACAACTCTAGATGTACCTATTAAATATACTTCTGAGGAAGATATTGCAGCGGGAGGTATTAAATTTGTTATTTGGACAGAAACAAGAGGAACTGTAAATGATGTAAACCTTTTCTCTGATATTTGGTATGGTGCATTTTCAAACCCTAGTATATTACCTGCAGGAACAAATGTAGAAACTACTATTACAATTACAGCTCCAAACGGAATGATCAATCCATCTACTAGTAAAACGTATTTATCTTCTGACTTAACAACTTGGGATCCAAATGCTGGAGATGCAGGAAGAAACTATGTGGATCATGAAACAACTCCTGCTCCTATCTACACATACCAGTTTAGAACAGCTCTAGGAACAGATGCTAGTTTTCAGGTAAAACCGGGTAGTACAGATTTTACAATATCAGAATCTTTAAGTACTAATCAAGCAGAATTAAGCAAAATAGCTGTATCTCCTAATCCTACTACTGGAATTCTTAATATTGCAGATTTAGACGGAGTAACATCTATTTCTATCCTTACTTTAACAGGGCAAGTTGTAAAAGAATTTGATGTTAAAAGCACTATTAATATTTCTGATTTAACTCCTGGAGTTTATATTTTATTAACAAACAATGGAAAATATAAAAAAATCATTAAAAATTAATTTTAAGATTTTTTATAAAAAAGACGACCTCTCTTGGTCGTCTTTTTTGTTTATTAACGGATATTGTCACTAAAAAAAACATCTGTTTTCCTTAGTTAGAAGGAATACTTCTAATTTTACAAGACAAAATTAAGTACATGAAAACACAATCACTGTTATTAGGTTTTTTAACCTTACTATTCATCTCGGTACAACACCAGACTATGGCTCAAAAAAAGCCAAATATACTTTACATTATGTCTGATGATCATACTTCTCAGGCCTTTGGAATTTACGGAAGTAGATTAGCTCCGTTAAACCCAACTCCAACCTTGGATAAAATTGCCAACGAAGGAATGATTTTTGACAATTGTTTTGTAACCAATTCAATTTGTACTCCAAGTAGAGCTTCTATTATTACAGGACAATACAGTCAAAAAAATGGAGTTTTAGATTTAGAAGGAGATGTAGAAACTGCTCATCATTATTTACCTCAAGAAATTAAAAAATTAGGGTACCAAACTGCCTTAGTAGGAAAATGGCACTTAGGAAATAGACCCGATTTTGATTACTATAATGTATTTATGGAGCACGGTCAGCAAGGTTCTTATTTTGATCCTAACTTAACAGAAACAGGAATGAACTATGCAAAATATGGTTCTAAAAATTACGAAGGAAAAGTTCACAAAGGACATAGTTCTGATGTAATTACAGATATTACTTTAGATTGGTTAGAAAATAAGAGAGATAAAAACAAACCTTTCTTTTTAATGCATCAATTTAAAGCTCCTCATGATGATTTTGAATACGCTCCTCGTTACAAAGATTACTTAGAAAATGTTCATATTCCAGAACCAGCAAGTTTATACAACAACGGAAACAACGGTTCTGTTGCTACTCGTGGTAAAGACGATTCTTTAATTCACGACATTGGTTCTTCTGTTTCTAAAAGAAATACCATTAGACACATGGGAATGCGTATGTGGAGTAAAACATATACCAAAAACAACAATCCTAACTTAGACATTGAATCGCCTAAATGGTTAGAAGGTGACGAGTATACTCATGAAACCTACCAAGAATACGTAAAAAGATATTTACGTTGTGTAAAAGGTGTAGATGATAACGTAGCTAGAATAGTAGAATATCTTAAAAAAGAAGGATTGTACGATAACACTATTATTGTATACACAGGTGATCAAGGATTTATGTTAGGAGAACATGATTATATTGACAAACGTTGGATGTACGAAGAATCTATGAGAATGCCTTTCTTTGTTAGATACCCTAAAAAGATAAAAGCAGGAACAAGAACAGATGCTATTATTAACAATACAGATTTTGCTCCAACATTAATTGACTTAGCAGGAGGAAAAGCTCCTAAAAAAATGCAAGGAAACAGTTTTGAGTACATTCTTAAAAAAGGAAAAGAACCAAAAAATTGGCAACAATCTACTTACTACAGATATTGGATGCACATGGCACATGCACATGCAAATCCTGCTCACTTTGGTATTAGAACCAAACAATATAAATTGATTTTCTTTTACGGTAAATATTGGGTAGATGTTCACAAACCTGGTGCTGAATGGAATAAAAAAAGTTGGGGTAACAGATTTACAATGGATACACCTGTAGCTTGGGAGTTTTACGATTTAAGTATAGATCCTAAAGAAATGAATAATGCTTACAACGATCCTAAATATAAAGATGTTATTGCGGACTTAAAAGAGCAATTAAAAGCAAAACGTAAGGAATTAAATGAAGAAGATGGAGACAAATTTCCTCACATTCAGAAAGTGATTGATAAACACTGGAACGATTAATTTCTTTTCAAATACATTCTATAAAAAAAGAGAGCTATTTTACAATAGCTCTCTTTTTTATTATACTCCAAACTGACTTAAATGGTGATCTAAATGTTTGGCAAACATGGTATTCCATTCTTTTTTTGACAAAACTCCAAAAGAATGAGACTCTTTTTTATCAAAATAGCTTTCTCCTAATTGCTGAGTCTTATTTATATACTCAATCAAACGTTTTTTTTCAACTTCAAATTGTTTCTCATCAGCAACAATAAACTCAGGTGCTGTTGGACTGTTCTTTTTATAAGGTTTGTCTCCAACCACAATTCCTTTCACAAATAATTTTAATAAAAACTTTTTTATCGCTTTTGCTTTAGGATGAATGCCATCATATATAAATTCATAAGTTACATTACAATGCGCTAACATTTGTGCTACATTCATTTTTCCCCAACTAGGTTGGCTACTAGGTTCTAATTTTTCTATACGCTTAATAATTTCAGCAGTATCAGTTATTTTAAATACATTTTTCATTTTATGATGATGGTTTGTTAGATAGATGTTTATTATGGATTTAAATATATTCTTTTTAAAAAAAACTAATGTAACCTTATAATTAAATACAGATAAAATAAAACTCTCTATAATAACAAAAAAGAGAGCTTTTAGGCTCTCTCTTTAATTTATATAACTAATTACAGATACTTAAACATTAAATCTAAAGTTCATCATATCTCCATCTTGTACAATGTATTCTTTACCTTCTACAGATAATTTACCCGCTTCTTTTACCTTAGCTTCATTTCCTAAAGCAACGTAATCATTATATTTAATTACCTCTGCACGAATAAATCCTTTTTCAAAATCTGTGTGAATAACTCCAGCAGCTTGTGGTGCTGTGTCTCCAATATTAATAGTCCAAGCTCTTACTTCTTTTACACCTGCAGTAAAGTAAGTTTGTAAGTTTAATAATTTGTAAGCAGAACGAATTAATTTGGCAGCTCCTGGCTCTTCTAATCCAACATCCGATAGAAATTCTTTACGCTCTTCGTAACTTTCTAATTCATTAATATCAGCCTCTGTACCTACTGCTAACACCAATACCTCAGCATTTTCATCTTTAACAGCTTCTTTTACCAATTCTACATATTCATTTCCATCAACAGCTGCTTCTTCATCTACGTTACAAACGTACATTACTGGCTTAATGGTAATAAACTGTAAAGGCTTTACAAACACTAATTCTTTTTCTGTAAACTCTAAAGCACGAACTGAAATTCCAGATTCTAAAGAAGTTTTAATTCTATCTAAAACATCAAATTCAGCCTGAGCTTCTTTATTTCCTGTTTTAGCTAATTTTTTAACTCTTTCTAAACGTTTTTCTACCGTTTCTAAATCTTTTAATTGTAATTCAATATCAATAGTTTCTTTATCTCTAATAGGATCAATAGAACCATCAACATGAATAATATTATCATCATTAAAACAACGCAATACATGTAAAATTGCATCTGTTTCTCTAATGTTTGCTAAGAACTGATTTCCTAACCCTTCTCCTTTACTAGCTCCTTTTACCAAACCAGCAATATCAACAATCTCTACAGTTGCAGGAACAACTCTTTCTGGATTTACCAATTCTTCTAATTTTTCTAATCTTGGATCTGGAACATTTACCACTCCAATGTTTGGTTCAATAGTACAAAACGGAAAGTTTGCACTTTGAGCTTTTGCATTAGACAAACAATTAAATAAAGTTGATTTTCCAACGTTTGGTAATCCTACAATACCTGCTTTCATGAGTTATTTATTTTAAGAAGTGGCAAAGATACAATCTATAATCCAAAGTTTGAAACTATTAGACCTGCTAAAAATTCAAACAGACATATTTTAAATGCTCTATTATCCATTAGATTCTTTGTACTTTTAACTATCAATTTTATAAAACTGTTCCCATGAATTTAACAATGAGCATTCCCGCCCTTTTGTTTCCTGCCATTTCTTTAACCATGTTAGCTTACAATGCTCGTTATTTAGCTATTGCTGCCTTGGTTAGACAGTTACATAAAGAGTACAAAACTTCTCATGAAAAAAATATTGGCGTACAAATAAAAATACTTAGTAAACGATTAACTTTAATAAGAGCTACTCAAGGTTTTGCTATCTTAAGTTTTATGGGAAGTGTACTTACCATGCTACTATTGTTTTTAACGCTACCTATTACTGCTGATGTTGTTTTTATATTTAGCCTTAGCTGTATGATGCTTTCTTTGATTTTATTATTTATAGAAATTCAGGTTTCTACCAAAGCACTACAAGTACAGTTAAAGGATATTAAAATTTAATTGCACCTAATTTTTGGTACTATTGTCCAAAACCACCATCTCCTTTAACACGGGTTTTTATTTTTTCTTCGGGTTTTATAGATTTCGATTTAGGATCAAACTTCCATACCGTTTTATCTTTAATCGTTTTTCCATTTTTTTTAACAGAAACCTCTATTTTATTATTACCTTTTTTAAGCACAATATCTTTCCAAATAACAGTTTTATAATCATCTACTTTAGCCGTACCAATTGTTTTTCCGTTTACTTTTAATTTCACTTCTTTAGCAACATTGCAATAAACTTTAATAGGTGTTATAGCCTTATTTCTAATTTTATGACGTTTACTAGTTATGTATAATACAGGTTCTTTAGACCAATTTGATTTATAAAAGAAAAAAGCATCTTTTTTAATCTTTCTATCAAAAGTTACCAAACCTTTATCGTTAATTCCTTTTTGCCCACCTTCATTACGTTTAGCCGCACTAAAATCAAACATATTCCAAACAAATGACCCCCAAATATAAGGTGTAGTACTGTAGCGTTTCCAAGCAGCTTCATGTACAATACTTTGCCATTCTTCAGGATGCCAAAAACTTCTAGGTATAGGTTGTAACGGATTTTGTTCATGGTGTTCAATATTTGCTCCAGCTCCATATTCACTAAAACAAAAACCTCCTGATTGACTTGTTGGCACGTACTTATCCCACTGATTGGGATTGTATAAGTCAGCAATAGGATCATACCATCCTGGATATCTATTCCATCCTAAAAGGTCTGGAATCCTGTTCATTTCAGGTGCTGCATAATGACTCGTAGCCGCTATTGTAGGTCTTGTAGGGTCTTCTAC
The DNA here is from genome assembly GCF_011927765.1 of Wenyingzhuangia aestuarii. GTDB lineage: Bacteria > Bacteroidota > Bacteroidia > Flavobacteriales > Flavobacteriaceae > Wenyingzhuangia > Wenyingzhuangia aestuarii. The sequence continues at coordinate 77,785 of NZ_JAATJG010000016.1, forward strand.
AGAGGCCATATTTTCTAAATCTACAAAACTTCTATGCGGATCTTCTTTAGAAGTATGTACTTCATTAAACAATCCCCAAGCAAATACACTTGTATGATTAACTTGTTGTCTAATTAATTCTAAAAGTTGATCTCTAGAGACTTTAATAAAGTCTTCTTTATTCATAATACCTCCAACCTGAGGTATTTCCGACCAAACCAAAATCCCATTTTTATCGCATAATTCCATTAAATAATCACTGTGCTGATAATGTGCACAACGTAAGCCATTGGCTCCCATTTCCATAATTAAAGCAATATCTTCTTCTAGATCTTTATTTGAAACAGCCCATCCTTTTCCTTTTCTATCTTGATGCTTAGATACTCCTTTGATACGATATGGTTTACCGTTTAGAAAAAAACCTTTCTTTGGATCAATTTTATATGATCTTAGACCAATATTATGTATTAATTCATCTATGACTTTTCCTTGAGATTTTATAGCAATTACTGCTTTATATAAATAAGGATCAATAGTACCTTGCCATAAATGAGGATTATCAATTTGTAATTTTAATTTAAAGGGAACAGTCAATTTAGGAGATAAGTTGATTTGTCTTTTTCCTGATGTAACTAACTTTCCTCGATCATCATAAACGCTTGCTTCTAAATCGTACAATCCTTCAGGTATTACTTGGTCTAGTTCTTTAGGAAAGTGATCGAATTTTAATCCTTGTTTAGTACCATTATTAATCCAAGCAATAACATCTAAAACAGCTTTTTCCTTAGAAACGCTAGTTTGTAAATATTTTACACCTGAACTTGCATAATCTGTAAGGTTAAATGAAATATCAGAAGCTTCAATTAAATGAACAGAACGATAAATCCCTCCGTACACATTAAAATCTCCACCTAGGGGAGCAATAGACATATCTTTTTTATTAGAAGCTTTTACTGCTAAAATGTTATTACCATTAGTAGCATACTTAGTGATTTCAAAACAGAAAGCTCCAAAACCTCCTGAATGATTCCCTACTAATTTTCCATTTAGATAAACTTCAGCTTTATAACCAACAGCCTCAAAACGAATATAATATCTTTTGTTTTCTTTAGGATTGATTACAATTTTTTTTCGATACCAGCCAGAGCCTCTATAAAACTTATTATCTCCTTTCTCTGCTTTTTCCCATCCCCAGTTATGAGGGATATTTACAATTTCCCAACTTGAAGTATCAAAATCTCTATTTTGGGCCTTTAAAAAATCACCTTTTTTAAAAGCCCAACCATCATTAATGATTTTATCAATTCTACTTTCCGTTTTTAACCCTTGGCTATAAACAAAATTTAAATTCAAAAAACTTACTAAAACAGTAACCTTAAATACATTTTTTAATTTTCTATACATAATAACTCATAATTTTAAAATTTAAACATTACTTCCCAAATAAATTAGGCAAAAACATACTTATTGATGGAATAAAGGTCACCAACATTAACACTACAATCATAACTGCTAAAAAAGGGAGCAAAGGTTTAACCACTTTACTTACTTCTATTTTGGCAACTCCACTACCAATAAACAAAAGTGTTCCTACTGGTGGAGTACAAAGTCCTATACATAAATTTAGCACCATAATAATTCCAAAATGAACTGGATCTAAACCTAATTCTGTAGTAATTGGTAAAAATATAGGAGTAAAAATTAACACTGCCGGAGTCATATCCATAAATGTACCTACTATTAAAAGGGTAATATTAATAGCTAATAACATGGCTACAGGACTGGTAAAATTGTCTAACATTAATCCTGATATTAACTGAGGAATACTGTTGTAGGCAAACAACCAAGACAAGGCCATAGATGTACATATTAAAAACATAACTATTGCCACAGTTCTTGTACTTTTTAATAAAATTTGTTTTAAATCTTTAAGGGTTAATTCTCCGTAAAAAAAACTTAATAACAATGCATACAAAACAGCTACTACAGCTCCTTCTGTTGCTGTAAATACTCCAAATACAATTCCTCCAACAACAACAACTATCATTAAAACACTTAGAATAGCTTTTCTAAAATCGTTCCATAATTGCTTTAACGAAACTCTTTCTTCTTTTGGAAATTTATGTTTAACGGCAACAATGGCTGCCCAAGTAATAAATGCTAGTCCTAATAAAATACCTGGTAAATAACCTGCTAAAAATAAAGACTCAACAGAGGCTGCTCCTCCACTTGCCAAAGCAAAAACAATTAACACATTACTAGGTGGAATAATTAACCCAACGGTAGAAGCCGTAATATTTAAAGCTGCACTAAAAGGTTTAGGATAATTTTCTTCTTCCATTCTATCTGACAGAACTCCTCCAATTGCCGTTGCTGATGCTGCTGCAGATCCTGAAACAGCACCAAAAAACATTGCTGATATTACATTTACATACAACAGTCCTCCTGGAAAACTTCCTACTAAGGATTTAGAAAAATTAATCAATCTATTGGCTATTCCTCCTGTATTCATAATATCTCCTGCCAGAATAAAGAATGGAATGGCAAGCAAAGCAAAACTATCTATACCAGTTGTCATTTGCTGACAAATAGTAGTAATAGCAGGTAACACAGGTAAATAAATTAATAAGGTTACAATAGTTGATATTCCTACACTATAAGCCACAGGAACTTTTAACATCAACAAACCAAATAAAACTGCAAACAATATAATAACTCCGTAAATTTCCATTAGTGTGATGATTTTGATGATAAAAATGTAGTTCTGTTTTGTTGATAGGTTCGGATATGATAACAGCTAAAAAATACAATTAGCAGTCCGCTAATAGGAACTACACTATAAACAATTCCTACAGGCCAATTTAAAGACGGAGACAATTGTTTTAACTTTAAGGTGATGTACATTAAATTTAGCCCTCCAACAATCATTACAAAAAAGGCAAATAGTATAATACAAATTTCTATAAACAACGAAATTCTATATTTATTTGCTTGTGATAATTTTGCATAAACAAAATCAATAGCCATTTGACCTTTATAACTTCTAGAATAAGCAGTTGCCAAAATAGATAACCAAATCAATAAAAATCTTGATAATTCTTCTGTAAAACCAGAATTTATTTTTCCATAACGTGCAATTACTTGCCACAATACATCAATCACTAACACCAGAAAAATGACGATTAACGTATATTCTAAAAACTTACTTAATTTTTTAAAAAGCTGTTCCATTTTACTTAGTGTTTTGTATTCTCTGAATATAATCTTTCATTACAGGGCTGCTAAATGAACTTAATACCGTTGCTGTTTTCTTTGCAAAATCTTCCTTATTAGGACTATAAATTTCGACTCCTGCATTTTTTAAAATTTCTAAACTTTCTATTACAGAATCTTCCCAAAACTTTTTTTGTGCCTGAGCAGAAATTTTAGCTGCTTTATAAACCCATTCTTTTTCCTGTTCAGAGAGCTTCTCTAGAAATTTTGTACTAATCATTAAAATGTCGGGTACAAAAGTATGTCCATCTAATGTGTAGTATTTACAAATTTCAAAATGACGAGAAGTCACAAAAGAAGGTGCGTTGTTTTCTGCTCCATCAACAACTCCTTGTTGCAAAGCAGTATACAGTTCTCCATAAGACATTGGAGTTGGAGAACCTCCTAAGGCACTTACCATTTTAATTGCCGTAGGGTCGTTCATTACCCTAATTTTTAAACCATCTACATCCTTAGCGGTTTTAATTTGTTTTTTAGACGTATAAAAGCTTCTACTTCCAGCATCGTAAAAACACAATCCTTTTAACCATCTTTCTGCTCCTTTTTCTAGTAGTTCATTTCCTACATCTCCTTCTAAAACATTAAAACAATGTTCTTTATCTCTAAAAACATAAGGAATCCCTAACACACTATATTCAGGTACAAAATTGGCTATGGTAGCAGCACTTACCTTAGTCATAGCTACACTACCTATTTGCAATAATTCTAAGACCTCTCTCTCATCACCCAATTGACCGTCTGCATAAATGTTAATTTTTAATTTACCTTCGGATAATTTTTCTAATTCTTTTTGAAATACCACAATTCCCTTATGTACCGGATGCGATATTGGCAAACCATGTGCTAAGGTTAATACTTTTTTATCAGAAATTTGAGTGCAAGAAAAACCTAGCAATGCGATTAATAGATAGGATACTATTTTCATAAAATGTTCTTTAAAAATTAAAATAATTAATGGCATTGTTATAACAGATGTCTTCTATCATTTTTCCTAATAATCCCATGTCTTTTGGAATTTCTCCATTTTCTACATCTTTGGCTATTTCGTTACACAAAATTCTTCTAAAATATTCATGACGAGGAAAAGACAAAAAGCTTCTACTATCTGTTAACATTCCTACAAAACGACTCAACAAACCAATATTTGATAAAATATCTAACTGTGCTTTCATTCCACTTTTTTGATCTAAAAACCACCAAGCAGAACCCCATTGCATTTTTCCGGGTGTTCCTCCGGTATTAAAGTTTCCCATCATGGTAGCAAACACTTCATTATGCGCTGGGTTTAAATTGTAGGTAATTGTTTTTGCCAATTTATTTTCACTATCTAATCTATCAAAAAACTTAGATAATTGCGTTGCAAAATTGTAATCACCAATAGAATCACAACCAGCATCGGCTCCAAATTCTTTTATCAACCTAGAATTGTTATTTCTAATAGGTCCTAAATGATACTGTTGTGCCCAATTTTTAGCATGATACATGACTGCTAAATGATACAATAAACAAGAACGATATTGTTCATTTTCTTGTATAGATAACTCTGTTCCGTTTATTTTTTTATGAATAATATTAGAAACTTCATCTTCATCAAAAGCATTAAAAACCAAAGAACCTGTTAAACCAAAATCTGACAAACGACAACCTACACTTGCAAAAAAGTCTATACGTTGTTGAATGGCTTTTAATAAACTTGGTAAATCTTTTATATCTACATCTGCTACTTTGGCTAATTTATTTACATAAGACACAAAACTATCTGCTTCTATATGAATAATATTATCAGCCCTAAAAGTTGGTAATACTTTGGTACTAAAATTTCCCTTTGCTATTTGAATGTGATATTTTAAATCGTCTGTAGGATCATCGGTTGTACACACAATTTCTACATTTGCTTTACGTAACAAATCTTGTGGAGTCGTATTTTGTAAAACTTTAGAGGTTTGATTGTAAATTTCTTTACAGTTACTAGGTTGCAAAATATCTGTAATTCCAAAATACTTTTTTAATTCTAAATGAGTCCAATGGAACAAAGGATTTCTAACGGTATAAGGAACGGTTGCTGCCCATTTTTCAAATTTCTCATAAGAGGTTGCGTTTCCTGTAATATACTTTTCATCCACACCATTGGCTCTCATCCCCCTCCATTTGTAATGATCTTCAGACAACCAAGCTTCTGTTATATCTTTAAACCCCTTATTTTTAGCAATTTTTTCTGCAGACAAATGGTTGTGATAATCTACCACAGGCATTTTTGCTGCATATTGATGATATAATATTTTTGCTGTTTCATTTTCTAGCAAAAAATCATTGTTCATAAAATTGCTATCGTTCTTAATTGGCTTCATTTTAGATCTCTTTTATTCCTAATATTATACTTATCAAACAGAATTTTATTTAGCATATTTCTGTTTCAACATTATCTTTAATTCTTTTACCAATTTTGGATATTCTGATGCTATATTTTTAGTTTCGTATGGATCTATTTGATGATCATACAATTCAGTTCCATTTCCTGACAGAATAAGTCTATATCTATCTGTCCTAATGGTTTTAGTAGCTCCCCTATAACTATAAGCTATATGTCCTTTTTCTACGGGATTTTCTAGAATTGATTTTAAAGAAACTCCTTGCGTAAAATTAGGTATTGATAATCCTGCTAAATCGCACAACGTAGGAAAAACATCTACTGTTTCTACTACTGCTTTGGTTCCTTTTCCACACTGTTTTATACTAGGATCTAGAATAATTAATGGTGAGTGTAAAGCTTCTTCAAACAAACTATGTTTTCCCCAAATACCATGGTCTCCTAAACTCCAACCGTGATCTCCCCATAACACAATAATGGTGTTTTTGTATTGTTTTGTTTCTTTTAGTTTTTCTATTATTTTTCCAACCTGTGCATCTGCATAAGTTACACAAGCTGCATAGTGTTTACGGACTTCTTTAGCAAACTCTTTATCTTTTCTAGGATCTTTACTCCATGTATTGTATCTAAAAAACTCTCCTGACCCATGCCATGTAGATGGATAGTTAGGTTTATTAGGATGTGGAATTTCTGGAATTTGTACACCATCATACATATCATAATATTTCTTAGGAGCTCCAAAGGGCAAATGCGGTTTGATAATTCCTACTGCAAAAAAGAATGGTTTTTTATTCTTACTCAAAATTTCTAACTCCTCTATAGCTTTATTAGCAACCAAACCATCTGGGTAAATAGTATCTTCTCCTTTGGTAGATTGAAAAACATCCATAGTTCCGGACTTTCCTCTTATCTCTCCATTTGCCAGTCCATGCATAGTTCCTCTTGGGTGTTGCCACTCTTTAACAGGCATCATACTTTTATCCCAAGCATTGGGCATTTCAATTACATTAGGATCATTCCAATCTTTACCTCCTAAACCACCAGGATGATGAGATACTTTTCCTAAAGAAACAGTTGTATATCCATTATTTTTAAACCACTCGGGCATAGTTATGTTAACGTTTTCTTTATTCTCCTTAATCTTTTTTGCTCTAAGAAAAAGTGCATCATTTTTAGAAAAACCATAAGTTCCGGTTAACATTGTATACCTAGATGGACCACAACTAGGTGAATTTACATAGTGATTGTAAAAAGCTGTTCCTTTTTTAGCCAAGGCATCAATATTTGGAGAAATAATATAATCCGCACCAAAAGATTTTAACTCTGTTCTTAAATCATCAATGCAAATTAGCAATACATTTTTTTTGGTTTGTGCCTGTAACTGCATTGTTACTATGCATAATAATATGATCTCTATTTTTTTCATCTTTTTATTTCTATCAGAAAACACTTACACTATTTAACTTTAGCTATTAAGATGTTTTTTTACCCACACCTTTCGTGTACGAACACGAAATTACACAAATATTTGTTTATCTTTAAAATTACACTAAAAAATAATAACTTATTTTTGAATTATTAAAACCCAACTCTTTTGAACAGTATAAAAGACATAGCACTAAAAGCAAAAGTATCTACAGGTACAGTAGATAGAGTAATACACAACAGACCAGGTGTTTCTGAAAAAACAAAAAAGAAAATTTTAAAAATTATTAAAGAAAGTAATTACACTGTAAATACTGTTGCTAGTCTTTTAGCTTCTAAAAAGACCTACACTATTGCTACGCTTTTACCCAAAACAAAAGAATCTTCTGATTTTTGGGAAACACCAAAACAAGGTATAGAAAAGGCTTTTATAGAAATTAAAGATTTAGGATTTAAAATCAAAATTTTTGAATTTGATCAGTTTAACTCTGACTCTTATGTTAGTGCTTTTAAAGAAATGGTGAATAGCGAACCTAATGCTGTTTTAATTGCTCCAACATTTAAAATGGAGACTCTAAAGAATATTTCTTTATTAGAAGACAAAGAAATTCCATATGTTTTTATAAATACCGAAACAGAAGGCTTAAACAATATTTCTTTTATTGGTCAAAAATCTAAGCAAGCAGGTTTTTTAGCAGGTAAACTATTAAACTGGGTATTACCTAAAAAATCAGAAGTATTAATTGTAGAAATTCGTAAGAATATTTCAAACTATACCGCTATTAACAACAGAATAGAAGGATTTAAAGATTTCTTTCAACATTCAGAAAAGGCCATCAATATTAAAAGAATTAGCATTCATAATATAGAAGATCAAGAAACAATAAACCTACAATTAAAAGAGTATTTAAATCAGCACCCTACTATTAAAGGAATATTTGTTCCCTCTAGTAAAGTGAGTATTATTGCCAAAAGTATCATCGATATAAAAAGAGAAGATCTTGAATTAGGTGGTTTTGATAGTATTTCTGAAAACATAAAATATTTAAAAAATGGAATTGTAGATTTCTTAATCAGCCAGAAAGCAGAACAACAAGGTTATGATGGAATTAAATTGTTATTTAATTATTTAATTAACAAAAAAGCACCCGTAAAAAACTATTATTTACCTATTGAAATAGTACTAAAAGAAAATGTAGATTATTTATAACAAACAACATTTGTCTCAGCTTTTATAGCTTAACACAATCCCTTATATTTGCCACATCATTTTTTGAAAACAAACAACATGAATACAATAGAAGATTTTAAAGCATATGTAGCTAAAGTAGAAGCTACAGAAGGATATACAAAACCTTTAGCATTTGGATTAGGAATCCGTAGATCTAAAGGAGATAAGGTTTTAGATGTAAACTTTCCTGCTATTAATTGGAATACTGCTTTTGGAACTGCTGCCTTATTACAAGATGTAGTAAATTTTAAAGGAGGAGAAAATGGTTTTGTGACCGTTTCTAAAGCTCAATTACAAAAAGCATTTGATAATTTTGCTGCTTTTCATGGAGAGATAGAAAAACACCCAAATATTGTTGTTATCCAACAATTATTAGAAAATATTGCAGTTCCTACAAACACTTATCAAGAAGTAGATGTAGTTGCTTATTTCTTATTTGATAAAGACCAACCTGTTGCCGATGCTGTAGAAGGATATTTTAAATTACAATGTTTATCTCAATTACACGTATTACCACACGGATTGTCTTTAGACGGTGTTTTTGGAAAATTAAACAATATTGCTTGGACCAACCACGGACCAATTTTACCCGAAGATGTTTCTGCTGAAAGAATTAAAGCAACATTTAAAGGAGAAAACATTATTGTTTCTCATGTAGATAAATTCCCTTATATGGTAAATTACCACGTACCAAACGGAGTTCGTATTGCTAGCGGATCTCAAGTTCGTTTAGGAGCACACTGTGCTGTAGGTACAACAGTAATGCCAGCGGGTTACATTAACTTTAATGCTGGTACAAAAGGAAACGCAATGATAGAAGGTAGAGTTTCTGCTGGAGTTGTTGTTGGTCACGATTCTGATTTAGGTGGAGGAGTTTCTATTATGGGAACTTTATCTGGAGGTAACAAAAACGTAATTTCTATTGGAGATAAATGTTTATTAGGAGCCAATGCAGGTACAGGTATTTCTTTAGGATTTGGATGTACTATTGCTGCTGGTGTTTATGTAACTGCTGCTGCTAAAGTTTGGTTATACGATGCTAACAAACAACCTGTAGACATTAACGGAAACATTGTTGCAGAAGGTGAAAACATTGTAAAAGGTGCTGAATTAAATGGAAAAGACAAATTATTGTTCTTATTAGATTCTACTAACGGACACTTAACTTGTAGACCAAACCCTAAAACAATTGAATTAAACGAAGCTTTACACGTTAAAAACTAAGACTCGTTATATAATACCATTCCAACCACCTATTCTTTTTTGAATAGGTGGTTTTTTATTGAGAATATTTCTTTATTTTTAAGAGATGACGAAATATCTACTTCCCCTATTCGCACTAATTCTGTTAGTTAGTTGTAGCTCTCCTTTACAATCTGTAAAAGGGAATGTAGCTCCTCATAAATACAAAAGACCTTTAATAGTTACCAATAGCTACTACAGTACAAAATCTGGATTTGCTAAAACATTTAGCCGAAAAATTAAAAACTACGAACAGGTATCAGAAATTAATGCAAGTTTAGCAGGTCATCTGCAACGTTACTTTTTACTAAATAACACTCAAACATTAACACATTTTGTAAACGTAGAAATTGGCAAAAATCTAGTATTAAATTCTAATGAAAATAAAGAAATAAAAACCATTAGAAATGTTGCTTACACCAACAGTGTCGATTTAATTATTAAAATAATTCCCGTAGGAATTCACACTAAAATTGATGGAATTTCTTCTGGAATTGCAGAAGATCAATTTAGTGGACCTAGCAAATTTTCTTATGCCAACGCTCATAACTTTGATTATTTAATTATTGCAGAAGATGCTTATACCCATAGAGAAGTATGGAAAGCAAAATATGATGTAAATGGAGTGAACTCTCTATTTGGTAAAATGGCAAAAAAAATTGCTAAAAAAGTACACAAACAATTGTTAAAAGATAGAATTTTCTAAATTATTATTCTTTGTAAATTAACTTGTTTACACATACAAATCGGCTTGATTATTGTTGTTTTGCTTCTAAAATAATTTCCATGAAAAAAATATTATATTCTTTAATTGTGCTTCTAATCATTAGTTGTAGTAGTTCTAAAGCAACTGCCTATCAAACAAAAGATGACACACCTCCTAAGTATCAAAAAATTCTACTTGTAACAGATGCCTATTACACCAACAAAAACATTGTTAAAAAACTTTTTAATACAGAACTAAAAAACAATTTAACTATTTCTAAAATCAACACTAAAATTGTTGAATTAGTTAAAGAAGAATTCAATTATCAAAACAAAAAAGCCAATTCTTATCTTATTAAAAACAACTTAGACCACCCAACAATATTAACTACAGAAGAAATTCAACAAAATATAGATGAACAAATCTTAAGTAACAATATAGATTTAATGGTTACCATTTTTCAAAAAGATATTAAAAGAGTTTACAATAAATTAAATACCAAACAAACCGTTTTTAAAGACGATAGTTACAGTGCCACAACAAACTCTAGCAATCTTAAATATACCTATATTTTTACAGGAATAGATGTTAGTAATAATACAGTAGTTTTTAAAAGTGAACATCATGTACAAAATGCTGATGATTTAGTAAACAATATTCCTAAGCATGTTGCTAAGGATCTTGTAAAAAAACTAAACGAAAAACACTTGTACTAAAACTATTTAATCTCTTATACCAAACCATCCTTTCTTTTTTGATTGGATGGTTTTCTTTTATGTATTTTTGCAAAAATTTTTTAAATGTCAATTACTCTTTTATCATCTCCTTTACAAGGTTTTACAGACTTTAGATTTCGTAATGCCTTTGATCATTATTTTGGCGGGATTGATACTTTTTACGCTCCCTACATTAAAATGAATGGTAAATTAGTGATTAAAAATAATTACCAAAGAGACTTAGATCCAGCAAACAATCAAGTTTCTAAATTAATTCCTCAGGTAATGACCAACAATCCTGATGAATTTTTATTTGCATTAAACTATGTAAAGTCTTTAGGATACACAGAACTAAATTGGAATTTAGGTTGTCCCTATCCAATGGTTACTAAGCAAGGAATGGGTTCTGGTATGATTTGTCAGCCGCAAAAAATTGATGAGGTTTTACACAAAGCACACACAGAAAGTGACCTAACTATTTCTATGAAAATGAGAATGGGGTACGATGAACCTACCGAAATTTTAGAAACGTTTAAAACACTTGCCAAATATCCTTTAAAAAATATTGCCATCCATGCACGTATAGGTAAGCAATTGTACAAAGGTGGAGTAGATTTAGATGCTTTTGAAAAATGTTTAGAACAATCACCACACAAATTGTATTACAACGGAGATATTACAAGCGTAGAAGCTTTTAGAAAAATTCAAAAACGTTTTCCTGTCTTAGATCATTTTATGATTGGTAGAGGATTAATTTCTGATCCTTTTTTACCAAGTATGATTAAAAACGATTCTATAGAATATCCAGAAAACAGATGGCAAATTTTTAAAGAATTTCACGATACTATTTATCAGCAATACGATGAAGCCTTGTCTGGCCCTACTCCTATTAAAATGAAAATGTTAGGTTTTTGGGAATACTTTTCTCAATCTTTTGATGATCCTAGAAAAGTGTACAAAGCCATCAAAAAAAACGGGAGTCCTAGAAATTATAGAGCTACTGTTAATGAGATTTTTGCGAAGCAACGATAAGCATTATTTATAAAACGTCATCTTGAACTTGTTTCAGCATAACGAAAAGACAAATACATATCACGTCTCCCTGAATTTATTTCAGGGTCGCATAAAAAACTTTAATAATTCTATCAACAATATGACACTCAAATGAATTTATCATAACAGTAAAAACACCCCAACAAACACACTTTAAAATACTGTATTCTATATTATTATGAATAGCTTTGCACCCGCAACCTGAAAAAACAAAACATGAAACGTATTAACGAATATAAAAAGCTTTTTAACGTAGAAGGAGCTATCAACTTAAAAGAGCTAAAAACCACATATAGAGGATTGGTAAAACAATTCCATCCTGATAAATTTCAGGTTGAAGAAGAAAAAATAGAAGCAGAAAAACAAAGCTTAAAAATTATTGACGGATACCACTTTTTAGTAAGTATTGCTCCAGAAACTAAAGAAGCTAACTTAGAAGCGTATACAGCAACTATTACACAATCTCAAGTTGCAGATTATCACCACAAAAGTATGTTATTAGAAGTTACTTTTACAGATGGTAATACATACGAATACTTTGGAGTAAATCATAAATTATTTTTAAAGTTTGTAAATAGTAAATCTATCAACAACTTTGGAAAACGTAATATTTTCAACTCTTTTACTTACAGAAAATCTAAAAAAGGAACTGTAGAAGCATAAGCTTACACAAACCATCCTAATTAAATATAAATGCAGATAATTTTAAATAGTTCGCTATTTATCATCATCTGCATTTTTGTATGTAAACACATCACATCCTATAAAATACTAGCAATAAATAAACTATTTTTGCAACATGGTAAAAGAGATTCAACTTCGTATAAAATTACAAGAAGAAACCAAGGCTAATATTTTAGAAATAAAAGCTGCACAATGGTTAAGCGTTCCTAGAAAAGACATTACATCGGTAAAAGTGTTACGTAAATCTATAGATGCACGTAAACCTCAAATTTACTTTAATTACAAAGTAGCCGTGTATATAAAAGAATTGGCTCCTGAGCAATCGGAATATCAATTCAACTATCAAGATGTTTCTAACAAACCAGAAATACACATTGTAGGTTTTGGACCTGCGGGTATGTATGCTGCGTTGCGTTGTATAGAGTTAGGATACAAACCTGTGGTTTTAGAACGTGGAAAAAATGTACAAGACAGACGTAGAGATTTACGTCAAATTAACCAATCTCACGATGTAAACGAAGACTCTAACTATTGTTTTGGAGAAGGTGGTGCTGGAACCTATTCTGATGGGAAATTATACACCCGAAGTTTAAAACGTGGTGATGTTCGTAGAATTTTTGAAAATCTAGTTTATCACGGAGCAACAGAACAAATTTTAATTGATGCGCATCCCCATATTGGAACCAACAAATTACCTAAGATAATTGCTAAGATTCGTGAAAACATAATTCACTACGGAGGTGAAGTTCATTTTGAATCTAGAGTTGTTGATATTCTTACCAAAAACAACAAATTACAAGCCATTCAATTACAAGACGGTAGAGAACTTAGCGCTAAAGCTTTAATTTTAGCTACAGGTCATTCTGCCCGTGATATTTATGAGTTGTTAGACAAAAAAGAAATTGCTTTACAGGCAAAATCTTTTGCCATGGGCGTTCGTGTAGAGCATCCGCAACAAATTATTGATGGTATTCAATACCATTGCGAAGGTAGTAGACATGAATTGTTACCTGCTGCAGCTTACGGATGGGTGGAACAAGTTCGTGATAGAGGTGTGTACTCTTTTTGTATGTGTCCTGGTGGATTTATAGTTCCTGCCGCTACTGCCAATGGTGAAGTAGTTGTAAACGGAATGTCTCCTTCTAAACGAAATAACGTATTTGCCAACTCTGGAATTGTAGTAGAAATTAACGCTCAAAAAGATTTACAGAAATACGAACAATACGGTGCTTTAAAAGGATTGCAATATCAAAAAGATTTAGAACGATTGGCTTTTACTGCTGGAGGAAGATCGCAAACAGCTCCCGCACAAAGGTTGACTGATTTTATTGATGGGAAGTTATCTCCAGAATTAAATTCAACATCATACCAACCCGGATTAAAATCGGCTCCTTTACATTCTTTATTACCCAAAGCTATTGGAGGTAGATTGCGTAAAGGTTTTGCACAAATTGGTGCTAAAATGCACGGATATAACACCAACCAAGCCAATGTAATTGGAGTAGAATCTAGAACCTCATCTCCAGTAAATATTCCAAGAAAAGAAAACTTAGAACATCCAGAAATTGAAGGTTTGTTTCCTTGTGGTGAAGGTGGTGGTTATGCTGGTGGAATTATATCTGCCGCTATGGATGGTGAACGTTGTGCAGAAGCTGCTATTCAGAATTTAAAGAACTAGAACATCTATAAAAATTATTAATTTTAATGCGCTATTAAGTTGATGAAATACATTTGTGACAAATAGTTAATCCTTAAGATATGAAAGAACTAATTCTATATTCTGGCTTTGCGGGTATTACAGTTTTTTTAGGCGGACTTTTAGCAAATTATTTTAATCATCACATTAAAGAAACTCCCATTAAGTATGAAATTACTCATACTTTAATGTCTTTTGGTGCTGGTATTATTTTATCGGCATTAGCCTTAGTACTAATTCCTAAAGGCATGGAAAAACTCTCTTTAATTCCGTTGATTATTTATTTTCTTACAGGAGCATTGTTATTTCTGTTTTTAGATGAATATTTAGCAAAAAAGGGTGGACAAATGGCCACGTTACTAGCCATGTTAATGGATTTTATACCTGAATCTATAGCGTTAGGAGCTGTATTTGCTATTGAACCTAACATGGCAACTCTATTAGCTATTTTTATTGGTTTGCAAAATTTACCCGAAGCTTTTAACGCTTTTAGAGATTTGGTTCAAAGTGGATTCACAATACAAAAAACGCTTGTTATCTTTTTCTTATTAAGTTTTTCTGGAACTTTAGCAGCCTTAAGCGGACATTATTTATTGAGCAACTCTCCTAACCTAACCGCTCATTTAATGACTTTTGCTAGCGGTGGAATTTTATATTTACTAATTCAAGATATTATTCCCGAAAGTAAATTAAACAAAAACTACCTAACATCTTTGGGTGCAATTCTAGGTTTTTCAGTAGGTATTATTGGAGAAAAATTAATTTAAAGTTGAGTTCTATATCAAAATAGATTCTACTATTTCATTAGTCATTTCTTCTTCGTTTCCATTACCTTGCATAAGATTACATCAACTACAAACAATCATGTCTACAATACATAAAAATCAAGCTAGTATTCTTTCTAAATTAGGGATTAACGCTTTAAATCCAATGCAAGAAGCTGCTCAAAAAGGGATTGCTGCCAATACAGATGTTGTGTTGCTATCTCCTACAGGAACAGGTAAAACATTGGCTTTTTTATTACCAATGATAGAAAAGTTAAATGCTAACATTTCAGAAGTTCAAACCATTATCATCACTCCTTCTAGAGAATTGGCCATCCAAATAGAGCAAGTTTTTAGAGAAATGGGAACAGGTTATAAAGCTAATTGTGTATATGGTGGTAGACCTATGTCTAAGGACAAAATAGAATTGGCTCACACACCACATGTGTTGATTGGAACTCCTGGTAGAATTGCAGATCATTTACGTAAAAATAGTTTTGATACAGAATATATTGAAACGTTAATTTTAGATGAATTTGACAAATCTTTAGAAGTAGGCTTTGAAGAAGAGATGAGTGAAATTATTAGATTTCTTCCTAACGTTCAACAAAAAATATTAACCTCAGCTACACAAGAAATTGAGATTCCTAGTTTTGTGGGAATTCAAAATCCTGAGTTGATTAATTTCTTAAGTGAGAAAAAATCTCAGTTAGTCCTTAAAAAAGTATTATCTCCAGACAAAGACAAACTTAAAACGTTGGTAGATACGCTTTGTCATATAGGAAATAAGTCGGGAATTATTTTCTGTAATTTTAAAGATTCTATTGCTAGAGTAAGTGATTATTTAGCCGATCACGAAATTAGTCACGGTTGTTTTTATGGTGGATTGGAACAAAAAGACAGAGAACGTGCTTTGATTAAATTTAGAAACGGAACTCACAGAATTTTAATTGCTACAGATTTAGCGGCTCGTGGATTAGATGTGCCAGAAATTGATTTTTTAATTCACTACCAATTGCCTTTAAAAGTAGAAGAATTTACCCACAGAAATGGTAGAACTGCAAGAATGCATAAAGAAGGAACTGCTTATGTAATTCAATGGAAAAAAGAACCGTTACCTGATTTTATCAATATTGATGAGGTAGAACATTTACAAGCGGATAGTTTACCCGAACCATCGGAATGGAAAACTTTGTTTATTTCTGGAGGTAGAAAAGATAAAATTTCTAAAGGTGATATAGCCGGTTTATTAATTAAACAAGGTCATTTATCTGGAAATCAAGTAGGGGTTATAGAACTAAAACAAGATTGTGCCTTTGTATCGGTACAAGTTAGAAATACTAAAGCTTTGTTAGATCAAATCAATAACCAACGATTAAAGAAAAAGAAGGTTAGAATTACAGAAATTTAAACCTCCCAAACATTTAACATGTTAGAAACAAAAACAACAGCTACTAACAACAAAAAAGAAAACCTACTTTTAATTGCCATGATTATTAGCATGTGTACCTGGGGAACTAGTTGGACATGTGCTAAAGTTTTAGGAACGTACACTAGTGCATTAAATTTAAGTTTTTTAAGATTTGTATTAGTACCGCTAACCTTATTGCCTATTACATATTTTGGGAAAATTCAAAATACAGTACATAAAAAAGGATGGTTTCATGTAATAGGAGCTTCAGTTTTTATTTTACTCTACACTATGTTTTTTTTTAAAGGAGTACACACAGGTTTTGCAGGAGCTGGTGGGGTTTTAGTCACAACCATCAATCCTATTTTTGCGTATATTATTGGTTTATTCATCAGTAAAATATTACCAAAAAAACAAGAATACATTGGGTTAGTTATTGGATTTATTGCCGGAATGACCCTTTTAAAAGTTTGGGACAATGGTCACGAAATTTTAAACACAGGAAATATTTACTTTTTACTAGCTGCTTTTGTTTGGGCAGTAATGAGTAAAATTAGTTCTCATGCCAATAAATTTGGAAATGCTATTGGCTTTAGTTTTTGGACTCATATAGTAGCTGCCGTTGGTTTGTCTTTCTTTGTCAACTTTAAAGAACTAGTCCAATTGTTTTCTACAGCCGATGCTAAATTCTGGGGAAATATTTTATATTTTGGAATTGTAAACTCCGCACTTGCAACCACCGTATTTTTATATGTAACAGCTAAAATTGGTGCAGAAAAAGCAAGTACTTATATTTTTATTGTGCCTAGTACAGCAGTGCTAACTTCTTGGCTTTTTATTGGAGAAAGTATTCTATGGAATACCGTTGTGGGTGGTGCTTTAGGAATTTTAGCCGTATTTATTATTAACGGAAAATTTAGTAGAAAAAAACGAATACCATCAACTATTAGAAATATTGTCAGATAAAAAAACTCCCAAAATGAAATTCATTTTGGGAGTTTTATATTTTATAAGAAGTGTTGTCTATCTTCTATTTCTACCTCTACCTAACTTAGAAGCTGCACTTTTTTTACTTTGCACCCATTTTGGAGCTTCTCCTGGTTTTGCTTTCTTTTTAGCCGTTTTAGGCTTTTGTGTTGCTTTTGGAGAATTGGTTCTAGAAGGTCCTTTTTTCATGGCCTTTAACTCTTCTGCTGTTGGAGCTTTAAAATCATACCCCGCTAAATCTTGCATCGGTAATTTTAAGCCTAACAACTTTTCTATATCTAGAGCAAATTTAATTTCCTCTCCACAAACTAAAGAAATAGCTTCTCCACTTGCTCCTGCTCTACCTGTACGACCAATTCTGTGTACATAATCTTCAGGAACGTTTGGCAATTCGTAGTTAATTACGTGGGGTAATAATGGAATATCTAATCCACGAGCAGCAATATCTGTAGCCACCAACACTCTTACTGAATTTTTCTTAAATCCATCTAAAGCTTTGGTTCTAGCTGCTTGACTTTTATTTCCATGAATTGCTGCAGCGGTTACACCACTTTTAGCCAATCTTTCTGCCAATTTATTAGCTCCGTGTTTGGTACGCGTAAAAACTAAAACCTGACTCCAGTTTCCAGCCTTTATCATTCCAATAATAGCCAAAGGTTTATCTCCTTTATTTACATTGTAAAAAGTTTGTTTTACTCTTTCTGCAGTTGTGTTTTGCGGAGCAGATTCAACTTCTACTGGGCTTTTCATAAACGTGTTAGCCAATGCTTTAATATCCGCAGAAAATGTTGCTGAGAATAATAAGTTTTGACGTTCATTTGGCACTAATGCCAATATTTTTTTAATATCACGTAGAAATCCCATGTCTAACATACGGTCAGCTTCATCTAAAACAAGTACTTCTACTTTAGATAACGATAACGCATCTTGACTAATTAAGTCTAATAATCTACCTGGTGTTGCCACTAAAACATCTACCCCTCTTCTTAGCGTAGTAATTTGTGGTTTTGGTTTTACTCCTCCAAAAATAACAGCAGATTTAATATCTAAAAACTCACTGTACTCTCTTACGTTCTCGTATACCTGTGCAGCCAATTCTCTTGTTGGTGTTAGCACCAAAGCACGAATAGGTCTACGTTTCCACTTATTTTGTGTAGATAAACTATGTAAAATAGGCAAGGTAAAACCAGCTGTTTTTCCGGTCCCTGTTTGTGCAGATGCTAGTACATCTTTACCTTGTAAAACTAATGGTATTGCTTTTTCTTGTATGGTAGAAGGTTCTGTATACCCCTTCTTTTTAATGGCTTTTAAAATAGCCTCGGATAATCCTAAAGATTCAAATGTCATAAATATATTTTAAGAATTGACTTCTCGTCAATTCTGTAGCGGGTGCGAAGATACGACTTAATAAGCGATATTACACTTGATTTTTAGTATAGTTTGATAATGAGACAGATAGCTAACTAAAATAGTTCTTAAAAAGTCTATTCTTTTTAATTAGAATGCTTTAGCTTCGTTATAAATGAAAACAATAGAAACGCATACGGTACCTACACTTCCTTATGGAGTCAGATTGTCTGATTATGCCGTTGGAATTTTTGCATCTATCCCTAGCAAAGCAGGGATTAAAAAAGCTATTAAAAAAGGATTAATCACAGTCAATCATCAAAGAGGAGTTTCTGGTCAGTTTATTAATGGAAATGAAATTATTGAGCTTTTGGAAGATGAAACGCTCATTAAAAAAAATATTGACCTTGACTTAGAAGTACTTTGGGAAGATGATTATTTAGCCGTTATCTATAAACCTGCTGGATTGTTAGTAAGCGGAAATAAATCTAAAACAGTAACAAACGCATTACCATACAATTTAAAACCTAGTATTTTAATTGATGCCGTAAAACCACAACCCGTACATAGATTAGATTTTGCCACAAGTGGATTGTTGCTTATTGGAAAAACAGCCGATAGTATTAGAGCACTTGGAAAATTGTTTGAAAACAAAACCATTCAGAAAAATTATTTTGCAATTACTATTGGTAAAATGCAATCAGAAGGCACTATAAACTTTCCGATTGATGAAAAAGAAGCTATTAGTAATTTTAGCATCATAAAATCAGTTCCATCAGAAAGGTTTGACTTTTTGAATTTAGTAAAACTTGCTCCCGTTACTGGTAGAAGACATCAACTAAGAATTCATTGTGCACAGCTAGGAAATCCTATTTTAGGAGATGTAGAACATGGAGTAGAAGGAAAAATATTAAAAGGAAAAGGTTTGTATTTACATGCTGCTTCTTTAGAGTTTACTCATCCATACACCAATCAACCTTTAACTATAGAAAAAGAATTACCAAAAAAATACCATCATTTATTTTTAAAAAATTGACACAATATGAACAGTAGAATATTATTTATTTTAATATTAACCTGCACCTCTATTTTTGCACAAGAAAGTAAAATTTGGAAACAATTTATAAAAGCAAAACAAAATAAATCTGAACCTATACTCCCCGATTTTTCCTATGCGGGATATAAATACAGTGAAACAGAAATCCCAACATTACACTATAAAATGTTTGATGTAACTCACTTTGGTGCCATCCCAAATGATTCAATATCTGATAAAAATGCAATTGTAAAAGCAATTGAAGCTGCTGAAGAAAACGGAGCAGGAATTATCTACTTTCCCAAAGGAAAATATTTTATCAATACTGCTAAAGATGAGCTGACTAGTATTTTTATTAATTCTTCTAAAATTATCTTTAGAGGAGAGTCATCAGAAAACAATCTAAGTACCTTGTTTTTTGAAAAAGACTTACCTCCTACCGATCCTAAAAAGCTTTGGTCTTGCCCACATGCCATCACTACCAAAACAACAACCAAAGACACTTTTATTAGTAAAGTTTCTAAAAATGCACAAAGAGAAACCTTTTCTATTGAAATAAAAGATATTAAAAATTTAAAGGTTGGAGATTGGATTGTACTAAAAATGACAGATAATGATCCAAAATTGATTAAACAAGATCTTGCGGGTTTAGAAGCAGATCCTAGATGGACGAATATTTTAAATAAAGGAGTTCAAGTTATAGAAAGACATCAAATAAAAAAGATAAAAAATAACATTATTACCTTTTATGAGCCTATACACTATTCTATAGACAGTAAATATAATTGGGAAATTTATCGTTATTATCCTTTACACCACATAGGGTTTGAAAATTTAAATTTTCAAGGAAATTGGACCAAAGAATTTGTTCATCATAGATCGGCACAAGATGATGGAGGTTGGAGTATTTTAAAACTGTCTAGCGTTGTAAACTCTTGGGTAAAAAACTGCAATTTCATCAATATAAGTAACGCTATCGATTTTAGTAAATCTGCAGCTAGCACAGCTATTAATATTACCATTAGTGGAAAAAAAGGACATTCATCCGTACACGCAAATGCAGGATCAACAGGTATTTTGTTAGCAAAAATAAACGATTTAGCAGGTATGCATCATACTACAGGAGTGGCAGGAACTGCTACTACAGGAACTGTTATTTGGAAATGTAAACATGCTGATAATACTTGTTTTGAAATGCATGCATCACAACCTAGATGTACTTTATTTGATAATGTTGAAGGTGGATTTTTTGCAGGAAGGGCTGGTGGTGCAATTCAAAACCTACCCAATCATGGTAAATATTTGGTTTTATGGAATTACAAAGAAACAGATTCCAAAGAAGAAAACTTTAAATTTGTTGCCACAAAATCTTGGTATTGGAGAGTAGTTCCTCCAATTATTGTAGGATTTCATGGAAGTGGTACTACTTTTTTTAAAGCACAAACACAATACACAGAAAGTATTGGAACTCCAGTAAAACCAACTTCTTTATTTACAGAACAACTTAAATTTAGATTGGGGTTTATACCTAATTGGATTCCTTAAATAAAACAAACATTCTAAAAACACAAAACCCAGCTAAAAGCTGGGTTTTTATGTAAAATAAACTTACTAATTGTGTTCTTAAAAAAAGGGCAAGCGACCTACATCACACCGCTCAACCAAGTACCCTTGCTGCATTCCTGCCCTGGGGGATTCCGAGGGAGCTAGTTGTGCAGGACTTGCCCGTCTGCAAATTTACAACCTTATTGTAATTCTCACAACATTTAATCCATCATTTTTTAACATTCAATTCATCTTACTCTAACACTACACTTTAGCATAATAAATACCTATATTTGCGCTTAAATTTTAAATAGAAAACATTCAAATGAATTCATTTTTCAGCACAAAACCTGTTTTAAAATTCGGAGCCATCTCTGGACTTTTATTGGTATTAAACGAACTGATTTTATATTACTCTACCAACACCAACCCATATATTGGAGAAAGAACATCAGAACTTTCTATCATAGGACTGGTTATTCCCGTAATTATGGTTGTAATAGCTATTACATTTTTAAAAAAGAATACCAACATTGAAAGTTTTGGTCAAATAATTAAACCAGGATTAATTATTGGTTTTTTAACAGCCTTAATTTACATTGCCTACACTTTACTATTTGTGTTTAGCATAGAACCTGATACTTTAAATCAGTTTGATGAAATCAATCGTCAAAGATTAATTGCTAGCGGAAATATTACGGATGCTAAAGACATAGCTGATGCTGTACAACTAACTAGAAATGCTTTTATTCCTGGTACTGTTTTATTTAGTATTGCTATCAATTTGTTTATTGGTTTTCTTACTGCAGTTATAACTGCTATATTTGTCCGAAATAAATAAGATTTATATGCAATTATCTATAGTTATTCCATTATTAAACGAAGCCGATTCATTACCTGAATTACACAGATGGATTGTATCTGTAATGGAGCAAAACAACTATAGTTACGAGCTTATTTTTGTAGATGATGGTAGCTCTGATGCTTCTTGGGAAATCATTACCTCTTTACAAGCAGTAAATCCAAATGTAAAAGGAATTAAATTCTTAAAAAACTTTGGAAAATCTCAAGGCTTAAATGCGGGGTTTAAAAAAGCTCAAGGTGATGTAATTATTACCATGGATGCTGATTTACAAGATAGCCCAGAAGAAATACCCGATTTATACAACATGGTTATAGATCATGGTTATGATTTGGTAAGTGGATGGAAGAAAAAAAGATACGATTCTAAAATTCGTAAAAACATCCCCTCAAAACTTTTTAATTGGGCTGCCAGAAAAACATCAGGAATAGAACTAAACGATTTTAATTGTGGTTTAAAAGCTTATCAACAGAAAGTTATAAAATCAATAGATGTAACTGGCGAAATGCACCGTTACATTCCTATACTAGCCAAAAATGTTGGCTTTAAAAATATTGGTGAAAAACCCGTACAACATCAAGCCAGAAAATATGGCGAAACAAAATTTGGTATAGATCGTTTTACCAATGGATTTTTAGATTTAATCACCCTATGGTTTTTATCGAAATTTGGAAAAAGACCCATGCATTTATTTGGATTAATGGGTACATTTATGTTTTTAATAGGATTCTTTTCTACCACTTATATAGGAGTTTCTAAACTAATTACTGTTTTTTATTATCATCAAAAAGCTGGATTAGTAACCAACAACCCCTTGTTTTTTGTTGCTCTAACCACTATGATTTTAGGTACACAGTTATTTATAGCAGGATTTATTGGAGAAATGATTTTAAAGAATAAAAAAACAAACAATTTGTATTATATAGAAAAAGAAATATAAACTACAATCCATATATTTACAATACCAAAACCAGAATACTAAATTTAATAGAACTCAAACTCACTATGGTAACTACCGAAATTTTAGAAGCATCTAAACAATGGTTGACATCAACTTTTGACCAAGACACACAAAAAGAAATTCAAGATTTAATTAACAATTCTCCTGAAGAGCTAACAGACAGATTCTACAAAAACATGGAATTTGGAACTGGAGGTATGCGTGGTGTTATGGGTGCTGGTACTAATCGTATTAATAAATATACATTAGGAAAGGCTACACAAGGACTTTCTAACTTTTTACTAGCTAACAACCCTGGTAAAGAACTTAAAACGGTTATTGCTTTTGATTGTAGACACAATAGTAAAGAGTTTGCTAAAGTTGTAGCAGATGTATTTACAGCTAACGGAATTAAAGTTTTTTTGTTTGATGATTTAAGAACTACTCCAGAATTATCTTTTGCCGTTCGTCATTTAGGATGTGATGCAGGTATTGTATTAACAGCATCTCACAATCCGCCAGAATATAACGGATACAAGGTATATGGTGCTGATGGTTGCCAGGTAACTCCTCCAAACGATGGGTTAATTATTAACGAAGTAAACAACGTGTCTTTTGATAAGATTAAGTTTGATGCAAACGACAGTTTGTTAACTTATATAGGTGCTGAAATAGATGAAGCTTTTAACGAAGTATCTGTAGCACACGGAACTTTTGGAGATGTAAACAGAGGAGCTGTTAAAGTTGTGTTTACAGCTTTACACGGAACTTCAATTATGTCTGTTCCTCAAGTACTAAACAAAGCTGGTTTTAGCGATGTTCATTTGGTAGAAGAGCAATCTAAACCTAATGGAGATTTTCCAACCGTAGCCTCTCCTAACCCAGAAGAACCAGAAGCTTTAGCAATGGCTACTGCTTTGGCTGATAAAATTGGAGCAGAAATTTTAATGGGATGTGATCCTGATAGTGACCGTTTAGGAATTGCTGTTAGAGATTTAGATGGAAACATGAAATTGTTAAACGGAAATCAAACCATGATTTTAATGACTGATTTCTTAATTAAACAAAAGAAAGCAGCAGGAAAATTAAACGGAAACCAATTTACAGCAACAACTATTGTATCTTCTGAAATGGTAAAAGTTTTAGCAGATCATTATGGAGTAGAAACCGTAATTACTTTAACAGGATTTAAGTGGATTGGTAAAGCAATTGCCGACA
Organism: Wenyingzhuangia aestuarii; assembly: GCF_011927765.1. Lineage (GTDB taxonomy): Bacteria > Bacteroidota > Bacteroidia > Flavobacteriales > Flavobacteriaceae > Wenyingzhuangia > Wenyingzhuangia aestuarii. The sequence continues at coordinate 102,268 of NZ_JAATJG010000016.1, forward strand.
ACCCTACTAAAGATTTTGTAGGTGGTGGTGAAGAAAGTTTTGGTTACATGATTAGTGACTTTGTTCGTGATAAAGATGCTGTTACCTCTTGTTTATTAGCTTGTGAAATGGTTGCACATGCAAAAGCAAACGGAACAACTTTGTACCAACAATTATTAGACATTTACAAAGAACACGGATTCTACAAAGAGTCTTTAATTTCTATCACTAAAAAAGGGATGGATGGTGCTGCTCAAATTCAACAAATGATTTCAGATTTTAGAGCAAATCCTCCTAAAGAAATCGTAGGTTCTAAAGTTAAATTTGTTTGCGATTATGAATCATCAATTCAAAAAAACTTACTTACTGGAGAAGAAACTAGTATTAATGTACCTAAATCTAATGTATTAATTTATCATACAGAAGACGGTACTAAACTATGTGTAAGACCTAGTGGTACAGAACCAAAAATTAAATTTTACTTTGGAGTTAAAGGAGAATTAAACAATCCTAAAGAAGCTAAACAAGTAGAAGCTAAACTTGATGAAAAAATTCAAAACATTATAGAAACATTAAACCTTAAATAAGGTTTATCAATTATAACAAAAAAAGGTACTGTTTTAAAATCCAAGTAAAAACTGAAAAAAAACATTTATTTTTGACCATCTAAGGAAGAGTAACCTCTGGTTCTTTATCC
>NZ_JAATJG010000017.1 GCF_011927765.1 Wenyingzhuangia aestuarii
CGAGTACCTTTTGAAAAGCGAGTAAGGAAAGCACGACCCTTCCAAAGCTTTGGTAGGGGAATGCCCTAAAATAACTCTTATAATGTGTATGTTTTGAAATTATGAATTAGTACTATAACTAATGGTTAGGAATTAATTATTGCGTAAATTTATTTCTAATATATGTTACATGGGATTACACTTTAATTTTAAGGAAATAGTTACTGCAACTATGGTTTTATTTGCGGTAATTGATATTATAGGGAGTATTCCCATTATTATTGATTTGCGTAAAAAAGTAGGACATATTCAGTCAGGAAAAGCAACGATTGTTTCTGCTATTATTATGGTTTTATTTTTATTTGTTGGAGATAAAATACTTGGGTTAATAGGAATTGATGTGAATTCCTTTGCTGTTGCTGGGGCTTTTATTATTTTTTTCTTAGCGATTGAAATGATTTTGGGTGTTTCTATTTTTAAAGATGAAATATCAGAATCTACTTCTATTGTTCCTTTAGCTTTTCCATTAATAGCTGGTGCTGGTACTATGACAACTTTAATTTCTCTAAGAGCTGAGTATCATGTTGAGAATATTGTGATTGCTATTATGGTTAATAGTATTTTTGTCCTTTTTGTATTGAAGGCTTCTAAAAGAATTGAAGCTACATTAGGTACGGTTGGACTTAGTGTATTAAGAAAAGTTTTTGGAATTATTTTGTTAGCGATAGCTGTGAAATTGTTTGCAACGAATATTAATCAGTTATTAAATTAGGATACTATTATGTACATAAAAAAAGCTCATTTAAATTCATAAAATGAGCTTGTCTATAATTATTTAGATTTAACAATTAGTATTCACAATCTGTGTTATTTTCTTTTATGTAGTATGATTTGTAATTTTTAGCTTTAGGATCTTTACAGCCACAAAGGTTTAATAGTTTGATGTTTTTAAAGTCTACAGGTTGACTTTCTGCCTGCAGTGCAATATAACCTTGGGTTATAATTTCTTTTGTTTTTTGCTCCCATTTGTTTTGATTCATTCCCCATTTTTCCCATCTTTCTCCTCGTTTTTTCTTTTTAGTAAAGGTTTCTCCTATTTGAGGTTTTTTAAATTTTAATACGGTATCATTTTCAATTATAAAAGTCATAGATTCTCCTCCCTTTACAATAGCTTCGGCATGAACCCATTGGTTTCCATTATAAGTTTTTGAATTTGAGTTTATGCAATGTTTATAATCTACTTTATTATTATAAGTTAAAATAGTTCCAGGAGTACATACATTGGCTGTAGGTCTTTCTTGATTATTATTTAATCCACCTAAAAGTTGAAATTCTATAGATACTGGAAAGTTTTGGTTGAATTCGTTACTTTCTGCAGATTGTGAATGTAACATAACTCCACTATTTCTATTGTTAGAGGTAGAACCACCTTTTGTTTGTGTACCTGTAAACCTATAATCAAACACTAATTTGTAATATGAGTAGGGAGTTTTGTAATATAGGTGTCCAAATTTATTATCAAAGTTTTCATAATCATCATAAACAACGCGTAACATATTGTTTTCTGCTCTAAATGTGTTTTTGTAATTATGATTTAATTTTTCTCCAGTAAATTTAATATCCCAATCGTCGAGATTTTTTCCGTTAAATAGTTGAATCCAATCTTCTTTTTGACTAATAGATTCTTTGGTTTTTATGGATTTACAACTTGATATTACAAGAAGTATTAATAAAAAGGAACTACTAAGTTTTAAGTAATGTGTCATTTTATAAGTTTATAAAGCTAAATATATAGAAAATAAAAACTCCTTTAAGTACAAACTGTACTTAAAGGAGTTTTTATAGGATAGAAAAGAAATTTAAATAGTTACATATTTTAATTTTTTTTCTATTGCTTGAATAATGTTTCCTGCAATGTCTTTACCAGTTGCATTTTCAATTCCTTCTAACCCTGGAGATGAGTTTACTTCTAGTAAAAGAGGTCCTTTGTTAGAGCGAATTAAATCGACTCCTGCAACAGGTAGATTTAAAATTTTAGCTGATTTTAAGGCTAGTTTCTTTTCTTCTGAAGAAATTCTAACAATAGAAGCGGATCCTCCTTGGTGAATATTAGCTCTAAACTCCCCTTTAGCTGCAGTTCTTTCTATAGAAGCAACTACACGACCATCTACTACAAAACATCTTAAATCTTTACCATTAGCCTCTCTAATAAATTCCTGAACCAAGATATTTGCGTTTAAACTTTTAAAGGCATTAATTACAGATTCAGCTGCTTTGTTAGTTTCGGCCAAAACAACTCCTTTTCCTTGCGTACTTTCTAATAATTTAATGATTAATGGAGCTCCACCTACCATGTGAATTAAATCTTTAGTATCTAATGGAGATTTTGCAAACCCAGTAGTAGGAATGTGAATATCGTTTTTAGAGAACAGTTGAGATGAAAACAATTTATCTCTAGATGATGAAATAGATTCAGCTTCGTTTAAACAATATGTCCCTAAAGATTTAAACATTCTAAGTAAAGCACAACCATAAAAAGTCATACTTGTTTTAATACGTGGAATCACAGCATCAAAATCATTAATAACATTTCCTCCTCTATATCTAATTTCTGGAGTAGCAGTATCTAATTTCATGTAACATTGTTGCACGTTTAAAAAGACCATTTCATGACCTCTTGCACGACCAGCTTCCATTAATCTTTTGTTAGAATACAATTCTGGATTACTAGCTAGTACAGCTATTTTTAATCCCGATTTTTTCATCACAAAAGTTTCGTATTTTTTGTCAATTTCTTCATCAGGAATATTTCCCATTAAAAATTCTTCAGAAGGATTTACAATCATTCTGTTTTCCATAGCTTGTCTACCTAATAACATTTTAAATTCCATGTTATCTCTATCGGCTAAGGTCAATTCTATGTCCCAAGTTTCATTCCCCATGGTTACTGGAGAAGAAATTACGTATCGTTTTTCAGGAATACCAGATGAACTTTTAATAATTCTAGTCGCTATTATTTTAGATTCACATTCTATAGAAATACTTCTGTTTTCTGTTAGAGGTTGAATATAAAAACGTACCCAGTTTTCTTTGTTTTTTTTATATGTTGTGATATCAGTAGCTTGTATAGATGATGTTTTAGCACCAGAATCTACTCTAGCTTTGATAGCAGGAATATTTAGTTTGTCAAAATGACACCATTCTTTATTTCCTACAATAGTTAACTCACTCATGAATATTTATTTTTTTTCGAATGTAAAGGTAATCATATGTTGTTTGTGTTACCTCAATATTAAATTTAAAGATAGCTTATTTTCTTTATTTTAATGCTTTTATAATCATATTGAATTGCTATATTTGTCACAGAAATTAAGAACATGAATTCAATTAAATTACATCATCATCACATCCAGTACTGCGCTTAAGCGAGTTGGAAGGACTATGTTGTAATTAGAACATATTTTTCAAACCCGTTTGAGCTATCTCGAACGGGTTTTTTTATTTTAGAAATTGATTATAAACTATATATACCAATGAGCACGTTAAAAATTGCCATTCAAAAATCTGGAAGATTAAATGAAGATTCTTTACAACTTTTAAAAGAGTGTGGAATTTCAATAGATCATCGTAATGCACAGTTAAAAGCTACAGCAAGAAATTTTCCATTAGAAGTTTTTTATTTAAGAAATGGTGATATACCTCAGTATTTAGAAGATGGTGTTGTTGATATTGCTATTTTGGGAGAAAATACATTAATTGAAAAAGGTGATAATTTACCAATAGTAGAGCGTTTAGGTTTTTCTAAATGTAAAGTTTCTTTAGCGGTGCCTAAGGATGTTGAATATACTGGACTTTCTTATTTTGAAGGGAAACGTATTGCTACTACTTATGTAAAAACTTTAGATAAATTTTTAAAGGAAAAAGGAATTTCAGCATCTTATCATCAAATTGCAGGATCTGTAGAGATTGCTCCAAATATTGGTTTGGCTGATGGTATTTGTGATATTGTAAGTTCTGGAGGTACATTATTTGCTAATGGATTAAAAGAGGCAGAGGTAATGTTTTGGTCAGAAGCAGTGTTGACAAAATCACCTGTTTTATCGACTGATAAACAAGCTTTGCTAGATAAACTACAATTTAGAATTCAATCTATTTTAAAAGGTAGAGCGTTTAGATATGTATTGTTAAATGCTCCAAATAATAAGGTTGATGAGATTATTAAAGTAATTCCAGGAATGAAATCTCCTACGGTTTTACCTTTAGCTCAAGAAGGGTGGAGTTCTATACATACGGTAATTCCTAAAGATAAATTTTGGGAAATATTAGATGAGTTAAAAGCTTTAGGAGCAGAAGGTATTTTAACAACGGAGATAGAAAAAATGGTATTATAAATTAGTACAAAGTACAGAGTACAGAGTACAAAGTATTAAGTAAAATAGTCTAAGATAAATTGAAGACTTTGTACTTAATGCTTAATACTTATAACAAATGAAAACATACAATAATCCAGCAAAAAATACATGGGCAAGAATAACCCAACGTCCGGCTAAAGAGGCTAATACGTTAGGTACTACTGTAAAAGCTGTTTTTGATGATATAAAAGAGAAGGGAGATGTTGCTTTAAAACAATATACTCAAAAATTTGATGGAGTTACTTTATCAGATTTAAAAGTTTCTCAGCAAGAAATAGACGATGCAATTCCTTTGGTTTCACAAGAATTAAAGGATGCTATTGTATTGGCTAAAAACAATGTAGAAAAATTTCATACTTCTCAAAAAATTGAGAAAAAAATAATTTCTACCGTAAACGGTGTAGATTGTTGGCAAGAAATGAAACCTATAGAAAAAGTAGGTTTGTACATTCCTGGAGGTTCAGCTCCTTTGTTTTCTACTATTTTAATGTTGGGAGTTCCGGCAAAAATAGCAGGAGCAAGTAAAATAGTCTTGTGTACACCACCATCAAAAGATGGAACTATCCATCCAGCAATTTTGTTTGCTGCCCAACTAGTAGGTGTTACAGAAATCTACAAATTAGGAGGGATTCAAGCTATTGCAGCGATGACCTATGGTACGGAATCTGTCCCAAGTGTGTATAAAATATTTGGACCAGGAAATCAATTTGTAACCGCAGCAAAACAATATGCTTTAACACAAGGTTTGGCTATTGATATGCCTGCAGGACCTAGTGAAGTAATGGTTGTTGCAGATAAAGATGCCGATGCTAGTTTTGTGGTAGCAGATTTATTATCACAAGCAGAACACGGTGCGGATAGTCAGGTAATTTTAGTTACCGCTTCTCAACAATTAATTGATGAAGTTCAAATAGAATTAGACAAACAATTGGCTGAGTTGCCAAGACAAGAGGTAGCTACCTTGGCTATTGAAAACTCTAGTGCTATTTTAATAGATAGTATTGCAGATCAAAATGAATTGATTAATGCCTATGCTCCAGAACATTTAATTTTAAATGTATTGAATGAAGATGTGTATTTAAGTGAAATTGTAAATGCTGGATCTGTATTTATTGGACCTTTAACTCCAGAAAGTGCGGGTGATTATGCTTCGGGAACCAATCATACTTTACCTACGAACGGATACGCTCGTATGTACAGTGGTGTGAATTTAGATGCATTTACGAAGAAAATTACCTATCAAAAAATAACAAAAGAAGGAATCTTAAACATAGGACCTGCTATTGAATTGATGGCTGCAGCCGAAGGTTTAGATGCTCACAAAAATGCAGTAACCTTAAGATTAAAGAGTTTGAAATAATTAGTACAAAGTACAAAGTACGGAGTACAGAGTATTTAGTAACAAAGAAACTTAGGAATTTGTACTTAATACTTAATACTAATTGAATTATGAGTTTCGATTTAAAAAATATAATCAGAGAAAATGTAGCCAATATGAAAGCTTACTCTTCGGCAAGAGATGAGTTTACTGGAACTACAGATGATATGGTTTTCTTAGATGCGAATGAAAATCCGTTTGAAAATGGAGTTAATCGTTATCCGGATCCCATGCAAAAGACTGTAAAGTCTGAATTGGCAAAAATTAAAGAAGTTGCTCAAGAAAATATTTTGTTAGGAAATGGTTCTGATGAAGTCATCGATTTAATTTTACGTGCTTTTTGTGAACCTAAAGAAGATAATATCATCACTTTGCCACCTTCATACGGAATGTATGATGTGTCGGCAAATTTGAATAATATCAGCATTAAAGAAGTTCCTTTAAAAGAGAATTTTCAACCTAATGTTGCTAAAATATTAGAAACAGTTGATGCCAATACCAAAGTGATTTTCTTGTGCTCTCCAAACAATCCATCAGGAAACTTGTTTGATTATGCCAATGTAAAAGCTATTGTGGAAGGTTTTAACGGATTGGTGGTTGTAGATGAAGCTTATATAGATTTTGCATCGGAACCAAGTTGGGTGACACGTTTAGAAAAACATCCGAATTTAATTGTAAGTCAAACCCTATCTAAAGCATTTGGTATGGCAGGAATTCGTTTGGGAGTTTGTTATGCATCTGCCGAAATTATTGCTGTATTAAACAAAATTAAACCTCCATACAACGTTAATGAGTTAACACAGCAAAAAGCTTTAGAACGTTTGTTGGCATATGAAGATGTACAAGAAGAAATTGAGGCTATTTTGGTAGAACGTGACAATTTAGAAATTGCGTTAAAAGAGGTTTCTTTTGTGGAGAAAATATATCCAAGTGATGCCAATTTCTTGTTGGTAAAAGTAGATGATGCTACAAAGCGTTACACTCAACTAATAGAAAAAGGAATTGTGGTACGTAATAGAACCACTCAAGTATTGTGTGAAAATACCTTACGATTTACGGTAGGAACTATTAAAGAGAATATTGCCTTAATGAAGGCGTTAAAGGAGATTGAATAGTACTGAAAAAGTACAGAGTACAAAGTAGTTAGTACAGAGTTTTTTGTTGTTAAAATATACTTATTACTCAGTACTTTGTACTAAATACTAAAAGAATATGAAAAAAGTTTTATTTATAGACAGAGACGGTACCCTTTGTATTGAACCGCCTGTAGATTATCAATTAGATAGTTTAGAAAAGTTAGAGTTTTACCCAAAAGTTTTCCGTTACCTAGCAAGAATTGCTGAGGAATTGGATTACGAATTGGTGATGGTAACCAATCAAGATGGATTGGGAACAGATTCTTTTCCAGAAGATACATTTTGGCCTGCTCAAAACAAGGTGATTCAAGCTTTTAAGAACGAAGGAGTAGAATTTGCTGCTGTACATATAGATAAAACTTTTCCGCATGAAAATGCTGAAACTCGCAAGCCTAGAACAGGTTTGTTAACGCAGTATTTTGATAAAGAAAAATACGATTTAGAAAATTCTTTTGTGTTAGGTGATAGAATTACCGACATGGAATTGGCTAAAAATTTAGGAGCTAAAGGAATCTTTTTATCAGAAAATCCTGAATTGGGTGCTGATGAAGTAGAGGCTGATGTAAAAGCAATTCAAGATTGCATCGCTTTAACTTCTACGGACTGGAAAACTATTTATGAATTTTTAAAATTAGAAGATAGAGTTTCAGAAATCACAAGAAATACCAACGAAACTAAAATTTACATCAAACTAAATTTAGATGGTTCTGGTAAAAATGATATTTCTACAGGAGTAAAATTCTTTGACCATATGTTAGATCAAATTGGTCGTCATGGTTCTATGGATTTAACGGTAAAAGTAGATGGAGATTTAGAGGTTGATGAACATCACACTATAGAAGATACCATGATTGCTTTAGGAGAATTGTTCCATAAAGCCTTAGGAAATAAATTAGGAATAGAACGTTATGGATTCTGTTTGCCAATGGATGATTGTTTGGCACAAGCTGCTGTAGATTTTGGAGGAAGACCATGGATTGAGTGGGATGCTGAATTTAATCGAGAAATGATTGGAGACATGCCTACCGAAATGTTTTTCCACTTGTTTAAATCGTTTACAGACGGAGCCAAATGTAATTTAAACGTAAGAGCAGAAGGAAAAAACGAACATCACAAAATTGAAGGGATTTTTAAAGCTTTTGCAAAAGCAATGAAAATGGCTGTAAAACGTGATGCGAATAAAATGTTTTTACCAAGTACGAAAGGAGTATTATAGAAAACAGTAGTTAAGAATTTAAGAAGTTAAGAAGCTACTTAACTCCTCATTTCCTTAACTCCTTAACTACTAAAATAAATATGAAAATAGTAATTATAAACTACGGAGCAGGAAACATACAATCTATCCGATTTGCCATTGAGCGATTGGGATACGATGCTATTTTAAGCAACGATGTTGAAGAAATAAAAAGTGCAGATAAAGTCATCTTTCCAGGAGTGGGAGAAGCAAGTTCTGCCATGAAAATGTTAAAAGCTACCGGGTTAGATACTGTAATTCCAACCTTAACACAACCTGTTTTAGGAATTTGTTTGGGAATGCAATTGATGTGTAAATATTCTGAAGAAGGAGATACCACAGGATTAGGTGTTTTTGATGTAGACGTAAAACGTTTTGAGAACATTGTAAAAGTCCCTCAAATAGGATGGAACCAAATTAGCGGTTTGGGATCTAAGATTTTTAACAATGTTAAAGAAGGTGCTTACATGTATTTGGTACACAGTTATTATGCACCTTTAACTAAAGAAACTATTGCGACTACGGAATATGGGATTCAATACTCTACAGCATTGCAAAAAGCTAATTTTTACGGAGTGCAATTTCACCCAGAAAAAAGTAGTACAGACGGAGCTCAGATATTAGAGAATTTTTTGAATCTGTAGTTGTTTGTTTTAGCAACCAGAACGAACAACGAACAACGAACAACGAATATGAGAATTATACCAGCCATAGATATTATTGACGGACAATGTGTTCGTTTGTCTAAAGGAGATTACAATACTAAAAAAGTATATAATGAAAACCCTTTAGAGATTGCCAAGCAATTTGAAGCTCACGGAATAGAGCATTTACACTTGGTGGATTTAGATGGAGCCAAAGCAAGCCATATTGTAAATCATAAAGTTTTAGAACAAATAGCAACGAAAACAACCTTAAAAATTGATTTTGGTGGTGGTTTAAAAACCGATGAAGATTTAAAAATAGCTTTTGAATCTGGAGCCAATCAAATTACAGGAGGAAGTATTGCAGTAAAAAATGCAGCTGTTTTTAAAAGTTGGATTGCAAAATTTGGAGCAGATAAAATTATTTTAGGAGCCGATGCAAATAATGAAAAAATTGCAGTTAGTGGTTGGTTAGAAGAATCTGATGAAGATTTGATTCCTTTTATTCAAGGATATCAAAAAGAAGGAATTCAATATGTAATTTGTACAGATATTGCTAAAGACGGAATGTTACAAGGTCCTTCTTTTGATTTGTATGAAAAAATATTAAAAGAATGTCCTAAAGTAAAATTAATTGCAAGTGGAGGAATTTCTACTTTTGATGAATTACCAAGATTAAAAGAATTAGGATGTGAAGGAACCATTGTTGGAAAAGCGATTTACGAAAACAGAATCAGCTTAAAACAATTGGAAGATTTTATTATAGGAAAGTAACAAGTATGAAGTAAAAAGTAACAAGAATTTAGAAGTCTTGCTACCTGTTACTTGATACCAGATACCAAAATTATGTTAGCAAAAAGAATAGTTCCTTGTTTGGATATAAAAAACGGACGTACTGTAAAAGGTGTCAATTTTGTAGATTTGCGTGATGCAGGAGATCCTGTAGAATTGGCAAAAAAATATGCAGCAACAGGAGCAGACGAATTGGTGTTTTTAGACATTTCTGCAACTGAAGAACGTAGAAGAACTTTGGTGAATTTAGTAAGAGATGTAGCTGCACAAGTAAACATTCCGTTTACCGTAGGTGGTGGAATATCATCTGTAGAAGATGTTGATATTTTATTGCAGAATGGAGCTGATAAAGTTTCTATCAATTCATCAGCAGTAAAAAGACCACAATTAGTGAATGAGTTGTCTCAAAAATTTGGAAGTCAATGTGTCGTAGTTGCTATTGATGCCAAAAAGATTGATGGAGAATGGATTGTGCATTTGGTAGGAGGTAAAGTTCCTACAGAGTTGAATTTATTTGACTGGGCAAAAGAGGTTGAAGAAAGAGGAGCAGGAGAAATTTTGTTTACTTCTATGAATAACGATGGAACCAAAGATGGTTTTGCCAACGATGCTTTGGCTCGTTTGTCAGAAGAATTAAACATTCCTATTATTGCAAGTGGTGGAGCCGGAAATGTGCAACACTTTATAGATACTTTTAAAGATGGAAAAGCAGATGCCGCTTTGGCAGCAAGTGTGTTTCATTTTCAAGAAATTGAAATTCCAGATTTAAAACAAGAGTTAAAAAAACAGGGAATTCCTGTAAGGTTATAAATAGATTTTCTAAAACATCTCGACTCCGCTCGATGAACTTTTTAGAATATTTACGATAAATATAACAGTGAAGAGTTTGGTTAAACTGTAAAAACTGTGGTAAAATAATAAAATTGATTGTCATTTTGAATTGCTATGGTCATCGAGCGTAGTCGAGATGAAAAATATAGAATTCGATAATAAAACATAAATCAAATGGAAATTAAATTTGACGAAAAAGGACTAGTTCCTGCAATTATACAAGATGCTGAAACTAAAAATGTATTGATGTTAGGATACATGAATCAGGAAGCATTTGATAAAACGTTAACGACTAATAAAGTTACTTTTTACAGCAGATCTAAAAAAAGATTGTGGACCAAAGGAGAGGAAAGCGGAAACTTTTTAGAACTGGTTTCAATTAAGAATGATTGTGACAAAGACACCTTGTTAATTCAAACAAAACCCGTTGGGCCTACGTGTCACAAAGGAACAGATACATGTTGGGCAGAAGAAAATACAGAGAATTTTGGTTTTTTATCTACGTTAGAAAATGTTATCACAGAGCGTGTAAAAAACAAAGATGTTCAAAAATCTTATGTAGCTAGTTTATTTGCCAAAGGAATTAATAAAGTAGCTCAAAAAGTAGGAGAAGAAGCTGTAGAAACAGTAATTGAAGCTATGGATAATAACGATGAATTGTTTTTATACGAAGCAGGAGATTTGTTGTTTCACTATTTAATGTTGTTACAAGCAAAAGGATTTACCTTAAAAGATATTACGGCTGAATTGAGAAAACGTCAGAAGTAAATTGTTTATAAATAGTACATTCAAGCCCTAGAAAATTTATTTTCTAGGGTTTTTGTTTTTTATATTTGTGTTCCTATTGCAACTATGAAAGATACATTTAAACATCAAGGATTAAGAAACAGATTGATTACTGTTTTACAAACTAAAGGGGTTACAGATCACGCTGTGTTATCTGCTATAAAAACAATTCCAAGACATTTGTTTATGGATTCTAGTTTTGAGGAATATGCTTATCAAGATGTGGCATTTCCTATTGCAGCAGACCAAACTATTTCTCAGCCTTATACGGTAGGTTTTCAGTCTCAGTTGCTAGAAATTAAACCAGGTGAAAAAATATTAGAAATAGGAACGGGGTCAGGTTATCAAACAAGTGTATTGGTAAGCTTAGGGGCTCATGTGTACACTATTGAAAGACAGCAGGAGCTGTTTAAAAAAACACAGTTGTTATTGCCTAGGCTAGGATACAAGCCTAAACATATGTATTTTGGTGATGGTTACAAAGGGTTACCACAATTTGCCCCTTTTGATAAAATTATAGTGACTTGTGGAGCTCCATTTTTACCGAAACCTTTATTAGCACAATTAAAAATTGGAGGACGAATGGTAATTCCGGTAGGGGATGCTCAACAAATGATGACTTTAATTACTCGCAATTCTGCCAAAGAATTTGACAAGCAAATTATTGAAGAATGTGCTTTTGTACCAATGCTTACGGACAAAAGTCTTAAGAATTTTTCTTAATTGTTCTTATATTTCTTTCTCGTTCATCAAAAGTAGTTTCGGGTACGGGTAAAACTACTTCATTAAATAGTTCCATCAATTTAGAACTATGCTCTCTGGTGGTGTTTTTCTTTAAATCTATATGAACAAAGGTCATCCAAGCAATAGCTTTTAACTTGTCTTTCTTTTTGTTAAACATTCGCATTTCTACCTTCATATGTTTTTTAGAAAACTCTATAGTTTGAGACTCAAAAGCAATTTCTTCCATAGTGTAAACCGGTAGAATATAAGCAAGCTGGGTACTAGAAACTACCCAGCCAATATGCTCTTCACGAATCATTTTAAAAATATCAATACCATAAGCGTTTAACACGTGATCTTCTCTTTGATTGATAAAATAATCAATATAACGACCATTGTTTAAGTGGTTAAAAGGATCACAATCTTGAAAACGAATTTTGGTACTGCTGGTTAATATTTTTGGTTTTTCCATGTTAATTTTTGGGATTAAAAACGGCACAAGGAATAATCATTTCTTCTAAGGATATTCCTCCGTGTTGGTAAGTGTCTTTAAAATATTTTGTATAGTGATTTTGATTGTTGGGATACACAAAAAACAAATTGTCTTTGGCAAAAACAAAAGAACTGTTCATGTGTTCTTGTGGTAAAAAAATCTGTTTAGGATCGTGTTCTGCATACACATCTTTTTCTTGGTACGTAATGCTTCGTCCTGTTTTGTATCTTAAGTTAGAGGCAATGGCTTTGGTTCCTATAACTTGTGTAGGTTTGCTACAGTTAATGGTACCGTGATCTGTAGTTAAAATTAATTTGGCATTGTCTTTTTGCGCTTTTTTAATCAATTCTAACATAGATGAGTTTTGAAACCAAGTTTCGGTTAAAGCTCTGTAAGATTTATCATCAGAAGCTAGCTCACGAATAACTTTGGTGTCTGTTTTGGCATGAGATAGCATATCTACAAAATTAAAAACAACCATGTTAAACTTATTGTCTTTGTATTGATTGTAATTACTCAAGAGCTCTTTACCTGCTTTTTGATTACTTATTTTATGATAAGAAAAAGAATAATCTTTCTTTAATGTTTTTAATTGACGTTTTAAAAACTCTTCCTCGTGCATGTTTTTACCACCTTCATCATTTTCACCCAACCAAATATCTTTATGTTTGGTAGCCATTTCTAAAGGAGTTAATCCAGAAAATATAGCATTTCTTGCATAATGTGTTGCGGTAGGTAAAATGCTGTAAAAAGGAATTTCATCTTGTTTTTTATAATGATTAGATATAATTCTTTCAATCATTAAATATTGATCATAACGAAGGTTATCAACCACAATAACTAAAGATTTTTCGGCACTTTCTATTTCGGGTAATATTACTGTCTTAAATAATTGATGTGATAAAATAGGAGCATCATCATCATAAAACCAATCGGCATAATTCTTTTTAATAAACTTAAAAAATATTTGATTGGCTTCTTGTTTCTGACTTTCTAAAATTCCTAACAATCCGGCATCATCTATATTTTCCAATTCTAATTCCCAGTGCACTAGTTTTTTGTAAACATCTACCCATGCTTCGTGAGAATTTACAGAAGCCAATTCCATAGATATTTTTCTAAACTCTTGTTGGTAATTAATAGTTGTACGCTCACTAATTAATCTATTGTGGTCTAAGTTCTTTTTTAAACTTAATAGTATTTGGTTAGGGTTTACAGGTTTAATTAGATAATCGGCAATTTTAGAACCAATAGCCTCTTCCATTAAATATTCCTCTTCACTTTTGGTAATCATTATAATAGGAACATTAGAAACTATATTATTAATTTCTGTTAAGGTTTCTAACCCCGATAAGCCAGGCATGTTCTCGTCTAGAAAAATAACATCGTAGTTGTTTACTTTTACCAAATCCAATGCATCGGCACCGTTAGTACAAGGAGTAACTTGATAGTTTTTTTTCTCTAAAAAAAGAATATGAGGTTTTAATAAGTTGATTTCATCATCAACCCATAAAATTTGAATTTTATTCATGAGGCAAGAATATGTTAATTACTAACTATAAAGGAATTAGATTTTTATATTTGTGGTACACTAAAAGTACAAAAATTGAAAAGCTTGTCCAATAAAGTTAAGATTATAAACGATCCCATCTATGGGTTTATTACAATTCCGAACAAATTAATTTTCGATTTAATAGAACACCCTTATTTCCAGCGCTTAAGAAGAATTACCCAAATGGGAATGTCTAACTTAGTGTATCCAGGAGCGCATCACACACGTTTTCATCATGCAGTTGGTTGTATGCATTTAATGCAAAAAGCCATTTCTGTATTGCAAAACAAGGGAATAGAAATTTCTGAAAAGGAGAAAAATTCGGTTTGCATTGCTATTTTATTGCACGATATTGGTCACGGACCCTATTCACATGCTTTAGAACATAGTATTGTAGAAGGAGTTAGTCACGAAACTATTTCGTTAATTTTTATGAAAGCTCTAAATAAAGAGTTTAAAGGAAAATTAGATTTAGCCATTGAGATTTTTGAAGGCAAATACAAAAGAAAATTCCTAAATCAATTAGTATCTAGTCAGTTAGATGTTGATAGAATGGACTACCTAAAACGTGATAGTTTTTACACAGGAGTTGCCGAAGGAAATATAAGTTCTGAACGTTTAATAGATATGTTAAACGTGGTAGATGATAAGTTGGTAGTAGAAGAAAAAGGAATTTACTCTGTAGAAAAATTTATAGTAGGTCGTAGATTAATGTACTGGCAAGTTTATTTGCATAAGGCAGGAGTTGTGGCCGAAAAAATGTTGGTAAATTTATTAGCTAGGGCTAAATATTTGGCAAGTCAAGGAGTAGAGTTGCCATCTAGTAAAGCTTTACATTATTTTTTATATAAAGAAATAGATGCCAATTTTGATAGTGAAACCCTTAAAATATTTTCTAGATTAGACGATTATGATATTTTATCAGCCATAAAAGATTGGATTAGTCACGATGATAAAGTATTATCACTATTATCAGAAATGATAATTAACAGAAAATTATTAAAAGTTCAATTAAGTAACCAACCTTTTAAAGATGAATATATTGCTTTGGTTAGAAACAATATGGAACAAAACGGATGGACCCAAGAAGAGATGAAATATTTCTTTATTCTTGATACTATTAGTAATCAAGCATATAACGATACAGAAAGCAAAATATATTTATATTATAAAAATGGTCAAATTGTAGATATTGTAGAAGCATCCGACCAATTAAACATTCAAGCTTTAACAAAGCCTGTTGTAAAACACTTTCTTTGTTATCCTAAAGGCATCAAAATGGCCTAAATAGATTTTAATTTTATATTTTTGCGGATAATGGAATTTAAAGCAACACAGATAGCTGAAATTTTAGGAGGAGAAATCGTAGGAGATTCATCAGCTACAGTTTCTACTTTGTCTAAAATAGAAGAAGGAGAAAAAGGGTCTATGACTTTTTTATCAAATCCTAAGTATACACAATATATTTATTCAACAAACGCATCGGTCGTTATTGTCAATAAATCGTTTGAAGCCACTAAAGAAATTAAAGCAACTTTAATTAAAGTAGAAGATGCTTATCAGGCTTTTACTCAGATTTTAGAATTCTATAACGAATATAAAAATCAAAAGTCAGGTATAGAATCTCCGGTAAGTATATCGGATACCGCAACTTTGGGAGAAGATTTGTATATTGGAGCTTTTGCCTATATTGGAGCAAATGTAACTATTGGTAACAATGTAAAAGTATATCCAGGATGTTACATTGGAGACAATGTAACAATAAAAGAGAATACTACTTTGTATGCAGGCGTTAAAATTTATGCTGATTGTGAAATAGGAAGTCATTGTAAAATACATGCAGGAGCTGTTATTGGAGCCGATGGATTTGGTTTTGCACCTACCAGTAGTGGTACATATACAACAATTCCACAAATAGGAAATGTAATTATTCAAGATAATGTAGATATAGGAGCTAACACTACTATTGATAGAGCAACTATGGGATCTACCATTATAAAACAAGGAACTAAGTTAGATAACTTAATTCAAATTGGTCATAACGTGGTTGTAGGAGAAAATACTGTAATTGCTGGACAAACAGCAATAGCAGGTTCTAGTACTATTGGTGATTATTGTATGATAGGAGGACAAGTAGGAATTGCTGGACATATTAAGATTGGTAAAAATGTTAAAGTCTCAGCAAAATCAGGAGTTACTAAAAACACAAAAGACAATGTTGTGTTAAGAGGTATTCCTGCTATGGACTACAGTGATTATAATAAATCATATGTGTATTTTAAGAGATTACCCCAAATTGTAGAAGAGTTAAAAAATAAATAAAAAGCTTTTAAAAAAGTAAAAGGATGCTAAAACAAAAAACAATCCAAAAAGAAGTAACATTAACGGGTATAGGTTTACATACAGGTAAAAATGTTACCATGGTATTTAAACCAGCTCCAGAAAACTACGGATATGCGTTTGTGCGTGTAGATTTAGAAGGAAATCCAACTATTGAAGCAAAAGTAGAATATGTTACCGAAACAGAAAGAGGTACTAATTTAGAAAAAAAAGGAGTTAGTATTAATACGTCAGAACATGTTTTGGCTGCTGCAGTAGGATTGCAAATAGATAACTTAATTATTGAAATTGATGCATCTGAACCTCCAATAATGGATGGTTCTTCTAAATTTTTTATAGAAGCATTAGAATCTGCTGGTATTGCAGAACAAAATGCTCCTGTAGAAGAATATATTGTAAAAGAAGTAGTTTCTTATAAAGATGAAGCAACAGGTAGTGAAATTATTTTAATGCCTGCTGATGAGTATCAAATAACTACTATGGTAGATTTTGGAACTCAAATTTTAGGAACCCAAAATGCTACTTTAGATAGTATTGCAAAGTTTAAAGAAGAAATTTCTGCAGCAAGAACCTTTAGTTTTTTACATGAATTAGAAATGTTGTTAGAACACAATCTTATTAAAGGAGGTGATTTAAACAATGCTATTGTTTATGTTGATAAAGAAATATCTGCTGAGACTTTAGAAAGATTAAAAAAAGCATTTGGAAAAGACGAAATTAAAGTAACTCCAAATGGAATTTTAGATAACCTAGAATTGCACTGGGCTAACGAAGCTGCAAAGCATAAGTTATTAGATGTTATTGGAGATTTAGCATTAGTAGGAACTCGTATTAGAGGAAAAGTAATAGCTAACAAACCAGGACATAAAATAAACACCTTATTTGCAAAACGTTTGGCAAACATCATTAAGCAAGAAAAACGCAAAAGTGTTCCTACTTACGATTTAAACCAACCGCCTTTAATGGATATCAACCAAATTATGAAGTTGTTACCACACAGACCACCATTCTTGTTAATAGACAGAATTTTGGACTTAGGTGATGATTTTGTAGTAGGAATGAAAAACGTATCTATGAACGAGCCTTTCTTTGTAGGACATTTTCCAGAAGCACCTGTAATGCCTGGAGTTTTACAAGTAGAAGCTATGGCTCAATGTGGAGGTATTTTAGTGTTAAGCACCGTTCCAGATCCAGAAAATTACTTAACCTATTTCATGAAAATGGACAATGTTAAGTTTAAGCAAAAAGTATTACCTGGAGATACATTAATATTTAAGGCAGAATTAATTTCGCCTATTAGAAGAGGAATATGTCATATGAGATCTGTTGGTTATGCTAACGGAAGAATAGTAGTAGAGGCTGAATTAATGGCTCAAATAGCAAGAAAAAAATAAAAGGATGAATCAACCATTAGCATATGTGCACCCAGGGGCAAAAATAGCTCGTAATGTTGTTATTGAACCATTTACAACCATTCATAACAATGTAAAAATAGGTTCAGGAACATGGATAGGGTCTAATGTAACTATTATGGAAGGAGCTGTAATTGGAGAAAATTGTAAAATTTTTCCTGGAGCAGTAATATCTGCAATGCCACAAGATTTAAAATACGACGGAGAGGAAACATCTACTATTATTGGTAACAATGTTACTATTAGAGAGTGTGTAACCATTAACCGTGGTACTACAGATAGAATGAAAACCGTAATTGGAGACAATTGTTTAATTATGGCCTACTGTCACGTAGCTCATGATTGTATTGTTGGAGACAATTGTATTTTTTCTAACGGAAGTACTTTAGCAGGACATGCAAACGTAGGAAACAATGTTATTTTAGCAGGTATGACTGCAATTCATCAGTTTTGTTCTATTGGAGACCATGCTTTTGTAACCGGTGGTTCTTTGGTAAGAAAAGATGTTCCTCCGTTTGTAAAAGCAGCAAGAGAGCCTTTATCTTATGTAGGAATAAATTCTGTAGGATTAAGAAGAAGAGGTTTTTCTACAGATAAAATTAGAGAGATTCAAAACATATATAGAATCTTATTCCAAAGTACTTATAATAATACGCAAGCAATTCGAATTATTGAAGCTGAAATGGAAGCAACAAGTGAAAGAGATGATATCATTAAATTCATCCAAAATTCACAAAGAGGAATCATGAAAGGATATTTTAGTAATTAAGAATAAAAAATTATAGATGGCAACAACATCAGATATTAGAAACGGATTGTGTATTGTATACAATAGCGATACTTACAAAGTAGTAGAGTTTCAACACGTAAAGCCAGGAAAAGGACCTGCATTTGTAAGAACTAAATTAAAAAGTTTAACATCAGGTAAAGTAATTGATAATACTTTTTCTGCTGGACACAAAATAGACGAAGTAAGAGTAGAAACTAGAAAGTACCAGTATTTATATGCAGAAGGTGATACTTTTAACTTTATGAATACAGATGATTACAACCAAATCACTTTGGAAAGATCAGCTTTAGATGCTCCAGATTTATTAAAAGAAGGAGAAATAGTTACTATTATTGTACGGTCTGAAGATGAAATGCCATTATCGGTAGATATGCCTCAATCTGTAATTTTAGAAGTTACTTACACAGAGCCAGGTATTAAAGGAAATACAGCTACAAATGCAACCAAACCTGCAACGGTAGAAACAGGAGCATCTGTAAACGTACCCTTGTTTATTAATGAAGGAGACAAAATTAAAATTGAAACTGCAAAAGGAACTTATCAAGAAAGAATTAAGTCTTAAAGTATTGCAATTAAATAAATTGTAAAAGCCCAAAACAAAATATCGTTTTGGGCTTTTGTTATAAAATTAGCACAGTTTTACAATTCTGTGATAAAAAAAATAAAAGAAGATATATTGTAAACAAATATTTATATTTGTTCGCAACGAATTTTCAATAAAAAAATAAAATTAAATGAGTGTTTTAGTAAATAAGGATTCTAAAATTATAGTTCAAGGATTTACTGGGAGTGAAGGAACTTTCCATGCTTCTCAAATGATTGAATACGGAACAAACATCGTAGGTGGAGTTACTCCAGGAAAAGGAGGACAAGAACACTTAGGTAAACCTGTTTTTAACACTGTACAAGATGCAGTTGTAAAAGCTGGAGCCGATACTACTATTATTTTTGTACCACCAGCATTTGCTGCGGATGCAATTATGGAAGCTGCAGAAGCAGGTATTAAAGTAATTATTTGTATTACTGAAGGTATTCCTGTAGCAGACATGGTAAAAGTAAAAGGATACTTAGAAGGAAAAGAAGCTCGTTTAATAGGACCTAACTGTCCAGGAGTTATTACTCCAGGAGAAGCTAAGGTTGGTATTATGCCAGGTTTTATTTTTAAGAAAGGTAATGTTGGTATTGTTTCAAAATCAGGAACGTTAACTTACGAAGCTGCTGACCAAGTTGTAAAACAAGGTTACGGTATTACAACAGCAATTGGTATTGGTGGAGATCCAATTATTGGAACTACAACTAAAGAAGCTGTTGAAATGTTAATGAATGACCCAGAAACAGAAGCAATTGTAATGATTGGTGAAATTGGAGGTCAGTTAGAGGCTGAAGCTGCAAGATGGGTAAAAGCTGATGGTAACAGAAAACCAGTTGTAGGATTTATTGCTGGACAAACTGCACCTGCAGGACGTACTATGGGACATGCTGGAGCTATTGTAAGTGGTGAAGGAGAATCTGCACAAGCTAAAATGGAAATATTAGCAGAAAACGGAATTCACGTTGTTGCATCACCTGCAAAAATTGGAGAAGCTATTGCTAGCGTATTGGCTAAAGTAGCTCAATAAGAATACTAGAAAGAAACTATTTTATGGGATTATTAGAAAATAAAACAGCAATTATTACCGGAGCGACTAGAGGAATTGGTAAAGGAATTGCTTTAGAATTTGCAAAGCAAGGTGCTAATGTTGCTTTTACTTATAGTTCATCTGTAGAGGCTGCAAATGCTTTAGAAGCAGAATTAGCTGCTATGGGAGTAAAAGCAAAAGGATATCAATCTAACGCTGCAGATTTTGATGCTGCTCAAGCTCTAGCTGCAGACGTATTAAAAGAATTTGGTACTATTGATGTGTTAATCAACAATGCAGGAATTACCAAAGACAATTTATTAATGCGTATTTCAGAAGATGATTTTGATAAAGTAATTGAGGTAAACTTAAAATCGGTATTTAACTTAACCAAAGCTGTTATTCGTCCTATGATGAAACAAAGAGCTGGATCTATTATTAACATGAGTTCTGTAGTAGGAGTTCAAGGAAATGCAGGTCAAACTAATTATGCTGCTTCTAAAGCAGGAATGTTAGGGTTTAGTAAATCGGTAGCTTTAGAATTAGGATCAAGAAACATTCGTTGTAATTCAATAGCTCCAGGGTTTATTGAAACTGAAATGACAGCTAAGTTAGATGAAGCTGTTGTAGATGGATGGAGACAAGCTATTCCTTTAAAAAGAGGAGGTCAACCAGAAGATATTGCAAATGCATGTGTGTTTTTAGCTTCTGATATGTCTGCATATATTACAGGGCAAACATTAAATGTTGATGGTGGTATGATTACTGCTTAATACAAATAAAATAATAATTTTTAAACTGCCCTAAAGCATTGACTTTAGGGCAGTTTTTTTATATTTATACAAACCTATTTTACATGACTATTTCTGACGTTAAAGAGAAAATTTTAGCAAATACATGGAAACCTTTAAAGTTGTTTTCTTACCAATACAAACGATCTGATGGTAACGTAGTAAAACAAGTAAGAGAAGTTTACGATAAAGGTGATGGAGCAGCAGTTTTTATGTACAATAAAACCACAAAAAAAGTGCTGTTAACTCAGCAGTTTAGAATGCCAGCTTATATTAATGGATTACCAGGTGGAATAGTTACAGAAGTTCCTGCAGGAATGTTAGATAAAGACGATCCAGAAACATGTATTATAAGAGAAATAGAAGAAGAAACAGGTTATAAAGTACCCAGTGTTACTAAAGTAAGAGACTGTTTTATGACTCCAGGTGCGGTTACCGAAATAACTCATATGTTTATTGCTGAATACAATGAATCTATGAAAGTTTCCAAAGGGGGGGGATTAGAAAATGAACAAGAAGACATTCTTGTTTTTGAGATGAGTTTTGATGAAGTTAAAAGAAGCGTAGAAAACAATGAAATTAAAGATGCAAAAACATTAATTTTGTTACAATATGCATGGATTCATAATTTATTAAACGATTAAACACAATTAATAACGTAAATTACAACTAAAATAAAGGATTATAATGGAGAAAGTAATAATCAATAGCTTTGAAGATTTTAAAGCTTATGAAGGTAAAGAGATTGGTGTTTCTGATTATTTAGAAATTCCACAAGACAGAATCAATCAATTTGCAGATGCAACATTGGATCATCAATGGATTCATTGCGATGCTGAAAAAGCAAAAGATGGTCCTTTTGGAACTCCTATAGCTCATGGTTATTTAACACTTTCTTTAATGCCCTATTTATGGGAGCAAATAATAGAAGTAAACAACAGTAAAATGTTGGTGAACTATGGTATTGAAAAATTAAGGTTTAACAAACCAGTTACGGTTAATAGCAAGGTTAGATTAAGAACTAAATTAAAATCTATAGAGAATTTAAGAGGTATTTCTAAAGCCGTATTATCTATTAATATAGAAATAGAAGGAGAACGCAAAACAGCTTTAGATGCTGATATTGTATTCTTATATCACTTTGTAAACTAAGAAATGCATACTACAGAAGAAGTAAAACAGTTAGTGCAACAAAACATTCATCAAATTAAAATTAGTGAATTTGTAGCAGAAGGAGGGTGGCCAAATATAGATGCTATAGATGTTGCTATTTTTAGTCAAGTAGAAGAAAATGAGCTAGAAACAATTAGTTTGCATATTTTGTATACTGTAGACAAAGCAGGTTGTTGTTTTATACCCGGAGGAGAAGAACAGAAGAGATTGCCTAAAGTAGTAACAATCTTTAATAATAGCGTTAAAATTTTATAAAATGAATAACAATCAAAGTTTGAATATCCCTAAAGGACTTCCATTAATTATTATCATTGCAGTTGTAGTGATTGTATTTATTTCCAAATCGGCTTTAACCATAGATTCTGGTAAAGCAGGAGTTTTGTACAAAACTTTTGATGGTGGTGTAGTTACCGATGAGCCAGCTTTAGGAGAAGGATTTCATTTAATAGCTCCTTGGAATAAGGTGATTGTTTATGAAGTTCGTCAACAAGAATTATTCGAAAAAATGAAGGTTTTATCTTCTAACGGATTGGATATTATATTAGAAGTAACTGCTTGGTATTTACCTCAAAAAGATAAAATAGGTAGATTACATCAGCAAAAAGGTCAAAGTTATTTAGAATCGGTTATTAAGCCTTCTTTAAGATCTGCAGCACGTTCTGTAGTAGGTAGGTATACCCCTGAACAAATTTATTCTAGTAAAAGAGATGTAATTCAGGAAGAAATTTTTGCAGAAACTAAAAAGATTTTAGATGATCAGTTTATTCAGTTAAATGATGTTTTGGTGAGAGATGTAACGTTGCCTCCAACAATTAAAACAGCCATTGAAAACAAATTAAAACAAGAGCAAGAGTTTTTAGAATATGAGTTTAGATTAGAAAAAGCTCATAAAGAAGCGGAACGTCAAAAAATTGATGCAGAAGGAAAAGCTATTGCGAACAAAATTTTAAGTGAATCTTTAACTGATAAAATTTTAATGGAAAAAGGAATTGAAGCTACTAAAGAGTTAAGTAGTTCTCCAAATGCCAAAGTAATTGTAATAGGTTCTGGTAAAGCAGGATTGCCTATTATATTAGGAAATCAATAAGATAAACCACATAGTTAAAAAAGCCTTCACTAATTTAGTGAAGGCTTTTTTTTTGTTAAAATTATAAAAAAAGAAACTTAATTCTTTTTCATATCTATTAAAATAGAAAAGGTTTTGTTAATGTCTTCTTCCTTAACTACAATAGTAATTTCGTGTGTGGTAGATATAATTTCTTGTACAGGAATATCTGCCCAAGCTAATTGTTTTAAAATAAAATAATAAATTCCAGATTGCTGAGAATTGGACTTTGGCAACTTAATGGTAATAGAAGCTAATTCTTTAGAAGAAGATAATAATTGCTCCGTTTTAAAAATTTGAGTAACCTTATCGTGTAATTTTTTACTGGTGATTAAATTCGTCTCAAAAATACCTTGGGAAATGGTAAAGAAATAGTCTTTGTCTTCACCAAATTCATGAATCAAATCTGAAATACATTTTAACAACGTTGGAGTGTTTTTAAATGTAAAATTTCCTAGGTCAGAACGCACAATAAAATCACCTAAAGTAAGGGTTATTTTCTTGATGTTCTTCCTTATTTTTAAAATACTGGACGGAGATAGTCTGTTGATAGCCATCATGATAGCTCCAGATTTTACATCTTTATTTAAATCTTTTTCAACGTCTGGCTGAATCACTCTAGCCAAAGATGAAACGTTGATTAATTTGTCATTTAAAGCCTCTTCTAAGAAAGGTGTTTTTCTAATAATTCCCTCTACAGATTCTTGTATGGTTTTCATACGTGTTCAAATTTTAACAATTCGTATTAAGATGTAAAGATATTATTATTTTTTTGTTCAAATAAGACATTTGTGAAACCTTTGCATTTTTATTGCAAATATTTTTTTTTGGATAAAAATTAAATAACTGAAACTAGAAACAACTATTATGAAAGTATTAAAATTTGGAGGTACTTCTGTTGGGAGCCCAAAGAGTATAAGGGAAGTGGCTAACATTGTTAGAAATGTTGAGGGGAAAAAGACAGTGGTCTTATCTGCAATGTCTGGGACTACAAATTCATTACACGAAGTTGCCGATCATATCATCAATTATAGAGAAGAGGAAGCAAATGACTTAATTAACGATTTAATTGCTAAATACGTTGATGTAGTAAATGAGTTGTTATCAGAAAAAGCGAATCAAGATGAAGCAATTGCTTTGGTTTCTGATCGTTTTGAGTTTATTAGAGAACATATTGGTATTGAAATTCCATCTTCTCAAATAGAAAAAAATATTGTGGCACAAGGAGAAGTTTTATCAACTAACTTGTTCAATTTTCATTTAAAAGAAGTTGGAGCTAGCGCATTGTTAGTATCTGCTTTTGATTTTATGGCTATTGATGAAGCTAACGAACCTGTAATTTCTAAAATTACAGAAGAGTATGGTAAAATTGTTGCTGCTAACCCAACTACAGAAATTTTTGTAACACAAGGGTATGTTTGTAACAGCCACACTGGTAAAATAGACAACTTAAAAAGAGGGGGATCTGACTATTCTGCTTCTTTAATTGGTGCTGCTATTGTTGCTGAAGAAATTCAAATTTGGACAGATATTGATGGAATGCACAATAACGATCCTCGTTTTGTAGAGAACACCTTTTCTTTAAAAGAAATTTCTTTTGATGAGGCAGCAGAGTTGGCTTATTTTGGAGCTAAAATTTTACATCCGCAATCTGTAATACCTGCACGCAAAGCTAATGTGCCTGTATTGTTAAAAAACACATTTGAGCCAGATGCACCAGGAACAATTATTAAAAATTGTAAAGTACCAAGCGGAGTAAGAGCTATTGCAGCCAAAGATGGTATTACAGCAATAAAGATTAAGTCTTTCCGTATGTTAATGGCTTACGGTTTCTTAAAAGGGGTATTTGAGGTGTTTGAGAAGTATAAAACTTCTATAGATATGATTACCACATCAGAAGTTGCAGTTTCTGTTACTATTGATGATATTACTCATTTAAACGAAATTGTTGCAGAGTTACAAGAGATTGGTTCTGTTGACGTAGATACTGATTTAAGTATTGTTTGTTTGGCAGGAGATTTTTCTGAGCAAAACGCGGGTTCTAGCACAGCTATTTTTAGCAGTTTGTCTAACATTCCTATTCGTATGATTTCTTATGGAGGTTCTAATTACAACGTTTCGTTGGTAATTAATACAGAGAATAAGAAAGAAGCATTAGTAGCGTTAAATAATGGTTTATTTTAGTAGATAATTATTTTTAATTTGAGGTGTTCAAATCAAAAAATAGTTTTATTTTTGCAATTATAAAACACGAACAAAAGATTTAAGATAAAATGGATATTTCACAATTCTCAGGATTTTTAGCATTCTTATTTGTATTTACAGCTGGATTTTGGTTGTTAATTTTCTTATTAACATTTGTAGTTCCTTATTGGATTACAGGAACTATTATAGAAAACATCAAATTAAAAGCAGAAGCTAAAAAGAATAAATAGTAAAATATTTCATTCAACAATATAAAAGCCTAGTAGAAAAATTCTACTAGGCTTTTTTTATGGTGCCTCCATTGCCTTTTGTATCTTTATTTTATTAGAATAGAACTATGAACTTACAGTTTACTCAAACCTTACTTAGTAGTACTAAAGCTAGCAATGCTCTGGAATTAGAAGTAATTCAAACCTTGTGGAGTGGTTATGGTAAAATTGTACGTTATCAACTTTTAGATAGTCCTATTGAGCAAGCAGTTGTTAAATGGGTACAGTTGCCTAAGCAACAAAAACATCCTAGAGGGTGGAATACCAATTTGTCACACAGGAGAAAAGTAAAATCGTATCAGGTAGAAACTAACTTTTACAAAACCTATGCAAGTCGGTGTGATGCATCTTGTAGAATTCCCCAACTATATGCTTTTGATACTTATAAGGATGATGTTTTATTAGTTTTAGAAGATCTAGACTTGGCAGGTTTTTCTGCTAGGGTTCATTCTGTTTCTTGGCATCATATAAATGCATGTGTACAATGGTTGGCAAATTTTCATGCTACATTTTTACAGCAACAACCTAAAGAATTGTGGCAGGTAGGAACATATTGGCACTTAGAAACCAGGCCCGAGGAACTAGCCGTTTTAGATGATAAGGCTTTAAAGAAAGTTGCTGCTAAAATTGATGAAAAATTAAACAACGCTAGGTACACAACTTTTGTACATGGAGATGCTAAATTGGCTAATTTTTGTTTTTCAGAAGATGGTGTAAAAGTAGCTGCTGTGGATTTTCAATATGTTGGTGGTGGTTGTGGAATGAAAGATCTAGCTTATTTTATGGGAAGTTGTTTGTCTGAAGAAGATTGTAGAGAATATGAGCCAGAAATTTTAGATTTATATTTTAACTGTTTAGAAAAAGCAATACTAGTTAAAAAGATAGCAGTTGATTTTAAGGAAGTAGAAAAAGAATGGAGAAGTTTGTTCCCTGTAGCATGGACAGATTTTCATCGATTTTTAAAAGGATGGAGTCCTTCTCATTGGAAAATTAATAGTTACAGTGAGCAAGTAGCACAACAAGTAATTAAAGCATTAAAATAATATGGAATTAAGCATACAAGATTTAGAAGCGTTACGAGTAATTGCTAAAAAAGCAGCTCTAAAAGCAGGAGCACATGTAATAGCTTGTTTTGGAACCGATTTTAAAATAGGAAGTAAAAATAAAGGAGGAAGTTTGGCCGCAGATGTTGTAACAGAGGTTGATCTTAAATCTCAAGAAATTATTTTTTCTAGCTTACAAGAAAGTATTAATAAGTACGATTTAGGTTGGTTAGGAGAAGAATCGGAAGATGATAGAAGTAGATTGACAAAAGATTATTTTTGGACCGTAGATCCTATTGATGGAACTCTACCGTTTACTAAAAAAACTCCAGGCTTTGCTGTGGCTATAGGTTTGGTAGCTAAAAATGGTGAAGCCGTTGTAGGGGTGGCTTATGATCCTTATCACAATCATTTATACGATGCAGTCAAAGGAGGTCAGGCATATAAAGACGGAGAAGTTTTTAGCATTCAATACCATAAAAATAAAGGGTTAACTTTTTATAGCGATTTAAGTTTTGTTTCCTCAGGATCACATCAATATTTGGTACAATCTTTAGAAAGAATTTCTTTAGAAAAATACAATGCACCTTTGGAGGTTGTAACGCATCAAGGAGCTATTATTAATGCTATGTGTGTGTTAGAAAATGCTCCGGCAGTTTACATAAAACCACATAGGGACAAACAAGGAGGAGGTTGTGCCTGGGATTTTGCAGCAAGTGTTTGTATTGCCGAGGCAGTAGGTTGTACTCCTACAGATTATTTTGGAAATAAAATAAATTTAAACAAAGAGGAAAATACCTATATGAACAACGAAGGAATTAAATACGAAGTTTGGTAATATTGGGTTTATCCTAAAATTTCAAACTCAATATTTACATCCACCTCTGGCCATTCAGAATGTCCGTCTAGTTTTACGTTAATAATTTTATCAATGACATCAAAACCTTTGGTTACTTGTCCAAAAACCGTATGTTCACCATCTAAATGACTACAATCTAAATCTGTTTGTATGATAAAAAACTCAAAAGGGTTTGATTTTTTACCAGGGTTATTTACCCATCTTCTGGCAGCAGACAAAGCACCACGTTTGTGAGTAATACCCTCTCTAAATTCAGGAGGAAGTTTGTAATTGTTTAGTTGAATGCGATAAGTATCTACAATTGTTTTTTCTGACCAACCTCCTTGAATAATAAAGTCTTTTACAATTCTATGAAAACAGGTTTTATTGTAGTAACCATTTTTAATTAAATAAAGAAAACTAGCTCTGTGTAACGGGGTTTCTTTGTAAAGAGTAATGTGTATGTTCCCAAGTCTAGTTTTTAACAAAAGCTTGGTTTCAGGATTTTTTCTTCCATAATCTAAAAAAAAGCTTTTTACATTTTTATGATTGATAATATCATTAACTAAAAGCTTTTTTTTAGGAATTTGAGCTAATAAAGAATCTTTAATTTCTTGTAGCGTAGGCTTTTTAGGCTCTTTTTTTAGGGAACTTTTTTGTATTGTTTTTACTACAGCCTGTTTTTTTTCTGTTTTTGATTTTTTGGTGTCCGAAGAACAGTTACAGATCAAAAAAGAAATACACAAAACTTTTAGTAGCGCATAGATCTGTTTATTCAATAATACCAGCATATAAACTTTTTACAATTCCGTCTGACAATCCAATTTTAGGAACATAAATGCGTTTTGCATTGGACCATTTCATGGCAGATAAGTATATTTTTGTAGCGGGTATAATTACATCGGCTCTATCTTGATTTAAATTTAATTCAGAGATACGTTCATCGTAGCTCATGGTTTTTAAATACTTGTAATTGGCTTTCATGTAAATAAAAGATAGGGGAGAGCCATCTGTTCTACCAGACATTTTGTAAATTTTGTTAATGTTACCACCAGATCCAATTAAAGAAATATTTTTAATGTCTTCGGTGTGTTTTTTAACCCATTCTTTCATTTCATCCCACTCGTCTTTTAAATTGTCTTTTTGGTTCAGCATTCTTACTGTCCCCATTTTAAAAGATTTAGATCTGTCTATTTTCCCTTTTTTGTAAATCGTCATTTCTGTACTACCCCCACCTACATCAACATATAAGTAAGATTTACTACTGTCTAGTAATTCCCCTAAATCTGTAGTAGCAATAATTTTAGCTTCTATTTTACCGTCAATAATATCTATTTTAACACCGGTCTTTTTTAAAATTCTATCAATAACATAGTCTCCGTTAGAAGCATCTCTCATAGCAGAGGTTGCACAGGCTTTGTATTTAACAACTCCATGAACACTCATTAACAATTGAAAAGCATTCATAGCATCCGTTAGTCTAATAATTTTCTTTTCAGAAATTTCACCAGAAACAAAAGTGTCTTCTCCCAAACGAATTGGAACACGGATTAATGCTGCTTTCTTAAATTTTACACTTGTATTGTCTTCCTTTTCTATAACATCCATAATTAGTAATCTAACTGCGTTAGAACCTATATCAATGGCTGCGTATTTTTGAATTTTAATCAAGATAATATGGTTTTAATTATACTAGAGTTTCTTTATTTTTTATGATGTCTTGGAAATTCTTTTAAAATTGTTTTTCCCGGTTTCACATTTTTCCAATGCTCTGTGTCAAACTGAATTCCAATAACTCCACAGGTAGGTACATGGGCAATAGGTTCGCTTCCAAAAGAATTTACAAAATCGTTAATTCCGTGGTCGTGACTAAAAACAATGGCAGAGTCATAAGCATCATCTAGTGCTCTAATTGTTTTTACCAAGTATCCATCACTAAAGCTATACAAAGATTTGTTAATTTTCAAGTTTGCCATAGGAAAACCTAGTACATTACAAAAAATAATTCCTGTATGTAATGCTCTGTTGGCACAGCTAGCAATAAAAGTATCTGGCTTAGCTATTTTTTTCTTTAAAGCTTTTGCAACAATATAGGCATCTTTAATACCTCTTTTCTTTAATGGCCTATCGATGTCCTCTATCCCTTCATATTCCCATGAAGATTTTGCATGTCTTACGATATATATTGTTTTCATAATTTTTTAAGTACAGGGGTTAAGGGGCTAATCTTTCAATTTTCCACTCAAAATTTTCTAATAAAGTATATCTTATTCTGTCGTGCATTCTGTTAGGTCTACCTTGCCAAAATTCAATAGAAATGGGTTTTATTATATAACCACCCCAATGTTCTGGTCTAGGAATTTCTTTTCCTTTAAATTTTTGCGTGTAGTTTTCTAATTGTTGATTTAATTCTTCTTTAGAGGCAACTACTTGGCTTTGGTTAGATGCCCACGCACCTAATTTACTACCATCGGGTCTAGTATCAAAATATCCATCAGATAAATTTGACTGTATTTTCTCAGCTTTTCCTTTAATGATCACTTGTTTTTCTTGATGCTCCCAAAAAAAGGAAGCACAAACATTTGGATTGTTGGCTATGGCTCTTCCTTTTTCGCTATTATAATTGGTGTAAAATATAAATCCTTCCCAAGTAAAACGCTTTAATAAAACAATTCTGTTTTTAGGAAATCCATCCAATCCTATGCTAGCAATGTTCATGGCATTGGTTTCTAAGCCTGTTTCGGCTTCTTCTACCTCGTAAAACCACTTCTGAAAAAGCTCTATAGGGGCTTCAGGAATTGCTGTTTCTAACAATTCTCCCTTTTGATAGGTTTTTCTATAGTTACTTAAATCCTTATTCATGTTTGTCTTTAATCATATAAAGTCCTAGGTATGTGATGATTCCGTTAATTAATAATAATTCGTAACCAAACTGAAATCCGTTAAACAAACTAGCACTGTATTCATTTATAAAATAACTAAAAATAATAGCAATAATGGCTATAAATAATACCCATTTATCTTTAATGTTATGTTTGGTAAAAATACCAAAAGAAAACAACCCTAATAAGGGACCATAGGTAAAAGAAGCTACTTTTAAAAGATTGCTAATTACGTTGTCACTTAATATGTATTTAAAAGAAATAATAGTTAAAATTAAAACCAAAGACATATAAATATGGGTTTGCTTTCTAATTTTTTCTTGCTCTTTTTTTGCTTTGGTTTCAATTTTTAGAAAATCAATACAAAAAGAAGTGGTTAATGATGTTAAAGCGCTGTCGGCACTAGAGTAGGCAGCTGCAATTAATCCCAATACAAATAAAATAGAGGCTCCTATTCCCAAACCTCCGTTTAAGGCAATTTCTGGGAATAACAAATCGGTTTTAGCTTTACCATCTACTACGGGAATGCTAATGTTTTCTTTTTGAGCGTAGGTAAATAGCAAAGCTCCTAATATTAGAAATAGAAAGTTAATAATTATAAGAGATGGAGCTAAAGACATCATGTTCCATTGTGCTTCTTTAGAATTTTTACAAGCTAAGTTTTTTTGCATCATGTCCTGATCTAAACCTGTCATGGCAATGGCAATAAAAGCACCTCCTAAAACAGATTTTAACCAATAGTTTTTGGTGTTAACATCATCTGTAAAAAATATTTTCCCATAATTACTGTATTCTTGAGAGCTTATAAAATCAAAAAGATTGGTGTTTAGTTTTTCTAACAACAAGTACCCAATTACAATTAAGGCGGTTAGCATAAAAAGGGTTTGTAGCGTATCTGTCCATATAATGGTTTTAATTCCTCCTTTAAAAGTGTAAATCCAAATAAGCAATACAGAAAAAACAACGGTAAATTCAAAACGAATGTTCCATGCATCAAAAATAAAATATTGTAAAACAATGGCTACCAAGTACAATCTAAACGATGCTCCAAGGACTCTAGAAACTAAAAAAGAAGCAGCTCCAACTTTGTGACTATTGGTTCCAAAACGTTGCTCTAAATAGCCGTAGATGGAAGTAATGTTGTATTTGTAGTAAAGGGGAAGTAAAATGTAGGAAATAACTACATATCCTAAAAAATAACCAAA
Source organism: Wenyingzhuangia aestuarii (assembly GCF_011927765.1). Lineage (GTDB taxonomy): Bacteria > Bacteroidota > Bacteroidia > Flavobacteriales > Flavobacteriaceae > Wenyingzhuangia > Wenyingzhuangia aestuarii. Next base: position 31,633 of record NZ_JAATJG010000017.1, read on the forward strand.
AACTACTTGCATGTAACTAAATTGGCTAGTAGCTACCCAACCCGGAACGGAAATAAAAGTTACCCCAGATAAAGAAGCTCCAATCATTCCAAAAGCGACTACGTACCAAGGTGCTTTTTTGTTGGCTTTAAAAAAAGTATCGTTGTTGTTTTCTTTTCCTGTTATTACAGATATTGCATATAATACAATAAAATAAATTCCGATAATTAAAGCAATGGTAGTAGGTGTCATTTAGTGTATTTAATATGACTACAAATTAAATATTTTTTTTATTCTATTCCCGCTATATATGTACATTTGTGGACTTATGGATTTTTCATCAAAACTTTTAGAAAGTGCCGTTAACGAAGTGTCTCAATTACCAGGAATTGGTAAGAGAACTGCTTTGCGTTTGGTACTGCATTTATTAAGACAGCCTAAAGAGCAAACAGCGTATTTAACCCGTGCGTTAGATAATTTGGTTACAGAAATTAAGTTGTGCGAAAATTGTCATAACATATCTGATGTAGAGCTTTGTGAAATATGCTCTAGTCATAAAAGAGACGAAACGACTATTTGTGTGGTAGAAGATGTGCGTGATGTAATGGCTATTGAAAATACAGCTCAGTTTCAGGGAATGTATCATGTGTTAGGAGGTAAAATTTCTCCTATGGAAGGAATTGGTCCTAACAATTTAAAAATAGAAAGTTTAGTAGAAAAAGTAAAAAGTGGAAAAGTAAAAGAATTGGTTTTTGCTTTAAGTTCTACTATGGAAGGGGATACAACCAATTTTTATATTTACAAACAAGTAAAAGATTTAGATGTAAAAATATCTGCCATTGCCAGAGGAATTTCTGTAGGTGATGAATTGGAATATGCAGATGAGGTTACTTTAGGAAGAAGTATTTTAAATAGAATTCCTTTTGAAAACAGTTTAAGACAATAAAAAAATCCTCTTTAGTACTTACTAAAGAGGATTTTTTTAATCTTAAGATTTAAGAAGTTATATTTTTGTTGCTTTTTTAATGGCATCAAAATGTACTTTTAAAGCTACTTTATCACCAGAAGCAATAATATTCTTATCAAATAAAGAACCACCCATTCCACAACCAACAACACCCACTTTAAAAAAGTCTGCAATGTTGTTTTTATCAACACCACCTGTAGGTAATAATTTAATGGTGTTTAAAGGTCCTAAAATATCTTTAATGTATTTGGTTCCCAACTGTGTTGCCGGAAAAATTTTAACAGCACTAGCTCCTAAAGACCAAGCTTTGTAAATTTCGGTAGGAGTATAGGCTCCTGGAAAAACAGGGATTTTATGTGCTACACAGTAACTAATTACGTCTTCATCAATTACAGGAGTTACAATAAATTGAGATCCTGCATCTAAAGCACGTTTTAAATCATCCATATTGCAAACCGTACCTGCTCCAACATTTAAGGTTGGGTATTCTTTAGCTAAAGTAGCAATAGATGCTTCTGCATTTTCAGAATTCATAGTAATTTCTACTGTGTAAAAACCACTATCTATATAAACAGGTATAATCTCTTTTATTTGCTCCATAGAAAACCCTCTCATAATTCCTACAACAGGAGTTTCGTTATATTTTTCCCAAGAAAATGTTGATTTAGACATGTGCTGCTATTATTTTTTTGTGTCCTATTAATAAAGCTTTGTCAATCCTATCTGCATCAAAACAAATAACTGTTTGATGTGTTTGATCCAAAGCCAATTTGTATAATTCGTATAAAATGCCTGTAGTGGCAATGTACACTTGTTGATGAGTGTTTTTTAAATACGCTAGTTCTCCGCCAATTAACAAACCAGATAAAAAGTAAAAGTTTTCTTCTTTGGTTTTGTTTTGTAATAAATCATTTGCTCTGATGGAGAATAAAGAAGAAAGGTGTTGGTTTTCTAATCCTTTATTAACTCCTTCTATAAATGCAGGTTCCAATTCTTTGCTCCAATCTGTTTTAATGATAGAATTTGTTAAAAGTGTGTTTTTACGAATCACATCAAACAATTCACCTGTCATATGGGTAGTAAAAGAAGTGAAAACACCATTTTTAAAAGTGATGTGCTTGCTGTGTGTTCCTGGCAATAGTAACACACCCTCTTTATCTGTTGGAATGTGTTTAGACAATCCAATGGCTTGGATTTCTTCACCTCTCATAACATCTGCAGTAGTTTTAGCTCCCGATACTAAAATAAGCTCCAATCCATTTTCTGATATTGTTTTGCTAAGTAAATTAGCTCCATTAAAATGAATAGGCATGTCTACATAAGGCAGTTCAACCATACCAATACTAGAAGTAGCCATTCCAGAAGCAACAATAATTGGTGTTGCCCCTGTAAATTTTAAGGCTTTAATTTCAGTTTTTAGATAATTAGCAAAGTAGGATGTTTGCGTTTCTGCTTGATGACTTTCTGTATACTGTTGATGTAGTTTTTTTACACCCACATTTGTACTATGTTCAGCTATTACTTCTAAAGTAGAGGTGTTTACTAAACGCAATCTAAAATTAGAGGTTCCCCAATCGCAACTAATAAATGTTTTTGGTAAAGACATAGGTTATAATTGTACGCTAATTCTTTTTCTGATTAAATAATCTTCTAAGGCAAATTCAGAACAATCTACACCAATACCACTATTTTTAATTCCACCATGTGGCAAGTAGATATCGTATTTTACACCGTTTATTTGTACCTCTCCAAAAGCTAATTTTTGAGAGAAATAAGTTTGTGTTTCTTTGTTTTCTGTAAATACATACGATGCCAATCCAGCATCTGTATTATTGGCCAATTCTAATACTTCTTCTTTAGAGGTAAAAGGAACAATTAAAGCAACAGGTCCAAAAATTTCGTGCTCTAAAACTTCTGATTTTGGATTACTTAATTTAATAGCTGTAGGTTCAAAGAAATATCCAGGCTTGTCAATTGCTTTTCCTCCTGTAATAATTTTACCTCCTTCGGAAACAGCTTGGTTTACAATATTCTGAACTCTAGTAACCGAAACTTTATTTGCCAAAGGTCCCATGTCTGGTTTTTGTTCTTTTCCAAAACCTACAGAAGTAGCTTCAAATTTAGCTTTCATTCCAGCTATAAACTGATCTATTACCGCTTCATGTACATAAAATCTATTTGGAGCTACACAAATTTGACCTGTGTTTGCTGTTTTTAAAATAGAACCAATGTTAATGGCATTTTCTAGGTTGGCATCTTCACAAACAATAAAAGGTGCGTTTCCTCCACATTCCATACTATATTGTTTGATAGAGGTTTTGCTACTTTGTTCAATTAGTTTTTGAGCAGTTTTGGTAGAGCCAATCATAGTAATTAATTGTGGAATAGTGCTTTCACACAAAGGAATTCCTACGTTTTCTAAATCTCCACAAATAACATTTATAACACCTTTAGGAAAGTTAATCTGTTCACAAATTTCTCCAATTAAATAGGCAGAAATAGGAGAGAATTCAGAAGGTTTTAAAATAATACTACATCCGGCAGCTAGGGCAGGACCTAATTTAAATCCAAGGTTTAACAAAGGAAAATTATAAGCCAAAAATGCAACAGCAACACCTAAAGGTTGTTTAATAACTGTATGCGTATGTGTACCTTCTTTATCTTTTATATCTAAATCTTGTACTTTTAGAATTTCTTCTGCATAGTACTGTAATGAATTGGTAATGCTTGTAACATCCTCTTCAGAACCTTCCCAAGTTTTTCCCATTTCAAAAACAATAGCTTCACGTAGGTCGTTTGCTCTTTCTAAAATAGCATCTCTAAGTTTGTGCATCCAAGAAACTCTTTCAGAAACTGGTATTTGAGACCAATATTCAAATCCTTTTTGAGCTGCATCTAAAGTACGTAAAGTATCTTCTTTAGTAGCCCAACTAATGGTTGCAATAGCTTGTTCTGTTCCTGGACAAACTACTTCAAAAGTACTGTTGTTTGTTGCAGAAACTAATTGTCCATCAACGTATAAATCTTTATGTCCAAATAATAAATTACTCATAAGGCTTATTTTATAAAAATTTTGGTATTGGCTTGGCAAGAATATTTTTGCAAAGCATCTTCATCAATATCTACTCCTAATCCCGGATTGGTAGGGACTGTTAATACACCATTTTTAATAATTAAACTGTGTTTAACTACTTCATCTCTTAACGGATTTTCTGTTCTGTCTAATTCCATAACAGGTTTGTCTGAATACATTCTTCCTGGATTTTTGTCTAAGTTAGCAACTAAATGCACAGCTGCACTAATAGCAATCCAAGTTCCCCAAGTATGTGGTACTACATCTTTAGAATAGGTTTGAGCTAGAGAGGTAATTCTTTTTACTTCTGTAAAACCTCCTGTAGCACAAATATCTGGTTGTGCAATGTCTACACAATCGTTGTCAAATAATCTTTTAAATCCGTGTTTTAAATATTCACACTCACCACCTGCAATAGGAATAGAGGTTCTAGAGCGTAATTTTCTATATCCGTCATAATCTTCAGGAGATACGGGTTCTTCAAACCAAGATATATTATATTTTTCTACGTTTAATGCTAGTTCTAAAGCTTCTTTATAAGAATAAGCGTGGTTGGCATCAATCATTAGTTTAACATCATCTCCAATAGCTTCTCTTACTGCTTTTACATAAAGAGTATCTTGTTCAATACCTAATCCAACTTTCATTTTAATAGCTTTAAAACCTTCGGCTTTGTAACCTAAAGCTTCATCTACTAATTTTTTTTCTAAGTTTTCACATCTCTCAAAATACAATCCTGTTGCATACGGATGAATTTCAGGGTTTTTTACTCCTCCTAAAAGAACAGAAACAGGTTGATTTAAAATTTTACCTTTTAAATCCCAAAGCGCAACGTCAATAGCACTTACTGCTGCTTGAAAAACTCCACTTCTACCAAAATCTAAAGATCGCAAGTACATTTCTTGCCAAATACATTCATTTTCTAATGCATTTTTTCCAACAATAAAAGGTCTAAAGAATTCAATTCCTGCTTTAATAACATCTGCAGGACCATAACCTTCTCCCCATCCATAAGTACCATCTTCTAAGGTAATTTTTACCAAACATATTTTTCTAGTATCATATTGCCATTGCGAAAAATAAAATGGCTCGTCTAGTTTACTAGTTAGTACGTAGGGTGTAATTTCTTTAATAATCATAATAATGACTTTTTGTATATGTACGCATGATGAACTTTATCAGTACGCTTAAGTTAATTTCTTGCTTATAAAGTATTAGAGTACGCTAATACACAAGTAGCGATAATGATAATTCCAATTCCTAACAATAGTATTTGAAAAGGTTTAGCTACATTTTTCCATTCTCCAGATCTGTATGCCCAAATGTTACTGATGATTAATGAAATCCCCAACATCATTGGCCAAGCAATCATAGTTCCTATATCTCCCATTAAAGCAACTCCTTGTCCGTAAGTTCCTAGAGCAGCAAACCATAATAATCCTGCAATTACAGACCATTTTAAGGCTTTCCCCATTTCTGGAGTTTTAAAAGAATTGAATGATTTGTTTTTGATTAATAAGAATAAAGAGTATCCTAAATTCATAACATAGGCACCTGCTAAAACAACTACCCAACGAGCTAGTGCTGTGTTTCTTTGTAAAGCACCTGCTTTTTCTGCAATTTTTCCAATTTCAGAAGTGTTGTCAAAACCAACGGCTAACATGGCAGATAAAATTCCACTAGCAGAAGCTATTAACAATCCTGTTTTAAAGTCTTTTCCTTTTTTAATACCTTCTATTTCTCCACCTTGTTCTGCTAAAAGTTTATCTCTTTTTAAACCAGCAATGGTTACTACAATTACGGCAATGGCTAACAATACCAATCCAATTAATAAATATGGAACACTCGCAGGGTTTAAAGAATCGTATTTTAAAAACATAGGAATTAAAGCACCTACAATAGAACAAAGCCCCATTACAATTCCGTAGGTTAAAGACATTCCAATATATCCTACAGAAACTCCAAACATAATTCCTCCAATACCCCATCCAAAACCAAGTGCAGCACCAGACCAAATTTCGTTACTAGGAGCCTGAGCAATCACATCAAATAAATTGGGTACCACTAACAGAGCCCATATTAAAGGAAAAATAACCATGGCCACTGTTGCGTGAACAATCCACCAAGCTTCCCATTTTAAAGGAGCTATGTATTTCATTCCTAAACCAAAGCTTCCTTGAAATAAACTAGCAAATAAGATTAATGCTATTGCAATTAAATATGTGTCCATAGTTTTAAATATTAATTTTTTAAAATAGTTGTTAGTAAAGTGAACTTTTAGCAAGTCCGTTATTTTTAAAATAGTACTTTTTTTACAGTAAAGAATGTGTTGTAGTATTCTATTGATAAGTATTATTTGTGTTTCTGAAAACAAATTTCGTTAATAATTATCCAATAAATTAACAACAGTTTACCAAAACAAGTACCTTATTGACATATCATCAAATTAGCAGTCTTTTTTTGATAAAATATGTTATTTTTATAGTTCATAAATAAAACAACGTATTAAAATTGAAGATTTTACAAAAAAAAATCACACCCTCTAACAAAAGTTTTTCGGTGTATAAGAATACCAAACCTTATTTGGATGAGTCTTGGCACTTGCATCAAGAGCTAGAACTTATCTATATAATAGAAGGTACGGGTACTTGTTTTATAGGGGACAATGTTCACGAATTTTCTTCGGGTGAATTGGCTTTAATAGGTTCTAATATGCCACACTTATGGAGAAACTCAGAAGATTATCATAAAGACATTACTTTAAAAGCTGAGGTAATCATATTGCATTTTAACGAAGATTTTTTAGGAAAAGAGTTTTTTGAGAAAAATGAAATGGTTTTAATGAAAAACCTAATCAGTAAAGCAAACAACGGAATTGCTTTTTTAGACGAAAAGGTTAAAGCCTATGTTGCTAGTGAATTAGAAAGACTAATTAGTTTAACAGGTTTTAAAAGTATACAGTGTATGCTTAATATATTAGATGCATTATCGTGCACTAAAGATGTAAAGGAATTTGCAAGTAACGGATATACAGAAAAGGTATATGTAAAAGATTCTCAACGCTTAGAAAAAGTATATCAATATGTATTGTCTAATTTAAGTAGAGAGATTCATTTAGATGAGGTCGCAGAAATTGCTCACTTGGGAGTTTCTCCGTTTTGTAGATTTTTTAAGAAAAGAATGCATAAAACTTTTTCTCAATTTTTAAACGAGGTTCGAGTAGGGTATGCTTGCAAACTATTAATAGAAAATAAATTATCTATTTCTGAAGTTACTTATAGTTGTGGATACAATTCACAAACTAATTTTAACAGACAGTTTAAAAAAATAAAAGGTATTAATCCTAAAGCCTACCAAAAAATGTATTTAGATAACTAAATCATAGCACACACTTATTAATGTTTAAAAGTTCTGTTATATGTAATAGAACAGTATTACTGCACCGTAAATTAAATAAAAAATGAAAAATAAAATCAATGCAATTTTGCTGTTGTTTATTGCAACAGGTCAATTTCTTATGGCTCAAGTCCAAAAAGATTGGGAGAATGAGTTAATGTTTGAGCAGAATAAACTAAGGTCACGTGTGCCTAGTTATTCATATAAAAATCATACAGATGCGTTAGAAGGAAATAGAGATAAATCTAGAACGCAATCTTTAGATGGTGCTTGGAAATTTAATTTTGTAGAAAAATCTGGAGACAGACCTAACGATTTTATAGCCAAAGATTTTCAAGGAAACCCTAAAGATTGGAAAGATATTACCGTACCCTCTAACTGGGAGTTAGAAGGATACGGACAACCAATTTACACAAATATTATCTACCCCTTTACTCCTAATATTTTAAACGGAGGTACTCGTAATTATAGTTACATGGGACCACATCCTCCTCAATTTCCATTTGTAGAAAAATACAGAGATAATCCGGTAGGAAGCTATTATAGAGATTTTACAGTGTCTGAAGATTGGAAAAATGAATCTGTTATTTTACACTTTGGTGGAGTTTCTTCAGCTTTTTATGTATGGGTAAATGGAAAAAAAGTAGGATACAGTCAAGGAAGTAGATTGGCTGCTGAATTTGATGTTACGGATTTTGTAACCACAGGTAAAAACAGAGTAGCCGTTCAGGTATTTAGATGGAGTGATGGAAGTTACTTAGAAGACCAAGATATGTGGAGGTTGAGTGGAATTCACAGAGAGGTATTATTGATGGCTCAACCTAAAGTTGCATTAAACGATTGTTTTATTAGAACAAAATTTGACAAAGATTTAAAAGATGCCAAATTAGAAGTTCGTCCGCATATGTGGATAAAAGGCGATGAAGAAAAATTAAAAGGATGGGAGTTAAAAGCTCAGTTGTACGATGCAGAAAATAAAAAAGTATTAGCAAATCCTATCTCTTGTTCTATTGAAGCTATTCATTTTGAAAGATGGCCACAAAGAGATATTACCAAATTTGCTTTTTTAGAAGCAACTATTAAAAATCCTAAAAAATGGTCTGTAGAAAGTCCGTATTTGTACACTTTGGTTTTTGATGTGGTAGATGCTAATGGAAAATTAGTAGAATCTAGAAGTCAAAAAATAGGATTTAGAAAAGTTGCTTTTAGTGATGATAATGAATTGTTGGTTAACGGACAGCCTGTTAAAATAATGGGAGTTAATAGACATGATCATCATCCGGTAAGAGGAAAAGCATTAACTAGAAAAGATATGGAAGATGATATTAAATTGTTAAAGCAATTTAATTTTAACGCTGTACGTACATCTCACTATCCTAACGATCCTTATTTTTATGAATTATGTGATAAATATGGTTTGTATGTAATGGATGAAGCAAACATAGAATCACATCATTTAGGAAGTTATGTGCCACAACAACCAAGTTTGGCTATTCCAATTTTAAGTAGAGTTATGCGTATGGTAGATAGAGATAAAAACCACGCATCTATTATTTCTTGGTCTATGGGGAACGAGTCTGGAACTGGTCCTGCTTTTGCTGCTGCTGCCGCTTGGATAAAAGATTACGATCCATCTCGTTTTGTACATTACGAAGGAGCACAAGGAGATCCAACAGATCCAGATTATTTAGAGGGAGAAGAGGGGCAAGCAGTATTTAGAGGTCCTGCACATGCCAATCCAGATGATCCTTATTATGTAGATGTGTTAAGTAGAATGTACCCAGAGATTTATCAATTAAAAGCCATGTCTGAAAGCAAGCATATTGATAGACCTATTGTAATGTGTGAATATGCTCATGCTATGGGGAATTCTATAGGGAACTTAGGAGAATATTGGGATTTAATACATGCTAAAAAGAATTTAATAGGAGGGTTTATTTGGGATATGATAGATCAAGGTTTAGAAACTACTACTGCCGATGGTGTAAAATATTACGCTTATGGAGGTGATTTTGGTGATAAACCTAATGATAAAAACTTTTGTATCAATGGAGTGTTTTCTCCAGACAAAAAACCAAATCCGCATGCTTGGGAATGTAAATACATTTTTCAACCGTTTAATTTTAAAGCTGCTGATGTTAAAAATGGAAAAGTAACCGCTATCAACCATTTAGCATTTACCAACCTAAATCAATACGAGGTAAGATGGACTTTGTCAGAAAACGGAAAAGAATTACAATCCGGAGTGTTAAAAGATGTAAATGTTGCTCCAAAAACATCATCAACATTAACCATTCCTTATAAAAAAGTAAGGTTTAAAGACAATGCAGAATATTGGATTAAAGTGAGTGTGCATGAGAAAAACAATCAATTTTGGGCTACTAAAGGATTTGAGGTTGCTAAAGAACAAATTCAGTTAAAAGAAAGAGATTTTTCTAACAATTATGCATCAACATCAAAAGCATTGGTTACCGTAAAAGAAGGAGTCAATGAAGTGGTTGTAACAGGAAAACGTTTTTCTGCAAAAGTGTCTAAAACCAATGGAGAATTAATTTCTTTTGTGTCTAACAAAGTAGAGCAATTAGTAACTCCATTAAAACTAAGTTTTTTCCGTCCTCCAATTGATAACGATTTAAGAGGAGCTAGTTCAAGAGCGTTTAGAGCTTCTAGAAAATATTGGGAGTTTTTGGCAGATAACCTAAAAACTACATCTGTAAAAACAAGCTCAAAAGATTCTGAAGTTGTTGTAACCGTTCGCAAAGAATTTAAAGAGGAGGTGAATTTAACAATAGGTTATCGCTTTTTAAGTGATGGTCGTGTAGTAGTAAACATGGATATGGATGCTAAGGAAACTTTACCAGGGCTTATTAAGTATGGTATGACTATGGGTGTGCGTAATAATTACCAAACCACAACTTTTTATGGAAAAGGACCTTGGGAAAATTATGTAGATAGAAAAAGAGGAACGGAGGTAGATGAGTTTACGTTTAAAACAGATGATTTGTTTTACAATTATATTTTTCCACAAGAAAATTCTAACAGATCAGACGTAAGATGGGTAAAATTATCTGAATCTAAAAAGATGAATTTAACCGTACAAGGTTCTCCAGAGTTTAACTTTTCTATTTGGCCATACTCAGCTAAAAACATTCAAGAAGCAACACATCCTTATGAATTAAAAAAACAAGGTTTTTATACTTTAAATATTGATTTGATGCAAATGAGTGTGGGGGGAACTTTATCAGAAACGCTACCTAAATTTATCATTCCTTCTGGAAAGTACAATTTTGAATTTATCTTAAAATAATTAAAAAATAGAAAATGGAATACAAATTTAGTCACATAGGAATCCCAACAACAGAAGAAAAAGAATGGGATGGTTTTTTTGAACCAGGAAAGGTACATTTTACAGAGTTTGACAAAGATGAATTTTTGGTAGAATGGGTAAAGTTTGATGCTGATAGTCCTTGGCATGAGTTGGTAACTACAAAACCACACGTAGCGTATTTAGTAGATAATATTGAAGAAGCTATTCAAGGAAAAGAAGTAATTGTAGAAGCTTTTAGCCCAGCAGAAGGAGTTAGAGTGGTGTTTATTGCTCATAACGGATCTCCTGTTGAATTTATGGAGGTGAAAGCGTAAATTTTAGATTAGTATATATTCTTAAAACAGGATTGAAATATGTTTCAATCCTGTTTTTTTGTGATTATTGATTTAGATAATTATATACTACCTATAAATGCAGTTAAATTTGTTTTCCTATCTAATTTTATTTTTTTTCTAAGTCTGTGTCTAGCCACGTTTACACTTCCTAAAGAAATACCAAGTAAATAAGCCATTTCTTTACCGGTAAAGTTTAATTTAATCAATGCGCATAATTTTAGTTCTGCAGCACTTAAATTTGGAACCTTTTTTTGCAAACGCTCGTAAAAACCTTTGTTTTGAGTTGTAAAACGCTGGTTAAAATCTTCCCAAAGATTTCCGGAGTTTTTATCAATGGATTTTATCAAGCTTTTGGTGCTAGAACTTTTATCAGTCTCTAACAGTTGAGTTTTTAAGGTGTTGATAATTTCTTCTTTTTCAATTAGTTTTAGGGTGTTAACGGTTAGTTCTTTATTATTTGCTTCTATCTTTTTTTCTGCTTCCTCTTGTTCTAGTTGATGTTTTTTAGAACGAACTTTTATCCAAATAAATATACCTACTAATACAAAAGCAAAAACGACAACAATCAAGCAAATTTTATAGTTCAGTATTTTTTGTTCTATCTCAGCATATTTTAATTTTTGAAAACTAACCTGCTGGTTAGATTTAATCAATTGATCTCTGTAATGATCTTTTAGGGTTAAAAAACTTTGAGTGGCTTCATTTCTGGGATTCAGGTATTTATTATTAATGTTTCTAGATTTTTGAAGGTATTTGTATGCTTCTGTAGCTTTTCCTTTTTTATATAACAAGTTTGCGTACTTGGCATATACATAAGCTTTAAAAAAGAGGTATTCTTCATGTGTGTCTTTAGTGTCAATAGATTTTTTAAAGTATTTTTCAGATAGGTCTAATTGATTGATGTTACTGTATACTTTACCTAAATCAGCATATAAAATGACTAGAAAATGATTGTTTTTGGTAGAGTTTTCTATTTGTTGAATAGATTGCTTGAGTAATTGTATGGCTTTTTTGTAGTTTTTGTCCCAAATATAAGTACAGGCTACTTTCTCTTTTAGGTAAATCTGATAATCAAAATTTAATTGTTGCTTGGTAGCGATTGTTTTACAAGTATCTACATATTTTAGAAGTAGTTCTTTGTTTTCTATGCGTTGGTAGTACAATGCTAGGTTAAAGTAAGAGTTTAATAAGTCGGGGTGATAGTCTTTGTAGTACTCTTTAAAATATAGGTTCGACTTTTTAAAATTATTACCAGCATTATCATCTTGTTTAAATATGTAGTTTAAAATTCCTTGTTCTCTATGGGCTTGTGCTAATTGTAATTTATTATCAATCTGATATGATAAAAACAGAGCCTCTCCAGCAAGATTAAAAGCAGTTCCATAGTTCAAATCTTTACGGTGATATCTACTTAAAAGGATTAAATTTTTAACGATCAATGTAGTGTCTTGCTTTTGTAAAGCATATTGATAGTCTTTTTCAATTTTTTTTACATTATTTAAGATTGTTTTAGATTCAATTTTAAATAAGTCAAACTGTTGTGCATGTAAAGTTATGTTTATGAACAAAAGTATGTATGTTAATTTTGTTTGTATTGATAAACTCATTATTTACAGTGTTTTAAGTTTTTTAAAAGAACTAAATGTTAAGTAATTTTTAGACTTTTTTTTATCTATGTTAACTTTATGTAATTCTAAAATTAGTGATTTAAAATTCAATTGCAGCTAAATTAGACAAACGAATTTAATCTTAAATAATTTTTAAAATTTCATAGATGACGAAGTATTTAAAAATAGGAACTCTTTTCTTTTTTAGTGTTGTTTTAGCAAGTAAGAAACCAAAACCTAATGTGTTGTTTATTGCAGTTGATGATTTAAGACCTGAGTTAGGTTGCTACGGATCAGATATAGCCATTACGCCAAACATAGACAAGTTGGCAAGTCAAGGATTGTTGTTTAACAAGGCATATTGTCAACAAGCCATTTGTGGTCCCTCAAGAGCTAGTATTATGACAGGTATACGACCAGAGAATAGTGGTGTGTTTCATAATTACTTAAAGTTTAGAGAGGCAAATCCTAATGTTAAAACTTTACCACAAACCTTTATAGACAACGGATATCAAGCGGTAAGCTATGGAAAAATATTTCATCATGGAGATAGGGATCAAGCATCGTGGAATAGAATACCGTTAAAAGGGGATTCTAAAAAATTAGCTAAAATGGGTTTTGCTTTACCAGAAAATCAAAAGATTAGAGTAGATAGCAAAAAAGAAATGTTTGCCAAGTATGGAGCTGTTGCCAAGTATGGATTGGCTATGGGGCCTGCGTATGAATGTGCAGATGTACCAGACGATGCTTACAAAGATGGTTTTAACGCAGCGTTAACCATTCAGACATTAAGAGATTTAAAACAAGAAAAAGGTAAGCCTTTCTTTTTAGGAATAGGCTTTCATAAGCCACATTTAAATTGGGTTGCTCCCAAGAAGTATTGGGATTTATATGATGCTTCTAAAATCAAGCTAACCAATCAAAAGAATCAACCTGAAAACGGTGCAACTGTTGGATTACCACCTTCTTTTGAGTTGCGTGTGCGTAGTGGGATTCCCAAAAAAGGAGATCTGGATAAGGAATTACAACTTACATTAAAACATGCTTATTTAGCTTGTGTTAGTTATGTAGATGCTCAGGTAGGTAAAATTCTAAATGAGTTGGATGTTTTAGGAATGAGAGACAATACCATTGTAGTGTTGTGGAGTGATCATGGGTACCATTTAGGAGACATGGGACATTGGGGAAAGGCCACGAATTACGAAATTGCTACACGTGTTCCTTTTTTAATTTCTACTCCAGAAATGCCATCAAAAGTAAGAGGTAAGAAAACAAATGCCTTGGTAGAATTACTAGACATCTATCCTACATTGTGCGATTTGGCTCAAATACCAACTCCAGAAACAGCAGAAGGAAAAAGCTTAGCTCCTTTGTTAAAAAATCCTAAGAAAAAAATAAGTAAATGGGCAATGAGTGTATTCCCATCACCTGCTTTAAGAGAATGGGGAGCTTATCCTATTAGACCTGCTATGAGAGAAACTTTCTTTGGCCCTTTGTTAAAAGAAGTAGAAGCTAAAATAAAAAGGCAACAAGGAAATAAATGGAACAGGGAGTTGTTTGAAAATAATGTAATGGGCTATGCAGTAAGAACCGATAAGTACAGAGTGATTTTTTGGAAAGATAGAACTAAAAAAAATGCGGAACCTCTTTATGTAGAGTTGTACAATCATAAAACTGATCCTAACGAAACTAAGAATATTGCAAAGAGCAACCCAAAAATAGTAAAGAAGTTATACAAGCAATTTAAAGGAATTACAAAATATTAAGAATCATGAAGAGAAGAGATTTTTTTAAGAAAGGAGTACAAGGTGCTGTGGCTGCTACTATTTTACCAGTTAGTAGCATGGCTGCTGGTGAAATATTGAATGAGGGACATTTAGAAATAAAAAAAGAAGAGCGTTCAGGTGCCAATATTATTAGAAAGAAAACACTTGAGTATGAAGTTGTAGTTGTTGGTGGTGGTGTAGCCGGAGTTTGTGCTGCTGTATCTGCTGCAAGAAATGGAGCCAAAACTATTTTGGTTCAAGATAGACCGGTACTTGGGGGGAATGCATCTAGTGAAATTAGAGTGCATTTAAACGGTGTTACACATTTAAAAGATGGAAGACCAGAACGAGAAACAGGGGTGGTAGAAGAAATTTTATTGCACAATCGTTTTCACAATCCTCAAGAATCCTATCCTGTTTGGGATCATATTTTGTATGATTACGTAACTGCTACACCAAATTTAAAAGTGATTTTAAATACATCGGCCATAGAAGCTACAACTAAAAATGATAAAATTACTTCGGTACGTTGTTGGCAATTAACAACCGAAACAGAAATTACCATTAACGGAGAAATTTTTATTGATTGTTCTGGAGATGGATTAATGGCAGCAACAGCAGGAGCCTTGTTTAGAAGTGGTAGAGAAGGAAAAGCTGAATTTAATGAGAAGTATGCTCCAGATGAACCAGATGGTTGGAAAATGGGGGCTACTATTTTATTAAGTTGTAAAGATATGGGAAAGCCAATGCCTTATGAAGCACCGCATTTTACCATTCCCTACGATTATAAGAATGCACACAAGCACAGAAAGTTAAAACACTTTACAGAAGGTGTTTGGTGGGTAGAAGTAGGTAGTGATAAAGATATTATTGGAGAGTTTGAAGAGAACAGAGAAAAGTTAATGGGCTATGCATATGGAGTTTGGGATTATATAAAAAAGACCAATCCTAAAGCAGAGAACTATGCTTTAGATTGGGTGTGTTCTCTACCTGGTAAAAGAGAGTCTAGACGATTTTTAGGGGATTATATTCTTAGTGAACCAGATATGTTAGGTTACAAACATTTTAAAGATGCCGTAGGATACGGTGGATGGTCTTTAGATGAACACAACCCAGGAGGAATTGAAAATATAGGCGAACCTCCAAGTTATTTTCATGAAAGATTTGTACGTGTTTATGAGATCCCATACCGAAGTTTGTATTCTAAGAATATTAAAAATTTGTTGTTTGCAGGTAGAAACATTAGTCAAACACATATTGCTTTGTCTTCAACAAGACTACAAGGTACTTGTGCAACCATGGGGCAAGCAGTAGGAACAGCAGCAGCTTTATGTATTGACAAAGGTGTATTGCCAAGAAAAATTTATACCAAACACATAAATCAATTGCAGGAGCAGTTGTTAAGAGATGATGCTTATATTCCAAATAGACCTTCAAAAGACGACAAAGATTTAGCAAAAAAAGCGAGTGTTATTTTTGCTTCGTCAACTACTTCTGGAAACGCAAAATTATTGATAGATGGATACTCTAGAGATGTTGAAGATAACATTCATCACTGGCAATCGGAAGGTTTACATGCAAATGTTCAATTAGAATGGGACAAACCCATAAAATTATCTAATGTGATGGTTAAGTGCGATACCAATACAAGACGTAATTTATTAATGAGAAAAGATTCTAGGAACGACGGAAAGTTTACCAATACTGTACCTGTAGAAATGTTAAAGTCATTAGATTTGGAGGTAAGAGTAAATGGAAAGTGGGTTAAGGTTGCAGAAAATACCAGCAATAGAAAGAGGTTGATACAATTTTCTTTTGATACTATAAAGACCACTGCCATTAGACTTAATTTAAAAGAAACTTATGGAGTAGCAAATATTCGTTTGTACGAAGTAAGATGTTACGAAGCTTAAAAGAAGAAAGGTTAGTTGATTAAAGAAAACTTACCAACTATAGAGTTCCTAATAAACAAATCTTCTGTTGATAAGGTATAAATCTTAATTGCCTATTTTTCTTTTTAACAAGGTGTTATAAGTCAATTTAGTACTATTACAGGGTAAAATAGATTGATAAAATACTATAATGTTTTGCTTAATTTGTAATATGAAAGAATAAAAATAATTATTTCTCATATTATAAGCTTATTTGTTAAAACATTATCAAAATGAATAGATTTTTATTATTGGTATTGTTGGTGTTAAGCCAACAATACTTTTTTGCCCAAAAAAAGCCCAACATTGTCCTTCTATTTGCAGATGATGCAGGTTATATAGATTTTGGATTTCAAGGAAGTAAGGTGATGAAAACTCCTAACTTAGATAAATTGGCAAAATCTGGAGTTATTTTTAAACAAGGTTATGTTTCCGATCCTACTTGCGGACCTTCAAGAGCAGGATTAATGACAGGAAAATACCAAGCAAGATTTGGGTACGAAGAAATTAACGTTCCTGGTTATATGAGTGATCATTCTGCCTTAAAAGGAGATGAAATGGGATTGCCATTAGACCAAAAAACAATAGGAAATTACTTACAAGAACAAGGGTACAAAACAGCTGTATATGGAAAATGGCATTTAGGAAATGCAGATAGATTCCATCCTTTAAACAGAGGTTTTGATGAGTTTTATGGTTTTAGAGGAGGAGCAAGAAGTTATTTTGCGTACAAAAATCCTAAAGGAGATCATAAAATGGAAACAAACTTTGGTAAGTATGAAGAGCCAGACCATTATGCTACTGATGTTTTTGCAGAAAAAGCAGCAGACTTTATAGAAAGAAATAAAGAAAATCCTTTTTTTATATACCTTTCTTTTAATGCAGTGCACACCCCTATGGAAGCTACTGAAGAAGATTTAAAACAATTTCCAAACTTAACAGGAAAAAAACAGCAATTAGCAGCTATGACTCTAGCTTTAGATAGAGCTTGTGGTACTGTGTTAAACAAACTTAAAGAGCTAAAACTTGATGAAAATACAATTGTGGTTTTTAGTAACGACAATGGAGGACCATCCGATAAAAATGCCTCTACAAATAAACCTTTAAGTGGAACCAAATCAAATCATTTAGAAGGAGGAATTAGAGTACCGTTTTTAATGAGTTGGCCTGCTAAAATTAAATGTAAATCTACTTATGATTATCCGGTTATTACCTTGGATTTATTACCTACTTTTTATGCAGCAGCAGGTGGAAATGTTCAAAAGTTAACCGATGTAAATGGTGTTAATCTTGTTCCTTTTGTTACTGGGCAAAAAGAAGGAAGACCACACGATATTTTATTTTGGAAAAAAGAAACAAGAGCTGTGGTTAGAGAAGGAGATTATAAATTAATTCGTTTTCCAGACAGACCTGCAGAGTTGTATGATGTACCTAACGATATTTCTGAGCGTTATAATTTAGCTAACAAATATCCTGATAAAGTAAAAAGTATGTATCAAAAACTTTTTGATTGGGAAATGACCCTAGAACGTCCGTTGTGGTTGTTAAAAAGAAAGTACGAGCAATACGATATTGACAGAATGAACAAGTATAGAGAAGGATGGATTCCTGCAAAAGAATAAAACAATCAATATGAAAAAAATAAGCATTTTAATGTTGTCAACTTTATTTGTGGCAATAGCATGTAGTAAAAAAACAAATCCATCAGCAACTCAGAACAAAACAAAGGTAGTTGTACCTTTTTCAGACCCTATAAATACAGGTAATTGGGTGTTAAATACTGCAGTAAGTGATGAGTTTGATACAACTAGTTTAGATCGAGATAAATGGCATGTTGTAGGAGAACTAAATAACGGAATTCCTAGTTATAAAAATCCAGACAGACCGCAAAGAGAAGATTGGATAGGTAGAGCTCCTTCTCAATTTTCTGGAGATAATTATCGCTTAGAAAACGGAATGTTAAAATTAGAAACCAGATGGGAGCCAGATTTTGCTTTTAGTGATAAAACAGATAAAGTAGCAGGAAAAGATATAAAGCACGAGAACATTACTACGGCTTGTATTATTGGTAGAAAAGAATTTTTATATGGTTATATGGAAATTAAATGTAAAGCTGCCGATGCTGAAATTTCTAGTGCATTTTGGGCTACAGGAGGGCAAACAGAATTTGATATGTTTGAGTTTTTTGGAGATCATAGACAGCCTAAAAAAGAAGCCGCTGGTAAAGACAAAGAACTTTGGTGGTCTATGCATGATTGGAGTAAAACAGGAAAAGGAAAAACTACTTATACAGAACATAAATATTTTGATTTTAGAGTAGCTGATGATTTTCATGTATACGGATATGATTGGAACGAAAACGGAGTTAAAATTTATGTAGACGGAAAATTGTTTAGAGACGTATCTAGAAAACAAATTAACGAGTGGGACGATGTAAAATTAAGTAAAGGAGGAAACGGAGCTGCAGAAAATTATGTAATTACCCATCCTCTTAAAATTTGGTTAGATCAAGAAACGTTTCCATGGCATGGAGTTCCAGATTCTAAAGAAGATTTACATCCATCAGGAAAAGTGGATTTTGAAATAGACTATGTAAGAGTTTGGCAAAAGAAATAAAAAGTAACAAACAATATAATTATAAAATAAGATGAGGAAGTTAATCACAAGCGCGTTAAGCGTATTCATGTTGAGTGCAGGTTTTGCTCAAGAACGTGCAATCTTAAATCATACACACAGTAAACATGTTAAGCTAAAAAGTATTAACATGGGAGATTGTCATTGGACAGAAGGTTTTTGGGCAGACAAGTTTAAGGTAGCAGAAGAATCTATGATTCCTTATATGCGTAAAGTTTTAACAGGAGATGTGGGTCATGCGTTAAACAATTTTAAAATTGCAGCAGGTTTAAAAAAAGGAGAGCACAAAGGAATGCGTTGGCACGACGGAGACTTCTATAAGTTTATGGAAGCAGAGTGTTATTTATATGCGCAAAATAAAGACAAAGCTTTGTTAACAGAGTTAGACGGCTACATTGATATTATTAAAAAAGCGCAAGCTGAAGATGGGTATTTGCAAACACAAATTCAGTTGAATAAAGATGTAGATCGTTACGAAAATCGTAAGTACCACGAAATGTACAATTCGGGGCACTTTTTAACAACAGCTTGTATTCACTACAGAACTACTGGGCAAAGAAACATGTTAGATTTGGCTATTAAGCATGCCAATTTACTATATACTCAATTTATGCCAGATAATAAATTGTTGGGTCGTTTCGGATTCAATCAAACTCAAATTATGGGATTGGTGGAATTGTACAGAACTACTCAAGATGAGCGCTATTTAAAACTAGCAGAAAAATTCATCAACAACAGAGGAAAGTATAAAGTAACTGAGGTTTCTACAACAGTAGGATATCCTATTGGAGATATGGTACAAGAGCGTACACCGTTGCGTAAATCTAGCGAAGCTGTAGGACATGCTGTATTGGCATTGTATTATTATGCAGGAGCTGCAGATGTGTATGCAGAAACTGGAGAGCAATCTTTAATTGATGCTTTAGATAGATTGTGGTACAATGTTACAGAGCAAAAAATGTATGTAACGGGAGCTTTAGGACAAACTCACTACGGAGCATCTACCAACAGAGATAAAATTGAAGAAGGTTTTATTGATAAGTATATGATGCCTAACTTAACGGCTTATAACGAAACTTGTGCAAATGTTTGTAACTCTATGTTTAGTTACCGTATGTTAGGATTACATGGAGAGTCTAAATATGCAGATATTATGGAATTGGTATTGTACAACAGTGCCTTGTCTGGAATTAGTTTAGATGGAGAACATTATTACTATGCAAACCCATTAAGAGTAATAGAAGGTTCTAGAGATTACAAAAAAATGAATACAGAGTATCCAACACGTCAGCCTTACTTAGACTGTTTCTGTTGTCCTCCAAACTTGGTTAGAACTATAGCAAAAGTATCTGGATGGGCATATAGTTTGGCAGAAAACGGAGTAGCGGTAAACTTGTATGGTGGAAACAAATTAGAAACTAAAATGTTAGATGGTTCTAAGTTGGTTTTAAATCAAGAAACACAATATCCTTGGGAAGGAGCGGTTAAGTTAACTGTAGAAAAAGCAAAACGTTCTGCTTTTGATGTTATGTTAAGAATTCCTAACTGGGCTAACGGAACAAAAGTAATGGTAAACGGAAAAGATGCGGGTGTTAAAGTAACAGCAGGAGAATTTGCAACCATTAACCGTAAGTGGAAAAAAGGAGATGTAGTAACTATTGAGTTCCCAATGGATGTTTATTTTGTAGAAGGACATTCTAGAATAGAAGAAGTTAGAAACCAAGTGGCAGTAAAAAGAGGTCCTGTAGTATATTGTTTAGAATCTGCAGATTTACCTAAAGGTGCTAAAATTGTTGATGCTTATATTAAAGGAGATGCTTCAGCTTTAAAAGCAGAATACCGTCCAGACTTTTTAGGAGGAGTTACAGCTATTACAGGAGAGTTGTTATTACGTAAAGATAAATCAGATGCTAAAATGTATAACAAAGTAAGCAAGCCAACTTTACAAAGCTATAAAACTACCTTAGTGCCTTATTTTTCTTGGTCTAATAGAAATGGTGGAAAAGAAAGTGAAATGAGTGTTTTCTTACCTGTAGTTTGGTAATAACATCAGAATTTATTTTAAGGATGTAATTACTTTTAATACCTATCATAAAATGCGTTCAGTTAAGTGTTTACTTAATTTGAACGCATTTTTTTTGTGGATGAATTTTAGAATTTAAAAATTAACACACACATTTTTATTTACAATAACTTCTTTGCTTAGTATTTGTAAATCTCCTTTAGGGCTAATCATTACATGATGTTTTTCTATTACATAAGGCTCACAGATGCTAATTTCTTTTTCAGCAATTAGTTCATATCCTTTATCTGTTTCTTTTATAAAGACAGGATTATTAGTTGTTAAGGTATTGTAACCACTGTTTTTAAGTAACCAATAGGCTTCTTGTATTGTGTTGATATCTCCCAAAAACTCCAGTAAAAGATCTTTATTTTGATAAAATTTAAGAATAGAAAATTTGTTAGATGTTTCAAAACGTATGAGTTTATAGCAACAATGAGCACACTCCCCAAGAAAGTGATGAATAGGGTGTTGAAAGTTTGCTTTTGTATACTCAGTTTTTAATTCTTCACTTTGTTTTCCTTTGGCATAGTTAACTAAAATACGATACTCACCATTTTCTCCATTAGAACATTCTTCACTATAATCCCAATAAGATATATTTTTATTAGGATCAAAATTTTGAACGTCAAGTTTAGTAATTTCTTTAAATTCACTTAAATTAATAAAGGTCTGGTTACGCTCACAACTCAATAAAAATAAGATTAGCAGAAGGCTTATTTTCTTCATAAATAATAATGTTTTTTAAATAGATGAAATTATCTCCATAAGGTTGCGTATTTTCTTTAGTATAAGTAGTACACAGCTGTTTTAGTCTAAGTTAGTAAGTTTTAGCTGTGGTTGTTGGTAATTGTAAAAATACACTTTAAAAAGCACCTATATTAAAGAACAAAAAAAAGGGGTCGGCAATAGAGTGCCCCCAAAATGTTAGACACAATTTGGGGGTATTTTTATGTCTAGAAAAGTAAAATACACATTAGACTTTAAACAAGAATGTGTGAA
>NZ_JAATJG010000018.1 GCF_011927765.1 Wenyingzhuangia aestuarii
AGTCATACATTCTTTTTTAAACTCAATACTAAACTTTACCTTTCTATACATAAAATGCCCCCAAATTGTGTCTAACTTTTTGGGGGCACTGTATTTAGCTGGCTTTTTTATGTTATTGAAATCTTTCGTAATCTTCCCAAAAACTAGGGTACGATTTTGATACCACTCCAGCATCATCAATATTAATATTCGTTTTTAACAATAGTGGAGCAAAAGCCATAGCCATTCTATGATCGTTGTAGGTAGCAATGTGTACATCACTATTTATGGTTCCGTTAAAAGCTTTTACCGTTAAGGTTTCGTCCGATGTTTCTATGGTTGCACCTAGTTTTGTTAGCTCGTTGTTTAAAGCTACAATTCTATCGGTTTCTTTAATTTTTAAGGTATGTAAGCCCGTCATATGACATTCTACACCTAACCCTAAAGCGGTTACTGCAATAGTTTGTGCAATGTCTGGAGCTTTTACCAAATCAAATTCTACACGTTTAGGAAGTGTAAAGTTTGGTGTTTTTTGTAAGGTGATGGTGTGGTCGTTAAACGTAGTAGTCACTCCAAATTCTTTGTAAATTTCTTGTAAAACAGAATCTCCTTGTAAGCTGTTTTGTTTGTATGATGAAATTTCTAAAGTTCCGTTTTCTGTTAAAGCCACAAAACCATAGGCATAAGAAGCAGAACTCCAATCAGATTCTACGGTAAAGTCTGTGTTTTTAATTTTTTGTGTAGGAGCAACGGTTATAAATTGACCTTCAAATTTTGTAGTCACTCCTAAATCATTTAATAAACTTAAAGTCATTTGAATGTATGGAATAGAAGTAATTTTTCCTTCAAATTCAATAGTTAAACCATTAGGTAGAGTAGGGGCAATTAATAATAAAGAAGAAATGTATTGGCTACTTACGCTACCATCAATCTTAACCTTGTTGTCGGTTAAAGTAGTTCCTGTAATTTTTAAAGGAGGATAACCATCATTGTTAACATATTCAATTTTGGCACCTAAAGAACGCAAAGCATCCACCAAAATTTTAATAGGACGTTCTTGCATTCTAGCAGATCCTGTTAAAATAATTTCTGAGTTAGGTTTTACGGCAAAATAACTAGTTAAAAAACGCATGGTAGTACCTGCGTGGCCTATGTTAATTTCTTTTTCTGATGAATTTAATGCGTTTAACATTAGGTTCGTGTCATCAGAATTAGACAAGTTGCTAATTTCTATACTAGGGTATAATGCTTGTAAAATTAATAAACGATTACTTTCACTTTTAGATCCTGTAATTTGAAAAGCATCGTTTACCGATCCGTTGTATTGTTTTAGGAATTTAGTTCCTATATCTGCATGTGCCATTTTATAAAGTGTTTTTAGCTTTTCTTTTGGTTAAAAAAGCCATTACAAATCCATATCCTGTAATAATTGCCAACCTAATTCCAACAAAAGTAATCCAAGTTCCATCTTTAAAACTTTGTGAAACTGCGTTTAAATTTCCGTTTCTAAATAATTCGGCAGCAGTTAATACAATTGCCAAAATAAATCCAAAAGAAATCATAAATCTAAGGGCAAGTTTCCAAATTGGAGTAATTGCTACTTTTTGTATTTTTTGATTTGCCATTATTTTAATTTTTGATTGTTGTGATGACGATCGTGATCACGTTTTGTTTTTAAGTCTAATTTAGCATCAAAAGCAGCTTGTAAATCTACTCCTGTTTGATTGGCTAAACACAAAACAACAAATAAAACATCAGATAATTCTTCACCTAAATCTTTGTTTTTGTCGCTTTCTTTTTCTGATTGTTCTCCGTATCTACGAGCAATAATTCTAGCTACTTCTCCAACCTCTTCGGTTAGTTGAGCCATATTGGTTAGTTCGTTAAAGTAACGAACACCGTGCTCTTTAATCCACTTGTCTACGTCAAGCTGTGCATTTTTAATATCCATGTTGCTATGTTTATTCTTTGGTTTTACTCTTTTGAGTTAAAAACGGCTCAAAGATAAGGGTTTGAGTTGAGAAACAAATCTCTAGAGTATTTAATTAATGTCGTAGTTTAAAGACTTGTTTTGTAGTGCTTGAATAGTAGCGTTTTTAGCGAAAATTAATCGAATCATTTGGGAAGTAAATCCTGTTCTTTTACAATATTGATTGTAGGTTTCTTGTTTCCAATTAAAGTCTTTATGCCAAAAAACTAGCGGAGAAATGTAGCAATAGGTAAAAGGTCTAATTACACTGTTCATAGACTGTTTGTAATTTAATCTGTCTAGTTTTGGTGCAATTAAAATAGTGTTGTGTTCTATTGCTTTTTTATTTACAAGGGTGTATACTTCGTTATAAACAGGAAGAATTTTTTCTAAAGAAAAGTTGTTGTATTCTGTGTTTCCAATTTTATCAATAGGTCTAATTTGTAGGTAGTCTATATTGATGTCTTTAAAAGTTTTCCAAAAGTCTTTTAGTTCTAAAAAGTTGTCTTCGTTAAAGGTGTAGTTTATTCTTAATTTAAAGTCGGGAAATTCTTTTTTAATTTCTGTTATGTATTGCAATGAAAGTAGAAATCTATCAAAATTACCTTTGCCCATAAAATGTTCATAACTCTCTTTGGTTACTCCGTGCAACGAAACCGTAATTTCATTTAATCCGTGTAGAACCCAATTTCTAAGCGTGTCTTTTTCTATTAAATTTGCATTAGTAGTCATAGATATGTATGGTACTTTTGCTTGCTGAGCTAGTATAAAAATATCATCTAAATTTTTATATAAAGTAGGCTCTGTTCCACAGCCAACTTGTAGTTTTGCAGCTCTTTTTAAAACCGCTTTAGAAAGTAGAGGAAGTTCTTCTTTAGGAAATAATCCTTTTAGTTTTTTAACGTAATCTTTGTCTGTAAAATAACACATTTTACATCTTAAATTACAGGCATTTACAGGGTCAAACTGAACTGAAATGTATCGTTTCTTTAAAATATGGAAGCATAATAAACCTAAGAATTTTAATCTAGGATTCTTAATTAGGTTGTTAATTTTAAGAAGACTGTAGTAGTTCATAGTTAAATGCTGTACTAAATGTTATTTTTTCTGCAAGATATTTAAATATTCTTGCCTAGGAATTTCATAAGCTCCTAAACTTTCTAAATGATCATTATGAACTTGACAATCTAGTAAATCATAGTTATTTTCTACTAAATAGTTACATAACCAAGCAAAAGCAACTTTAGAAGCGTTACTTACTTTGCTAAACATACTTTCTCCGCAAAATACATTGTTTTGGTCTACTCCATACAATCCGCCAACTAAGGTATTGTCTTGCCAAACTTCTACAGATTTTGCAATGCCTAATTTGTGTAATTCAATATAGGCATTTTCCATATCGTTGGTAATCCAAGTACCTAACCCATCTTGTCTATCAATAGATTTACAGTTGTAAATTACTTCTTTAAAGTTTTGACTAAAAGTAACGGTAAAGGTTTCTTTTTTAAGAGTTTGTTTTAAACTTTTAGAAGGAGTAAAATGTCTAGGATCAATAACCATTCTCCAAGTTGGACTGTACCATAAAATAGGTTCTCCTTCGCAAAACCAAGGAAAAATCCCTTTTTCATAAGCAGCCATTAATCTTTTTGTAGACAAATCTCCACCAACAGCTAGTAAACCTTCTTCGGTAGCTAAAGATGGATGTGGGAATTCTATTGAATTTGGATCTAGAAAATACATAGGTGTAAAATTAAAAAACGCTTTCAAATAAAGATTGAAAGCGTTTTAAATATGGTTGAAATTCATCTTTCTTAGAAAGGTAAATCATCTGGTTCTTCGTTTTGTGCTATAGAAGTAGTTTCAAAAGTAGCAGGTGCTTCTCCTCCTTGTGCAGCAGGTGCAGTCGCTTCAATTCTCCAACCTGTAATAGAGTTAAAATATTTAGCAACTCCTTCTGGGTTAATCCATTCTCTACCTCTTAAGTTGATAGAAACAGTAACATCTTGTCCTACTTTGTAAGCATCTAAAAGATCTACTTTATCTTGTACAAATTCAATCATTAACATCTGTGGATATTGTTCATCAGTAGTTACTACTAACTCTCTCTTTCTAAATCCGCTAGCTCCAAATGTTTGCGTTTCGTTAATTAATTTAATTTTTCCTGTTACTTGCATATCTTCATTTATTTATTGAGGTTCAAAATTAAAGAATTGTATTAAAAAAGTACCTATATGATTAAAAACTTTATTAACAAATCTATTTTAATAAAGATAAAGCTTTTTGAATGATTATTTTAGGGGCAATAGAATACATAACACGTTGGTAATTAGGAATTATTTTATTCCCGTAAACAGATGTAGGTAGCAAAGGAAATTGCTCTCTGTTGGCACAAATGCAATTTTTATCTTGTAGAAAAGGAGTAAAGCCTGCGTAAGGATGTGTAGCACCCCAAATACTAATAGTAGGAACACCAAATAATGCAGAAAAATGACCATTTCCACTGTCCATACTAATCATAAGAGCTAAGTTGCTAATAAGAGAAAGTTCCTCTTTTAATTTTACTTTTCCTGCAACGCAAAATGTGTTTTTATATTTTTTACTGATTTCTGTTAAAGCAGTTGTTTCTGATGCACCTCCTCCAAATAATAAAATTTTGTAGTTTTTAGCTAGTTCGTTAATAACTTCTTCCATTAGTTCTAATGGATACTTTTTACCCTCGTGCGCAGCAAAAGGAGCAATTCCAATAATTTTTTCTAAAGGCTGATAATCAATTAGTGCTTTTAATTCTTTAGATAATTCTTCTTTTTCTTTTAAAGAAGACGAGGTAGAAAGATTTATAGCGTAGCTTAATTTTGCAAACACATCTGCATAACGTTGATGAGTGCTTTTTAAAGGTTTAAAAACTTTGTTTTTTAACGCGGTTAATGCTTTTTTTTCGGCTCTTCCCTTGTCAATAAAAGCAGTAGGAGTTCCGTCTATTTTAAATAGAGTTCTTAACAATTTAGAACGCAAAACATTGTGTAAATCCGCAACGGCATCAATCTTTAATTTTTTTAATTCTTTGTA
This sequence comes from Wenyingzhuangia aestuarii, assembly GCF_011927765.1. Taxonomy (GTDB): domain Bacteria; phylum Bacteroidota; class Bacteroidia; order Flavobacteriales; family Flavobacteriaceae; genus Wenyingzhuangia; species Wenyingzhuangia aestuarii. The sequence goes on from NZ_JAATJG010000018.1 coordinate 5,015, forward strand.
AAGTTTGTAAATACCAATGGTTCCTTTGTGTTTTCCGGTTGTATTGGCTGCGTAAAAATCTACATTTTCAATACCATCAAAAAGAGGTCTTAAAAAAGCTTTGGAAACTACAGTGAATTTTAGGTTTGGATGCTGAGACAACAATGTTTTAATTACAGGAACTGTCATTGCTACGTCTCCCATGGCAGACATACGAATTACTAAAAGGTGCTTTTTGTTTTGCATGCAACGAATTTAATTATTTTCTGCGGATGTTTAAGCCTAGCTATCGCAAATTTCTTAGCATCTTTGTGGTAGATTTAAATCATTATGAGTAAAAGGAATCTAGCTTTATTAGCTGTTTTTAGCACGGCAATTTTTTATGGAATAAATTATACGTTGGTAAAAGAAATAATGCCAGGTTGTATGTCTTCCTATGCTTTGGTGTGGATTCGTATTTGTGCAGCCACTCTTTTATTTTGGATTACTTCGTTTTTTATAAAATCATCACCCTTAGAAAAGAAGGATTTTTTACCCGTTGCTTTGTTGTCTATTATAGCTATTGTTATTAATATTTTGTCTTTTTTTAAAGGGCTTAGTTTAACAACTCCTATAAACGGAGCGGTTATTATGGTAACAACTCCTATTCTAGTATTTGTGTTTTCTTTATTTATTCTAAAAGAAAAGTTAAATTGGAAAAGAGCATTGGGAATTTTAATTGGTTTGTTAGGAGCTTATTCTTTAACAACTTCTGGAGCGCAAAATTCAGTAAATGCAGTAAATATTCCTTTGGGGAATTTGTTGGTGTTTGTAAATGCATCGGGCTATGCATTGTATTTAATTTTAGCTAAAAAAATGATTGCCAAATACCATCCTATTGTTTTTGTAAAATGGCTGTATACTTTTGGCTTGTTGTTTATGACTCCGTTTGTGTTTCACGAGGTTTTAGAGGTGGAATGGCAAGAGATTCCTGTAAATATTTATTGGACAATTGCTTATGTAGTAGTTTTTGCTACTTATTTTAATTTTCTGTTTAACCTTTATGGGTTAAAACAATTAAAGCCAACTACGGTTAGTGCTTTTATTTATACACAGCCTGTAATTGCTAGTTTGTTTGCATTGTCTGTAGGTGCTGATGAATTATCTATAGCAAAAGTATTAAGTTCTTTAGCTGTTTTTTTAGGAGTTTATTTGGTGAGTTCACAGCCAAAAGAAGCGCAAAAGAAACTTAGAGAGTAGCAGTAAGGCTATCCGCCTTAAAATACGTATTTTTACAGCCAAATTTTTTGGATACATGATACAGTCTATGACAGGGTATGGGAAAGCAATTGTGCAATTACCAACCAAAAAGGTAACAATAGAGGTTAAATCTTTAAATAGTAAAAATTTAGATTTAAGCGTTCGTATGCCTCAATACTATAAAGAAAAAGAAATTAATGTTCGCAAAACCATTGCTAATAGTGTGGTTAGAGGAAAGGTAGATTTTTCTATTTATGTAGAAATGACAGCGGAGGTATCTCAAACAAAAGTAAACGTAAATGTGGTGGCTGATTATATGAATCAGTTAAAACAAATTGCAACAGGTTCTGATGTTGAATTGTTAGAAATGGCTATGCGTTTGCCAGATACTTTAAAAACCGAACGTGAAGAATTAGATCCTGCAGAATGGGGAGTTATTGAAACGGGAATTAACGAAGCTTTAGAAGCTTTGGTACAATTTAGAAAAGATGAAGCGGCTTCTTTAGAGTTGGATTTTAGAGAGCGTATTCAGAATATTCAAAATTCATCTGTAGAAATCAATCAACACGATGAGGATAGAATGGCAGCTGTAAAGGCAAAATTACGCAAGGCTATTGATGATTTACAAGTAACTGTTGATGAAAATAGATTTGAACAAGAACTAATTTACTATTTAGAAAAATTAGACATTAACGAAGAAAAAGTTCGTTTGACAAATCACTTAGAGTACTTTTTAAAAGAATTGGATAATGAAGTTTCTGATGGTAAAAAATTAGGATTTATTGTTCAAGAAATAGGAAGAGAAATTAATACTACAGGTTCAAAATCTAACTACGCTCCCATGCAACAGGTTGTTGTGCAAATGAAAAATGAGTTAGAAAAAATTAAAGAACAAATTTTAAACGTATTGTAATGGCTTCAGGAAAATTAATTGTGTTTTCTGCACCTTCTGGTTCTGGAAAAACCACCATTGTAAGGCATTTGTTATCAGAAACAAATTTGCCTTTAGATTTTTCTATTTCAGCAGCTTCTCGTGAGCCAAGAGTAGGAGAAATTCACGGAAAAGATTATTATTTTTTATCTGCTGCAGATTTTAAAGCTAAGGTAGATGGAGATGCTTTTTTAGAATGGGAAGAAGTTTATAAAGACAATTTTTACGGAACTTTAAAGTCTGAAATTACAAGAATTTGGGCAGAAGGAAAGCACGTTATTTTTGATATTGATGTGGTTGGAGGATTGAATATTAAAAAACAATTTCCAAAAGAAACGTTGGCAATTTTTGTACAACCACCTTCTTTAGAAGAAATGGAACGAAGATTGAGAGGAAGAGCTACAGAAACCGAAGAGAAAATTAAAATGCGTGTTGCCAAAGCCGCTCAAGAAATGGACTTTGCAAAAAAGTTTGACACTGTTTTAATTAACAACGATTTGTCTGTAGCAAAACAAGATGCCTACAATATGGTTTCTGAATTTATAAAAAAGTAATTCATGAAAATTGGTTTGTATTTTGGAACATTTAACCCAGTGCATGTTGGACATGTAATACTGGCAAATCATATGTTGCATTATACCGATATGGACGAGGTTTGGATGGTGGTTACACCTCACAATCCTCATAAAAAGAAAAGTACGTTGTTAGAAAATCATCATCGTTTAGAAATGGTTTACAAAGCAACGGAATCTTATGAGCATGTAAAACCAACGGATATTGAATTTAAATTAAAACAGCCAAATTATACGATTGATACTTTGGTGCATATTTCAGAAAAATATCCAACACACGAATTTGCCATTATTATGGGAGAGGATAATTTAAAATCTTTTCACAAATGGAAAAACTACGAGGTTATTTTAGAAGAATATGAAGTGTATGTGTATCCAAGAATTGGAAATACAATCAAAGAAAATAGCTTAGCTACACATCCTAAGGTACATATAGTACAAGCTCCGGTAGTAGAAATATCATCTACATTTATTAGAAATGCCATTAAAAACAATAAAAGTGTAAAACATTTGTTAACACCTCAGGTTTGGGAATATATAGATTTAATGAATTTTTATAAATAAACAAGATAATAGTACATTTGCTCGTTAGAATTTTAGGGCATTATAAAAGTCTTAGATTTAAGATACATGAAAGAAAAAAGAGGAAAAATAAAAAAGAAGTTAGTTAAGAAATACCGATTGGTAGTCTTGACTGAAGATTCTTTTGAAGAGAAATTCTCTTTTAAATTAACACGTTTAAATGTTTTTGTATTTGGAGGTTTGTTTAGTCTGTTTTTAATAGTTATTACTTCTGGATTGATTATTTACACCCCTTTAAAAGAATATATTCCAGGTTTTGAATCTCCTCAATTAAAAAAAGATGCACTTTCTTTAAATTTTCAGTTAGATTCTATTGAGCAAAAAATGCACGCTTTGGAATTGTATACAGAATCTATGAAACCTATTTTGATAGGAGACAAAGCGATAGAGATGGATGCATTGCCTTATGTAACCAAAGAAGGAGAATCTGTGTATCAAACAGGAATAACCAATAACGATTCCATTCATAACAAATTGGCCAGATTATATTCTCTATTAGAACAAAAAAATAAAACCATAGAGTCTTTAAAAGAAAGATATAAAGGTTTTGAAATAGATACTATTGATGCTTTTAGTAGTATTGTTGCTATTGCAGATGAAGAAGGTTTAACGGAGGAAGAAATACAATCGTTAGAAACTTCTAGATTAGATTCTGTTTTTAGAGAAAAAGTAGAAAGAGAAGAACGCTTTAGTATTTTTGGATCCGAAGGAGCAAATACAACAAAAGTTTTTGTAGTACCAGCTATTGGTAATATTACTCAAGAATTTAATGCGGTGGAAAAACATTTTGCAATAGATGTTGCTACTGCTAAAGAAGCCTCGGTAAAAGCAACTACAGATGGAGTTGTTGTTTTTGCAGAATGGTCTATAGAAACAGGATATGTAATTGTATTATTGCATACTGATAATTTTGTATCAGTTTACAAACACAACAGCAAAATAAATGTATCTCAAGGTGAGCTTGTAAAAGCTGGCCAAATTATTGCAAACGTAGGTTCTACAGGAGAGTTAACTACCGGACCACACCTTCATTTTGAAATGTGGAAAGATGGATATCCAGTAGATCCAACTAATTTTATGAAGTTTTAAGAATGAGTATCAAATCAAAAATTGCATTGCCTTTTGCAAAGGTAATTCGTAAGCAAGTATACAAGTGGGCAAGCAACCCTGTTGAAACCCAAGAAAAAACGTTTCAGTATTTAATTAAAACGGCAAAAAATACGGCTTTTGGAAAAGATCATAATTTTGAGCAAATAAAAAATTACCAAGATTTTAAGAATAATGTTCCTGTAAACGATTACGAAGGAATTCGTTCTTATGTAGATAGAATGGTAGAAGGAGAATCGGATGTTTTATGGACAGGAAGACCTCTCTATTATGCCAAAACATCAGGAACAACTTCTGGAGCAAAATACATTCCAATTACCAAAGAATCTATGCCTACGCATATCAAAGCAGCTAGAAATGCTTTGTTGTTTTACATTGCAGAAACAGGAGATGCTAGTTTTGTAGATGGTAAAATGATTTTTTTACAAGGAAGCCCAATTCTTAAAGATTTAAAAGGAGTACAATTAGGACGTTTAAGCGGAATTGTAGCGCATTATGTACCTAAATATTTACAAAAAAACAGATTGCCAAGTTGGGAAACAAACTGTATTGAAGATTGGGAAACAAAAGTAGATGCTATTGTTGATGAAACCATAGATCAAGAAATGTCTGTAATTAGTGGAATTCCATCATGGGTACAAATGTATTTTGAGCGTTTGTACGATAAAACAGGAAAAACGGTTGCAGAGTTATTTCCAAAATTTAATTTCTTTATTTATGGAGGGGTTAATTTTGAACCTTATAAAAATAAGTTCGAGAGTTTAATAGGTAAAAAAATAGATTATATAGAATTGTATCCTGCTTCAGAAGGATTTATAGCCTATCAAGATTCTCAAACAGAAAAGGGAATGTTGTTGCAGTTAAATAGTGGGATTTTTTATGAATTTATTCCTGCTGATCAATTCTTTGATGAAAATCCGCCAAGACTATCTATTGGAGAAGTAGCGTTAGGAGTTAACTATGTAATTATCTTAAATACATCTGCTGGTTTGTGGGGGTACAATATTGGAGATACTGTGGAATTTACCTCATTAGCTCCTTATAGAATTAAAGTTACGGGTAGAATTAAGCATTTTATTTCTGCTTTTGGAGAACACGTAATTGGAAAAGAAGTAGAAAAAGCATTGAATGATGCCATTGTAGGAACAAATATTACTGTGAGTGAATTTACGGTTGCACCACAAGTAGCTCCGGAAAGTGGATTGCCTTATCACGAATGGTTTATTGAGTTTGAAAACGAACCAGAAGATTTGGAAGCATTAGCAGCTAAGATGGATAAATCTATGCAAGAACAAAATATTTATTATTTTGATTTAATTACAGGAAGTGTTTTAAAACCTTTGGTAATTACAAAGGTTAAAAAAGGAGGATTTCACGAATACATGAAGTCGATAGGGAAGTTTGGAGGTCAAAATAAGATTCCACAATTGTCTGATAACCGAAAAATTGCAGATGTTTTACAGAACTTTAAAGCCTAACACTAGAAGTTTTTTTGTGAAACAAATCCAAATTTATAAATCTGAAAAAAGTATTATAAACTGTTATACGTTTGTGTTTAAGATAGTTTCTTTGCTCTTTTTTTTAGGTGTAAATTCTGTATTTGCTCAAAATAATTCAGGTTTTAATATTATCCAAGCAAACAGTAGGGCTAAAGCAATTACAGGTTTTGTAAGGTGCGCTACAGTAGAGTACGAAAAAAAACAATCAGAAAAATATTCAAACAAACCTTCGGAAAAAGAATTTGAATCTTGGATGTCTGCTAAAGTTGCTCAAGTAAAAAAGAGCAAGGCAAATGGCAGATTAGCTGCAGAGGTCTATAACATTCCTGTGGTCATTCATATTATCCATAATGGAGATGATGTTAATAGTGTGGGGAATATTGTAGGAGAAAATATTTCAGATGTTCAGGCAAAATCACAAATAGAGGTTTTAAATCAGGATTATAGAAGAATGTTAGGAACTCCAGGGGGAATCAATTCAACAGGAGCTGCTGTAGATGTTGGAATTAATTTTTATTTAGCCAAACAAGATGTGGATGGGTTGGAAACAACAGGTGTTATAAGGCATCAAATAACCCCTTATACAAATAAAGTTCGCAATGGTTCTGGAGGTGATGATTGGGAAACCTATGAAGATGTACAGCAAGTAAAAGCTGTTACACAATGGGATTCTACTCAATATTTAAATTTATGGGTACTTAGACTTGGAGGAAAAGAAACAGACGAAGATGGTTTAAATGGTGTTTTGGGTTATGCTCAATTTCCTAGTAATTCTGGTTTACAAGGTATAGAACTTAATGGAGGAGCTGCTAGCACAGACGGTGTAGTTATTTCTTACGATGCTTTTGGAACTATAAATAAGAACGATGGATCTTTTAGTTTAAATGATGTATACAATCAAGGAAGAACTGCTACTCACGAAGTAGGGCATTGGTTAGGATTAAGACATATTTGGGGAGATACAGATACTTGTGAAAATGGAGACTATTGTTTAGATACTCCAAATGCCACAGAAGAACATTACGATTGTAACACGTATGATACTTGTTTTAATGATGGTTTAGGAGAGGATATGGTGCAGAACTATATGGATTATACCAACGATAGTTGTATGGATACTTTTACACAAGATCAAAAAAATAGAATGATTGCCGTGTTAAAAAACTCTCCTAGAAGAGTAGAGTTACTATCATCTATAAGAGCAAATAGTCCCTTGTATAGTAATAAAGATTTAAAAGATTTTGTAGTAGATGCAAATCCTGTTATCAATAAAACCTCAATAATAGGTTTTGCAGAAGGAATTGTTAAAATGACTTTGTTTAATAGTCAGGGTAAACTGATGTTTCTTAAAGAAAGCACAGATGATGATACTATTTTTACACAAGAATTAGATTTTAGTAGTTTAGCTTCAGGTGTTTATATTTTGTTGATAGAAAACGAAGGTAGAAAGATTGTGAAAAGAATTATTAAGCAATAAATTATTGACTTAACTTTACTGTTAAAAGTCAATGTAATAATATTAAGAAAGATGAAATTATACTTAGTCCCAACACCTATTGGAAATTTAGAAGATATGACTTTTAGAGCTATTAAAGTTTTAAAAGAAGTGGACTTAGTATTGGCAGAAGATACGCGTACCAGTGGTAAATTAATGAAGCATTTTGAGATTACAACTCACATGCAAAGCCACCATATGCACAACGAACATAAAACTGTAGAAAGTTTAATTCAAAAAATAAAAGGAGGAACTACAGTTGCTTTAATTTCTGATGCAGGAACTCCTGCTATTTCCGATCCAGGATTTTTATTAACACGTGCTTGTGTTCAAAATAATATAGAGGTAGATTGTTTGCCGGGAGCTACAGCTTTTGTGCCTGCATTGGTAAATAGTGGTTTGCCTAACGAAAAATTTGTTTTTGAAGGTTTTTTGCCTGCAAAAAAAGGTCGTCAAACTAGGTTGTTACGATTGGCAGAAGAAGATAGAACCATTATTTTGTATGAATCTCCTCATAAACTAGTAAAAACATTAGGCCATTTGGCGGAGTATTTAGGAGCAGATAGACAGGCCTCGGTATCCAGAGAATTAACTAAAATGTTTGAAGAAACTCGTAGAGGAACTGTTACGGAATTGGCAGAACATTATACAAACAAACCTCCAAAAGGTGAAATTGTATTAATTGTAGCAGGTAAATAAATAGCTGAAAGTATGGAAGATAAAAGATTTTATCATAGTGTGTATTTTTGGTTAAAAGAACCAGAAAACAAACAAGACTGTAAAACGTTTGAAGTTGCTTTGCAAAAGTTCTTAGATGCTTCGGTATACATCAAAACATCGTGTATTACCAAACCTGCACATACAGACAGAGAAGTGGTAGATAATAGTTATACTTACTGTTTGTTGGTGAGTTTTGAGAGTGAAGAAAAGCATGAACTGTATCAAAAAGAACCTGCACATGCTTTGTTTTTAGAAGAAGCTTCTAACCTGTGGAACAAGGTTCAGATTTATGATGCAATTGCTTTATAGGTGTTAATAGATCTCTAAGGAACCAATCATTCTATCTGTTAGTAGTTCGTAGTCTTTATTGTTGTTTGCCCAAAAAGTAATCATATAAATAAGCGTTAAATCGTTTTTAATACAGGCAACACTCTTAAAATGTACTTCATTTCCATCGCTCATAAAGGTTCCTTTTTTTAAAACAGCAGGATAATTATTTATTTGAATGGTTTCGTCATTGTAAAATAAATCAGAACCGTTTAATGCTTGGTAAGTTTGTAGAATAGCTCCATCACCAGCTCCTTTTGCATTTAATTTACCTATAGCCTTGTCGTAAACACTAGTCATAACAACTGCTCCAAATCCAGCAAAGTTGTTGTAAACATAGTAGTCCATTTCTTTAATAAGTTTTTTTACTTCTGCCGGAATAGGAATTTCATCTTCTTGTTTTTCTAACCAATAAGGAGATTCAATAGCTACTTTATTTCCCATAAAAAATTGTTTTCCCCATTCTTTGTCTAAAAGTTCGGAAACAGGAAAAGCATATTCGTAGAAAAAACTAAACACATTGGCACTGTAATTTTTTCCAAAATAAGCTCCAACCCCTATAGAAACAACAATAAAGCAAATTTGCAATACTTTTTTAAAAGTAAGTTTGTTGTTGCTTTTTTTAGTGGCAGTTTTATGAACACCTACCTCATTGGTAAAATCTTCAAAACTTTTGGTTGGGTGCTTTTTTTGCCATGTTTTGTAGTTGTTGCTAAGTTTTTTTCCACAAGCATCACAGAAAATTTGATATTCAGAATTTAACAAGTTGTCGTGTTTACAACTATCGCACTTTAAATATTTCATCATTTAGGTTTGGGTATGATAAAGGTACATATAGAATACACTTGTGAACAAATAGTAAACTATATAATTTTGAATTTTAAACAAGGATGTAGTCTTTCTTGGGCATCGTAATAATTTAGAGCCAGTCTAATAGGTTATAGTCCCTTTTTTTGTAAATTTGCCGACCTGTAATTCATTGAATTGCAACCATAATAGAAAACAATAAATAAGTCGAAAACAATATGGCAACAACATTATTTGACAAAGTTTGGGATTCACATGTAGTACGTCACGTACAAGACGGACCAGATGTGTTCTTTATCGATCGTCATTTTATCCATGAAGTTACGAGTCCAGTAGCCTTTTTAGGATTAGAAAGTAGAGGAAACAGTGTATTGTATCCAAACCGTACGTTCGCTACGGCAGATCACAACACACCAACTATGAACCAACATTTACCTGTAGCAGATGCTTTATCTGCAAATCAGTTAAATGCTTTGGAAAGAAATGCTAAAAAGCATGGAATTTCTCACTGGGGGTTAGGAGATGTTAACAATGGTATTGTACACGTAGTAGGACCAGAAAATGGAATTACATTACCTGGAGCAACTATTGTATGTGGAGATTCTCATACATCTACACATGGTGCTTTTGGAGCTATTGCTTTTGGTATTGGTACTTCTGAAGTAGAAATGGTATTATCTACTCAATGTATTATGCAGTCTAAGCCTAAAGCTATGCGTATTAACGTAAATGGTAAATTAGGATTAGGAGTAACTCCTAAGGATGTTGCTTTATACATTATTTCTAAGCAAACTACTTCTGGAGCTACAGGTTACTTTGTAGAATATGCAGGAGATGTTTTTGAAGATATGACTATGGAAGGTCGTATGACTGTGTGTAACTTATCTATTGAGATGGGTGCTCGTGGTGGTATGATTGCTCCAGATCAAAAAACATATGATTACATAGCTGGTCGTGCTCAAACTCCAAAAGGAGCTGATTGGGACAAAGCAATGAAATATTGGGAAACTTTATCTACGGATGAAGGAGCTGAATTTGATGCAGAATTTAACTACGATGCAGCAGATATTGAACCAATGATTACTTACGGAACAAACCCAGGAATGGGAATGGGAGTAACAAAAGATATTCCTACTGCAGAATCTGTAGAAGGTGGTGTAGATACTTACAGAAAATCTTTAGGTTATATGGATTTCCACGAAGGAGATACTATGATTGGTAAAAAGATTGATTTTGTATTCTTAGGATCTTGTACAAACGGACGTATAGAAGACTTTAGAGGATTCTGTTCTATTGTAAAAGGACGTAAAAAAGCAGATCACGTAACAGCATGGTTGGTACCAGGATCTCACAAAGTAGTAGATCAAATTAAGGCAGAAGGATTAGATAAGATTATTGAAGAGGCTGGATTTGTATTAAGAGAGCCAGGATGTTCTGCTTGTTTAGCAATGAACGATGATAAAATTCCTGCAGGAAAATTATCAGTTTCTACTTCTAACCGTAACTTTGAAGGTCGTCAAGGACCAGGATCTAGAACTTTATTAGCTTCTCCTTTAGTAGCTGCGGCTTCTGCAGTAGAAGGTGTAGTAACAGACCCAAGAACAATTTTAAACGCTAACGCTTAAATATAGAATACAATGGCTTACGATAAATTTGAAGTATTAACAAGTACAGCTTATCCATTACCTATTGAGAATGTGGATACAGATCAAATCATTCCTGCTCGTTTCTTAAAAGCAACTGAGCGTGTAGATTTTGATATTAACTTTTTCCGTGACTGGAGATACAATGCAGATGGAACTCCTAAAGCGGATTTTCCATTAAATCAAGAAAAATATGCAGGATCTAAAATTTTAGTAGGAGGTAGAAACTTTGGTTCTGGTTCTTCTAGAGAGCACGCAGCTTGGTCTGTGTACGATTTTGGATTACGTTGTGTAATTTCTTCTGCATTTGCAGATATTTTTAAGAACAACTGTTTAAATGTTGGAGTATTGCCTGTGCAAGTTTCAGCACCGTTTGCAGATAAATTGTTTAACGCAATTGAAGCAGATCCTAAAACAGAAATCAAAGTAGATTTACCAAACCAAACAGTTACTTTAGTAGCTACAGGTGAGTCTGAATCTTTTGATATTAATCTTTATAAAAAAGATAACATGTTAAATGGATTTGATGATATTGATTACTTAAAAAACATTGAAGGAGAAATTACTGAATTTGCAGCTAATAGACCTTTCTAAAACAAAGATATTCGAGCGTAGTCGAGAATATTCTTATCAATAAATAAAAAAGCGTTTCACTTAATTGTGAAACGCTTTTTTTATAGAAATTAGTTATCTCTTAGTCAATCAAAATTGAGCTAACTTCTTTGTCTGTATATATATATGGATCATCAGATTCAAAATAAAAATAGGCAAATTGATTACCTGAAATCGCACTGTTTAAATCATTGTATTTATAGGTGATATTAGAACCTTCAGAAGTAATTACATTAGGTTCACCATATTTATTAACTACATCTTGCATTAATATACCTCCAGTGTTAGTAAAACTACCTAGTCCATCAATATCATAAGAAAATGGGACTCCGTTTTTACTGGTTTCATTTTCAATTGTAGCTGTCCAATCCTTAGCCATTAAACGTACACTAATAACGGTGTTGTTTGAATTAAGAGAGGTGAAATAAAAACCTTTTGAGAAATAGTACCAATAATTATAGGTAGTGGACGTTGTTACTCCCGTGTTTTGATTTGTTGTTGTATTGGTAAAACTGCTTTTTCCTTCTGGTTCTCCGTGAATTAAAAATATTTTGTAGATGTTGTCTTCATCTATTTCAACTCCTTCTGTTGTTTTATAGTTTGTTCCATGTTCTAAAAAGTTTACAAAAACTTGGTCTTTTTGGGTTGTGTTATCTTGATTAGAAGTAATTTCTATAATCCCAGAACTTGCTTGGCTTGATGAGAATTGGTAAGCATTATCTGAAGATTGAGTTATTGTAATATTTGGTTCATCTGTAGTTACAGTAATACTTTCATAGCTATTGGTTTTAAAAGTTAGTGATATTTCACCATCAATAAATGAATTTTGTTTGTTAATGGAGATGTCGTAAATAATTTTATTAGCATTTGAAGAAATATCATTGTCTTTAGAACAGGATATTAATAAGGTGATGATTAAAGAGATTTTAAATAAGTTTTTTAGTTTTTTCATAATAGGATTTAATTTTTTTTAAGAATACTATAAAGCTATAAAGATTGTAAGGTGTTGATGTTCTCTTATCGCTTAATGATTTTCTTTTATCAATCATAAAAAGATATCTTATTTTGTCATTTTATTGATTTTCAGATGATGAGATATATGTTGTTGAGAAGTGTTTTGTTGAGGTATAAATTTTTAGAATACTTTTTTTTAATAGTATCTGATTAAACAGGTAGTTTTATGATGGATAAAAAAAGCTTTTATGGAGTTGATTTTGGGTTTATGTTTAGGGAATTGAGAAAGAGACTTTGTTAGATATTTTAAAAGTGTTTTACTTAATTGTGAAACGCTTTTTTTATATTTGCATTCTGTATTTTTTAGGAGGTGTTTGGTTTAAAATGATTGTAAATCAGTAATTAAAATTTTCCTTTCCTAAAAATTAGCTTCAATATTATGAGCCAAAAGAAAATAGAAATAATGGATACAACACTCCGTGATGGTGAACAAACCTCTGGAGTGTCATTTGCAGCCAACGAAAAACTAACCATTGCCCAATTGTTGTTGGACGAATTAAAAGTAGATCGTATAGAAATTGCTTCGGCACGTGTTTCTAAAGGTGAGTTTAATGCTGTAAAAAAAATTACAGAATGGGCTAGTCAAAATGGTCACATAGATAAAATTGAAGTTTTAACTTTTGTAGACAAAGGAACTTCTATTGAGTGGATGAAAGAGGCTGGAGCCAAAGTTCAAAACTTGTTAACAAAAGGTTCTATGAATCATTTAGAACATCAGTTAAGAAAAACTCCAGAACAACATTTTTCTGAAATTTCTGCTTCTGTAAAAGAAGCAAAAGAAAATGGTATTGAAACCAATGTGTATATGGAAGATTGGTCTAATGGAATGCGTAATTCTAGAGACTATGTTTATCAATATTTAGATTTTATTGCTACTCAAGGAGTCAAAAGAATTATGTTGCCAGATACCTTGGGAATTTTAACTCCTCAAGAATCTTTTGAATACATTAAAGAAATAAAAGATAAATACCCAACATTACATTTAGATTTTCACTGTCATAACGATTATGATTTAAGTGTAGCAAATGCAATGGAAGCTATTAAAGGTGGTGCTGATGGTTTGCATTTAACTTTAAATGGTATGGGAGAACGTGCAGGAAATGCTCCTTTAGCAAGTGTAGTTGCGGTGGTAAATGATTTTATGCCCGATTATTTAGTAGAGGTAAATGAAAAAGCATTGTACAAAGTAAGTAAAATGGTAGAAGCCTTTTCGGGATTTAAAATTCCAGAAAGCAAACCTATTGTTGGAGAAAATGTCTTTACACAAACAGCAGGAATTCATGCTGATGGTGACAACAAAAAGAACTTGTATTTTAATGATTTGTTACCTAAACGTTTTGGACGTAAGCGTAAATATGCGTTAGGAAAAACATCAGGAAAAGCAAATATTCAGAAAAATTTACAAGATTTAGGGTTAAACTTAAATGATGAAGAATTAAAGCTAGTAACTCAAAGAGTAATTGAATTAGGAGATAAAAAGGAGTTGGTTACACAAAACGATTTACCCTACATTATTTCTGATGTATTAAACTCTAATACAATTGCAGAAAAAGTAAAGGTAGAATCTTATGTGTTAACACACGCAAAAGGTTTAAAACCATCTACAACAGTAGCTGTTTCTTTTGAGGGTGAAACTATTGAAGAGAGTGCTAGTGGAGATGGTCAATACGATGCATTTATCAAAGCATTACGTAAAATTTATGACAAAAAAGGATTAGTTTTGCCAACGCTTACAGATTATGCTGTACGTATTCCTCCAGGCTCTAATTCTGATGCACTGTGTGAAACAGTAATTACTTGGAGTTTAAAAGGAAAAGAATACAAAACACGTGGTTTAGATTCAGATCAAACAGTATCTGCAATTATGGCTACCGAAAAAATGTTGAACATTATATAATCAAATGTCATGTATAGCATGACGACATAAATATTACAAGATGAAATTAAACATTGCATTATTAGCTGGTGACGGAATTGGACCAGAGGTAATTGATCAGGCTGTAAAAGTTTCTGATGCAATTGCTGCAAAATTTGGACATGAATTAACTTGGAAGCCTGCTTTAACAGGAGCTGCTGCTATTGATGCAGTTGGAGAACCTTACCCAGACGAAACTCACGAGATTTGTAAATCTTCTGATGCTGTTTTATTTGGAGCTATTGGTCACCCAAAGTATGATAATGATCCTACTGCAACAGTTCGTCCAGAGCAAGGTTTATTAAAAATGCGTAAAGCATTAGGGTTGTTTGCAAATGTACGTCCTACTTTTACTTTTCCATCTTTATTAGATAAATCTCCATTAAAAAGAGAGCGTATTGAAGGTACTGATTTAGTTTTCTTAAGAGAATTAACAGGAGGTATTTACTTTGGTGAAAAAGGAAGAAGAGATGGTGGAGACACTGCTTTTGATAACTGTGTTTACACAAAAGAAGAGGTAACTCGTTTGGCTAAAAAAGGTTTTGAATTAGCAATGACTCGTTCTAAAAAATTATGTTGTGTAGATAAAGCCAATGTATTAGAAACGTCTCGTTTGTGGAGAGAAACTGTACAAGCAATGGAAAAAGATTACCCAGAAGTAGAGGTGGCTTATGAATTTGTAGATGCTGTAGCTATGCGTTTGGTACAATGGCCTAACTCTTATGATGTATTAATTACTGAAAACTTATTTGGAGATATTTTAACAGATGAAGCTTCTGTAATTTCTGGATCTATGGGATTAATGCCATCTGCATCTATGGGATCTGATATTGCTTTATTTGAGCCTATTCATGGTTCTTACCCACAAGCAACAGGGTTAAATATTGCAAACCCAATGGCAACAGTATTATCTGCTGCTATGATGTTTGAGAGCTTTGGATTACAAGAAGAAGGAGCTGCAATTAGAGCCTCTGTAAACAAAGCTTTAGCTGAAGGTGTTGTTACTGAAGACTTAGCTGATGGAGGTAAATCTTATGGAACTAAAGAAGTTGGAGACTGGTTAGCTGCTAATATCTAATTTTAATCATAATTTTTTTTAAAAGCCATCTATTTATTAGATGGCTTTTTTTTGTTGATAAACATTTGTCAAATGTCAATTTTGTGTTAAATTATTCTTTTTTGTTGTGTTATTTTTATGGATAACTCAATAAAAAACTAATTATGATTAAAACATTACTAAAAAAAGCGGTTTTTTCTGCATTATTGCTATCTTCTGTTGTGGGGTTTTCTCAAGAACCTGTTGTTACAATAACAAGTGTAACTAGTCCTGCTAACATAACAAGAGGGCAGTCTTGTACTTTTGTTGTAGGATATACTACAGATAAGCCAACTACGGATCCAGATATAACAACTACATTTTCTTTTTACCTAAGAAATGGAAATAATAATATTGTAGGTGGTTTTCCTAGTGTTACAATTCCTCATACAAACGGTGTAGAGCAAACAATAGATGTTACTTTTACTTGGCCTACAGAGATTGCTGCAGATGATTTAGCCACAAACG
Organism: Wenyingzhuangia aestuarii; assembly: GCF_011927765.1. GTDB lineage: Bacteria > Bacteroidota > Bacteroidia > Flavobacteriales > Flavobacteriaceae > Wenyingzhuangia > Wenyingzhuangia aestuarii. Next base: position 21,021 of record NZ_JAATJG010000018.1, read on the forward strand.
GAGGTAATGGTCATCAAATTAGAAGTTCATCTAATTTAGCCAGTGGTTTATTTTACGAACTTAGATTTTTTAACTCTGGGGATAAAACAGATTTTGATTGGCAAACTGATAAAAGTTTAATTTACGGAGGAGATACTGCGAATATTGTACCTAATGGAGATATTAATAAAGACGGTTTTATCGGTTTAAAAGTTAATGATATTGTAATCGTTGGAGATGATACTTTAAGTACAGCAGGAATTAAAGGTAAATCTACTGGAGTAAGAGTTTCGGGAGCTTCTTTATTAGTTACAGATGCTGCAAACTACCAAATATTAAGTATTGCAGGAGCAGTTGTAGCTCAAGGTTCTGCCAGTAACAGTATTGATATTTCTGGATTAGCTTCTGGAATCTATATTTATAAATCAATTAAAGGAAATGCTAAGTTTGTTAAATAAAATAAGTGTTTTCTAATTCATAAAAAAGGTCTGTAAATATTTACAGACCTTTTTTTTGTTTTAAAATCTCGTACTCTAATAGTAGAGTAACCGTATACCCATCGCATTTAGTTCTTAAGCCTAAGAGCTTAACTAATTTATATTTTTGAAGTTTCCTAGCCCATAATTTTGGAATCATTAACGGAATAGAGGTGTAGAAATAATCTGTTGTTTTTAAAACATCATCTAGTTGATAGTTAAGTTTTGTTTTAGGTTTTATGCCCAAGTTTAACAAAGAAATGTGATAAAAAAGCTGATTGATAAAAGATTGTGGTTGTGTTAGTAGTGTTTTTATATCATCAATTAATAAATGTCTTAAAATAACAAGTTCGTTGTTTTTAAAAGGTTGTTTTATCAATCTACTTAAGTGATAACAAATTTGTGCTGTAGTTGGGTAACAAGGAGATATTAAATACGGATAATTTATATAATCTCTAGAGGCCACAGCTCTTAGCAAATAGGTAATAGAATCTTTGTCTTGTTTAATTTTGGGTAATTTATTTCTAAAAGACCATAATAAAATGTTACACAAAACACAAGCATCTGTTTCTATAGGCATATTTTTTCCAAAATATACATTGTAGGTTTTTAACTCTCCGTAATTTATTCTTTTATGAAAATTCCATTTAAGTGTACCGTTAGCATGTTTTACTAACTTTTCTTTAAGCCAATCGTGTTTGTGTTTTTTGTGATCTGTTAAATATACATACACGGTGTCATCAGAATCATCGGCCAATTTAAAAAAGTTGTAATGTCTCATTATTTTCCCGTTTGGAAAAAAATCCATAGGGTTGGTTTTAAAAAAATTATAGGTTTTTTTTCCTTTAAAGTTTTTAAAACTAGGATAACATTTAAGTGTTTTTTTTATGATTTCTTTGGCAATCAGTTGGTCTGCTTCAGATAATTCATCAAAATATTCTTGTAGTGTAAAAGCAATAGCTGTAGAGAAAAACACATTTTCATCTTCCCTAGAATATGGTGCTAAACTATGTAAGCGTTGGGAAGCAAATATCCCTTTTAAATAACCATTAGCGTGGCTATTTATTTGTTGTTGCTTTAATTTTAATAATAGAGTTGATATCAAACACTTACAGTTTGTACTAAATGTACGTTATTTTTTAAAAATAGCATATACCGGAAAATGATCGCTAAAACCACCTCGGTAAAATTTACCAATGTAAGTTCGTAAAGGTTCGCCTTTTCCTCGTCCTGTCCAGTCTGTTAAAAACTCTTTGTTGTAAATTTCAGATTTTACAAATTGAGTTTGTTCAGCTTGTGTATAAGCTTTGCTGTGTAATATTTGATCAAATAAATGCCAAACACCATTATGAACTAAACTTCCTTTTTGTAGTTGATGAAGCTTGTTCATAGGATTAATAATAGAATCTGAAACAAGGTATTTATGAATGCTTTCTGAGCTAGGATCATCGTTAAAATCTCCCATTATTAAAATGTTTGCATCAGGGTCTTGTTTTAAAATTTCATCTGTTCTTTGTGATAAAATTTTAGCTAGGGCAATTCTTTTTAAGTGTGTTTTGTCTACCCCTTTTCTACGAGATGGCCAGTGGTTAACAAATACATGTGTAAGTTCTCCGTAAAGATTTCCTTTTACATATAAAATATCTCTTGTTTCATCTTTTACTCCGTTAGGTTCAAAAACCTCAATAGGAATGGCTTCAGAATCAATAAGTTCAAAAAAATCTTTGTGATATAGTAAAGCAACATCAATTCCACGTTCATCAGGAGATTCGTAATGCACACAATCGTAATTTAAATAACGAAGTGTTTCACTATGAATAATATCTAAAGCAACTTGTTTGGTTTCTACTTCTGCCAATCCAATTAGTACGGGAGGAAAAACACAATCATCCGTTCCTATCTTAGAAATTACTTTGGCAATTTTATTAATCTTATGTTGATATCTGTAATGTCCCCATTTTTTTCTACCACTAGGTGTGTAATCACTATCTAAAGTATGGGTATCATCCTTATAATCAAATAAGTTTTCGGTATTGTAAAAAGCTATTGAAAATAAGTTGTCTTCTGCCACTTTTGGATTTTTTTTGGATGCGTAAAGATATCTTTTATTAATGATATTCTTCAAAGAAAGATTGATGAATATCTATATAAAAATCCAATATTATCAACACCAACAGATAGTATTGATAATGGGGGAATTATGTACATTTGTAACATGATAGAAGAAAAGAAAGTAACCTCGGAAAAAACAGTATTGGTGGGTGTAATTACACAGCATCAAGATGAGGATAAATCTACAGAGTACTTAGATGAACTTGAGTTCTTGGTAACCACTGCTGGTGGTGTATCTGTAAAACGATTTGTTCAAAAATTAGACAAGCCGCATCCTAAAACATTTATAGGAACAGGTAAGTTAGAAGATGTTAAGGCTTATATAGATGCGCATGATATTGGTACCGTTATTTTTGATGACGAACTATCTCCTGCCCAGTCGCGAAATATTGAGAAAATTTTAGATATTAAAATTTTAGATAGAACCACATTAATCTTAGATATTTTTGCGCAACGTGCAGAAACTAGTTATGCGCGTACGCAAGTAGCTTTGGCACAGTGTGAGTATATGTTGCCAAGATTAACCAAGCTTTGGACTCACTTAGATAAGCAAAAAGGGGGTATTGGTATGCGTGGTCCTGGAGAAACAGAAATTGAAACAGATAGACGTATTGTACGTGATCAAATAGCTTTGTTAAAAAAGAAATTACAAACTATAGATAGACAAATGGCTATCCAAAGAAAGAACCGTGGTAAAATGGTTCGTGTTGCTTTGGTTGGTTATACCAACGTTGGTAAGTCTACGCTAATGAATGTAATTAGTAAAAGTGAAGTGTTTGCTGAAGATAAGTTGTTTGCAACTTTAGATACTACGGTTAGAAAAGTGGTCATTAAAAACGTTCCTTTTTTAATGACAGATACCGTTGGATTTATTAGAAAATTGCCTACACAGTTGGTAGAATCTTTTAAATCTACCTTAGATGAGGTGCGTGAAGCTGATTTGTTATTACACGTAGTAGATGTTTCTCATCCTACGTTTGAAGATCATATTAATTCTGTAAACATTATTTTAAAAGAAATAGAAAGTGCAGACAAACCAACATTAATGGTTTTTAATAAGATTGATAACTATGTGCATGAAGAAATTGAGGAAGATGATTTAGTTACCGAAAAAACAGAAAGACATTATACGCTAGAAGAATTAAAAAGTTCTTGGATGTCTAAGTTAGAAGAAGATTCTGTTTTTATCTCTGCCATTAATAAAGAAAACATGGAGGAGTTTAAAGAAACTGTTTTTGAGAAGGTAAAAGAAATTCACGCAAAACGTTTTCCATATAACAACTACTTGTATTCTGAATACGATGAAGATGGAAATCAATTAAAATAAATACAAATGATTTTAGATACACTAGAAAATGCTAATATATACAAAGCCTTAAGTAAGCGATTAGCATTAGGTTTTGACTATATTTCTAATACAGATTTTTCTGCTTTAGAAATGGGAGTTTATAAAATTGATGGAGATGATGTGTTTGCAATTTTACAGACATACGATACTAAGGAAGAGGTTGATTGTAGATTAGAATCTCATCAAAAGTATATAGATATTCAGTACCTAGTTTCTGGAGAAGAATATGTGGGAGTTACTCCTTTAAACAATCAAGAAATAACAGAAGATTTGTTACAAGACAAAGATGTTGTTTTTTACAAAGGACAGGCAGAAAATATAAAATTATCAGCAGGTAGCTTTATGGTTTTTTATCCAACAGATGTGCATGCTCCTGGTATTAAAATAAACCAATCTTCTAAGGTAATTAAAGTAGTAGTAAAGGTTGCTGTTTGATGAAATCTTAGTTGTCTATTAAAATAAAAAATCCCGAACTTTTTAGTTCGGGATTTTTTATTTTAATGAATTTTAACACCTTGTGTGGTAAAAGATAAACCTTGTTGTCCGGAAGTAGAAATCATTACGGCTTCAAACAGAGGTTCGTTACGGTTAGGTTTTATCATCCAATCAAAAACAAAATTACCACCAGTACCTCCTTCTTTGTCTGTTTCGTCAATTACAATTTCTACAGTTTCCATGGGAATTAAATAAATAGGTTTCTTAAAATAAGATCTAATTAATTTTCCGTGAGTGTCGTAATAACTAGCGTTGTTTAAGTAAATAGTGTCTTTTCTATCGGTATTTCTAATACTTATGGTAGCAGTTAGTCCGTGTTTTTTATGCTCTGTGTAACTATAAATTTGTGAATAAACAGATAGGTGACTAGCTCCACTAACTAAATTGTTGTTTGGTTTTATGGTTGCTGTTCTTTTGTTCCAATTAATTGGATTTACAGAACTTAGTTCTTGCTCTTCTTTACAAGCAGATAAGATTAGTAAAGAGAAAATAATTATAAATATGTTTTTCATAGTCTAAATATCAGAATTCTAATGAGTTGTTAAATTAGTTAATTAGCTAGGAGTGATAAAATTTATAGCAGATATTATTGCATAAAAAAACCTCTAGAAATCTAGAGGTTTTGTAGTTATGTGCGTGTTGGTTTAGAACTTGTAGTTAAATCCTAATCCAAATACTTCTCTTACCTGTACGGCTGCAACAGCATTGTCATCGTAAATTGCTTGTGCAACAATGTTTGCAGATAAATATTCGTTAATTTTCATTACTACGTTTAAAGTGTAATCAACATCAATATTTCCTGCATTTTCTAAATAGTTAGCATATAAGTTTAAAATGTTTTCTACACTTACATTTTTAACCAAATCTAATTTGTAGTAAGCAGCTACGTTTGCCCCTAACTCAAAACGGCTTGTTTCTCCTTGTTCAACACCAAAAGAAGAACCAGTTGCTGTAAATTCACTATCTACAAAAATTGCTCTAGCAGATGCAGGAGTAATGTTAACTTTTAAATTGTTAGATTTTTTCCATAACATACCAGGACCTGCTTGTAAGTATGCTGGAGAGAAAAATGTAGAAATTTTAGTTGTTTGCGCAGGAGATTTAAATCCATCAGCAAATTGAGTTTTTAAGCTAGCGTATGCAGAGTAGTACCAGTATTTGTTAGCCTGTTTACCATATAAAGATGAAATTTCAATTTTATCATTTGTTTTTTGAAATCCATTCTCATTACCATCAATTTTAGTTAAACCATAATCTAAAATTACTTTGTTGTCCCAAACTACATTGTCTTTTTTGTAATTAAAATCGTAGTTAATACTTGCGCTTGTAGCAATGTTATTAACTCCACCACCTTGCCAATCGTTGTTAAAAGCAGATTGGTTAAACAATAAAGTGAACACTCCTCCTTTTTTCCAGTTGCTTTCTTTTTCTTGTGCAAAGTTTACAAAAGAACACAAAGCAATTGCTAAAATTGTAATTTTTTTCATAATCTAGTTTAGTTTTTGTTTTTTAAATAAAGGCACGGTAGAACAAGCTTCACCGTACATTATGTTTTTGGCAACAGGAAGCAGTTTTTGTATTAATAAAGTATAGGCAGTTTCCGGAATTGGTTTGTTTGCACATCCTTTAATTATTACAGGTTTGTCTTCAAATTGACCTATGTCAAAAATAGAAATAATTTCTACATATAAAACTGTCTCTAATAAGTTTAGGTCTCCAACCACACATTTCTTAACATATGTAGCTGCTTTAGATGTTAATAAAAGATAGGCCCAAGATGGTATAATCGCATCGGCACTACATGTAAATGCTACATACTTGTCTTTTAGCTGAGACCAATCATAAGTTTCTGCTTTTTCTCTAAAGTCTTTTTCTTTTAGAATTAGTTCTTGGAACAACCAGTCTTTAATATCAAACAAAACACGTTCTCCAGGTAGATAAAAATCTTCTAGATCTATGTTTTTAAGATTGCTATTGGCTACTCTGTTTACAATTTCTTCCATAGTTAAATTAGTCTTTAGTACACAGTCGTTAGTATATAGCATTTATGAATGCTAATAACTATACGTTATCTATGTACTTTGTACTGATGATTCAGTACTAATTACAAAAATCCTAATTCTAATTTAGCCTCTTCGCTCATCATGTCTTGAGTCCAAGTAGGATCAAAAGTTAACTCTACCTCTACGTTGTTTATTTCGGGTAAAGCAGCTACTTTATCTTCTACCTCCTTAGGCATTGTTTCTGCTACTGGGCAATTAGGAGATGTTAATGTCATTAAAATTTTGGCATCGTTATTTTCGTTTACCAAAACGTCATAAATTAAGCCTAATTCGTAAATATCTACAGGAATTTCAGGGTCGTAAATAGTCTTTAATACATTTACAATTTTATCTCCTATTTCTACAGTTTCTTCGTGTTTCATACTAGTTGTTTTATGGGGTTATGCGTTTAGTTTGCTTTGCATTCCTAAAGCATATAATTTTATTTGTTTAATCATAGACACTAATCCGTTAGCTCTTGTGGCAGATAAATGTTCTTTTAAACCTATTTCGTCAATAAAATCTAATTTAGCTTCTAAAATATCTTTAGGAGCTTGGTTGTTAAAAACTCTTAACAATACAGCCACAATTCCTTTGGTAATAATAGCATCACTATCTGCAGTAAATTGAATCTTATCTTCTTTTAATTCAGAATGTAACCAAACTTTAGACTGACATCCTTTAATAAGATTGTCATCTGTTTTAAAAGCATCATTAATCACAGGAACAGATTTTCCTAATTCTATCATATACTCATAGCGTTCCATCCAATCATCAAACATTGCAAACTCATCCACAATTTCCTCTTGTATTTCTTTGATAGTCATATTTTAAACTTATTTTTGCAGCCACAAAGATACTGAGTATAAAGCTAGGATACAACTACAACAAACATTGATTGTGGTCTAGTTAAATTTTGAAAACAAACACATGAGTAAACTATTGGTTATAGGAACAGTAGCATTTGATGCTATTGAAACACCATTTGGAAAAACAGACAAAATTTTAGGGGGAGCAGGTACTTATATAGGACTGTCTGCTAGTAATTTTAAGAATGTAGATACAGGATTAGTTTCTGTGGTTGGAAATGATTTTCCTCAAGAATATTTTGATTTGTTACACGGAAAAAACATCAATACTGATGGGATTGAAGTTGTAAAAGATGGAAAGACTTTTTTCTGGAGTGGAAAGTATCATACCAATATGAATAAGAGAGATACTTTGGTTACAGAATTAAATGTATTAGAGCATTTTAGTCCTGTGGTTCCAGAAAAGTATAAAGATGCAGAAATTGTAATGTTAGGAAATTTACATCCTTTAGTACAAAATGCAGGGTTAGAGCAAATGACCACCAAACCTAAAATGGTCGTATTAGATACTATGGATTTTTGGATGGATATTGCTTTGGATGATTTAAAAATGTTGTTAAAAAAGGTAGATGTAATTACTATTAATGACGAAGAAGCTCAACAATTAAGTGGTGAATATTCTTTAGTTAAAGCGGCTAAGGTAATTCATGAAATGGGACCTAAGTATGTGGTAATTAAAAAAGGAGAACACGGAGCTTTGTTGTTTCACCAAGATAAAATGTTCTTTGCACCAGCATTACCTTTAGCAGATGTGTTTGATCCAACTGGAGCAGGAGATACTTTTGCAGGAGGATTTACAGGTTATTTAGCACAACAAGGAGAACTTTCTTTTGAAAACATTAAAAATGCAGTTATTTGGGGTTCTAATTTAGCCTCTTTTACGGTAGAAGAGTTTGGTGTTAAGCGTATTGCTGAGGTAACTACAGAAGAGGTAGCGCAGCGTTTGGAGAAATTTAAGGACTTAACGAAATTTTCTTTGTAATTTTGCATGAAATTAACGTTCTAAGCTAGTAGTAGAACAAAATTAATAAAAGATACAATATGTGTGGTATTGCAATGGTGAGGTTGCTAAAACCTTTAGAGTATTATAAAGAAAAGTACGGAACGGCTTTTTATGGAGTAAATAAAATGTATTTACTAATGGAAAAACAGCATAACCGTGGACAAGACGGAGCTGGTTTTGCAAGTATTAAGTTTAACGTAAACCCTGGAAGCAGATACATTAGTAGAATACGTTCTAACAAACAGCAACCAATTCAGCATATCTTTAAAAAGATAAACAACCGTATTAGCGATACTATGGAAGCGAATCCGGATAAGAAGAATGATATTGCTTGGCAAGAGGAAAACATTCCTTTTATAGGAAACCTATTTTTAGGTCATACTAGATACGGAACTTCTGGAGGAAATTCTATAGAGAATGTACATCCTTTTTTACGTCAATCTAACTGGAGACATAAAAACTTAATTGTTGCAGGTAACTTTAACATGACAAACAATGGTCAGTTGTTAGACGAATTAATAGAGTTAGGGCAACATCCAAAAGAAAGTACCGATACGGTAACCGTAATGGAAAAAATTGGTCACTTTTTAGATGATCAAGTAGAATCTATCTATCAAGGAGTAAAAGGAAAGTATACTAAAAAAGAAGCTTCTCCTATTATTGCAGAAAAAGTAGATTTAGTAGAAATTTTAAAAAGAGCAACTCGCAGTTTTGATGGTGGGTATGCAATGTCTGGATTATTAGGGCATGGTGATGCTTTTGTAATGAGAGATCCTTCTGGAATTCGTCCAGCTTTTTATTTCAAAGATGATGAGGTGTTAGTTGTAGCATCTGAAAGACCAGTAATTCAAACTGCATTTAATGTAGATATAGATAAGGTTAAAGAATTAGATCCAGGACACGCTATTATTGCTAAAAAGAACGGAAAAGTTACTATAGAGCAAATATTAGAGCCTAAAGAAAAGAAAGCTTGTTCTTTTGAGCGTATTTACTTTTCTAGAGGAGGTGATGCAGATATTTATAAAGAAAGAAAAGATTTAGGAGTTAGAGTGTTTCCACAAATTGCTAAAAGCATTGATGGAGATATAGAAAATACTGTTTTTTCTTACATTCCTAACACAGCAGAAACATCTTATTATGGAATGTGTGAAGCTGCTGAAGACTTTTTAAATGGTCAAAAAACAGAAAAGATTTTAGCAGGAGGTAAAAATTTAAGTGCCGAAGAGGTAAGTACTATTTTATCGCAAAGACCACGTTTTGAAAAATTGGCGATTAAAGATGCTAAGTTAAGAACGTTTATTACTTCTGATGATAGTCGTGATGATTTGGTAGCACACGTATATGATATTACTTATGGTGTTGTTAAAAAAGACGATAATATTGTTATTATAGATGATAGTATTGTAAGAGGAACTACCTTAAAAAAGAGTATTATCAAAATATTAGATAGAACTCAACCTAAGAAAATTATTGTAGTTTCATCTGCTCCACAAATTAGATATCCTGATTGTTACGGTATTGATATGGCTAAGCTAGGTGATTTTATTGCTTTTAGAGCTGCTATTGAATTGTTAAAAGAAACAGGTCAGTATCAAATAGTAACAGATGTGTATAATAAATGTATCAAGCAACGTAGTAAAGAGGATGCTGGTATTACCAACTTTGTTAAGGAGATTTATAAGCCATTTACTGCAGAAGTAATCTCAGCTAAAATTTCTGAAATGTTAAAGACCTCTGATATTGATGCAGATGTTGAAATTATTTTCCAAACAATAGAAGGATTACATAAAGCCTGTCCAAATCATGCAGGTGATTGGTATTTTACAGGAGATTATCCTACTGATGGAGGTAAACGAGTTGTAAACGAGGCTTTTATCAACTTTTACGAAGGAAAAAATAAGAGAGCTTATTAAATTAATAGCTAACTTGTTCAAAATAAGAGGGAAACCCAATGCTTTAAGCATTGGGTTTTTTGTTTGTTAACATTAAATTAACATTGTATTGCTTTGTTTTTGCTTCCTGTTTTTTAACAGTCTACAGATAATTTAAAAATACAGATGATAAATTATCAAATATGTAATAAAAAAAATAAGGAGTCGTTTTTGCTATTTATTTAACCTCCTAAATTTATCAACTTCACTAAAATGCTTACTTACTTCTTATTTTACATTAAGTTAAGATGAAGGTTGTAGATGTTCTCTAACTTTGTCTCAAACATAAATGTTATAATTATGAAAAAATTTATTTTAATCGCAGTATTGTTGTTGGTAGGTACATCTTATGGACAAAACTATAGCTCATTAGGGTTGAGTTATGGAGCTTTAAACGGAATTGATGCTTCTTTGTTAGCACCAGCTAACGAAGTGGGAACAGATTATACTACAGTAGCTAAAACTAGAAGAGGGCAAGGTTATAATTACCAAGGAAGTATATATAGTTACGAATCTTTATCTGGGTTAAAAGATATTGATAGTGATGCTGATTTTATTAAGAAAAAAGCGAAGACAAAAGCAGAATTATATGCTGAGACTATGAGAAAAGATAGTGATGCTTCTAGAAAAAATATTGTTATTAGAAAAGCAAAAACGGAAGTTTTAGTTAGATATAACGGAACATATTCTAGTATTAAATTGGTAGATTTTAATGGTAATGAGGTAAAAGCTAACTTTAGTAAAAAATACAGAGGTTTAATTGTGCCTAGAGCTAAAGAAGTAAAAAATTACTTGTTAAAGGTAACTAGTGATAAAAACGAAAAAACATATTATCACCAAGTAGCTCTATAATGTTTAGGTAGATCTATTATATAAAAATAAGGATTATTTTAAAAGAGCTGTAACAATTTGTTACAGCTCTTTTTGGTTTGGGTAAGTATTGTTTTAATACTTGTTTAGGTATAATTATTATGTGTGTAAAAAAAAGCCTTTCTAATTAATAGAAAGGCTTTTTAAATAGGTAAGTGAAACTAAGCTTTTATTATGCAGAGTTTCTACTTGCGTTTGTATTTCCAAATAATGAACGAGTTACAATTTTCTCGAAAGTCTCTAAACGCGTAGGGTTAGGAACTCCTTCTCTGTTCATAATTTGTACTTCTCTAAGAGCGTACTGTTGTATAGTTAACAATGGTAATACAATAGAATCACGAACTGCAATAGATGCTTTTCCGTCAGGATAGTTCTGCATTAACTCTTTGTGACCAGTTAGTTTTAATAACAATCTCTTAGTTAATTCAAATTCATCGTGAATAATGTTCCAGAATTCACCAAACTCAGCATCTTTAGCCATATATCTAGTTAAATCAAAGAAAGATTTTTCCATAGACATTACACTGTTTTCTAACAATGTTTTAAAGAAGTTAGAGTTGTTGTATAAGTCTTGAACCTTATCAAACTCTCCAGCATCTTCGTATTTCTTAAATGCAGTACCTACACCAAAGAAACCAGGAACGTTTTGTTTTAATTGTGACCAAGATCCTACAAAAGGAATTGCTCTTAAATCTGAAAAGTTTAATTTATCAGATTTTGAACGCTTAGATGGACGAGATCCAATGTTAGCTTTACCATAGAATTTTAAAGTACTCATTCTTTCTAAGTACGGTACAAACATTTCATGGTTTTTAAAGTCAGAGTAAGCTTTAAAGCTAGACTCTGCCAAATCTTCTAACAATTCTTTTTGTTCGTTAGTTAAAGAGGCATTCATAGGATCGTTAAAAATCTTATTGGTAATACCTGCACCTAACAATTGTTCTATGTTGTATTGAGAAGAATCTAAGTTTCCAAAGTTAGAACTAATAGTTTGTCCTTGAATTGTTAACTGAATTTCTTTGTTTTCAATATTATCACCTAAAGAAGCGTAGAATTTAGAAGTTTTTCCTCCTCCACGTGCTGGTGGTCCACCACGTCCGTCAAAGAATATTACTTTAATTCCAAATTCACGAGATACTTTGGTTAATTCCTCTTTGGCTTTGTAGATTCCCCAGTTAGCCATTAAGTATCCACCATCTTTAGTACCATCAGAGAAACCTAACATAATGTTCTGTTTGTTATCTCTACTTGCTACGTGAGCACGATATTCTGGATTAGAATATAATTGTCTCATTACTTCAGGAGCAATTTCTAAATCGTCTACTGTTTCAAACAAAGGAGCTACATCTACATTTAATCCATTGTCAAAACCAGAAAGGTTTAACATAGCAAATGTTTCCATTACGTTTAAGGCTGTTTGGTTGTTACTAATAATGTAACGGTTCGCACCTTTTTCTCCATTCTCTTTTTGGATAGTTCCAATAGCTCTAATAGATCCTAAAGTTCTAACAACCATTTCTTCAGAGAACTGATCTGGATTGATGTTTCCTTTTACCTTTGCTAATACTTCAATTTGCTCGTCTGGAGACATTTCTAAGTAATTTGCAGGGAAAGTAGTATCTCCTTTTTCTTGCAATTCTTTTACAATACCCGTAAATACGTCGTGGTGTACACGGCTATCTTGACGAATATCCATTGTTGCAAAGTGGAATCCAAATACTTTTACTTTGTTAATAAAGCTATCTACTTCATCAATAAATAAATTACTTTGCTCTTCTTTTAATGTTTGTTTAATAGAAGTCATTTTGCTTAACAGTGATTCTACAGAAATTCTAATAGGAGAATTTTCTGTAATACAGCTATCGTATAAAGCAGATTCTATTTCATTCATTAATTCAAAAACTCCAGGGAATGTTAATCTACGTTTTAACTGACGTACATCTCTGTAGTAATTTTTAAGAATGGTTTGTCTTAATTTTCTAGCTACTTTTAAAGTAGTTTCTGTAGTTACAAACGGGTTACCATCTCTATCTCCACAAGGCCAGAATCCTAAGTTGATGATTTCGTTATCAATATCATCACCATCAAATAAGTGAGATTGAATATAATCGTAAATTTTACTAATTGAATGGTAGAATACATTCTCTAAGTACCAGATTAAGCTAATTGCTTCGTCATAAGGACTAGGCTTTTTATCAGCAAAGAAAGTAGTTCTACCTAATTGTGCTAATAGTTTTTTAATTAAACTTAAATCGTCGTTTTTAATTGCTTCTTGTAAATCCGTTAGAATAGTTAAAACGGTTCCAGGATAGAATTGAGTAGGGTGAGCTGTTAATACTAAACGAGTTTTAAATTCATTTAAATATTGTCTTAACTCTTTTCTTACACGTTTAGAGCTAGCTTCTTCCTTAATGTTTCTCATGGTACCTACACCGGCCATGTTATTTACAATTGGGAATGCAGCATCTTCTATAGCATCAAATAATACTACTTGACGTTCAATATATTGAATGAACTTGAATAAGAAACTGATTTTTTCTTCTTCCGTAGATCCAGTTTTGTACTTGTCAAAGAATTCGTCTACAATTTCTGTGGGAGTTTTACCACTTTTAAAACCTTCAATACAATATTCGTTAAATAGAGGTAAAAGTGTTCCTGTTTTGCTTACGCTATCAAAAGGTAAGGTAGAAAAAACACTATTGTAAACCTGGTATTTAGCAAGAACGTTGTCATTGAATCTTGTTAATTTGGTTTGTTTAGACATGTTTTATTAGATTAATTTGTATAAAGATACAACATGGCAGTGTACTGTGAAAAAATATAGTAAAAAATATACAGTTCTATTTAAATAGTTAAAGAGTTAACAAGGTGGGCTAGTACTGAGAAATGTCATTGTTTTTTTAGATAAACTAGGTTTTCTTTCTCGGTGTTTTCGGTTTGTGTTCTGTCTGCTCTGTGTCCAATTACCCAAATAATTTTATCCTGACTATTACATAGCAACCAACATGCTTCTTTTTCTAAAGTAGATAATTTTAAATCTTTAAAATATTTGCTGATTTTTTTCTTCCCTCTCATTCCTGTTGGGTAAAAATAATCGCCTTCTTGCCATTTTCTCAGTACTAAAGGAAATTGAATTTTATCCAAATTCAATGCAATGGTTTTAGGTGTTAATGCTGTTTTTGTTGATGAAATACTTAGTTGAATAGGTAGTTCTTCTAATTCTTTAAAATTATGGATTAAATAGCTTTCCTTTTCCTGATGTCTATTTGGATGTAAAAGAATTACATCTCTGTTAACAAGAAGGGTATGTGTGTTTGATGAGGTTTTTTTACCTGTTTGTGCTTGTAGAATTTTTACAATTTCTGAAGAAGAAGAAAATCCATAAGGCTTAAACAATTCATAAATTTCAAAATTACTTAAAGTTTCTAATTTTGATTTTTGAATATTAATGATGTCGTTTTCAACTTTAAAAAAACTTGTTTTTAAGGCTAGAATTTTAGCCTCAATAAACTCTTTGCTTTGGTGGATGTTGGCAATGGTTGTTTTAAAATTCTCTTCAAAATTTGGGGTTAATTTATAAAGTTCAGGAACAATACGATGACGAATTTTATTTCGTAAATATTTAGTTTCTGCATTACTTTTATCTTCTCTCCAAGCAATGCTATTATCAATAGCAAATGTTTCAATTTCTTTTCTAGAAAAAGGAAGTAAAGGTCTAATAATATTTTTGTTAATAGGAGGGATTCCTGTTAATCCATCAATACCTGTTCCTCTAGATAAATTGATAAAAAAGGTTTCCATAACATCATTCAGGTGGTGTGCTGTTAAAATATAATCGTAGTTAAAATCTGTGCACAGGCTTGTAAACCAATTGTATCTTAATTCACGAGCACCAATTTGCGTAGAAACTTTGTTTTGTTCACAATATTCTTTGGTGTTGAATTTGATTACATGAAAAGGAATGCTGTTTTCTGTTGCAAAATTTTCTACAAACAATTCATCACCATCACTATCTTTAGCTCTTAATTGAAAGTTACAATGAGCAATTCCAATATTATAACCTAGTTTATTAAATAAATAGGTTAACACAATGCTGTCAATTCCACCAGAAACGGTCATCAATAATTTTTGATCCTTTAAAAAAGGGAAATTGTTAGCTAGATGGTTTTGTAGTTTTAGAAGCACGTAATTGTTTTTGTTAAAATTAAGAAATCTTATTGTGTTAGTACTTCTCGCATGGCTTTAGCTTTTAGCAAGCATTCTTCGTATTCCTTTTCTGGGTTTGCTTTGGCAGTAATAGCGCTACCTACAGAAAACGATACGTGTTTTTTTGTTTGATTGTATACAATGCTTCTAATAACCACATTAAAATCAAAATCTTGATTAGGTGTAAAGTAACCAACCGCTCCAGAATAAATTCCTCTTTTGCTAGCTTCTAATTCTTCTATAAAATTCATAGCTGCAATTTTAGGAGCTCCTGTCATACTTCCCATTGGGTAGCAGGCTTTAATGGCATCTACAGCGTGAATATTCTCTTTTATGTTGCAGGTTATAGAAGAGATCATTTGATGAACTTGTTTAAAAGTATAAATCTTACACAATTCATTTACTTTAACACTTCCTTTTTTAGCTATGTGAGATAGGTCGTTTCTAACCAAATCTACAATCATTATGTTTTCTGCAATTTCTTTGGTGTTGTTTTTTAACAATTTAATTTGTTCTATGTCTTTTTCGGGTGATGTTCTTCTTTTTGCCGTTCCTTTTATAGGTTCAGAAAGTAAGGTTTCTCCATGTTTTTTTAAAAATCTCTCTGGTGATCCAGATAGTAGAAATAAATCATTCAACTTTAAATAGCTAGCAAAAGGAGCTGTAGAAATACTATTTAATTTAAAATAGGTTTCTAAAGGAGCAATACTTGCGTTTTCTGCGTAAAATTCCTGACAGTAGTTTAGTTCATAAACTTCTCCTAAATGAATTTCTTGCAATGCTTTTTCAACTTGTTTTATATAAGTATTTTTATCAACTCTACTTTTAATAGTTAAGCTGTTTTTGGTGCAAGGAATGTGTTTGGCTTGTAAAATTTCGTTCCAATCGGTTTCAATTTCATCTTGTAAATAATCGGGGTATCTAAATAAAACACCGTCTTTGGTAATTTCTATTAATTTTTCGGGCTGAAAAAAATACAAATCAGGAAATTCACTAGCATCAATATTGTTAGAGCTTAACGTTTCTACATCGTTCTTTAAATCGTAGCTTAAATACCCAAAAGCATAATCATGTATACTGTTAATGTATGTTTTTAATTGATCAAATGCATTTTTATGGTCAGTTTTTAAAATGCTAATGGCCTGTACGGCTAAAAATCCTTCGGTGGTAGATTTTGAATTTTCATTAGAGTCTAACCAAGCTACCATGCTGTGTTTGTTTCCCCAAATTAAGATTTGCTCTTTAATTTTAGAAAGAATATCAACAGAAAAATGCTTTTGTATGCGCTGCATGCTAGTTATTTAAGATTGCAAATTTAACAATCTTAGGAAAGCACCACGCTCTAAATGTTAAAGAAGTGTAATTTTTAATAGATTTACAGACAAAAGTGATGATAACTATATTATGAATTGCCTATGTGTACCGTAACTTATATTCCTACAACCAAAGGATTTATTTTTACATCTAATAGAGATGAGCAGCCTAAAAGGGTTACTTTACCACCTGCCTATTACCAAGAGTCTGGAGTAAATTTGTTTTTTCCTAAAGATAAAATAGCTGGTGGAACTTGGATTGGTGTTGCTGAACAAAAACGTTTGGTTTGCTTGTTAAATGGAGGGTTTGTATATCACGATCCTACTATAAAATATCCAAAAAGCAGAGGTGTTGTGGTTACGGCCATGTTAACTACTCACAATTTAGAACATACGTTAAAGACTATAGATTTAGAAGGTGTGGCTCCATTTACGTTAATTGTAGTAGATTGGAAAAACAATCATAAAGCTTACGAATTAATTTGGTGTAATAAAACAAGACATGTTACGGAATTAGATGTAGATGAATCTTATATATGGTCGTCTTCAACTTTGTATACGGATGAAATAAAAACCGAACGTAAAAAATGGTTTACAAAAGATGTGTTATCTCAGTCAGGTACTACTAAAGAAAAAGTTTTAGAATTTCATCAAAACGAAGATTTAGGTGATGTAGAAACCGCTCCTAAAATGAAAAGAGATTTAGTAGAAACTATTAGTACTACTATGGTAGTTAAAGATGGTTTGGAGCTGTCTATGGAGTATTATGATTATACAGTTGATGAAAAGCGTAGTTTTTCTAATCTTTTTTCAGAAGTGAACGCATAGCTTATGGAATCCAATGGAATTATAGTTGTGTTGTCGTATCCAGATACTGTTGTTCGTCCTGCACACACGGAGTTTTCTAGTAAAATTTGGCCTTTAATTGGAGTGGGTAGTAAAAATGCGGTGCAAGCTGGTCATGCTGCTTTGTTGTTGATAAACAAGCAATCTGGAGCAGTTGATTATTATGATTTTGGAAGATATATTACGTCTTATGGAATGGGACGAGTACGATCTAAAGAAACGGATGTAGAATTAGAAGTACCGTTAAAAGCAATTATTGATAATAAAGAGTTAAAGAATATTGATGAGTTGTTGTTGTGGCTAGATAAACATCCTGAAAAAACACATGGAGAGGGGAGATTGGTGGCTAGTATTAACAATCAGATTGATTATAATAAAGCTAAAGTTTTTATTGATGACATGATTGCTCAAAAAGAAATTCCATATGGAGCATTTGTAAAAAACGGAAGTAATTGTGCTAGGTTTGTAACCGATACAATTATCAATTCCTGTGCCTGTACATCTGTAAAATTAAAATTAAAAACATCTAATTTATTAACTCCAAGTCCTATAGGAAACGCTATAAAAGGAACTACGGAAGATGCTGTTTTTGTTGTAGAGAATAAAGAAGTAAAACATTATGTAAATAGATCTGTTTTAAAAGAATATTTTACGTGTTTTACCAATAAGTTTGATGTGGAGTTAAATAAAATAGGAACAGAACTGCCAAATAAAGACTTATTTAATTTAGAAAATGCAACTTGGTTAGGTGGTATTGGTAGTGGAGCTTGGTTTAGGATAGAATTGGCTACAGAAAATCAGTTTCAAATAGCTAGATATACTGCAGGTGGAAGTAAAGATTATCAAGGTAATTTTAGTTGTGAATCAAAAGGTTTTGATCTAAATGAATTTTATTGCTTTGTGCATCCAACCAATTGTAAAGAAGCTTTTGTTTATCAAAACAATCAGCAATTTGTGTTCAAAAGAATTAATTAAGAATTGAGTCTGTTTGTAACTGAAATTTAGGAACTTCTACTTTAAATGTTGATTTTTTATCAAGATTTAACATGGTGTAATAACCTTTCATTGATCCGCAGTTAGAAAGCAAAATACAATGAGATTTATAAGCATGCCTTTCTCCGCTTCTTAATACAGGCTGAATTCCAATAACTCCTTCACCTTCTACAACTTCTGTTTGGTTTAAAGAATCGTAAATTTCCCAATGTCTAGAAAATAGCTGAACCGTGTCGGGAGATAAATTTTCAATAATTATATAGTAATCAAATAAATAATGCTTTTGTTGATTGCGCTCTTGCACACCACAAAAAACAGAATTTACAGATATTTTAATCCCTTGAGTAGTTGCTTCGGTCATTACTTCGTATTCGTTTATTTAAATATAAATAATAGAAAATTAGGAAACAACTAATTTTCTATTTGTTGCTTACTATTTGCAATTCCGTACCCCACTACTTGATAATAGATAGAGTTAATGGGTTGAAAATAGACCAAGCATTCGTAGTTGTTTTCTGTTTCATAAAAAGAGCCACTAATAGTATGTCTATCAATACCATCGCTTTTAATTACATAATCATAGTTGTAGAAACCTTGTTTTAAAAATAAATCAGTGGTTAAATAAGTTTCTGTAGGATCTAATTTTAATTTGTTTTCTTCTGTAAACTGATAATTATTAAAAGCTCCATAAACGTATATGTCTTCATTGCTAAACTCATTGTTATTAACCAAAGAAAAATGAACTTTGCTGTAGTCAGATTCTGTATCTGTGTTTTCTGAATTAAACGTTCTAAACACAAAACTTCCGTTAATGTCTGGGTTGTAGGTGTATATACTGTTTGCTCTGCTTTTGTTTGGGAATAATATAGAGTGATAATGATTATCTTCCCTGTAGGTTCTGGCTACAAATCTTGAGTTTTTTAAAATTTCGTTATTGTCAAAATAGTAAAACTCGTTACCTGCATAAAATTCAGTTTCGTCTGTAGGTCTATAAGTGTAGGTGTTATTGCTTGTAAACGTAGGTTTTAAAAAAGGAGTTCTAAGTTGTCTGTCTCCGTTTTGATAAATAAAAGTTTTAATCTCTTGGTTTGGGTAGTTAACGTTAATATTGTTGGTGTAAATAACTAAAGAAATTGCTTGTTTTTTGTTAAAGTTAGCCAAATCTCTAGTCTCTGAAATTTTAATACTAACAGCTGTTTTTTCTTCGTAAAACGTTATTCGTCTTTCACAAACAATAGTTTCGTTAATATCTAAAATTTGAAACAAATAGTTTCCAGATTTTGTAATTCTAGTGTCGTCATTTGGTATGTTAAAGCTGTAGTGTGTGTAGTTTTGTAGGGTTCCAAATGAGTTTTCAAAATTGTTGATTTGTAAATTGTTAAATCCATCAATATAGTAAGAAATAGGTAGGTCAGAGGGAGTCCAGTCAACTTCGCAGTGTGTAATTAAATAATAATATTCTTCTTGATTCCCTGTAATATCATCAAAGCTAAATGTTAGGGTGCTGTTTAAAGGGTGTACGGTGTGTGTAAAGTCACTTTTATTGTTTTTTGTTTTTACACTTTTAATAAAATCAGCATCGTTTATTTGTGAAAACAAAGATGTTGAGATAAAAAGTAGTAAGAAGGTGATTTTGTAAAACATTAAATATTTTTTTTGGTTAAAATACTGTTTTGTAATAGATTGATGTCTTTTTTTAAATAAGTTTTTATTTTAAACGAAGTAATAAAAATAAAATTACTTAGAATTATTATAAATAAAACAAAGCTCTTAAATAAAAGGGACTTTTGTATGCCTATCAAGAATCAATTTATTTAAATTTGTTCCATATTTTATACGTACAAAATAAATTAAATTTATAAATATGTCACAAGACATTAGGGTAAAAAAAGGCTTAAATATTAAGCTTAAAGGACAAGCAGCTCTGACTACAGCTGCATCTTCTCGTTCCGCTTTCTACGCTATTAAACCTACAGATTTTCATGGTATTACACCAAAACTTGCTGTTAAAGCAGGTGAGGAAGTTGCTGTTGGTGACGTGGTTTTCTTTTCAAAAGGAAATGACAGGATTAAGTTTACTTCTCCTGTGAGTGGAATTGTGAAAGAGATTAAGAGAGGGGCTAAGCGTAAAGTGTTAGCTATTATTATTGAAGCAAAATCAGAAGATCAGTTCAAAGATTTTGGAACAGCCAATCCGTTAGATTTGGATAAAGAGGCTGTTTTAGAAAAAATCTTAGAAAGTGGAAGCTTTGCATATGTAAAACAACGTCCTTACGATGTGATTGCAAATCCAGCTGATTCTCCTAAAGCTATTTTCGTTTCGTCATTTGACACCGCTCCACTAGGACCTAATTATGCGTATGCATTAAAAGGAAAAGAGGAGGCTTTTCAAGCAGGAATCAATGCCTTAACAAAATTAACTGAAGGAGCTGTAAATTTAGCTGTTGATGGTAGTGAAGCCACTTTCTTTAGTAAAATAGAGAATGCTAACATTGTAAACGTGTATGGGAAACATCCTGCAGGAAATGTTGGAACTCAAATAGCTGAAATAAGCCCAGTAAACCAAGGAGATAGAGTTTGGTCAGTAAGTCCACAAGGAGTTGCTGTTATTGGAGAACTTTTCTTAACAGGTAAATACAATGCAACAAAATTAGTTGCTTTGGCGGGTTCTCAAGTAAACAATCCTCAATACTATTCTTTAGCGGCAGGTCAAAATATCCAGTCTTTAATTTCTGAGAATGCAGAAGTTAATGGTTCTCGTGTTATTTCTGGAAATGTATTAACAGGTACTCAAATTGGGGCAGATGACTTTTTAGGATTCTACGACAATGTGATTTCTGTAATTCCAGAAGGAAACGAACACCGTTTCTTTGGATGGTTACCTTTTGTAGGTAGTAAATCTATCCACAGTGCTTCTAAAACTTCTTTTGCATGGTTAAATCCAGGTAAAGAATACACTTTAAACACAAGTTTAAATGGTGAAGAAAGAGCATTGGTTGTAACAGGTGAAATGGAAAAGGTAGTGCCTTTAGACATATACCCGTTGCAGTTATTAAAAGCTTGTATAGCAAATGATATTGAGAAAATGGAAAATTTAGGGATTTACGAAGTAGCTCCTGAAGATTTTGCTTTAGTTGATTATATCAACACTTCAAAAATTGAAGCTCAACAAATCATCAGACAAGGATTAGACTTAATGATAAAAGAAGTAGGATAATGGATTTTTTAAGAAAGAAATTTGACGAAATAAGAAAGCCTTTCAATAAGGGAGGTAAATTCGAAAAATTTGCTCCAGCAATCAATTCTATCGACACTTTGTTGTTTGTGCCTAAGCACAATACACATGGAGGAGCGCATATTAGAGATGGAGTAGATTTAAAAAGAGTAATGGTAACTGTAATTTTTGCATTGTTACCAGCTATGTTCTTTGGAATGTATAATATAGGATTTCAACACTTTTCTCAGTTAGGAGAGAGTACAGCTATTTTAGACTGTATGATTTTTGGAGCTTGGAAGTTTTTACCAATGTTATTGGTTTCTTATGGTGTTGGTTTGGCTATAGAAATTGCTTTTGCAGTTTATAATCAACACGAAGTAAACGAAGGATATTTAGTTTCAGGAATGTTAATTCCTTTAATTATGCCTATTGATTTTCCTTTATGGATGTTAGCTGTTTCTGTTGTTTTTGCCGTGTTTATTGGTAAAGAAGCATTTGGAGGAACAGGAATGAATATTTTTAACCCAGCTTTAATAGCTCGTGCTTTTGCATTTTTCTCTTACGCTCCACAAATGTCTGGAGATAAAGTATGGGTTGCAGATGCAAGTACAATTGATGCTGTTTCTGGAGAAACTATTTTAGGTCAATTAGCTGCGGGTACAGATACTAGTTGGTCTGTGTTAGATATGTTTTTAGGATTTATTCCTGGATCTGTAGGAGAAACATCCGTATTAGCTATTTTAATTGGTGCTGCTATTTTAATTTTTACAGGAGTAGGTTCTTGGAAGATTATGACAGGTACTTTAATTGGAGGAGCTGCAATGGGATTAATTTTTAATGCACTTGGAATAAACGAATTAATGAATTTTCCTTGGTGGCAACACTTATTAGTAGGTGGTTTTGCTTTTGGTGCTGTATTTATGGCTACAGATCCTGTATCTGGAGCTCAAACAGAAAAAGGAAAATGGATCTATGGTATCCTAATTGGTTTCTTTGCAATTATGATTCGTGTATTTAACGGAGCATATCCAGAAGGAATGATGATGGCTATTTTATTAATGAACGTTTTTGCTCCAACTATTGATCACTATGTGGTTGCAGGGAACATTAAAAAACGTAAAAACCGTTTAAAAGCTGCATAATTATGAACAAGAATAGTAACGCATATACGTTTATCTTCGCAATCATTATTGTAACAATTATTGCAGGATTATTAGCATTTACTGCCACAAGTTTAAAGCCTTTACAGGATACAAACGTAAAAGCAGAAAAAATGCAAAATATATTAGGTACCATTGGTGTAACTGGTGTATCAAGAGAAGAAGCAGAGGTTGAGTTTAACAAGTACATTAAAGAGCAATTAGCTTTAACAAACAATGGACAAGTAGACAAAGGAACTGAAGCTTTTAAAATTGGATTAAAGAACGAAGTAAAGAAAGATGTTGAAAAACAACGTTATCCTTTATATGTAGCAGAAAAAGATGGTGAAACTTTTTATATTGTTCCTTTGTATGGAGCAGGTCTTTGGGATGCTATTTGGGGATACATTGCTTTAGCTTCTGATAAGAACACAATTGTAGGTGCTAACTTTGACCACAAAGGGGAAACTCCAGGTTTGGGTGCAGAAATTACTACAGATTGGTTTCAAGCTCAATTCACAGGGAAAAAGATTTTAGATGAGTCAAACAATTTTGTTTCTGTAACTGCTGTTAAAGGTGGTGCAAAAGCAGGAGATGATCATGGAGTAGATGCTATTTCTGGAGGTACTATTACTTCTAATGGAGTGTCTGATATGATTGACGAACGTTTGTCACATTATTTACCTTATTTTAAAAATAACTAGTCATGGCAGAAGGAAAAGAAGCATTATTTTCAAAGCAAAATAAAGCGTTATTATCAGATCCATTAAATGATAATAACCCAATTTCAGTTCAGGTATTAGGTATATGTTCAGCATTGGCAATTACTGTGCAATTAAAGCCGGCAGTTGTAATGTCTTTAGCCGTATTATTTGTGGTTATAGCATCTAACGTAATCGTATCATTAATACGTAACTTAATTCCAGGACGTATTCGTATCATCGTTCAATTATTAATTGTTGCCTCTTTGGTAATTTTAGTAGATCAGGTGTTAAAAGCATATGCATACGACGTAAGTAAAGAACTATCAGTATTTGTTGGATTAATTATTACCAACTGTATTGTAATGGGACGTTTAGAAGCTTTTGCTTTGGCAAACGGACCTTGGAAATCTTTCTTAGACGGAGTAGGAAACGGTGCAGGTTATGCATTAATCTTAGTTTTAGTAGCTGTATTTAGAGAGTTATTAGGATCGGGTAAATTATTTGGAATTGAAATTTTAGGTCATAAAGCTAAAACAATTGCAGATTCTACAGGATTGTATGCTCTAGGATATGAGAACAACGGATTTATGTTATTGTCTCCAATGGCATTAATTACAGTTGGACTTATAATCTGGGTACAACGTTCTAAGAACAGAAAATTAATTGAACAACACTAAAATCTATAGTTACGATGGAATATATTAACATCTTTGTAAAAAGTATATTTATTGATAACATGGTATTTGCATATTTCTTAGGAATGTGTTCTTACTTAGCAGTATCAAAAACAGTAAATACGGCTGTAGGTTTAGGAGCAGCAGTAGTATTTGTATTATCTATTACAGTTCCTGTAAACTTCTTAATAGATACGTATTTATTAAGACCGGGAGCGTTATCTTGGTTAGGAGAAGAGTATGCAAGTATTGATTTATCATTCTTAAGTTTTATCATGTTTATTGCAGTAATTGCATCTATGGTACAGTTAGTAGAAATGATTGTGGAGCGTTTTGCACCAGCATTATATGGAGCATTGGGTATTTTCTTACCATTAATTGCAGTAAACTGTGCTATTTTAGGAGGTTCTTTATTTATGCAACAAAAAGATTTTGCCAACGTTGGAGAGTCTGCTGTATACGGATTAGGATCTGGAATAGGATGGCTGTTAGCAATTGTAGCTATTGCTGCTATCAGAGAAAAAATTGCCTACTCTCATGTTCCTGGACCTTTAAAAGGATTAGGAATCACTTTCATCATTACAGGTTTAATGGCGATTGGATTTATGAGTTTCTCAGGTATCAAATTATAATAATAAAGAACAGATATAATTATGAATGTAATTGCAATTAGTATCGTTGTTTTCTTGATTATTGTTTTAATCTTAGTAAGTATTTTATTAGGAGCTAAAGCAAAATTATTACCATCAGGAAAAGTAAAAATTACGATCAACGGAGAAAAAACAATTGAAGTAGATACAGGAAGTTCTTTATTGTCAACTTTAGGTAACGAAAAAATATTTTTACCATCAGCTTGTGGTGGAGGTGGAACCTGTATTCAGTGTGAATGTCACGTACATTCTGGTGGAGGTGAAGCTTTACCAACAGAAACGCCTCACTTTACTCGTAAAGAGTTAGCTGCGGGTGCTCGTTTAGGGTGTCAGGTAAAAGTTAAAAATGATATGGAAATTTCTATTCCAGAAGAAATCTTTGGAATTAAGAAATGGGAAGCTACTGTAGTTCGTAACTACAACGTAGCATCATTTATTAAAGAGTTTGTTGTAGAAATTCCAGAAGATATGGACTACAGAGCAGGAGGGTATATTCAAATTGAAATTCCACCATGTGAAGTAAAGTTTTCTGATATGGATATTACAGCACACCCAACAGATCATCCAGGTGAACCAGATAAATTCCAACAAGAATGGGAGAAATTTGGATTATGGCCATTGGTGATGAAAAATGATGAAACAATAGAACGTGCTTATTCTATGGCCTCTTACCCTGCAGAAGGAAGAGAGATTATGTTGAATGTACGTGTTGCTTGTCCTCCTTTCGATAGAGTAAAAGGTGGATGGATGGATGTGAATCCAGGAATTGCATCTTCTTATGTATTCAACCAAAAAGTAGGTGATAAAGTTACTATTTCAGGACCTTATGGAGAATTCTTTATTAACGAAGAATCAGACTCTGAAATGATTTATATTGGAGGTGGAGCCGGAATGGCACCAATGAGATCTCATTTGTACGAACTATTCCATACTATGAAAACAGGACGTAAAGTTTCTTATTGGTACGGAGGTCGTTCTAAACGAGAGTTGTTCTATATTCACTACTTTGAAGACTTAATGAAAAAATTCCCTAACTTCCAGTTATACTTAGTATTGTCTGAACCGTTAGAAGAAGACAATTGGAAAGTTAAAAAAGATATTCACGACAAAGAAGGAGACGGATTCGTAGGATTTGTACATCAATCATTAATTGATAATTACTTATCTACACACGAAGCTCCTGAAGATGTAGAATTCTATTTCTGTGGACCACCAATGATGAACCAAGCAGTTGTTAAAATGTGTGACGATTTTGGAGTGCCAAAAGAAAATGTACGTTTTGATGATTTCGGAGGATAATCATTATCTAAATTATAAAAAAAGCTTTCTAGAATTTTCTAGAAAGCTTTTTTTATGGACTTTATTGTAATTTCTTTATCCTATTATATAGTTAAATAACCTGTAAAATTATTTTTTATAGCGTTTCCTTCTCAGGTCGGGCTGTCGTTACTCGCTTTTTCTATAAGATCTAAAGGGTCTTTAGATCTTATAGAAAAGAGCTCAAACAGGCCTCTCCATCCCTAACGCGTTAGTATATAATAAGGAATAGTTTTTTTAAAGCATAAATTTAACTTTTAACCTACGTAAAATAAGGTAGTTACGTAAAGTTGATAAAAAAGATAAAAAAAAGGTTAAAAAAGATAGTTGAAAAAGGATAAAGGTTGTGTATCTTTGCACCCGCAACA
>NZ_JAATJG010000019.1 GCF_011927765.1 Wenyingzhuangia aestuarii
ATTAGTAAACAAGCTTTCTATAAACGCTTGAAAATTCATCAAAAGCAACTACATAACGAACAGATTATCATCAAACTTGTAAAGGAGTGTCGTAAAAGAATTGGACAGTTTTTAGGAGCTAAAAAGCTGTATCATGAACTGAAATATGAGTTTAAAAACCTTGGGATTAAAATTGGAAGAGATAAGTTTTTCACACTTCTAAAAAATCAAATCCTACCTACACTAAGTTTGCAGAAGAGAATGGAATCATCATGAGTATGACAAAACAGTATGATCCTTACGAAAATGCAATTGCAGAAAGAATTAACAGAACTTTAAAATATGAATATGGTCTAAAACATGTCATAAAAAATCTTAAATTAGCAAAAACGATCACTAAAAAGGCGGTCGATATTTATAACAATCTTCGTCCACATTGTAGTCTTGATTTATACACGCCAAAACAAGTCCACCTAAATCAAAATATAAATTACAAATCGTACCGAAGAAATAAAAACAAACTGGAATTATTAACCTTTTAAAAAACACAAAAAAGGTCAACCTATTTCAGGACGATACAGAAAAACTACAAATCGTACCGAAGAAATAAAAACAAACTGGAACTGTTAACCCTTTAAATATCAAAAAAAAGGTCAACCTATTTCAGGACGATACATAAAAATCCATAAAACGTGAAAAAGATAGCTTTTATATTTATTGCCATTTTAATTCCTTTTCTGACAAAAGTACAGATAAGATTGGAGTTAAATGGTAGTATAAATAAAACAATCCCATATCAAATAGGAGATATATCATCAACAATTACTGAAGGAACATCTGTGACTCTTAAGTCCATTTATAAGATGGAAGGAGTTAGTGATGTTCAAATTTTTGATAATGATAAAAAGATATTACTCTCCACTAGTATGAGTAACTTAAATAGTATCTCATTCAAATAACTTTATATTTAATGAAAAAGAATGGACTTTGAAAATGATTCATAAATTAAACAAAATGTAAAAGCCGATAGTTAGTACTTATAGCCTTCCCTATTTTTGATACACCAACCGTTTTACAAAATTCACCAAAATATAGTCCAAGAAATTAATCACCATATTTCTAATTTACTTCATTCAATTTATAACAACTTTTTGTTACAATTGTAATGATGCATCTTTTGTATAAAAAATAAATGTCGTTTCTGCTAAATCAAAAGCTCAGTAAATAATAATTATTTTATATTTGTTAATCAATATATTAGATAAAAAGAGAATTTTAAGTACACTAAAAAAAATAGCTCTAATTATTCTAAAGAAAGATCTTATATACCTTAACCAACATTTGTTTCTATTTTGAGTAAATAGATCAATTTGTAAAAACAAACAGATGCCTTACATTGATCTTAAAACAATTTACTTTAGTTATATTTTAATTAATATTATTAATTTAATTTTAAGCGGATACCTATATTTTCAAATTAAAACCAGGTTTCCGGGGACACTTTTAATAGTCCTTAGTATGCTTATGACTACTACAGGAAATGTATTGGTCTTTTTTAGAAACACTATTCCTGACTGGTTATCTATTCCTGTAGCCAACGTATTAATTGTAGCCTCTATACTTACATTACTTATAGGATTAGAGCATTTTGTTAAAAAGAAAGGACCCCATATTCAAAACTATCTTTTAATTTTTATCTTTCTATTGGTACACACTTACTTTACTTATATAGTTCCTGATTTAAAAACTAGGCACATTAACATTACCATTGCATTTATGCTTCTTAGTATGCAAATAATGTATTTAATGTTTATTAGAACTCCTGTAAACATGCGTAATATAACCCGTCCTATGGGGTATGTATTTACAATTGTTTTTATTACACAAATTATACGACTCATCTATCTTATTCAAAATCCAGAAGCTTTAACCTATAATCATCGGTCAGAATCTATAGAGTCTTTGTTTGTTTTAAATTGGGAACTTATTGTAATAATACTTGCCTATAGCCTTTCTTTAATGTATAACAAACGTTTAATTGTTGATGTTAACAATCAAGAAGAAAAGTTTTCTAAAGCCTTTTATGCGGCTCCTTTTGTAATACTATTGTCAAAATTTAGTACGGGAGAAATTTTTGAAGTCAACAATAAAATTCAATCTATTTGTGGCTATGCACCCAGTGAATTAATAGGTTATAACACCATAGATTTAAAACTTTGGGCATATCCTAAAGACCGTTTAAAATTTATAACGCTATTAAAATCCGAAAACAAAGTAGTGGAACAGGAATATCAATTTCGTAAAAAATCGGGAGAATTATTTTATGGATTAATTTCAGCAAAAACCATTAAAATTAACGGGGAACAATGCATTGTATCTATTATAAATGATATTACAATTAGAAAAACTGCCGAACTTAATCTTAAAAAAAGTGAAGCTTCTTTAAGACAATCTAACTCTACAAAAGACAAGTTTTTTTCCATTATTGCTCACGACTTAAAAAGTCCTTTTAATGGGATTTTAGGCTTTAGTGAACTATTAAGTGAACAAGTAAAAAACAACGATTACGAAAGTATTGTTGAATACGCAGAAATCATACATGACTCATCTAAACACGCTGTAAATTTACTCTCTAACTTAACAGAATGGTCTATGGCTCAAACAGGTAAAATGCAGTTTCATCCTGAGTATGTTGATATGGTTCTGATGATAAAATCTACCTTAGATTTGCTAAAAATAGCTTCGGATCAAAAAGAAATTCATACCCACCTAAATTTACCTTCAAATCTTATTTTGTATGTAGATAAAATAATGATTGAGGTTGTTTTAAGAAACCTTATTTCCAATGCGATTAAGTTTACACACCAAAGAGGAAGTATTTCTATTAATGTTCAAGAAAAAGAGAAGGAGTTTCTATTCTCTATTATAGATACAGGTATTGGTATTCAAAAAAACAATCTGAATCAATTGTTTAGAATTGATAGCAGCTACTCAACCCCAGGTACAAATAACGAAAGAGGAACTGGTTTGGGACTTATACTTTGTAAAGATTTCATCAATTATCACAAAGGAAAAATATGGGTAGAAAGTGAATTTAACGTAGGTAGTAAATTCTATTTTTCTTTACCAAAGTACAATTGTTAAATAGAAAAAAATAAGGCATCCATTAAAATAGCTGGTCACAACAATCTATATAAATCCATAGTGCTCTGATTTCGCAAACGCTAACACAATAGAAAATTAATGACTGAATATTTAAAATCATTTAATTTATTTACAGACATAGAAATTAATGATTTCTTAAAATTATCTCAAACCATCTTATTAAAAAAAGGTGATTTATATATTGACAATAATGAAATTTGCGACACTATAGCTTTTGTTAAAAGTGGAATTTTTCGTTCCTATTATTTTTCAAACAATGACGATGAAATTACTTATTGTTTCACTTTTCCAAACAAACTATTAATGGCTTATTCTTCGTTTATTTCACAAAAACAATCTGAAGAAAATATTCAAGCTTTAACAGATGCTGAAATAATTTCAATACCAAAAGCTACGTTAGAAAATTTAGCCAAATCGAATAGTAATTGGTTGCAATTTTTGAAAATTATTGCCGAAAAAGAATATGTTGAATTAGAAAAATGGATATTTAATCATCAAAAAGATAAAGCGCAGCAACGCTATTTAGATTTAATTACAACGCAACCTGAATATATCAAAGAAATTCCTCTACATTATATAGCTTCGTACCTAGGAGTTACGCAACGTCACCTTAGTCGAATAAGAGCTAATATTACGTATTAGACAAATGTCCTGTTCCTAAACCTTTAGTGCTTCATAAATTTGCATATAATTTAAAAATAAATATTATATGAAAACAATAATTTTAATTGGAGCAAACGGAAAAATGGGACAAGCTGCCTTAACGGGTCTTGGAAAGCACAAAGTTATAACTGCTGGACGATCTACTGACAATTATGACTTTCAAGTAGATATTACTAACGAAGTATCTTTAAGAAAATTATTTAAAGATGTAGGCCATTTTGATGCTGTTGTTAATACTGTTGGTGTTTGTGAATATGCCAATTTTACTGAAATGACCGAAGATCAATGGATGAGTACTATTTTAAGTAAAATGTTAGGACAAATTAACATTGTACGTATTGGTCAAGAATATATTGCAGATAAAGGTTCTTTTACACTAATTACAGGGATTTTAAATATCAAACCCATTCCTTTTGCTATAGCCGATGCTACTACTAGCGGAGCAATAGATACTTTTGTACAATGCGTTGCTCACGAAATGCCTAGAGGAATTCGTGTAAACTCAATAAACCCAACTGTATTAGAAGAAGCTTGGGATGTCTATGGAGATATGATGCCTGGTTTTCAGCCTGTACCAGGAAGTTTGGTCGGAAAAGCTTTTGAACGCTCGGTAGATGGATTTATAACGGGTAAAGTACTTTACGTAGATGCTTACTAAAATCTCCAATCAATACTAGAAACCACCAATTAAATTTTAGAGTATGAAAAGAATATGGATTAAGTTATTAATTGTATCTGTAATAAGCAGTTGCAATCACAAATCAACAACAAGTAATAAAAACAACCCTAAAGTTTCTAAAGGAGAAGAATGCTCTGTAAAAGTATCGGGTATTGAGTTTACCAAATCACTTAACAATGCAAAATCAACAACGTCTATTAGAGGAAATACATTAACACTTAAAAGTAATGCTAAGTGTGATAATTTTAACGATCCAGATGGAAAACTGTCTAATAATACAGCTCCTGTTTTGCTAACAAAAATAGACAATACAAAACCCTTTACATTTACCTCTAAAGTTACTCCAACATTTATAGATACTTATGATGCAGGTGTTATGTATATTTATTTGAATTCCAAACTGTGGTTTAAATTTGCTTTTGAGTTAGATGAACGAAATAAAACTCGTATTGTAAGTGTTAGAACCATCGAAACATCGGATGATAATAATCACGATATGATTGATTCTACAAGCGCATATATGAAAATTTCTTCGGATGCAAAGACAATAGGTTTTTATTACTCTTTAGACAACAACAAATGGCAGCTTGTTAGACTATTTAAAAACGATTATCCAGCTGAATTGTGGGTAGGATTCGGTGCACAATCTCCTATTGGTAACGGAACCAATGTGAGATTTGAAGAATCTTCCTTGTTACAAAGTAGTATTACTGATTTTAGAATGGGTATTTAATAAAAGCATACATAACATTACAGAGTCCAAAAACAGCTAAACTTTATACAGTAACAAATCCAAATAAAAAGCTTAGTTTTAGTCCTTGTCAAAAAAAAATCATCGATTTATGGCAAGGACTATTTATATACACCCCTTATTCCACACTCTATAACCACAAAAGCGCTATTCAATAACGTTACGCAACCTTTTTTACACAATTGCATCTATGTTTTAATCACATTATTTAAAATACCATGAAACTAAAAAACTGGATTCTAAGCCTCTTATTGATAACAATCAGCTGTAACAAAGACAAAGAAACTATAACTATATCAGGAGTTTGGAAACTGTCTAAAATAGTCTACGGGCAAGTACCTGGATCTTTTATTCCTGATGAAAATAATACTCATTCTTATCGTTTTAATACAAACAGTAGATTTGAACGAACTGAAATAAAAAAAGGAAATATCATTAAAGAAGAAGGAACCTATACAATAACAGATACCCATTCATTTTACGAGAATAAAAATGCTAAAATCTCTAAATTAATTAAACTAACATACGACAATCCAGAACTTGTTTTTTTTAACTGTGGATCAACAGAAACGAATAAACAACTAATCTTGCTAAAGGCTGATCATTCTTTGGAAAACAATTCTGCTCTTGCTTGTGATGGTAATGGATATCTTTATAGTAAAGAAGAATAAGTCTCTTATATGATGCCTAAGAGAGGCTAAACATCCTCATAACAGACTCTATTCATCTTATAACCCAAAACAAAGTCCGATTTCACAAAATTCTTAAAAACAATTCGTTATGCTAAACGTGTTTTAGTATTTTAACGGTACTGTTACTTCCATTTATATATAAAATCGTTAAAATAACAGCTATAAACAACATCATCATAAATTTACTATTTTTAAGAATGATGAGTAATTTTACATGTACAGAAAGAAATCAAAAATAGTTTATGAGCGTTATTGAATACATATTACCTTTTATCACAAACCTTTTAAGGTATTTTATTTTTGCGGGGCTTCCATTCTTAATTTTTTATGTTTTTTTTCCAAATACATACGCTAAAAGTAAAATACAACTGTATTCTGCAAAGAAAAATGATTTTGTCAGAGAAATTTTACATTCTGTACAAACAACCTTAATTCTAGTAACCGTAGCGTTGTTAATCATAAAATCACCTCTTAAAACCTACACTCAATTCCACAATACTATATCAGATTATAGCTTGTGGTGGATTCCTTTGGGTATAATTATCTCATTGCTATTGCAAGACACTTATTTTTATTGGGTACATAGAACTCTACATCATCCCAAATTGTATCACAGAATACATTTAACTCATCATAAATCCACCAATCCATCACCTTGGGCTTCTTATTCTTTTCATGTTTTTGAAGCCATTATAGAATCATTATTTGTAATTGTTCTTTTGGTATTGATACCTATGAGTAAAATATCATTAATTTTATTTACTTTCTGTGCTTTTTCTATAAATGTATATGGGCATTTAGGCTATGAAATTGCTCCTAAATGGTTTAGAACCTCCTTTCTTTTTGAAATCTTAAATTCTTCTGTACATCATAATATGCACCATTCAAAGTTTAAAGGAAATTATGGGTTGTATTTCCGAATTTGGGATCGGATTATGAAAACCGAGAATCCTGATTATGTAAAAACATATGATGAAATACAAAAAAGAAGATTTCCTTAAAAAATTTGAACTACTATAGGAAAGCTATAACTACATATATTTCTAACGTTGTTTTGTCTATATTTACTTAGCGGACTAAATTAATAGCCCTCCATTCTCTTTACATAAAAACTATGACCTCAAAAAACAATCAAACATCCATAGTTATGCTAGGGGCAACGGGTGCTGTTGGTACAGAAACCTTACAAACACTACTTCAGTTCAAGAACATTCAACAAATAATATTACTAGGAAGAACCCCTATTTCAAATCTAAATGCTGATTTTGTACAACAGCATAAAATTAACATCTTTGACTCTAGTTCTTACCAGAGTTATTTACAAAACCATACCACAGCAATTTGTACTTTAGGTGTTGGAGAACCCTCTAAAATAAGTAGAGAAGAATTTGTAAAAATTGACAAAACAGCAGTTTTAAACTTTGCAATAGCCTGTAAAAAAGCAAATGTTAAACGTTTTGAATTGTTAGCTTCTGTAGGTATTCATCCTACCTCTAACTCTTTTTACCTAAGAACCAAAGGAGAATTGGTAGAAGAATTAAAAGCCTTAAACTTTGAACGCTTAAGTATTTTTCAACCCTCTATGATTTTAACCCCAACCAATAGATATGGAATTTCTCAGGCCATTACCTTAAAAGTTTGGCCACTTTTAAAACCTTTACTAATGGGTAGTTTAAAAAAATACCGTGGAATTCCCGTTCAGGTACTAGGACAAGCTATAGCTAACAATGTTTTTGTACAAGGACAAGCTTACGAAATATTACAATGGGATGAATTTTATGCAATCTCTAAAAAAGAGCTAACAACTTTTTAGCTTAAAATCACCTATAAAACAAGACTTAAACAACAAAACGATTTTAAAAGTGAAAGAAAAAATTCATAAATACGATTTCAAAGAAGGACTTCCACAGGAGTTTGAAATTATTGATTTTAACTTTTTGTTTCATGAGTTTTCTGAAGAAATAAAAAAACCACATAGAGCCGAATTTTATCAAATTTTGTGGTTTCAAAAGGGCTCACCAACACATTTGGTCGATTTTAACCCTGTTAAAATCCAACCAAATTCTTTGCTTTTTATAAATAAAAACAGTGTTCAACTTTTTGATTATAAAACAAAATTCCAAGGAAAAGCAATCTTATTTACCGATAGTTTTTTCTGTAAAACAGAAACTGATACCCAGTTTTTAAGGAGTAGTATTCTATTTAATGATTTACTTTCTGTATCACAAATTCAGATTCCAAACACCTCCTCTATAATCACTTCTATTTTTCAGTTTTTAGAGAGTGAATTAAAGAATTCTAAG
This sequence comes from Wenyingzhuangia aestuarii, assembly GCF_011927765.1. Classification (GTDB taxonomy): domain Bacteria; phylum Bacteroidota; class Bacteroidia; order Flavobacteriales; family Flavobacteriaceae; genus Wenyingzhuangia; species Wenyingzhuangia aestuarii. The sequence continues at coordinate 8,233 of NZ_JAATJG010000019.1, forward strand.
GACGAATATCAATCAGAAATACTTAGAAATAGCTTGCATAACTTTTTACTACATTCTGAAAGAGAAAGACGTAAACAAGATTTTATAGCCATCAAAAAAGATGCTTATCTTGAAGAAACTTTACTTTTTAAAACCTTATTAGACACCCATTTCATCCATCATAAAAAGGTTAGTTTTTATGCTCAAAAAATGAATTTAACCTCTAAAAGACTCAATCAAGCTACCTCAAAAATTTTCGGTAAAACTCCTAAAAATATCATTGACGATAGAGTTCTACTAGAATCTAAAAGGTTATTAGCTCACACAAACGAAAGCATTAAAGAAATAGCATTCTCCTTAGGTTTTGAGGAACCTACCAATTTTATCAAATACTTTAAAAAACACACAGGTAAAACTCCTGTTGAATTTAAATCTAAATTCACTTTGGCCTAAAAGTATCATTCAAAGGATCATTTTTATCCTTTATTTTCTTCTTCTTCATTGCAACTTTGCAGTATCAATTTCAAACAATAGATCATGAAAAAAATACTACTTAGTGCAAGCGTAATTATGGCAATAGGACTTACATCTTGTAAAAGCCATAAAACACATTCAACAATTCAAAAAGAAGAAAAAATGGAAATTTCAAACAAAGAAAAAGTAATCGCTCTTTTAAAAAGTATTGAAACTGGGGCTCATGAGCCAGCAAGTTACATCAACCCAAACAAATACATTCAACACAACCTAGGAGTTGCAGACGGACTTGCAGGATTTGGTGCATTGTTGCAACAACTTCCTCCAAACTCCGCAAAAGTTAACACTGTTAGAGCTTTTGAAGATGGTGATTTTGTTTTTACTCAAACAGATTATAACTTTTTTGGACCCAAAATAGGTTTTGATATTTTTAGGTTTGAAAAGGGATTAATAGTTGAACATTGGGATAATTTACAAGAAAAACCAGCCAATCCAAACCCTAGTGGACACACAATGGTTGACGGTACAACAGAAGTTACAGACATTGACAAAACGGAAGAAAATAAAACATTGGTAAGCAACTTTGTTAATGACATTTTAGTAAATGGTAACATGGAAAAATTAGCTGGATATTTTGATGGAGACAACTACATACAACACAATCCACAAATTGCCGATGGACTTTCTGGACTAGGAAACGCATTAAAATATATGGCTTCACAAGGAATTACCATGAAATTTGACAAAGTACACAGAGTTTTAGGAAAAGGTAATTTTGTATTAACTATTAGCGAAGGTTCTTTTGGTGGTAAACATACCTCATACTACGACTTATTTAGAGTTGAAAATGGAAAAATAGCAGAACACTGGGATGTTATGGAAACTATTGCTCCAAAAAACGAATGGAAAAACAACAATGGTAAGTTCTAACAACTAAAAAGTAGCAACAATTAGGTAGGATCCCTTACCCAAGTACTTGTCTAAAAAACAGCAGTTAAGAACAAATTTTAAATATTTGTCTCTTTCCTGCTGTTTTTTTGTTGGAAACCAAAATAAACATATCCTAAACAACTATACACCTACACGCTTGCTCTAAAAATCCATTTCTATTTCTAATCCATAGACTCCCTTTGTTTGTGTATCTTTGCAAACGATTAAATCTTTTTAAGATCCTTAATCTACATAAAACACAAATTTCCAAATACCAAATTCATGTCTAAAGAGAAAAAGAAACCTATTCGAAATAAAATTCATTCTCGTAACAAAAACAAAGATCGATATGATTTGAGTGCTTTGGTAGCTGTAAATCCAGCATTATCAGATTATATAAAGCCAAACATAAAAGGAGAAGACACTATTGATTTTACCAATCCTGTTGCCATTAAAACCTTAAATCAAGCTTTGTTACAGTATTACTACAGTATACAAGACTGGAGTTTTTCTGATGAATTTATTTGTCCTGCAATTCCTAACAAAGCAGATTACATTCATCACATGGCAGATCTGTTAATGGAAAGTAATTTTGGAAACTTACCTATAGGAAACAAAATTACCTGTTATGACATTGGTATGGGAGCTACGTGTATTTATCCAATTATTGGAGTTACAGAATACGATTGGAATTTTATAGGTTCGGATATTGATGAAACTTCTATTATTTCTGCACAAGCTATTACCAGTAAAAACGAAGTTTTAAAAAACAAAGTTGCTTGTAGATTACAAGGAAACCCTAAAGATTTTTATTACGGAATTATAGATAAAGAAGAAAAAGTAGATCTTTCTATTTGTCACCCTCCTTTGTACGATTCTATAGAAGAAGCTCAAAAAGGAGTTCAGAAAAAAAACGCACCTTATAGCGCTTCCGAAATTGGTAGCGAAATTATATACGAAGGTGGAGAAACTGGTTTTTTACAAAAATTGGTAAAAGAAAGTAAAAAATTCTCAGAAAACTGTTTTTGGTTTTCTGCCTTAGTTAGCAAACAATCCAACCAAAAAGGAATGGTCGATTTTTTACAAGAATTAGGAGCTACACAAACCAAAGTAATTCCTATGGGAATGGGAAACAAATCTAGCCAAATAATCGCTTGGACATTTTTATCTAAAGAAGCACAAACTGCTTGGAAAAAAACAAGATGGACGGTTAAAAAATAACTACTTCCTAAGACCAAACACAATTTTACACACCTTAACAAAGAGTTTCAACTCTCAATCTTATGAATCCTTACCAACAAATAGAAGCTGAAATTCAAGCAGCTTCACATATCGTTATTACTGCACACAAATCTGCCGATGGAGATTCTATAGGATCTTCTTTAGGACTCTTACACTTTATAGAAAAACTAGGAAAGTCTGCTGTAATTTGTCACCCAGACAAAGCTCCTGATTTTTTATACTGGTTAGATACTTCTTCTATTTTAGTAATGGAAGAACATCCTGAACAAGTAACAGAAACCTTGCAACAAGCAGATTTAATTTTCTGTTTAGATTACAATGCAACCAACCGTGTGGGACCCGAAATGCAAGCTTTGTTAGAGGCATCTTCTTCTAAAAAAATAATGATAGACCACCATTTAAATCCTGAAGATTTTCCTTTGATAACGGTGTCAGAAACTTCTGTTTGTTCTACCTCTCAATTAATTGTTGAATTGATAGAGCAATCTGGTCATTTGGATTTGTTAGACCAAAAAATTGGAACTCCTTTGTACTTAGGAATTTTAACAGATACGGGTAGTTTTAGATTCAATTCGGTACAACCCAGAACGCACGAAATATTAGCCAAATTATTAGCAGCTGGTGTAGAACATCATCTTATTCACGAAAAATTAAGTGATAACAATACCGAAAGTCGTTTGCGCTTGCAAGGCTATGCTATGAGTGAAAAACTAGAGATTTTATACAATCATAACGTAGCTATTATTTCTTTATCTAAAGAAGAATTAGCCAAATACAACTATAAAAAAGGCGATACAGACAGTCTTGCCAATTTAGTGTTATCTATTAAAGGAATGAAAGCAGCTATTGTTTTTACCGAAAGAGATGGAATCATGAAAATATCTTTCCGTTCTAAAGGAGCCAACAATCCTGTAAACATTTTGGCTTCGGAACATTTTAACGGAGGTGGACACGCAAATGCATCGGGGGGAATGAGTGATTTAAGCGTTACCGAAACACTAGATAAATTAAAAACATTAATTCCAACCTATTTCCCAACAGAAACATTAAACTAGCCTACAGCTATAAAAAACAACTATGACACAACAAGAATTTTTAGACGAAAACGTTTTTAGAACACAACCTAGCCAAACGTTTCACAATGATGCCAACACTTTATATTTTTCGGAAGAAGGTTTTTCGGAAATTTTAAATAAAGCAGAACATTATGGAATTGCTATTTATGAAATTAAATCTACTTTAGACGGAGAAGCAGGTAAATCTGCTCATCACGAAAAGTTTAAGAAAAAAGCTACAGATCCAAATTGGTACAAAGGAGTTTTTAAAAGTTTTAAAAACGATCAAAAAGGATATGCATATGCTGCTACTTATAAAGTTTCTAAAAAATTATTGAATAGATAAATTCAACTCAGTATTCCACATAAAAAAACTCCCTTTGTAAAAATTACAAAGGGAGTTTTTTTTATAGCTCTTTTAAATTTAAGAATGCGTTAACACCCAAAGCTCTACCTCTTCGGCAGCTCTTCTGTCTAAATCTCTTTTGGTTTTGTCTGATGAAGATTTTACCTTTCTTTTTAAACATTTTTCCAATTGAAACCTACCTCCTTCTGCAATTTCTTTTTCTATAGGATGTTCTTGGGTAGCCTCTGTAATTTGAGCTAGGTTAGAAAACAAAAGCACTAGTTTTCCATTGGGTAACAATCTTTTTTTAGCGGCTGCAAAAAATTCTGGAAACAAATTTTGGTTGTAATAAATAGCCTCATCCAAATTTGTAATTTTATTAGGTTCTGGCAACCAAGGCGGATTAAACACAATCAATTCACTAGGTTTTTCCCAAGCTCCAAACAAATGCCCAAAACTCAATTCTAATTTTCTAGACAACTTTGTTTCTCCCATAAATTCCGTTAATCCCACAATGGCATTTGGATTGGTATCGGTTGCAAATACTTTCTGAAAACCGTGTTTAATCATCAATAAAGAAAGTACACCACTCCCTACTCCAACATCAATGGCAGATTTTTTAGTGCCTTTGTAACGTTGTAACCAATTGTCAAAAAGAACCAAATGATCAAAACGCGTAGGAAAATAAGTTCCGTAATAAGGATGTAATTTGTTACGCAACACAGGAATAGAAATTCCGTTTTGATACCATTGCCAAGCACTATTCAACCCCTGAACTTGTGGAAAAGGTAATAAAAAATCAGTAGTTTCTGCATATAGTTGTTCTAACCAACCAATAGCAGGTGATTTTTTTACAATTAATTTGTGACCTACAATTTCTATCAGAATTAAATTAGACAACTTTTGATAAGCAGCTCTAAACACACGTTGTTCCTGAAAGGTTTGATTGGGTAATTTTTTCTTAAGGTAATTTTGCAACTCTTTTAAAAGCAACAATCCATTGCTGTAAAAAGCAGTAATCAACACAGGTTTACCAGCCTCTAAACCTTTTATAGTACGTTTTATATCTGTAGTACTATGGAACAATTCTAGTTGTTGTCCAGTCACTATAGGTGCTGGCTTGTTTATATTAATATCTGTTATCATCAATGGATTTTTAAAAATTAGTATAGAAAAACATCTTCATGTTTAGATGCTTCTGTGATTGTATGTGGTTGCTAAGTATTACAGAACGTTGTTTTCTATAATGTTCCGGAAGTCTTTTTAAATGTTCTGGGTGAATGGGTACTCGTCTTTCATCGTCTTTTTTAGAGGTACCAATAACCCCCATAGTTAAAAAAGTCATGTATTTTTTGAATTGAAACGGATTGCAGACTAATGAGATTAGCAAAGCGTAAGATTAAAATCACTATTAAATAGTTAGCTCCTAGCAATCAGGCATTAAGTTGGCCACTAGAGTTTCATCAATCAAAAAAAAAGACTTTTACATAAAAGTCTTAGCAATTCGCAAAAAGAAATGCGAAAGGATAAATAATACTACCGCAAAGATAGTCCTTTAAAACCTATAATGTAGATTTAAAAAAAGCAATACAAAATCAACAAAAACAATCTCTACATAAAAAACATTCCTAGTGGTCTTTTTTAGTATATTTGAGCTATGGAACAAGCATTAAAGTCAGAAATCACAAGACAAGCCATTATAAGCAAAGCGTTTACCTTGTTTTACGAAAACGGTTTTAAAACCACAAGTATTAAAACCATTATGCAAGCTACTCAATTGAGTAAGGGTGCCTTTTACCATCATTATAAAAATAAACAAGAAATTGGATTGGAAGTCATCAACCAAAAAGTACAGAAGCGACTTTACGAAAAAATGATTGCTCCTATGTATAAAGATGGAAATGTGATAGAAATTCTAGAAAACACCTTTTTAACTAGAATGAAATCTATGCCAGATTATGACAAAAAACATGGTTGTTCTATGAATAACTTGATCAATGAAATTGGAGATTTTGAAACCGTATATCAGAAGGCTTTAAAAGAGTTGATTGAAGAATGGAAAACAGCCATTGTAACCTTGTTAGAGAGAGGAAAAACAGAAAATTCCATCAAAAAAGAGAGCAATAGCAAAGCAATAGCCATGTACTTAATCAGTGCTTTTGAAGGAGTTAGAGGCATTAGAAAATTATACAATGACGATGCAATTCTAGACGAATACATGGCTGGTTTATCGCTATATCTACAACAATTAAAAGCTTAATAATAACCTCTAGAAAAAGAACTTATGAAACTCGCAGAAAAAGTAATTATAGTAACCGGTGCATCTAAAGGAATTGGAAAAGAAATTGCAAGCTTGTTGGCTAGTAATGGAGCCAAAGTAATTGTAAACTATGCTAATAGTACAGCTGAAGCTGATGATGTGGTAGCTTCTATTGTAAAGAACGGAGGAACAGCCACAGCTATTAAAGCCGATGTAAGCCAAAGAGAACAAGTAACTCAGTTATTTAACAAAGCCATTGAAACTTATGGAAAAGTAGATGTGTTGGTAAACAATGCTGGAGTAATGATTTCCAAAAAGATAAAAGACAATACTCAAGACGATTTTAACAAACAGTTTGATGTAAATGTAAAAGGGATCTTTAACACGTTGCAAGAAGCTGATTCTAAATTAGCAGATAACGGAAACATCATCAACATATCTTCTAGTACCGTAAAATTAATGTTTCCAACCTATGCCTTATACTCTGCCTCTAAAGCAGCTGTAGAACAAATGACTCGTGTGTTTTCTAAAGAAATTGGAAGAGGTATTTCTGTAAATGCCTTAGCTCCTGGTGCCACAGAAACTGAGTTATTTTTAAAAGGAAAATCTCAGGAAACTATTGATAAATTAAGTGCTATGAATGCCTTTAATCGCTTGGCAAAACCCATAGATATTGCCAAAGTGGTTTTATTTTTAGCGAGCGATGATTCTAAATGGATCTCGGGTCAAGTAATTGGTGCCAATGGTGCTTTAGTTTAATCTTATATTTAAAAACAAACCTTATGAAATTTCGTTTATTATCCCTTCTTTTAACCGTAACGCTGTTAGCTTGTAACGGTAAAACAGCATCCAAAACCACACAACAAACAACCTCAGCCCCTACCTACAAAAACAAAGGACATGAGTTGGTTTCTAAAATGGTTGAGAAAGTAGGAAGTTATAACCAACTTTTAACACTTAAAGATGTTGTATATACTTTAACGTACCAAACAGCAGATGTTAAAACCGATATTGTAACAGAAAAATATTTGTTTGATGGACAATTGTCTTATGGTTTGTACAAGCAACACCAAAGAACCTTAGCAGACTTAGAAGGACCTATTGAACAAGGATTTGATGGTCAAGAATTTTGGTTAAAACAAAACGGTAAAATTTTAAACAATCCTAACTATTTAAAAAAAGTAGCCTTTAACAGACCTACTAATTTTTATTGGTTTACCATGTTTCAAAAATTATTAGACCCAGGTGTGAACTACACTTTTGTTGGAGAACAAACTATTAACAATACAGAGTACCATATTGTTAAAATTTCTTTTGAAACAAATGATGATAAACCTACAGATATCTATCAACTTTATATCAATAAAAATACTTTATTGGTTGATCAGTTTTTATTTACTGTAGCCGATTATGGAATGTTAGAAACTCCTTTATTAATGCAATTGCAGTATCAAGAAATTGAAGGTATGTTACTTCCTACCCAAAGACAGTATAAAAAATCTACTTGGGATGCTACTATTAATGATGGACCTTGGATACACGTTAACTGGTCTAATATTCAATTCAACAACCAATTAAGTCCAGTAGATTTTAAAAAATAAAAACCCTCCTATATTTCACAAAAGGTTGATGACTCTTAAAACAGTCTTCAACCTTTTTTTATGAAAACTCCTCTACAAAATTTGTAATAAAATCATTGATGTATTTTTTGTCCTTATCCGTTTTTCTAACCACTAAGTAATGCTTTCTTTTTAACCCATTTTTCCCTAATTTTTTATAGGTAACATTCTCTGGAACATTAAGCGATTTTAAAGCCCATTTAGGCATGCACAACACACCTATATTGGCATCAATCATTTCCAAAGCTACTTGGGTTAATGGAATGGCAGAAATTTTTGCAGGATGTACTTTTTCTGGTTTTAAAAAATCTTGATATACCGAAACCGTTTCTAAAGGATAAGAATGTATTATTAAATGTGTATTTAGAAAGTGTTTGGGTAGTATTACTTTTTCTAAATGCAAAGGATGTTCTTTATGAAGAACAGCATACACCTCATCTTCAAAAAACGGAAGACTCCATAAGGTATCGTTTGCTGGTTTGGTGGTTACAATGGAAATATCTATTTCATTTGTTAGTAATTTATCTATAGGCTGATGGGTAGACTCCAAAGACAAATCCACATTAATATCCGGATAAAGCATGCCCATTTTCTGAATAAACTTAGGCAAACCATGATAGAAAGAAAAACACTCAGTACTGACTTTAATCACCCCCGTAGAACCTGCCTGAATTTTTTTAATGTTCTGCAACCCCACTTCTATATTCTCTAAAATGGTATTCCCTATTTTATACAATTCAGAACCTTCTTCTGTAAGTTCCCATTGGGCACGTTTTCTATAAAAAACTTTAAATCCTAATTGCAATTCTAGTTCTTTTAGCTGATGACTTAAGGCAGACTGTGTTAAAAACAATTTTCCTGTAGAGTTTGCTAAATTCCCCTCTTCTACAATGGTTTTAATTAATTTAAAATACTTTATTTCCATGCGGACAAAACTACAATAAAGCAATGTAATAACAGAGGGCTTTAATTATTTTCAATACTCCTTAAAATTATTTCAACTGTGGGTAGGCTATTATTTAAGAAGTATTTTTAGTATTGCAACTGATAAAATTAAGTTCAACCTCCTCCTCCCAATTTACATACATGAAACGTAAAATTCAACGAACGTTTAGAGTCTCTAAATACATTATTTACAAAGAAACCCTAGTAGATTATACCGAAACTTTTTGGTCTTTTATTGGTGGATTTGTAGGTATTGCTCTTATTGCCTTGTTGCAATCTTTTTATTTACCCAAGCAAGAAAGCGTGTTTTTAATAGGTTCTTTTGGAGCATCTTGTGTATTAATATACGGAGCAATCCAAAGCCCATTAGCACAGCCCAGAAATTTAATTGGCGGACATTTGGTTTCCGCAATTATTGGGGTTACCGTATTTAAATTCCTACCCGATATTATCTACCTAACAGCCCCCTTAGCTGTTTCTCTTTCTATTGTAGCCATGCAATACACCAAAACCCTACACCCCCCAGGTGGAGCTACAGCTTTAATAGCTGTAATAGGTTCCGAAAAAATTAAATCGTTAGGATATTTATATGTATTCTCACCTGTATTAACAGGAGTGCTAATTCTTTTTATAGTGGCTTTGTTGTTTAACAACATGACTAAAAACAGAAGTTATCCTACAAATCAAAACTTTACCAAACTCTTTAAAAGACGAAACAAAAAAGGTCTCAATAAATAACTGAGACCTTTTTTTATAGCTACAAACAGCAATTTTTATTGATTCATTTCCATGGTGTGATCGTACTGACAACAACCCGGTAACTTGCTATAATTTCCTTTGTTACTTTCCATTTTCTCGGTATCATAACCTGAATTGGCAATGGCATGGTGTATATCCATTTCATTGGCTTTAGAAGCATCATAAGAAACCGCTATGGTTTTCTTTTCTACATCCCAATCTGCATGGCTAACTCCCGCAACACTATTTGCTGCCTTCTCAATAGTCATTTTGCACATAGCACAATTCCCTCTTACCCCAAAAGAAACCTCTGTAGTAGCTGTAGCCTGAGCAACTTCGGTACTAGCTGTTTCTTTCTTTGCTTCACCTTTACAACTTACCAAGCCTACTATTGCTAAAAAGGCCATACTTAAAAATACTTTTTTCATGTTTTTATCTATTTAATTATTGGTTTATTTATTCTATAATTTGTGTGACTTCTCCACAGGTTAACATTGTTTTTCCAAAATAAGGATTGATTACCTTTTTTTCGCTACTTAACCAATCTGCTCCTTTGTTACTATCGGACATGGGGCAATGTTGTTGGTATACTTTTTCTTGAATTCCAAATACTTGAATCACCTTAATAAAAGCCATAGACAACTTTTTAAAATGTGTTCGTTGCTCTTCTATTTCTTTTGATGCTGCTAATAATTTTGCCATTGCCTCTAGATCTATTTTAGCAGACATCCATTGTTGATGAGCTTTCTTTTCTGTCAATAATTTCATATTCACCTTAGTCAAATTTTGTAACAATGTTTTGGATGCTACTACAACGGTTTCCGAGTCATCTTTGGTCAATGCATTTTTAATCACAATATAATCTTCATAGATGACATGTAACTGTTCTTGAAAAGCAGAGGCTACCTGTATTCTCTCGTTTGATTTTAGCACATCATCACTAGAAGAAGAAGTTGGCATGTTCATTCCCACATGAGCTTCATGGCCCGTTAGGGTTTTGCCTCCCTTTTTATTCATCATCGATTTTTTTCCTTGTAACTGAGCTGCAGCATCTACTGTAAAAGTTCCATTCATTACAATTTCATCTCCTACAGATAAGCCTTCTAAAATTTCATAGACATCATTCGTTTTATTTCCTAACACCACTTCCCTCATTTCAAAAACAGGTTCCGTAGCATGTACTTTTTGATAGACAACAGAACGTTTTCCTGTCCATAAAATTGCCGATGCTGGAATACGCAAGGTTTCTTCAGTCTCCATTTCTTTAAGCGCTACGGTTCCCGTTACAAACATTCCGGGTTTTAAAGCTCCATTTTTATTCTCTAACACCACTCGTAAATTTACCGTACGTGTTTGCTGATTCAGAACAGGGTCTATAAAACTAACCACTCCTGTATACGCTTTATGAGAAGTAGCATTCGTTTTAATTTTAATGCGCTGTCCTATTTTAAACCTATCTATTTGATGCTCATACACATCAAAATTAGCCCAAACGGAATTTAAATTAGCCACCTTAAAAATAGATTTTCCATCCATAATATGAGCTCCATCACTTACAGCTATTTCAGAAACCACCCCATCTACATGTGCATAAATAGCAAAACTAGTTTTTACGTTTCCCGTTCTTAACACCTCCTCTAATTGAGGTCCATGCACCATCCAGTTTTTAAACTTTTGATGTATGGCTTTAAACAATTCGGGTTGCGATTCTTTTAGTTCATTTGCCGTAATTAATTCTTGCTGAGCAGCCACCAATTCAGGAGAATAGATATCGGCCACTTTCTGACCTTTATATACACGTTCTCCCAAAGAAGTAATGTATAGTTTTTCTATTCTTCCGTTAAAATGTGCAGGTTGTATAGCGGTTTCATCTGCATTGATACTTATTTTCCCCGATAAGTTTACAGCCTTCTCTTCTGTATTTGTAGTACCAACCATAGTAGTTTGAATGTTAGCCAGAGCCATGGCATTTTCAGACAATTTAAACTGATTGGCCAACAAACCCTCTGCACTGCTTGCTGCAGGAATTAAATCCATCCCACAAATAGGACAATCTCCAGGTTCTGATTTCATAATTTGTGGATGCATAGAACAGGTCCACATTTCTTTCTCAACAGTTACTTCTGAATGCTTAGGACTTGTTTCTTTTGAACCTGAATATCCAAAGAACCAACTACCTAATAGCATTCCCACAACTAGTATTCCTATGTAAACTATATATTTTTTCATTTCTTTAAATATTCTCTTTTCTTAATCTTAAAGCATTGGCAATTACGGAAACCGAACTAAAACTCATAGCCAATGCAGCAATCATTGGAGATAATAAAATTCCAAAAACAGGGTATAAAACTCCTGCTGCAATAGGAACTCCAACGGAATTATATATCAAAGCGAAAAATAAGTTTTGTTTGATGTTTTTCATCACTGCATCACTTAAATTTCTAGCTTTTACAATTCCTTGTAAATCTCCTTTTACCAAAGTAATCATAGCACTTTCTATAGCTACGTCTGTTCCTGTTCCCATAGCAACTCCCACATCGCTTTTTGCTAAAGCAGGAGCATCATTAATTCCATCACCTGCCATGGCAACCACCTTTCCGTTTTGTTGGAGTTTTTCTACTTCTTTTAATTTATCTTGGGGTAACATACTTGCTTTAAAATCGGCTAAATTTAATTCTTTAGCTACGGCTTGAGCGGTATTGTAATTATCTCCAGTAAACATCATAACTTCTATACCTTTAGCTTGCAACTCTCGAATGGCTTTGGCACTGCTTTGTTTAATTTTATCAGCAATAACCACATACCCTATCACTTGCTTGTCTATAGCCAAATAAGAAACCGTTTTCCCTTGTTCTTGATAAGCCGTTACTTCTTTTTCCATCTCATCACTAATAGTAGCTTGAGCATGTTCCATCATTTTAGGATTTCCTAAAGCTATTTTTTTGGCATCCACCTCAGCCTCTACACCTTTTCCTGTTACAGCACTAAAGTGTTGCGATGCTAAGAGCTCAACCTTTTTTTCTTTTCCAAATTGAACAGTAGCAGCTGCTAAAGGATGTTCGCTATTGGCATTTAAAGAAACGATGTATTGCAAGATTTGAGTATCACTAAAACCATTCTGAAAAGACCCTACTTTTTCTACCGTTGGTTTTCCTTCGGTTAGTGTTCCTGTTTTGTCTACAATTAGCGTAGTTACCTTGTCCATTTTTTCCAAAGCTGCTGCATTTTTTATAAGCACTCCATTTTGTGCTCCTTTACCCACACCTACCATAATAGACATAGGAGTTGCCAAACCTAAAGCACAAGGACATGCAATAATTAAAACAGCAATGGCATTTACCAAAGCATAAACATATACGGGTTCAGGTCCAAAAGCAACCCAAAGAATAAACGTAACCACAGACACCAATACAACTACAGGTACAAAATACCCCGAAACTTTATCGGCTAATTTCTGAATAGGTGCACGACTCTTACTGGCATCATTCACCATGTGAATAATTTGAGAAAGCAAGGTATCGCTCCCCACTTTTTCGGCTTTCATTAAAAAGGATTGATTTCCATTAATGGTTCCACTATTTACCGTATCTCCTTCAGATTTGTTTACCGGAATGGGCTCTCCAGAAATCATCGATTCATCTACCGTAGTAGCTCCTTTGGTAATAGAGCCATCTACAGGAATTTTATCTCCGGGTTTTACTTTTAAAATAGCTCCAATTTCAATTGTATCAATAGAGACTTCAACCTCATCACCCTCAACTATCTGAATAGCTTTATTAGGAGCTAATTTTAACAATTCTTTTACGGCTGAATTGGTTTTACTATGTGCTCTGGCTTCTAACAATTGCCCCATTAACACTAAGGTTAAAATTACAGTTGCCGCTTCAAAATACACATGTACCGTTCCATGTTCGGTTTTAAACTGAGCAGGAAACACCTCCGGAAACAAAAGTCCAAATACACTAAACAACCAAGCCACTCCAGCACCAATACCAATGAGCGTAAACATATTTAAGTTCCATGTTTTTACACTTCTATATGCACGTTCAAAAAACATCCAGGTAGCATAAAAGACCACAGGAATAGACAAGCCTAACTGAATCCAATTCCAATAGTTTTGATCCAATACCTTATACAGTGGATTGTTTGGAAGCATTTCGCTCATGGCAATCAAAAATACAGGCAAAGTAAAAGCAAGCGCAATCCAAAACTTCTTCAATAACTTTTGATACGTTTTTTCTTCTGCTGAGACATCGGGTTCTTTAGGGACCAAATCCATTCCGCAAATAGGACAATCTCCAGGCTCTTCTTTTAGCACTTCAGGATGCATAGGACACGTATAGGCTTCTGAATGAACGGCCGTTAAATTTTGCTCCTCTACCAAATCCATTCCACACACGGGGCAATCTCCAGCTTTGTCATAAGTCTTATCTCCTTCACAATGCATAGGACAATAAAAAGTTCCTGTCCCTTTTCCTTTGGGAACACTTTCTTTTTTAACGGTATGTGGATGTGCTCCAAGCTTGTGAATACTATAACGTCCTCCAGCTGCCTTCAAAGCTTTTTGTAAGGTTTCCAACGGAATATGACTTTCCATTTCTATAGTAGCTTCCGCTTTTTGCAAATCTACATCAGCCTTAGCAACACCTTGTAGGTTAGAAAGAAGCTCTTCTACATGCCCACGACAACCGTTGCATGTCATTCCGTGTATGTGATATGTATGTTTCATGATATTCTCTTTTTTATACCCTCAAAATTAAACTAGACTCTTTGTTTTCTTTTGTATGATTAAGGTAGATGTTTATACAATTTTGTCCAATGTTTTTCGATTCCAATCTTTTGCCGTTTTATAGGCGGTCATAGACAAACCTGTAAGGAGTTTAAACTGCTTGGCTAAATGACTGCTACTTTTATAATTTAATGTGTAGGCTATTTCTGAAAAAGTGAATTGTCCCATTTGTATTAACTCCTTTGCTTTTTCTATTTTTAAATGAATTACATATTTTTCAATAGTCATTCCCGCTTCCGTACTAAACAACTTGCTTATTACCGAATAATCTTTGTTTAAGTGAGTCGCTAAATAAGTAGATACTTTTACATCAAAACCTCCTTGTACAATAATCTTTTCTTGTAAAAGCTCTTTTGTTTTTTCTACTAGTAATTCGGTATCACTTTTCATCATTTCAAAACCATTAGCCATGATGATTTTTTTAAAAGTTTTAAAATCAGTTTCCGAAGAAATAGTGGCTACTATTTCTCCTAATTCAATTTTAGAAAAAGGAATAGCAGCTTTGGATAATTCTTGATGCAGTACTTGCTTACACCGATCGCAAACCATATTTTTTATGTAAAACGTTTCTTCCATGCTTTGAACTCTCTATTTTATTAAATAATTAATGACTGTAGACATTGCATAGTATTTTTTAATAGCTTCTATTTGATTTACTTCAAACTTTAATTGCAGTTCTTGAATGTCTAAAACATCTTTAAAATCAATGGTTCCTGTTTCGTAATTTTTAAGTAAAATCTCTTCTGCCTTAGTTGCCTGATGTCTATTTTTAGTTTGTGTTTCATAACTAATTCTGGCTTCTACTCTTCCTTTTACAGCACGGTATAACAAGGTTTCTAATTTATTTAAACGCTCTTGTTTTTCCGAATAAATTTCTTGTTGTTTTAATGCATTCTGTTTGCTTCTTGATTGGTATTTCTTATTAAAAATAGGAATAGATAGCGACATCATAGGCATGACAACATCTTTTCCATTGTCGCTAAAAGTTGTGTTTGGAATTTTTGATACATTGATATAATCCAAACCAAAACCAATCATAGGCTGGCTATCTTTTTGATTTAACAATTCCGATTGCGTTACAGAGGTATACAACTTATCGTACTTTAACAATTCAGGATGTACCCCTAAGTTGTCTGAATGTAACTCCAACTCCTTACTTGGAATTTGCAAGGTAGTTTCCAACTCAACAGCAAGCTCTTTAGCTCTGTTTAACAACTTATTTAAAAGGGTTTGTTCCGCTAGAAATTGTTGTACTAAAATTTGTTTTAACTGCTCAATATCATTAATTCTCATTTCTAGTCTTAATACATCTACCACCGAAGCTTTTCCAACCTCTACAGAAGTTAATGCTAACTTTTTATATGTCTTTAATAAGGCTATGTTCTTTACAAATATTTCTTGTTTTTGCTGATTTGCACACAAGTTGTAATAAGCTTGCGATATTGAGCTGATTAATTTTCTTTTGGCAATCACCAAATCTTCATACTTAGCATCTGCCAAAGAATTTGCATAATTTTTACGAGCTGTAAGGGTTCCAAACCAAGGCAACATTTGTTTTGCCGACAATTTAAAGCGTTGAGGACCTGTTTTGGTTTCTGGTTCACTCACAAAATATCCCACACTTAATTCTGTATTAGGCAGTGTTTGTGTCTCATTTGCGTGCTCTGCTACAATTTGATGTTGCAATTCAAACTTTTGAATTTCGGGATTGTTTGCTAAACCTATTGCTATTAACTTTTCTAGTGATTGTGCATTCGCGAAGTGAAAAATTAGAAGTGAAAAAGTAACAATCATCACACTTCTTAAATCCCCCCCTTTATTTTTATATTCTGATGTTGTCATTTTACATTCTTGATTTTGTGGTTTTAATACTACTTACCAACATTGCCGTTAATTCTTTACATTGATTCATTAAAAATTCATGATTTTTAGTTTCCATATAATTGGTATCTTTTAAAAGATCCAACCAGTATTGAGTTTCGTTTGCTTCTTTTAAAGAAATGCTCATTTTATTCACAAAGTCTTTTTTACTCTGTGCAAATTCAGCTTCACGAATAAGAGCTCCAATTGCAGTTCCACTCCTTAAAAGTTGTTTGCTTAAAACATATTCTTTTTTTTCAGAAATCAATAATTGAGAAAGCTTTACTATATGAATAGCAAAAACATAACTTTTAGTTTTTAAAACACTCTCTTTCATAGCGCATTTGTTTTAGATCTTATTTTTTACTTTTTCACTTATCACCTCTCACTTCCCACTTTTAACTTATCACTTTTCACTTTTAACTTTTCACTTCCCACTTATCACTTTCCACTTTTCACTTTTAACTTATCACTTTTAACTTATCACTTCCCACTTTCCACTTTCCACCTTTCACTTCCCACTTCCCACTTTTCACTTTTCACTTTTCACTTTTCACTTTCATCTCTTCTCTCCAGCTATACAATACAGGTACAATAAAATAAGAAGTAATATCAATCACCATTCCCCCAAAAATGGGAATTGCCATAGGAATCATAATATCGCTTCCTTTTCCTGTGGATGTTAATACAGGTAACAAAGCCAATATGGTGGTTACCGTGGTCATTAAACAAGGTCTAATTCTTTTTTTAGCTGCATGCAAAGCTGCTGTTCTAATTTCATTTTTAGTTGTTGGTTTTTCTCTATCAAAAGACTGGGTTAAATAGGTAGCCATCACCACTCCGTCGTCTGTAGCAATTCCAAACAAAGCAATAAATCCAACCCAAACAGCCACACTTAAATTCACCGTTTTGATGTTAAAGAGCGTTCTCATATTTTCTCCAAACAATTCAAAATTTAAAAACCAATCTTGACCATACAACCAAATCATAATAAATCCTCCTGCAAAAGCAACAGCAATTCCTGTAAATACCATTAAGGAAGTTGTCATTGATTTGAACTGGAAATACAAAATCAAAAAGATAATGGCTAAAGCCAAAGGCACAACCACCCTTAATGTCTTTTCCGCTCTTAACTGATTCTCATAGGTTCCTGTAAATTGATAATTGACTCCTTTGGGAATTTTTAAGACTCCTGCCTCTATTCTTTGTTGCAACAAAGCCTGTGCATTTTCTACCACATCTACCTCTGCAAAACCTTCTAATTTATCAAACAATACATAGCCCATTAAAAAAGTATCTTCACTTTTTATAACTTGTGGCCCTTGCTCGTAACGAATGTCTACCAAATCTCCCATAGGAACTGGACTTCCATTGTCTACTGGCACATAAATGTTTTTTAAATCGTTAGGATGATTGCGTAGTTCCCTAGGGTAACGAACTCTTACATGGTAACGCTCTCTACCTTCTACGGTTTGTGTTAAGGGCATTCCCCCCACAGCTACTTTTAATACATCTTGAACCTGTGCGATAGAAATTCCATATCTCGCAATTTTTTCTCGATCAATATCAATTAACAAATAGGGCTTTCCTACAATTCTATCGGCAAAAACGGCTGCTACTTTTACACCTTCTACCTCTTTTAGAATACTTTCCAATTGCATTCCAAAAGCTTCAATTTGTTTTAAGTCTTGCCCTTTAACTTTAATTCCCATAGGTGCACGCATTCCTGTTTGCAACATCACCAATCGGGTTTCTATGGGTTGTAGTTTTGGGGCTGAAGTAACTCCTGGTAATTGGGTAACGCGAACAATTTCTTTCCAAATATCATCTGGAGATTGTATTTGGAGTCTCCAATTTCTATAAAACTCACCGTTGTCATCTTCAATTAATTGCTGATTGTTGATTTTGGTAATAGTTGTATTTTCTGTATAGTTAGGATTCGCAATCAAACGACCATCCTTTAAGACAAATAATCCATCCTTATTGACTTTGTAGCGTTGTCTTTTTCCTTTGGCATTACGCATGTATTCCGATTTGTACTGAATCATGTTTTCGTACATAGACAAAGGAGCTGGGTCTAAGGCAGATTCTGTTCTACCCGCTTTTCCTACCACGGTTTCTATTTCTGGAAGTGTAGCCACTGCCATGTCTAGTTGCTGTAAAACACGTTTGTTTTCTTCCACTCCTGCATGAGGTAAAGAAGTTGGCATGAGTAAAAAAGAACCCTCATTTAAAGAAGGCATAAATTCTTTACCGGTATTTTTTAAGATCCAAATTCCAGATAGTAAAACCGTTGTTGGAATTATTAAAAACAGCAATTTGTTGGCCAATGCCCATTGTAAAATACGACCATAATACATTCTAAAAACCGAAAAGATTCCTAAAATTCCAAAACAAAGGATGGAGACAAATACTAAGTTGATTAAGATACTCCTATCAAAACCTAAAGGTCTCCAATACTCAGCCAATAAGAACACAATGGCAACAGACGAAATACTAATGTTAATTGTATTTTTATCAAATGAAAAATTCATGTTCATCAAGCTGAACCTATATGCCCCTTTTTTAAAAAACAGACCATTCAATCCAAAAGCTATCAACACCAGTCCCAACCAATTCCCTAGAACAATAATGGCAATTCCGGCAAGTACTAAAGCTCCTTGAATGATTACATGGAATTGTTTTTTGATTTTGGTTTTTCTAAACAAAAAAGCCGCTAAAGGTGGAATTAGAAATAAGGCAATTACCAAAGAAGCCGCTAAAGCCATGGTTTTGGTAAAAGCCAAAGGTCTAAACAATTTCCCCTCTGCACCTATCATGGTAAAAACGGGTACAAAACTAATTATGGTGGTCATAACTGCGGTTACTATAGCTCCAGACACTTCTGCTGTGGCCTTGTAAACAACTTCATTAATCGTTAATTCTGGAGCTAGATTTAGCTTGTCGAAGTCTCCTTTTAATTTATCACTTTTAACCTTACATTTTTCACTTTCTTGGTCCAAATGACGAATCATGTTTTCGGCTAAAATAACTCCCACATCTACCATGGTACCAATTGCTATGGCAATACCCGACAAAGCCACAATGTTGGCATCTACATGAAATAGTTTCATGCTAATAAAAACCATCAATACAGCTACGGGTAACAACCCAGAAATCAATAAAGAAGCTCTTAAATTAAAAACCATCACAATAATCACCAAAATGGTAATTAGTATTTCTAAAACCAAAGCCTCGTTTAAGGTGGCTAAGGTTTCGTGAATCAATTCTGTACGATCGTAAAAAGGAACAATGGTTAACTGAGAAGTACGACCATCTGCCAGTACCTTAGAAGGCAAACCACCTTTTAATTCCTCTATTTTGGTTTTTACATCGTTAATCACCTCCATAGGATTGGCTCCATATCTTGCCACCACAACTCCTCCAACAACTTCTGCACCTTCTTTATCTAGCAATCCTCTACGTGCTGCGGGTCCTAAAGAAATTTTAGCAATGTCTTTTAAACGAATTGCTGTAAACTCCTTAGAAGCCACCACAGCGTTTTCTAAGTCCTTAATAGATTTTAAATAGCCCAAACCACGAACTAAATATTCTGCTTGGTTAATTTCTAAAGTTTGTGCTCCAATATCTTGATTGCTATCTTTAACCGCTTTTACAACCTGATTTAAAGTGATGTTGTATTGTCTCATTTTTTCAGGATCTACATCAACCTGATATTCTTGTACATAGCCCCCAATAGAAGCGACTTCTGAAACTCCACTTGCCGATGACAAGGCATATTTTACATAATAGTCTTGAATGCTTCGCAACTCATGTAAATCCCATCCACCGGTGACTTTTCCTTCGGCATCTCTTCCTTCTAAGGTATACCAATAAATTTGACCCAAACCTGTAGCATCGGGTCCTAAAGTAGGATTGATTCCTTGAGGTAATAAATTGGTAGGCAAAGAATTTAGCTTTTCTAAAATTCGACTACGAGACCAATAAAACTCTATATCTTCATCAAAAATGATGTAAATACTAGAAAAGCCAAACATAGAGGAACTACGAATGGTTTTAACACCTGGAATTCCTAATAAAGAACTTGTTAAAGGATAGGTAATTTGATCTTCTATATCTTGAGGGGATCTCCCCTCCCATTTTGTGAAGACAATTTGTTGATTTTCTCCAATATCTGGAATGGCATCCACAGCCACAGGGTTGCTAGTTAAGAAACCTGTATTCCAAGCAAAAGGTGAATTTACAGTTCCCCAACCTATGAATAAGACCAGCAACAATACGGCTACCAACTTATTTTCTATAAAAAATTTAATGCTTTTATTCAGCATGATTTTGAAATTTGAAACAATGAGACATAGATGTTCTAAAAACATCAGATACAACAAAACATCCTTATGCTTGTGAACTACACATCATAGGATACAAAGGTCTATTGAAAAAAAATCAAATTAAATAAGTCTCGTCTAGCTTGTAGATTTGTTTGCTAACGAGTGGCGGAGCATAAGCTCTATAAAAATTATCTTCCTTGGTTGTTTCTGTAAACAAGTTTAAATAACTGGTCATAAAAGAAACCAAAAACACTTGTTGTTCCAAAGAAATTTTAGAAACAGATTGTTGTAAATCATCTTGACCATCTACCGACAGTTGCTTGTCTGTACAACAATTACTTTTGGTAATAGCACAATCTTTAGAAGGAGCACTTGGCATTTCCATACCACAAGTTTTTGCTTTCTGAAAGACTGAAGAATCCATTAACGTATTTCCACAATAGTGCATATCAATAGTAAATGACATGGTAGAGCATAACACTACAAAGGCCATTAATAAGCTTGCTATTTTGCGAAAAATATGTTTCATCATAAAACAAAGGTATTTATTTAAATACATATTTCCTATTATTACTTTGATAGCGAAGATTCTAAAATCGGTTGAAACAAAACCTTTTTAGATAATATGCCCTTAAACGCTACAAACGGCTAGTCTTAGTATTTGTTTACACAGGTAGGTATCGAGTAATTTTTACACACCTGTTCCCTGTAAACCCCGCTTTTTTACACAACTTATTTTTAGACAAAAAAACTCAAAATACTTTTAAAATACTGATAAACAATGACTTTAACAGTACACAACTTTGATTTATACTTTGATGGCACATTTCTTTCTTTATCCTAATCGTAAATAATTAATAACAATTTAAAATCACATATCATGAAAAAGTTAATCCTATCAGTAGCAATTTTAGCAAGTGGAATGTCAACGTTTGCAATGACCAACAATGTTTCTCCTGAAACCACTATCAACATTCTAATGAACGAAGAATTTACAGAAATTTCTGTAGAGGAATTACCTGCAACAGTTACAGCAGCTGTTCAAAAAGATTTTGCCATGGCAACTATTAGCAAAGCATCTGTAAACGCTAGCGAACAGTACAAATTAGAACTTACTGTAGAGGGTGCTACTAATACCGTTTATGTAGACAAAGATGGAAATTGGTTAGAAGAAAGCGCTATTAAATAGTCACAAAAAAAGTAACAACAAATCATTTAATTATAAACATAAAATCACATATCATGAAAAAATTAGTTTTATCAATCGCAATTTTAGCTAGTGGAGTATCAACTTATGCAATCACAAACAACGTTTCTCCTGAAACTTCTATCAACATTCTAATGAACGAGGAATTTACAGAAATTTCTGTAGAAGAATTACCTTCAGCAATTACAGCTTCTGTTCAAAAAGATTTTCCTACAGCAACTGTTAGCAAAGCATTTGTAAATGCTAGCGGACAGTACAAATTAGAACTTACTGTAGACGGAAATGCTAATACAATTTATGCAGATAAAGAAGGAAATTGGTTAGAAGAAAGTGCGGTTAAATAATCACACAGAATACTAACAACAAATCATTTAATTATAAACATAAAATCACATATCATGAAAAAATTAATTTTATCAATCGCAATTTTAGCTAGTGGAGTATCAACTTATGCAATCACAAACAACGTTTCTCCTGAAACTTCTATCAACATTCTAATGAATGATGGATTTACAGAAATTTCTGCAGAAGAATTACCAGCAACAATTACAACTGCTGTTCAAAAAGACTTTCCTTCTGCAACTATTACCAAGGCTTACGTAAATACTAATGGACAGTACAAATTAGAACTTACTGCTGACGAAGCGAGTCATACTGTTTATGCAGACAAAGATGGAAACTGGTTAGAAGAAAGTGCGGTTAAATAAACCATTGATTACTTTATAGAGTTACCTCTTTAATTTATGTTAAAAAGGACGTTTTTACAAAAACGTCCTTTTTATGTTTTTTAAACGTATAAATCCCGATAACTTAATATTTTTGTAAAAACAAGCAGTAGTTTATGAAACAGATCCTATTAATAGAAGATGATGTCAGTTTTTCTAACATGTTAAAAAAATTTATGGAACGTCATGAATATGCAGTAGATGTGAGCTATACACTTCTAAATGCTACGCAACTTCTTAAAAAGAAAGACTACGATTTGGTTTTTACCGATTTACGTCTTCCTGATGGTGATGGTATTGCTTTGTTAAAACAATTAAAAGAAAACAACAGCCCCACTCCTGTAGTTTTAATGACCAGCTATGCCGAAGTATCTACAGCGGTGCAAGCCATGAAACAAGGTGCCTTTGATTATATTTCTAAACCTTTTAATCCTAATGAAGTTTTAGAAGTTATTAGCAATGCTTTAGAAATTAAAACTTCTGAAACCCCCACTCAAACCCAAAAAGCAACAACCCCTAAAAAGGCAAACAGCAATACCGATTTTGTAACCGGAATTAGTGCAGCCTCTAAAACCTTAACCGAATACATTCATTTAGTAGCTCCTACCAACATCTCCGTTTTAATTACTGGAGAAAGTGGAACGGGTAAAGAAGTGGTTGCTAAAAATATACATTTGCAAAGTACTAGAAAAGAACAACCTTTTGTGGCTGTGGATTGTGGTGCTATTCCTAAAGAAATTGCTTCTAGCGAATTTTTTGGACATAAAAAAGGTTCTTTTACGGGTGCTATTAACGATAAAATTGGACATTTTGAATCGGCTAATGGGGGAACTTTATTTTTAGATGAAGTAGGAAATTTATCTTATGAAAATCAAATTCAACTATTAAGAGCTTTACAAGAACGAAAAATAAAACCCATAGGAAGTAGTACCGAAATACAGGTAGATATTAGGCTAATCACAGCTACTAATGAAGATTTGTTAGAGGCCGTTGAAAAAGGAAATTTTAGAGAAGATTTATACCATCGTTTGAATGAGTTTTCTATTAAAGTACCCAATCTAAAAGACAGAAATGATGATTTAATTCTATATGCAGATTTCTTTTTAAACAAAGCCAATCAGCAATTAAACAAATCTGTGGTTGGATTTTCTAAAGAAGTACTGACTATTTTTCAGAATTACAATTGGCCTGGAAATTTACGTGAATTGTCTAATGTAATTAAAAGAGCTACTTTACTGACTCCTACAGATGTGATTGAAAAGATAGCCTTGCCAAGTGAATTGTTTCAAGCCCCTAAACCTAAAACAGCTCCTACTAATTTTTCTACAAAAGAAAACGAAAAGGATTTGATTATTAGCGCACTACACGAAGCTGACAACAATAAAACGCAAGCCGCTAAGTTGTTAAACATTACCCGAAAAACCTTGTACAACAAAATGAAACTATACAGCCTTAACTAAGGTAATCTTCTAGTGACTGAATAAAATGATCTAAAGTAGTTTCAAAAGCTGTAAAAAGGGGAAGATCTATAATTTCGGTAGTTTCAAACATTTCTAAAAAAGGAAGTACCGCTTGTACTTCTAACTGTTTAAACATACTCATCATTTTATGGCTGGTATAATTTACAGCAGCCACATCTTTTTCTTCTTTGGCTTTTTGTAGCAATAATTTATTCTGCTTGGTATCTTCTAAAAAAACAGTCAAGTTCTTTTTAATGGCAGCTACATCATTATTTAAAAAGATGCTTAAAGTATTAATATCAAAACCTTCTGGAGTTTTTAATGCTTTATGTGCTGTTGTTTGAACAACTAATTTAGCTTTAAAATATTGTTGCAATACATGTTCTAACTTATCCGTTCCAAAAGGTTTCATCAACACTTCTGAAAAACCACTTTCCAAATAATCTTTTACAGACAAATTGGATCTACCGGTCATGGCTACAATAGGTTGCTTTTTATAAGCACTTTGTTGTTTCAGAAGCTCCATAAAATGAATCCCGTTCATTTTTGGCAATTGAATGTCTGTTAACACTAAATCAAAACTAAGGGTCGCTATTGCATCCAATGCTTTTTGGGCATTCTCAAAAATATGCGATGTGATTCCGTATTGCTGTAACAAATCGTTTAATAGTTGTCGCATAGAAACATCATCTTCTACCACCAAAACCGTAATATCAAAACTCATTTGTGGTTTTACTTCTTTAGATTTGCTTAACACTTCATCAGACAAAGTAACAGGAACCGATAATGTAAACGTGCTTCCTTGCCCTACTTTGCTTTCTAAAGTTAAATCTCCTCCTAACAATTCAGACAATTTTTTAGAAATGGTTAAGCCCAAACCAAATCCGTTTTGTTTGTTGGTTTTAGAATTTTCTCCTTGTCTAAAAGCTTTAAAAATATTTTTTTGCTGTTGCTCATCAATCCCTATTCCGGTATCTGTTACAGAAAGATGTAATGTATTCTTCTCTAAAGAACTTGTAATGGTCACAGTTCCCTCATCGGTAAACTTATAAGCATTGATGACCAAATTGTACAAAATTTGTTTGATTCTAAAAGGATCACTAATCACCAAGTGTTCTATATTGTCATCAAAAACAATGTTGAATTTTATGGATTTTTGTGCCACCAAACTTTCGGCATGTTTGACAATCTCCTTGAGTAAATTTTCCAAATCAAAAGGGACAGAGGTTATAGAAATATTATTGTTTTCTAAGTTGGAAAATTCTAACAAATCATTCACCAATTGCTCCATATAAGTAGATGCACTTTGGATGTGTTCTATATAATTAGAATCTTTTACACTGCTCATTGATTTTTGCAACAACTCACTATAGCCCGTAATGGTATTTAAGGGAGTTCGTAAATCGTGACTCACCATAGAAATAATTTGTTCCCTACTTTTTAACAGAGAAGAACTCACCTCATTGGCTTCTTCTAGTTTTTTGCGATAGCGTTGTCCTTTCCAAAAATCATATAAAAAAATGACCGAGAAAATAACAATGATGACAAAACTGGTTGCGGCTGCAAACAGAATAATATTCTTACTTCTTTCTAATGATTTTTCTCTTTGTATGTTAATGGTTTTGGTATGTTGAATAATATCTCGTTCCAAAGCATTTAACAATTCACGCAATTTTCTAGAAATCAACACATCGTTTTCTACCAATTCACGCTCTTTTCTTTCTAAAGTTCTTCGCTGGTATTCAATTTCTTTTTGAGCATCGATTAATTTGCTTTTAGAAATGGTTAACAAAGAATCTATTTGATTCTGAGTCATATTGCTATCAGCATTTTTGGGATTCAATCCATTTAAAACTCGAACATAATCTTCTATTTCTTCAGGAGTTTTTTTACTTAAAGGTTTGATTCCCCTAGAAAAATCGGCAATAAACATTTTTCCTAAAAGAGAGTCTACAGTACTTAATTTTTTAAGGGCGGTATGAATGGAGGCATCCGAATTATCGTTCTTTTTCAATCTGTTTAAACCAACAATGTTTTTTAGTTTATGATCTATCAGCAGCTTAATGCTATCTAAAATAGTTTCCTGAAAATCATTATCTACAATAAAGTTTAAAGAATCTATTTTTAAGAGCAACTGCTCATTTTCTAAAGCGTATTGTTTTAGTTTTTTAGTAGAATTTAATTGAAGTGCTGCTCTTGATAAACTTTCGTTTTCATAAATACTAGCGATTAAACTTCCTACTTTTACAATTTTACTTCTGTCAGAAATATCTTGTTTTTGGATTAGGGTAAAGGTCTTAATTTCAGAAATCACCAAAACACCTGCAATGGTTGCTAAAATTCCAAGAATAATATAACCTGTTACTACTTTAAACGTAATTCTATGTTTGGGTGATTGCATACAGAAATTAGAAAATTTAAGTTATAAATATAAGCACTTCCTTCCTCCTAACGAAACCAACAGCCGCTTATTGCACCAATTTTAACTCGCTAATTCCCTCTCCTTTTTTGTGAATCTGAATTTGAGTACTAATGCGTTCTTTTAAACTTTCTACATGAGAAATTACCCCAATCATTTTCCCTTGAGATTGTAAATTTTCTAAGGTACTTACTACGGTTTCTAGCGTATTTCCATCCAAAGTTCCAAAACCTTCATCTATAAAAAGAGATTCTATTTTTACATTGTTACTCGCTAAGTCAGACAAACCTAAAGCCAAAGCCAAACTGATTAAGAATTTTTCTCCACCGCTAGAGGTATCTACATAACGAGTTTGATCGGCTTGGTAGTGATCCATTAATTTAAAACTCAACTCCTCCCCTTTAGCATAACTAGGCTCTAGTTGTAAAGAGTAACGCTTGTTTAATTTAAAGAGATGAATATTGGCTAAATCTATCAAACTCTTTAACGTTAAACGCTGTACATAAATATTAAAAGCATCTTTAGATCCTCCTAACACTTTTAATAAATTGGTCCATTTAGCCACTTCTTTTTCTTGTTGACTAATTTTTTGTACCACCTCTTTGTTTTGAGATTTTAGCAAATCGTTGGTTGCAAATTGTTGTTGTAATTTTCCTTTTTCTTCTGCTAAATTTCTTTTTACTTGTGAGCTATTCTTTAGTTGTAAAGCAACTTCTTCTTGAGTCAATTCAAAATCCTTCTCCTTTTCTAATCTTATTTTTTCTTTTTGATTGTTTTCTAACCAAGCCTTTAACGCTAATTTTCGCTCATGAATCTTTTTCTCCATCTCCTTAAAGCTCACTCGTTCATCATCTTGCAACAACGCTTTTTGAACGTCTTCTATAGAACTAAAAACAGCCTTTTCTAATTTAATTTCAAGGTTCGCATTTAGTTCTTTTAAACTTTGCTCTAGCTCTTGTATCTGCTTTTCCAATCCAGCAATTTTAGTAGAAAGCGAAATTTGTTTTTCTTTTAATTCCGTTTCCGTTTTTAGAGCAGCTTCGTAATTTTTAGTGGCCAAAGATCTTTTCTCTTCTAAAAGACTTCTTTGTTTTACAACGGTTAGGTCTTTGGGTAAAATGGCAACTCGCACTATCTCTTGCTGCTTGTAAGTCTTCTTTAGTTCATCTAACTCTTTTTGATTGTTTTGAAACTGTTGCTGATAAAGTTCTAAATTCTTTTGAGCATTTTCTAAAGTTGTCTCTAAAAGTCCTTGCTTTTCTTTTAAAGCTTGTAGTTTATTTTTATTCGTGTTGTATTGCTGAACTTGTTGCTTTAATTGTTGTAAAAACTCTTTAAAAGTAGTCTCTTTAGGCAAACTCAACTTTTTTGCAGCCAAGGCGGTTTCTAATTGATGAGTAGCTAAGGCGATCTGATTTTTAATTTTTTCTATGGATTTTTCAACATCACTTAGTGTCTCTTTTTTATTGATTTCAGCCGTTTTACACTCGGCTAATTTTGTTTTAAAATCGTTTACATGAACCAATAGATTTTTAACAAGTTCACTTAGCTTATTTTTCTCCTCAACTTGATCTTGTACTTTCTTTATTTTTAGATGTAAAGACGTTAATAAATCCTCTAGATCTTTTAAAGCTCCTGCTATTTTTTCTTGTTCGGTAAACGCTAAAGAAATACCTAAATGATCTTTAGTAGCCAGCAATTCTTTCACCTCTTTTTCTATAGTCTCTAACTGAGTAGTGTAATGAGCTACCAACGGTTTTTTAGCTACTAAAGCGGTTCTAGTTTCCGTTAAGGTTTCAGTACAAATTTTTAATTTTTCTTTACGGATTTCTACTTCCTTTTCCGCTGTAGAAAGAGTTTTATCTTTATACGTTTCTACAAAAGGATGTTCCAAAGAACCACACACTTTGCAAGGTTCTCCGGCAACCAAAGCTTCTCTTTCTTTGGATAAATTAATAATTAAAGCTTCTTGTTTGTAAATTGTTTCCGCATCTGCAAAGCTTTGTTTTGCGATGGTTTCTTCTTTTTTTAACTGTACAAGCGTTTGGTCTAAGACTTTAATTTCTTTTTCTAAAGCAAGGTGTTTTTCTTTTAAAACCTGTTCCTCTTTTTTAATTTTAACAAATCTATCAGCCGTGTTTTTAAACTCTTTTAAACTTGTTAGTTTTTTAAATTCAAGCTCCTTGTAGTTTAAAAGTTCGTTCAAATGGTTAGAGGATAATTCCTTTTCTAAAATCTCTAAAGCGTTCTTTTTTGCTTGATAATCCTCTTGAACAAGCAATTCTTTTTTACCTAATTCCTCTTTGGTTGCTGTAATAACTTGTAGGTCATTTTTGAGTTTCTTTTGAGATCTCATCAATTCCTCAAACTGCTCTTTATCTTTACTTAATTCAGCCTCCAACCCATTCCATTCCGTTAAACTTTCTTCAATGGTTGGAAGATTTTTATGTTGGTTGATCTGTTCCTCTAAAGGAAGTAACTCCACTTTAATTTTAGAAAGTTCTCCCTCTTTATCTTTAACGAAGGTTTTTAATTTTTCTAATTCAGTAAGGGTGTTTTTTTGCTCACTATTCACCTTTTTACCACGAATTGTGATGGCTTGCAGTTCGGTATCTAAGGCAGTGATGGTAGAAAATTGAGGCTCCCATTTTTTATACGTAGCATCCGCTTCTTCTTTGGCTAATTTTTGAGCAACAACAAGTTCACTTTGTTTGCTAAGTTGCTGGTTTACTAGCGTTAATTCACGAGTATTGGTAATCCTTTCTCCTTTTTGAAGTAATAAGGATTGTTCCTCTTTTTTTAAACTATTCAACAATTCTTTAAACGGCAAAGCTTGTTCATCTTGCGCTAACAAATTCATGTTTGGCTGATGACCATCTACCCATTTTTCTAAAGCTATTTTTTTGATAAGCAAATCACTTTCTTCAGCTTCTAATTTTTTATAATTTGTATACCAAGTCTCTATTTTTTGATAAGAATTTTCTTCGATTTCTATTGTTTTTAATTTTTTATCAATACTAGTTAACTCTTGCTCTTTTTGAGTTAGTTCTTCTGTCGATAATAAATTTTTAGTATCAACCGTTAGCTTTAAATCCTCTAAACATCTTGTTTCTTCAGATTTTCTACGCTGTATGGTTTCTCCAATACGTTTGTAAATTACTTCTCCTGTAATTTGCTCTAACAATTTAGCTTTGTCGGGTCCTTTGGCGGATAAAAAGGCTGCAAATTCACCTTGAGCTAACAATACAGAACGTAAAAACTGATCGTAATTTAACGAAGTCACCAATTCTACTTGCTCTTTAACTTCACGTTTTTTTTCTCCTAAAATTTTACCTGTCGTTAAATTCTTAAAACTTACTTTTTCCTCTGGAGTGGTTCTTTTTTTTCCTGTTTTGGTCACCAAACTCATTCCCCAATAAGCTTCATAAACATCGGTTCCATTTTGAAATTCCACACTAGAAAAAGCACTGTTAGCACCGTAACTAACTACGTTTTCTAAACTTCTAGAACCTACACTATTAAAACGAGGTACCTGATTGTATAATGCAATTGTAATGGCATCTAACAAAGTAGTTTTTCCTGCTCCGGTAACTCCGGTAATGGCATACAATCCTACATCTTTAAATACATCAGAAGTAAAATCTACTTGAATAGCTTGTTCTGATTTTAGGGAATTTATGTTGTGAAGAGTGATTTTTAAAATTTTCATAAGAAACAAATTGGTAAAACGATGATGTAATTTTTAAGCATTTAAAAGGATAAACAAACTAGGTATTTGTTTCCTGAGCAATGGATAAAGCCTCTTTAAAAGCTTCTGCAAGTTCTTTGTGCTCTTTTAAATCAATTCCTTGTTCTTCGCACTTTTTCTCAAAAACATCCATGGGTTTTAGGTTTTTTACGCGCTCTGCATTTTCCATCAAAGTTTCTAAACCTACGGTTTGTCTTTTGTTTTTTAAAGAAACCTTTAAAATTCTAAGCCCTAAATCTTCCGCTTGTTTCTTTAATTCAGTAGTATCTAAAACTACCGTTGTATCATTATCTAACACAACCTCAATCCAGGGTTCTAAATTGTATTCATTGGTTTGTATATCGTTTAGCTGAGTTAAACAACTAGGCACATCTCCTTGAACACGAAGTACATTTCTAAATACAGGAAGTGTAGTTTCTTCTATGCTTTGAATCTCTCCATCGGCAATGGTAAGTCCTATGATTTTTTTATCATAGCCTATTTCCGAAAAACTTAAAATGTTGGGAGAACCCGAATAACGAATGTGTTCTTTTCCTCCAATCCATTGCGGTCTATGCAAATGTCCCAAAGCTACATAATCAAATATTTCTGGAAAATCATCGGCACCAATATGACCTAAATTTCCTACCGAAATATCTTTTTCACTATCCGAAATACTTCCGCCAATGGCAAACAAATGTCCCATAGCAATTACAGGTTTTTGATGGGTATTTAGCCTTACACAATGTTCGGCTAGATCTGTATAGTGTTTTATTAAGGCCGCTTTATAGCGTTCGTTCATATCCTCAAAACTTTCTCCAGCCACAGCTCTTCTCACATCCTGATCTCTTAAATACGGAACCGCAGCAATCCAAACAGCCTCGGTAGCCGTTTCTAAGTAAAACAACTCGTCCTTACAGTCTTCGGTTGCTTTTCCTACCACATCAATGTGCAATGCGTTTAGCAATTGCTTAGGAGCATTTAAAGTACCTGGAGAATCGTGGTTTCCACCTGTAACCACAATATGTTTGCAGCAGGTATTTCTTAATCCTACCAAAAAATCATAGTACTGCGTTAAGCTTTGATTGGAAGGCATACCGGTATCAAACACATCGCCAGAAATTAACAATACCTCGTAATTTTCGGAGATGATATGGTTTGTTAACCAATCTAAAAACAATTGTTGTTCTTGGTATTGAGATTGTTCGTGCAAACGATGTCCTAAATGCCAATCTGCTGTGTGAAGTATTTTCATAGGTATATTTTGATCGCAATTCTTGTCTAAAACACAATGGTAAACCATTGTATTTTTTAGAATTTAAAGATACAAAGTACCCACCTACTATTTATAGCGTTTGTCAAGGAATTGTAAAAGAACTAGCCTAGTGTGTGAATAGAACACACAAAAGGTATCTTTTACTCCATTTCTAGCTTTTCTTTTTTTAACATGGTTTCTGAGTACACCTTGGTAAATTCTGCCCCAAAAAACAAAATTAAGCTAGAATAAGACACCCATAACAATATTAACACAATGGAACCCGCAGCTCCAAAGGTAGATTCTGGATTTAAAGTTCCAAAATAAACTCCTAAGCCAAATTTACCAATATCAAAAAGCAAACTTGTGACAAAGGCACCTAACCAAACATGTTTCCATTTTAAATGAACGTCTGGTAAAATTTTAAAAATCATCCCAAATAAAACCGTAATAATTCCAAGAGATACAAAGAAATTTACAAGATGGATAATCCTTAATAAAAAGTCAGAAAAGTTAGCTTCTATCCAATTACTGATCCCCGATATAATGGTTGTAACAACCATTGATATTAGCAACAAAAAACCAATGATTAAGACCAAACTTAAAGAGAACAGTCTGTTTTTTATCATTTTAAAGAAACCAACGGTTTTGTTGTATGGTACTTCCCATATGGTGTTCAATGATTTTTGAAGCGCAATAAACAAACCAGTAGCACCATAAAGTAAGGTCGCTATCCCAACAATAAATGCAAAAGTTGTTTGATCTTCTACCACTGCATTTTTAATAATTGTTTGAATGCTATCTGCAGAGTCTTTGCCTAGTACGGATCCAATTTCTAGGAGTATTTTATTCTTAATTTCCGATCTATCATAAAACAAACCTGCTGTTTGTATAATAATGATGAGCAAAGCGGGAAAAGAAAACAGGGCATAATAACTTACGGCTGCACTTAATTGAAACGGATCGTTGGCTATCCAGTTTTTATAAGTTTTTTTAATTAGGGTACCTGCTTCTTTAATTTTAATCATATTTAGTTAAGACTTTTTACTTTTATAAAAGTAAAAAACAGAAAATGAAAGTCTTAAAAAAAGCAATTGATCTTCATCAAGCTATGTTAGTTGATAAAAACTAATGAGATCTTCTAGAAACACTTAAAAATGCAGCTAGAGCCATTTTATAAAAAGTGCTATTGCTTTTAATTTAAGAGCAACGTTTCTCTTTACAAAAAGCAACGTTCCTTTTACCTAAGAGTAGCGTTCCTCTTTACAAAAAGCACCGCTACTTTTACTGAAGTGCAACATTGCTTTTTTTATTCCGCTATATGGAATTTTAAAACAAGATAAAGTTCGTGAACTAAATAAGATGTTTGACGTTAAAACAGATGTCACTTTGATATTATTAAATGCTGTACTCTATTCTATGATGAATTTATAAATCAAAAAAGAGCCATCAAAAATGATGGCTCTTTTTTAATTATAAAATAATTTTCTTTTATTTTTTCACAATTTTAAGTGTTTTTGAATTGCCATTAGAAAGAACAATCTTTGCTAAATAAACTCCACTCTTTTGTGCTATTAAACTAATCGTTGCATTGTTTTTATCTATTTCTTGCATATCTACCAAGACTCCTAAGCTATTATAAATATAAACCTGTGCCTCTTTAACATTTTTAATGGTGGTTGTATCATGAAATGGATTTGGGTAAAATGTCATCAACTCTAAATCATTCTCAATCTTTTCTGATGATAAGGTTGTACTACTTGATAGTTCAAAAGTATCAAAGGCTAATTCCTCATTTGAAGAAGAGCTATTCATTTCAATACGAACATTCATGGTTGTTCCTGTACCAGGTACATCAAAGGTAAATTTCTGAAAAGCTTCAGTTAATATTGTACCGTTTCCTGTTCCATCTAAGTTCGTATCAATCGCCATTTCTGAACTTACACTTGGACTTTTGGGTGCTGCAGCTCCAATTAATTGCCAACCTGCATTATCTATATTAACGTAAATTCTAATATACTCTAAGTTAGGTTCAAAAGAGGGGGTATTTATTGCAGCGAAACTACATGAAACGGTTAATCCCCCATATTCAGAAATATTAATTCCTGCAAAATGAACACCAGAGCTGTAGGTTTGAGAACCAAATGCACCAGGGTTGGTATTATTAGGATTTTCTAATGATCTGTCGGTATCTTCTCCTGTATAATAGAATCCATTTGTATTTGTAAATACAATCGTTGATAATGGTTTTGATGTGAAGTCACAATCTACAGTTGTTATATTACTACCATCAGTTCTAACAAAATAATCGGCACTCCCATCTGAATACTGACCAAACTCAGAATAAGTTCCTTCACAGATTTCGAAATTTTCTGTAAAGATTAACGTTTGAGAAGTAACATATTGCATTAGCAATAGCGTAACTAATAAAGTAATTTTTTTCATGTATTTATTTTTAATGATTAAAGGGATTATTTAGATTATGGGTAATACTATTTTTACTCTAGTTACTAACAACAGTTTTAACTAGAGTTATGGTGTAATTTAGAATTGATTGGGTTTTGACACCAACTAAGTAATCCCCAGAAGCATTGGGACAGCAAGGTTTAGTGACTTTATAAATATACACAAAACTTTGAAGTAAGTACTAAGCCATATGAAGTTTAACAGTGTAGGCAACTGTAATTTTTAGTATTAAATAAAATTATTCAAATCTTGTTGTCCAATTATAGTCATGATTTCAACAATATCATTATTAATTCTATAATAAATACTGTCAGAACCACACGTACAAGGTCTATATCCTTCTTTTATAAAATCGATAGATTCAAACGAGAATGGTCGTTGAGCAATTATTTCAAAATATTCAAAAAAAGAGTTGAAATATTTGTCAGCTTGTGCTATTCCAAATTTTTCAACTCCATAATGATGAATTCTCACTAAATCTTCTTTAGCAGTATTACTTAATTTGTATTTAGCCATTAAGCAAAGATTTCGATTGTGCTAAAATTTCTTCCTTACTGTCATTCGTAAATCCACTATTTTCAGCTTTTTCAAGTTTAGCACTTATCCAATCTATTTTTCTTTGTTGTTTTCTAGCTTGTCTGATCAAGTCATTAACAAGTTCACTTTTACTAGAATACTCTTTGTTGTCTACTTGAGATTTTAACCATTCATCATTTGGTTCTGTAAATGAAATACTTTGTCTTGCCATGAGATTCGATTTTGATGTAAATTTACACCAAATAGTTATTCTCTACAAAATAAAATGTATTGTGTTTTTACTCTATGACCGTTACGATTTTATAGTTGTCAACTAGAGTTAAGGTGTCATTTAGAATAGATTGGGTTATGACAATCACTAAGCTATCCGGAAGCAACGGGACAGCAAGATTTGGCGACTTAGTAAATAGATACAAAACTTTGAAAAAGCACTGAAACCCACATTAATTTTAGACAGTGTTGGCAGTAGTTATTTTTCAAAAGTTAATGTTACAGAACCATTATTTAAAACTAACTTACTTCCACTTATCTTTAATGTAACACTTGTAAGAACAGGTTCAGATTCTCCTTCTCCAAATTCAATTTGAGTATCCAAATCAGCAATACCATCACTTTTAATTGTATAACTATCATTTATAGTAAAATTATCATTTCTAAATTCAATGTTAAAGGATTCGCAATCAACTACACCTTCTGATGATGAAGACCTAGAAGCTCCTGTTTTTTGACTACCATTTACAGATATATTACTTTCTGTAATATTAGCTGAGGCTGAATTAATTGTCCATTGTTGAGAATAAACATTACATTCTGAAATAAATCCTGATTTCACTAGTTCTCCTATAGAATATCCTCCATTAAAACTAATCGCTGTCCAATTACCAATGAATGGATTTTCCTTACATTCTTCCTCTTCCGTTTTACCTGTATTTCCACCAACACATACATCACATTCTTCAGTTGTATATGCTTCTCCACCAAAATCTTCGTTACAATCTTTGATTAGTACCTCAATAGGTAAATTTGTATTGACTGAACCAAAATCTGTATCCAAACTTATTCCGACTGATGTTTGAATTTTCTTAATTTTATTATAGTCTTCATTTTCTTTTTTATTAAAATTCAAATTTATTCCGCTACCAGAAAAAGTCTCAATTTGTTCAAGTTTTGAACTTCCTTTTGAAATAGCTAAAAGGTAGTATTCTTCTTCATTAATAGTTCTAGTTTCTGACAAAGCAGGAGGTAATTTAGGAGGAGATAGAACAGGTATATTTGAAAAAGGATTAAAATCATTAACAAAATTAATTACTGAATTTATGCTACTTGTTATGGTTACTAAACTTTTATAATTATTCCAAACTCTAGATAGAATTGGGGATTTAGAGTTTTCAGAAATATTTTGTAATGTAATATTTATTGGGTAAGATTTTGTTTGCCCTTCGTTTTGTTGAAAAGTAGAATTATTTACACTAAACACTTTGGGAGTAATGCTATTTGTACTCATTTTCACAAGTTCTAATTTTTTGTTTGAAAAATTCTCCCAAATAGCTTCAGCAGAAATAAAAGAAACCGACGCAGATAAAACGAAAGCAGAAGCAATTAAGGGTCTACCTAAACGAACAGCTGCAGCACCAAGATGAATAGACTCTCCAAGAGTAAATATACTTGCACCAAATACCAAAGCCTGTTTATTGGAGTCACTTATTGAAATTGAAGTAGCTCTGGCTGTAAATACATTATTTTGATTATCACTTTGATTACCGTCAATTAGTTTATCAAATATTTCTTTATTTACTGAATAGAATTCTGCGAATTGTTGTTTTTCTTCTTGACTAGCATTTGACCATAGATGGTTAAAGACATTAGAGTGGTTTGTGATAACAGAAGATAATTTAGGATCGGATATTTCTTTTTTTGCATTGTTGATTTCTGTTAAATAGCTATCATTAATCTGCTGCGGAGTTGATTTTAATTGAATTTTCTGAATTTTATGACTGATAGTATAACTATCATCGTTGATTTTGAAATTAAGTAAGATATCATTTTCACTTATGGTTAATCCTGAAAATAAATAAGCCCAAGTTTTTTCGTCAACACGATTTATTTCAACTGTTTTCCCGTCAAGTTCAGCATTTAATTTATCAGTATTAATAGGTATCGAGTCAGATGATATTAAATTTACTTTGTAGTTGGAAGTAGTATTGCCTTTAAATGTAAATGTTTTGGATTCTTCCGGTGTTGGTTCTTTATTGTTAGTTAAATCAGAATTGTCACTTTCTGAACAGCTTGTAATGCATACTGGGCATACGATAGATAATATCTTAAAAAAAAATGTTTTCATAAGTTATATAATTTAGAGCTTAATAGAGTTTCATTTTTCAATAATAACAAGTTGATTTTTAGTAATCAAGGATCAATCACAAAAGTTGTGTGTGAATTAGGATAGTTTTAGTTTTGAGGTTTAAATTTATTCGTATTGGAACTTACTTTAGACCTTTTAAAA
>NZ_JAATJG010000020.1 GCF_011927765.1 Wenyingzhuangia aestuarii
TTCACACATTCTTGTTTAAAGTCTAATGTGTATTTTACTTTTCTAGACATAAAAATACCCCCAAATTGTGTCTAACATTTTGGGGGCACTCTATTTTTGCCTCCTTTTTTATTTTTATTTACAACCATTCTTGGCACAAGTAATCTTTTCATTAGAATTTATCCAATGATTAGAATGTTCATTGGTGTTAAAACCACAACCTGTAGTTCCTCCTTTTACTCCTTTGTGTACCTCTTGTGTTGGTGTGTGCTTTACAGCCATAATAATATAATTTTAAAATTAGCTTTTAATGTAATTCCAATTTGTGTGCTGTACCTGCATTCTTGCTTTATAATTAGCTTTTAAACCAATGATTAAATAATGAACAAAATCATTATTTAATTGTAAATACTTGTTTTGTAGACTTATAGTTTATGATTTTTAATGAATCAATCATTAATTATTATTGAGATCAAATCTTGTTATTTATTTGCATCTGTTAACAACAATTACAAATGCATTTGTTCATTTATTAATTACAAAACCTTTAAATGATGAACAAAAAGGAATTTAATTTAGAACAGAAAATTGATAGAATTGAGAAATTACTATTATTATCAGGGACTAGAATCCTAACTTTTGAAAATGCTTGCCTGGTAACTGGCTTTAGTAAAAGTAAAATGTACAAATTAACTTCTAATCAAGAAGAATCTGGTATTCCTGCAAAGAGACCCACAGGAGGAGCTATACTTTTTGATAAAAAAGAGTTAGAAGATTGGTGCTTAAGATCTGATTACTCAGATCAAAGCAGTAAGCAAAAAGCTTTGGACTATGTATTTAACTCAAAAAGATAGCCAAAATGAGTTTAAACAAAAAATCCCCCATTACTTCAGAAAGTAATAAAGGAGATCTTTGTAATTCGCAAAACAAAGATACAGAAAAGAAAGGAATTATTGATTTACAAGATTTAGAATTTGATAGTATTAAATTAACGAATGAAGAAGATAATGTTTTTCCAGTTGATGTTTTTCCAAAAGCTATTCAAGAAATTATTTTTAAAGTTTCAGATATTTACCAATTTTCAATCGATTATTTAGGATCTGGTATTTTGTCTGCTGCATCTACGGCAATTGGCAAGAGTTATAAAGCAAACGTAAAAAAAGGATGGGAAGAAAAATGTAATTTATTTATGGTTATTGTTGGGAGACCAGGAGATTCTAAAAGCCACGCTTTGAGTTTTTGTTATAAACCTATTCAAAATCATGATAAAAAATTATTTGTTGATTATGAAAATGAAATAAGTGTTTATGAAGAAGCCACAGAAAACAAACCTAAACGACCAATTCTGAATAAGTTATTAATTTCTGATTTTACTCCAGAAGCATTGTTGCTTTCACATTATCATAACAAACGTGGATTAACTATTTATGCTGATGAACTATTATCATGGTTAAAGAATTTTAATAGATATTCTAGCAGTGGTGAGGCTGAAACATATTTAAGTCTCTGGAGTGGTACTACAGTGTCAATTGATAGAGCTACCTCTAAGAGTATTAGAATTGATGATACCTTTATTGGTGTTGTTGGAAGTACACAGATAGGTGTTTTAAAAGAGTTTTCTAAAGAGGGTAGAAACGTTAATGGATTTATTGATAGGTTGTTATTTGTATATCCAAGTAATCCATTGAGAATTAAATGGAATAACACTAAAATAGATCCTAGACTATTTAGTAATTACAATGCCATTCTAGATAAATTAATAAATAAAAGTGAGGAACCAAAATTAATACCTTTTAATAAAGATGCTCAGGAGTTTTTATTTGCATGGCAAAATAATAGACCAGAAGATTATTTATTTGATTATGAAAGGGGAATAGATATTAAACTTCAACAATATGTTATCCGTTTTGCCATTATCATACAGCTTTTACACCATGCTAGTGATGGTGAATCTGATTCAATAATAAGTTTAAAGAATACAAAGAAAGCCATATTGTTATTTGATTATTTCTTAAAAACAGCATTGAGGGTTAGAGAAGAAACAACTCAACGTAATTACTTAGAGAGCCTAACAAAACTTCAGTTAGATATCTTAAATGATTTACCCAAAGAATTCGGAACGGGTCAAGGAGTTAAAATTGCATGTAAAAAAGAAAACGGGAAACCAAGAATTTCTGAAAGGCAATTTAAAACGTATCTCAATGATAGAAAATTATTTACAAAATTAGAACGAGGAAAGTATTTAAAGAAGTTATAGGGTACTGCACTAACTTCATTAACTGCATAAGTGATGTTAATCTTTTGAAAAAAAGGCAGTTGATGTTTTTTGTTTGTGCAAAGTTTATGCAGTGTCTTGCACAAGTTTGTATTGTGAAATATGAGCTTGTGCAAATTAGTGCAGTTATTGTGTAGTCTTATATTATTCTGTAGCCCTTGATTATAAAGGGTTGTGAACTAAATGAACTAAATGTAAAGCTTATGTATAAATACAGTTTAGATAAATCTTCTAAAAAATTTGAATGCCCTCAATGTTTAAAAAAAAGATTAGTTCGTTATATAGATACTGAAACGGATGATTATGTAAATCATAAAGTTGGTAGATGTGATAGAGAAATCAATTGTGGATATCATTATACACCTAAAATGTATTTTGAACAGAATGATGTCAGTTTTAAAAATTATTACATCCCTAACAATGTAAAAAAAGAAATTGTTACTAGTTACCATTCCAAAGAAGAATTAAAATTAACCTTGGATAATTTTAATAAAAATAATTTTGTAAAATTCTTAAATCAAATTTTTAATAAAGAGCAAGTATTGTCAATTATTAATAATTATAAAATTGGAACAGCTTCTTATTGGTACAACGGAACGGTTTTTTGGCAAATAGATAATAATCATAAAATTAGAAGTGGTAAAATAATTTCATATCAAGAAAGTGGTAAAAGAACCCAATACGTCTATTGGGTTCATTCTTACCAGATTAAGAAGGGAATTAAAAGTCATTTTAATTTGAAACAATGTCTTTTTGGAGAACATTTGGTGAAAAGTAAGAATCAAACAATCGCAATTGTAGAATCTGAAAAAACAGCTTGTATCATGAGTCAAATATTTGATAAATACACTTGGCTTGCTTGTGGAAATTTATCAGGGTTGTTAGAAGAAAAATTAAGAGTAATTAAACAACATAAAATTATTTTATATCCTGATTTAGGTTTGGACAAAGGAAATGGTTCTCCCTTTTTAAGGTGGAGCTTACAAAAAGATAGATTGAATAAGTTAGGTTATCATATAAGTATTTCTGATTTACTTGAAGAAAATGGAACAGATAACCAAAAAAGAAAGGGTTTTGATATAGCTGATTATTTTGTGAATCAATCTCAAAATGAAGAAATCGTAATTAAAACTACAGAAGATTTAATCTATCAAAAAATTAAAAAAAGAAGTCCTAATATTGATTGTTTACGTTCCGTTTTTGATATTGATATAAAGGAGATAATTATTAACACGTGTGAGTAGAGCAAGATGGATGCACGTACGTACATATCTTGCTTTTTCGCCCGAAGGTTGCAAAAGATGAAAAATTATAGAATAGAAATTAGAGTCTCTCTTTATGAGAGAAAACTCATTAAAAAAAACGCAAAATTATGCGGATTAACAGTTAGTGAATTTTGTAGAAGAAGTGTAAATAATCAAAAAATTATAGAACGTTTTACAGATGAACAAATAGAATTGTATAAATCTCTTATACAATACCATCATCACTTTCAGAGAATTGGTAATATGTTCTCTAAAAATAATCCAAATTTAAGTTTAGAAGTAAGGGAATTAGCTAATCAATTTAAAGAACATTTAAAAGGGTTTAACTAATGATAGCTAAAGGCAATAGTCTCTCTAACACTAAAGCAGCTTTACTTTATGGAGATGACTTAAATAAAGATGCAAAAATTGTTTATAGTAATTATTTACATAGTGAAACGCCAAGTGAAATAGCTAAAGAATTTAAACTATTTCAGAATCAGAACACAAACTGTAAGCAGAATACATTTAGTTTTATTATTAGTCCAACAATAGAGGATGGTAAAAAAATGAATGAAGCTGATTTCAAAAAAGTTTGCAAGCTTTTTTTGAAAGAATTAAAACTGAATCAACATCAAGCAGTTGGTTATATTCATAATGATAAAAATCATAAACACGTCCATTTGTACGCCAATAGAATATCATTTGAAGGTAAAGCTTTTGATGCCTGGAGGATAGGTAAAAGGTCTCAATTAGCAGCAAAAAACGTGGCTTTGCAAATAGGTTTAACCACTGTTGATCAGGTTAAAGAACAAAAACAAGAAAACACAAAATTAATTAGAAAAGAAATAAAAATGTTTCATGATTCAATCATGAAACAAAGACCAAAATCAGTAGATGATTACATCAAAAAAATGAAAAACAACAATGTTACTGTAAAACCAGTAATAAACAAGCAAAACAAACTTCAAGGGTTTAGGTTTGAGTATAATGGATATAGTTTTAAAGGCTCAGAAGTGCATAGAGATATGTCGGTCAATAAATTGAATTTTGAAACTCCTAGAGAGCAGAAAATGGAGTTAAGTAATAATAAAAAACAATTTAACTTCAATAATTTATTATTTGACTATTCAGGAGAGTATGAACCAAACAGAAATAAAAAAAGAAAAAACACATGGCAAAGATAGAAATCATTACAGAGCTTATAGTTGATGAAATCAATCATATGGAGACTTTGGTAAAAGAGTTTAAACAAGAAAAAGAAGCTCTTAAAAAAATTAAAATAGAGCCTAATACAGATAGATTAAAAGCAGTTTTAAGTAAACATATTGAGCATGTCAATAAGCAAAACGAGGAACACACAAAGCTTTTTAACCAATCTATTGTAGAGTTAAAGCTTCAGAATAAGCGTTTTCTAATGTTTACAATAGTTATATTACTTAGTGTGGTGTTATTGTTCATGGGGTTATTACTAAATAGGTAGTGGCTTTTATATTCTTTACAAGAATATAAAAGGCTAATTATACCTCACTGTTCTAAAAGCTAAACAAAACCTTAAGAGCCATAAAGTAAATTTACCTTATGACTTTTATATGTTATACACAACATAACCATAGGTTTTAAGTTTTGTAGTGGGTTTAAGAACATTATAAACTTTATAATTTCCCAAAAATAGTTAGGTCTATTATTCTATAAATACATAGTTTTGTAAGTAGAAAAAGAAATTTTTAAAATATAAAGCGTTTTGCTTTTGATTTGGTTCTATAAACTCGCCAGGTTTAATAAAATTCACCACAATCAAAGTTAAGATGCCCACGTTTTTGCGTGGGCTATCCTTATTTTGGTGGATTGGTTTCTGGCGAGACCATTAGAGCAGATAAGAGGTAGTCCCACGCTTTTTTTATACGTAAAAAAATGGAAAACAATCGCCAATTCAATCTTCAAGAAGTCTTAGTAAAAGAATTCAATTTTACCAAAATAGACATAGACCGTTATCAGCATGTAATAGACAATCCAAAAATCAGTCCTCAACTGATGAAATTGGTGTTCGCTATACGTTCTAATCCTCGTAATTATCAATCAGAACTACACAAAAAAAACACGCTTTTAAAAGCATGTAAAAATTGTAATAGCAATAATTACACACCTAAATCTACTTCTAATCGAAGTTACCCTCAAAGTATTGGTAGTCTACTCAAGAAAAATTTTTAAACAATAAATAAATATGAAAAGAAAAATGATTTTAGGTATAGTCTTGATGACTATGCTTGTAACTGGATGCTCAAAAGATGATTCAGACTCCATTGAAAACGAAAAGACAACAGATGTAATAACTTCTGAAAAAAGCAAATTTAAATTTGTTTTTACTCAAACAGGAGAAGTTGAAAATTACACAGGAATATTAGCTGTTTCTGGTTTATCAGATAATGTATATGATGTCAATACTTTAGAAATAATAAATGGAAAAGAAATTAACTTAGGAAGAACTGCTTTTGTAAATGTACATGAAAGAGAAGCAGGTAGTTATACATTTGTCACTGCAAATAAGACTAAATCTTTACATGTTGTAATTACAACATCAGGGTATTCTTTAACAGATGTTGGAGTACGTTATAATTTTACAGTGTATAAAAATGACAAAGAGATTTTTAATCAAGATTTTGATGTGGTTAAAGGATCTGGACCAGCTACTAAATCTTATGTTTTTTAATATCCATAAATAAAGAACACAACATAAATAACATAAAAATAAAGTATGAAAAAGAAAATATTTACAATAGCATTATTTACCGTTTGTTCATTGTCAAATGCTCAAACGATAGAAAAACAAGCTGTTAAGGATTATTTAGAAACTGTAAAAGGAGTACACTATGACCTTAAAGTGAATTACACACATTTTGAAGTATCAACCATTACAGTTCAAGATAGTATTACTTTTCTAAAAGAAAATTTTGAAAATTACAAAGCCAGTAAGTTAGCTTCGTTGACCAAATCAATAGCATCATTAAATGATGGAATCAAAAAACAAGAAGGGAAAACTGGTTTTGATGCTGTAGTAGCAGGGTCTTTAAAGAAAAGATTTACTTACGATAGAGATAAGCTTCAAAAAAAGTATGACGAAATTACTTTAATAGAATTCAAATTATATGAACCTTATAAAACACAAGAACCCAATAAAGTCTTATGCAAAAAAGCAGATGTACATTTTACAGCCATTAAACCAGGAGAAACTAAAGCATCAGCATATATGGGTGATTTTATTTTGAACAGTGTAGGAGACAAGTGTCTAAAAGGTAAAAACATAAAGAAAATTGAAATGAATTTTTAGGAATTCGATTACATATAATTAATTATATGTTGTGTAGTAAGTTAAAAGGCAATAAAATCAAATAGATTATATTGCCTTTTAGGTTTTTGTAGTAGCTTAGGAACATGAGGTATAATTAACTTTGAAATTTATTATTATATATACCATTTTTAATTGTAATGTCTAATTCCTAAGTAAAAAATCTTCTAAATATGTTTCAGTAGTTTTAACAGATTGATACCCTATGGGATGTTTAATCATTACAGTCCGCAAGGTATTTTTAATGATAAAGACGTAATAGTTACCATAGTCATTATAAAGCATAGTTATATATTGTTAATTTTTAACAGACTTAATATTATTTCTTATTATTAACTCTAAAGTGGAATTAAATTTATTGTAGTTGCCTTTTTTTTGATTACGTAAAAAATCTTTTTGTTTAAACTCAGAAAAATATTTAGTTAGATTCTCTTTTTTACTATTATCTATCATAACAAATTTATATATGTCTAAAGCTTCCTCCTCAGCGGTACGAGCATTATCACCAAAGATGTTGTTTTTACATAGTTTAAATAATATAAAACAAAACCATTTTTCACTTACGTAAAGTTTTAATCCGTTTTTGATTTCATTTTTGTTAAGTAATAAGTTTATAAAGTCTTCTTCTCTTGAATTTGTTTTTTTAAAGAAATATTGAAACTTATTAGCTGTTTGCTCTATTATTTTAGATCTAATTTCAAAAGACAGTATTTCTTTATTTATGGTTTTTTCTTTCTTTTCATAAAAAGAGTTGTAAGTATTGTTTATTTCTTCTAAGTTATGGTTATTATTAGTATTAATGAATGATGTATGATTGTAATTATTTTCAATATTGGTTTTTTCATTATGACGATGATCGTTAGTTACTTCATTAAATTGAGAATAACTAACTTTATTAAAGTTGATAACATGGGGAATATCATTTATATTAACTCTATTTTTTTTGTCAATATTTTTTATTTCTAAACTTTTATTATTCAGGATTATATTTTCTT
Organism: Wenyingzhuangia aestuarii; assembly: GCF_011927765.1. Lineage (GTDB taxonomy): Bacteria > Bacteroidota > Bacteroidia > Flavobacteriales > Flavobacteriaceae > Wenyingzhuangia > Wenyingzhuangia aestuarii. The sequence goes on from NZ_JAATJG010000020.1 coordinate 7,840, forward strand.
TAGAAACATCATTAGGCTTAATTTTAAATACATAGTTAAAAAATATAAGCACTGATATATATAAACAAGTAAAGATTGATAAGCTTATAAAAGAGGTTGCAGATAAATGATATTTCTCTGTATTAAGTAAAAAAAGATACTTTAAAAAACTTGTAAAGTATTCATAATAAATTTCAAGAAGTGTAATTATTGCTAAGCCAGATATAAGAAGAGGAAATATTAATATTTTATGTTTTTTGAAAATTATAATAGGTTTAACGATTAGAAAAAAAGTTAATTTGTTTATTACAATAAAAGTATTTTTTAATGAGTTTACTTTTTTCATAATTGTAAATTAGGTATTAAACTTGCAGCTTCTTTCATTTTTGAATCTATAATTTTTGCGTAAATTTCTGTAGTCCTTAATTCTTTGTGTCCAAGTCTTTTAGATACGGTGTATATGTCTGCTCCGTTTTCTAATAATAGGACTGCATTTGTGTGTCTTGCACTGTGAAATGTTATGTGTTTTGTGATACCTGCCCTCATGCACCATCTTAAAATTTCGGCATTAAAATGAGCTCCATATTTTAATCCTTTAAAAACTTTATCACTTGCGTTTCTTCTATGCCCTAACAGATTTCTTGCTTGATCAGAAATGTATAAATATTCAAGTCCATCGGTTTTTTTCTGTTTAAAAATAATTCTAAATGTATCATCTTCATCTCTAACTTCAGACCATACCATTTTATCAATATCACTCCAACGAATCCCCGTTAAACAACTGAAAATGAATGCGTTTTTTAATATTGGATATTTACATTCTGCATTTGTAAGATTTTGCAACTCATTATAAGTAAGATATTCACGAGTAGATTCAGCCATAGCAAAACTTTTAATTCTTTTAAGAATATTTGTCTCTATATAACCTTCTTCATAAGCGCTTTTTATAACTGCTTTAAATTTGTTAAAATATGAATACTTTGAATTTTGTGATAATGGAGTTCCACTTTTGGTTAAAGCATTTTTGTCTAAGTATTTTCTAAATCCTTTAACAAACTCCTCATCTACATTTTCAAAAGTTAGAGATTGATTACAATAACGAGAAATATGCTTTTCTGCAGCATCCCAGTTATCATAGTTACTTTTACTATCGTAGCGCTCTTCTTTTAACTGATTGTAATAATTAAGAAAGCTTCTGTTACTTTTGTGAGAACTTTTTAAATTGAATTTACCTTGATAATATTCGGCTTTTCTAATCGCGAATATCTGTTCTGCTGTTTCAAGTGTTTCTTTATTTTCCTTCTTCTCTTTTTGAGTTTTAGGATCTAAAGTCAAATACATATCTAAATGTTCAAATTTACGATCATGTTTTTGTTTACCATGCTCATCTGTAATAGTCCCGTTGTAATATTCAATTGAAAGACTCTCTCTTCCTTTAAGTTTTTTTCTTCGTAAATGTATTTTCATATAAAATTTCTTTTATCAGGTGTAATAAATTACACCTGATAATGTTATTGGGTGTAATTCAAGAGTAACAAAAGTAATAATAAATGAAAAAAGATGAAAAACAACAATGGGTAAATATATTTAAACTACTGTTTTTTAGGTGTATGTTTTCATTTATTAATATTTGTCTTCATGTATTTGTACAGATTACTTCCCAATACAGAAATTAGCAAATATATTTCCTAATAAGTCGTCGCTAGTAACTTCTCCGGTAATCAAACCAAAGAAATATAAGGCTTCACGTATGTCTATGGCCATTAAGTCTCCAGAAACATCGTTTTGTAAACCGTAGTCCACTTTGTCTATTTCGTTTAAAGCTTTTAGCAAAGCATCGTAATGACGGGAGTTGGTAACAATGGTATCACTGTTGTTTAGAGCACCAATATTTACCAATTTGGTCAATTCATTGGTTAAAGTTTCAATTCCAATTTTAGATTTTGCAGAAATAGCTATCAACTCAGGAATTTCTTGTTTTAGTGCCGTAATATGTGCATCAGAAATAGTATCGGCTTTGTTTCCAATCACAATCAATTGTTTTTGAGGAAACTTATTCTTAATAGATTCTAATTCCATTTTAATATTAGAAACTTGATACTGAATGTTATTCAAATCAAACAAGTAAATAACAACTTGGGCTTGACCAATTTTTTCAAAAGTTTTCTGAATTCCAATATTTTCTACAACATCTTTAGTTTCTCTAATTCCAGCAGTATCTATAAAACGGTAGGCAACACCATCAATAATAATTTCATCTTCTATAGTATCACGAGTGGTTCCTGCAATTTCAGATACAATAGCTCTTTCTTCGTTTAACAAAGCATTTAAAAGGGTAGATTTTCCCACATTAGGTTCTCCTACAATGGCTACGGGAATTCCGTTTTTAATTACGTTTCCAACAGCAAAAGAATCAATCAAACGTTTTAAAACTAACTGAATTCTAGCTACTAGTGTTTTAAATTGAGTTCTATCCGCAAACTCTACATCTTCTTCAGCAAAATCTAATTCTAATTCTATTAAAGAAGCAAAGTTGATTAACTGATCACGTAAATTCTGAATTTCATTAGAAAAACCACCTCTCATTTGTTGCATAGCTACTTGATGAGATGCTTCGGAGTCTGAAGAAATCAAATCTGCTACAGCTTCTGCTTGAGATAAATCTAATTTTCCATTGATAAAAGCTCTCAATGTAAATTCTCCTGCATCAGCCATTCTAGCTCCTTTTTTCAACAAAACTTGTAAAATTTCTTGTTGAATGTATAAAGAACCGTGACAAGATATTTCTATAGTATCTTCTCCTGTGTAAGAGTGTGGATTTTTAAATACAGATACCAATACCTGATCTATAACACGTTTGTTGTCTATAAAATGACCTAAATGTAGCGTATGAGACTTTTGCTCTAATAAAGATTTATTTTCTTTTACAGAGTTAAAACATTCATTTGCTATTTGAATAGCATTGGGTCCAGACAAACGTATTACGGCAATAGCACCTACTCCTGAGGCTGTTGCTAAAGCTACTATGGTATCTTTTAAAATCATAATGCAAATGTAGGTATAGTTCCTAAAGTTTCAAGCATTCCTAAAAAATAATCAACGAGTTCTGTATTATAGAAAACCACTTTTCTGATATTTTATTTTTTACAGTAAAACCTTCTTTTTGTTACTGTATTGATAGTGTTTTTGGCTTATAATTTAGAATTCTGTGTTTTTTAGACTTGTTTTGGTCAAAATAGGATTTATAAATACTTAGGATATCCTCTAATTTTGTCAAGCAGACAAGCAGATACTCTTAATCTTGATTTAAGAATTGATAATGATGCTTGTTTTAAAGTCAAAATATGTAAAAAATGATTAAAACTACTTTTATTGCTTTTTGTTTGTCAATTGTAAGCGGATGTATCTATTCGCAAACAAACAATACTAGACCCAATGTAATTGTCATATTGGCCGATGATTTAGGATATGCAGATGTTGGATTTAACAGAGCTCCAAATTTTCCCTCAGAAAAAGGAGTAATTCCTACACCACAATTAGATGCTTTAGCCGCTAACGGAATAATTTGTACCAACGGACACGTAGCTCATCCATTTTGTGGACCTAGTAGAACTGCTCTTATGACGGGGGTTCAACCCAACAGAATAGGAGCACAGTACAATTTACCAAACGATATTACTTCTCCTTTGGGAATTCCTGTAGAAGAAACTTATTTTTCTACAATTCTACAAGACAACAACTACAATACAGCTGCTTTTGGAAAATGGCACTTAGGTTTTGAAGAAGGAAAATACCAACCACTAGATAGAGGTTTTGATTATTTCTTTGGATTTTTAGGAGGAGGAAAGCCTTATACGCAAAGACAGTATGATAATACTTTTTACAAGTGGAGCCACTCTAACAGCAATCATGCTGATGAATATAACGATCCTAATCAATGGAACGAAGCTAAAGGAACCATTACCAATGAGTACCAAGACCCGCTACAAAGACAAAGAAATTATGTAGATAGAAAAGAATTTGGATTGGATGAATACTTAACCGATATACTTACCGATGAAGCTATAAATTATATTTCTGAAAAATCTGGCGAAGCAGATCCTTTCTTTGTATACATGGCCTACAATGCTCCGCACACACCTTTAGAAGCCCCTGCAGATGAAATTGCACAATTTAAACTAGACAATCCTAATTTTGAGAGTTTGGTAAGAAATAGTGATTATTTAAAAGAAGCTGGAGGGTACCAGTTAGATAAAGTTGAACGTGAATTAGAAAAAGAAACTAGTTATGATTACAATGCTTTATCACAAGAAGAAAAAGATGCCAAAGTAGCCCAGTATAGAAGTAATTTGTTGGATGAATATACAGAGAACAGAATTATATACGCAACCATGGTAGCTAACATGGATAAGAATATTGGTAGAATTGTTACGGAACTTAAAAAAGATATGGATGTGTTTAACAATACAGTTATTCTATTCTTAAGTGATAATGGAGGATATACTTATAGCAAAGGAGCTGTAAATCATCCCTTATACGCTTTAAAAGGAAGTATTTTTGATGGAGGACACAAAGTACCCTTCTTTGTACATTGGCCAAATAAAATCACTAATAGTAGTCAATACAAATATCAAATAAGTGCGTTAGATATTTATCCTACTTTGGTAGATTTAGCGGGAGGCACGGTTCCTTCTGGGAAATGGTTAGATGGAGTTTCTTTTATGGATAAATTAATAGCAGGACAACCTATAAGAACAGAAGAACCTATTTATGTACTAAGACCTTTAAATGGTTTTCATGCAATATCAATAGCAGCTAATCCTTACAAAGCAGTTAAAAGATCTAAAAACTCAGCATGGGAATTGTACAATATTGAAACCGATCCTGGAGAAACCACAAAAATTACCAATGAACCTGAAATTTTGCAAGGCTTAATCAATAAAGGAATAGACTATGTTAAAGTGTTTAAAGACGTAAAACCTCGTTGGTTTGATCATGAAAGAAATGGAGGGCATCCACATAGAAGCTTGTGGTTTACGACAGAAGAACTACCTCAATACGATGCTGCTTTTGGTTCTGATGATTTAGCGCTAGGTGTAGATGCTTATTTTAATAGTTTATTCAGCATTTACCCAAATCCTAGTTCAGATTTTGTAAATGTATCATTTGATCTTTCTGTAAATAATTTAGAGTTAGAAGTATTAACTATAACAGGACAATCTATTAAAAAAGTGAATGTATCTAATAGTAAGCAACCTAAAATAGATATTTCAAACCTAGAAAGCGGAACCTATATTTTAAGGATTAAGGCAGATGATAATTTTGCAATAGAAAAAATGGTGAAAATATAATGTTTTAAGCATTCATCAGTATAAACTAAAAGAGCCGTCTATATAGACGGCTCTTTTAGTTTAATAAGTCAGCTTTAAGCTCCTTTTAAAATACTATTAATTAACGTTATTTCATCATTGCTAAAAGTAGTGTTATTGGTAGCCAATAAATTTTCTTCTAATTGTTTTGGGCTACTTGCTCCTACTAAAACAGTGGTAATGGCAGGTTGTGTTAATATCCAAGCAATAGCCATTTGCGATAATTTTTGCCCTCTGTTTTGAGCTACTTCATTCAATTTCTGAATCATTTCAATGGTCTTAGGAATTTCTTCAGCTTGTAAATAAGTATTGTCTTTAGAGGCTCTAGAACCTTCAGGAATTCCTTTTAAATATTTATCTGTTAACAAACCTTGAGCTAATGGAGAAAACACAATAGATCCAATCTTTTCATCCAATAAAGTAGGTAACAATTCTGGTTCCACAGAACGGTCTAACATAGAATATTTAGATTGGTGAATTAAGCAAGGTGTTCCTAAGCTTTTTAATATTTTTTGTGCTTCTATAGTTTCTTGGGGGCTGTAACGGGACAGTCCAACATACAAAGCTTTTCCTTGTTTTACTAACAGGTCTAAAGCATGCATAGTCTCTTCTAGCGGAGTGTCTGCATCGGGTCTGTGGTGATAGAATACATCTACATAATCTAAGCCCATTCTTTGTAGACTTTGATCTAAACTAGCTACCAAGTATTTTTTAGAACCATGGTTTCCGTAAGGTCCAGGCCACATGTCAAAACCGGCTTTAGAAGCTATAAATAGTTCGTCTCTATGAGCCTTAAAATCTTTATGTAAAATTCTACCAAAATTCTCTTCGGCACTTCCGTAAGGGGGACCGTAGTTGTTGGCCAAATCTAAATGGGTAATTCCTAAATCAAAGGCTTTTTTTAAGATGTTTCTAGCATTCTCAAAAGAGTCATAAAATCCAAAGTTATGCCAGAGTCCTAAAGATATCTTTGGCAATAATACACCACTGTTTCCGCAACGATTGTATTGCATGGTATTGTATCTTTCTGGATTGGGTACATATGGTTTTGGATTGGATTTATCATTTATATTCATAAAAATAGAAGTTTAAAACAGCTGTCATTAATTTGTTGTAATGTTACAAAATTGTAAGTTTTAGCAGCTTCTAAAATACAAATTTCAATACAGTATCCATACTCTATTTATACTTAATCCCTACTTTATCTAGGGAGTTTCTATTTTGGATTTATTTTGTATAAAAAAGACTTTTGATGATGAATTTACAGCACTGTGTAGCTGCTTATTTTGTAGTAAAAGCTAAAAACTTTTCGGGATTTCTTAAATAACTCACAATTATGTAATTAAGTCGGTTTTTTAGTGATGATATCTGAAAAAAACGAAGGAATTGTACGAATAAAATAGTGTTAAACTTCTGACTTAAAAAAGGTTATTGAACTTAGTTATTGTTAACTTAGCTGTGCAATTTTGATCCAAAGATTTTTACCCTAATAAGACAAGGAATACAATTATGAATGCAATATTCACAGATGCTAGTTTTCAAAACATAGTTTCTATAGCAAACCGTTATGGGATTAGTGTAGATGCTGTTAGTAATTTAACACATACTTTAATGAGAAGTAATGGAAGTATGGCACAATTTAACATTCCTGAATTAGGAGGTGGTGGTCAATGGATGCAAGGAGGTATGACCATGGTTGGAGATATGTTTAACAACAATTTAAAAGCTACGGTTGATGGACTTTGTGTACAAATTTCAAACTTGATTCATCAAGGAGGGATACAGTACAAACCTTTGCCTAAAATAGAAAACCAAAATGGAAGTGGTTTTCAGTCTGGAAATTGGTGGGGAGATTTAGGATATCCTAATTCAACAGGAAGTCAAAACGGAACAAGTTATGCTATTTTTAATGGAATTGGACGTTTGGCTATTCAGCAAAATGGAGAGGTAACTGTTTTTAACACGCTAGATCATCAAATTGGAGGAGTAGGACAACAACAAGGAGGGAATTATTCTGTTACTTTTACCAGTCAATACGGAACGGTACAATTGCATACTTTGCCTATAGTATCTGGAAAAGGAGCACAGTCTCAACCTGTAGTGCAAAACAATCCTCAGGCTGTAGAACAAGCACAGCCTATTAGTACTCCAGAACCGATTCCTGTTTATGCAACTAACAACAGCGATTTGGAAGAGGATATTTTTGGGAAAATAGAAAAGTTAGCAGGTTTAAAAGACAAGAATATTTTATCTGTAGAAGAGTTTGAATCTAAAAAAGCGGATTTATTAAGTAGATTGTAATCTTCTTTATTCATATAATAGTAGCCCTTGGCTAAAAACACAAATTTAAAAGCTTCTCTATTATTTATAGAGAAGCTTTTTTTAGGTCTCATTTGTTTTAAAGGGAGCTTCTATTTTTAGAAAAGCTTTGCCTAAGTATTTAATTAAATGACTTGCTGTTAAGGCCGATTTTCCTGTTTTTTGAATGGCAATGTCTCCAGACAAACCATGTAAATAGACTCCTAATATAGCAGCGTGAATAGGAGGGTAGTTTTGTGCTAACAAACCTGTAATTATTCCCGTAAGAACATCACCGCTACCCGCTGTAGCCATTCCTGGATTTCCGGTACTGTTAAAGTGAATAATTCCATCTGGAGTACAAATGGCTGTGTTGGCACCTTTTAAGACTACAATACAATGGTAGGTTTCTGCAAAATCTTTTAGTTTTTCTAATTTATCAGCATCGTTGACAAAGGTACCTACCAAACGCGTAAATTCTTTTGGATGGGGTGTTAAAATACAGTTCTTAGGAAGTTCTTTTAACCATTCTTTGTTTTTAGCTAGAATGTTCAAAGCATCCGCATCTATTACCATCGGTTTTTGAGTGGCTTTGATGACTAAATGCACAAAATGTTGGGTTTTGGGATGTATGCCTATTCCTGGACCCATTCCCACTGTTTTGGAAGTACTAATATAATTTCCTTCTAAAAAATAATCACAAGGTTGATTGCCTGTCCACATAGCTTCTGGAACGGAACTTTGTAAAATAAGATTTCCACAATTGGGAGTATAATTGGTTAACAAACCCGCTCCGGAACGTAAACAAGCTTTGCTTGCCAACAGAATAGCCCCTATTTTACCATAGCTACCTCCAATAAGTTCTGCATGTCCAAACGTACCTTTGTGGTCAAATTTGCTTCTATGTTTGTAACTATTCTGAATGTCTTGCAAGGTAGTGTACTCGTAAAGAGTGTCTATGTCGTGTTTGTAATCTGCCGATAAATTAATGGGGATTAGCTGCCAATTTCCTACGTGTTTGGCCATAGAAGGCATTAGTAAGGGTAGTTTTGGTGCTTCAAAGGTTAAGGTAGTATCTGCTTTTAAAATACAGTGTTCTTCGGAGTAATTTTCTAATTCACAAGGCAATCCTGTAGGGATGTCTATAGCTATTTTATCATTGTTAGATGTGTTTATGGCTTCTACCAATGTTTTACACAATCCCTCTAAAGGTCTATTGATTCCCACTCCTAAAATAGCATCAATAAGTATTGTTTCTGTAGGAATAGGAGGAATGTGTTTTTCTGAAATAATGGTTCTTAAGGTGGTTATTTCTTTTAGTTTGCTTAAGTTTTCTTCAAAATCTAAAGAAGTTTTGGCGGTGTATTTTACCACATATACGGTGACTGCATATCCTTTTTCTAACAAAAGTCTAGCAATGGCCAAACCATCTCCACCATTGTTCCCTAAACCACAATAAATTGTAAAATGTTGGGTTATTGTATAGTACTGAGTTAGATAAGCTACAATTTGTAGGGCTGCTCTTTCCATTAAAGCCACCGAAGTAATTTCTTGTTCTTGAATGGTGTAGTTGTCTAATTCTTTGATTTGTTGTGGATTAAATATTTTCATAGGAAGAAACAATTTGTTTAAAAATATGGATTTCTTTTCAATAATCAATTTTAAGAAATTATGAATACAATTAAATTTTGCTTAGTATATTTGAAGTTATGACCCATCAACCCAAAGTTAAAATCGTAGAATGTCCTAGAGATGCCATGCAGGGTATTAAGGAGTTTATTCCTACCGATTTAAAAGCTAAATACATTAATGCCATTTTACAATGTGGTTTTGATACGGTTGATTTTGGAAGTTTTGTATCGCCTAAAGCCATTCCGCAAATGGTAGATACTGCTAAGGTGTTGTCTAAATTGGACTTGTCTGCTACCCAAAGTAAATTGTTAGCTATTGTTGCCAATGCGCGTGGGGCAGAAGATGCTTGTCAGTTTGATGAAATTACTTATTTGGGCTATCCTTTTTCTATTTCTGAAATCTTTCAAGTTCGTAATACCAACAAAACCATCGCTCAAAGTTTTGGGGAATTGCAAAAAATAATAGAAATAGCAAGTAAGCATAATAAACAAGTGGTTACCTATTTGTCTATGGGGTTTGGGAATCCTTATGGAGATCCTTGGAATGTGGATATTGTAGGGGAGTGGGTAGAAAAACTATACGGTATAGGAGTTCAGATTCTTTCTTTGTCAGATACGGTTGGATCTTCTACACCCGAAAGTATTCGTTATTTGTTTAGCCAGTTGATTCCTAGTTATCCAAAAGTTGAGTTTGGAGCTCATTTGCATACAACACCCCATCAGTGGCACGAAAAAATAGATGCTGCATACAAAAGTGGATGTTTGCGATTTGATGGAGCCATTAAAGGTTATGGAGGTTGCCCAATGGCTACGGATGCTTTGACAGGAAATATGCCAACTGAAAAAATGCTGTCTTATTTTACACAACACCAAGTAGACACGGGTGTTCATTCCCTTCGTTTTGAAAGCACCTACAATGTTGCTTTACAAGTGTTTTAACTTGATTTTATTTTCACGAAAACATTTTCGTAGATTTATTTATAATAAATTAAAATAAGGTTGTCTTATTTAGAATTGGTCTGTATATTTGTTGCCGTAAATAAACAACAACTTAAATTAAGTCTAAATAAGTAGCAATGAAAATTACAAAGTTAACATTAGCCGTATTAGTAGCAGCAGGAGCTGTATTTACATCATGTTCTAGTGATGATGACGGAATTACAAAAATCATTTCAGAAACCACAGGTATAGATATTACGGATGTAACTGTTCCTAATAACTATGAGTTTACAAGAAATAATGAGACTACAGTAGATTTTTCTGGTCAAACAACTAGATTGAATCAAGTAGTAGAAATAGGAGCTATGTTAACGCAAGTAAACCCAATTCCTACACAAGCAGATTTTACCAATAGATTTAACCAAGCTACGGAGTTTACTGATGCATCTTTAAACGGTACTAAAAACGTTAGAAGTAAAGTTGCTGCCTCAGTAGGACTTTTTGCAAGTAACCAAACAGATGCTGATGCTATTAAAGCTGAATTTGACGGGTATATTTCTAATCAGTTAACAGTATTGGCTAGTGATGCTGAAGCAGCACAAGGAGTAGCTGGACTTTATGATGGAAAACGTTATTTTAATGCCAAAGGATTGGAGTACAATCAAGCTTTTTACAAAGGATTGATTGGTGCTTTGACCATAGATCAAATTGTAAACCACTATTTTAATAGATTGGATGATAACTTTGATGGAACAGATTCTTACCAAATAGCTAACAATGCTGGGACTTTAGCAGATGGAAAAAATTATACTACTATGGAGCATCATTTTGATGAAGCTTATGGATATGTATATGGAGCAGGAGATGCTGATAAATTATTAGGACATTATTTAGAAGAAATTACTGGACAAGCTTATTTTGCAAATACTCCAGAAATTGTTAAAAATGCTTTTATTATTGGTAGAGCTGCTGTTGTAGCTAAAAAATACGAAGTAAGAGATGCTGCAGTAGAAGTATTAAGATACCAAATTTCTAAAATACCCGCTGCTAGAGGAGTTTATTACTTACAAAAAGCAAAAGCTTCTATTGATAGTGATGATTCAAGAGCTGCATTTCACGCTTTGTCTGAAGCTTATGGGTTTATTTACTCTTTACAATTTACTTACAACCCATTAACTAGTAAGCCTTATTTTACAAGAGCGGAAGTAATTACTTTGTTAGATAAATTATACGGATCTACCAATGGATTTTATGATTTAGATGCTGATCAATTAGAAGAAATTTCTGGAGATATTGTTGCTAACTATGACTTTACCGTTGAAGAAGTAATGCAATAAATTGTCTAATTCAAATAGAATATAAATTGAGGTATGCTGTTTATTCGATGAACAGATGCCTCAATTTTCTGTATTTTTGCTCCTCATTTTATAAATTAAGAATTAAATGAAAAAACTTTTAAGTCTCCTAGCCATTTCTGTAAGCTTATTTTCTTGTGTTAAAGAGAATAATACAAGCGTTTCAGACAATTTTAACAGAACTTTGGTATTGACCAATTGGGTTTATAATTTGGCCATTCCTGCTTTTGAAGATTTTAATGAAAAAATAGCACTCTTAGAAGAAAAATCTAATGCGTTTATAAGCTCTCCTGATGGAGCTACACAAGGAGAATTACAAATTGCTTTGTTCAATGCTCAGAAAAGTTGGCAACATGTGGCTATGTTTGAATTGCAAGGAACAACTCGTATTTACATGAATACGTATCCTATAGATAGAGAAACCTCTACGGAACCTTTTAATAATTCTAATGAAGATGATACTACTTTAGCAGGAAATTTAGCAGGAACTGTTGCAGATATTAATGCGATAAATTTTGTGACTACTTCTGGAACCATTGATGAACAAGGATTTGCTGCTTTAGATTATTTAATCAACAATGAAAATGCGTTGACTCAATTTACAGAGCCTAGCAGTTCAGATGCACACAAGGCTTATTTATCAAAAGTAGTGGATAGAATGGTTGGTCTTGCAGATAATGCAAATACCTATTGGACGACCAATGCAAGTAGTATAATACAGAATAGTGGACGAAGTGCTACTGCATCTTTTGATTTAATGCTGAATGATTATACTAATTACATTGAGCAAGGTTTTAGAGAAAATAAAATAGCAACTCCATCAGGAAAAAGAGACAATATTAAAAATGCAAAAGCTGTAGAGTCTTATTATAGTTCAGAACATTCTAAAGAATTGTTTGAAGAAGCTTTTAAAGCAGTGCAAAACTTTTACGATGGTACTTCTTATGATGGAACTAGTACCGGTGCAGGTTTAAAAACCTATTTAGATTATTTAAATGCAACAGCTTATGTTTCTGAAGAAAATAAAGACATTAACATATCTAAACTTGTAGAAAATAAATTTACAGAGATTGAAACCGCTGCAAATGATTTGGATGCAGATTTTGTTCCTTATATAGAAAGTTTAGAAGGTGTTACACCTGCTACAAAAATGTTTACAGTCTTTAATGAGATTCATGATTATGTGTTGTTATTAAAAAATCAAATTTTTCCTGCTATTAATGTTATTCAGGATTATCAAGACTCTGACGGTGATTAAAAAAATGAATACACTTCAAACATACATATTCACAAAAAAAACAAAAGCAGTTACATTGGCTGCTTTTCGTGTACTATTTGGTGTGTTAATGTTGGTTAGTCTCCTTCGTTTTATTTCTATGGATTGGGTAGGAAAACTCTATATAGCTCCCAAATGGCACTTTACCTATTATGGTTTTGAATGGGTACAAAGTTTAGGAGTTTATACCTATGGATTGTTTGCCTTAGCACTATTGGCTTGTGTGGGAATTATATTAGGATATCAATACAGACTTTCTATGTTGTTGTTCTTTTTAAGTTTTACTTATATAGAACTGATTGATAAAACCACCTATTTAAATCATTATTACTTTGTTAGCTGTCTTAGTTTTTTGTTGTGTTTTTTACCCTTACATGCTACTTTTTCTTTAGATGCACGTAAAAAAGGAGTACAATATACCTTTGTACCTAGTTGGACCGTAGACTGTATTAAACTGCTATTGGCTATGGTTTATTTTTATGCCGGTTTGGCCAAATTAAATTCCGACTGGTTGTTTAGAGCTCAGCCTTTAAAAATATGGTTGTCTACCAAAACAGACTTGCCTTTGGTAGGAAGTTTTATGAATCAATCTTGGTTTCATTACACCATGAGTTGGAGTGGTGCTTTGTACGATTTGACCATTCCTTTTTTATTACTTATACGCAAAACCAGACCCTATGCATTTGTATTGGTTGTGGTGTTTCATGTATTTACCAGAATCCTTTTTAACATAGGAATGTTTCCTTATATCATGATATGTGCTACGCTTATTTTCTTTGATAGTTCGCTACACGAAAAGTTTATTTATCTCCTTAAAAAAATCATCAATAAGCCCTTAAAAGCAACCGTTTTAACTCGTGAATTTTACACCGTTAAAAGTGCTAAAAATATCTTATTTATAATTAGTCTATTTTTTGTATTTCAACTATTTTTGCCGTTCAGAAATTTGTGTTACCCTGGTGAGTTGTTTTGGACAGAGCAGGGGTTTCGTTTTTCTTGGCGAGTGATGTTGATGGAGAAAGTTGGCTATACTACTTTTACAGTAAGAGATAGCGTATCGGGAAAGCAGTTTCATGTGAAGAACTCCGATTTTTTAACTTCCTTTCAAATCAAGCAAATGAGTTTTCAGCCCGATTTTATATTGGAATATGCTCATTTGTTAGGAGATCATTTTAAAAGTCAAGGACATCAAAATATACAAGTTTTTGTAGAGAGTTATGTAGCCCTAAACGGACGATTGAATCAACTTTATATAGATCCTAAAGTTGATTTGTACCGAGAAGAAGAAGGTTTTCATAATAAAAAATGGATTTTACCCTTACATGATGAAATTAAAGGATTTTAATATACTTGTTGTCTGTTTGTTATTTGTGCAATTTGCATTTGCTTATCAAATAACCTTTAAAATACAAAATACTCAAACGCAACAAGCTTTAGAAGGAGTACAGGTGGTACAAGGTAGCAACACATTTGTGGGGCTTACCAATTATCAAGGAGTCTTACAAGCTAATTTTAAAAACTCTAAAGTACATTTAATGTTCTTTTACTATGGTTATGCTGTGGTAGAACAAGATTTTGTTTTTACAGGAAACCAACAGATTACGGTAAATTTAACCCCACTGCAAGAAGAATTGTCTGCAGTTATTTTAAATGCTACCAAAAGAATTAATTATGGGTTGACTACTTTAAAACCTGTTGAAGGAACACATATTTATGCCGGTAAAAAAACAGAGGTTGTCAATTTGGATTTGGTGAGCGGAAACAAAGCCACCAACAATCCAAGACAAATTTTTGCCAAAGTAGCAGGTTTGAATATTTACGATAGTAATGATGGTGGGTTGCAGTTAAATATTGGAGGTAGGGGCTTAGATCCTAATAGAACAGCCAATTTTAACACTCGTCAAAATGATTATGATATTAGTGCCGATGTTTTAGGTTATCCAGAAAGTTATTATACACCTCCTACAGAAGCTTTGGAACAAATACAAGTCATTCGTGGAGCTGCTTCTTTGCAATACGGAACTCAGTTTGGAGGTTTGATTAATTTTATCACTAAAAAACCTGTAGACAAACCTATAGAAGTTATTACACGTAACACGGTTGCTTCTTTTGGAACTTTGGCCAATTTTACTTCTGTATCTGGAACTCACAATAAGTTGAGTTATTATGCTTACTACAACGGAAAACAAGGAGATGGTTTTAGACCCAATTCAGACTACGATTCTACCAACTTTTTTGCGCATTTAGGTTATCAATTTTCAGCCAATACCAAAGCCAGTTTTGAAGTGTCTTCTTTTAACTATTTAGCACATCAACCAGGAGGATTGTCTGATGTACAATTTTTAGAAGATCCTACCCAAAGTTATTTGAACCGAAATTGGTTTGGAGTAGATTGGAAATTGTACAATTTAAAATTAGAACAACAATTAAGCGATGTTTCTAAATTAACGGTAAGTGTGTTTGCTTTGGATGCATCTAGAAAAGCCATTGGATTTAGAGGATTGACTGCTCCAGATGTAGAGGGAGATACTAAATTGTTTATTCCCGGAGCTGATGAACAAAACAACGATGGAAGTTATGTTTTTAACAGAGATTTGATTGTAGGTGATTTTAAAAATTACGGAGTAGAAACTCGTTTCTTATCTAGCTATGCCTTTGGAGATAATACAAATTATTACTTGCTTGGAGGAAAAATTTACAAAGCTAACAATACTCAAAAGCAAGCAGCAGGAAGTAAAGGAGTAGATGCCGACTTTAGTTTTGCTGTTGCAGATCAATATCCAAATCAAAACGATTTTGAATTTCCAAACTTTAACGCTTCGTTGTTTGGAGAGCATATTTTTAACCTCAATAAGCATTTGAGTATTACTCCAGGATTTAGATTTGAACATATTAGTACCAAGTCTAGAGGAAACTATTATGTTTATAATAGAAACAATCCTAATTTGAGTACTTATGTTGATGACAATAATGAGTTTGTCCGCAATTTTGTGTTGTTAGGATTGGGAATTAGTTACAAACCCAATCAGGTTTTTGAGTTGTACGGTAATTTTTCTCAGAACTATCGTTCTGTTACTTTTTCAGACATTAGAACTGTAAATCCTTCTTTTATTATTGATGAGAATATTACAGATGAAACTGGATATACTGGAGATATAGGAGTAAGAGGTAAGATAGCTAAAAAATTCTCTTATGATGCCAATGTATTTACGTTGGTTTACGGAAATAGAATTGGACAAGTGTTGAATGACAGAGCGCAATGGATTCGTAAAAACATTGGTACTGCATTTATTTACGGATTGGAATCTTTGTTGCAATGGAACCTTAAAGAGACTTATTTTAAAGATCATAAAAATTTAAAGTTAGATGTATTTAGCAATGTTGCTATTACCCGATCTGTGTACTTAGAATCAGAAGAAAATGGTGTTGCAGGAAACGAAGTTGAATTTATCCCTTTCATCAATTTAAAAACAGGAGCTAGTTTTGGATGGAAAAATTTATTAACAAGCATTCAGTACACACTTATTAGTGAACAGTTTACAGACGTTACTAACTCACCCTATAATGCAGCTAACCAAACTACCGTTGTAGGAGCCATTCCTAGTTATGATATTTTAGACTTTTCTCTTTCTTATAAGTTTTCTAAAAACTTTCAGTTAGAAACAGGAGTCAGTAATCTTTTAGACAACAGTTATTTTACCCGTAGAGCTACAGGATATCCTGGTCCGGGAATTATACCGGCAGAACCAAGATCTTATTATGCTACTTTGCAAATAAAGATTAACTAATACAAAAAAGCCTCATCAGAATATGATGAGGCTTTTATTTTTACAAAGAATTAATAAAGGTTGATTATATTGTTGTTTAATACAAATTATAATCGACTTGCATACGAGACGATTTGAGGCTAGATAA
>NZ_JAATJG010000021.1 GCF_011927765.1 Wenyingzhuangia aestuarii
AGTTTTAACTTCTTCATAAGTTTCTTCTAAATATTCTTGAGAGTTATTTAATAGAAAATGAGTCATTTAATTTTTTTTCAAGCTTACACACAACGTTTTTGTATAAGATTAGTGTGGGAGGTAGACAATCGAAAAATTGTCAGCCGATCCACAAGCTTATACTTATTTTATGTTTTTATCTTGTCGACCTAAAAATACTTAAATAAGAATAAGTGACCTTGTAAATAAGCCAGAAACTTTGGGAAAACCATAAAAACCCACATTAATTTTATACGGTGTTGCCTGTAGTGGTTTTTAGATTCCGTTTGTTAAATGTTTATTCCGTTCTTGTTTTTTTTATTTCTATAAAGTTTAAAATCCCCAAAAGCGTTAACATTGGTAATATTGATACATCAAAAATTTGTACGTTGAAAATCCAAATTAGTACAGAAATACTCAATGTGCCCATTAATGTCAAACTCAATATTCTATTAGTTTTGTTTTTGATTAGTAAAGGAATGTATAGTAGATACAAAGGATTGCACCAAATAATATTTAGATTAGATTTGACTTCTTCGTGTCCAGAAAACAGCCATAATCCAAGGATGAATAAGCCAATAATTCCAACACTGAAACTGGTTATTATTCTAATAGGAATAGGAAACCAAAATAGAAATAACAAAGTTAAAATTGAAAAGACTAATATTGGTGAGAATGTTTTCTGAATATTATATGTACTCTTACTTTCTAATAAGTTTAGTGTTTGTTTATATTTTACTAGTTTTTCTCCATTTAACTCAAAAGCACCAATTTCTTTTTGTAGATAGTCTGGCAGAAACATACTTTGCTTACGAGTAGAATTTCCGTCCAATGATTTTCCTAACACCAAATTGATTCCCAATTTAAGCCATGGCATTTCAAATAAGTATGAACTAATTAAATCTCTATTAGATTCTTTAAGTTCACTATTTTGGAAAAATATTCCGACTTGGTTTAATAAATCTCGAATTTCTGTGGAACAATTTTTGTCTAAAAAAGAGTATAGATAATATCTATTTTCTGGTCTGTATAAAAATTGAAGTTTACTGAAAAGATTCCGTTTCTGCTGTGATGTTAGATTTAAAATTTGCTCTGAAACTAATCTGTTTTCGTGAGTGTAGATTTTAATAAAGTTTTGTGTCTCTTGAATGCCGATATAGTATTTTAATTTTCCTTTCAAGTATTTATATTCAAAATTTGGTGTATTGAAATCAAACATTCCAAAATTATAAACTTGGTCTATGTTTTTTTCTTTGTCAATCACTCTAATTGCAGAGTGTCCGAAAACAGAATAGACTTCTTGACCAGCTGAACAAGTTAAGATACTTATTTCGATAGAGTCATTGGCAAAGCTTAATTGACTAATCAGAAGTGTAAATAATAATAATTTTTTCAAGTTTGTTTCAAATTCAATTTGGTTATAGATTTTTATTTCCTCTCATTTTTTTACCATTACTGGCAACGGTTTTGGCTAGGCTTTGTGCGGGCTTGAAAATCGACAAGATTTTCGAACACGTACTAAGCCGAAGCTTTTTGTTTGGTTTTGTTTCTTTTGGTTTTCACAAAGCCAAATCAACAAGATTTGGCGACCTAGTAAATATACACAAAACTTTGAAGTTGGCACAAAACCCGCATGAAGTTTAGCCGGTGTTAGCATAAGTACTATGGCATTCAGTTTATTCATCATCCGATTCAATTCCAATATTTCGTATTTTACTTGTATTAAAAATTACTTTATAAATTATTGAATCATTCTTTTGGATTGGAAATTTTTCAATTAATAGATTTACAAAATTTGATTTATCTTTTTTTCTTATTGTGTTAAGAATATTATTTAGTTCAGTTGCTAATAATCTATTTTTCTCATTAGTTGTATAATAAACTAAATTAGTAGAATCTATTTCTACATATTCTACTTTTCTGAAATTTTCAATGTTAAAAGAATTATTCTTTTTGGGTAATTTTCTGTTTATGAATTTATTCAGATGTAAGGAATCTGAGAATAGAGAATATGCACTTTCAATAGCTCCTACTTTTCCAAATTCACCTTTTTTGTTTACCACAAGATGTGCAGGAATTCCAGATAAACTGAATAAATTTCTTGTTTTTGCATAATCTTTTGATATTAATTGAATTCCTGAAGGTTTATTTGATTCAATATATTCTTTCCATTTCTCCTCGTCTGCATCTACAGAAATATCTATAAATACTATATCTGAATTATTCTTAAAATTTGCTTTTAGTTTTTTAAGTCTTGGTTTTTCTGCACGACAAGGTCCACACCAAGTAGCCCAAAACGAAATATATAACATCTTGTTTTTTAATGATTTTAAGTCAAATGATTTAGATTGTAAATCTAAAAAAACTGATTCAGGTAACAAGTTGCTCTTCTTTTCAGTAAAATCCCAAATTGTCTTTCCGTTTATTAATTCTCCATATTGGTCTAATTTTATTGATTCTCCTTGTCTAATAATTAAAGGTTGTGAAAAAAGGAAATATACAAATAGTCCGATCATTACTGTGATTGAAGCTAATTTCATTGTTCTCTTAACCTCTTTTCTTGTTATTAATAGACTTATTGTTGCAAATAAGACAAGAAAATAAATTAAAGGAAAATAAAAGCACCTCATTGGAATAAATATAAGAAGTGATATATATAGTAAAGGAATAAGTTTTAAAGGTGTTTTTCTATTTATTAAACCAGAAATGTAAAATCCTATTGCGCAAATTAATAATGCAATCCATTTCAATTGGTCATATTTATATATCTGTATGATATTAGTTAATAGGTTTACAATAATGAAAAAAGGTAGAAGAATTGAGAAAACACCTAATATGATTTTAGATAAAATGATTAAAGTTTTTTTCATTTATATAATTGTAGTTTCTTGTTTCAAATCAGCTTTTTAGTGAGTGAACTATTTATGCTAACGTGTTTGTGTAAGATTAGTTGCGTGTTTTAAACACTAAAGTTAGTAAATAAAACACAAATAGAAAGTCCGCGAGGACTTTCGTAAATTGGCAAAAACCAGCAATTAATTTTACACGGTGTTGGCAATAGTTTATTTTTTACAGTTTCCTTCGATTATATTTTCCTTTGTAGGATTAAAATTATTTTCTTTAACAGAATAATTCCCTTTTATTTCAAAGTTTTCAAGAAATGACTTTAACGAACATAAATCAGTTAAATTTTCATTATTTTCAATTATTAGGTCACGACCAATAGATTCTAAATTATCTAAACCTTTCAAATTTTCTAATTTACTATTGTTATAAATTATTAGATGACCACCAATAGATTTTATGTTTTGTAAATCATTAATATTTTCTAAAGAAGAGTTTCCACCTTTCATATCTAAACCTTGACCAATAAATAAGCTACCATCAATTGTCTCTACATTACCTAAACCATTAAGATTTTTTAATTGACTATTATTATTTATTACAAGTTGTCCAATTTGAATTATGTTATTTAGTGATGATAAATTACTGATATTAGTTGGATTTGGAATTGTTCCAGAAAGTGGTATGAAATCTCCAATTGTTAATGTTCCTGGAATTATGGTATACTTATGATTACTCAAAAGTTCTACTTCTTCTTGTGTTCTAATAGTTACATTATTCCCAGTTGTAAAACTCCAAATTGGAGAATTAGCTAAAATATTTCCATTATTGCTAATAGTTTCAACTCTCCAATAATATTTTTGATTTATTTTAAGATTATTATATTTCTTTTCCGTTGTCTCTAAATTAAATAAAGTACTTGGGTTTTCAGATGTGTCAAAATACATTCTATAACTTGCATCTTTTGGAGTGTTTTCTCCAGCTATAAATTCAATAGTTCCATTCATAACAGGAATTCCTCCAGCTACAGAAACATTAATTTTCTCAACAGGTAAGACCTCTAACTCTATTTCTCCTTCATTTTCACTACAAGAGACAATAAAAATTAGAAGTATAAATATACTCATTTCAAATATTTTTTTCATTTCTGATTTTTTTAGTTGTTAATATTAAATAGAGAATTGTAAATTTCAAGTAAAGTATTTTTAAGTTCCTCATCTTTGATATTTTCACTCAAAACGAGTTTTGGAGCTTTTCCGTTTATTAATATAATAGGAATACAACTATCTAATTCTTTTTCATATTCAGGATATTTTGTGATTAATTTTGTAATCTCATTTTCAAATTTTTCATTATTTGTGAAATCTAAATGTTCCATCATAGCTTCGTTTTCGTGGTTTTGAGTGGGTAATTATTGCCAACGTTTTTGGCTTAAGGTTAGTGTGGGAGAGATAAATCATTGATTTATCGAGTACGCACTAAGCTGAAGCCTTTTTATTTAGTTTTTATTTTATTGTCAAAAGCTAAATCGAAAAGGATTTAGCGACCTAGTAAATATACACAAAACATCGAATAAAACCTCAAGCCCACATTAACTTTAGCCGTTGTTGCCTACTGCCATTTTCATAACTACTTTTCAGTCGAATAGTTACGATAAATTCACGTTTCAGCTTTCGGTTACGTAGTTACGGCTATTTCAACGTTTCAGTTTTTCAGTTGCGTAGTTACGATTACTTCAAGGTTTCAGCTTTCGGTTACGTAGTTACGGCTATTTCAACGTTTCAGTTTTTCAGTTGCGTAGTTACGATTACTTCAACGTTTTAGCTTTCGGTTACGTGTTTATGATTATTTCAACGTTTCAGCTTTTCAGTTATGTGGTTACGGCTATTTCAAGGTTTCAGTTTTTCAGTTGCGTAGTTACGATTACTTCAAGGTTTCAGCTTTCGGTTATGTAGTTACGATTACTTCAACGTTTTAGCTTTTCAGTTATGTAGTTACGATTATTTCAACGTTTCAGTTTTTCAGTTATGTAGCTACGATAAATTCAATGATTAGGTAAGAGAATTCTATTCAGTATTTTTTTTTGTCACGGTTGTAGGCAACGGTTTTGGCTAGGCTTTGTGCGGGATTGAAAATCGACAAGATTTTCGAACACGGACTAAGCCGAAGCTTTTTGTTTGGATTTGTTTCTTTGGTTTTCACAAAGCCAAATCAACAAGATTTGGCGACTTAGTAAATATACACAAAACTTTGAAGTTAAAACAAAACCCGCATGAAGTTTAGCCGGTGTTAGCTAAAGTTTTATTCGTTAATGAACATTATTATTTCCAATATAGAAATCTATTAAATTCAAAATTTTTTATATGAAGTTCAAGAACTCCATCTTTTCCACTTGCATTTCCCATTATACTATATCCAATAATTCTTGGTTTATTTTTATTATGGGTTAGTTTATTTTTCTTTTCTAGTTCCTTGTTAAGTTTTACTTTTCGTTTAAACCCATTTCTATGATATAAATTAATATATACAATATCATTTTCAATTCGGGGTGTAATTTTTTCAGTATAATATTCTCTAATATTTTCGTTTTTAGACTTCAAAAATGAATTAATTGCAGAATAACTTTTTTTCAAAACATCGTTTAATTTACTTTTTTTTTCAAGAGAAATGATGTTCGATTTTAAAGCTATAAACTCCGAAACCTCTATTTCAGTCTGTGAAAATAAAATAGAAGATTTTAAAAACAAAGTCATTATTATAAATTTCCACATCTTTTTAATTTTAGCTAACGGTTTTGGCTAGAATTTGTTTTGGGAAAATAGGGAGCGACCTATCAGTAATACACAAACAAAAGCCATTTAATTATTTGTTATTAAAATTAATGTAAATGGGTTTTGTGACCAAGCAAAAAGACAAGAAACTTTGAGAAAACAAGAAACCCAAATTAATTTTAGCCGGTGTTGCCAACCGTTTTTTTCATATTATTAATTATTTAAATCATTTTTTATGTTAAAATATATTCATTGTTTAATTCCTTATCCTTATTTGAATAGGTCTAATTTTTGGTTTGTAATGAGTCATCTGGGATTTGCTTTAGCGGTATTCTTCTTTGTTTTGTCACAGAATCGTATTTACTCGTTAGATTCTCAAAATCAGATTTTAAAGTCTCATATTCAAACTTTAATTTCTTGTCAGAAAAATATTTGTAAACACCAAAAGAACTAAAACCAATGAATAAAATTAAATATATCATTTGGTACTTAGTTAGCCAGTATTCTCTTTTAGATTTTAGTGATTCTAAATATTTAAAGTGACCACCTTCATTTTTTGCATCAATTCCTTTTTGTTCAAGAAAATCTTCAATATCATTAGGTCTATGTTTTATATATTCATTCTCGATCATAAAATCACTTACATCTTCTATAATATGTGTTTTATCTTTGTTTAAGTCTAAATTAGATGTAATAGATATAAAATATACAGAAAGTTCGTATGATAATGGGAATCCTTTTCCTATTGGAAGCCTAACAATTAACTCGTCAACTACTTTTTCAATTTCGTCTTTTGTCATTTCTCAGAGAACGATTTTTTTTAATGGTTGGCAACGATTTTGACTATGATTAGTTTGGGTTAAATTAACAGTGTACTTTAAGCCACGCACAAACACAAGCCATTTAATTATTTGAATTTAAAAATAATATAAATGATTTTCAGACTAAGTTAATAAGCTAAAACTTCTAGAAAGAACTAGCCACCAATGTAATTATAGCCGGTGTTGCCAAATGTTTTTTATTTCAATACATAAAAACTTAAATCAATAGAAGGTAAATCTATAGTTTCTAACACAAGAGTATCTTTTCGGACTTCAAACCTCTCAGAATTAGACACACTCATACCGTTATTATTTCTAGAGTTAAATATAATTTGATCTTCTTCGATTTTATAAGTATTAATTAAATTATCATTTTGGGTGCTTCTTAAACATTCTCCATCTACTAATTCAAAGTATCTAACATCTACACTCATGTCAGAATTGAATTTAATAAATTCATCTTTAGCGCATTTAATTTCAGTCTCAGTTTCAATAGAAGATAATTTTCCATTAAAATAATATTCAATCTTCACTTCTTTTAATTCCTTATTCAAAAATTGTTTTAATGCTTTTGGAACATTATCAATTTTATCGTCATTAGAACAGTTTAGACAAAAAAAAGCTAAAGCTAATAGGTATATTTTTTTCATTTTTTAATGTTTGGCAACGTGTTATATCAAAACTAAAAGTATCTTTTTTGCGTATATCTTACGGGATATCGATACTGTTTAGGTTTCTTTTTCGGTTTAAAACTAATTAATTTTTTTATGATTCTCTAGCTGTTTTACAATTAAATCCAAGGGGTTGGTTATTTTTTGTAAATCCTGACTTCTTACTTGTGTGTAGATCATGGTCGTTTCTGGCCTAGAATGACCAAGTAAGGATTGAATGTAACGAATATCGGTCCCGTTTTCTAGTAAATGTGTTGCATAACTATGTCTTAACGTATGCGGAGTAACTCGTTTGGTTATGTTTGCTTGTTCACAGCTATTCTTTAAAAATTTCCTGATAGATATAGCAGAGTACTGTTTTCCTTCTTCCAAACCTTCTATTAAATATGTTTTAGGAGTGTAGGTGTTTAAATAATTGTGTAGCAAAGGTAAAATTACGTTGGCTATAGGTACATATCTATCTTTACGTCCTTTTCCGCTTTGTACTTTTAACATTTGCCTGTCAACATCTAAATCACGAATTCTTAAATTAATCAACTCTCCAACTCTTAAACCCGATGAGTAAATTAACGCAATACAAATTCTATGTTTTAAATTTCTGGTAACTCTTATCAATTCAAGAACTTCGTTGTTAGATAATACGTTGGGTAGTTTTTTATCTTTTCTGGGAGCTAATGCATTAAAATCTATTTGTACATCAGAATTTATAAACGTTAAATAGTGTTTCATAGCACTAATATATTGTCTATGTGTGCTTACGGAGTTCTTTTTAGGAACTAAAACATCTTCGGCATGCTTTTCTATAGATCTTACGTCAATAGGGGTGTTTTTATCTTTATTGATTAGATATTCGGCAACTAAAAAACTATAGGTTTTTAGAGTACTATCACTAAAACGTTTTCCTTTTAAATAAGTGTAAAAATCATTTAAATGATTTTTTTGCTCCTCATTTAACATTGCTTTAAGTGGCAGGTTTTCAGATTTTATTAGAGCCGCTTTAGTAACCTTTTTTAAATCTAAAACTGCTTTGTCCTTAAACAGTTTTGTAAGTTCTTTAATGGTGATTTTATCAACAGGATAATACCATATGTTTTTACTTTGACTCCATAAAGCACCAGAAGATTTACATATTTCTTTTAGCACAAAATCATACACAAAGGACAAAGCAATAACACTTTGTCCTTTGTGTTGAATTACATCTACAATTATTGTTTTTTCTATAGCATTCATTAACTCTAAGATAAGAAATATGAATTACTATTTTATAAAATAATCGACCTAAAAATTCTGATTTAATAAATCTCCACTAATGTATAAGACCTCTAACTCAGCATACTTAGCTTGAAACTTAGCTTGGTTTCTAGTTAATTCTGCATTTAACAAATTTAACTGAGCTTGTCTAAATTCAATAGAATTTACCTGACCTAACTTAAATTTTTCGTTAGTTCTATCAAAATTATTTTGTGCTGTTTTAATGGTTTCTTCCTGAATTTGATATACAGTATATTTGTTCTGATAATTGTCCCAAGCATTGTTAAAATCTCGTTCTATTTCATTTAAAATATTTTTTTGCAATAATTTTTCATTTTGTAAAGCTAATTTTTTGTTTTTAGC
Source organism: Wenyingzhuangia aestuarii (assembly GCF_011927765.1). Taxonomy (GTDB): domain Bacteria; phylum Bacteroidota; class Bacteroidia; order Flavobacteriales; family Flavobacteriaceae; genus Wenyingzhuangia; species Wenyingzhuangia aestuarii. The sequence continues at coordinate 8,740 of NZ_JAATJG010000021.1, forward strand.
TGCTACAAAAGACTTTCCTTCAAATAAATTCCAAGTTAAATTTAACCCACCAGACAACCCTATGTTGGTTGATGTAAGTACAGGAGAGGCTGCATTGTTATTGTTTTTGTTCCATCCATAACTCCCCGTAAGGCCTATAGTAGGTAAAAATTCAGAAGTTACTAGCTTAACGTCTAATTCTTTTAAAGCAATGTTTTTTTCTGCTTTTAATAAAGCCACATTTTTTTCTTTAGCTTTTGCTAACAAAGCTGGCTTGTCTAATTCTAAAATAAAATGAACATCAGTGTTAATATCAAAACTTTCTGATAGTACATTTCCCAAGACAAGATTTAAATTTCGTTTGGCATTCTTTAACTCCATTTGTGTATTTAGAATTTGAATGCTATCATTATTAATATCAACCGAAGCATTTAAAACTCCTAATTTGGTGTTTTGACCATAATCAAACTGATATTCTGCTCTTTTTAATCGATCTTTAGAAATAGCTAAACTTTGCTCAAAAGATTTTTTGTTTTCTTTAATTTGAGCCACATTGTAATACACAGAAAATAATTGAATAACTGTGTTTTCAATAGTTTCTCTGGCCTGTAATTCAGATAGCTGATATTCTTCTTGTATCTTTTTATAATTATATTCTCTACCCAAACCATCAAAAAGAATATAATTTAAATTTAGTGAAGCATTGTAACTAGAACTTTTGGCTCCTGTTAAGGTAGTAACCGTTCCACTTGTAAATACAGCTTCTGTATCATTTAAGTTATAATTTGCTCCAGCATTTGCTGTTAAAGTGGGTAAATAACCAGTGTTTAAAATAGTAGTATTGTTTTCTGAAATAGCTACGTTATTTTGCTCTACTTGAATTCCATAATTGTGTTCCAAAGCCAAACTAACGGCTTTGTTTTGTGTTAAAATTTCTTGTGCTTGTGTAGCTGTTAAGCTAAAGACAAAAGCAATCCACAAATATTTATTAATGCTCTTCTTCTTCATGTTGTTCTATTATTGCACGTTCAACTTCTTCTTTAGTTACATCGTCTCCTGTACGTAACCATTTTACATTCTTTTTAATACTGTTGCTAAAAGATAACAGTAGAGGCAGAGCTAATAAGGTTAAAATAGTAGCGTATGCAATTCCAAAAGAGATAGAAATGGCCATGGGTTTTAAAAACTGAGCCTGTCTACTTTTTTCTAATAATAAAGGTGCCAACCCTGCAATGGTAGTTAAAGAGGTTAAAAAGATGGCTCTAAATCTAGATTTTCCAGCGTTTAATAAGGCATCATCAAATTTCATCCCTTCTTTTAAATTGGTGTTAAATTTTCCAATTAATACCAATCCATCATTCACCATAATTCCTATTAACGCTATAATTCCTAATAAGGATAATACGTTTACTTGGAATCCTAAAATCCAGTGTCCCCAAGCTACAGCGGTTAAACTAAACGGAATTAATAATAGCAATAGTAAAGGTTGACTGTAACTTCTAAAGGTAAAAGCAATGGTAAGATAAATCAACATTAAAATAATAGATCCAGCACTTTTTAAAGAGCTAGAAAGTTTACTAGCTTCTCGGTTCTGACCTTCAAAAGAAGCAGATATACTTGGATATTTGGCTTGTAAACTAGGTATAAAGCTAGTTCTTATATCGTCTAAAATATCGGTGCTACTTGTGTTAGGATCTTTTAAATCTGCTGATACCTGAATTTCTCTTTGTCCTTCTAGGTGATTAATGGCAACTTCTCCACGAATAATACTATAATTAGCAATATCTTTAAAAGTAATACGCTCTCCACTAGGGGTTACAATTCTCATTTTGTCTAAATCGTTAATAGAGTTTCTATTGTCTCTATTGTAACGTACCCAAACTTTAATTTCGTCCTGTCCACGTTGAAAACGTTGTGCTTGCACTCCAAAAAATCCAGATCTAACTTGACTCATGACTGTTTTTAAATCCAAACCAAGTAAGTAAGCGTTTTCTTTTAATTTAATACGGATTTCTTTAATCCCTACAGGATCATTGTCTTCTATATCTTTTAAAAGCGGATTGGTTTGTAAGTATTCTTTAAGTTCTTTTTTAGAGGCTTTTAACTCCTCTATATTATTACTTAAAAGCGATACAGAAACAGGGCTTCCTCCAAAATTACCTCCCGATCCGTAAATTAATTTTTCGGTTCCTACTACAGGTCCAACAAGCTCACTAAGTCTGTTGGTAATCATAAAAGCCTTAATTTCATCAGGTCTTTCTTCTCCTGGTAATAAGTTGATACTTAATTTTGCACTAGAACTACTATTAATGGTTAAAATGGTGTTTACAAACAACTCTTTACCTGTTCCTTTTAAATACTTTTCGCTAAGTTCTTGGTTTACAATAAAAGATTTTTCTTCTATCATAGAAATAATAGAATCTGTAATCTTCTCGTTAGTACCCGCAGGCATTTCCAACTCAATTTTAGCAGTATCACTGGCTACAGATGGAAATATAGTAACTCCAATAACTCCTCCGCCAATGGCTCCAATGGTAGAAATTAACAAAGCAATAAAAATTCCGGCTGCTAAAATTTTGTTTTTTAAGGCTAACTCTAACGTAGGGCTGTAGATGTTATCTCTTAGGTAAGACATTAATTTATCTCCCAATCTGTTAATCCCTCTCATTTTTGTAAAAAACTGTTTTACTTTTGATGGATTTTCTTCTTCTACATAAGGTCTTAATGCTTTAGAGTGTGCTAAGTGAGCAGGCAAAATAATTAAGGCTTCTATTAAAGAAACAGAAAGTGTTAAAATAACAATTACAGATACTTCTCCAAAAAACTCTCCAATTCTACTATCTAAAAATAAGAATAGAGAAAAAGCTAATAAAGTTGTTATAATGGCAGATACTACTGGAGGAATTACTTCCATAGTTCCATCAATAGCGGCTTGTATTGGAGTTTTTCCTTTTTCGTAATGTTGATAAATATTTTCGGCAATAACAATACCATCATCTACCAAAATACCAATTACGATAATCATTCCAAAAAGGGATAATACGTTAATGGTTACATCAAACTGAGCTGCAAAAATAAACATTCCTAAAAATGCTACAGGCAATCCAAAGGCTACCCAAAAAGCCAAACGAGTGTTTAAGAATAACGATAAAAATACCAACACCAAAATCATTCCTACAATGGCATTTTCGGTCAATAAATCTGTACGTTGATTTAAAGTGGTAGATAAATCTTTAATAATATGTATCTGTGCATTTTCGTTTTTCTGATTGTATTCCTCAATGTATTTTTTTACTTTTTCTGCAGAAGTAATTAAATCTTCGTTATTCGTACTGGTTACCGATATGTTTACAGATAATTGTTGGTCAAAATAACTAGCTCTAGGAGTTTCAGAAAATCGATCTCTAACAATAGCCACATCTTTTAAACGAATCACTTTTCCGTCTGGCAATGCTTTTACAATAATATTAGTTAGTTCATCACCATAATAAAATTTGTTGTTGGCTCTAATTAAATACTCTTCTAAATCTGTTTTAATAGATCCTCCTGTAGTTAAAATATTGGCATTGCTAACAGCAGAAGCCACTTCTGCAAAGGTAATGTTGTAGGCTAATAAATCAGTTTCGTTTACGGCAATTTCTATTTCTTCATCTGGGTATCCGCTAATTTCTATTTGCGAAATTCCATCAATAGCACGTAAATCGTTTTCTATTTTTCTACCTAAATGTTTTAAGGTTGCTAAAGGAATATTCTCTCCACTTAAGGCAAAAGAAATAGTTTCTCTAACCACTTCTTGTTTAGAAACTACTAAAGGTTCCATTCCTGTAGGAAAAGTAGGAACTCTATCTACTGCGTTTTTAACTTCCAGTAGCATAAAGTCTAATTTTTCTCCTTTTTCTATTTCTACTGTTATAGAACCACTGTTTTCTTTAGAAATAGAGGTTACTCTATCTACTCCTTTTAATCCTTTTAAATTGTCTTCTATTTGCAATACAATTCCTTCTTCTATTTCTTGTGGAGAGGCTCCAGGGTAATTAATAGCAACGCTAATAATTTTGGACTCTACAAGTGGAAAAAAGGAAGATTTTAAAGAGTTAATTCCAAAAATACCAAATACAAAAAAGGAGATGATAAAAATGTTTACCGCAACATGGTATTTTATAAAATAGCTAATAATTTTTCTCATTATTCCACATCGGTATTAAAAGGTTTTACCAACATTCCGCTATAAGCTCCAGAAACGGGACTTCTTAAAATAACAGTTCCATCAGGGATATTTTTTAAAATTACTTTGGTATCAGAAAAATAAACAGGATCTACAGTCATTTTAGCCAAAGCATTGTTCTGAATGTAAAAAATTTCTTGATTGTCTATTAATAAGTTTCTGTTAATTTCAATAGCATTGTCAATTTTTTGAGCATTTATAAAGGCTTCTAAATAAATTCCTTCTTTTAAGTTAGGATGTTTTACTTCTACAAACACAGAAATTGTTTGTGTAGTGGCATCTATACTTCCATTAATTCTTGTAATAACACCTTGATAATTTTCTGTTTGATCTAAATTGCTTAAATCTACTTGCTCACCAACTTTTAAAACATTGGCAAAAGATTTACTTACAGGAATTTCCATTTCGTAAACACTAGGGTTGATGAATTCTCCTAATTTTTGATTATTTCTAATTAAAGATCCTTCGGTTGCTAAGGCTTCTGTTAAAATACCTGTAAAAGGGGCTTTAATAGTATATTTGTCTAAGCGTTGTTCTAGGTTTTTTACATTGTAGTAGCTGCTTACAATTCCACGACCTGTAATAAAATAATTTTCTTTATCGCTAGTCATTTTAGGTAGAGTAGGAGTAGATTTTTCCATGTCAAAACCATTTAAATAAGCTTGCCACTTAGGATAGACTTCTGTAAAGTCTAATCGTAAGTCTGGCATAATAGCAGCAATAGTGTTGTACAAATTGCTTTTAGCAGATTGTACATTGGCATAATGCTCAGTAATATCTACTGAAATTAATGTTTCTCCTTTTCTATAGGTTTGTCCTGCTTTAAAAAGATGTGTTCCTCCTTTAAAAACTCCTTGCACCTCAGAATAAATTTCAATTCTTTGTTTAGCGGCTAAACGACCATTAGCAGGAATTACAATAGGAACTGTACCGTTTTGCACAGTGTCTATTAATACAGATTTGATTACTTTTTTTACAACAGGTTTAGGTTTCTTTTTGTTGTCTATTAGTATTTTAGCAACTAAAACCGAGCCTACAACTAATAGTACTCCTAAGACGGATAGAATAATTTTTCGCATTTTTTTGTATAAATAGAATAGATAACTAAGTTAGTAATTAACCATAAAGTAATAGTCTTTAATTTAGTTGATGTTATTTTATGGAAATAGAAACCTACCAAAAACCATACCGATGAGAATGTTTTTTGATAGAAATTAAAATAATTATAAAAAAACCTCCTTTTGAAATTTCAAAAGGAGGTTTTAAGTTTTGTATATAAGTTAAACTTATTTGTCTGCAGCTAATTCTTTAGCTCTGTTAACACAAGCAACAGTTCCTTCTTTAATAAGGTTGTGAACGTTGTTGTCATCAAAATTATTTAAGGCCGCACGAGTAGTACCTCCTTTAGAAGCAACACGGTTCATCCATTCTACTAAAGAAATATCGTTTTGTTTGTACAATTCCACAGCTCCTTCAAAAGTTTGAGCCGTTAAAGTTTTAGCTTCTTCTCTAGAAAATCCAAAATCTTCTGCTGCTTCTGCCAAAGCATTCATAAAGTAAAAAATGTAAGCAGATCCACTTCCAGAAATACCTGTAGTATTGTCAATCATATCTTCAGTGGCTACTTCAAAAGCTTTTCCTGTTGCTTTTAAAATAGTTCCCACTAAATCTAAATTTTCTTTAGCTACTTCTTTAGAGCCAACATAAGTTGTCATTCCTAACTGAATAGAAGCAGGTAAATTAGGCATACATCTAATTACTTTGTCAATACCTAAACCTTGTTGAATCGTTTCAATCGTCATTCCTGCCATTACAGAAACAAATAACTGATTTGTGTTTACAATAGATTTAATATCAGCAAAAACTAAAGGGGCAATCTGTGGTTTTACCGCTAAAAATATAATATCAGCATTGGCAAGAACATCATAAGAGCTTGTGGCTTTCATTTTGTTCATGTTGTTGATTTCAGCAATACGATCTTCTGATTTATCTATAATTTGAATGTCTGCAATATTTGCATTAAAAATTCCTTCTGCGTAAGTGAAACCCATGTTTCCACCACCAATAACAACTATTTTTTTCATAATAACTTGTTTTAACTATTTACTGTGCGTTGTATTTTTCAATTCCTCTTTTTAGAATTTCAACAGCACGAATTAATTTTTCTTTGTTTAGCACATAAGCAATTCTTACTTGGCTAAGTGCAATGTTTGGAGTAGAATAAAATCCACTACCAGGTGCTACCATTACCGTTTGATTATGGTCGCTAAATTCTTCTAACATCCAACGAGCAAATTTATCGGCATTGTCTATAGGTAAATCTACCAAACAATAAAACGCTCCTTTAGGCTTTACTACTTGTACACCTTCAATTTTAGACAACTCTTCAATTAAAATATTTCTACGTCCAATATACTCTGTACGTACTTCATCAAAATAACTTTGCGGGGTTTCTATAGCTGCTTCTGCTGCTATTTGTGCAATGGTAGGAGGACACAAACGAGATTGAGCCATTTTCATAACGGTACTAATTAACTCTGGATTACGAGATACCACACAGCCCACTCTTGCCCCACACATACTATAACGTTTAGAGGTAGAGTCTATCATAATGGCATTCATGTCCATTCCTTTTTCCTCCATAATAGAGTAATGTCCTTCATCTGTATATACAAACTCACGATATACTTCATCGGCAATTAAGAACAAATTATATTTAACAACTAGTTTTTTTAATTGTTTAATTTCTTCTTTTGAATAAACAGTCCCTGTAGGGTTTCCTGGGTTACAAATTAAAATAGCACGAGTTCTAGGTGTTATCAAAGCCTCAAACTCATTAATTTTAGGCAAGGCAAAACCATCATCAATACTTGTATTAATAGGTACTACATGTACACCTGCAGCAATAGAAAAACTAGTGTAGTTGGCATAAAAAGGTTCAGGAATAATAATTTCATCCTGTGGGTCTGTAATACTAGCAATGGTAAAATACAAAGCTTCTGATCCTCCAGTAGTCACCAAAATTTGTTCATTGGTTAACTTAATGTTGTGTTTTTTATAATAGCCAACCAATTTGTCTCTGTATTGTTCAGATCCATTAGAGGTAGAATATTCTAACACTTCCATATCTATATTACGAACGGCATCTAAAGCAATTTTAGGGGTTTTAATATCGGGTTGACCAATGTTTAAATAAAAAATTTCTGTACCTCGTTTCTTGGCGGCCTCTGCATAAGGAACCAATTTACGAATTGGAGACTCAGGAATAGCACGACCTTTATTAGAAACTCTAAGCATTTTATGTTATTTATTTATGTATTAAGGAGAGCAAAAGTACAAATTTCTTAATTCCTTATTGCATAGAACGTAGGTTATTGTAGTTGATAAGAATCAAGTAAGCAAATGTAGGTTTTGCTAATTTGTGTCGACTATTTAAGAAATTAAAAATCAAGAACATGCAACATTCATCAAAATACTCTGCTATACTTTTGGTAGAAGCAGGTGGTAAATCCGAAAATGAAATTAAGTTTTTTGATCATCTAGGAAATAGAAAAACCATTAAAGATTTAATTGTTAGAATAAAAAAAGTAGAAAAAGAAGAAATAGTGGTGCTTAAAAGTGGATTAGAAATTCCCATAGAAAGAATTCACAGTGTAGATTCCGAACTTTCTCCTTACTATTCAGATGATTTTTTTAAGTGTGATTGTGTTTAAACTTTCTCCATAAAAAAAGCCACTTATTAATTTGGACAGCACCCCAAAAGTTGGACGGTTAATAATAAACTAATTAGAATAATGAGCTCGATATTTTATCGGGCTCATTCCTTTTAGTCTCCCTGA
>NZ_JAATJG010000022.1 GCF_011927765.1 Wenyingzhuangia aestuarii
GAGCTCAGTTCAGAGGTGTTAAAAACGTTGAATTCTTCCTCTTTAGATTGACTAATATTTTTGCCTAAAACACAACTTTTAGGTATGATCCATAGAGAGGAGTAGGAGTTGAAGAAAACAAAAAAAGCCTGTAAATATTACTATTTACAGGCTTCTTGTCGGGGTGGCAGGATTCGAACCTGCGACCTCCTCGTCCCAAACGAGGCGCGATGACCGGGCTACGCTACACCCCGAATAGTCATCTAAAAAAAAACACCAACTTAATGGTGTTCTTAGAGCGAAAGACCGGGTTCGAACCGGCGACATTCAGCTTGGAAGGCTGACGCTCTACCAACTGAGCTACTTTCGCATAATTAAATATATTTAAAGTTTAAAAAACTTAGAGCGAAAGACCGGGTTCGAACCGGCGACATTCAGCTTGGAAGGCTGACGCTCTACCAACTGAGCTACTTTCGCATATGTAAATATACTTAATTATTTTTAAAAAAATATAGAGCGAAAGACCGGGTTCGAACCGGCGACATTCAGCTTGGAAGGCTGACGCTCTACCAACTGAGCTACTTTCGCTTATTTTTTTTATTTGGTAATCATCTTTTAAAAAGAACTTGTAGCGAAGACGGGAGTTGAACCCGTGACCTCAGGGTTATGAATCCTGCGCTCTAACCAACTGAGCTACCTCGCCATTGCGGATGCAAATATAAAGGATAACTCTGTTATGACAAAACAAATTTTTAACTTTTTTTTAGCCTTTTTTTAGTTGATTTAATATCAAATTGTTAGGGAAGAAAAAAGAGTTAAATTATTCCTTTTCTTGGGCACTTTCTAACAGTTTTTGATTGAATTCTTTACTATTTGTCTTAATTCCTAACTGTTTTAAGTTTTCCACTTTTACAATTAAGTTTCCACGACCAGTTAATTTTTTCATTGTAGTATCGTAAGTACTTTGTACAGTATTTAATTGTTTCCCTAATCTAACCAATTCATCAGTTAATTGTACAAACTGTTCAAACAAACGAGTAGCTTGTGTGGCAATTTCTAAAGCATTTTTTTGTTGCTTTTCATTTTTCCACATGCTTTCTATTGTACGTAAAGAAGCTAACAAAGTACTAGGGGTTACTATTACTATGTTTTTAGCAAATGCTTTGTTGTATAACTCTGTATCATGCTCCAGGGCTAAAGCAAATGCAGGTTCTATAGGAATAAATAACAATACAAAGTCTGGAGATTCTATTTGATAGAGTTCAGAATACTTTTTAGCACTTAGTTGTTCTATATGTCTGGTTAATGAGTGTAGATGTTCTTTTGCAAATTGAATTTTCTCCAGTTCATCATCTGTACTAACTAGTTTTTCATAAGCAGTTAAGGTTACTTTAGAATCTACAATCATTTTACGATTGCCGGGTAGGTTGATAATTACATCGGGTCTTAAACGAGTTTTAGATTCCATATCGGTATCAAAACTTTTTTCTAACTCGTATTCTCTTCCTTTTTCTAAACCAGATTTTTCTAGAACACGTTCTAAAATCATTTCTCCCCAGTTTCCTTGTGTTTTGCTATCTCCTTTTAAAGCCCTAGTTAGGTTCTCTGCATCTTTACTCATTTTATGGTTTAAGTCCTTTAAACTTTCTATTTGCTGTCTTAAACCTGAGTTTCTATCAATACTCTCTTTATTTGTGTCTTCTACTTTTTTCTCGAATGATTGAATTTTTTCTTGAAGAGGTTTTAAAATATCACTGATATTCTTTTGATTTTGAACAGAGAACGTTTTAGATTTTTCTTCTAAAATTTTATTCGCTAAGTTTTCAAATTCTTTGGTGAATTTTTCTTGCAATTTTTCAATTTCAGCTTTGTTTTCTGTTAAATCCCTAGCTAACTCTTCTGTTTTGGCATTGGCTCTTTCTAAATTAATGGCTAAAAATTCCTTTTCTTTTGTTAAAATATTTATTTGATCTTCTTTTTTAGCACGTAAAAATTCGAGTTCAGTTTTAGCTTTATCGTTATTTTTTTCTTGTTCTAATTTTTGTTCAGTAATAGTTTGTTCTAACCTTTGAATGGTTTCTTTGGCAATATTTTGCTTGTATTCCAATTCTTTTTGCAACAGTGTAAGTTGCTCAGTAACGGCAAGTGTGTTTTTTTCGGTTTGTAAAGCTGTTATTTTTTTAGCAATTACAAAACCAATTCCACCACCTATTAATAAACTTATTAAAACAAAAATTAAATCCATATGTAAAAATTAGTTGTTAATTATCCTTTGTAAAAAGGCAATTTAACCACTTTAGCTTTGATTTGTTTTTTTCTTACTTGAATGTAAATTTCATCACCTAGTTTAGAAAAATCAGTAGCTACATAACCTAGACCGATTGCTTTGTTTAAGCTAGGAGACATGGTTCCAGAGGTTACAATTCCAATTTCATTTCCATTAGCATCTACTATAGAGTAATCATGTCTAGCAATTCCTTTGTCTACAACTTCAAACCCTACTAATTTTTTAGCAACTCCATTTTTCTTTTGAGCTTCTATATTTTCTTTATTGATGAAGTCTTTGTTGAATTTAGTAACCCAACCTAAACCAGCTTCAATAGGAGAGGTCGTATCATTGATATCGTTTCCATATAAGCAATACCCCATTTCTAAACGTAAAGTATCACGAGCAGCCAATCCAATAGGTTTGATACCGAATTCTTTTCCAGCTTCAAAAACTTTTTCCCAAACTTGAGCCACTTCATCATTCTTGCAATAAATTTCAAAACCACCAGCACCTGTGTATCCGGTAGCAGAAATAATTACATTTTCTATTCCAGCAAAATCACCTACCACAAATTTGTAAAAAGGAATGGTAGTTAAATCAACAGAAGTTAAACTTTGTAAAGCTTCTGTAGTTTTAGGACCTTGAATAGCTAGTAATGAATAAACATCAGAAAGATTTTTCATAGCTACATTTAAGTCGTTATGTTTTTCTATCCAATTCCAATCTTTTTCTATGTTAGAAGCATTTACCACTAAAAGGTATAGCTCTTCTTTTACACGATAAATTAATAAATCATCTACTATTCCACCATCCTCATTAGGCATACAAGCGTATTGAGCATCACCAATAGCTAATTTACTAGCATCGTTAGAAGAAATTTTTTGAATTAATGCCAAAGCATTAGGACCTTCTAGTATAAATTCTCCCATGTGAGAAACATCAAAAACACCTACGGCTGTTCTTACTGTTTCGTGTTCTGCTTTTACTCCTTCGTATTGCACAGGCATGTTAAATCCTGCAAAAGGAACCATTTTAGCTCCTAATTGTTCGTGTATGTGGGTAAGTGCTGTATTTTTCATTGTATAAAATTGTAAGTGGTAAAAATAAATAAAAAAATCCCCAAAAAGGGGATTTTAGTGTGGTCTATATGCATAGGTTATTAAGACTTTAAAAAGTCTGTTAAGCCTTTGTAGTCTGAAATTTTAATAGATACTTTTGGTTTGTCTATTACAGCTTTTATTTGTTCTGGCAATTCAATAGTTTCTGCAACTCCAGGATATAAAACATCCATGAATTTAACAGGATGCGCTGTTTCTAAAAACAGACCTTGTGTGTTGGTCGCTGTTTTTAAATAGTTTTTTAAAGCTAGGTAACCAATAGCCCCGTGAGGTTCTGCTATATAGTTAAACTTTTTGTACAAATGACCCATAGCTGCGGTAGCTTCATCATCTGTATAAGAATATCCTTTTAGGTTTTTACGTAATTTATCAACATCAAAATCGTGTAATTTTTCTATTCTAATAAAGTTACTTGGGGCTCCAACATCCATCGCATTAGAAATGGTAGGAATGGTTTTTTTAGGTTCGTAAATTCCTGTTTCTAAATAAGCAGGAACGACTCTGTTTACATTGGTACCTGTAATAAATTCTTTGATAGGTAATCCTAATTTTTGAGCAATCATTCCTGCACAAATATTTCCAAAGTTTCCACTAGGTACAGAAAACACGATATCTTTAGACTTGTCTTTTAATTGCTTGTAAGCAAAGAAAAAGTAAAAGGCTTGTGGCAACCAACGAGCTACGTTGATAGAGTTTGCAGAGGTTAGCGTTCTGTATTCTTTTAAAGATTCGTCTAAAAAAGCAGTTTTTACCATGTCTTGACAATCGTCAAAAGCACCTTCTACTTCTAAAGCCGTAATATTTTGTCCTAAGGCAGTTAATTGCTTTTCTTGAACATTAGATACTTTTCCGCTAGGATATAAGATCACCACTTTAACACCATCTACTCCTAAGAAACCACTTGCAACAGCACCTCCGGTATCTCCAGAAGTAGCTACCAATACAGTAATATCTTTATCGTTTTTTTCTTTTTTGTTAAAGTATCCTAAACAACGAGCCATAAAACGACCACCCACATCTTTAAAAGCCATGGTTGGACCGTGAAACAATTCTAAAGAACCAATATTTTCTTCAATAGGAACTACAGGAAAATCAAAACATAAAGTTTCTTCTACAATTTGTTTTAAGTCTTGTTCAGGAATTTCATCACCTACAAATTGTTTGATGATTTCGTATCCAATTTCTGCGTTACTATAGTTGTCTAAATTATCAATAAATTCTTTTGATAACGGTGTAATACTTTCTGGAAAATACAATCCTCTGTCTGGAGCAATTCCATTAACAACAGCATCTCTAAAAGATACGTTAGGAGCATTTTCGTTTAAACTAAAATATTTCATTTTTTGTATTTTGTATCGAGTATCAGCTATCTAGTATGTTAACCAATATTCAATTTTTATTTTTTAGTCAAGTCTTAGTACTAATTACTAGATACTATTTTTATTCCTTGATCGTTAATTTTTGAGATGTGGATGTCATAAGCAACTCCCACTTTATCGTAAACAGCTTTCATTGCTTCAGCTACTTTTATAGCGGTTTCTTCACCTTTGCTCAATGCAAATATAGAAGGACCTGATCCTGAAATTCCAGAACCTAAAGCACCTGCATTTTTACATTCTTCTTTTACTTTGTCAAAAGCAGGAATTAAAATAGAACGAATAGGTTCTACAATTTCGTCGTGCAAAGAACGAGACAATAAATCGTAATCTTCGGTATACAATGCACTAACCAAGGCTCCAATATTTCCCCACTGTGTGATGGCTGTTTTTAATCGTACTTTACTTTTTAAGATTTGACGAGCATCAGCTGTTTTTACTTCTATTTGTGGATGAATTACCGTTGCGTATAATTGAGAGGGTGTGTTTAATTTAATCACATCCAAAGGAGCTGTAGAGCGCACCAAAGTAAATCCACCTAAAAGGGCCGGAGCAACATTGTCTGCATGAGGAACTCCACTCGCTAATTCTTCACCTTTCACGGCAAACTCAATTAAATCGTGATTGCTAAACGGTTTTCCTAACAATTCGTTTACACCATATACAGCACCAGCACTACTTGCAGCAGAACTTCCAATTCCGCTACCTGGTTTTATGTTTTTGTAGATTTCAATTTCAAACCCATCGGTAGTGTTGTTTAATTTTTCTAGCATGGCTAGTACAGCAACACCCGCTACGTTTTTTTTGGTAGCTAAGGGTAAATCTTGACCTACTATTTTGGTGATTTTAACACCAGGAGTAGCAACTTTACGAATCACCATTTCATCACCTGTGGTGTCTAGACAAAGTCCTAACACATCAAAACCACAAGAAACGTTGGCAATAGTACCTGGGCAAAACAATTTTATTTCGTTCATTTTTCTTTGAGTATGTAGTACTAAGTATAAAGTACAGAAGCTAAAATTCTATACAATAACACTTAGTACTGTGTACTTAATACTTTGTACTAATTTTATCCTTTGCCAATTCTAATAATATCAGCAAAAATTCCAGAAGCAGTAACATCTGCACCAGCACCAGCACCTTTAATAATTAAAGGGTATTCTGGATATCTTTCTGTAAAGAATAACACAATATTATCACTTCCTTGTAAGTTAGAAAATGGATGCTTGTTGTCTACTTCTTGCAAAGAAACATTTGCTTTACCATTTACATATTCTGCAACGTATTTTAATTCGGCATTGTTAGCTGCTGCTTTTTCTTTGATGGCTTCAAAATGAGCCGCTTCAGAAATTAATGTCTTTTTAAAATCGGCAATAGAATCTGCTTCTAAACTTGCTTTAGGTAAGAAGGTTTTGTTTTCTATATCTTCTAAATTCATTTTAGCACCGCTTTCACGAGCTAAGATTAAAATTTTACGAGCTACATCTACACCACTCAAATCAATTCTTGGATCTGGTTCTGTAAATCCTAATTCTCCAGCTTCATCAACAATTTTTGCAAAGTTGGCATCACCAACAAATGAGTTGAAAATAAAGTTTAAGGAACCCGAAGCAACTGCTTGAATTTTTACGATTTGATCTCCAGATTGCACCAAGTTATTTAATGTGTTGATAATTGGCAATCCTGCACCTACGTTTGTTTCAAACAAATAAGGAGCGTTGTATTCTTGAGACAATCTTTTTAATTCAGCATATTTTTCATATTCTGATGAAGCTGCAATTTTATTACAAGTAACAACTCCAATACTCTCTCTTAAATAATCAGCATATAAACCTGCAATAGTAGCATTGGCAGTATTGTCTACAAATACACTGTTGATTAAGTTTAATTCTTTTACGTTTTCTAGAAATAAATCAAGATCTAAATCTTCTCCGTTGTCAATTAAGTTTTGTTTCCAATCGGTAGTTAAATCAATACCGTCTTGATTGAAAATCATTTTTTTAGAATTTGCCATTCCAGCAACCTCTATACTTAATTGTAATTTATCTAATAAATAAGCTTTTTGCTTTTCTATTTGTTCTAATAATTTTCCACCTACGTTACCTACACCTACAACAAATAGGTTTAATTTGGTTACATGATCTTCAAAAAATTCTTCGTGTAAGCTGTTTAAAGCTTTGCTTACATTTTTACTATCAATTACAGTAGAAATATTTCTTTCTGATGCACCTTGAGCAATGGCATGAATGTTTACATTGTCTTTACCTAAGGCACTAAACATTTTACCGCTAATTCCTTGGTGACTTTTCATTTCTTCTCCAACAATAGCCACAATTGCCATGTTAGTTTGTATATGTAAAGGATCTATTTTACCTAAACTTAATTCGTAAGCAAATTCATCTTGAATAGCCAATTCTGCATTTTCAACATCATTTTGGTCAATAGCAATACAAATAGAATGTTCTGATGAAGCTTGGGTAATTAAAATTACGTTTACTTTTTTTTCAGACAAAGCACTAAATAATCTTTTAGAAACTCCAGGAATTCCAATCAATCCATTTCCTTCTACAGTAGCTAAAGCAATATGGTCAATATGACTAATTCCTTTTACTACACCACCATCTTTTACATTTTCGTTAGAAATATAAGAACCTAAATCTTGAGGTTGGAATGTGTTTTTAATATACAACGGAATGTTTTTATGCATTACAGGTTGTACGGTTGGAGGGTATAATACAGAAGCTCCAAAATGAGATAATTCCATAGCCTCATTATAAGACAATCTGTTGATGGGCTTTGCTTGTTTTACTAAAGTTGGATTGGCAGTGTACATTCCACTAACATCTGTCCAGATTTCTAGTTGATCTACTTCTAAAGCAGCTGCTATAATAGCAGAAGTATAATCAGAACCACCACGACCTAAAGTAGTTTTATCTCCGTTTTCATTGCTTGCAATAAAACCAGGCAACACAGTAATACTATGGCTATTGTTTGTAAAGTACTCTTTAATGTTATTGTTTGTTACATCCATTATAGGAGTAGCGTTTCCAAAATTACTATTGGTCACAATTAGTTCACCAGTATTTTTATAAACAGCATCAATTTCTTGACATTGTAAAGCTTTGGTAATTATAAAAGTTGATAAAAACTCTCCGTAGCTTACAATCGTATCTTTAGTTTTAGGAGAAAGTTCTTGCAATAAGAAGACTCCTTCTAAAATATTTTCTAGTTGATTAAATAATTTTTTAACACCACTTAACACACCGCTTTGGTTGTTTACGGGAATTAAGTTTCTAACAATATCAAAATGATTATTTTCTAATTCACTTAATAAGTTGTTATAAGCATCATCTTGTGTTTGTGCCTTAGCTGCAATGTGAATTAAAGCATCGGTAGTTTTACCAATGGCAGAAAAAACCACTGCAATTTGTTGGTTGTTGTTTGATTTTAAAATATCAAGTACACGAACGATATTTTGAGCTGAGGCGATTGATGAACCTCCAAATTTTAAAATTTTCATATAAGTAATGGAATGATTGAGAAAAAAAACAGCACTTGAGGTTTAATGAAAGTCATAGTCAATTAAAATTCAAGATTTTACGGTTTATATATATAAATAACAAAGACAACCCCAAAGGGTAGTAAAGAAAGAAGTTGTTAAATATGTAGTCTCTGTATTTTTCACGGCATCAAAATTAAGAAAATATTTAAACATCACCCTTTTAATCTATATAAAATTCAATATAAATAATGCTATTTAAGACAATGTAGTCATTTATATCACTTTAAGAATTGTATATTTGCCTCCATTAATAGTAAAGACAATAAATATATGTCAATAAAAGATATTCAAAACATTTCTTATGATAGCTTTTTAAAAGATTTTAAAGAGACTCTAAAAAGTGTTTTTTACGAAAAAGATGATATTCAGAAATTTAGCCAGGTAAGAGGTTTTCCTTCTTTAGTTTTTAGAGATATTATGGCTAAAAAACCTTTATCTGTTGCCATTCCAACAGAATACGGGGGTAGAGGTACAAAGGTAAAGGAATGTTTAGGGATTTTAGAAGCAGCTTCTTATGAATCCTTACCGCTTTCTTTAACGTTTGGTATTAACATTGCTTTATTTTTAGAGCCTGTAGCAAAATATGCAAAGCCAGAAGTAAAAGTACCTATTTTTAAGCGTTTCTTAGAAGAAAGAAACATGGGAGGGTTAATGATTACAGAACCTAGTTTTGGTTCGGATGCGTTAAGCATGGAAACATCAAACACTTT
Source organism: Wenyingzhuangia aestuarii (assembly GCF_011927765.1). Classification (GTDB taxonomy): domain Bacteria; phylum Bacteroidota; class Bacteroidia; order Flavobacteriales; family Flavobacteriaceae; genus Wenyingzhuangia; species Wenyingzhuangia aestuarii. The sequence goes on from NZ_JAATJG010000022.1 coordinate 9,018, forward strand.
TAAAGATGGAAAATACCATATAGAGGGTTACAAACACTGGCAAGGATTAACAGGATTGGCTGATTATTGGTTGATTACTTCTCGTAAAAAAGCTGAAAACGGAAAATTAGGTAGAGATATAGATTTCTTTATTGCAGATAATCAAGATCCAGAACAAAGAGTAATTGTTGATGAATATTACAACAATGCTGGTTTGTATGCCATTCCTTATGGAAACAATAAATTAGATTTAAAAGTTCCTGAAAATCAAAAATTAGAAGGATCTAGTACAGGAATTAAATTAATGCTTGACTTATTGCACCGTTCTAGAATGCAATTTCCTGGTATGGCCATGGGGTTCATTAAAAGAATGATGGATGAAGCTATTGAGCATTGTAACAATAGAATTGTTGGAGGTAAAAACTTATTAGCTTTAGATAAAGTAAGAGAACAAATTTCTAACATACAAGCGGCTTTTACAGTATGTTCTGCCATGTGTGCACGTAGTAGTGAGCACAGTGGTATTGATAATGAATTAGCCATGGATCAGGTAGAAGCAAATAGTATGAAATCTGTAATTACAGATATGATGCAGTTTTCTGCTCAAACTTTAGTACAATTATCAGGTTCATCTGGTTACAAAGAAGAAAATATTGGAGCTAGAGGAATTATGGATAGTAGAGCGTTTATGATTTTTGAAGGATCTAACGAAATGTTATATACTCAAATTTCTGAAGCTGTTATGAAATTAATGAGACGTAAAAAAGTCACAAATTTATTTGATTTTTTAAGTACTTATGATTTAACAATTAAATCTTCTGAGTTTTTTAAAGAATTATTAAACTTTAACTTAAACATGGAGTTACCACAGCGTAAAATGGTAGACCTAGGTAAGATTATTGGTAGAGTAGTTTCTGCAAACTTTGTAATTGATTTAGGAGTAAAAGGATTTAGATCTGATTTAGTTTCAGAATGTATTACTTCTTTAAAGCACGAAGTTACTGCTTGTGTAAGTTCTTTAACTTTTCAAGAAAGTACTACGTTAATTACTGATTATAAAGAAGATAGTACGTGGTTGAATTTAGTGTAAATAAAACCCTATAGATAGCTTAAGTAGCGATGTTTTTACATCGCTATTTTTTTTTGAAAAAAGTTTTATTTTTTTGTTGTGTAACTAGAAAAAGGTTGTATATTTGCAACCGCTAACAGCAACGGTCTGGTAGTTCAGCTGGTTAGAATACCTGCCTGTCACGCAGGGGGTCGCGGGTTCGAGTCCCGTCCAGACCGCAAGAGAAAAGTTAATCTCTTCCAAAGCCTTATAAACATTATGTTTATAAGGCTTTTTTATGCGTGACTATTTCATATAAAATCAAAGTATTTTATATATTTGGTTCACAAATCGGGGATCATACGGATCATACCTAAAAGTTGTGTTTTAGGCAAAAATATTAGTCAATCTAAAGAGGAAGAATTCAACGTTTTTAACCCCTCTGAACTGAGCTCTAAA
>NZ_JAATJG010000023.1 GCF_011927765.1 Wenyingzhuangia aestuarii
CTACTTAAAGATTGATGGAAATAGTCCAATTCATCTTTTAATAGGAATAATCCTAAAAGTAGTTTTCTGATTTCCATTTTTTATTGTTGCTAACGGTTTTAGCTAGGATTAGTACGGGGTTGAAAATCGCCAAGATTTTCAGACACGGACTAAGCCGAAGCTTTTTGTTTGGATTTGTTTTTTGTGGTTACACAAAGCCAAATCAACAAGATTTGGCGGACATTGTAAATATACACAAAAGTTTGAAGTAGGACAGGAGCCCGTATTAATTTTAGCTGTTGTTAGCATATCGTATTTTATTTTCTAGAATTTTTTGGTAAATAGAAATATTAGGAGAGTTACTGATTTTGATTCTCGAGAAGTTTTAATTTCTTATTTAAGAGAAAATTCTTTTAAGTTTTTGAAGTTTCAAAACTCAGCGTTGCTACTTTTTTCAGTTTTCAAGGAATAAAAACTATTCATAAAAGACTAACTATTTTGGAAGCAAAATTCTCAAAACTCAACATAGCTACGAATTAATTTTTCAGCGTTTTTAAGCTTCTTTTTTTTATAGAATATACATTCAAGCAAAAGTTTTAAAAATTCAGCACAGCAACTTAAACAGCAGAGTTAAGAACTATTTATTTTATAGAAAATTATCGTGAAAAGATTTTATGAGAAACTACTGAACCAACAAGCCATGGAAATTTGAACACGTATTGTAGAAAATATTTCAAAGCTTAGAAATATTAATTTTTAGAGTTTACCCACGCTGATTCACAAACTTTATTTTGAGATTTTTCGACTATGTATGCTAACGGTTTTGGCTAGGCTTTGTGCGGGCTTGAAAATCGACAAGATTTTCGAACACGTACTAAGCCGAAGCTTTTTGTTTGGATTTGTTTCTTTGGTTTCACAAAGCCAAATCAACAAGATTTGGCGACTTAGTAAATATACACAAAACTTTGAAGTTAGCACAGAACCCGCATGAAGTTTAGCCGGTGTTGCCACATGTATTTATGAAATCCACAAATTTTCCTTTTTTTCAATATTCCATTGATTATTTATTTTTTTCATATAAAATCGAACTCCATAACCTCCAATTCTTCCTTCCGAATATCCTATATCTATAACACTATATTTTTCGGTAGAATCTATCATAAAATTACTAAATCTCATTATTCGTTTAATTTTATTTTCTGAATAATTATTTAAAATCTCAGACTTTTTAGGGAGTTCAGAATTTAACTTAAGCTTTATTTTGATCTCAGTTAATTGAATTTTTTCTAGATCAATTTTAAATTTATCTATGGTTTTTCTTTTTTTTAGGTTCAATTTTTCTCCAAAAAAACTTATTATATTTAGACTATCAGTACTAAGATATACTATGTTCTCAAGAACCAAATAGCCCTTATATCTATCAGGTTTTGATGAGATTATATTTTTTTTCCAATCTAATAATGTTTTCTTATATTCTTTAGATTTTTTCCAATTATGAATGGCTTTATCTAAATTTTCAGAATCTGTTTTTTCAAAAAAATTATTATTATTTAGATATTCAACAGATGGAGGAGGAGGGGGGATTGAGTTTATTTCATTATCTAGTAAAGTATTTACTAACAGTGGAATAATTTCATAAAATACTTTTTTTTCAGTTAGTTTATTAGCTTTTTCTTGTTTGGTGTTCGAAAAAAGAGTTGAAACAATCAAGATTATAGCTAATATCAGTATTTTTTTCATATGTGTGGCAACGGTTTTGTATAAAAATCAGTTTGGGAGAAAACGTCGAAGACTTTTCGAACCGAGCGATTTTTATGTTTAAAAGTACAGAACTTTGGAGTACGAACCAAACCCAAATTGTTTTTATGCGGTGTTAGCCTGCGTATTTTTCAATCTTTGAAAAATATTTCAGCAAGAGATAATTTTTTAGAATTAAAAAGTTAAGCTTTCAGCTTTTAAGATTTCTTTTTTAGAATTAGTTTTTATTGATTTTATGATCAGCGTTTAAAATACTCTTAAATAAAAATTAAATTTCAATACTAATTTTCAAAAATAATCTATCGATTAAGAAACAACTTTGTATAAATAAAAACTTCTCAAGCTTATTTTAAGCTACTTTCTCAGTGTTTAAAAAACTTTCAATGAAATAATGTTTTCTCGACTACTTTTTTGCTTAGCAACGATTTGTAAAGATATTTATCGATTAGAAATAAACTATCAACAAGTTCTTAAACGACTGAATAAAAAAACAGCGAAGCTAACCGAAAAATACCTTTAAACGACTTTTTCAAAGTAATTGTAAAAATTTTTCAGCGATAGAATTTTTGATAAAAAGAGAAAAAAAATAGGAGAGTAGTTTACTTTTAGTTTTAGCGGTTCTGACCTATGCTGGCTAACGGTTTTGGCTAGGATTAGTACGGGATTGAAAATCGACAAGATTTTCGAGCACGGACTGAGCCTAAGCTTTTTGTTTGGATTTGTTTCTTTTAATTTGACTAAGCCAAATCAACAAGATTTGGCGGACTTTGTAAATATACACAAAACTTTGAAGTAGGACAGGAGCCCGTATTAATTTTAGCCGGTGTTGGCTGTAGTTTTTATTTCAGATTTTCGAGTAATTTGTATTTTTCATTAACAAGATTAGATCTTTTCTTTCCTATAGGTTCATTTTTTAATTCTGCTTCAATTTTAATGAATTTATTAGCAAAATTGTAAAATGTCTCAGTTGTTGTAAAGTCTTTCAACCATTTAGTGAAATCATAGAGTTCCTCCTGGTTTTTCGAATATTCTAAATTTTCTACTAAGCTTGAGTATTCCCAGTTTGAACTTTCAGATTTATCAAAATTTAGTAATTCATTTCCTAAAAAGATGTCAATTAAATAAGTATTAGAATAAAATGTTTCTAAAGCTTTTTTCTCAGCAAGTTTAATTTTTTTCTTTTTGAAAAGAGTAATTGTCCATTCGAAGAGAAATATTGGAAAACCAGAGTCTTCAGGGAAATTTTTGTGAAACCAATTAAAATATCTCAAAGCTCCAGAATAATCGTTTAATTTTAAATATAATTCAGGTGGTAAATATCTAAGTCCTTTACCATCATTATAAAATCCTCCCCAATGCTTTTTATCAGCAGCGAGTTCACTTTTAATTTTCTTAATTTTATTTTGAATTCTTTCGACTTGTTTTGGAGTCATTTTTCTATTCGTTCGTGTTAATTACAGCCAACGGTTTTGGCTAGGATTAGTACGGGAAGAAAAGGAGCAGAGCCTTTTCGAGCACGGACTGAGCCGAAGCCTTTTTTTTGGTTTTAATTTTCTTATTACAAAGCCAAATCAAAAAGGATTTGGCGACTTAGTAAATATACACAAAACTTTGAGCAAGAACCAAAACCCGTATTAATTTTAGCCGGTGTTAGCTAATGGCGTTTATTCGTTTCGGTTAATTTTAATAGGATCTTGTAAGGTATTGAAAACGTCAGCTATTTTTATGAGAGATTCGTTTTCGTCTACTGAATAAATAATTTTATAATTATTACAAATTAAGTATCGATAAGAAATTTTTCGATGAGTTAATGAATTTTCAATTTGTCCAAGGAAAGGATTGTTTTCAAGTATTTTAGGCTCCGCTAAAATTTGTTTAACAATTTTTTTAGCAGTTCTTTTATTTACTTCATCACAATAGTATTCAAATATTTCATCTAATTGTTTTTCTGAGAAATCAGACCAAATGACAGTATATTTCATTATTGATATTTAGCTAATATTTGAGAGCTTGTTTTGAATCGGTTATTATTAAAGTCATTTTCAGATTTATCTATTCTGTTATTTAATTCTTCGATAGAAAAAGGTTTTAACTCAACTGATTTTTCTTTCTTTAAAAGATTTTCAAAACGAGCTAATACATCTTCTTTCTGAATTTTTATAAATTCTTCAATAAATTCTAATTTTCTACCTTGTATATCCATAATAAAATTATTTACTCAAAAATACAAAAATCTAATTTTGTAAACGATTTTGTCTTTAAAAAAGTTTTTTTCAAGCTTTTAGCTAACGGTTTTGGCTAGGATTAGTACGGGATTGAAAATCGGCCAGATTTTCGAGCACGGACTGAGCCTAAGCTTTTTGTTTGGATTTGTTTCTTTTTAATTTGACTAAGCCAAATCAACAAGATTTGGCGGACATTGTAAATATACACAAAACTTTGAAGTAGGACAGGAGCCCGTATTAATTTTAGCCGGTGTTAACTTATCGTATTTTATTTACTGGAATTTTTCGGTAAATAGAAATATTAGGAGAGTTACTGATTTTAATTCTCGAGAAGTTTTAATTAATTATTTAAGAGAAAAATATTTTAAGTTTTTTGAAGTTTCAAAATTCAGCGTTGCTACTTTTTTCAGTTTTCAAGGAATAAAACCTTTCATTAAAAAACTAACTATTTTGGAAGCAAAATTCTCAAACTCAAGTTAGCTACGAATTCATTTTCAGCGTTTTTAAAGTACATTTTTATCTTGTGATATACTTTCAGGCAAAAGTTTTAAAAATTCAGCAGAGCTACTTAAACAGTGGAATTAAGAACTATTCTCTTCTAGAAAACTATCGTGAAAAGATTTTAGGAAAAACTACTGAACCAACAAGCCATGGAAATATGAATACGTATTATTGAAAAAGTTTCAAAGCTTAGAAATATTGACTTTTAAAGTTTACCCACACTGATTCCCAAACTTTATTTTTGGAATTTTTTCGACTATGTAAGTTAACGGTTTTGGCTAGGCTTTGTGCGGGTGAAAATCGCCAAGATTTTCGAACACGTACTAAGCCGAAGCTTTTTGTTTGGTTTTGTTTCTTTTAGTTATAACTAAGCCAAATCAACAAGATTTGGCGACTTAGTAAATATACACAAAACTTTGAAGTTGGCACAAAACCCGCATGAAGTTTAGCCGGTGTTGTAGTACGTTTTTTTTATAAACGAGATTATTTTATAAACGAGATATACTATTATAATAATATTTACAATATTCCAAAATTGAAAACTTAAGTAAATAATTTTTTCTTGAAATGTCATACTACTTAAACTCCAGTACTCTCCTTTACTTTCTTGATAAGAATCATCATATATCATGAGTAATAGTCCAAAAGCGACATAAATAATTGTTAAGTCAAATATAATTAGAGTAACAAATATGATGATTTTCTTCAAAGAGAGTTTTTTTTAAAATTTGTAAATAGAATTTAGTTTTTGTCTCAATGATTGTTTTTAATTGATTTTCTGAAATAACTTTCAATATTTTCAATTCTAGTTTTAATAATTAACTGATTTATCCAGTAGTTTATTATCATAAAAATTATAGGTATGATTATTCTTGTTTTTATTTCAGCATTATTTGCCCAAAAAAAAATATATGTACTTATTCCAAGAAGAAAAGATTTAAATATTACAGAATCTAAATTAATTTTCCATTCATTTCGGTAAAATTCACCACTAATTGTCGGTTTAAATCTTGGATAATATCGAGGAGTATATGTTTTAATTAAATCTTTAAATCTTATTTTTTCGTTATTAGTAACCTTCAAGTTATTATTCTCTAAAACTTGAATAAACTGATCTCTATTTAATTCAGTTACTTGAATATTTGATTTAATTTTCATCTAATGTACTACAACGGTTTTGGCTAGGCTTTGTGCGGGATTGAAAATCGACAAGATTTTCGATTACGGACTAAGCCGAAGCTTTTTGTTTGGGTTTGTATTTTTTAGTTAAACTAAGCCAAATCAACAAGATTTGGCGACCTAGTAAATATACACAAAACTTAGAAGTTGGCACAAAACCCGCATGAAGTTTAGCCGGTGTTGTGTGTAGTTATTTTAATCTGATTTGTTTCATAGTATTATATAAGTTAATATTACCGTATTTATCTCGACACTTAATAAATCCATACACTTCAAAGGTTTTAATATCAACTGTGTCTAATATTTTTATTCCTTTAGAATCGTAACAAATATTTCTATTATAGTGATAAACATTTTTAGAATCCGAAGAAATTCCTCCGCTTTTAGGATATACATTTAAATTATCATATTCGGATGATGGCACTTTGATACTATTAATGAAATAATTACAACCATCTCTTGTCCAACGTCTATACTCATTTTCAAGACTGTCGTGAAAAACAAACTCAAAATTTTCAACAGAACAAACATTTAAAGCTTGATTTCTATAATAGATATCTTTATAATCTTTAGAGTAATAATTATCGATTATTTCAAACTGTTTACTACTAGAATTTGTAATTGAATCACCATAATAATAAACTCTATTTTTATCGATAGAGTATCCTCTTTTAATTCTTTTAAATGAATTTGAATCGGCACCATTAATAATTTTTCTTTTAAAAAAGACAAAGTTTTTATCTTTTCCATAACTACCACTTATGTGCTTGAAAGAATTTTTATCGGCTCTGTTAATTTTTTTCTCAACTTTACCTTGTGCAGCATTCCATTCTATAAAATATACACCGTCATCACGAATATCATATGGAGAGCAACCCGTGAGTGATAGAGTTACTATTAAAGAGATAAATATTTTGAATGCACTTTTTTTTTTCATAATTACACACAACGGTTTTGGCTAGGCTTTGTGCGGGCTTGAAAATCGACAAGATTTTCGAGAACGGACTAAGCCGAAGCTTTTTGTTTGGATTTGTTTTTTTGGTTTCACAAAGCCAAATCAACAAGATTTGGCGACTTAGTAAATATACACAAAACTTTGAAGTAAGCATAAAACCCGCATGAAGTTTAGCCGGTGTTAGCTGTAGTTTTTTATTCTTTCTTTTCTTTTTCTTTCTCTCGTTTGTCAATGAATTTTTTAAAATCCCTAATAGTTTCAATTTCTATATAGCCGAACTCCATCGAAGCTTGTGATAATGGAGTTAGCTTTTCGATTTTATTTTGAATTTCAGTCAACATCCAAGAGCAAGTTTGAAGAAAAATATTTCTAGAGTCTTTGTCTTCGGTTTCTTTTAGTCCCTTCATTATGTTGAGTTTTGAAACAGTTTGAGACGATTTGTCAAGCTCCTGAATTCTTGAAAGAATACCTGAATGATTAAAATCACAACCTTGTATGTTATGAGCAAATTCATTCCTGATTTTTCTGATAAGATTCAAATCTCGTACATATCTGTCACTTAATATTCCTAGACGATAGGACATAATTATTTTCGAACTTAATGTTGATAAAGGAGCATTTGGACCATCAAAAATTTCATCTTTCGAGTTTGTATTTGGAGCTAAATATCCGATTAATAGGTTTCTCAATGCAGCATCAAATAATGAAGTCGCAAAAATTGCAGCTCCTCGGTCAGTTTCTTTGTCAAATTCTTGCTTTAATACATTATTCCAATAATCCTGTGCTTTTTGAATTTCATTTTTAGTATTCTCCTTTATTGAGATTTTTTTATCCATTTTTGCTTCGGTTTTGAATTACAGCTAACGGTTTTGTATAAAAATCAGTTTGGGAGAAAACGTCGAAGACTTTTCGAACCGAGCGATTTTTATGTTTAAAAGTACAGAACTTTGGAGTACGAACCAAACCCAAATTGTTTTTATGCGGTGTTAGCCTGCGTATTTTTCAATCTTTGAAAAATATTTCAGCAAGAGATAATTTTTTAGAATTAAAAAGTTAAGCTTTCTTTTTTAGAATTAGCTTTTATTGATTTTATGATCAGCGTTTAAAATATTCTTAAATAAAAATTAAATTTCAACACTAATCTTCAAAAATAATCTATCGATTAAGAAACAACTTTGTATAAATAAAAACTTCTCAAGCTTATTTTAAGCTACTTTCTCAGTGTTTAAAAAACTTTCAATGAAATAATGTTTTCTCGACTACTTTTTTGCTTAGCAACGATTTGTAAAGATATTTATCGATTAGAAATAAACTATCAACAAGTTCTTAAACGACCAAATAAGAAAACAGCGAAGCTAACCGAAAAATACCTTTAAACGACTTTTTCAAAGTAATTGTAAAATTTTTCAGCGATAGAATTTTTGATAAAAAGAGAAAAAAAAATAGGAGAGTAGTTTACTTTCAGTTTTAGCGGTTCTGACCTATGCTGGCTAACGGTTTTGGCTAGGCTTTGTGCGGGCTTGAAAATCGACAAGATTTTCGAGAACGTACTAAGCCGAAGCTTTTTGTTTGGATTTGTTTCTTTTGATTTCACAAAGCCAAATCAACAAGATTTGGCGACTTAGTAAATATACACAAAACTTTGAGAAAGCACAGAACCCGCATGAAGTTTAGCCGGTGTTGGGCACAGTTTTTTTATTTGGTTAATCTTTCGTTTATAAGTTTATCAAGTTCATTAAAATCTATAGTGTTAATTTCTGTTTTAGAAATCTCTTTATATGAATTTAGATGTTCGCCTTTTGAAATTACAAAGATATCAACATTTTCTAAGAGCTTAATCTCAGTAATAATTTTGTCAATTTTCTCTTTCCCTATATTTCCTTGAGAGATAATGACATAAATGAATTTAATATCTTGTGATATTTTTACTTTTTGTTCGATTTTAGTTTTCCCATCTTTGTAAACAGCATATTTTTCTTTAATATTATTTAATTGGTTATTTCTGTCTTTTGCTTGAGTTAGAAATTCAAACCGTTTATATCCTAAATCCGTTTTAAGGTCAAAGAAGCAATTTATTATATTGTCTTTCATTAAAACAATGTCAGGTCTTAATAATAAAGATTTTTTACCGCTTTTATTCTTTAACTCAGTTTCTTTAAATGAAATTGGAGGGTCGACTAAAATTTTTACTCCATTAGGATTAGTGACCTTTTCTGCACAATAGCAACCAAATAAATCTTCTGTAAGTGAAGATATTGAATGGCTTGTTCCACGACTCAAAATATCTGTATTTGAAGTTGGTGAAAAAGCACATTCTCTTGCTTGTAAATATGCCTCTCTTATTTTTTGCAAAAATTCAGACTGTTCCAATAATTTAACTTTTAGAAATTACATAGTTAGCTAATTTTACTCCTTTAGTTAATTCTGTCAAGTATGAAGCAGAAATACCAGATTGCTTTATTATGTCTTTTTTTGAATATTCACTTTGTTTTATCTCGTTTGCATATTTAATTCCAAATAAATGAATCATAGCAACAGAATCTCCTTTTGGAGCATTATTGTACATTTCACTAAGTTTATTTCCTAATTCATTCAGAGTCATCTTTTAATTTTTAGTATTGAGTTATTGAATAGAGCCAGATTTCGATCAAATTGTGCCCAACGGTTTTGGCTAGGATTAGTACGGGGTTGAAAATCGACAAGATTTTCGAGAACGGACTAAGCCTAAGCTTTTTGTTTGGTTTTGTTTCTTTTTTAATCACAAAGCCAAATCAACAAGATTTGGCGGACTATGTAAATATACACAAAACTTTGAAGTAGGACAGGAGCCCGTATTAATTTTAGCCGGTGTTACCCTATCGTATTTTATTTTCTACAATTTTTCTGTAAATAGGAATTTTGGCAGAGTTACTGGTTTAAATTTTTGAGAAGATTTAATTTCTTATTTAAGATAAAATTCTTTTAAGTGTTTGATGTTTTAAAATTCAGCGTTGCTACTTTTTTTCAGTTTTCTAAGGAATAAAAACTATTCATAAAAGACTAACTATTTTGGAAGCAAAATTCTCAAAACTTAACGTGGCTACGAATTAATTTTTCAGCGTTTTAAGCTTCTATCTTTTTATAGAATATACTTTCAAGCAAAAGTTTAAAAAATTCAGCACAGCTACTTAAAACAGCAGAATTAAGAATTATTTATTTTCTAGAAAACTATCGTGAAAAGAATTTTATGAGAAATTACTGAACCAACAAGCAATGGAAATTTGAATACGTATTATAGAAAAAGTTTCAAAGTTTAGAAATATTAATTTTTGGAGTTTACCCACACTGATTCCCAAACTTTATTTTTGGAATTTTTTCGACTATGTAGGGTAACGGTTTTGTATAAAAATCAGTTTGGGAGAAAACGTCGAAGACTTTTCGAACCGAGCGATTTTTATGTTTAAAAGTACAGAACTTTGGAGTACGAACCAAACCCAAATTGTTTTTATGCGGTGTTAGCCTGCGTATTTTTCAATCTTTGAAAAATATTTCAGCAAGAGATAATTTTTTAGAATTAAAAAGTCAAGCTTTCAGCTTTTAAGCTTTCTTTTTTTAGAATTAGCTTTTATTGATTTTATTTTAGCCCCCAATAAGTTCGGAGTGTTCTTTTAAATTTCAAACTAATATATTTGAAATATGAAATACAAGAAATGGGAGTTGTCCCAGAAGC
>NZ_JAATJG010000024.1 GCF_011927765.1 Wenyingzhuangia aestuarii
TTAGAGCTCAGTTCAGAGGTGTTAAAAACGTTGAATTCTTCCTCTTTAGATTGACTAATATTTTTGCCTAAAACACAACTTTTAGGTATGATCCGTTAAAACCTTTCATTTTAGAAAAACATAAACATAAAAAAAGCGTTATCACTAAGTGATAACGCTTTTAAAGCTCCCCCTCTAGGACTCGAACCTAGGACCCTCTGATTAACAGTCAGATGCTCTAACCAACTGAGCTAAGGAGGAAGTTGCATATAGCTACAAAAACCTGTTTTGCGAGTGCAAATATAGTTATAATTTTAACTTCTGCAACAATAATTTCATATAAAAAACGAATTAATTTTGATTAAAAAACTAGAAAACTCATATACAGATATTTAACAAAAAAAATATTTTTCATTCAGTTTAACTATAAGCATACCTACTGATATATTCACCCCTTCTATTTTAGTATGATTGCATAACAGATACTAATTTTAAAAATTAACGAACAACTAGCTTTTTTGTTTTTGTTCCATTAGAAGTTGTTAATATTAAACAATAAACCCCTTGTTTAAATGAAGTTATCGGAATTTGAATAGTTTTAATCCCTTTTGGCACTTTTTGTTGATGAGCTAATAAACCTTTTGTATCGTAAATTAATAGTACTTGAGAATTCTTTAACTCCTCCCCAAAATTAACTGTAACACTTTCTTTTGCTGGGTTAGGATATAAGTTTAGTTCATTCTCTTTGTATAAAATTTTTTCATTAAACAAACCTTCACATACTTTACTTGTTTCAACCTGAAGTAGGTCTCCTTGTTTTACTTCTATGCTAAATGAATTGCTTTCTGTTAAAAGAACAATTTCATTATTCACTTTTATTTTATAAGGTTTTGTTCCTTTATGAACATTAAAAACGGCTACTTCCTGCTCTAAACGAACCTCAGCTACTATAGCTGTTGATTCCTTTACATGCACTTGAAAACATTTTTTGTATTCTTTTCCTTTTATAGTTACACATCCATCATAAGTACCTGGACTTAACCCCTCAACCACCAATTCTTTATCAAAACTATATTCGTTACCATTAAAAATTACACTTATACCACAAGAATGGCTGCTTTGGCAACACAACAATTTCAACAATTGTTTCAAAAACACAATCATTCTTTACCTATTCGTTTTTCTACCCGAATCTCTATTTCAGAAATAAAAGAAGGAAATGCAGTCTATGCAGGCCCCTTAAAAAATAAAAATAGTTTTCTTCACTTTTTTAACCAAGCACATCCACACCTTAATATAAAAGATCACAATTTATACATAAGTAAACATTCTACCAGAAAAGACAGCGTTATTAATTTACAATCAAAAATGGTAGATGAAGAATAGGATCAATCACAAAAGTTGTGTGTGAATTAGGATAGTTTTATTTTTGAGGTTTAAATTTATTCGTATTGGAACTTACTTTAGACCTTTTAAAACTTATACTTCCTGAATTCTTAATCGATAACTTCGATTTAACAAAACATTCTAAAGCGAAAGAAACACTTCATCTATATTTTGAAGAGAAAATAACAGCTCCTAAAGAGTTCTCTCAGCAAATAATTATTGCCCATGGATTCCACAAACAAATAACCATACAAGATTTTCCTATTAGAGGAAATACAGTTTACCTACATATCAAACGTAGAAGATGGCTAGATAAAAACAATGGACAAATTCTACAAAGAGACTGGAATCTAGTAGCTAAGGGAACTCGTATGACAAACGAATTCGCAACTTTTTTAAAAGAAATTAGTCGATACTAAAGCCAGTGACTGTCATACCATAGCCGGATTTTATAACCTTAATGGTAAAAAACTACAAAGACAATATAGAGACTATTTAAGTGAGTTTAAGCAATGGAAACATAAAACACATGCTAAACAATACCTAATATACCCCGAGAACATAGGTAAACACCTCTCTATTGATGAAACTGCTTTATCTAAAGGGGAACTCTACACCATTATCACTAACAAAAAAGCAAAAGGTAAAAAAGGGAGTATTGTAGCTATATGCGCTGGAACTAAAGTAGAACCTATCATTGAACAACTGCTTAAAATCCCTTTTAAAATTAGAAACAAAGTCAAAGAAATCACATTAGACATGGCTAATTCTATGAAAACAATAGCCAGAGTTTGTTTTCCAAAAGCCACACAAGTAACAGACAGATTTCATGTACAAAAACTAGCATTAGAAGCTTTACAAGATATTAGAATCAAACATAGATGGGAAGCTATTGATAGGGAAAACAACTCTATAAAATTAGCAAAACAGAAAAAGACACTCTTTATTCCTGAAACTCTTGATAATGGAGATACTAGAAAACAACTACTCGCTAGAAGTAGATATTTGCGCTACAAAGCTCCTTCCAATTGGACACAAAATCAATACTTCAGAAGTAAAATTCTATTCCAACAATACCCAGACATCAAAAAAGCATTCGACTTAGTGCAAAGTCTCAGAAATATATTTAACAAAGCTAAATCAATAAAAATTGCATACACAAGGTTAGCACAGTGGTATCATCAAGTAGAAAATTAGGATTTAAGGCTTTTAATACAGTCGCAAACTCCATCTATAATAATTATCGATCCATATTGAATTACTTTAATAATAGAAGTACAAACGCTGCTGCTGAATCTTTCAATGCCAAAATCAAAGCTTTTAGAGCTCAGTTCAGAGGTGTTAAAAACGTTGAATTCTTCCTCTTTAGACTCACCAATATTTTTGCCTAATACACAACTTTTAGGTATGATCCCTCTTTAGATTGACTAATATTTTTGCCTAACACACAACTTTTAAGTATGATCCGTCATCCCTTTTTAAAAAGGTTATAAAACTAAAAAAACCTTAACTAATTAAAGTTAAGGTTTTTCTTTTGCTCCCCCTCTAGGACTCGAACCTAGGACCCTCTGATTAACAGTCAGATGCTCTAACCAACTGAGCTAAGGAGGAAGTTGCATATAGCTACAAAATCTTGTTTTGCGGTTGCAAATATAAGTATAATTTTAATTCACACAATAATATTAAAACTTTTTTTTCAAATTTATAAAACACCAATGGTATCCATTAAAGTTAAGCCTTATTTATGAATCTTTTACATAAAGTAAAACAATCCTAAATAAATTAAATTAAAATGAATTTACTTAGTTTTATACCCTCATCATTAATTTATTTTTTGTGAAAAACAGATACTATATTCTTTTTAGTTTTTTAACACTGTTAATCATTAGCAGTTGTAACACCAATTACAATGAACCTCAAATTTCATTAGACTCTTATGTTGTAGAAAACGGATTTAATCTTAAGGCGATTGCATCAGAACCCTATATAGAGGCTCCAGTAAGCATGAGTTTTGATAACAAGGGTAGAATTTGGGTGGTTCAAATGAAAGCTTATATGCAAAATTTAGAAGGTACTGGAGAAGATACTCCTAACGGAAGAATTAGCATTTTAGAAGATTTAGATAATGATGGAGTTACAGATCATGTAAAAGTTTTTTTAGACAGTTTAATACTACCAAGAGCAATAGCTCATGTTTATGGTGGAATTTTATATGCTGAGCCTCCTAATTTATGGTTTGTAGAAATAGAAAACGACCAACCTAAAAACAAAGTACTGGTAGATAATCAATACACTAGAGGAGGAAATGTAGAACATAGACCTAACGGATTAATGATGCATTTAGACAACTGGATTTACAATGCAAAATCTAGTGCTAGGTACCAAAGAAAAAATGGGAAATGGATAAAAGAAAAAACTTCTTTTAGAGGACAATGGGGAATTAGTAAAGATAATTTTGGTAGAATTTATCACAACAACAATTCTGTTATTTTAAAAGGAGATTTAGTACTACCCAACACCCATTTTAAAAATCCTTTTTTCACTCCCAAAGCAGCTTTGGGCAAAAACCTAACTCCAAACCAAAGAATTTATCCTTTGCATGCTACATCAATAAATAGAGGGTATATAGCAGGACGACTAGATAAAGACAGTATTGTTATAAATGCTACAGCAGCTTGCGGACCTGTAATTTACAGAGGAAATCAGTTTCCAAAAGAATATGCAGAAAATGCGTTTGTTTGTATTCCTGAAGGAAATTTAATTAAGAGAATTGTACTTACTCCTTCTCCAAACAATTTAAGTGGTAAACAAGCTATTCCCAAAAAAGAATTTATAGCTTCTACAGATGAAGCCTTTAGACCGGTAAACCTATTTAACGGCCCCGATGGTAGTCTTTACATTGTAGACATGCACCGAGGAATTTTACAAGACAAAGCTTATTTAACGCCCTATTTACGCAATCAATACGCAAAAAAACAATTAGATACAGTTATGGGAATGGGTCGTATTTTAAAAGTTCAAAAAGAAAACACCACTACACCTAAAATGATTGATTTTGAAAAACTCCCTACTTCAGAATTGGTTACATTATTAGAACATTCTAATGGATGGTATAGAGATAGAGCTCAACAATTACTTATTCTCAGAAAAGATTACACTTCGGTAACGTTACTTAAAGAGATGATTACATCATCTAAAAATCCAATTACTCAAATACATGCTTTACACACCTTAAATGGTTTAGATGCTTTAAGTTTTAACTATTTAGAAAAAGTGATTGCTAATAGCAACCAAAGTAAAACCATAAGTCATGTCCTTGTTTTGTTAGAACAATTCTCTAACAGTAACTATGTACTAAAAATGATAGAATTAACCAATAAGTTATTACTTAAAAAGAACCCAGAAATTGATTTATACATTTCTAATTCTTTAGGAAATTGGGCAAAGTTAACACCTACTGAGTTCTTTCCTATTTTATTTAAACTTTCTGATCAGTATCAAGAAAATAAAATTTTTCAAGAAGGAATTATAAGTAGTTTAAGAGGTTTAGAAAAAGATTTTATACTATACCAAAAGCAAGAAAATACCTACAACGCTAGTACTGTTTTAAATAAAGATTTAAACATTATACTTAAAAATCAACTAGATGCAGAAAAAAAACAGAATCAAAAATTAAAAAAACAAAATGTTAAGGCCATTAAAGCAGGCGAAAAAATATTTAGTAATAATTGTGCTACATGCCATGGAAACCAAGGTCAAGGAATTACAAGCCTTGCCCCTCCATTTATAAAATCTGAATTCATATCTCAGTCTTTAGAAAGACTTGCTTTAGTCATTTTACATGGTTTGTCTGGACCAATACACGTAAACGGAACTCTTTACAATTTAAATGCAACCATGCCTGGTTTAGGAGCAAATCCTGAATTTAAGGATGAGGATATTCAAAATATTATCTACTATTTACAAAACACTTTTTCAGAAAAAGAAAAAAAGATCAGCATTCAAAAAATTAAAGAATTAAGAAACGTAAAACCCAAAGAAAGTGTGTTTACAGAAAAAGAATTATTAAAATATTAATCAAAAAACTCATCATCTATTTTATTTGATCAAAAAGAGAAGTTACTACCAACAAAGTAACTTCTCTTTTTTGTTTTCTAAATATATTTAAACACGCTTAATGCTCTAATCTATAAAACTATCATACATTTATAATAGCTTAAATTTCATTAAATTATGAGGTCATTTCCTGAAAATCATTTTTTTGCTCCTCTTTAAATAAAGGATCTATTTCTTAAAAAAAACAAAAAAAATCAATTTGTTATAATTTTTATGATTTGGAAGAATAAAGCAAATACATATGCCGTTAAAAGGACAAATAAATTAATTTTGTTTGTTCGACAACGAACAACAAAATATAAAGACAACATAGTAACATGGATAAATTTTCTTTCCTTAATGCTGCTCACACAGGTTTTATTGCTGATTTATATGAGCAATACCAAATCAACCCTGATAGTGTTGAGCCTAGTTGGAAAAGTTTTTTTCAAGGATATGATTTAGCAAACGAATCATATGAGGGTGAAAACAATATTGAAGTACCTCAAGAAGTAAAAAAAGAGTTTTTAGTACTTGAGCTAATCAATGGTTACAGAACTAGAGGACATTTGTTTACCAAAACAAATCCCGTTAGAGAACGTAGACACTACGAACCTACTTTAGACATTCAAACATTTGGATTGACTAATGATGATTTAAAAACTGTCTTTAATGCTGGTGAAGTAATTGGTATTGGTGCTGCAACTTTAGAAACTATTGTAAATAGATTAAAAGAAATTTACTGTGATTCTATTGGTATTGAATATATGTACATTCGTCAACCAGAAGAAATTCAATGGTGGCAAAGCAGATTAAACAAAAATGCCAATCAAGCGGATTTTAATGTAGAACAAAAAAAATACATTCTTAAAAAGTTAACGCAAGCTGTTGGTTTCGAAAGCTTTTTACAAACAAAATATGTAGGTCAAAAACGTTTTTCTGTAGAAGGAGGAGAAACAGTAATTCCTGCATTGGCTACTGCTTTAAAAACAGCAGCAGAAAGATATAATGTAAAAGAATGTGTGTTAGGTATGGCTCACCGTGGTCGTTTAAATACCTTAACCAATATCTTTAAAAAACCTGTTCGTGATTTATTTTCTGAATTTGAAGGAAAAGATTTTGACGAGGAAAATATTGATGGGGATGTAAAATACCACATGGGGTTAACTCGCAGTAAAACTTATCAAGATGGTTCTGTAATGAAAATGAACCTATTGCCTAACCCATCTCACTTAGAAACTGTAGGACCTGTTGCACAAGGTGTGGCCAGAGCTAAAATAGACAACGTATACAATGGTAACGAAAATGCTATTTTACCAATCATTATTCATGGTGATGCTGCTGTTGCTGGACAAGGTGTTGTATACGAAGTAATTCAAATGAGTAAACTAAACGGTTACAAAACCGGAGGAACTTTACACTTAGTTATTAACAACCAAGTAGGTTTTACCACTAACTATTTAGATGCTCGTTCTAGTACCTATTGTACCGATGTTGCTAAAGTAACTTTATCACCCGTATTACACGTAAATGCAGATGATGTAGAAGCGGTATGTCATGCAATTGAATTGGCATTAGAATTTAGAATGAAATTTAAACGCGATGTCTTTATAGATTTATTAGGATACCGTAAATATGGTCATAACGAAGGTGATGAACCAAGATTTACACAACCTCAATTGTATAAAAACATCTCTAAACATCAAAACCCTAGAGACATTTATATCGATCAGTTAATTGCTGAAAAAAATATAGATGCTGCTTACGCAAAAGGTTTACAAGATGAATACAAAAACTTATTAGAAGAAAAATTCAACCAAGCTAAAAGCGATGAAACTTCTAGAGTAATTCCATTCATGGAAGACACTTGGGAAGGTTTTGTAAGAGAAGGATTAGCAGAAATGTTAACCCCAATAGACACTACTTATCCAAAAGATAAATTAGAAGATATTACAAGAGTCGTATCTCAAAATCCCGAAGGAGTTAAGTTTGTACGTAAAGCACAACGTATTATAGAAGGTCGTGCTAAAATGGTCTTTGAAGACAACAAATTAGACTGGGGATTAGCAGAAACGCTAGCTTATGGTTCTTTGTTAGAAGAAGGATTTAATGTTCGTATTTCTGGACAAGATGTAGAACGTGGTACTTTTAGCCACCGTCATGCCATTTTAAGAGATGAACTTTCAGAAGAACGTATCAACTTATTAAATACAAATAAGAACAATAAAGGGGTAATGACTATTTACAACTCTTTATTATCAGAATACGGAGTTTTAGGTTTTGACTATGGTTATGCTATGGCTCACCCAAACACTTTAACTATTTGGGAAGCACAATTTGGAGACTTTGGTAACGGAGCACAAATTATGTTTGACCAATACATTTGTGCTGCCGAAGACAAATGGAAGTTACAAAATGGTATTGTAATGTTGTTACCTCATGGTTACGAAGGACAAGGATCAGAACACTCATCTGCAAGAATTGAGAGATACTTACAATTGTGTGATTATGACAACATGACTATTGCAAACTGTACAGAACCTGCAAACATGTATCACTTGTTACGTCGTCACATGAAACGTAACCACCGTAAACCTTTAGTTGTTTTTACACCTAAGAGTTTATTACGTCATCCTAAAGCTGTAAATACTATTGAAGAATTGGCTGATGGAAGTTTCCAAGAAGTTATAGACGATACAATTATCAACAAAGCAAACGTTAAAAAAGTGGTTTTCTGTTCTGGTAAATTCTACTACGATATGTTAGAAGAAAGAGAAAAACTAGAAAACGAAAGCGTTGCCTTGGTACGTATAGAGCAATTGTTCCCATTACACGAAGAAAAAATTCAAGCAGTGATAGATTCTTATCCTGCGGATGTAGAATTTGTATGGGCACAAGAAGAACCAGAAAACATGGGAGCGTGGTCATACATGTTACAACGTTTCAATTTGGTACCTTTAACGGTAGCTTCACTTAAATTCTATTCAGTTCCTGCTGCAGGATCTAGCGCAAGATTTAAAAAGAGACACCAAGCAGTATTGGACAAAGTATTCCAAGCATAACAACAAAGAACACTATATAAACAAATAACATATAAAATATTATCATGGTTTTAGAAATGAAAGTCCCTTCTCCGGGAGAATCAATCACAGAAGTAGAAATCGCAACTTGGTTAGTTGAAGATGGTGATTATGTAGAAAAAGACCAACCTATTGCTGAAGTAGATTCAGACAAAGCAACTTTAGAGTTGCCTGCAGAAGAAAGTGGAATTATTACTTTAAAAGCAGAAGAAGGTGATGCTGTAGCCGTGGGTGCTGTAGTTTGTTTAATTGATATGGAAGGTGCTAGACCTGATGGTGCTGCTGCTCCTGCTAAAAAAGAAGAAGCTCCTAAACAAGAGGCGGCTCCTGTAAAAGAAGCTCCCGTAGTTCCTACTACAAATGAAAACGCAACATATGCAACAGGAAGTGCATCTCCTGCAGCTAAAAAAATATTAGACGAAAAAGGAATCAACCCAAGTACTATTCAAGGTACTGGTAAAGATGGTAGAGTTACTAAAGACGATGCAATCAATGCTGTTCCAGCTATGGGTACTACAACAGGTAGCCGTGGTTCTGAAAAGAAAAAAATGTCTATGCTACGTAGAAAAGTAGCACAGCGTTTAGTTTCTGTTAAAAACGAAACTGCTATGTTAACTACTTTTAACGAGGTAAATATGCAACCTGTTTTTGACTTACGTAACCAATATAAAGAGGAATTTAAAGCAAAACACGGAGTTGGTTTAGGATTCATGTCTTTCTTTACTTTAGCCGTAACAAGAGCCTTAGAATTGTATCCTGATGTAAATTCTATGATTGATGGTGATTACCAAATCAAAAATGAATTTGCAGATATTTCTATCGCAGTTTCTGGTCCAAAAGGATTAATGGTTCCTGTAATTAGAAATGCAGAAAACTTATCTTTTAGAGGAGTAGAAGCAGAAGTAAAACGTTTAGCCCTAAGAGCTCGTGATGGACAAATTACTGTAGATGAAATGACAGGTGGTACATTTACAATTACTAACGGTGGTGTATTTGGATCAATGTTATCTACACCAATCATCAACCCTCCTCAATCTGCAATTTTAGGAATGCACAACATTGTAGAACGTCCAATGGCTGTAAACGGTCAAGTGGTTATTCAACCAATAATGTACGTAGCATTATCTTATGACCACCGTATTGTAGATGGTCGTGAATCAGTTGGTTTCTTAGTAGCAATTAAAGAAGCTATAGAAAACCCAATTGAATTGTTAATGAACAACAATCCTAAAAAAGCCTTAGAATTATAATCTAAAACTTTTTAAATATTAAAGAGCATCTTATTCCTTTAAGATGCTCTTTCTTTTTATAGCATTTGGGCATTCCCTTCAAAGCTTTGGAAGGGTCGTGCTTTCCTTACTCGCTTTTCAAAAGGTATATCAGATTATACTGACCATAGTGAAGTATGATTGAGAACCTTTTAAAAGAGCTCAAACATGCCAGTCAATCACTAATGCAAATCAAGTACAACCATATCAACCTTTAAGGTAAAATCTAAGGTCATAGAATAGAGTAGAGATGTATTCTCACTTTTATATTAACATCTTTAACACAGAACCCAAACAATCTAAATTTATAATTCTTCGCTACAATCTATTATCACTCTAGGGACATCGAGCGGAGTCGAGATGTATAGGCTCAATCACAAAAGTTGTGTGTGAATTAGGATAGTTTTAATTTTGAGGTTTAAATTTATTCGTATTGGAACTTACTTTAGATCTTTTAAAACTTATACTTCCTGAATTCTTAATCGACAACTTCGATT
>NZ_JAATJG010000025.1 GCF_011927765.1 Wenyingzhuangia aestuarii
AAAGAAACAAAACCAAACAAAAAGCTTAGGCTCAGTCCGTGCTCGAAAATCTTGTCGATTTTCAATCCCGTACTAATCCTAGCCAAAACCGTTGTAGCCAATTAAAGAATCACTCGAACTTTGTTTGAAATTCGAGTGATAATTGAAAAATAACTATTTGTTCAATCGTTGTTTTACTGATTGAACTGTGTCTAAAACGGACTTTTCAAAAGAAATCGGCTTCCAATTGAACACTTCCTTTGTTTTGCTAACATCTGCGTCATAAGTGTTTCCAATAAAAGGCTTCATACCTTTTAAATCGCTATTAAAATTAGACATAAATTTTAATAAGAAATTTGGACCTTCTAAAGTGCTTACTTTAGCATTTCCATTTGATTTTAAGATTTGAGCCATTTCTTTAAACGAATATGGATTTTCAGTTGCAACAACAAATCGTTGTCCATTAGCCTTCTCATTCTCTAAAGCCTTAACGTGAATATTGGCAATATCTCTTACATCTGACATATTAATGCGTACTTTGGCAAGCATTGGCATTTTACCAGTTATCATATCCTTAACAATATTCATTGATTCACCAGAGAGTTTATCTGACAAGGTTGGTCCCCAAATAGGACCTGGATTAATAACAACCAATTCTAACTTGTTATTCCCTTTTTGAGTTTCTATAAAATCCCAAGCACTCTTTTCTGCAAGTGTTTTACTTTTTACATAAGCGGACATATTTTTAGCATTTGGATTAGTCCAAGTATCTTGCTCTATGTTTAATGACTTATTTGCATCACCAAACATTGCAACTATAGAAGAAGTTAAAACCACTCTCTTAACACCTGCTTTTTTAGCAAAATTTAAAGCACGTTGTGTACCTTCAATAGCAGGCTTTATCAGCTCGTTTTCATCTTTAGGCTCACTTGCCACATAAGGAGAAGCAATATGTAGCACATAGTCACAATCCTGCATTGCTTCCGCCCAACCTTCGTCTTTTAAAAGATTAAGTTCACAAAACTCTAAATTACCATTGGGCTCAACTTCTTTTCGAATTGCTCGTGTTAATTCGTCTCTTTTGGATAAATTCCTAACTGAACCTTTGACTGAATATCCATTTTTTAATAATTCCACCGCTGCGTGCAGACCAACATATCCTGAAATTCCTGTTACTAATACTTTTTTCATTTTATCAAATTTTATTTACATCAAATTATTACTTGCAAATCGCAAGCAAAGATAACATATTACTTTTATTTTGCAAGCAATAAATAAAAAAATGTATTTTTACAAAATAATTTTAAGGTAATACAAAATTGAAAATGGAACATAAATTTAGATGCGACTGCCCAATTACTAGTGCAATTGATATTATTGGAGATAAGTGGTCTTTAGTAATTATTAAGCAAATGCTGACTGAAAATAAAAAAACATTTAAAGATTTTATTGAGAGTGAAGAAGCTATCGCAACAAATATTTTGTCTTCGAGATTAAAAATGCTTGAGGAGTTTAAAATTATAATAAAGGGAAAACTTCCTGAAAACAAAAAAACAAACATATACACATTAACAGAAAAGGGAATTGAACTTACACCATTAATTGTAGAATTAATAATTTGGAGCGATAATAACCTACGAGAATTTCATTCAGATTTATATGCAGGAGAACAGATAGAAATGATAAGAGGTAACAAAGAACAGTTTATTGAAAATATAATAGAAAATTACAAGAAAAAAAACTGGCTACAACACCGTATATAATTTATTGCTGGCTTCTTACCTACTTGCGAAAGTCCTCGCGGACTTTCTTGGTCGTTAATTATTTACTAAATTAGTTGCTTAAACCACGCAACAAACCATATACAAACACGTTAGGTAAAATAACAAGAAATGAAAATTAAAAAATTTAAAATTAAACAACTACATGGCTATAGAGATGTAGATATCGATTTATCTGATTCTGTTAAAATATTAATTGGAGAAAATGGACTTGGTAAAACCACAATTCTAAATATAATTTATTACACACTTTCTAAAAAATTCAAAAGGCTAAGTAATTATAACTTTGAGTCAATAGAAGTTGTATTCAATAGTAGAAAAAAAGTAGTTTTTACTAAACAAACATTATTAAAATATCTTAATCTTGATAAAGAAAATAACGCTAGTCATTTTGGTGAGTTTTTATCTAAAATAAAAGAAGACGATGAAAAGAAAATACGTAAGATAATAAATCATACTAAATCTTCCGAACAAGATAAAAGAATTGAGTTAAATGATCTCCTAAAAAAATCTGGTTTAAAAATAGGTGCACCTGCTTTCTATATTTTTGATTTAGTAAAAAAATACTATGATGAAATTGATGGAAATAAATTTTACGACACAATCAAAGTTATAGATGAAGTTGTTGATTGTAAAATATTATATTTTCCTACATACAGACGTATTGAAGAAGATATAAGAAATATTGGAATTAATAACGATAAAGAATTTTTCAGTAACAAAAGAAATCTTTTACCTCGAGAAGAAAAGAATAAAGATGATATAATTCAATTTGGTATGACAGATGTTGACAGTAGAATTCAAAATATCACAAAACAAATCACACATTCATCAATGATTGGTTTTTCAGATATTACAGCGGAAATGCTTCATCAACTTTTAACTGACTTTCCTGATATTACAACAAAAATAAGGTCACAAAAAGATATTAATAAATTAAAAATAATGCTTGACAGGATCGGTCAAAAGTTAAGCCCTGAAGATCATATAAAGATTCAAGATTTTATTGATAATGGTAATACCGATAATAAGGGACTTATCTTCTTTGTCAACAAACTAATAGACTTATATAACAATCTTGAAAATCAAGATAACGCCATAAAAAACTTTATTGATGTTTGCAATAATTATCTTGTTGAAAAAAAATATGTATATGATGAGAGAGAAGTAATTCTTAACATACAACATCAAAACCCTAAGTATATTGAAAATAATAAGACAAAAGTTATAGAGCTTGATAAATTATCTTCAGGTGAAAAACAGATAGTTTCACTTTTTTCAAAAATATTTTTAGAGCAAAATGATCGTTTTATAATCTTATTTGATGAACCAGAACTTTCATTATCTATCTTTTGGCAACAAAGACTTTTACAAGATATCATTAATTCTAATAAATGTGATTTACTTTTTGCAGTTACACATTCACCATTCATTTATGAAGAACATGGTCTTTATAATAAAACATTTATGTTAAAAGATTATATCAACTAAATGGAAGAAATAACAAAAGAAAACATACAAAACACTATGAATAATAGTATTTCTGTTGTGTTTCATAAATTCTCAAATTCTTGTAAAGACGAAAATAATAATAAAATATTTTGTTTTTATGAAGGTAAAGATGCTCCTTATTATTCTTCTAGAATAGAAAAATATTTTAATGATGAATACTTAAATTTTAAGTGTAAAAACAAAAGTAATGTCCTTAAAATTTATGATAAAATCAAACATAAAAAAGATGAATATATTCTAGCTTTTTTTATTGATAACGATTTTGATGATAAAGTAGCTAATTCCGACATATATGAAACGCCTACCTATAGTATCGAAAACTTTTATTGCCATGAAGATTGTTTGAAAAAAATTTTAAGAAATGAATTTTATTTGAATGACGGAGACAGTGAATTTATATCAATACTTGACCTATACAAAAATGAACTTATTCAATATCAAGAATCAATTATGCTATTTAATTCTTGGTATAGAAGTCTGATAATTAAAAAAAGAACCGAGAAATTGGAAAGTACAGGAGTATCTCTAGATGATAAACTACCTAGTTCTTTATTCAAAGTTAATATTGGAGGAATAAACAAAACTTATACCTTAGAAAACATCAAGAATAAATATTCTAATGCTATTAACGTAACAGAATTAGAAGTAGAAAACTCAAATACATATCTACGAAATCACAATTTAACTGAAATACTTAGAGGTAAATATCTTATACACTTCTTAATTAACTTTTGTGAATATCTTACAAATGATTCAAAAGAGAATAAGATTTATATTAAGGATAATATTCAATTTAACACAAACAAAAATATAATTCTTAGTCATTTTTCAAACTATGCATATACTCCTACTTGCTTAGAAAGTTATATTGAAACTAGGTCTTTCCAAAGAACTGCATAGTTACTTTACCTAACAACGGCTAAAAAACATTTAGGTTTTGGTCTTTTCTAGATGTTTTGTTCGTCTTTACTTTGTCACAAAAGCCATTTACATTATTTTTAAAGTACAAATAATTAAATGGCTTTTGTTTGGTGTTTTATCCGATAATTTATCGTTTACAAACCCCCAAACGTTTCCTAGCCAAAACCGTTGCCTTTAACAGCGTAAATTTCGTCCGAAATTTCGCAGTTAGCCGAACGGTTTCTTTTCTTAGAAACTTGAAATAACGTAACTCCGCATTTTTTTTTTAACTAAACACGAAAGTTCTCTCTTTTAAATGAGATTTAAACTATTCGCTTTCTAAATCCTTGATATATTACTATAAACGATACATATTACTCTAGCTTCTTTTAAAATATCGTAACAACGCTGAATTTAAATTGTAAACGTTGAGAATTTATTAAAAAATGAAAACTAATACCCTTTTAGAATTTCTAACTGAGTGTTTGAATTTTTTATTCCAACGCGGAGTCTGGAATTATTGAGATTTACTCAATGAATTGTAAAGTAGAATCACTGAAGAAAAATGAAAAACTAAGAATTGAAAATTAATGATCCGTACTGCTAAAAGGCAACAACGCATAAAAACAATTTGGGCTTGGTTTCTTTCCCTAAGTTCTGTACTTTTAAACTAACTAAATCAGTACGCTCGAAAAGGCTATGCCCCTTTCTCCCAAACTGATTTTTATACAAAACCGTTAGCAGCAACATTGAAAAAACAAACAGAAGTATTTCTTTTCGGAGCAGGAGCCATGATAAACTGGAATGGACCATTGACGTCTGAATTGACTGAATTGGTAAGAAACTCTGGTTTTCCTATTAAAAACTCAAAAACTAAAATAACGGAATTCATCTATAATCGACTCATTGAAAACGGATATTCTAGCGATGAAGTAAATTTTGAAACAATTATCAATGTAATCGAAGAACTAAGTGTTTACTATTCAGAGCACAATAAAACAAATAAAACACCTTCTATATTACGAAGTTTCTTAAAAGAAAACGAATTAGATGTAATTCTTAATTTTTCAATAAAAGATAAGGAAAGAAAGCACGGATATTTACTAGATATTCCTTCAGGTTCTAATTATATCTTTTCAAAGCATTCATATCAAAATGAAAATCCAAAACAATATTTTTTACAACATCTATTAGCATTAATAATAACTGAGTTAAATTCTGTTATTTCAAAATACGCATATCATACCGAAGGAAATTCGGTAATAAATAAGGAATCTAAATGTAGTGTAAATTTTAAACAATGGATGAGTTCTATTGAAAAGAACAGTTTTATAAGAATGTATACCCTTAATTATGATAGAATTTTTAAAATCTTATTGGAAGATATTAATATCAAATGTTTTGAAGGTTATCATGCAACGAATTCCATTGATGACATGAAAGGACTCAGAGCGGATGTACCTAAGATTCTCAATGACTTTGAGTGTAATATTCAATATAATCTTCATGGTTCAGCATTTTGGAAAGTAAAACCGCTAGATAAAGGTGGATTACCTAATCCTGAAATTTTGTTTTCTGGAATACCAGAATTATCTGTAAATGATGACCAAGTAAGTATTCAAATGGAAAAGGGAAAACCAATATATATTACAAATATTATTACTGGTTATCAAAAAGCTCAAAAAGGAAGCCTAACACCATTCAAACAAATGCAATCTGCATTTGACAAAGATACGTGTAATGCCAAAAAAATATATATAATCGGATATTCATTTGGTGATGAACATATAAATGAATCAATAAGAACAGCACTCAGATATAATAAAGAATTATATTTAGAGATCGTAGATCCAAGCTTTATTAAAAATAAACTTGATGAAAAACTTAACATTACTTTATTCCAATCAGTGGAAAATGATATTTTCTATCCTACTCAAATAAGTGAAAATAAATTTAGTTATTTCAACGACAAAGTAATCCTTCATACATTGACTTTTGAGGAATATCTAAATCAAAAATGCAGCAGCTAACACCGGCTAAACTTCATGCGGGTTTTGTGCTTACTTCAAAGTTTTGTGTATATTTACTAAGTCGCCAAATCTTGTTGATTTGGCTTAGTTAAAACCAAAGAAACAAAACCAAACAAAAAGCTTCGGCTTAGTACGTGTCCGAAAATCTTCGCGATTTTCACCCGCACAAAGCCTAGCCAAAACCGTTGTGTACAAACCGAAAATAAAATGAAAAATATCTTTCTCATAATATTATTTTTATCTTTTTCTGAAACTTATTCATGCACTTGTGCTCCAATGAAAAGACTAGATATCGCTCAAGTTGAAGAATATGAATATTCAGAATTTGTATTAATAGGTGAGATAATTGAAATTGATAACGAAAAGAGAACTTTTAAGGTAAAAGTTAAAGAAACCTTCAAAGGAAACTTAAAAAATGAAAGTATAATTGAGTTTAGAAATCATAAATATTGCGAACCTGTTGTTGAGAAAAAAAGTGAGTGGTTAATATACTCTATATTGAAAGACAATAAATTTGAAATTAATACATGTGGAACAAGTAGAGATTTGAATAATCTTGAAAGACTATATATTCCTCCTCCTCCTCCAGTCCCAAATGATACTAGAAGTGTAGAAATAAAAGAAGCAGAAATTAAAAATCACATACAGGAAATGAAAAAATTCATTAAAAAAGTAACTGAAAATGAAATAAATAGATTGAGAAAATTAAATTCTTAAAGGTCAGTACACAACACCGGCTAAACTTCATGCGGGTTCTGTCCTACTCCAAAGTTTTGTGTATATTTACTAAGTCGCCAAATCTTGTTGATTTGGCTTAGTGAAACTAAAAGATACAAAACCAAACAAAAAGCTTCGGCTTAGTCCGTGTTCGAAAATCTTGGCGATTTTCTTCCCGCACAAAGCCTAGCCAAAACCGTTGCCAGCAAGCACTAAATAAAAACCAAAATGAAAAATTTTTTAAACTATATAATATATTGTATTTATCGAATTTCTTATCGTCACGCAAGAGCTGGAATTTTTCCTGAAAAAATAGCTAAATACAATTTCGGTGCAATAATCTTTTTTTTAATAGGCTTGTTAATAATTTTTATTGTAAAATATATTTTGTTAGAAATTGAAATAGGGTATATGATTTTATTTCCAATTACATTTTCAATTATTGGAGGCTGGATTGCTCCATATATATTTAACTTTGATAAAATCAAAAAATATAAATAAGCAGAAAATTGTATTTAAGTTGAATCCTTTTAATTCTAATTATTATCAGTATTCTGAATATGGTTGAAAGTGGAAAAAATTAACATAACTCGGAAAAAATTTTATCATAATAACTGAATTCAATATAAATTAAAGAAAAAAAACGAACTAAAAATATAGAATACTGAAAATCAATTAACTAATACAGTTGAAATCATAAAAGAAAAAGCCAGCAGGCAACACTGTATAAAATTAATGTGGGTTTTTATGGTTTTCCCAAAGTTTTAGGTCTGTTTATATTGTCGCTCATACTTATTTGAGTATTTTTAGGTCGACAAGATAAAAACATAAAATAAGTATAAGCTTGTGGCTCGGCTGACAATTCTTCGATTGTCTACCTCCCACACTAATCTTATACAAAACCGTTGTAAGTAAGCTTGAAATAATAAAATATAAAGTTGAAATTAAACAAATTGAAACAATAATTATCGTAAATATATTACTTTGAAAAGTAAATTTTTTATTAAAGAAAAAGATCATTTTAAGCTTTATATTCCTTTAGAAAATAAAATATTATTTGAAAATGAGTTAAATAAACACAATATTGATTTCTATGAAAAAATTGAAGAGCAACCAAACATAAATAATGGAATTCGTTATTTTTTACTAGACAAAGACAAATTTGAGATAGATATAATAATTAAAGAAAATGAAATTTTATCTGGAATTGAATCTACAGGAATATATGACATGAAACTAACTAAGAAATTTTATTTCATATATTTTAAGTTAGTAATGAGTATTATATTTATCGTAGCAATAATAATTGGAATTATAAAAATCTATGATAAACTTAAATAAAGCTAATCACAGTTAATGAAAAAAACTGAAAAATACTTATAAAATAAACACGATAATTTTGTTTTTATACTGGTTAAATGAAAACTATAAAAAATATATAAACTTAAATATTGAAATAGTTTATATATAATTCGATTTAGAAATTTTTATTAGATAAAAGCCAACTTACAACACCGGCTAAACTTCATGCGGGTTTTGTGCCAACTTCAAAGTTTTGTGTATATTTACTAAGTCGCCAAATCTTGTTGATTTGGCTTTGTGAAAAACAAAGAAACAAATCCAAACAAAAAGCTTCGGCTTAGTCCGTGTTCGAAAATCTTATCGATTTTCAATCCCGCACAAAGCCTAGCCAAAACCGTTAGCCAGCATAGGTCAGAACCGCTAAAACTGAAAGTAAACCACTTCCCTACTTTATTATTCTCTTTTTATGAAAAATTCAATCGCTGAAAGATTTTTACAATTATTTTGAAAAAGTCGTTTAAAGGTATTTTTCGGTTAGCTTCGCTGGTTTTTTATTCAGTCGTTTAAGAACTTGTTGATAGTTTATTTCTAATCGATAAATATCTTTACAAATCGTTGCTAAGCAAAAAAGTAGTTGAGAAAACATTATTTCATTGAAAGTTTTTTAAACACTGAGAAAGTAGCTTAAAATAAGCTTGAGAAGTTTTTATTTATACAAAGTTGTTTCTTAA
>NZ_JAATJG010000026.1 GCF_011927765.1 Wenyingzhuangia aestuarii
ATTTTGTATGTCTTCTTTTTTACTCATACAGCAAATTTACAAAAAAAATATTTCAAAAAATCTCGCTCGAAAATATTTGCCAACGGTTTTGGCTATGGTTAGTGTGGGTGTAGAAAATCGAGGATTTTCGGAATTGACACTAAGCTGAAGCCAAATTTTTAGTTTTATTTTTTTGATTGAAAAGCTAAATCAATTTGGATTTAGCGGTCTTCGCAAATATACACCAAACTTCGGGAAAGGAGGGAAGCCCACATTAACTTTAGCCGGTGTTGTAAACTGATTATAGGTCAATTACATCTCCGTCTGTATAGATAATTTGTGTTACACTATAAACTGATTTTCCCATATTTACAATTTCACCTTTGTGATTAATTTTTCTTTTTATTTCGAGGTCACATAGAAGTTTAGTTCCTGTAGAAAATTGAAGATTTTTTGAAACAATTAAATTTCTAAACTGTTTATCTTTTAGAGAAAAAGTGATTAATTCATCATTGTAAATAGCTTTCCAATTCATTCGATTATTTAATAAAACTGGAGAAACAATTTCTAATTCGATTTGACTCTCATATTTTGCATCTACTTTGACGTCATTTACTATGTGTTTTATAAAATCTGAGCGTTTTATTATTTTCTCTTCTTTAATAGGTTGAAAGTCTTTGTTTAAACTCTGTGTCGATATCTTATCTACTTTACTTTCTTGTGAAAGATGTCTAAATAAATTGGATTTAGTAATTATTACTTTGTTTTGAGACGCTATATGTAAAGAGATTAATTTAATAGAGTCTTGAGATATTTCAAGTTCTTTGTTTTTTTCGTTTTTTAGTTTTTGAATTTCTAATCGTATTTTTTCAGTTTCAGCCTTAGCTCTTTCGGTTTCAGCTATTTCATGTTCTGTATGGGCAATTGCTTGTTTTTTTAGGAGATTATCCATTTCACTATCGCTATTTATTTTATGAGCAATAGTACTTCCTAATACAGTTGTAAGAATTCCAGATAAGTATAAACTTCCACCAATTAGAGCTTTTTTCAATTTGTAGTTTGAAATAACTCCACCTTCTTCCAATGCCTGAACTTCAATTGAAAATTCAATACCTAGGTTAAAAGATATTTCTTCTATAATTTTGATTAAATGAGATTCTACTTTATTATGGATTCTTGCATCCATTGAGTGTTCTTCATTATTCAAATAATAGTGAAACTGTAAAAATTCTAATTCGTTATCTTTTATCATAGTGTATCGTCCTGAAATAGGTTGACCTTTTTTTGTGTATTTAAAGGGTTAACAATTCCAGTTTGTTTTTATTTCTTCGGTACGATTTGTAGTTTATATTTTGATTTAAGTGCACGTGTTGCGGAGTGCATAAATCAAGACTACAATGTGGACGAAGATTGTTATAAATATCGACCGCTTTTTTAGTGATCGTTTTTGCTAATTTAAGATTTTTTATGACATGTTTTAGACCATATTCATATTTTAAAGTTCTGTTAATTCTTTCTGCAATTGCATTTTCGTAAGGGTCATATTTTTCGGTCATACTCATGATGATTCCATTCTCTTCGGCAAACTTTGTATAAGTAGGATTACAATACTGTATTCCTCTATCTGAGTGATGAATGATTTTTTGACTAAGATACTTTCTGTTTTTGATAGCCATTTTAAGTGCTTCTAAGCATAGTTCAGTCTTCATGTTGCTGTCTATCTTATATCCCATAATTTGCTTAGAATACGCATCTGTAACGAGTGCCAGGTATGCATGTCCTTTGTCGGTTTTAATATAGGTGATATCGGTTACCCAAAGTTGTTCGGCTCTGGTAGGTACTTTGTCTTTAATTAAGTTTTTGTATTTGTAAAATATGTGTTTAGAATTGGTGGTTGTATGATAGTTTTTGTTTCTCTTAATCAGTAGTTTATGGTTTTTAAGAAGTGTAAAAAACTTATCTCTTCCAATTTTAATTCCAAGGTTTTTAAACTCAGGATTGAGTTCATGATATAGTTTTTTAGCTCCTAAAAACTGTCCAATTTTGTTACGACACTCCTTTACAAGTTTGATGATAATCTGTTCGTTATGTAGTTGCTTTTGATGAATTTTCAAGCGTTTATAGAAAGCTTGTTTACTAATCCCAAAACATTGAGTTAACCATTTTCTTTTAAACGGTTTTGTTTCTTTTTCTGAATCTCGTCTGCTAATGTTTTGGGCAATGACTTTTTTGACAACTCGGCTCCAGTGATGAGTTCCATATTAGCGATGATGTCTTGTTGAAAATCTTTTACGAATTCAAGCTCTTCAATTTTCTCTTTCAATTTTTTGATTTCGTCTTGTTTGCTCATTGCTTTTTTCTTTTGTTCTA
Organism: Wenyingzhuangia aestuarii; assembly: GCF_011927765.1. GTDB lineage: Bacteria > Bacteroidota > Bacteroidia > Flavobacteriales > Flavobacteriaceae > Wenyingzhuangia > Wenyingzhuangia aestuarii. The sequence continues at coordinate 2,350 of NZ_JAATJG010000026.1, forward strand.
AGGTAGAATATTTTTTAATCCAATAATCAATAGAGGATCTTGGAACGTTATATTTTTTAGCAGCAAAATTGGTAGAAATTTGACCATTTTGAATTTGGTCAATGATGAATAATTTGAGTTCAAAACCTACTTTGGTGTACGTTTTTTTTCGGCAGTATTGTTTTTGATGACTTTCCATAAGTGACTAATTATTGGTGAATTTTTAGTCAACCTATTTCAGGATTTTACATTTTGTCATATGTTGCACAACGGTTTTAGCTAGGAAACGTAGCGAGTAAACTAGCAATTAATTTTCAGACTAAAACTACACAAAATAAATAAAACACGGACATTGGGAAAGCACAAACTTAGCTATGTTTTTTAGCTGTTGTTAGTTTATGCAACTTTTCAGATAGAAATGATAAATAGGAGAGAAGAATTTTCCAAAAATCCCCGCAACGGTAAATTCAATGTTTTCAATTTGATGAAATTCATTAATTTAAATAACTGTTTCAAAATCGTGTTGCTACAATAAATTGAACGTTTTGCTTGTAAATATTTATCGATTAAAGACAAATTATCAACGAAGTGATTTTACGTACAGTTCAGCACGTAATTTTATGACACCATTTTTCGTTTATATGAAGTTTTTCAAAAAATTAAAAAAGTAATTATTGAATGATTTTACGTACAGTTCAGAACGTAACTTTAATGACATTAATTTTCGTGTTATGATAAATTTATCAAAGAATTGAGGATATAAATATTATTTATTTCTAAGAACAATTTAACACGTAGCACAAGTATTAAATAATTATCGACTAGAGAAAATTATTCAAAGAATGAATTTTTTTCAATTACTTTTTAGACAGAGAAAATGTGTTTTTTTCGGCTTAAAGAAATGTTTCGTTTTAATTTTTTTTGAGTCAGCACTGGTTTCAAACTCTTAAAATACCGTTCGATTTAAATAACTGCGTAAATTTCGACCAGAAATTTTTGTAGTTGTTTAAACTAACGGTTTTGGCTAGGCTTTGTGCGGGGCGGAAAATCGATAAGATTTTCGAACACGGACTAAGCCGAAGCTTTTTGTTTGGATTTGTTTCTTTTGTTTTCACAAAGCCAAATCAACAAGATTTGGCGACTTAGTAAATATATACACAAAACTTTGAAGTTTGCACAAAACCCGCATGAAGTTTAGCCGGTGTTGTAAAATGTAATTTTAATTTGCGTAAAGTTTCCTTCTACCTAGTTTTATTAATTCATCATACTTTTTTCCAATAATAAAAGTTAATTTTTCAAAATCATTAATAGCTTTAATATATCTTTCAGGCTCAGTTATAGACCATTCTTTGGGGATACTTTGTCTGCTTTCAGTTCTTGTACTTGCATCAAATGTATGTTTTTGAATTAATATATCTAATTCTCTTAATTGTTCTGTAAGAGTGACTCTCATTCCTTCAAGATCTGTATCAATAAATTCAAATTCTGGGAGGAAACATTCTTGTTGGTAAATATATATATCTTCACAAATTTTATCAGGAAATGCACCGTTAATAAAACCATTACTTTTAATAAAAAACAATAAGCCTTTGCTATCTAATAAATTTTGTAGTCTTTCAAATGTTTTTTTATCTAGGTCTAAGTAACTACCATTTGGTAATATATTTCCTTGACTATTTTTTATTTTATCATACCAGTTGTCTCTATGTCTTTTTAATTCTGAAAGAGTGTATTTTTTACCTTTAGGATGGTCAGGATTGTATTGCATAACATCTGCATGACAATCAAAGCATAGTGGAATACAGTTTTCAAAAGAATCTTCTCCACCATCTTTTCTTTGTTTAATATGGTGAAGTTCCATTTTTGTACCACAAAATTTATGACATAGTGAACAATGTCTTCCACAAGATATTAGGGCATCTTCAACAACTTTTCCTCTAAATCCCATTTTTTTATTCTTTATATTTTACAACGGTTTTGGCTAGGATTAGTACGGGATTGAAAATCGACAAGATTTTCGAGAACGGACTGAGCCTAAGCTTTTTGTTTGGATTTGTTTCTTTTGGTTTCACAAAGCCAAATCAACAAGATTTGGCGGACTTTGTAAATATACACAAAACTTTGAAGTAGGACAGGAGCCCGTATTAATTTTAGCCGGTGTTACCTTATCGTATTTTATTTACTGGAACTTTTCGGGAAATAGAAATATTAGCGTTGTTACTGGTTTTAATTATCGAGAAGTTTTAATTTCTTATTTAATATAAAAATCTTTTAAGTTTTTTGAAGTTTCAAAATTCAGCGTTGCTACTTTTTTCAGTTTCAAGGAATAAAAACCTTTCATTAAAAGACTAACTATTTTGTAAGCAAAAATCTCAAAATTCAACGTAGCTACGAATTCATTTTCAGCGTTTTTAAAGTACATTTTTATCTTGTGATATACTTTTATACAAAAGTTTTAAAAATTCAGCAGAGCTACTTAAACAGCAGAATTAAGAACTATTTATCTTCTAGAAAACTATCGTGAAAAGATTTCAGGAAAAATTACTGAACCAACAAGCCATGGAAATTTAAACACGTATGATTGAAAAAGTTTCAAAGCTTAGAAATATTGACTTTTAAAGTTTACCCACACTGATTCCCAAACTTTATTTTTGGAATTTTTTCGACTATGTAAGGTAACGGTTTTGTATAAGATTAGTGTGGGAGATTGATAATCGCTAGATTATCAGCCGAGCACTAAACTTATACTTATTTAGTGTTTTTATCTTTATCGATTTAAAAATAATCAAATAAGTATGAGTGACATTGTAAAGAAGCCAAAAACTTTGGGAAAACGATAAAAACCCACATTAATTTTATACGGTGTTACCTAACGTTTTTTATTTAAATATTGTTAGGTGTAGTGTTTCTGCACAATTTTTTCCAATTCTTTAATAGATTTTTCAAGATGATTTTCAGCAGATCGAATTCCTACTGCCGGATCGAACTTTTGAATTAGTACCAATGTTGTTTTAATTTCACGTGTATTTTCTAGACCTTTTCTTAGATCTTTAATTAACTCATTTATTAGAGAGGAATGTTTGTCTTTTAGTGAATTTTGTATGTCCATTTTATTCGTTTTTTAACATTACACATGACATTTTTATAAGGTTAGTTACGTTGTTTAAGTACTATATTTGTCAGTAATTAATTTTTAACAGTGTTAGCCAAAATTTGTTTTCTTTTATAAATTATTTACGTTTCTGAGAATTTCTTCCAAACTAGTGTCCAAATTTAAGTGCCTTTTTATTATTTTTTCCTTTTTTTTAATCCATGTTTCAAATTGAAACTCTTTGTTTTTAATTCTTATTTTTAATGAGTAATTGATTTTATCTATTTGTATAAAACCTCCTTTATTCTCATTGTGATATTTACTTTTTATTCTATTTTTAATTAGAAAAGAATTAATTCTCTCAAGTAATAAACTTCTTTTATATCTGATTTCTCTATTTTGGATTGTTTGAATAAAATCATTATAATATTTAAAACTTTCAGATTCTTTAAAGTTTGAAGGTAACTCGTTTTGAATATTTTTTATAAAATGACCAATAATCATTTGTTTGAAAATTTTGTTTTTTTCCAAATAACTTTCAGTATTAGATACGTATGCTACTTTTTTTGAAGGTGTCAAGACGATATAAAATATTTGTTTGTCACTATCTTTATATGTTTTAGCGATGTGATGTTTATATGTTTCTAAAGGGTTGTTTAATTTATGATTAATCTTGAATTCAATACATATAACAAATTTATCTGTGTCGATTAAAATATCAATCCTTTTATTATTGTCTTTGTCTTTACTGGTTTTAACTTCTGTTTCAACCTTTACATTAGAAATTGAATTGAACATTAATTGTTGTTCCTTTTCAGTGTTTCCTTGAGAAATCAAAGTGTCTGTTGAGTAAGGGTATTTTTTAATGTCTAATTCGTAAATCTTAGTTTTCAACAATGATTTAATAAATAAATCTCCCAAGCCGTGTACTTCCTTATTTCTAAAAAAGAAAGCTAGTAAATTCGCTATAGGAACTTCTTTGTCATGTACTTCAAGAATTTCTAAATAAGTTTTTTGTAATTCAGGCAGTTTCTTTAGACTTTCTATTAAGGTCATGCATTTAATGTTAGGTAACGGTTTTGGCTAGGCTTTGTGCGGGGCGGAAAATCGACAAGATTTTCGAACACGGACTAAGCCGAAGCTTTTTGTTTGGTTTTGTTTCTTTTGTTTTCACAAAGCCAAATCAACAAGATTTGGCGACCTAGTAAATATACACAAAACTTTGAAGTTAGAACTAAACCCGTATGAAGTTTAGCCGGTGTTGGCAATAGTTTTTATTTAATTTTCATAACATATTCTTTTAACTCTGAGTCAATATCGTTTATTAATTCAATTTCATTTTCAGAGTTTAAATTATCAAAATTTGTTATAATATGCTCCATTATTTTCTTTTCTACTTTTCTGTATTTTTCCATTGTAATTTTCATCAAGTATTCTATGAGTTTAATATATTCTGGTATTTCTTCACTTTCAAAGCAAAATCTTCTTTGTAAACCAACTTTTATACCCCATTTCATTGTCTTTGGAAAAATTTGAAAATATGCTTTACCTAGTTCGTGTTCCGTTTTTCCTCTATGAGCAACGAAGTTATGCCTCATACTCATTAAATTCAGATGAAGTTTTTTTAAATTTTCTAAACTTTCAAAGCAACTTAGTTCAAGTTTTGGGGAATTTGTTGAGCTACTATCAGTAAAACATTTACCATATAAAATTATTATAGTCGTAAATAATGAAGTCCTTATAATTTCATTATTCTCTTTTTGTAACTCTGATAAAGCCTTTTCACAAGTTTCTAAATCAAGAAGTATACTGTAATAAGCCACGTTTTTTTTTTCAAGATGTTGAGGAACTTTGAAAGTCATAGCTTTATTTATATAAGAATCAGTTTTTATATCATTGTCTAATTCTTCTTCTTTTTCTTTTTTGTTCATTTTAATTGTTGCCAACGGTTTTGTATAAAAATCAGTTTGGGAGAAAGGGGCATAGCCTTTTCGAGCGTACTGATTTGACATAGTTTAAAAGTACAGAACTTAGGGAA
>NZ_JAATJG010000027.1 GCF_011927765.1 Wenyingzhuangia aestuarii
CTTTTTTTCATTTCGACAAGAAGTTAAACTAAATGTCAAACATATTATGAATATTATTTTTTTCATTATGCTTGCTTGTAACGGTTTTGGCTAGGATTAGTACGGGAAGAAAAGGAGAGAGCCTTTTCGAACACGGACTAAGCCGAAGCCTTTTTTTTGGTTTTAATTTTCTTATTACAAAGCCAAATCAAAAAGGATTTGGTGACCTAGTAAATATACACAAAACTTTGAGAAAGCACTCAAACCCGTATTAATTTTAGCCGGTGTTAGGTACTGTGCTTATTTAAGTAAAGAATCATAAATCAAATAACAATTTCCCTTTGTTCTTGATATTGCTACATAGATTCTGTTTTTTGTTCTTGGTTTAGATTCAATAAGTTTATTTTTTTTATGTAATAGGGAAGAAGTTTTATTGAGTATAATACAAGTATTTTCATAATCATCCTCTCCTTTTGAATCTCCCCAGTTTTTAGAATAAAAATTAGTTTTATGACTTTCTTGGTAAACTAACTTTATTATTGAATCATCTTCAATTAATTTTAGCGCTTCTGTTTTGTCAGTAATATGGAATATTTCTGTTTCATTATTATTGTTCGAACCTATTTCTATTCCAAGATTTTGAGTTATATAATTACAAATTGTAGGACTACACCTATGACTATTTTGTAATGTATTGGTGTCAATATTAATATTTGCCTTTTTAATTAGTTTAATATAACTTTCCAAGTTAGAATATAAAGTACTGTTTGTTCTACCGTCTGAACTTGTTACATATGTGTTTTGATAAAAATCACCAACAAGTAGAAAATTGATTTTTGCTTGAACAATTAACATGAAAAAATTAAAGTCATGTCCTCCCAAATCTTGAAACTCATCAAATAATAAGTGGTCACAAAATTTTTCTAATCGATCCTTTATTTCATCTATTAAATTTTCTACCTCTGCAAATTGTCCAATTCTATTATGATATAAATATCCGTTTTTACTAATGTAACGGACTAAGTTTTCTTTAGTTTTAAATTTTGTGAAGTCTGGCGGAACATCCCAAGAGATTCCTTTGAGGTTATATTTAAATAAAGCTAAAGGTTTAATACAAAAACCATAAAGAAAATCGAAATATGTGTGAGTTTTTACATTGATTGGATGATATCCAAATTTTTCAATAATTCTTTTTTTTATAAGATTAAGACTTGTATGTGTATAGGTTACAATTATAAAATTTTCATTTTCATTTAAACTATCTATTAAGAGTCTGGTCTTACCAGAACCTGCAACAGCTAATATTAATCTTTTATCAACCATGATATTGCATTAACTATATATTCAGGAATATTTAATTCTTCACCTTTTTCTGAAAGTAATTCATATGCACTTTCAGTTTTTTCATCTAACATATATTTCTGAACACTTCGAGTTCTTAATCTTTTTGAAAATAGAGTATCACAAATTTCTTTATTGTAGTTATATATTGATATTTCAAATGTGGAAAAATCATTATATTCTTCATAAAATATATTAGTGTTTTCACTTAAATAACTAACATAATTATCTACGCAGTTCTTTTTATAATCACCATCGTTGTCTCTTATTATTGCAGTTTTAATATTGAGAAGATTAGCAACTTCCATATAACGTTTAAAACTTGTACCACCAACTGATATTATATGTACGTTTGTGTTTTGAATTTTTTCATTAGTTATAGTTTCAAAGAATTTTTCAAATAGAATATATTCAGCATCTCCTTCGACTAAAATCACTTTTGGTGATAAAACAAATTCAAGAATGTTATTACTTGGAGATTTAATGAAGAATTTAGCTGTTGATTCACTCAGATTACTAAGGTTTATAGTAATTTCACTATTATTATTTAATAAAATAGAATTTCTTAAATCTAAGCGTGAACTAATCATATTACTATGAGTTGCAATGAATAACTGTTTGTTTTTTGATTCATTAAGCCTTTCAACTAAATTGTACATATGAGTATGACTTAAATGATTCTCAGGTTCTTCTAAAAGAATGAAATCTAATTCATTTTCGTTTTTTTGAAGTGCAAATTCAGTTTTTATAAAGCATTGTCTTCCCTTACCACGATTTTGTAAATCAACATTATCTTCTGTAATTGTTAAGTCAGATTCTAAATTTGAAGTTGTATTGTTTTTTATAGAGAATTCGTATTTGCCTTGTTCATTTTTTTTATTTAAATCATCTAGAACTTTTTCTTTAAATATTCTTTTGTAGTTTCTATACTCGAAGAGATGATTATTCTTTTCAGAACTACTAACTGAACTATTATAAAGATTTTTAATATATTGATTTGTAGCATATTCATTGTTTATATTTGAATTATCAAGTAGAATATGCTTGAATTTTCTACTATAACCAAAATAAGGTGTTCCTTTAAATTTTAAAAATGAAATTGAATAGTATTCAAATGGAAAATTATCATTGTTACTATTTAATATTTCAACTATTTCTTTGCTACATTCTTGAATAGGTTTACAAATCAGAGAAACTCCAAAATGATTTGAATTTAAAGAGTTGTTTTTACCGTAAAATTCTTCATCATTTAAGCCTTCGAAAAATAATTCGATAGTCATTTCAGGAAGTAATTCATATTGTTTATTCTCGAAAAAAGTAGCTATACAATTATTATTAAATAAGCTGTCTAACCCTAATGCTTCTACTTTATGTCTACTACCTGAAAGAACTAAATTTATAGCTGAAAGAATGGAACTTTTCCCAGATTCATTATCTCCAATAATGACATTCATATTTTCTTTAAAGTCTATTTCCAAGTTTGAAAACTTTTTAAAATTTAATACTTTAAGTTTCTTGATTATCATTTATTTGAAATATTTTGGGTTTCGTTTCGCATTGTACCTAACGGTTTTGGCTAGGCTTTGTGCGGGAAGAAAATCGCCAAGATTTTCGAACACGGACTAAGCCGAAGCTTTTTGTTTGGATTTGTTTCTTTGATTTTCACAAAGCCAAATCAACAAGATTTGGCGACCTAGTAAATATACACAAAACTTTGAGGTTAGCACAAAACCCGCATGAAGTTTAGCCGGTGTTCTATGCTGTTTTTTTTGATGATTAATTTTTTATAAACTTATTGTTTTTTCCGTTTATGGAGTACACATAAGTTCCTTTATTTAATTTAGAAATATCTAGAATTATATATTCACCATCTGTTTGATTAACTTTTTTCTCAATAATTTTTCGACCAGCTAAATCAAAAACATTAAGTGTTTCTGCTGTTTTATTTTTTACAGGATTTGTGATTTTTATTTCAGAAGTAGCAGGATTTGGAAAACTAAAAATTTCTCTTTCTTTAAATAATGATTGTTGAGAATTAGAAAGAGTTCCTGATACTGAATATACATCGTAATTTTGTGTATTATTTTTTTTCCCACCGTCAGTAGTTATTAATTTGAAATTATTATTTGAATCTTTGAAATAATGTATTTCTTCTCTTTGACCAAAAGAAAATAAATTAGTTCCATTTTCATTAAAAAGAAACATATTAAAATCATTTGTAACAATAACAAATTCAATCATTGAATCAGAGTTAAATAATTTATCAGATGGAAGAAATATAGTTCGAATAGTTTCACTGTTAGGAAGAGTAATACTAACTGTTTTGTTCAGAGTATGGTTACTATTGTATAATGAAATTTCATTATTATCGTTTATAGTATAATAATTAAAACCATTATCGGTAATAAAAATTAAAGTGTTTCCATATACAGCTCCTTGAGTAGAATAGCTGTGTTCTAATGTTTGTCCAAAAAAAGTTAATGTAAAAGTTAACGTTAATGATAATAATAATTTTGTTTTCATAGATGTTTTTAAATTTCGCAAAATTGCATAGAACGGTTTTGGCTTAAGGTTAGTGTGGGAGAAGAAAATCAAAGATTTTCGAGCACGCACTAAGCTGAAGCCTTTTTGTTTAGTTTTTAATTTTGTTGTCAAAAGCTAAATCGAAAAGGATTTAGCTACATAGTAAATATACACAAAACATCGAATAAGACCTCAAGCCCGCATTAACTTTAGCCGTTGTTGTGGTGCGTTTTTTACCCTCTAACTATTTTCAATTTCTTTCCTTTTTCTCTTGCTTCAGTTGCTAAATTTTCCATATCAGCAATATCTTCTTCGGTTATCCATTTCCCCATTTCACAAGTTTTAAGTAACTCAAGAGATTTTAAGAAATCATTAATTCCGATTTCATAACCGTCATAATTCCAACAATCTTCCCAACCTGTTTTTTCATTCCATTCTTTCATAAATTTAGGAAGTGGGTCGTATTCTATTGATTTTATGTTTTTCTTAAAAAACTCCTCTCCAGCAAGGTCAAATAAACCTCCGTCAAATATGATTGCTTTCCTTTTATTACCTTCTTCAAACCATAAAATATCTTCTTTTCCACAAGCAGGAACTCCACATTCAGGACAAGGTTCAGTTGAGTTTTTTACAATATTAAACTCATATTTTTTTCCATTAGATTCAATTTCGTATAATTCCATTAGTTAGCCTTTCTCTAGTCATTTCAAGTTTAGCAGAATGTTTGTCTTAAATGCACTACAACGGTTTTGTATAGGATTAGTGTGGGAGGTAGACAATCTTTTTATTGTCAGCCGAGCCACAAGCTTATACTTATTTTATGTTTTTACTTTGTCGATTTAAAAATACTCAAATAAGAATAAGCGACACAATAAATAAAGACAAAACTTTGGGAAAAGACAAAAACCCCACATTAATTTTATACGGTGTTGCCTAACGTTGTTTCAATTCATTGTACTAATAAGCTAAACAATCAAAGAAGCTAAAAACAGTTATCTATCATGATTGATAAAGTAATTCTGCATTAGTCTTTTTGTTTAAATTAATTGTATATTATGTCTATAAAAAGTTTTAATACACCAAATTAGTAATAAAAACAATAAACAATTCAGAATTGAAATAAGTAAGTGTAATAAATTACTTGGAAATAATAGAATAAAATCATAATCTTTTATTGTAGCAGAATAACTAGAAACACAGAACGGGAACAAAAAGAGTCTAATTTTCGCCCATATATTTTGTTTTACACCTTGTTGATTAGTTGACAACACAAGGGCAAACCCGATAATAAGTGAAATTCCTACAGAACTAGCCCATAATTTTAGAGAAGCCTCAAAGTATAAGCTCATAATTGTTAGATACCAAACCAAATAACACCATAAAATAATTTTTTGGAATCTTATATTTTTGAAGTATTTTAAAAAAATAGTTATCATAATATCGTATGATTCTTTTTGTCTCGACAAATGTCAAATTTTGTTATACAGTTAATTATTTCTTTGTCAAATTTACCAATTTCAATAAACATTTTATAGTCTTTTCCTCGCTAGTTTATGAAATTAATTGAATTCAGATTCTGATTTCGGGAATGTTTGGCAACGGGTTTGGCTTAAGGTTAGTGTGGGAGAGATAAATCAGGGATTTATCGAGAACGCACTAAGCTGAAGCCTTTTTGTTTAGTTTTTAATTTGTTGTCAAAAGCTAAATCGAAAAGGATTTAGCGGCTTAGTAAATATACACAAAACATCAGATTAGAAATCAAGCCCACATTAACTTTAGCCGTTGTTGTGGTGTCGTTTTTATTTTTACATTCCCACAGTTTCATAAATGTAACTAATTCCAGTCTTAGGGTTTCTTAAATATCTTGAACGTTCAAACTCGTCTGTTTGGTCTTTTGCATAAATCAGATAATTTTTGTCAGGTTTAAACCATTCTGGTAATTTAGTCGAACTTTGCCATTCGTTTTGAACTGTGTCAATTTCAAGTCCGTTGTATTCAACAAATTTGTCAAACCATTTTTTGTCCGATTTGAATTTAAGAAATAACTCATATTCGAGTGTAAAATGCGGTGATTGATAATATTCGCCTTTAATCAATTCAATTTCTTTTGGTTGTTCGTTTCCAGACCAATATTTATATGCTTTTTCAGCATTTTTTGTTTCTGTTGAGAAGCAACTTGCCAAAAGGAAGACAATTCCAATTAATGATATTTTTTTAAAGAATTTCATTTTTTTATTCAGTTTGATATTTTTCTCTATTGGTCGGATGAATTCCGAAAACAGAAATTCCTCTATCAAATATTTTAACTTCAAAATTTCGTTTTATTGAATATCTGTCATCCAAATCATTTGACATATAAGTAAATCCTAAAAATAAAATTCCATAACCTATCCAGAACATTTTTGCAATTCGTTTCGGAATATTGATTTTCCAAATTTGGTTTAGAGCAAATGTAATTATTAACCAAAACACAAAATAAATCAACAGATTAATACCCATTTCTGTCAGGAAATATTGAGTTGACATAGATGTGTGAAATCCCTCACATTTATAAATCATTGGAAACCCATAAAAGAAAACATCTTTTGCGTCAATTGCTATTCCGTAAGACCATTTAGTTACAATTCCGAATGAAATTAGAGTCAAAGGTAAGGTCAGTCGAAATATTAATTTATTCATTTATTCAATTCAGAAGTTTGAGTGGTAAATGCACCACAACGGTTTTGGCTAGGCTTTGTGCGGGCTTGAAAATCGACAAGATTTTCGAACACGGACTAAGCCGAAGCTTTTTGTTTGGATTTGTTTTTTGT
>NZ_JAATJG010000028.1 GCF_011927765.1 Wenyingzhuangia aestuarii
CTAAGCCGAAGCTTTTTGTTTGGATTTGTTTCTTTGGTTTCACAAAGCCAAATCAACAAGATTTGGCGACTTAGTAAATATACACAAAACTTTGAGAAAGCACAGAACCCGCATGAAGTTTAGCCGGTGTTACCTACAGTTTATTCTACAATTATATATTCTGAAAGTAATTTTTTCCTTATTTCATTAGTAATTTCTTTGATCCCATTTTCGTACATATTATTTGTTTCTATTTGATAGGTGTTAATTAGTTTTCCTTTTTTTACAAATAGACCTGCATAACTTTCTATTGGAGATTCAAATTCATCCAAATCTTCAGGAATATCAATATCATAATGTTCAGGAGTGCGTAATTCTACATAATCATCTTTCTTAGTTTTAACATATTCAAGTATTCCTATTTCGATTAAGTATTCATACCAATTATGTTCTCTTGGAGAAATATTTAATATTCTTTCTTTTTCATCTTCGTTACAAAAAATCTTACCTGTTTGCCACTCTCCAATCATACGTTCAAGATATTCAGATGCTAAAGAGATTTTATCTATTTCAATAATACTAGATTCTGCGTTTTCACTATCCACAACTTTATAAATATTTTTTAATATTGTTTCAAGTTTATTACTTACAGATTTAATTTCATTGATTGATTCATTAGTATTTGATATTTGAATATTAATTTCTCTGTTTTTAAGAAATTCAAAAAACATTCCAGCCCATTGTTTTCTTAAATGATTTTCTATATCTCTAAAGTTTTCAAATGATTCATAACCATTATTTGAAGCAGACCTTCTAACTCTATTTATAAATTCAAAAATAGATTTAGCATTTTCTTGTTTCTCAATTGCTGGGTAATGTATACTCTCTACAAAATCTTTATTTCTATTTGATTGAAATAAATTATGATTATCAAGAACATTTTTTTTAATGTATGTAAATATTGGAACTTTTTTTATTACAGCAGATTCATACTCAGCATTGGTTATTGATTTTTTTTGATCATTAATATATTTACCTCCAAAACGACCACCAATAATTAATATGAAAAGTTGACAATTTCCTATTTCATTTATACATGCATTATGGGTATGTAAATCAGGGTGAAAAAAAACATCTCCATATTCACTTAATACTGGTTCAAATCCAAATGATTTTACAAATGTTGATAAAGAATCTCGGATTTCTCCTAAATCATAACAAGTTGAACTTATGAATACTTTTGGTTTTGCCATTTTTTTTATTTTAATTGTAGGTAACGGTTTTGGCTAGGCTTTGTGCGGGCTTGAAAATCGCCAAGATTTTCGAGAACGGACTAAGCCGAAGCTTTTTGTTTGGATTTGTTTTTTGTGGTTACACAAAGCCAAATCAACAAGATTTGGCGACTTAGTAAATATACACAAAACTTTGAAGTTTGCACCAAACCCGCATGAAGTTTAGCCGGTGTTGGGGTACGTTTTTTTATTCAGGAAATTTGAAAGGATTTATCTACTATAATCCATCTGTCTACGTCTTTTTTAATTATAAAAATCACTTTTCTATCATCTTCATTTCCGTAATTAATTTGAGTAATTAAAAAACCATAATTTTTATCTTTATTAAATATGATTTTTGAGAATTTTATACAAGCTATTAGGTTTGAATTATTCTCTTTTTTCCATTCCCAAATTAAATTTTCAGGAGGATATTTAGAACTATAGTCAAATTTAAAAAGTTTAGAATGATTGAAACTTTTTAAGTCAATTTTATAATTCAAATTTATGTTTTCAAGGTTTCTATAAAATTTAATTTCTGATTTGTGTTCTTTTTCATATTTCCAAATTAAATCTCCTTCAGAATATTTATTTAATTTGATATTCATTTTTTTTCTAATAATTTGTGTTTCATTATCTGAAATTTCTTGAATGCTATCAACAATAAGTATTAATCTTTTATCACTCTTTTTAGGTATAGGTCTATCGGTAACATCTGCGTAATAATATGTCCCATCTTTTGCTTTAAATCTTTGAAAATAACCAGGGTTAGGAGGAGATGGTGGTGGAGGTGGTGGAATGATTTGTTTCAATATTTCGAAAAAAATGTCAGACATTATTTTCTTTTCTAAATCTATATTTTCATTAGAGTATTGAAAACTAGATAAGATTAAAAAAACTAAAATGTATAATGTCTTTCTCATTTTTTTAATGTACCCCAACGGTTTTGGCTAGGCTTTGTGCGGGAAGAAAATCGACAAGATTTTCGAACACGCAACTAAGCCGAAGCTTTTTGTTTGGTTTTGTTTTTTGTGGTTACACAAAGCCAAATCAACAAGATTTGGCGACTTAGTAAATATATACAAAACTTTGAAGTTAAAAACTAAGCCCGCATGAAGTTTAGCCGGTGTTGTACTTAGTTTAATACATCATATAACATTCGTCCTAGTTCAGTTATATCGTATGTTAATTCTCCTCCTTCAACAACATACGGTTGGTCAGCCATTTTCCAATCATCCTGTGCTCTTACACTTATTTCTTCAGTATTAGTTTCAAACAAACCTACATGCATTAAATACTTAACGTCATTGTATTTTAAATTTTCATGTGTTCTATGATTATATACAATTTTATTTTTATCCAGGTTTAGAAAGTTTTTGAAATCATTTATTTCTACAGATTGGATTATATTAGCTCCTCTTAAAAAATCCTCGTAATTTATTTTTTCTGCTAAATACGATGAAAAAAGTTTAGCTGTATATTGTGAATTTTCATAATCATTACACTTGTCTATTATTAATAGAAGTTTTTCACCAACTTTAATTTTATGTTTTTTAGAGTTGTCAATTTTATTTATCATTTCCTCTCTCTTTTCGCTAGGAATGTTTTTGAGTTCAAATAGAAAAGAAATTATCTTATTTAATAATACTCTATCAGAAATTTTAATACCAATATTTGTCAAACCAACTATTGAACTAACAATAGGAATATCTTTTAAAACTCCATCTTCTAATACTGAGTCTAAAATCAATTCTGACAAATTACCGCCTATATTTTGTAAATCACTATCCTTTAAAGTTTCATTAAATGAATTTGAAATATTGTTTTTCATTGTCATAAATTAAGTACAACGGTTTTGGCTAGGATTAGTACGGGGTTGAAAATCGACAAGATTTTCGAGAACGGACTAAGCCTAAGCTTTTTGTTTGGATTTGTTTCTTTTGGTTTAAACTAAGCCAAATCAACAAGATTTGGCGACTTAGTAAATATACACAAAACTATGAGAAAGCACAGAACCACGCATTAAGTTTAGCCGGTGTTGGCTACTGTATTTTTATGCGCTTGTTAATTTCATTGATTATATTTCTGAATTTTAAATTAGATTCATTTGAAGCTTTATATTGCCATTCTCCACCATTCTTTTTTTTAATTTTTAAATCTATGGGGTCACTTCCAGAAAATAATTGTGCTTTAATAGAGGTTAGAAAATATAATTGAAACCACCAAGAATTTTTTACATCTACAAGTTTTATTTCTTTTAATTCGGAATAATTAAACTTTCTAAAATTATTATAATCAATAGCTTTAATTTCAAAATATTTTTCAAATACAATTATTATAGGAAATCCTTTTTCTTCAAAAATTAGTTTTTTTGGTTCTTCTTTTATTAATGAGAATTTAGAAGATAATTTTTCAAATACTAGTTTTAAGTTACTGAAGCCTGTTTTATCAAAAATCTCAATTAGTTTTATTAGACTTTTATTTATATTGTTATAATTTTCTTTTTTTCTTCTGTTATTTGTTTCAATTCGAATTTCTAAGTTTTCTTTTGTAAGTTCTAATTGTACTTCAGTTTTAAGAATATTTAAAAAATCTGTTAATGTTTCAGCATTGGTTTTCCAAATTCTTTCTGCTTCTAATATTTTCTCAGAAATAAATAAATCATTTTTATCTATAATTTGTTTATTTTCTATTAATTGAAGTAATTTATCAAAAGTCATTTTTTTTCGAATATTGTAGCCAACGGATTTGTATATGATTAGTGGCGTATTTAAGCACCCAATTTAGTGAATAAAAATCGAATATAAAATAGGCAAAGGTTTTCGTAAGCAAGCTAAAACTAGCCATTAATTATATACGGTGTTGTGCGTTCGTGCTTTTAAGTATTCGTTTATGAACAGTTTTGTAAAGTATTTACTTCCTTTATTATTCAAATGGGTGTTATCTTGATAGTATTTTGAACTAGGAATAGAGTTAGAAAAATCTAAATAATTTGGTAATTTTTCATTAAGAATTTTATTGTTTCCTTTAAAATTATAAATAGGTGAAGTAAAAAAAAATAAATTTATATTTTCATTTTTACACATTTTTATGATATCTTTTAGGTGAGGGTTAAATTCATTTTTTAAAATATATGTCATTATTTCTTCAGTGTTTTTTATTTTTCCAAATAAAGGAACAAAACCTTTGTTATCATCTATGACTGACATTTTCCTATTAGACAACGACATTATTAATTCTCTAAACCCCAATTTTGAGCCATATTCACAATATCTTAAAAAAGGAATTTTTTTATAAAGAACATATTTATTATTCTTGTCAATTTTTTGAAATTCATTCCATATATCACTTTCGTTGATGTATGTCAACCAATCAACAGTACATTCTCCTCCACTATAGAATTCATTCCAGATATAATCTATTTGAATATAAATATTTTTTGTGATTTTTCTTTTTATAATTTGTTGTGCAGATAATTTTATTTCAAAAACGCTAGAACCAGGAATACCAAAATTAAATCCTTTTTGATTAGTTTCTTTTTCTATTAAGTTAATATCTATATTATGTAAAACTCTTGAAGAACCTAAAACAACATAATCAAACGAATCTTTTTTTTGTAAGCCCATTATGTAATCAGGGATGTTTCTCGGAGCTCCATTGTAGTGAATATATGTATAGCTCTTGTCAAGAACGATACTCATTATTATTAATATTATAGACAATAATGCTATGTTTTTTAAAAAATTCTTCATTTTAAAATTGAAAATATATAAAATCATTCATATCCGAAAAATTACCCAATACTAAAATTAATAAAATAATTATGATTGTTTTTAATTGATATTTGTTATCCTTAAGCAAAGGAAAATCTTTGTGTCTTCCAAACCATTCTATTATGATTAATAAGAAAATTAAAGGGAAAATTTCAATAGAGTAACGCTCTATTCGTAATCTTTCAATCTCGAAACTAAAAGCAAATATTTTTTTGATATAAGCAAAAGCTGTTTGCATATTTTCTGCTCGAAAGAATATCCATGAGAACATAACTATAATAAATGTTTTAAGTATAAAAAACAATTCTTTTAAACTTGGAACATTTTTATTTTCTGCTATGGTATTTGTATATTTTCTGTTTTTATTATTTAACATTGAAGGTATGAAATAAAGTGCATTTATTGCTCCCCAAACGACAAAAGTCCAATTGGCTCCATGCCAAAAACCACTTACAATAAATATTATAAAAACATTTCTAATTGTATTATATTTATTTTCTTTACTACCACCAAGTGGAATATATAAATAATCCCTAAACCAAGTAGTTAATGAGATATGCCACCTTCTCCAAAATTCGGCTATATTTCTTGAAAAGTACGGATAGTTAAAATTTTTCTTAAGATCAAAACCAAATAACCTAGATAGGCCTATAGCAATATCTGAATAGCCACTAAAATCGCAGTAAATTTGAAAGGAAAAACAAATAGCTCCAATAATTAGTGTTGTGCTTGTATATATTTGATAAGTATTAAAAATTTCGTTTGAGTATTGAGCACAAGTATCTGCAATTACTACTTTTTTAAATAACCCCCAAATTATTTGTCTTACACCAATCATTGCGTTTTTGTAATCGAAAGAACGTTTGATGTAAAATTGTGGAAGTAAATTACTTGCACGTTCAATTGGTCCAGCAACTAATTGAGGAAAGAAACTTACAAAAGCGGTAAAAGCCATAAAGTCTTTAGTTGGTTCAAGTTTTTGTTTGTAAACATCTATTGTATAGCTTAATGTTTGAAAGGTGTAAAAACTAATTCCAACAGGTAAAATGATATTCAAAGAATTTGCTTTTATTTCCATTCCAAAAAATGAAAAGGCAGTAATGAAATTATCAAGAAAAAAATTATAGTATTTAAAAAAGCCTAGAAACCCAAGATTTACAAGAATACTTGTCCATAATAGCATTTTTCTTTTATTCTGATTTTCTTGTTTCGATAAACTAATACCAATTGAATAATCTATTACAGTGCTAAAAAGAATTAAGGATAAAAATCTCCAATCCCACCAACCATAGAAAATGTAACTTGCTATTACAATTAATAAGTTTTGTAATTTTAAGTTTTTATCAGTGACGAACCAATATAGAATAAAGATGATGGGCAAAAATATTGCAAAATCAATAGAGTTAAATAGCATTCTTTTTTATTCTAATTTTTAATAGATTCGTGATTTTTTTTGCATGACGCACAACGGTTTTGGCTAGGATTAGTACGGGATTGAAAATCGACAAGATTTTCGAGCACGGACTGAGCCTAAGCTTTTTGTTTGGTTTTGTTTCTTT
>NZ_JAATJG010000029.1 GCF_011927765.1 Wenyingzhuangia aestuarii
AAGAAAATTAAAACCAAAAAAAAGGCTTCGGCTTAGTCCGTGTTCGAAAAGGCTCTGCTCCTTTTCTTCCCGTACTAATCCTAGCCAAAACCGTTGTAACAAATGCTGAAAAAAAAAATGGAGAAAACAACATTTGAAATCACTAAAATGGACTGTCCTTCTGAAGAAAATATAATTAGAATGAAATTAGACAGTATACCAAATATTGCCAATTTAAATTTTGATATTCCTAACCGAAAATTAACCATTTTTCACAATGGGGAAATAGACAAAATTGAAAAATCAATCATTGAATTAAATTTAGGAGGGAAAAAAATATTAACTGAAAAAACTGAAAAAATAGATTTTAAGGAAAATGAAAACCAAAAAAAACTGCTATTGACTGTACTCAGTATTAATTTTGCTTTTTTCGTCATTGAAATGATAACTGGAATTATTTCTAAATCTATGGGGCTTGTTGCTGACAGTCTAGATATGCTTGCTGATAGCTTTGTATACGGAATTAGTCTATTTGCTGTTGGAGGAACTATTATAAAGAAAAAAAGAATTGCAAAACTTGCTGGGTATTTTCAGATAACTCTTGCTATTATAGGCTTTTTGGAGATTTTAAGAAGATTTTTTAATACAGAAAAACTCCCAAACTTTTCGACAATGATTGTTATTTCTGTTTTTGCCTTAATCGCAAATGGAATATGTCTTTATATATTACAAAAATCAAAAAGTAAAGAAGAAGCACATATGAAAGCAAGTATGATTTTTACGTCAAATGATGTAATTATTAATTTAGGTGTTATAATTGCTGCTATTTTAGTAAATTGGTTAAACTCAAATAAACCTGACTTAATTATAGGAACAGTAGTTTTTATTTTAGTAATTCAAGGAGCTTTCCGAATCTTAAAAATAAGTAGATAAGCACATGTTACAACACCGGCTAAACTTCATGCGGGTTCTGTGCTTTCTCAAAGTTTTGTGTATATTTACTAGGTCGCCAAATCTTGTTGATTTGGCTTTGTGAAACCAAAGAAACAAAACCAAACAAAAAGCTTCGGCTTAGTCCGTGTTCGAAAATCTTGCCGATTTTCTTCCCGCACAAAGCCTAGCCAAAACCGTTAGCTAACATTATGAAAAAAATCTTCTTTTTTATACTTTTATCACTATCTATGAATGCTTTTTCTAAATGTAAAGAACCTCATTTTAGTATATATCCATATTCTGATAATTTACCCCAAAACTCATTAATTTTAATTCAAGGAAATACAAATACACAAAAAGAAATTATATCTCTCCTGAATAAAGATTTTCCTATATATTTAAAATCCAATAATGAAATTGTAAATCTAAATGTAAAAGAAATATTTTCGGGTCAATCATTAACCAAACAAGCTATTTTAATACCTGAAAGAAAGTTAATTATAGGTGAAGAATATGAATTAATAATTGAAAACATAAATAGCAATGAAAAAGAACTTCTTTCGAAATATAATCATGATACTAAAAAATTTGAATCTATTAAATGGATAATAACAAATTCAAATCATTCAATCACAAGAATAAAAGAAAAACCCGAATTTTTAAGTTTTAACTCACAAAGTTACGGATGCGGTCCTTCACAAAATGTCAACTTTAAATTTCCTGATTCAGAAAGTGAATCAATTATATTAAAATCAGAACTAATTGATTTAAAGACTAATATAAAAACCACATATTGTATAATTAAGAACAAAGGGGAAAATTTATCTATTGGAAGAAGTATGTGTGGAGGAGAGTTTTATTTTAATCTAAATTCTTTTTATAAAATCAGATTTAACATAATTGACGATGAAGGAAATGAGTCGAAAAACTGGTCCGAATGGATTGAATTTGAAACAATTAAAAAACGTTAGCTAACAACGGCTATAGTTAATGCTGGCTTCTCTCCTATTCCAAAGTTTTGTGTATATTTACTATGTCGCTAAATCCTTTTCGATTTAGCTTTTTGACAATAAAATAAAAATTAAACAAAAAGGCTCTAGCTTAGTGCCAGCCCGAAAATCTTGTCGATTTTCAAACCGCACTAACCATAGCCAAAACCGTTACCTAACATTTAAAATGAATGAGTATAATACGACCTAGATTAACTGATTATCACAATATTCCAATCACTCAAGAAGAGGTAGATTTTGCTATTCCATTTTTAGATGAAGATATTCCACTCTACGTTGATCCCTTTTTATTATGGAAATCACCTTCAATGCAGGATAATTCTTTACACTTATCAATAACTAATAGTTTTAATCATTTATCACATTTAGTAAATAAAAGAAAAGAAAAAGAGGCTATAGATTTAATAATTCGTGCATCAGAATGTGATGAAGTTGGATTTGGAAATTCTAAAACAAGAACAGGTAAGAGAATTGGTACAAAGTTAGCTTCAGAAATTACAAACATTTTTAGTTCAATCCCTCAAATCTCTAAATCTGGTTTTATTCATTTTGAAGAAATTCAATTATTAGTAGATAATTTTTCAAAGGATAGAGTTAGTGATATTGCTTGTAATTACATTCAATCTTTTTTAGTTGACTATACAATTGAACAATGTGAAAAACATTTAATACCTATTGAAAAAGTGACAATAAATAATCTTTACGATTCTAAACTTAATAGATTTGTTAAAGAAGAAACATACCTACCAGTGAATCCAATTACTAAATCACCAATACTTCTTGTTCCCAAAAGATGGCTTCGGTTTATTCCCTGGATTAACACTGATGATTACTTCAAAAACTACTATATAAAAAACTTATACGTAGATGGTCAAGAATTACCTGATAAAGTAAAACTTTTAAATTTTAATCGTTCAAATTATGACCTTGTAAAAACATATACTGAAATAAAAGAAAAACAGTTTGAAAACTGTAAAAACGACCCGCTTTTTAATCAAATTCCTGTTACATCTGCTACAAGAAAAATGTCAACAATAATTAAACTTCCAACAGGAAAAACAAATAATGCTGATATAAAGTTTGAAGAGAATGCATGTCAATTATTAACTTCATTAGTTTATCCTCATCTTGATTTTGCTAAAGAGCAAAGTCGTACAGAGTCAGGTGTACAGATTAGAGATTTAATATTTTATAACAACCGTTCTGTTGATTTTCTAAAAGAAATTTATGACACTTACGATTGTACACAAATCGTAATGGAACTTAAAAATGTAAAGGAAGTAAAGCAAGAACATATTCTTCAATTAAATCGCTATTTAAAAGAACAATTTGGGAAATTTGGTATTATTATTACACGAAATCCACCTCCTAAAAAAGTAATTAAAAATGTTATTGACCTGTGGTCTGCTCATAGAAAATGTATTTTAATTTTAGATGATTCAGATTTAAAATTGATGACAGAAGTCTTTAATAGTAAACAACGATATCCTATTGAAGTTATAAAAAGAAAATATATTGAGTTTACAAGAATGTGCCCATCTTAAAAATTAAATTTTATGACAGAATTAGAAGTAAATAAATTTGAAAAAACACAAAGTCAAATAGAGGGTTTATATAAAGAAATAGGTATTCTTTCAAGAAAAAGCCCTAATGATGCTGTAAATAAATTCAAACTAAAATTTATTAATCAGTTATTGATAGAAGCTAACAACCTTTTGACTGGAATATATAAACCATTAGAAGGTTTTGAAATTTTCGAGGAAGATGATTTACCTTCAAATAGTGATGTTACATTTATATTTGAACAATATTTAAATTGTTTAGAAAAATTAAGAGGAGATAATGTTATACGTACAAGTATTAATGCTTGGTGTTGGCTCGTTGACGGAAATGAATCTACAATAAAAACATCTGCACCAAAAAAACTAAAAAATTAATAATGGCAAAAAAAGACACATTACCAACAGATTCGCAAGTTGAGGAATTTAGAATGTTAACTCAACTTCTAGATTCAATTTATTTTGAAATGAAAGAGTTTAGTAAAAAGAAACCAGACGAACCTCTCAATAAATTTAAAGTAAAAAATGTCAATAGAGTTTTAGAACCTGTAAAAAATATATTAATTCTAGAACCTACAAATATATTTCTTGACATATTGGATGACGATTCTTTACCAACAAATAGCGATGCCATTTTAGTTATAGGTCAATTTAAAGCATCTATGTTAAGATTTGAAAAAAAATATAAAGGAAATTTCACATGGAAAACTAAAGAAAATCCAACAGGTGGAATTAGATAAAAACGTTAGGTAACACCGGCTAAACTTCATGCGGGTTTTGTGCTAACTTCAAAGTTTTGTGTATATTTACTAAGTCGCCAAATCTTGTTGATTTGGCTTTGTGAAAACCAAAGAAACAAATCCAAACAAAAAGCTTCGGCTTAGTACGTGTTCGAAAATCTTGTCGATTTTCAAGCCCGCACAAAGCCTAGCCAAAACCGTTGGGCTTAATTAAAAAAGAACATATTGAAAGAAAAACTAATTTGGTTAGATAATTTAAGAGTTATTTCAACAATCGCAGTAATTGTACTTCACGTGTCAGCTCCAATTTTATATAAATATGGAGAAATTTCTGAAAAAGATTGGATAATAGGAAATATTTATGATGGGATGGTTAGATTCTGTGTTCCTATTTTTTTTATGCTTAGCGGAGCTCTATTGCTAAATAAAGATTATGAATTAAGTTATTTTTTAAAAAAAAGATTTTGGAGAATATTACCTCCATTAATATTTTGGAGTCTGATTTATATATTCTATGATTATATTTTAATTGGAGAAAAATCTTTTACTCCAATAGAATTTATTAAAATGATAATACGAAATTTATTTAATGGTAGTCAATTTCATCTATGGTTTGTTTATACATTACTTGGATTATATTTACTAATTCCGATTTTAAGAAAATGGATTAAAAACTCGAATAATAATGATATACTATATTTTATAATAATTTGGTTCATTACAATTATTTATAGTCTTCCATATTTTAAAATGTATCTTCCAAAAATTCCTTTGACTAATTTCACAGGATATGTTGGATATATGATTTTAGGATATTACTTATCAAATTTGACAATAAAGAATAAATATATTCCAATCATATTTGCATTAATTGGAATAACCATTACTATTTTTGGCACCTATTACTTAACGGTCAGAAATAATGAATTTTCAGAATATTTTTATGGATACTTAACACCAAATGTTATACTTAGTTCTGTTGGAATTTTCCTGTTATTTAAGAAATATAGAATTGAAAACTCTATGATGAAAAAAATAATTTCATTTTTAAGTGACGAAAGTTTTGGAATTTATTTAGTTCATATATTAATATTAACTCTTTTAAACAATATTGGAATAAATTGGACATTTACAAATCCTATTATTAGTATTCCAATAACAACATTAATCTGTATAATATTATCTAGTTTAATAATCTATCTAATCCGAAAAATTAAATATGGAAAATATATTTCTGGATGATAAAACTAAGCCCAACACCGTATAAAAAAAATTGCTGGTAAAAGCCAATTTACGAAAGTTCTCGCAGACTTTCAATTTGGCTTTTATTTGTTAACTTTAGTACTTAAAATACGCAACTTTTCTTATACAAAACCGTTGTACCTAATTTCAAATCATGTCAGAAAATAAAAAACTGGAGGACATATTAAATATATATAAATCAGAAAAAATTTGTGAATATAGAGGAGAAACTTATCGTGTAAGAGACAATGGTTCTATTTTTAGGTATAGAAAACTAAACAAAAGAAAAAGACCATTAGACGAAAAATGGACTTTTGGTAGTTCTCATAAAAAAGATGGTTATATAGGTTTCTCGTCAGAGACAGTTCATAGAATTGTCGCAACTGCCTTCCACGGAAAACAACTGTTTTGACCCCTATAAAACAAGAGTAATCTTTTAAATTTCGCTTATTAGTTACGCTGTTAACTTTTTCATTAAAATCAAGTGTTTATCAGTGT
>NZ_JAATJG010000030.1 GCF_011927765.1 Wenyingzhuangia aestuarii
AAAAAAAGGCGATGACATACTCTCCCATCTAACGATAGTACCATCTGCGCTAATAGGCTTAACTGCTCTGTTCGGAATGGGAAGAGGTGAGCCCTATTGCAATAATCACCTTAAGGTTGTTAATCCTGAACTTGTTTCAGGACCATGATGTGTTAACATATTGATCTAAATAATATCTTATATCTTTTTTACTTTTCGTAGAAATACTGTATTAAAGCCCGCAAGTACATAAGCCTATGGGTTATTAGTACTACTCGGCTATGACATTACTGCCTTTACACCTATAGCCTATCAAGGTCGTGATCTACAACCACCCTTTAAAGAAATCTCATCTTGTGGTGGGTTTCGCGCTTATATGCTTTCAGCGCTTATCCCTTCCCAACGTAGCTACTCAGCAATGCTCCTGGCGGAACAACTGATACACCAGAGGTTAGTTCAACTCGGTCCTCTCGTACTAGAGTCAAATCCACGCAAATTTCTAACGCCCGCTACAGATAGAGACCGAACTGTCTCACGACGTTCTGAACCCAGCTCGCGTGCCACTTTAATGGGCGAACAGCCCAACCCTTGGGACCTTCTCCAGCCCCAGGATGTGACGAGCCGACATCGAGGTGCCAAACCCCCCCGTCGATGTGAGCTCTTGGGGGAGATCAGCCTGTTATCCCCGGAGTACCTTTTATCCTTTGAGCGATGGCCCTTCCATGCGGAACCACCGGATCACTATGCTCTTGTTTCCAACCTGATCGACTTGTAGGTCTCGCAGTCAAGCACCCTTATGCCATTGCACTCTACGTACGGTTACCAAGCGTACTGAGGGTACCTTTAGAAGCCTCCGTTACTCTTTTGGAGGCGACCACCCCAGTCAAACTACCCACCAAGCACTGTCCCCATCTCTGGGTTAGACTCTAGATAAGCAAAGGGTCGTATTTCAACAACGACTAACCTACACCTAGCGATGCAGGATCAAAGTCTCCGACCTATCCTACACATTACTTATCCAAAGCCAATACTAAGCTATAGTAAAGGTTCACGGGGTCTTTTCGTCCCGTAGCGGGTAATCGGCATCTTCACCGATACTACAATTTCACCGAGCTCATGGCTGAGACAGTGTCCAGATCGTTGCACCATTCGTGCAGGTCGGAACTTACCCGACAAGGAATTTCGCTACCTTAGGACCGTTATAGTTACGGCCGCCGTTTACTGGGGCTTCATTTCAGATCTTCGCCGAAGCTAAACCCTCCACTTAACCTTCCAGCACCGGGCAGGTGTCAGGCCCTATACATCAACTTTCGTTTTAGCAGAGCCCTGTGTTTTTGATAAACAGTCGCCTGGACCTTTTCACTGCGGCCTCCCCGAAGGGAGGCGACGCTTCTCCCGAAGTTACGCGTCGATTTTGCCTAGTTCCTTAGCCATGAATCACTCGAGCTCCTTAGAATACTCATCCCAACTACCTGTGTCGGTTTACGGTACAGGACGCAGCCCTCGCTTTTCTTGGAACCGCTTACTTTTACTCGCTTCGCCCGAAGGCTAAGCTCTCCGTACTATTCCGTCAGTACGAGTAAATCTGGGCAATCCGTCACTTTTAATGGGTGCGTGTACAGGAATATTAACCTGTTGTCCATCGACTACCCCTTTCGGGTTCGCCTTAGGCCCTGACTAACCCTCAGCTGATTAGCATCGCTGAGGAAACCTTAGTCTTTCGGAGGGCGGGTTTCTCACCCGCCTTATCGTTACTTATGCCTACATTTTCTTTTCTAGCCGTTCCAGCATCTCTTACGAAACACCTTCAGCACAACTAGAATGCTCCCCTACCACTTACATATATTCCAATGTAAATCCATAGCTTCGGTAATATGTTTATGCCCGATTATTATCCATGCTCGTCCGCTCGACTAGTGAGCTGTTACGCACTCTTTAAATGAATGGCTGCTTCCAAGCCAACATCCTAGCTGTCTGGGCAGACAAACCTCGTTTATTCAACTTAACATATATTTAGGGACCTTAGCTGATGGTCTGGGTTCTTTCCCTCTCGGACATGGACCTTAGCACCCATGCCCTCACTGCTGTCAATCATTATATAGCATTCGGAGTTTGTCAGGAATTGGTAGGCGATGAAGCCCCCGCATCCAATCAGTAGCTCTACCTCTATATAACTATACACAACGCTGCACCTAAATGCATTTCGGGGAGTACGAGCTATTTCCTGGTTTGATTGGCCTTTCACCCCTACCCACAGGTCATCCCAAGACTTTTCAACGTCAACGGGTTCGGTCCTCCACTGTATGTTACTACAGCTTCAACCTGCCCATGGGTAGATCACCAGGTTTCGCGTCTACTCAACCTAACTAATTCGCCCTATTCAGACTCGCTTTCGCTACGGCTCCGGATCTTAAATCCTTAACCTTGCTAGATAAAGTAACTCGTAGGCTCATTATGCAAAAGGCACGCCGTCACCCAGTTAATGGGCTCCGACCGCTTGTAGGTGTACGGTTTCAGGATCTATTTCACTCCCTTATTTAGGGTTCTTTTCACCTTTCCCTCACGGTACTAGTTCACTATCGGTCTCTCAGGAGTATTTAGCCTTACCGGATGGTCCCGGCAGATTCAGACAGGGTTCCTCGTGCCCCGCCCTACTCAGGAAGCTGATACGATCACTTCTCTTACTTATACGGGACTATCACCCTCTTCGGTCAACCTTTCCAGGTTATTCTAATTCAATTGTTTCTCGATGTCTCAGTCCTACAACCCCGACCTTGCCGTAACAAAATCGGTTTGGGCTCTTTCGCGTCCGCTCGCCACTACTAACGAAATCATTATTATTTTCTCTTCCTCCGGTTACTTAGATGTTTCAGTTCACCGGGTTTGCCCCTTTCGGTACTATGCCTTCAACATAGTGGGTTGCCCCATTCGGAAATCTACGGATATAACTCTTATGTGCAAATCCCCGTAGCTTATCGCAGCTTATCACGTCCTTCTTCGCCTCTGAGAGCCTAGGCATCCGCCATACACCCTTAATTAGCTTATTGTACTCTTTTGCGTCTTTAATTCTTTAATCTTGCGATTAAATGTATTTCTTATTGTATTACAATTCTATCTCTAGAACCATAATGTCTACTCAAGTAATATTTATTTTAAATATTATTTATATCAATATGTCAATGAACTTTTAGACTCTCGTCTCTGTGGAGAATATCGGAGTCGAACCGATGACCTCTTGCGTGCAAGGCAAGCGCTCTAGCCAGCTGAGCTAATCCCCCATTACTAGTAGTTAGTAATTAGTTGTTAGTCATTAGTAATTACTAATTCGTAATTGTAATTATTTCTGCTTCTAGAATTTCCTTTATTATACAATCCTTATCTCTTTTTTAGTAGTCTCGGGCAGACTCGAACTGCCGACCTCTACATTATCAGTGTAGCGCTCTAACCAGCTGAGCTACGAGACTCAATATGTGATTGTATTCTATATATAATTAAAAAATTAACAGCTCTAAGAAAGTAAAATAACTTTTCCTAACATACATCTCTTTTCTCTAGAAAGGAGGTGTTCCAGCCGCACCTTCCGGTACGGCTACCTTGTTACGACTTAGCCCTAGTTACCAGTTTTACCCTAGGCGGCTCCTTGCGGTGACCGACTTCAGGCACCCCCAGCTTCCATGGCTTGACGGGCGGTGTGTACAAGGCCCGGGAACGTATTCACCGCATCATGGCTGATATGCGATTACTAGCGATTCCAGCTTCATGGAGTCGAGTTGCAGACTCCAATCCGAACTGTGATAATGTTTAAAGATTCGCATCCTGTCGCCAGGTAGCTGCCCTCTGTCATTACCATTGTAGCACGTGTGTAGCCCAGGACGTAAGGGCCGTGATGATTTGACGTCATCCCCACCTTCCTCGCGGTTTGCACCGGCAGTCTCTCTAGAGTCCTCAGCTTAACCTGTTAGCAACTAAAAATAGGGGTTGCGCTCGTTATAGGACTTAACCTGACACCTCACGGCACGAGCTGACGACAACCATGCAGCACCTTGTAAGAAGTCCGAAGAAATAAACATCTCTGTCTAATGCATCCTACATTTAAGCCCTGGTAAGGTTCCTCGCGTATCATCGAATTAAACCACATGCTCCACCGCTTGTGCGGGCCCCCGTCAATTCCTTTGAGTTTCAATCTTGCGACCGTACTCCCCAGGTGGGACACTTATCACTTTCGCTTAGTCACTGAGCTAATGCCCAACAACTAGTGTCCATCGTTTACGGCGTGGACTACCGGGGTATCTAATCCCGTTCGCTCCCCACGCTTTCGTTCATCAGCGTCAGTCGATACTTAGTGGACTGCCTTCGCAATCGGTATTCTATGTAATCTCTATGCATTTCACCGCTACACTACATATTCTATCCACTTCAATATGACTCAAGACTAACAGTATCAAAGGCAGTTCAACAGTTAAGCTGCTGGATTTCACCTCTGACTGATTAGCCCGCCTACGAACCCTTTAAACCCAATGATTCCGGATAACGCTTGGACCCTCCGTATTACCGCGGCTGCTGGCACGGAGTTAGCCGGTCCTTATTCGTAGAGTACCGTCAGTGTAATACTCGTATCACAGTTTCTTCCTCTATAAAAGAAGTTTACAACCCATAGGGCAGTCATCCTTCACGCGGCATGGCTGGATCAGAGTTGCCTCCATTGTCCAATATTCCTCACTGCTGCCTCCCGTAGGAGTCTGGTCCGTGTCTCAGTACCAGTGTGGGGGATCTCCCTCTCAGGACCCCTATCTATCGATGTCTTGGTAAGCCGTTACCTTACCAACTAACTAATAGAACGCATAGCCATCTTAAACCAATAAATCTTTAATTATTAAATGATGCCACTCAATAACACTATAGGATATTAATCTTCGTTTCCAAAGGGTATCTCCTTGTTTAAGGTAGGTTCTATACGCGTTACGCACCCGTTCGCCGGTCGTCAGCAAATAGCAAGCTACTCCTGTTACCCCTCGACTTGCATGTGTTAAGCCTGCCGCTAGCGTTCATCCTGAGCCAGGATCAAACTCTTCATCGTTAATATTATGGTAACTTTCGTTACTTATTTGATGATGCTCAAAAAAATCTCATACCATTACCGAATATAATCCAGTAACGCACATGTAATTTACTCTCTTATTTACGCTGTCAATTTTTCAAATTTCTCAATGAACTTAGTCACTCTGTGACTTATCTTTTCCTTAACTCAACTAAGAGCTAAACACTTAACTAATGCGCTAAGCGGATGCAAATATAAGAACTTTATTTCTTCTAAAACAAATAAATCTAAAATAAATTCTAAATCTTTTTTGCC
>NZ_JAATJG010000031.1 GCF_011927765.1 Wenyingzhuangia aestuarii
AGAAAATTAAAACCAAAAAAAAGGCTTCGGCTTAGTCCGTGTTCGAAAAGGCTCTGCTCCTTTTCTTCCCGTACTAATCCTAGCCAAAACCGTTGGGCTTCATAAAAAAATTCTTAAAACGAAACATAATTGTAACGAATTAGTTACATTTGTAATATGAGAGAAATAGATATTACAGAGGAATGTCTTGAATTTATAGATAATCAGGATAAAAGAGTTTCATTGAAATTTTTCCAACTCTTAGAAGTTATTGGTGAAGTGAAAGTTGTTAACTCTAACTTTCTGAAAAAACTCCAATCAACACAATTCTATGAACTGAGAATTAAAGCTGGAAACGAATACAGAATTGTAATATTTGCTATCGATCATTTGAATTTTGCTGAATGTAATAAAGCTGTTTGTCTTTATGGCTTTCAGAAAAAATCAACGAAAGATTATAACAAAGCGATAAAACAAGCTGAAAGAATTTTAGTCGAATATTTAAAAGAACAATAGTCATGGGAAAATCAATAAATGCAAAAAAATTAATAGCTGAAAGATTTGGAAAAGAAGGAACTAAAGAGCGTGATCAATTTAGAGAAGAAGCTTTTTCTTATTATTTTGGAGAAATTATAAAAAACAGAAGAAAAGAACTTCATATGAGTCAAGAAAATTTAGCTGAAAAAGTTGGAAAAAAAAGACCATATATTTCGAGAATTGAAAATGGTGAAGATATTAAATTATCAAATTTTGCTTTGTTAGCGAATGCTTTAGGTTTATCAATTCAATTAACAACTGAATAAAATTACGAAAGCCCAACACCGGCTAAACTTCATGCGGGTTTTGTGCTTACTTCAAAGTTTTGTGTATATTTACTAAGTCGCCAAATCTTGTTGATTTGGCTTTGTGAAACCAAAGAAACAAATCCAAACAAAAAGCTTCGGCTTAGTACGTAATCGAAAATCTTGTCGATTTTCAAGCCCGCACAAAGCCTAGCCAAAACCGTTGGCAAAAAGTTAATATTTATGAGAAATAAGCACAGTAAAAACAGAATAATCATTGTTGGAAACGGTTTAGATATATCTCATAAACATCTAACAAAATATTCTGACTATGCTGAACACTTAATAACTCAAAAAATAGCAAAAAAACTGATTGATGTTATTAGAAATCAAGATTATCATAATAACCAATTATTTAACTCAATCGCACTAAAAAATTTCCAATTAAAAACACCTATTTCTCCTAATAAGAAAAATTATTATGATATAATTTATTTTCTTTCAATTGAAAATAAATTAAAAGAATTATCAATTTTTTTATCTAAATATTCTGAAAATTTAGATAAATTAATAAATAATAATTTTTTAATTAATCTTTATAAAAGTTCACATACAAATTGGTTTGATATTGAGAATGCATATTTCAGAGAATTAGTATCTCTAAAAAATTCTTATAAAAATCCTAGTATTAAAAAACAAGTAATAATAAAAAGAGTTGAAAAATTAAATTTAGAATTTGACTACATAAAAAATGAACTTTTACAATATTTGAAATCTATAAAAATAATTAAAAATCAAGATTTTACTAGCTTTTTCTATAAATACATTGAGGATAAAAGTATTGAAAATATCTATATTATAAACTTTAATTACACAAATACAATAAATCAATATTTTGAAAGATTTAAACTTGAAAAAAATATTATTATAAATAATATACATGGTAGCCTTGAAACTGGTAAGATAATCTTCGGATACGGAAACGATCAAAATCAAGACTATAAAGAAATTAAAGATTTAGAAGAAAATGAATTCTTGAAAAACTTTAAAACTTTTGAATATTTGAGTAATGGGAATTATCAAAAAGTATATGAAAATATGCTAGACATTTATGCCGATTATGAAGTTGATATTATTGGACACTCACTTAGTCTATGTGACAAAACTTTACTTCAAGAAATATTTGATTCTGAAAAATGTAAAAAAATAAATTTGTTTAAACGTTTAGATTGTCAAAATGAAAAACAACAGAAAATACTTTTTAATGAATTATTATATTCTGCTAGTAGAATTATTAGTAATGAAAAAACAATGAGAAAAAAAATAAAAAATTTTGAAGATTCTATCACCTTTCCATAATTGAAAAACCATTTGCCAACACCGGCTAAACTTCATACGGGTTTTGTGCTTACTTCAAAGTTTTGTGTATATTTACTAAGTCGCCAAATCTTGTTGATTTGGCTTAGTTAAAACCAAAGAAACAAATCCAAACAAAAAGCTTAGGCTTAGTACGTGTTCGAAAATCTTGTCGATTTTCAAGCCCGCACAAAGCCTAGCCAAAACCGTTGCCAAACATTTGAAAATGAAGAGTTTTAAAATTTTCACACTAGTAAAAAACAACATTTTTAATATCGATTTAATAATATCATTATCCTTTATTGTTTCAATCAGTTTGGTCTTTCTAATCAATAAAAAAAATGAATTTTATTATTTATCGATAATTTTTCTCATTATAAATCTAATAACAATAATTACCATTTCGTTGATAAATAATTTTAGATATCAAAAGTTAAATGGAAAATTTGATGGAGAATTAATATTTCTTGAGGATAAAATAATTCTAGATAAAACGACAATACTAATTTCTGATATAAAAAATATTTATATCCATATTGAAGACTATAAAGGGAAATATCTTTGGCGAAAAACATTAAAACCTAAACTACAGCAAGGAGTTAAAAACTTTATCAAGATTGAATTATTAAACGAAAATACTATTGTGAAATATTTTCTTCAAAATGAAAAAAATGAAATTATCAAGATTTCTAATATTTTAGAGAAATATTATTTAAACAAGAAAATTCACTTTTTACACTTAATTGAATTATTAGGAATTAACGATTATGATGAAATCCAAAAAATAAAAATAAAACTGAAAAACTAAATATTGTAATTGAAGTTAAACATCTTATAAAAAACGTTAGGCAACACCGGCTAAACTTCATGCGGGTTTTGTGCAAACTTCAAAGTTTTGTGTATATTTACTAAGTCGCCAAATCCTTTTCGATTTAGCTTTTTGACATAAAAATAAAAATTAAACAAATCCAAACAAAAAGCTTCGGCTTAGTCCGTGTTCGAAAATCTTGTCGATTTTCAAGCCCGCACAAAGCCTAGCCAAAACCGTTGCCTAAAATATTGAAATGAAGTTTTCAGAAAGAATAAAAATAATAAAAGCAAAAGAATCTATTCAAATAAACTCTATTGATGAAGACTTGAAAAATAAAATATGGAATGTTTTTCATTTGTATTACATAGAAGAATTAAAAGAAAGATATATAATATATTGTTACAACTTTGAATACATAAAAGACTTGTGGCATAATTTTTTTAAAAAGCCTATTGACACAATACCAAATGAAACAAATAAAGTTAAAGTACAACTAAGAAAATGGTTCTTCGAATGTGAGTGGTATGAAATATATGATTTTATTGAGTACTCTCTTAAAAGTGTTCATTTTGACAAAGAAGCAATCATCATCAATTATAATGAAGTTTTAGAAAGTGAAATTTCAGGATATCGATTTATAAATGAGGTTTTATCCCCAATAACTAATATCTCAGAAATAAATGAAATTGATGAAGCTATTTCCATAGCAAAAGAAAATAACATGATCGGTGTTAATACCCATTTAGAAAATGCATTAAGAATGCTTTCTGACAAAACAAGTCCTGATTATAGAAATTCTATAAAAGAATCTATTTCAGCTGTAGAATCAATTGCTAAAACCTTATCTAAAACTAATAAAAACAGTCTTGGAAGTGCTCTTGATAAAATAAAAGGTCAAATTAATTTACATCCAGCTTTGGAAAGAGGATTCAAACAAATATATGGATATACAAGTGATGGTGATGGTATACGACATGCTTTAATGGAAGAAGCTAATTGTCACTTTGAAGATGCAAAGTATATGTTAGTTTCATGTAGTTCATTTGTTAATTATCTTATAGCAAAAGGTAATAAGACAAATTTACTTGAATAAAAAATACATTAGGCAACACCGGCTAAACTTCATGCGGGTTTTGTGCTTACTTCAAAGTTTTGTGTATATTTACTAGGTCGCCAAATCTTGTTGATTTGGCTTTGTGAAACCAAAGAAACAAATCCAAACAAAAAGCTTCGGCTTAGTACGTGTTCGAAAATCTGGCCGATTTTCAATCCCGCACAAAGCCTAGCCAAAACCGTTGTGTGTAATGCAAAAACCTAAAAATTCAATAAGGTATTAGAATATTAAAGACAAATGAATAGAACTGAAACTCTGAATGAAAATTTAATTAAAGTGAAAACTAAGATTTACGATAAATGCACTTTAGAGATTTCAAAAATCAATAACGAACTTGAAGGAACGGAATATGATGCTTGTCAATTCGAACTGAACGGAATGAAAATTATTTGTAGAAGTTCTAAAATAACGCCTAAAAAAGTTGGTCAATTTGTAACATTTTGGAAACGTAATATAAAAGGAATTACCGAACCTTATTCCGAAACTGACCGAATCGATTTTTATGTAATAAACGTAAAATCTGAAAATCGTTTTGGACAATTTGTATTCCCGAAATCTGAATTGATTAATAAAGGGATTATAACAACTGAAAAAAAAGACGGAAAAAGAGGATTTAGAGTTTATCCAAAATGGGACAAAACACAAAATAAACAGGCAGAAAAAACTCAAAAATGGCAACTGAATTATTTTTATGAAATGAATGATTCAACGGACTTTAAAAAGGTAACGGAATTGTACGAAAAAGAATAAACACTACACACAACAATGTGTATAAAACATAGCTAGTAAGTGCTAAACCGAAAGTTCAGTGCTTTCTACTAAGTCCGCCAAATCACAGATTTGGCTAAGTGATAATCAGAAACTTATCGTATATTTATACGCTACGTTTCATACACTAAACGTTAGCAACAATAAAAAATGGAAATCAGAAAACTACTTTTAGGATTATTCCTATTAAAAGATGAATTGGACTATTTCCATCAATCTTTAAGTAG
>NZ_JAATJG010000032.1 GCF_011927765.1 Wenyingzhuangia aestuarii
CTTTTTTTCATTTCGACAAGAAGTTAAACTAAATGTCAAACATATTATGAATATTATTTTTTTCATTATGCTTGCTTGTAACGGTTTTGGCTAGGCTTTGTGCGGGAAGAAAATCGCCAAGATTTTCAGACTGGACTAAGCCGAAGCTTTTTGTTTGGATTTGTTTCTTTGATTTTAACTAAGCCAAATCAACAAGATTTGGCGACTTAGTAAATATACACAAAACTTTGAAGTTTAAAACCAAGCCCGTATGAAGTTTAGCCGGTGTTGGCTTTAGTATTTTGTTTCAGGTTATTTTTAAGAATCTGCATATTTATAGCTTTCCATTTTTTTCCATTTACTATAGAAATACTCGTTTTACTAGAATTAATCTTAAAACCTATATTTTCATAACACTTTATCGCACAAATATTCCAATCGAAAACATTTAATTCCACTTTTTCTTTATTTAATTCGTTGAAAGATTTGTCTAATAGTTGTTTAATAATTTCTTTTCCGTAACCTTTTCCTCTTTGATTTTTTTCTCCAATTAAAATTCTACAGATTTTAACCGTATTTTCTTCTTCAGAGGGAGATATTTCGGCATGTCCAATTACATTTCCATTATTCAAGTTGATTACTTTAAACGATAATCTTTGTTCATTGTTTACATATTCGTTTAGTTGTTCTATTGTCAATGGAAAAGTAAATATTGCTCCAGCAAATTGAGTTAGAGTTTCTTCATTAGATGACCAGTTTATTAATCTTCTAAAATCTTTTTCATTAAATTTTTCAATTGCAATCATTTCAATTTTTTTCGATAATAATATTTGTCGTGACTTTGAGGATAATTTGTTTCAGTTCCTATTTTCTCGAAACCTTTTTTTTCATAAAAACCAGGTGCTTGAAATGAAAAAGTGTCGAGTGATATAAAATTACATTTTCGTTTTAGAGCTTCATTTTCGGCAGCTTTAATTAGCTTGGAGCCTATTCCTTGATTTCTATAATTGTCCTTAATAACGAAAGTTTTTATTTCTAAGGTTCCCCAAATACTTCTGCCATAAATTCCCCCTAAAATATCATTATTATCATCTTTGATAATTATTTCAAGAGGTTCATTTATATATTTTGAACTGTCGATTTTTTCAGAATTATATTGAACTAACATTTTAACAATGGTTTCTTCTAGTTCTGGTGTGATTTTATTGTTAGTTAAAATTTTCATTCAATATTAAAGCCAACGGTTTTGGCTAGGATTAGTACGGGATTGAAAATCGACAAGATTTTCGAGAACGGACTGAGCCTAAGCTTTTTGTTTGGATTTGTTTCTTTTAATTTAACTAAGCCAAATCAACAAGATTTGGCGGACTTAGTAAATATACATAAAACATTGGAGTAGGGAAAAGAGCCCGTATTAATTTTAGCCGGTGTTGCCATGCGTTTTATTCAATTCGCTTATAACTATGAAAATTCCCTCTAGGTAAATAAATAATTTCTAAATCTTCCGTTGTTAAATTCTCTATTACATATTTAAGCGTATCATTTCGATTTGTTAATAATAGAGTTTTAGAATTGTTATTTGTCTTTATATTGTAATTATAGATATCCGTAGAATCAATAGCGACACCTTTATATTTAAAAATCCATTCATATTTAGTAATTCTCACAGTTGCTAATGAATCATTTAGATTTAACCAAGTTCCGTCTTTAATTTTTTCGAACACTTCAAAATCTCTTGGAAAATGATTTATCTTATTGTTAATATCTGTTTGGACTCCTTTTGCAAAATCATACATGACGTATGTGTAATAACTAATTGTTGTAAATAAAATTCCAAGAGTCAAAATTAATGTTTTTTTATATTTCATTTATAATATTTTCTTAGATCAATATTGGTACAACGTATAGTAAAGGAAAAGTAATTAATCCAATAAATCCAATTAAGTTTTCTTTTAAATAATTCACGAATTTTGGCTTAGTTAAAATTAGAAATCTAATTTCAGTTATTAAAAAAATTAAATAAACCCAAATAACTACATATGCAAAAAAATAAGCCCCAATAAATCTAAGCTGTTCAATTATCATACAAACAATAAAAATAAATAGAGATATAATGTTTAAATTTCTTATAATATTTTTCATTCATTTTAATGCTTGGCAACGGTTTTGGCTAGGCTTTGTGCGGGCTTGAAAATCGACAAGATTTTCGAACACGTACTAAGCCTAAGCTTTTTGTTTGGATTTGTATTTTTTAGTTAAACTAAGCCAAATCAACAAGATTTGGCGACTTAGTAAATATACACAAAACTTTGAAGTTTGCACAAAACCCGCATGAAGTTTAGCCGGTGTTGTACTGCGTTATTTCACTATTTATATTTCTTTTTTCAGTTTATTAGGATTTTGACGTGTGTCAAATATCGTAACAATTGTAATTTTTTTACTGTTATGTCTGTAGAATAAAGTTGTTTGTTTTGTAATTACGCATTTATGCAACCCAACTTTTTTTTCAGATTGAGGAAAACTTTCAGGATTAGTTTTTATTAAGTTTATGTTTTTATCTAGCTTCTTTACGAAGTCAGATTTAACTTTCATACTCCAATTTTCAACTAGAAATTTAAATAGTTTTTCAAGTTTTTTCTCAGCTGTTTTTGAAATAATTACAGTTCTACTCATTATCTGTGAGAAGCCATAAAAGTTTCATAATTTGTTGTTTCACCTTGAGATATTTCAATATCTGCATTGTCAATTTCTCTTTGTTGTTCCGAACTAAGTTCATCCCAAAAATCAGAAGTTTTATCTTTTTTTAAAATGTTTTTTATAGACTCAAGTATTGAAGGATTGTTTGTGTTTAACAACAATTTCATTAATTCTAATTTTTCAGCTTGTATATCCATAATTAAAAGATTTATTACAAAAATAGGAAATTTCGAATTGAATATAGTTTTTCGGTGTTACTATTTAATGCAGTACAACGGTTTTGGCTAGGCTTTGTGCGGGCTTGAAAATCGACAAGATTTTCGAACACGGACTAAGCCGAAGCTTTTTGTTTGGATTTGTTTCTTTGATTTCACAAAGCCAAATCAACAAGATTTGGCGACTTAGTAAATATACACAACACTTTGAAGTTAGAACTAAACCCGCATGAAGTTTAGCCGTTGTTGTACCTAGTTTTTATTTATTTAAGTTGTAAATTTCTCTATTTTGTGTAATCTTGAAATATTTGTTCTAATTCTTCTATGGGATGAAAGCCTGATTCAACCTCTGAGTGAAGATAAAAATTATCAATATATGTAATTTCAGTAAGTGTATGAGGTAAATCTTTAATTGATATATTTTCTTTAAGCTCATTTATTGGTACGGGTATATATTCTTCATTGCTTTGTTTTCTCCATACATAATCAGCTCTTGACATTACATATATAGATTGCTCATCTTTAGAGAAACCACTTTTAAGAATTACATATTTCCCATTATGATTTTTAAAGAAAGGAACTCCTTTTTTCAAATTATTATAATATGCTGATAATGGATTACCTTCTATAGATTTCGGTGTACTAGGATATTCGTTAGGCTTATCATTATAGAAAATAATGAGTTGTGCTGCATTAGGAGTTTTAGACATCATGTAATTTGTTTCTGGAATAGACTCGGGTTTAATGTCCTCTTGATTAAAAATCCACTCTCCTAATTGTCCCTGAGATGAAATTTCACCCTTTTTTGACCAATTAATTAAGTTATGTCTTGCATTATCTGATTCTTGTTTAGTAACAGTTCGCATCCATTCAAAATTTTGTTCTAGTTGACCGTATAAAGGTTTTGATGGACGTGAAAAAAAATTATCAATACTTCCATATTTTATAATTATTCTCGAAAGTGTTATTGGATTTAATAAGACATTTTCTAATTTAGTTATCCATCTTAAATTTTCAGGTCTATTATTTTTTCTATTAGTGTCAATATGGTCAACAATATGTTTTTCAGAGGGTTGTTATTTTAGCCCCCAATAAGTTCGGAGTGTTCTTTTAAATTTCAAACTAATATATTTGAAATATGAAATACAAGAAATGGGAGTTGTCCCAGAAG
>NZ_JAATJG010000033.1 GCF_011927765.1 Wenyingzhuangia aestuarii
AAAAGAAACAAAACCAAACAAAAAGCTTAGGCTCAGTCCGTTCTCGAAAATCTTGTCGATTTTCAATCCCGTACTAATCCTAGCCAAAACCGTTGCCAAAAACTAAGAAACTGAAAATGAGAAAAATATTATTAATCATATCGACTATAATATTGTCTAG
Source organism: Wenyingzhuangia aestuarii (assembly GCF_011927765.1). Classification (GTDB taxonomy): domain Bacteria; phylum Bacteroidota; class Bacteroidia; order Flavobacteriales; family Flavobacteriaceae; genus Wenyingzhuangia; species Wenyingzhuangia aestuarii. The sequence continues at coordinate 161 of NZ_JAATJG010000033.1, forward strand.
TTGTGTAAGTGCTAAAATAACATCTAGAAAAGCTGAAGATTTTAATGAAAAAATCAATAACATATATATATTATCCAGAGGAGCTGAAGATGCAAAATACTTTTATAAAGGTTTTTTCATTGAGTTAGAAAAATATTTTAATGAAGAAAACATAAAGTTTGAAAGTTATAGATACGATAAATTATCATTAGAGACAGATAAAGATATAGACGAAAAAATAAACAAATTTTCTCCAGATGTAGTAATGTTAATAAACCAAACAGAGTCTGAAAAACACATTAATGCTGTTAGTATAGGCTTTACCCATAGTACAATTACTAAAGGAACTTTTGACATAAAACTATTTCTTCCAAATAGTGAAAAAATAGTTTGGAGAGGAAACCTTACTGCAGATGCAGCATATGATAATTTAGCACAAGCTGCAGAAAAATCCGTACAAAAATTAATTGAAAAATTAAAATTAGATGGTTTACTCTAATTAAAAAAGCATTTGGCAACACCGGCTAAACTTCATACGGGTTTTGTGCTTACTTCAAAGTTTTGTGTATATTTACTAAGTCGCCAAATCTTGTTGATTTGGCTTTGTGAGAACAAAGAAACAAAGACAAAAAAATGAGAGAAATAATTCAAATTAGATGGACTAATTTTATTGGTTTGAATACTTTTGTTTTATTAGGAATTATTTCGAATCTCTTAAATGAAAACGTTAACTTTTTAAGTAATTTATTAGGTTTCTTAGGAATTATATTTGGATATTATTTTATGTTCATTGGATCTTGGTTTTTCTTTGTTTTTCTAGTTACTGAGATCAAATTCTGTATGAGAAATAAAAAGAAATTTATTAACCATATTTTTGAAAACAAAATAGTTTTAGGCGGAATAATCCCTGCTATTATAATACTCTTTACTGTTATTTATAGAATATTAAATTAGAAAAATATTGAAATTTATTCAACGAGTTGTAAGTGGAATTATTGGTGCTTTTACAGGTCTAATAATAAGTTTTTTTGGAATATTTTCATTTTGTTGGGCATTTGACAAATTATATCCCCCTGTAAATTCAACTGGAGGATTAGGAACTGTTGGTTGGATATTTATTCCTTTCGTAGCTCCAATTATTTCTTTTATTTTATTTATTTGTTTCTTTATTTGGATTCCTTTTAAAAGAAAAAAATAAATTATTTCTAACAATAAAAACATAATTTGAAATTAAAAAAAAACTGAAAACCACGAAAAGCTAACACCGGCTAAACTTCATGCGGGTTTTGTGCTAACTTCAAAGTTTTGTGTATATTTACTAAGTCGCCAAATCTTGTTGATTTGGCTTTGGGTAACCACAAAAAACAAATCCAAACAAAAAGCTTCGGCTTAGTCCGTGTTCGAAAATCTTTCCGATTTTCAAGCCCGCACAAAGCCTAGCCAAAACCGTTGGCCAACATTAAAAACATGAAATTTTCAAGGAAAGAAATATCAAGAGCTGGAGAGACAATGATGACTTCGAGTTCTCAAAGTGAAGTGGATTCCGCTCTAAATAAAATAAATACTTGGAGATTACACCATATAAAACCACTTAAGGTTATGAGAAATGGGTTAGAAAAACTATGTAGTAAACATAAAATAAAACCTTTATTTGTTTCTCAGAGACTTAAGCGTTTGACATCAATACAATATAAATTGGACTTAAATGAAAATATGGGACTTGGAGGAATGCAAGACATTGGAGGTTATAGAGCTGTTTTAAAAGATGTTCAAGACCTTAAAGAACTAAAAAAACTAATTGAGAATCATAAACAAAACCATAAACTTTTAAAAACCAAAGATTATATTGACGAACCTAAAGAATCTGGGTATAGAAGTATTCATTTTATTTATGAATATAAGTCAACCTCTGAGACTTATAATGGTCTAAAGATTGAATTACAAATTCGTACAAAACTTCAACACAATTGGGCTACAGCAGTCGAAACAGCTGGTATTATTACCGATACATCGCTTAAGTCAAGTATGGGACCTGATAAATGGTTAAATTTTTTTAAAACTGTAAGCTCACTATTTGCTATAAAGGAAGGTGTTCCAATATTAGAAATTCACTCTGAAAAGACAATGAAAGAGTTAATGGTTGAGTGTTATACAAATTGTGAAGAATTAAAAATAATTGAACATTTAAGAGCTTTAGGTGCAACTACAAAACATTTAGAAAAACAAAACTTCCCTGGAGACTATTATCTTATAAACATCGATATAGAGAAACGAAATGTAAATTTAAATGTATATGATAATAATTCTTTAGAAACTGCTACTGATAAATATTTAGAATTAGAAAAAGAAATTGAAGACTCAAAAAATGCAGTAGTTCTTGTATCTGCTAATTCACTACGATTATTAAAGAAAGCATATCCTAGTTATTTTTTAGACACAACAGAATTCTTAATTGCATTGGAAAAAATTAATGAAAATTGTTTAAAACTGGGATATATATAAAACGTAGGCTAACACCGGCTAAACTTCATGCGGGTTTTGTGCCAACTTCAACGTTTTGTGTATATTTACTAAGTCCGCCAAATCTTGTTGATTTGGCTTTGTGAAAACAAAGAAACAAAACCAAACAAAAAGCTTCGGCTTAGTACGTGTTCGAAAATCTTGTCGATTTTCTTCCCGCACTAATCCTAGCCAAAACCGTTGTAACTAATTGCACAAAAAAATGTTGAAATATTTATATACATTAATATTTTTTATCTTTTTTAATTTTTCTTTCTCTCAAAATTTTAAGGAAATTGAAAAAATAAGCAAATATGTACAATCAATTGAAAAAGAAAAATTGAAAGAAATTTATCATGTTCATTCTCAACATAATGTTTTTAAAATAACAAAATCTGAGTTGAATTCCATTATGGAAAATAACAAAGAATCAATTAAAGAAAGTAAAAATCATGAAATGGAGAATATTGGAGGTAGTTATCTTGAAATGTTTTCTAATAAAAAAAATGAACTAACATTAGTAGAGCATAATGATGGTATTAATGATAATTATTTTATTGAAAAATATTATTATTTGAAAGATCTCTTGGTTTTCTGTAGCATACAAAAGAATTTATGGGAAGGACAAAAATTACTTTGGAAATCTGATTATTATTTTATTAATGAAAAAACATATCTAAAGAATTCTCTAAACAAGTCAGGGAATAAAGTTTATTACATTAAGGAAATGGATATTTTAGCCCCCAATAAGTTCGGAGTGTTCTTTTAAATTTCAAACTAATATATTTGAAATATGAAATACAAGAAATGGGAGTTGTCCCAGAAGC
>NZ_JAATJG010000034.1 GCF_011927765.1 Wenyingzhuangia aestuarii
GTTTTTGTATCATAATTATCAGCTTTAGATACAAATTTACATTATTTAAATGATTTTCTAATTTTTAATGTTTTTTTATTCGCTTGCAATTAACGGTTTTGGCTAGGATTAGTACGGGAAGAAAAGGAGCAGAGCCTTTTCGAACACGTACTAAGCCGAAGCCTTTTTTTTGGTTTTATTTTTCTTATACAAAACCAAATCAAAAAGGATTTGGCGATTTAGTAAATATACACAAAACTTTGAGGAAGCACCAAAACCCGTATTAATTTTAGCCGGTGTTAGCCAACGTATTTTTTTAATATCAATGCTGCACAATGTCCTCCGAAACCAAAACTATTACTCAAAGCATAATTAATGACTTTTGATGACTTTTCATTTAGTGATAAATTTAGTTCTTTAGGAATGTTTTCATCTACTTTGTTTGTATTTATTGTTGGTGGAATAAAGTCTGTGTTTACTGATAGACAAGTTGAAATTGCTTCTATTGCACCCGTTCCACCCAATAAATGTCCAGTCATTGACTTTGATGCACTAATTTGTAATTTGTCAAGACTTGAAGCAAAGAGTTTTTCAATTGCTTTAATTTCTGATAAATCACCTAATCCAGTTGAAGTTGCGTGTGCATTTAGATAATCAATTTTTTCAGGTTTAATATTTGCTTCTTGTATTCCACTTTTCATGGCTAAATATGCCCCAAGTCCTTCTGGATGCGTACCCGTTATATGATATGCATCGGAACTTTCTCCACCACCGACAATTTCCGCATAAATTTTTGCATCTCTTTTTATTGCTGATTCCAAACTTTCTATAATTAAAGCTCCAGCTCCTTCACCAACAACAAAACCATCTCTATTTGTATCAAATGGTCTTGAGGCAGAACTATAATTTTCATTATTTGTAGACATTGCTTTCATTGCATTAAAACCTCCAATAGAAGTTTCAGTAATAGGTGCTTCCGAGCCTCCAGAAACAATGATGTCTGCTTTTCCTAAACGAATATAGTTAAAAGCTTGAATAATACTTTGTGTTGAAGAAGCACAAGCCGTAACTGGGCAATAATTTATTCCATGTAGTCCGTGATTAATAGAAATAAGGCCAGATAGACCATTGGAAATTATCTTAGTGATAAAAAATGGATTGAATCTTGGATTAAAATTATTCTTTGTATAATCAATAACTTCTTTTTCAAATGTTTCAAATCCTCCAATTCCACTCGAAAATATGACACCAATTCTATTAGTATCTAGTTTTGAGAAATCTAATTTTGCATCTTTAATTGCTTCTTCTGTCGCTATTAAACCATATTGACTAAATCTGTCAAGTTTTCTAGCTTCCTTACGATCAAAATAATCTAATGGATTATAATCTTTTATTTCGCAAGCGAATTGTGTTTTGAATTTAGAAGCATCAAATCTTGTTATTTTATTTGCTCCTGATACACCATTCAAAAGATTTTTCCAATATTCTTTTGTGTTTTTTCCAATAGGAGTAATTGCTCCTAATCCTGTTATAACTACTCTTTTCATTTGTATAATTATTATAAATATACCGTAAGGTATATGTGTTTTTAAATTTTTTTAATCCTTTTTTATTTGATTTATTTCTGATTCTAAGAAATCTATATTATTCAATAGGATTTCAGGTTTATTAAGGGTTTTTGCTAACATAATACTACCTTCAACCAACGCTATCATTCGGAATGAAAATGTATCTATTTCAATATTTTTTATTTCATTTTGTTTTATACCGTCTTTTAGTATTCCAACAATTCTTTGATGCCAACTATTAATAGTTTTTATTACTTCATTTTTCAAAAGATCGTTTCCATCATCTGAATCTACAGCTGTATTTAGAATTGCACAGCCACCATTGTTGAAAATAGGTCTAAAAGCTGTTCTATAATGATTTAAGAAAACCAATAGTTTATCTATTGATTTATTTTCTTGATTAATTTTTTCTGCTATTTGTTCTGATTGAAATTTAAAATTATATTTAAATGCTTCAACAGCAACTTCGTTTTTATCCTTAAAGTTTCCATAAATACTCCCTTTTGTCAATCCTGTAGCATTGGTCAAATCTGATAAATAAGTCCCTGTATATCCTTTTTTATTAAATATGGAAGCTGTCTTTTCTATTATTAATTTTCTTGTTTTTTCGGAACGTATCATAATACAAATATACCTTACGGTATATTAATATGCAAATTAATTATATTTGATTTTAATTTGGTGTTTTTTTATATGTTGGCTAACTTCCGAATAACCATACCTTTTGTATGGTATGCTTCCGTTCCATCTTTTTTTATAAAACTACGTATTTCTATTTAGAATAACGTTTTTTATGTTAAGCATCCCGTAAAACAAAAGTTGTTTCTGTTTTAAATACTTGCTGGAAAGCCGTTGTTTACTAGTTCTCTAAATTAATTATAGCCCTTCTTGTGTGTTTGTTTTTTATCATTATGTAGAATTATCCAAATTAGAATAGTAAAAGTTAATGTCAATAGAGAGAAAAACTTCTCAAAATTGGTTTTTGCTAAAATATTCCCAACAGTATTCAATCCAAATATGATAACGAATATCCATAAACTAATATTGACAATTTTCATTGACAAAAATTCTCTTATAAATTTCCCTTTTACAAAAAGGATGAAACATAAAAAACAATTTATTAATATCGAAATAGTTTCAAAAACATACATCTTAGAGTCATTTTTCAGTCTCCCTCCCCAAGTTATTTCATATGGAACTATTTTTAGAATAATACTTAAATGAAAAAGTATTATTGCGAAAAGCATCCATAACATTATTTTAATAGCAGTTTTAGGATTCATTCTTTGTGTTTTCTCAATTGTTAGGTCAAAAGTATTTAAAATTTAGGCAATCTATTTCAGAATTTTACATGCATTCAATGTTAGGTAACGGTTTTGGCTAAGATTAGTACGGGATTGGAAATCGGCCAGATTTGGCGGACTTAATAAATATGCACAAAACTTCGAAGTTGGCACAAAACCCGCATGAAGTTTAGTCGGTGTTAACTGCT
>NZ_JAATJG010000035.1 GCF_011927765.1 Wenyingzhuangia aestuarii
AACACTGATAAACACTTGATTTTAATGAAAAAGTTAACAGCGTAACTAATAAGCGAAATTTAAAAGATTACTCTTGTTTTATAGGGGTCAAAACATAATATTCTCGTGATCAAGATAGTTAAGCATTTCTTTCAATTCAGGACAATCTAGATTTGTTAAGTATAGAAAATCATAGTCAATCAGGTGATTATTAAAATGTTTTAAAAATTTAATGGGGGTTTCAATCCCAAATGGTTTTCGTATCATTCGATATGCAATATCACTTATTGATGTTGGTGAATACCCTTTGTAAAGGAGATATGGTAATAGGCATGAAACAATCGAATCAATAACTTTTGAATTTTCAACAAATTTTTTGCTTTTGAAATCAATTTGAGATAATTCATAAATTATATTACTAAAATAATCATCATTAAGACGTGCTAAGTTAACTTTTGATTTTAATTGTAAGTCTTTAATTTGTACACTATTATCTTTTAAAGTTTCTTTTACATGTTTATAATATAGTTGAATATCAGAATGATACTTACTTATAATATAATCATTTTGAATATTATTATTTAAACATGGCTCATAACTTTCCTTAATTAAAGAATCTAATCTTTTGAATGATTTTTGGCGTTTTAAAGTTAGAGTACTTATTTCTACTATTTCCGAAATTAAAGTAAATCCATTACTTGTTTTATGTCTGTTAGATATAGTTTCATCATAGTCAACTTGTTGCTTTATTTTTTCTATAAAGTATTTAGTGAGGTCTGTATGTTTATAATTCCAATCTCTATTTTTTGATACCCACATTCATCTTTTTTTTTGGTTATGCACAACGGTTAGTATAAGAGTAGTAGCGGATTAAAATGCAACTACTTTCGGACAGCAATATACTTAATTAAACACAAAAACGGTTTGAGTATACACCCAAACCGCTATTACTTTTATACATTGTTGTACATTCGTACTTTTTTCATTATTCTCTTGAATGTAATCCAATAGTATTCCCATCTCTATCCATTAAGATAGAAACAAAGCCAAATTCTCCGATAGACATTTTTGGTCTTATGATTTTCCCTCCAGCTTTTTCAACCAAATTTTCTTCAGTTGTACAGTCTTCGGATTCAAAGTAGATAACTGTATTATTACTGTTCGGTACAAAATTTTCTTTTTCAACTAATGCTCCAGTAATATTCAGCCCTTTTGGGTCAAAAGGGAAGCCAGATTGTTTTCCGAATTCGATTGGGAAGTCAACAAGTTTAATGTTAAAAACAGTTTCATAGAATTCTTTCGCATTGTTTAGATTTGATACATTGATGTCGAACCAGTTTACAGGATTTACGTTTTTCATTTTATTTTCGTTTATATTTTGTTGCGTTATTGCATTGCAAATATGCGATGACTTTAAAATATAAAATTGTAAAAATGGGACAAGACTAGTTTTTTACGTCAAAAATTAAAGACATTTTTAAATCGTTTCCATAAAATTCTTTAGGTGTCAATCCTGTAAATTCTTTAAAGTCTTTTATGAAATGTGCTTGGTCAAAGTATTCGTTTTGATAAGCTAAATCGGTTAGACTTGTAACTTCTTTGTTTAATAATGATTTTAACGCATTTTGAATTCTTATAGTTTTTGAAAGTTGTTTTGGACTTAAACCAATTGTTGACGAAAATTTACGAGTTAATTGTCTGCGATTAATATTATTTTGCTCTGATAATTCATTTACAGAAAATTGTCCATTTGCTTCTATAATTATATCAACAGTTGATTTTACAATACTGTCGATAATATTTTTCTCTGTTAATCTTTCAAGTAAAAATGTTTCTATTAATTCTATTCTTTCGGAAGTAGAATTAGCATTTAGAATTTGCTCTCCAATTTTGTCTCCATCTTTTCCAAATAGTTTATATAATGGTACAGCTATATTTTGAATTTCTTTAATAGCTATGTTAGCAAAAGGCACGAATCCATTCGGTTGAAATCGAACAACAAATGAGCCTGTAATTCCCAGAGGTTCTACAATATAAGGTTTTGTCAATTGTCCTATTAAAAAATATTTTGGAAGAATTACACTTTCTTTATTATTTATGTGATGTTTATAAGTATCTCCATAATGAAAAATAAGTTTCATTGTTCCATCTGGAATAATAGTATTTTTTAAAGGTGTATTTTCTATATCACTTTCTAAATTCCAGTAGCATTTAACCCATTCCTTTAAATTATCTTGTGGTTCAAATATTTTGTGATTCATTTCGTGATTTTCTTTCGTTTTGAGGTTGCTTGGGTATGATGTACAACGGTTTTGTATAAAAATCAGTTTGGGAGGAAAGCTCGAAGAGTTTCAGCCCGTGCTGATTTGACTAGGTTTAAAAGTACAGAACTTAGGGAAAGAAACCAAGCCCAAATTGTTTTTATGCGTTGTTGCCTTTTAGCAGTACGGATCATTAATTTTCAATTCT
>NZ_JAATJG010000036.1 GCF_011927765.1 Wenyingzhuangia aestuarii
CAAAGAAACAAATCCAAACAAAAAGCTTCGGCTTAGTTGCGTGTTCGAAAATCTTGTCGATTTTCTTCCCGAACAAAGCCTAGCCAAAACCGTTGGCAGTAATAAAAAAATATGAAAACAAGAGGAATAATTATTACAGGAAAAAGCTTCTTAACTGAAAATAAAACATCTTTAAATTTCTCAGGTGGAATTAGCGATCAAGCTCTTAGAAGATATTTAGTCTATTGGGATGAGATTCATTACGTAGATCCTTCACTATTTGGAGGAATAAAAAATACAGATCCAAAATATAAATTACTTTTTGATGAAAAAATATTGAAAAATATAATAATTAATTTCCCTGATAAGCTAGATCTATTTTCTCCATTAGGTATGGCTTCAAGAGAATTAGCACAAATGGATTACTATAAAAACATTAATAAATCTAATAAAGAAATGTTATTTTCTATTGCTCAATCTGGGAATATTTTAAATTTACCCAGTGACACATCTGAAAAAATAAATACTTTAGAACTATCAATCGAAAATTACTTACCTATTCCTATTAATTGTGAATTGGATAAAATTTTAGAATTTAAAGAAAAAAGAAATACTGAGTTATTTGCCTTTAGAGATAGAATAAATGATTTAAAAATATCTTTAAAAAATGAAAACTTTTCAAAAGAAGAATTAATTAAATTAAAAGAAAAAATACACAGAAATTTACTAGATATACACAGAGTAATGGACGAAAACAAATTTCAAAAATCTCTAAGTACTATGAAAACATATTTAAATCTTGGAGATAGTAAAGCCATAAATATTCTTAGACCATTATTGGGAACGATTACAGCAAATAGCTTAGAAATCCCCCTTCAATATGGATTAGGTGCGGGGTTTTTAATAAATGCAGCAATAAATTTAGGTCTAAAAAAACAAAGTAAACTAAGTGGATTACCTAAGGAAACACAAGATTTTGCTTATTTATATTATATGGAAAAAATAAAAAAATAAACTACTGCCAACACCGTATAAAATTAATGTGGGTTTTTATGGTTTCCTCAAATTTTTTGGTCTGTTTATATTGTCGCTCATACTTATTTGAGTATTTTTAAATCGACAAGATAAAAACACAAAATAAGTATAAGCTTGTGGCTCGACTGACAATTCCCGAATTGTCTACCTCCCACACTAATCTTATACAAAACCGTTAGATAACATTTTGAATTACAGAAAATTAAATGAAAAAACATGAGATTTTATACATTTTAATTTCGCTATTTATTGTTTTAAGTTGTCGAAAAAATAAAGATTACGAAAAAGAGATTTTATCTTTAATTCTTACTGAATTATCAAAAGACGTTAGAAAAGAATACTTTCCAATGCCACCAATTCCTAATTCATCCGAAGAAGAAAAATTAAAGGTTAAATTATATAATGAAAATCAACAAAAATTAAAACCTGTTCTTATTTTATCGGAGAAATTTGTCTCTTCTAATTTCTTTAACAGTGACAATCATATAAACTCAAAATCCATTGATAATTATAACTTATCTAAGACTGAAAATAAACTTGTTGAAAACCTATCAAAAAATAAAACTGAAGACAAAATATCTATTGAAAGTTTGAGAATTGACACACCTATAGAAGTCTTATTTAAAGAAAAAATTGACTATTCAAAATATCGAATAATTGAATCAATATATGTTTCTGAAATTTTAATTGAGAATAATTATGCTTGTTTATATTATCAATATGGCAGTTATGGAGTTTTTCAATATGGAGCTGTAGCCATTTTAGAAAGAGAAAATGGAGTTTGGCATATAAAACGAAAATTATTCAATTGGATAACGTAAAACGTTACCTAACACCGGCTAAACTTCATGCGGGTTTGGTGCCAACTTCAAAGTTTTGTGTATATTTACTAAGTCGCCAAATCTTGTTGATTTGGCTTTGTGTAACCACAAAAAACAAAACCAAACAAAAAGCTTCGGCTTAGTCCGTGTTCGAAAATCTTGTCGATTTTCAAACCCGCACAAAGCCTAGCCAAAACCGTTGGCAAACAGTAAAAATCGTTCTAATGAAAAAGAAGATTATATTTTTAACATTATCGATTTCAATTT
>NZ_JAATJG010000037.1 GCF_011927765.1 Wenyingzhuangia aestuarii
TTCCCTAAGTTCTGTACTTTTAAACTATGTCAAATCAGTACGCTCGAAAAGGCTATGCCCCTTTCTCCCAAACTGATTTTTATACAAAACCGTTGTAGGTAATTAATAATGAAGCAACTACTATTTATAGAAAATGAAACTGATGAAGTTCTTCCGAAAGAATATCATAAAATAAATAATATATGCGCTATTATATACGATCAAATAACTGAAATATTTACTAAAAAAAATTACAAATCTTTACTTGAAACTAAAATTTCATTTGATAAAAATATTCAAAATATTGAACAATTAGAAAATGATGAGATACACATTTTAGATTATTTAAAAGAGAATGGATTAAATAATGAACTTGAAAACATCTTAACAAAACACATTTTATTATCTATCAGTTCTGACTTTGTTAATTTCATATTTGAATCTTTAAATTGTGCAAAAAAATGTAAATCTACTGTTGCGTACGCTCTTCTCAGAAAACCATTTACAGATGAACTATTATTATTAGAACAATTGCTTGTAGATAGGACAGATTTCATTTATAAATTCTTTCATATTGGAGAACCTAAAAATTATGACCCTAGTTTTAAGTATAAAAATGTAGAAATTATAAAAGAGACCATCGAAAAAGCTACATCTAAATTAAAAATGAATTTTTTCTATTCGAAAGATTTCATATACGAATTAAGATATGATAAAACTTTTGTTAATGGAATTAATGGTATTTCTAACAAAGCTCTACATATTGTAACAGACGACTCACATTATAAAACAACTGAACAAAATTTAAATTTTATTTTTTCTAGAAAAAATGACATTATTGAACAATTGAAAAATTACTACTTAACTGTCCCTCATTTACTCTTCTATTCAGCATCAATAATTGATGAAATAGCTTTTAGTTTTATAAAAAAAAATGATACTGAAAACAATTCATTAAGAATTCTTAAACAATTTAAAAGACTCATTGGCTATGTTTTATTTACAGAAGAAAATAAAGTAACTGAAACATCTCAAAACGATGAACTTTTTAAAATACTCTCTGAAAATCTAAATTTTATTTGTGAAAATTGTAATCATACAAACGAGACAAACAGAAATGATTATGAATCATTTTTTTACTCAAATTCAATTACTTGCAAAAAATGTTCTACTGATTTATTAAAATTCGAAAAAAATATAATTGAAATTCAAAAAATATCGAAATAAAACTACCTACAACACCGGCTAAACTTCATGCGGGTTTAGTTCTAACTTCAAAGTTTTGTGTATATTTACTAAGTCGCCAAATCTTGTTGATTTGGCTTTGTGAAACCAAAGAAACAAAACCAAACAAAAAGCTTCGGCTTAGTCCGTGTTCGAAAATCTTGTCGATTTTCAAGCCCGCACAAAGCCTAGCCAAAACCGTTGGCAAATATTTTCGAGCGAGATTTTTTGAAATATTTTTTTTGTAAATTTGCTGTATGAGTAAAAAAGAAGACATACAAAAT
>NZ_JAATJG010000038.1 GCF_011927765.1 Wenyingzhuangia aestuarii
AATAGAGTGCCCCCAAAATGTTAGACACAATTTGGGGGTATTTTTATGTCTAGAAAAGTAAAATACACATTAGACTTTAAACAAGAATGTGTGAAGTTAGTTCTTAAAGGAGAACGCTCTATTACTAGTTTGAGTAAAGAGCTAGGTTTTGATAGTTCTCTTCTTTCTCTTTGGTGTAGGCAATATGAACACAAAGGAGTTCAAGGTTTGTTACCAAAGATAAATAAACAATATACACCATCATTTAAACTTGATGTTTTACAACGAATAGAAAAAGAACATCTTTCGTTAGAGCAAGCATGTATTCTATTTGATATTGGAAGTGGTGCTAGTATTATTAATTGGCAAAGAAGATATAAATCCTTAGGTTTGAAAGGTCTTAAAAATCAACCTAAAGGAAGACCTATCGGAATGAAATCCAAGTCTAGAAAAAATAAATCTATACCATTAACTAGAGAAGAAAAGCTTTTAAAAGAGAATCAATCTTTAAAAGCAGAACTTGATTTGCTAAAAAAGTTACAAGCCTTAGCTCAAGCCAGAGAGAAAAAGCAATAGTCATAAATGAGTTAAGGCATAAGCATGATTTGTCAGTATTGTTACATCATGCAAAGATGGCTAGAAGTAGTTTTTATTATCATTTACAAAAAAGTAAAGAGCCTGATAAATATGAATTTATAAAAAGGTTTATTACTCAAATCTACCATCAACACAAAGGTAGGTATGGTTATAGAAGAATCACTTTAGTACTAAACAACAGAGGGATTATCATTAATCATAAAACAGTATTAAGACTAATGAAGTCCATAGGGTTAAAATCTTTGATTAGAGTTAAAAAGTATCGTTCTTACAGAGGAGGTCAAGGTAAAATAGCTCCCAATATACTTAAACGGAATTTTAAGGCTTCTAAAACCAATCAAAAATGGGCTACAGATATTACAGAGTTTAAAGTTAAAGGTCAAAAACTTTATTTGTCTCCAATTATTGATTTATGTAGTAGAGAAATCATTAGTTATCAAATTTCTAGGAGTCCTAATTTTAGACAAATAACTCAAATGCTGGGGAAAGCTTTTAAAAAGTATAAAGCAGCAAATGTGTTATTACATTCGGATCAAGGATGGCAATATCAAATGGAAAAATATCAGAATATCTTAAAAAAGAACAAGATGATTCAAAGTATGTCTAGAAAAGGGAATTGTTTAGATAATGCTATTATTGAAAATTTCTTTGGAACTTTAAAATCTGAGCTGTTTTATCTAAAACAATGGAACTCGATTGAGCAATTAGAAAAGGAAATTAATGAATATATTTGCTATTATAATAATGATAGAATATCATTAGCTTTAAATGGAATGAGCCCGATAAAATATCGAGCTCATATCAATAATTAATTTTTTAACCGTCCAACTTTTTGGGGGCTGTCCA
>NZ_JAATJG010000039.1 GCF_011927765.1 Wenyingzhuangia aestuarii
TGGTTTTTCTTTGTTTTTCTAGTTACTGAGATCAAATTCTGTATGAGAAATAAAAAGAAATTTATTAACCATATTTTTGAAAACAAAATAGTTTTTAGGCGGAATAATCCCTGCTATTATAATACTCTTTACTGTTATTTATAAAATATTAAATTAGAAAAATATTGAAATTTATTCAACGAGTTGTAAGTGGAATTATTGGTGCTTTTACAGGTCTAATAATCAGTTTTTTTGGAATATTTTCATTTTGTTGGGCATTTGACAAATTATATCCCCCTGAAAATTCAACTGGAGGATTAGGAACTGTTGGGTGGATATTTATTCCTTTCATAGCTCCAATTATTTCTTTTATTTTATTCATTTGTTTCTTTATTTGGATTCCTTTTAAAAGGAAAAAATAAATTATTTGTAACAATAGAAACCATAATTTGAAATTAAAAAAAAACTGAAAACCACGAAAAGCTAACACCGGCTAAAATTAATACGGGCTCTTTTCCCTACTCCAATGTTTTGTGTATATTTACTAAGTCCGCCAAATCTTGTTGATTTGGCTTAGTTAAATTAAAAAGAAACAAAACCAAACAAAAAGCTTAGGCTCAGTTCGTTTTCGAAAATCTTGTCGATTTTCAAGCCCGTACTAATCCTAGCCAAAACCGTTGGGCAAAACAAGTAAAACAGCTCGTTCCGAACTGGCCCAGTAATTGAATTTCAGTAGTTATTCTTAAATGAAATTGAAACTGTCTACCGCGCGAAAATTATAAAATAATAACTTTATCCATAATCGAAATTTTATTAGCTCTGAAACGCTGAAAACAACTATTACTCGATTTTAATCGTAGTTATGTTTTGAAAATATTAACTCCTACTCTTTTCGAAAGTTAAATTTAAAACGATAAGTATTTTAAACACAAAAACTCTCACTTGAAACTGTGAAAAAAAATTGTCTTGTAATTGAAATACATCTCTAAAATATTAAGTCATTTTTAAAATGAAAATGGAATCATTAGAAACGTTGAATTAATCGTAGAAGCTCTAGAAATGAATTTTAAAAAGTTGTAAAATGGAATTTGAAATTTTGAAAATAAATATAAATACTTGGATTCAAAATTGCATTGCCCAACACCGGCTAAAATTAATTTGGGTTTGATTTCTTTCTCAAAGTTTCTTGCTTTTTTACTAGGTCACAAAACCCTTTTATATTATTTTTAAAATCAAAATAATTAAACGGCTTTTGTTTGGTGTTTTGACCCCTATAAAACAAGAGTAATCTTTTAAATTTCGCTTATTAGTTACGCTGTTAACTTTTTCATTAAAATCAAGTGTTTATCAGTGTT
>NZ_JAATJG010000040.1 GCF_011927765.1 Wenyingzhuangia aestuarii
TGTTTTGACCCCTATAAAACAAGAGTAATCTTTTAAATTTCGCTTATTAGTTACGCTGTTAACTTTTTCATTAAAATCAAGTGTTTATCAGTGTTCCATTTTTCCATAGGAGTAATACGTCCTAAGAGTCCATGTAGTCTTTGATTATTGTAAAACTTAACATATCGTTTTAGGATCTGTTCTATCTCTCCAAAATGACGATAATCAAATCTGGCAAACACTTCCTTTTTTAGGATTCCATGATAGGCTTCTATATGTGCATTCTCTTCTGGTGTAGCTACATGAGTAAACTCTTGTTGAATTCCTATAAGGCTTAAGTATTCTCGTACTTTTTTCGCTAAAAACTGACTGCCATTATCACTTCTAATAACTATGTTTTCAGGATAATTATAATCTTCAAATAAAGAGGATAGAAGTGCTATTACATGGTTTTGTTTTATGGTAAATGAAAAATAATCCTTTAATATTCTACGTGAATGGATATCTATAACAGAGAGTAGATAAGCATTCTTTCCAACATGAGGAATCCAGACCATTTTAATATCCATTTCTAAGCACTCCAAAGGCCTAGTGGTATGCACTACTCTATATTTTACAAATTTACGTCCAGAACCACTTCTGTCTATTCTGTTTTCAAGCTTCAACAAGCCTGCTTGTTTCATAATTCGGTATAACTTCTTATGATTGATATTGTAACCTTCTTTCTTTAAATAACTAGTCATTAGTCGGTATCCACAATCTATAAATTCATGCCTTAAAATGTCTTTTACCGCATTTACTACATCTTCTTGAGACACGAACCCTTTGGATTGATGATAGGTGTATTTAGAGGGTTTATTTCCCTTTCTACCTAGACTTGGTTTCCTATAATAACTGCTAGGAACCATACCTACCATTTTTATAATCTTAGACTTACTACACTTATATTTTTTATGAATAATATTCACTAAATCTTTCTTGGATCGGACGTTCCAAACTTTTTTTTTAGAAGTTCTCGTTGTACCTCTAGTTCAATCTCTCTATCACTAAGAAGTTTACGTAATACTCGATTTTCTTCTTCAGCTTCCTTAAGCTCTTTACTTTTAGTTTCGTAATTCACTTTTAAACCCGCCTCACCCTTATGTTCAAACTTCTTCTTCCAGCTATAAAAGGTTCCTGTGCTTACTCCGTATTTACGACAGGTTTCTACAATACCAAATTCTTCAGATTCCGATAGGATTTCTAGCTTCTGGGACAACTCCCATTTCTTGTATTTCATATTTCAAATATATTAGTTTGAAATTTAAAAGAACACTCCGAACTTATTGGGGGCTAAAATA
>NZ_JAATJG010000041.1 GCF_011927765.1 Wenyingzhuangia aestuarii
CAACGGTTTTGGCTAGGATTAGTACGGGATTGAAAATCGACAAGATTTTCGAGAACGGACTGAGCCTAAGCTTTTTGTTTGGTTTTGTTTCTTTTAATTTGACTAAGCCAAATCAACAAGATTTGGCGGACTTTGTAAATATACACAAAACTTTGAAGTAGGACAGAAGCCCGTATTAATTTTAGCCGGTGTTGTGTGTTGGCTTTTTATGGATAATTATTGATTCAGCTTTATTTAAAGATTTAAAAAATGGAACTTGATTTTCAAAATAGTAACCATTTGTAATAAATTTCATTTTAAGATTAGATGTTTCAATTTTTAATTCTAGGTCAGAAATTCTGTATTCAAGTTTGCTTATATTTCTATTATTAGCAAAATATCGAGCATACCTAATTTTAACTCCAAGTTTAAGTAATAATTTCATTAACGAAATTATTCGAGGTGAGATAAATTCTTCTCCTCTTATTAACTCAATTTTTTTCAATGATTTATAATTTATCGGAAATGATAAAACAATATTTGAATGATTAAATCTCAATAATACTCCTTCTGTGAATGTTTGAATATTACATTTTGAATCAATTTGTATTTTATTGAATTTTTCGTTTTCAGATTTAATTAATTTTAAATAGAAACCACAAGAACCAAGAGAATTTAAATTTTTCAATTTTATAGGTTCACCAATTATGTTTTTCAACTTAGAATAAGAAAATTCATTTTCAGTAATAATCATTTTTCAATTTTTTATTAATTCTTCTTTTATGAATTTTATAGATTCTTTGTAGAAATCATTCCCATTCCAGTCTCCAATTTCTATTTGAGTTCGTTGATTATGTAAACAAATTACAGGAGTAGTAGGTTCTAGCTGTATACCAAAAGTATTTTTACCGTCATCGTATATAGCATAGCTATTTTCAGATTCTACCTCCCCCCAACAAGTTTTTTCAATTAATTTTATCGCTTTAAAAAAACGTAATTTGTAGAAGATTTCAGGCTCATTTTCTTTCAATATTTGGTATAAATCTTTTCCAAATAATAAGTATCTAGTTTTAACTTCTTCATAAGTTTCTTCTAAATATTCTTGAGAGTTATTTAATAGAAAATGAGTCATTTAATTTTTTTTCAAGCTTACACACAACG
>NZ_JAATJG010000042.1 GCF_011927765.1 Wenyingzhuangia aestuarii
TAGCCAAAACCGTTGGCAAAAACTTAAAAATGAAAAGAAAAAATCCAATTTTATTACTATTGATAATTATTTTATTAATTGGTTGTTCGAATGATGATAATGTCGAATCTAATAATAATCAGTTACTAAATGTTAAACGAAAATATATTAAAGAAATTCTTAATCCATCTGCACCTGACTCTTATCGAGATGAATTTTTTGAATTTGATAATGGGTTAATGACAAAATCTTGGGGGTATACTGCTTTTTTGGGTTCTTATAAATACGATTCTTCAGGAAAATTAATCACGAAAACAGATTCTGAAAATCAATTTAAATACGAATACGATAACCAGAATAGAATAATTAAAGAAATCAAAACGGGAACTAAAGACTATATTGAAATCAAATACTATGATAATAAAATTATTACAAAAAGATTTTATGTATTTGGTGGCGATTTCGAAAATGGAGGCGGTGACGTTACAGAAATTAAAGAATTGGAATTAAATGATATTGGAAATATTATTAAAGTAACTGAAATCAGTAATGTGTCACGAACAAGAAATGGAGATAGAACATTTTCTTACACAGAGTATGAAAAATATGAATACGATGACAGAGGCAACATTATAAAAATAATATCTAAGCATAGTGAAGATAATAATGAAACTATACTTGAATTAACTTATGATGATAAAATAAACCCATACTACATTGCTCTTGAAAAATATTATAACATCACATATTATCTAGAAAACTTTTACTCTGTACAACCATATAATTGGTATGGAATCTCCCCTAACAACATTGTACGAATAGGAAGCGAGACTATAACTTACGAGTATGACCAAGATGATTATCCTATTAAATGGAATCGTTACTATGGAAACGGTTTATCTAGCGGTGACTTCATGATTAATTACTATGAATAAAGATTTTGCCAACAACGCATAAAAACAATTTGGGTTTGGTTTCTTTCCCTAAGTTCTGTACTTTTAAACTATGTCAAATCAGTACGCTCGAAAAGGCTATGCCCCTTTCTCCCAAACTGATTTTTATACAAAACCGTTG
>NZ_JAATJG010000043.1 GCF_011927765.1 Wenyingzhuangia aestuarii
CAACGGTTTTGGCTAGGCTTTGTTCGGGAAGAAAATCGACAAGATTTTCGAACACGCAACTAAGCCGAAGCTTTTTGTTTGGATTTGTTTCTTTGGTTTCACAAAGCCAAATCAAGAAGATTTGGCGACTTAGTAAATATACACAAAACTTTGAAGTTAAAACAAAACCCGCATGAAGTTTAGCCGGTGTTGGCTAATGTTTTTTATTTAACTCTTTTATACTAGGGATGACTTTCTCAAGATATTTAGGGAAATTATTTTTTAATATAAATTGTTCTTCTTCAATTGTAAATAAATGACTAGGAGTATCATTGTATTTACTCGTTTCAAAAAGAGTAACAGAATCAAAAAACTTCCAATTTTCATTTAAGTGTTTATAACCTAATTCATATCTTTCTTTGACTTCATTATCTGGTACAAAATGTCCACCATTCTCAAATCTAATACGAACTCTTTCTTTTGCTTTTTCAATTGAATCTAGGCAAAAGAAAACTATTTCGATTCTATAATTTTCAGATTTAAAAATTTCAGGCCAATATAGTGGAGTAGAGTTGAAGTTTGTTTCATAACAGAAATCAGTTCTGTTTTTTATAGAAGATTTTATTGTGTTTTCTAGATCTTTTCTAGCAAGATTATGAGCCATTCGATCTCTAAATTCAGTATCGATTAGAGATTCATACTTTTCCTTATAAACTTTATCATAATCATAAGGTTTTATTCCTCCTTCTGTGAAAGCTTTCGAGAAAGAAGATTTTCCAGAACCATTACAACCAGCAATTACTAATAATTTTGGTTTATCCATTAAATTGAGGTCCTGGTGTAGGATTAGGATTTAATTTTCCTTCAGCAAGTTTTTCTTCATAGACACGAATCTCTTCTGAAATTCGAGGAAGTTCATCTTTTAATCTATTTTTCAGATTAGAGATATAATTTTGTATGTCTTCTTTTTTACTCATACAGCAAATTTACAAAAAAAATATTTCAAAAAATCTCGCTCGAAAATATTTGCCAACGGTTTTGGCTA